>CBDEUC010000001.1:0-606581 GCA_965243105.1 Gammaproteobacteria bacterium
TTCCGCATCACTCTTATACCTGACCTTTCCACACAGGCAACCACCCTCAAATTCCAGCCATACTATTTTCTCCTGTTTAAGGTAAACAATTATTCCCTGGCCCAGGTAACAAGTCGAGACTGGTATCAATAAAATTTCTCAGTGAGCGTTTTGGTTCGCAGATCTCACGCGAATCGCCAGGCTATGTTGTAGCGCTTGCAGCACTATTACTCAGCGCTTCAAATTCATTGCTGTCCAGCTGACCTTCTTCTTTCGCACTTGAGAGACGCCGCTTCACCCGGAAATCGATTTCTTCAATGACTGCCTGCAGGTCAGCCTGGATCTCCGGGTGTTCATATAGCCGCTGCAGGTGCAGTACACATTACCATGCAGCCGAGAGGAGCATCACCGGCTGTATAGGTATCAGTGCCTTGCGATAGAGCTTTCTCAGTCCCTTGCGAATATCGCTTTCTTTTCTCAGGGTAGCCGCAAACTCCCGGCGCATGTGTTCTCCAAACTGCCCCAGGGCCTGCGATAGATCGACTCCTTGTCACCAAAGGCCTGTAAATACTTGGCCTGTTCATGTTCATGCGCTCGCCAGGTCATCCAGGGAAGTCGCCGCAAAACCCCGATTCCAGAAAACTTCCCGGCTGCCCGAAGCGCCGTTTCCTCGTCAAAAAGTCGTGGTCGTCCACGTTTACACCGCCCATAATTATGTACCATTTCGTATAAAAATTGTTGCATTCAATATAATATGCGAGATAGTACATAAAAAAACACCGAATCCCATATGCCAGGAATAAATAATCCCGCGAGCCCGATGGCGTCAAAACTTGAAGGGCTGCACCTGTTCCATTTAGACGGCGCGCCTGTGCCCAGCGGGTACGTTTTGCACTTGGTGAAAAGGGCTGCAGCGTGGCCGTGAGGTGCACTTTGATGATAGTAGAGCCGCAGCATGCGAAGGGGAGGATGGTCGCTGGGTCAGCCGAATCGTGTCGCTGGTCAGGAAACATCACATGACCGAAGCCTATGCGCAAATTCACCCGGACATGGTTGTCCCGGCGCTGGTACACGATGGTGCCCTGTACCTTGAGTCCATGGACATTATTGAATATCTCGATACGACATTCGCAGGTCCCCGGTTGATACCGCAAACTGGTCCAGGGCACGAGGCAGGTGATGGTTCTTGTGGATGAGGCAAGAGAACTACATCTTTCAATTCGCTATGTCACATTCCACTGGGGCCTTGGAAGACTTGCCATGCTAAGCCCGAAGGAACGAAAAAAACTTGGTGAACTGGCCGCAGCCGCGCAATGACGCGGAAAACCTGGTTTCTTTTTATGACGGTTACAGTACCCGCAAGATCGCGTTAGACGTTTTTGAAGGTTCATCTCGTTAAGCTTTATCGTGCTTTTCAGCGCCTCGATGGAGAGATGCAGGATGGGCGAGAGTATTTATGTGGAGATGAATTTACTGTTGCAGATATTTTCTGGTCCATGAAAGTGCTGCGCCTGTTGGAAACCGGATATCCCTTTGCAGAGCACCATCCACAACTGCACCGGTGGTACCTGGCTGTCGAGTCAAGGCCTGCTTTTCAGAACGAGGTCATGGAGAATAATCGCTTATCAAACCGCCTGTTTACCATCAAATCCGGCCTGGAAAACCTGCTCGGGCTGGGCCTGGAATCTGCAATCCATAAACTGGCCCTGACCTGAAACAGGGCACCAACCTTGCCCCGGAGAAGGAGGATACATGAACGATATTAATTTAAACGACGCGGGTCGGCAGTTATCAAAAGATCCCGGCCGCCTGCACGCATGTACCATGCTACCCCGCTTTATCGGGATGGATATCAGAATGGCAAAGCTAAAATTGCAGCGCAAGCTGGGTATGAGGGAACTGATGCAGCTTGTACCCGATGCCCATCGCGTGCCGGATTCAGCGATTGCCACCCAGGCTACCGAGCTGGTACGCCAGCTGTCCGATGAATATCTTCTTAATCACTGTTACCGCACCTATGCTTTTGGCTGCATCCTGGCCCACCAGGATGGCCTGAAGTTTGACCGGGAGGTATTTTACCTTGCGAGTATCATGCATGACCTGGGTGTAACGGATAAATATGCAGAGTCCCCCGGCTCTTTTGAATACGTTGGCGCAAAAGTAGCGCACGAATTCTGCCTCGACGCGAACTATGATGCTGAACGTGCCGCTCTGGTACATGAAGCCATTGCACTGCATTCTGCCGTGGGTATTGCCCACGCCCTTGATCCTGAAATTGCCCTGGTACACTTTGGTGCGGGCGTGGATGTCATTGGAATTCGATTTGACGAGATTCCCCCGGATGCCCTGGCGAATGTACTCGAGTTATATCCACGTCTCGGCTTCAAGGAAGCCTTTTCCATGGCATTGCGAAAGCAGTACGAGCTAAAGCCAGGTAGTCATATATCTGCTCACATGGGGCTGGGTTTTGAAAAAAAATTGAAGGGGACGCCCTTCGATGACTGAACTCGAACAAAGAGTCGTGTAACCATTACAAAATGGCAGGGGAAACTTTGCAGAAAAACGGCCTTAGCCAGGAAGCCTGGGTTTCTTTACTGGTGTTTTTTCAGTCTCAATCTCAATTTTTCCCGCCAGGGCCGCGTGGATTAACCAGAGTGCCAGGATAATTAGTGGAATGGTAATCAACAACGGGATGAACAAGCTAAATCTCAGGGACGTGTCCAACAGTGCCGTTCCGGGCTCACCCGGCTGATGGTAAACGTCAACCGTGGAACCTGCTTTATAGTTATCAACAATCGATTGGGCGATGCTCCGCGCAGGAGCACCTATTCTAATTCCAAAAGTCTTTTTGTTTCTGTATTCGATTTTGGCAGTCGTAATGCGATCGGAGGTGTAGTTTTTGTTGTTTACGGTGTATTCGTATACGACCTCGGGTATATAGTAGGTATAAGTGCGGTATCGTAATC
Source organism: Gammaproteobacteria bacterium (assembly GCA_965243105.1). GTDB lineage: Bacteria > Pseudomonadota > Gammaproteobacteria > Eutrophobiales > Eutrophobiaceae > WLWS01. Next base: position 2,946 of record CBDEUC010000001.1, read on the forward strand.
CGCTCTTGTCATCGGCATCGGTCCTTTCTCTGCGTTTATCAACTCTTACAGCTGATTTTTTAACCAGTCCTTTTGTCGTTGGCCAGGAACTGGCCTCAAGGGTTTCCAGGATATTGCTGACACCCCAGTAGGTAAAACCGGTCCCCAGTAGTAGCATAGCGAGTCCGATCAAGAGAAAGTTACGTACGCCTTTTTCCATAGCACCGCCACCATCATCATTAGTAACAGCGAGGCAGGATAATGTGTACTCTTGCATCAATTCAAGCCTGATCTCATGCTAGGATCAGGTCTGAGCCATACCGGGGTGTCATTCAAATGAGAAATAAAGCAGTCATACTAGTTATTTTCCAATGTTGCCTCGCAACATTTCCCTGCCTGTCTCAAATGCATGATCCAAAGGCGCTTGATGCTGATCCCTTTACAGCAACAAGCCCCATTGCTCCGCGGCTTGAAGGTCTTGGGACATACTCCATGCCCGTGACCACGGCCAGTGCAGATTCCCAGTACTTTTTTGACCAGGGACTGCGACTTACCTATGGCTTTAATCATTCAGAAGCCTTGCGGGCTTTCAAGGAAGCCGTGCGTCTTGACCGTGAAAATGCCATGGCCTACTGGGGCTGGGCGCTGGTGTTGGGTCCAAACATAAACCTGCCGATGCAGCCGGAAGTGGCAGAACCTGCGTACATGGCGATCCAGTCTGCAATGAAACTTCGACAGGGAGTGTCGGAGAAAGAACGAATATTGATTGAAACACTTTCACTTCGCTACGCGGAAGAAGCCGTGGATGACAGGAGCGAACTGGACCAGGCCTACGCTGACGCCATGGCAAGGGTTTATGCTCGATACCCGGATGACGTGGATGTAGCCACGCTGTATGCTGCTGCATTGATGAACCTGAGCCCCTGGGACTACTGGGACGGTGACGGTCAACCCTATGCCAATACGCGCAAGGTCATGGGCATTCTTGAACCGGCCATGCTCTCAAGCCCCGAGCATACGGGTTCGAGACATTATTACATTCACATCGTGGAAAAAGAGCGAGCGCAACTGGGTGAGCGCGCGGCCGATGAACTGGCATTGCTGGCTCCCGGCGCTGGTCACCTGGTGCACATGCCATCCCATATTTACATGCGCATAGGGCGTTATGCCGATTCCTACACGGCGAACGACCTTGCCTCCGTGGCTGATGAAGGCTACATAGCGCAATGTCGCGCGCAGGGCATTTACCCACTTGGCTACTATCCCCACAACGTGCATTTCCTGGTCTGGTCAGCGATGTACCTCGGGAGAAGTGAGGATGCCCTGCAGGCCGCCAGGAAAGTACATGGATCCATTCCCGCTGCCATTACCGGCGATGGACTCCGCTCGTTTGAACAATTTCTCAGCCAGCCCATTGTCGCCATGGTGCGTTTTGGCATGTGGGACAAGGTACTTGAAGAACCCAGGCCGCCGGCAACATCGAAGTACTGGACAGGTATCTGGCATTACGCTCGAGGGCTTGCATTTATCAACATGGGCGAGAGAAACAAGGCCCGCAAGGAGCTGGGTATTGTGCGCAAACTGGCAGCCGAGGAGGGCATGGATACTTACGTGACCTTTGCCAGTGATGCCCGTAGCCTGCTCAATATTGCCGCGGCCATACTGGCCGGGGACATTGCCTCCCGTCGCGGAAATCACGATGAAGCGGTGGCCCAGCTATCGCGCGCAGTCAGGTTACAGGATGCGCTGACCTACTCAGAACCACCGGAGTGGTATTTCCCGTCGCGCCACTACCTTGGCGCCGTTCTGCTGGAAGCAGGCCGTCCGGGTGAAGCGGAAGTCGTGTACTGGCAGGACCTGCGTGAACACCCGGAAAACGCTTATGCACTGCTTGGCCTGTCCCAGGCACTTGCCGCGCAGGGCCGGCATGAGCAGGCTTCTGATTTCATGGTGAGATTCAAACAGGCATGGGGCGATGCCGACGTGGAACTGGATAGTTCCAGGTTCTGAGCTCGGTGGACCACATTTTTTTCACTTGCACATTTCTTCCTTAATTCAATGTAAACGCCGTGTCTTTCACTTCGTTAAATGTTAGCGAGAGCGCATTGCTCCCATTTAAATTAACAGGAGAAAGAAAATGAAAAACAAGCTAGTGATAATAGGTTTACTCGGATCTGTGAGTTACCTGCCGGCCATTTCGGCACAACCGAATATTGATACTGACGGCGACGGCGCGGTGTCGTTTGAGGAACTGCAGGCTGCGCGGCCCGATGCCGACCTGGAACGATTCAACCAGGTTGATGCTGATGGCGATGGGCTTATCACGCGCGAAGAGCGCAGGCAGGGTCGACAGGAAAGAGCGCAGCAGCGATTTTCTGAAACTGACACCGATGGAAGTGGTGGCTTGTCGTTTGAAGAAATCCAGGCTCGGCGTGCGGACGCTTCGGAAGAACGTTTCGCCCGTATGGACCGCGATGGAAACGGTGAGATTGGCCAGGATGAGGCTCGCGCGGCGCGAAAAAACAGGATGCAGCGTAGAGGTGGTAACAATGCGCGTGGTTCGGGACAAGGGCAGAGGCCACGTGGTGGGCAGCGTGGTGGACCGGGTCGCTAGACCCCGCGCTGGCTCAAATCGGGCGATGATCGGTATTGCCGGTCATCGCCTTTTTTAATAGTTGTCCTCTTTCTGTTCCAGCATGAGCAGGAAACCCATCGCATAGCAGATAAACCCACATGCCAGTCCCAGGCCTACCTGGTTAAATTGTAGAGGTGTCATTACCCATTGAGACCATTCACCATTCCACAGGGAAAAGATGTTAAACAGGGTGGACTGACCCTGGAACAGTTTATAGCTGTACAGTCCGAGGGTAATGGTAAAACCAGCAACAAGCATGATGATCGACCAGGCAGTTGTTCCACCCAGTGCCATTGGAATTGCTTCCTTCGCAAAACTTTTTTCTGACTCTTCAATACGTGCCATTACACTGGCGGCCAGGTTCTCGGGGACAGCAGGTTCCTCGAGGCCCGCGAGGGAATCCTGCATGTCAAGTTCTGCAGAAAGCAGGGCCTGGCACTTCTCGCAGGATTCCGCATGAGCATGTGCCCGGGCTAGTTGTTCACCTGGCCATTCTTTCAGTGCTTGCGAATCAAGCAGGTTTTCGATGTCTGTACATTTCATCTGTCACGCTCCATCCGTTATCTTGCCCGAATTGTCATGTGCGCTAATAAGCTCACGCAGTTTTTTCCTGGCACGAAATAACAGGGTTTTGATTGTACCACCACTCACACCCAGCGTGGCAGCAACTTCTTCAAGTTTCAGTTCCTGTCGGTAAAAAAGTAATACTGCAGTCCGTTCACCCTGCGGCAGGGACGCCACCTGCTGCCAGAGCCTGGTATTGCTTTCATCGCCGATCAGTGTGTCGACATGACCAATATGTTCTGCCTGCTTTGAACTCGCTTCGTATTGCTCCATGTCCAGTGACTGTTCCGGCTTTTTATCCCTGTGCCAATTACGGGACAGGTTGACGGTTATCGTGGCCAGCCATGGATAAAACTCCTTTTCCGGGTCATAGCGATGAAGTTGCGTGTAGGCACGAAAAAATGCCTCCTGGGCTATGTCTTCCGCTCCTTCCCTGTCGTGCACGATCATGTAGGCGAGGCCAAACACGCGTTTTTGATAACGCCTGACAATAGCCTCGTAGGCGTGCTGATTTCCGGCCTTTACCTCGGCCAGGAAATCAGCAATATCGTTTTCAGGAGTGGACTCTTCTGCTTGAGTCTGCCCACCCTCCCGGGCTTGAGTCATTATTCCTGGGTGTCTGCACTATCATCCAGGCCCATGCACACCGAGATGGTCTTACGTGTTCCAAAGAACAACGGGAACAGGCCAACCAGTAGAAGAGGCGGAAACATCAGCGCCAGCAGGCAAATTACGAGCCCTTTGCAGGCCTGGTCCACGGCGTCGCGTTTCTCGTCCACTGTTTTTGGTACTGCCTTGAGATACTCAGCTCGTGACGAGTAACCAAAGCGATACGCACGGTTACCGTAATAGGTTCTGTACACGGCAGTGATGATAAATATCAGCACCCCTATGAATAGTAAAAATAAAATGAACATAAATAGTTCTTCCATCGTTTTGCTCCTCGCTTACTTGGCGTCTATGAATATTGTGTCTCTAAAAGGTATACACGACTTATTGAAAACTGGTTGACATTATCGAACCTGAAATTGCATCACGACTTGCAATACTCCATGGCGACAACGATGCCGGCGACTACGTACATCAGTATAAAAACGGACAATGATAAGGACATGTTTTTCCCCTGGTTGAGAGTTTTCCTTGAAAGCGGGTATTCGACCTGCTTCTATTTCCACTCTATACACCCCGGGGATGAAAATGGTTGACAGCGATGAGTGAAAAATCGGTTTTTTTATGGGAGCGGGAAATTATCCCTAGTGCTTGGCAAAGCCACCATCGACATTGATAGTCTGGCCAGTGACAAAATCACTTTGCTCATCGATAAGATATAGCAGGGTACTGGCAAGATCCTGCGGTTGCATGCGTCTCTTGATGGACTGTGCTTCCACAACCCAGTCGAACAGGGTACCGGGCCAGCTATTCATCAGGTTCTCGGTCTCCGTCAGTCCCGGTGATATGGCATTCACGGTAATTCCATGTTCGGCGACTTCGCCGGCAAGGGAGCGTACCAGGCCGATTAGCGCCGCCTTTGAGGCAACGTAGGGTGTTTGCAGCGGGACACCGTGCCAGATGGCGGCTGATGATACGACCACGATTCGGCCCCAGGCGTTTTGTTTCAGGTAAGGCAGTGCTGCCTGGAGGGTGCAAAATACACCATCGAGATTGACACGCATCACCTGGCGCCAGTCTTCCATTGTCACTTCATCAAATGGGCCGGATGGATAAATGCCAGCGTTGGCAACAACAATGTCAATCTTGCCAAGTTTCTGCACAACCCTGTCCAGCGACTGCTGCATCTCGGCCAGGTTACTGACATCAGCCTTGAGAGGAAGATAGGCGGGGGCGTCGCTTTCCACAGTCGCCGTGGATGCAGGCTGATCCGCGATATCGATACCGGCTACGTCAATGCCGGATTGGGCCAGGGTATGGCAAAAATGGCGCCCGATTCCATTGGCAGCCCCCGTCACCACCGCTATGCGCTTGTCTTGAGTCATGAATTCAGGCTACACAAACGCCCGGGTACACACAATGATCTAAAAGGCAGTGGTACAAATACCACATTCAGAAGCCGCGCTTAGTCATTAATTTAACGCGGGTTTTCAGGACACCAAGGTTTTTTTAGATAAAAATCAATAATTTGGGTATAATCCCTTCATTCGTGAAGCACGCCTTGTCGACAGGCAAACAATAAGAGCCGCGTTCAAACGGCGAATAAAAATAATAAAACCAGGGGTTGGAATTATTCATGCTAGATACCGTGAAATACGTGGCTGGCACCAGGGAGCAGGACTTCCTGGATACGGTGCAGAACAGTAAATATGACCGGCAGATCATCAAGGGCCTGAGAAAGTTCATCGAGCAGCAGGTCCCCGATGACATGCAGTCTTTTTACAGCGAGTCTGAATTACAGTCGCTCAGGTCTCTCATGGGTGGCGAAAGGGACATCGAGGCCAGGATGCCGGTGAAAATTACCAGGCATTACCTCGAACAGGCCCGCAAAAGCCCGGCTATGCGCACCCTGGTCAAGGCCAGCCCCCGTGAGACGATGGACCTGGCAGGTTCTCCCGATCCAGCGGCACAGCTGAGCTACAGCCCGGTAGAGGGTCTGCTTCACAAGTACGAACTGGCCCTTATCTACGTCGCATCGACCTGTTCGGCCCATTGTCGATTCTGTTACCGTGAAGAACTCATCGCCGGCAAAGAGCTGGAGAGAGATGATGGCAGCATGGCTGCCAAGAGCCTGGCAAAAATCGCCAGCGTCGTCTCTTATATCTCCGAGCATAATGAGCTGGTTATTGAAAACGATGGTATTCACCCGGAAACCGGGCGGCCCTTACTTCGCGAAGTGCTACTCTCGGGGGGTGACCCCATGGTACTCAGCAACCGCAACCTGGCTGCGTGGTTATCTGCACTGGCGGAATCTGGTATCGAGTCTATTCGAATCGGCACGAAGGAACTCGCTTTCTTTCCTGGCAGGTTTGATGACAATTTCCTGTCCATGCTGGATGCGTTTCATGAATACTATCCGAGGGTAAACCTGCGTTTCATGGTTCACTTCAATCACCCCGATGAATTCCTGGAAAAAGAAGAGGACGGTTCGTACATGGAGGAGTCATCCGGTGGACTGCGCTGGCTGGAAAACACCCACCGCGCTGTACATGCCCTGCGTAGTCGTAGCTGGATATCCATAGACAACCAGGCACCGATAATTCGCGATATCAATGACGATGCCAATGCCCTTCGTATCATGCAGCGGGAGTTACGGCGAAACGGTCTTGAAAACCACTATTTTTTCTGCGGCAGGGACATTATCGGGCACAAGGCTTTCAATGTACCAATCGAAGAGGCCTGGCAAATAGTGAATGAATCCCAGAAGGGCCTGTCTGGTGTAGAATCCCATGCGCGCCTCGTGATGGCTCATTATCGTGGCAAGGTAGAAGTCGTTGCGGTAACCGATGACGCAGTGCCCGGTTTCCAGGGAGCAGAAGAGGGACTCGTCATATTCAAGCTGCACCGGGCTATAGCCGATGCCAGTGAACGTTCAAGCATTACTATGGCCGCTCGCAACAGGGAGGCTATCTGGATTGATGGCTACCAGGACAGGGTGTTAATGGATGAGGCAGGCCTGTTCCAGGAGAATGTCGCTGAATCCCAGTGCGAACCAGCGCAGCTGCGCTCGGTAAGCCTGTAAACCCTTTATTTCGGCTTCACCAGTTTCTCAAGTTAGCGGTATCCAGGCCGATAGATCGGTGGAGTTCTCTACAGAATACCCGGCATGGAAAACAAGCGTAATTACTATCGAATCCTGCACGTGCAACCAGACGCTCCGCGGGAGATTATCCAGTCCAGCTATCGCACCCTGATGCAGAAACTAAAGGCACACCCGGACCTCGGTGGAGAAGAATGGAATGCCACGGTTATCAACGAGGCCTACCAGGTACTGATGGATACGAGTAAGCGACTTGCCTATGACGCTATCCTGTTCCAGAAAGAAAGCCACAATACCCTCGGGCAGCAGCATGAAAAACAGCGCCAGCCTGGAACGAATGTCGCAGCTAATGATGACTGGACACCTTTTCAGCCTCGCGTCCTGGAGAGTTAAACCCGATTTTCCTTGAATATTAGACCTTCACCTTGATTCACTGGTAAGGTAGCCGCGCAATTTTTTATACAACAGGCCGGGTAAAGCCGGACAAGTGGATTTTAATGAGCACAAAGGCAACATTCGCAGGACAAACCCTGGGCAGGTATCGCTTTGATAACCTGATCGGTAAAGGGGCTGTTGGCGAGGTTTACAGGGCTTTTGATGAACGCCTGTTAAGACCTGTAGCGGTGAAAATATCATTTCCGCGATCCAGTAGTGATGTCCTTCACGTGGATCGTATTGTCCGCGAAGCACAGATCATTGCGCGCGTAGAACATTCCAACATCGTTCCCATATACGACGTTGTTGACCATGAACAGTCCGCGCTTATCGTTATGCGGCTTGTTAATGGAATGAACCTTGGCCAGGTGATGCGTGACGCCCAGGCTCCTCTTGGTGTCAGGGAGTCATTCAAGATAATTCACCAGGTGATCCTCGGGATGGATTTTGCCCATGGCAAAGGCGTGGTGCATTCTGATCTAAAGCCGGAAAATATTTTCATTACAAATTCGAACGAGGTCTTTGTCCTTGATTTTGGCATTGCAGCGCTACTGGAACTGGAAAGAAAAGAGGAGGGCAAGATTTACGGAACACCATTGTATATGCCACCCGAGCAGTTCTATGGCGCCTACCTCGATGCGAGAGCGGATATTTATTCTCTCGGCCTTATTCTTTACAAGCTTGTTACCGGAATTCATCCTTTCGCAAACACCCGGAGCCTGAAAGAGTTACTCAATCACCAGGTAAAGACTATTCCAACCGCACCCAGCAAGGTGGTAAAGGGAATACCGGAAGAATTTTCCAGTTGTATCATGCGTGCACTGGAAAAGGATCCAAAAAACCGTTATTACTCCTGCCGGGATTTCCTGCTGGAAATGCAGAAAACCCTGCCTGATCTTGACGTCGGTGGCGTTGATCGAAGTGACACGCGATGGGATCCACGCACAGATGTGGAAATAAAGGCAACTCTCCAAATGGAAGGGGAGCAGGGCCTGGACGCCAGGATTACAAACATTTCAGTCAGTGGTGCCAGTGTCCTTGCCTCCGTATCACCGCATGCTGGAAGCACTTTGCAACTCGGTTTTGAAGTGGAGGATGAAGGTAACAGGGTCGCCATGATAGCGACAGCCACCGTCATGTGGGTTGACCAGAGAAGCGAAGATTACCTCTACGAGATAGGCGTCAGCTTTGATGACCTGGATGAGATGGATAAACAGTATCTCGGGTACTACGTTCGCAACCTGCTGCTTTCCTGAGATAACTGTCCCGGCTTACTCGTCTTCTTCGTCACCGTCAGGTATCACCACATCCACGGCGGTTTTAACAACCGTGCCGGTTAATTCAACACCCGCTTCGACAGTTTCCGCCACGACATCGATTACCGCACCCGCCGCACACCCCTGCAACTGCAGCACAATGAAGAACATGGTGAACAAAAGACAAGGATTATTCATGGGTTACCGCCCTCCAACGGGAAGTGTCAGGGTTGGACCTTCATAGCGGGTTTGACCGGCTTGAAGATCGAATAGTTGTCTCAGCAGGATAAAAGTCGACTTGGAACGAAGGTCACGATCGTCCACGTAAAACCAGTGGCCACGATAGTAGGTCGCAATCGATGCGTTGGTCGGTTGTTCAACAGAGTGAGAGACCTTGAACAGTTGTCCTGCGGGTGTTTGTGCCCAGTCAAATGTGTCGCCTGAATCAGAACCTGTCACTGTTACAAAGCCGGCACTTTCATGGGATGCTGGTATATCCACGTTTTGCGAGAGATAGTACAGCAGGCTGGAAATGGAGCGTGGCCGGACAGTCCATACCCGGTCATCAATGCTTAGAAAATCAGTTGCAAGGGTGAACTGGTCCAGGCCGGGATCCAGTTCAAGTAATTCATAGACTTCTTCCATTTCCCCCTTAAAAGCGGAATCGGTTCGAAGTAACTTGATTACGATCTGGGTTTCTTCGTTACTCGTGCTAGAGCCAATCTCTATCAGCTGGTTTTTCTGAAGTACCCTGAGCAAATGTAATAAGCGATCAAATTTCCTGAATTCAGGAGCCGAGTCTGGTGTCGGTCCTGATGCCGTGGGCGCATTGTGAAGATTATTGATTCGTTCCAGGCACAAACCGAATACCCTGGAAATACTCCAGCCCGATTGCGTGAGGACAAGCAATGACTCGAGTTGCAGGGGGCTAAGGATGCTTTTTAGCAGGTTCTCACCCTGTAAAGGTGTGTAGGAAATCGTGGGATTGTCCGAATACGTTATCCCCACGTCGGGGCTGACCGATTCATTTCCACCCAGGTTGACACTGGCATCAACGCCGGCACTGCCTCCAAGGGAAAGGCTCGCGGTGACGCTGCCAATCTCGAGAAAGAAGGGTACGTCGCGGTAGCGAATACGCACCAGGTTTTGCAGCATTTGTTCGTTGACAGAGCTGACAATAGCCTGGTTGTAAGCGGGGTGGGTGCGTTCCAGGGCGCGCGGACCAAAAGTGGACTGGCAGCCGGTAATAACCACGCAGGCGGCAAAAAGTACTGAACGTATTTTCAACGACATAGAGTCAACTATAAAAACGTCGCCCCGCGAATGTTTATAAGCACGGCCAATAGGATCCGCTAGACCGCCTTTGGCATGACGCGGTAGCTGTCGTCGAACTCAGCCGCATAGGCCAGGTAACGCTTGATAAGCCAGCGGTTTACCTGGGAAAGGGTTTTCTCGCGGGGTGCGTATCGAGAGCGGTTTGCAAAACGCGATTTCAGACCAATGTGCGTCAGTGTGTTTGCCACGGTATCCTGGTCGTTATATACACCCACACCTTCAATTGTTGCTATGGCAAGCTCGTTAAATTCCGGCATTTTGAGTGTCGCCTCGGGGTACAGTCCGCCTACGCGAATCGTCATCCTGTTGGCGCCCTGTGGAATCATAACGTAGTAGAAAACACCATCGGGCACCGCGCCCATGAAGAGGTTAGGCATGACTGAGGCAAACATGACACGCTTACGTTCTTTCTCGGTGAGGGTTTCTATGATGGGGAAACGGCACTTGTAGTCAAAGTCCGGATTAAAATTCGCATCCAGTTCCACGAAGCCCGTGGGGTGAAAAACCGCGCCATCGTCGTCGTCTTCCCATTCCACGAAAGAAGCAAGAGTAGACGGTGCAAAATCGTGTGGGCCTTTATGCAGGTAAGCAGTATGGTAAGGCTCAATGGCATTTTCCTGCAGGAACTTGTAGTTCCACGGGATTATCCGCCCACTCCATCGTGGGAGACGCGTGCAAATCGGCCATGTGATGCGGGGCATACTCTGCTGTCAGCCTTTTCAGCCGCGGAGCCAGGGGCTTGGCCTTGCCATCCATGTTAACGAAAATAAAGCCATTCCAAATTTCTACACGAAGCTGCGGCAGGCAATGTGATTCACGTAGCTCTTTAAGCGTGGCATGTGCCTCCATTTCTGGTGCGCCACGCAATTGCCCCTTGAGGTCGTAGCTCCAGTGATGGAAAGGGCAGGTAAAGCCGCTGGCATTCCCGGATGCCTCGCCCAGTATATGTCCCCTGTGCTGACAAACAGCAGACATCACCCGGATCGTGCCTTCGCCATCCTTTAGAACCAGCATGGGTTCATCGTTTATATTGATGGAGAAATAGTCTCCCGGATTCAGTATTGAACCCTGGTGACCGACACAGACCCACTCCCGGTCCCAGATTGCACGTCTCTCAAATTCCCACCACTCCTCGGAGGTATAAACATCGGGGGGAAGTGAAACTGCTGTCTCGATATCCTGGTTTGAGGGTTCAAGCTGGTCCAGTATGGAGCGAATGGAAGGCGTGAGTTCCAGCTCCGGAAGGGTCTTGTAGGTAAAGTCTGACATGCCGTGCCTCGCTTATTGGTAATCTACAAATACCCATCCTGCATAGTTTCACTACATTAATCAAGAAACTTGACCAAGACACATGGAAAGTACCGGGATTTCGGACTACTGGTGAACAAAAAAGTAAAAGAACACGCCCATCTTGAGCGTGTTCTTTTCCAGGGGGAGGAGGATTATTAGGCGTCCCGGCTATTAACCCTGGGAGCGCTGGTGAAGATCGGTCAAACCCTCGAGGTCGATATTCTGCACAGCGCGGTCCAGTGACTCGGCAGAACATTTCTTGTGATGCCTCTTGATTTTCGATGAACTCACTCGAGAGCCGGTAATGTGAGTGTATTTTACACCGCATACCTTATCGACGTTGGATTTCAGCCTTGCGTAAAGTGTCTCGATGCCTTCGTCCTGGGTCAGGTCCAGGTCAGATACATTCAGTGTCATTGACTGTGCTGATTCAGGCCTGGTATCGATTGCGGCGTTGGCCATCATGGGTGCGGCAAGTACCAGCGCGATTACACCACTAAGAATATATTTTTTGTCGTTTGCAACTTTCATCTTGTTTCTCCTGTTCAGTTAGTACTGGGGTTTTGTTTAGCGTCGAGAAGAAGTTTAGTGCGCAATTTTTTATTGAACAGGGCAAACAGGATGAATGGAACTACAGGTACGACAAAGAGACGAAGCGAATGCCTCGTACGATGAAATACAGTAAAAACAGGCAGCTCGAATGCTGCGCTGAATGTCAGAGTATCAGGCTGAGGTCGATCCCCGTGGACACAGCCGTTGTCAGGATAAGCGCCTTCATCATCTTGTCCTGTTTATCCTCGATATTATCGAGACGTTTTGAAATGGCGTTAAATTTATCATTCGCATGCTGCAGTGTCATGTCACCCAGCTCACGGCTTTTGCCGATTGCCTGGTTGGCAACTGCGCCCGCGCCCGCGACCACTGAATACTTGCTGAAAGAGGAAAGAAATTCTCGTCTGTTCATTTGGGACTGGTCCTTTAAAGACAGGCCGTGATTATAGCAAGTACAGCAATGTATTGAAAAAAGTGGTGATGAGGGGCGTAGAAAATGTCATATAAGCCTTTGTATTTAATAATAATTATTAACTCCCTCGTAAATAAGCAGTAGCTGGCTGAAAAAGATGGTCAAACCTGTAAACCAACAGGGGACAAGTATCACTAACATTCTAAACAGGCAATAAACGAATTGAACAGTGACAGGGACATTGAGCTGGTTAAACGCTTCCAGGGTGGAGACATCGCCGCCTTTGAACAATTTATTGAATTGCACCAGGCTCGCCTTTATCGACTGGCTGGTGCATTCCTTTACCGGGAATCGCTGGCGGAGGATGCGGTGCAGGAAGTCTTTATCAGGGCTTACCGGGGATTACCTGGATTCAGGTTTGCCAGCATGCCGTTTAGCTGGCTCTACAGGACGCTGAGAAATGTTTGTCATGAAATGAACAGGAAATATCGCCATGAGCATGCAGCTACAGTGATGGATGAAGGCAGTTTTGAAGAAACGACGATGCTTGAAAACCAGCAAAAGCTAAAAGAGGTTTACATTGCCCTGTTTGAACTAAGCCGGCGTGAGCGGGATGTTGTGTTACTCCGGATATTTGAAGAATTCAGTGAAAAAGAGACTGCAGTTGTCCTCGGTGTTCGACCGGGCACTGTAAAGACGCTGCTGCACAGGGGGCTTAAAAAGCTGCAGTCAAGGTGCGGGGACATATTGGAACGATGAATACAGATCGAGCTCAACCCAGGTTAAAACCGACTTTACGGCAACTTTACCGGGAAGGTGAAGCTTCGCCGTGGTTAAAAACGCGAGTGCTGGCTGAGATCAACACAGGCGGTAGCCGGCCGAAACCCTGGGGCAGGTATGCCGGTGGGGTCGCGCTGGTCGCTGTTGTCCTGGTGTGCGTGCAACTTCTTCAATTGGAAGACACCAGGGTTGAACGGAAGCCCGTTTCCAGCACGGGCTTTCGCATTGGAACGACTTCGCTGTCCGTGTCCAGCGTATCAGCCGGTTCCATCAAGGTACCTGGAATTTCAACACTGGCTGGCGTACCGGCACCAGGGCGATTTAATACCCCGGCACCTTCGAATTACAGCCGAATAGATTTTTGTTTATACCCAAGAAGAGGAGAAAAGACATGTTAAGCAAACGAAAAAGCATGAAAAAACTGGTTACTGCTGTAATTTTTACATTTTTACTGGGTGCCAGTTCTGTGGCCAGGGCGCAGGAAGATTTTGAGGCCATGGCAAGCATGGTCAACCTCATGGATGGTTTTCTCGGACTCATGGACTCTGTCTACGACATGAATGCTGATAACGAAAAGGCCATTCTGCTGCAGATGCATGCCCTGGAAGAGATATACAAGGAGCAGGGCAAACACGAGGAAGCTGTAAGAATGTACCGAAGGGTCCTGGATAACAGTAAAAATGCAACCGTCCGGAACATGGCCTATCACCGGATGGCCGACGTATTAAAAGAAGCCGGTGATATGCAGACAGCCGTGGAAGTGCTTAATGCGGCGATGGCAGAAACATTAAAACGAACAAAGTAGTTTGTTCAACTCGCGTGCGCCTGTAACGAGCATCGTTGCAGGCGCAACGTCCCAGGCCCCGCAATAAAGGCTTTGACCAGCGCAGCAGAGCTCGAATAAGCCCACCCCGGGGTCGTATCCTGTTTACCTGAGAGTAATATTTTCCTATCATTTCCTGTACGGAACGCGTGCGCCGGAATTCAACAGGAAGACTAATGATAATTGAGTGGAAAGAGTACTTTGATAATGACTGCAAGGGAGAGGATATGTGGGGTCATTATAAGACGGCGAACGGGCATATCTACCTGGTCGCAGATGGCGCTTCCAACCATGATGGAACACGGACTGGCGCTGATGTTGTTCAACTAATCCACGAAAGAATGAAGAGGCATGCCCATCGACTCGCGCGAAGTAGCGAATTAAGGGACTTGCTGCACTCCATAAACGAAGAATCTACCAGGGTTAATGCAGGTGCCTATGCCGCAATCGCGGGCTTGCTTCAGCGGGGTGAGAATCTTTATGCGTTTGGCGCCGGTGACGTGTCAATTATTGCGCGAAAGGCAAACGGTAAAATGTTGCAGGTATTACCGCTGGATCTGAGCATGACCGAAGAGGAGGCTGAAGACAGGGCCAGGTCTGAAATCGGCCAGGTGGTAAACAATATCGCCATCACCGAGCTCAATTATCAGCAGCGCATAAAGCAGTACATGCACCATGGTCTTTCAAATGCCGTAGGAATGGGTGACGAATTTTGCCTGAATGACATATATTTTGATGCCAAGGCGGATACTGCCATGCTTATAGCGACAGATGGTATTACTGACCCTTTCATGGAACCAAAGTCACAGGCCGGGGATATATTACAAGCTGATGCCAGTAAGCTTTACGAGTTGTTTGATAACAGGAGCGGGGCCGAGGACACCGCTGCTGCCCTGGAAAGCCTTATCTGGGATGTCCAGGTCATGGAAAAAAAGAGGATAAAACCGGATGATCGCACTGGCCTGTTCCTGTTTATCAAGTCCATGGAAGAGGCCGATGAAAGTATTCGCAGCGTGAACTCCATGTCCAATGACAAGTTATCTACAGAACTTGTTGAGCGCCTCATTGCGCAAAAGACGGCCTCACTGGAAACCGAGATCAATGTGTCGCTGGAGGATTACGATCGGCTCATGGACCTGGCAAGGGAACTCCAGAGAAAGTTAGCCAAGTAAGTCGTAGTTCAGCAAGCTGGCATTAAACCAGCATGTATTCCTTGGCAGTATTGAGCAGGGCTGAGTTGGGATAAAGACGCCCCATTACCGCTTCAATTTCCCTGGCAAACCTGGCGGCGGATTGGAACCTGTCGGCGTCGGCCTTTTCCATCGCCTTGTTAACAATGCTTACAACTTCCGGCGGGGTCTCCGGGCGTAGATCCTGGATAGGGATCGGATTCTTGTTCATTATCTGGTCGATGGTGTTGTCTTTTGTGAAAGGGTACTTCTTCACCAGCATGCGATACATGGTAGACCCCATGGCAAAGATGTCAGTAAGCTGGGTAATACGCCGGTTTGGATCGAAGTGTTCCGGTGCCATGTAGGCGATGGTGCCGGTATCCTTCACCGCAGGTTCTTCAATTTTCTGGGAGATACTGAAGTCTGTTAGCTTTACGATGTCATTCGCCGGGTGATACATGATATTTCCCGGCTTGATATCCCGGTGAATGATCCCGTGATAGTGAATGTAGGCAAGGCCTACACAGCACTTTCGGATAACCGAGAGTGTTTCATCTATGTCCATCGGTCCAACCGCGATCATGTAGTCGAGGATAGAACGTCCGGGTACGAACTCCATGACGATGTGATCAAGTCGACCTTCATGAATTACATCGTAGATACCGACAATATTTTCGTGGGCGTATTTCCCGGCAACCCTGGCCTCGTGCCTGAATTCATTCATGGCATGGTCAATTTGCTCTTCGGTCATGGTTTCCGCTTTTACGGATTTTATCGCGACATCCCGGTCCATCACCGGATCGTAGGCGCGATACACCACGCCCGATGCACCCTCACCGAGCTTGTCGTGTAACTCGTAACGACCGATATGAGATGGGTTGGCCTGTGTATTCACGATTGTCCCCGATTACCCCAAAAGTTGAGCATTGTTACATAAAGTTAGGAAAAGAACCACGTAAATTACTGTAAGTTATAAATTTTATCATCGCAGGCATCAAGTTCCATTTTAAAAATGGTGCCCTGAACAGGAGTCGAACCTGTGACCTACCGCTTAGGAGGCGGTCGCTCTATCCAACTGAGCTACCAGGGCATAACCATGAAAATCCAGAGAAATGTATTTTAGAAAGCCTGAAAATTATCACAAGGTAAAAAATGGCCGAAGTACGATTTAGGCCCTTGAAGAACAATTATTATGCCCATCAAGAGGTCGTCATTGATTCACCATTGCCCGGTCAGTGAGATCGATGGTTACTCTTTTCCTCGAGCTTATTTAATAATTTACTCGCTTCATTGCGCAACGTTGAACCCCTCTCAAGATATAAAAGTGCTTTTTCAAGATCGTCTATTGCGCGAGGAGTATCCTGCAACACAAGTTGCGCCGATGCCCTGTAATAAAGTGCTGCCGCATGTGTCTCGTCGATATTCAGCGTTTCATTGAAATACTTGAGGGCTTCGTGCGCGTCCCCGGTATTAAGGTAAATGACGCCGAGATAGAAATTTGTATTGCGCGAATACTGGTTGTTCTGTTCATACTCACCGATGAGCGATAGCACTTTCCTGAAATTGGAAATTGCCTTGTTAATATCGCCTAGGTTATTTAGAACGACCGCGCGGTTAAACCATGCATTCACGTAGCGCGGATAAATGTCGATGGATTTATCAAGGTCAGCCAGGGCTGCATGGTTTTTACCAAGCACCAGCAGGCAATGGGCTCGACCATTAAGCGCATAGGAATTTTCCGGGTCCAGGGCCAGCGCTGAGCTGTAGTCAGCCACCGCGTCCACGCAAAAGCCGTTTCTCGCACGAAATTCGCCGCGGTTGATAAAAGCCTGGAAATTTTCGTCATCTACCCGGATGGCATGTGTCCAGAGAAGCTCTTCACTTTTCCATATTGATAGCTGCTGAGAGGTCCGGGTGCCAAGACCAATAAGCACCAATACGGCAAGCAGTAGAAAAATCCGGGGGGAATATTTATGAGTGCTATTTTCAGGATTGCTGGACATGAATAGCCGCGTACTCGCGGTGGCAATAAAAAATGACAGGAGAAGCAGTGCGAAATAACTGTATCGGTCGGCCATATGCTGTGGACCACTTTGTGTAATCCCGATAACTGGCGACAAAAGCACGAGATAGAGCATGAAAAGTAACAAGGGCAAGCTGTTCTTTTTGCAGTGGTAAAGGCACACTAAAAACAGGAGCAGGCTGCACACGAAGTGAAAGTAGTAATAAGGCCGAAAAAAATTGACCTGTGCGAGCGAGTAAAGCGGTGACAGGTTAAAGGGATACACGGTTTTCAGGAGATACATGTTGAAACCATGGGCTGATTGCAACAGTCGTTCAGCCAGGCCCATTTTTTCCCACGAAATCACCGCACCGGCGCTGCTCTGGGCGGAATAAGCAAGGTAAGCAAATACAATTGAAGCCAGGACAAAGGGTAATTTTGTTTTTAGGGAGGCGAAAAACTGCTTCCTGGAAACCGGACCCCTCTGTAAAACAAGGTCAACCAGGATCAACACGACCGGGTAAGTGATACCCCAAGCCTTGCAGGACAGTGACAGGAGATAGGTAAGAAAACACGCATAGTAATATAACGAAAAACCTCGTTGTCCATTTTTGTTGAAATGGCGAAAGTAAAAATTGAGGCTGATAAGAATGAAAAGTATGCTCAATACGTCTCTTCTTTCCGTCACCCATGCAACAGACTCCACGCGCAGCGGATGAATGGCATAGAAAAGCACTGCAAAAAAGGAGCACAGGAGAACCTGGTAGTTGAGTGTAGTGCCAGGAGTTTGTGAAACAGCAAGAGGGAAACGCTGGTCAAAAATACCCTGGAAGGTCAGGATACAAAGAAAAAGTAACACCGCGTTAAAGGCATGGATGAGTATATTCGTCAAGTGAAAACCAAAGGGGTCAAGCCCCCAGAAATGGTAGTCCAGCATTAATGTCAGCCAACTCAGGGGTTGATAGTGGCCAGCAAACCTCGTGGTTAAAGCCCACTTTACATTTTCAGTGCTAATTCCATGAATATTTGTGTTGGCAACGATGGCCAGGCTGTCATCCCAGACGAAACCATGTAGCAGGGCGGCATCAAAACAGGCAAAACACAAAATGAACAGCGCAATACACAGGAAAATCTTCAATTTTTCAGTGCGCGCCAACATTTCAGAATTATTATCCATAACTATCAGTCACTTATCTCATCCCGCCAGGGCTGCAGAATTGTATCTTCCATCGTATTTCAAGTAGCGCAATTGTGGTAGATTATCACTTCGCACGTGCATGGAAATTCGTGCACATTGTTTGTTCCAACATTCTGAACAGGTGGGAGACTTAGCATGGGTGTACGTCGAGTATTGGTAATTTGTTTGAGTTTGTCATTATTATTTACTGCGGGAAGTATTTCAGCGAGAGAAGACACGAGGACGCCTGAAGAGAAGGCGTTTCAATTTCGTGATGGTCTTTTCCGTGTAATCGAGTACAAGTTTGGTCGCATGATCGGCGCAAAATTTGCGGGAGATAAGGCCGGCTTTCACAAGAACGCCGCGGAGATAGCCTGGCTTTCCAAGATGGTCACGGAAGGTTTTATTCCAAACAGTATCGTAAAGGGCAGTCGAGCCAAGGCAGAGATCTGGGAGGACTGGGATAAGTTTGAAAAAAGGGCGATGGACTTTACTTCAAATATGAACGGCCTGGCTGACCCATCGTATGATATCGACAGTTTTAACCCGAAGAAATTTGGTGGAGATAATTGTGGTGGATGCCACCGGGCCTTTAAATCAAGAGAACCGAAAAGTTAGTTTTTAACTCGGCTCCAGTAGTAGCAGAAAAAGGGTCGCTTGAAGCGGCCCTTTTTTGTTTCATATCACGCGAATTTGACCATCAGGAAAACTGCCGCGGCCCATACAATCAATATCACCAGGGCAATACCGGATTTAGAAGACACCACGGCATTCGCAGCCTGATCATCAATACTTTTTTTACCACTTATCATGGGTAACAGCAGGTTTTCTTTCTTGAAAAACAGGTAAAAAAAGACTGCCAGTATGTGAAGGACGATCAGGCCCAGGAGAATGTTAAAATTCAAATGGTGAAATTCCGTCAACCTGTCCGCGGTTTTTGTTGAAACGTAGTCACTAAGAGGACCGAAGTACCAGTCTTCATCATTGGAAAAAAGGCCGCTGATGGCCTGTAGTAACATGACCCCGAGCAATGCGAACACAGAAAGACTGCCGAGTGGGTTATGCCCTGTGAATTTTTGCGAATCCTTTTTAAATAAGTTAGAAGCGTAGCTCCAGATTTGCGCCGGTGAATACAGCATGCTTTTGAATCGTGCGTAATTCGTACCAAGAAAACCCCAGGTAAGGCGAAAAAGCAACAGGCCCAGTGCACAGTAGCCACTTAAAAAATGCTTATCCATGTCTTCCAAGATCTCAACGCTGTACCAGGAGAAAAAAACCAGGGCGACGATAAGCCAGTGGAATAAACGGGTTGGCAGATCCCACACGAGGGAAGGACTATTTCGTTGCATTGTTTACCTACAGTATCAGCAAGTGGGCTTTACTGTAGCGATATTAGATGCAAGTGTAAAATAAGGTTTGCTGGTACTGCGTCTATTTCAGGTTTACAACGTTTTTTTCCTCTTGCTGCATACCCAGGTACCATTCTTCAAATTCCTTTACATTAACTGGACGGCTGTAGTAGTAGCCCTGGCCAATATCACAACCCCTTTGAAGCAGTATGTCGGCCTGTTCCGCGTTCTCGACGCCTTCTGCAATTACCTTGAGATTCATGCTCTTTGAAAGCGCGGTAATTGCATCGACGATCACGCGGTCTTCATCATTTACGTGAAGGTCCCTGACAAAAGACTGGTCAATCTTGATGGTATCTATCGGAAGTTTTTTCATGTACGCGAGGGAAGAGTAGCCCGTACCAAAGTCATCAATAGAAATTGTCAGGCCAATAGATTGAAGGTCACGCAGTATGGGTATAACGTTGTCTATGTTATCCATCACCATGCTTTCGGTCACCTCGATTTCAAACAGCCCGGGATCCACCTTGTGTTTTTCAAAAGCTGCCCTTAGTAAACCGGGCAGTTTCCTGTCGTGCATGTGCCTGGCTGACAGGTTGATCGAAAGATTTTGAATCGAAATCCCCGTGCCTTGCCAGGCTTCCAGTTGGCGGATAGCCTCGGCTATAACCCATTCTCCGATTGGAATAATCAGGCCTGATGTCTCTGCCACGGGTATAAATTCTGCCGGGGAAACAAGGCCGATATCCGGGTGACACCAGCGAATCAGCGCTTCGGCGCCGTAAACCTGCCCATTCAGAAGCGACATCTTGGGTTGGTAGAAAAGCTCAAATTGATCTTTTTCCAGGGCACGTCGAAGATTTGCCTCCAGTGATAGCTTTTCAAATGCTCTCACGTTCATTTCTTTCTTGTAATATTTGAAGCGATTCCTGCCCTCAGACTTCGCATTTTGAAGCGCTGTGCTGGCATTGTTCATTAGTTCTTCTTCCGAGTGACCATCATCTGGGAAAACACTGATGCCAACACTACTGGTCACGGTAATTTCGTTTTCGCCCAGCATGATGGGTTCAGAGAGTTTTTCGGTTATCCGCCGAGCGACGACTGCCGAATCTTCAGCAGAACCGGGCTCAGTTACCATGACGACAAAATCGTCGCCACCGAGATGTGCGAGGGCACTGCTTGATTCCTCTTCACCCTTGGCCACCAGGTCACAGGAGCGCACGCATTCTTTCAGCCTTTCCTTGATAGTCAGCAGAACCTGGTCACCGGCATCAAATCCAAGGCTATTGTTGATTCGTTCAAATCGATCAAGGTTCAATACCAGTACGGCTAGCCTTCTGGATTTCCTGGTAGCCAGGTTGAGTGATTGGCGCAGGTTGCGAAGAAAGTATTGCCTGTTGGGAAGACCCGTTAGCTTATCGTAGAAGGACAGGTTTTCGACCTGCTGTTCGACACGTTTCCTGTTTGTAATATCCTGTATCGCGCCTGAAAGCACATCGTTTCCGAACTGGTTATCAGTTTGATACTCGGCAAAGTTCACCACGTGAATTAAAGCACCAGATCCCGTAGTCAGCCGTTGCTCCATGGTGAATCCCTTCCTGTTTTTTCGCGCTTCAATATAGCAATTCAGGTATTCATCTCGATCTGCGTCAACCACGTGGCGGATAAACTCATCCATATTTTCTATCTTTCTCGTATCATCGATTTCCAGCAGGTTCTTCAATTCTGTAGAACAATGCATTCGGCCCGAGCCCAGCTCCAGCTCCCAGTAGCCGATGCGCGCGAGCCTCTGAGCATTTTCGAGACGATTTTCATTTTTTCGTAATTCATCTGCAGTACGCTTGGCACGCAGCATGTACTGCAAGCGGTGCGCCAACAGCAGGTAATTTATGGGCTTGGTGATAAAGTCGGTAGCTCCAACCGTATATGCCCGGGTGATTGACTCATAATCATCAAGTGCGGTCATGATTAATATGGGAATGTACTGGCCTGCAGGAAGCTTCCTGACTTCGGTACAAAATTCAAAACCATCCATGTATGGCATCATCACATCAGAAAGGATAATGTCGGGTACACGTTCATTGAAGGAACGTAAGCCTACAAGTCCGTTATGCGCCTCCTCCACTTCAAAATCATTCTGCTCAAGAGCTTCGCGGATCATCAGGCGCGCAGCCTCGTCATCTTCGACCACGAGTACCAGCGGTAAGGTTTTCTTCTCTTCATTCATAATTGCTACCCCCGGTTTATGCGGCTTCCTTCTGGCTTTCAAAATGGAGTGCACGGCAGACCCCCTCGAATTCAAACTCGAGAAAATCCAGCTTGCCCAGTGCATTCTCCAGGTTTTCATTTCGCCCCATTTTTTCAAGTTCACTGCACAATGAAGCCATTTCATTTGCCCCCAGGCTGGCGCTACTGGATTTCAGACTGTGCGCGGCATGACGGAGCTTGTTGGCATCACCAGTGGAAATTGCCTCGCTGATCTCCTGCATTAATTCAGGACTTTTCTCAAGGTAGAGGTCAATGATTTTTAACAGCATGTTTGCTGAATTAGCCCGCTGTAGCTGCTTAATGCGCGATATAGCTTCCGGGTCGAGGAAAGAGATATGGCCCTTTTCCGGTACTTCTTCTCCGTTCACTGGGATTTCCTCGATATCTTTTGAAACTTCCATGGGCAACCACTGTTTCAACATTCCGAATAACTGGTTACTGGTAAAAGGCTTGCTGAGGTAGTCATCCATACCTGAGTCAAGGCATCGCTGCCTGTCCCCCTGCAGGGCATTGGCTGTCAGGGCCACGATGGGAATGTGGCTGTCCTGCTGTAATGCTTCCCACTTACGAATTTCTGCGGTGGCCTCAAACCCGTCCATTTCAGGCATCTGGCAATCCATTAATATCATGTCGTAAGGGTCTGTCTGGCGGTCAAGAGGATAATTGGTTACTGCGTCAAGTGCTTCTTTGCCGTTGTAAACAAATTTATAGCGGCAACCAAAATTCTCCAGCATCTGGGTAATCAATTCCTTGTTTATTGGGTTATCCTCGGCTACGAGGACATAACCACCGATGTTTTGATTTTCTTCCGACCCTTCCCCGGGATTGATGATACGCATCGGTTGCGTCTGGTCCTGGCTGTCTGCATAGACTTTTACCAGGCAATTAAAAAGATCAGACTGGCGTAATGGCTTGTTCAGGTAGGCTTCAACACCGGCAAGCATCCATTCACCACTTTCTGCCAGTTGTGCGATTGAGCTGAGGATAATTACCTTGGTGTTCTTGAGTTTTTCATCCTGCCTGAGCTTTTTTGTCAGGGTGATTCCATTCATGTCTGGTAATTGCTTATCCAGCAATACGATATCAAAGGGATGGCCCTGTTCTTCGGCCAGGTATAGCTTGTGCAGGGCTGTTTTTGCATTAGCTGAGCTTTCGTACTGGGCTCCCCAACCCTCCACCTGTGCCTGGGTGATCCGGCAGATGGTGTCGTTAGAGTCCACCAGAAGGATCTTTGCACCCGCGATACTTCCTTTTTTCAGGCTTCTTGCATTTCGCAGGTTGCCGGTATCATCTTTTTTCAGCTTAAGTCGGAACCAGAAAGTAGAGCCCTTACCGAATTCACTGTCGAGTCCAATTTCGCCATCCATGAGTTCGACCAGTTTCTTGCAAATTGCCAGGCCAAGACCGGTGCCCCCGTATTGTCTTGTCATGCTTCCATCAACCTGTGTAAAGGAATCAAAGACATGAGCACACAATTCTTCCTTGATACCTATCCCGGTGTCACTTACCGAGAATTGTACAAGCGCGTTCGACTCTGTTTCTTCGAGGAAGGCCAACTTGATGAGCACGTCGCCCTTCTCGGTAAATTTCATTGCGTTGCCAATCAGGTTTGTCAGTAGCTGCCTGATTCGAATCGGGTCACCGTTAAATGCAGTATGGGAGTTTACCGGGTAGGTTGAAGCCAGCTCGACAGCCTGCTGCTCCGCTTTACGAGCGAACATTGCCGAAGTGTCCTCGATAAGTTGCCTCAGGTCGAAAGCTTCTTCCTTGAGCTCCAGTTTTCCAGCTTCGATTTTTGAAAAATCGAGGACATCATTAATGATGGTTAACAGCGCTTCACCGGACTGGTGAATGGCTTCAGCGAAACGTGCCTGCTTGTTATTGAGCTCGGATTTTAAAAGGAGTTCTGTCATACCCAGTACCCCATTCATGGGGGTTCTTATCTCGTGACTCATGGTTGCAAGGAACTCTGCTTTTATCCGGGTGGCGTTTTCCGCATCGCTGATAGCCAGCCTGAGTTCTTCTTCCACCCTCTTGTGATTGTCACTTTCTATCTTGAGCTTACGTTCCGTCTCGTTGATTAGAGTCTTTGACTTTTCCAGGTGGGATTTAAGGTTTTCATTTTCCTGTTCGAGGTTTTCTCGTAATCCAGCTTCCTGTGCGCGTTTCCTGGCCTGGATAAAAGCGAACATGCCTGTGCCGCATAGCATGAGAAAAATGAGCGACAGGTAGAAGAGTTGCGAATTACCGGCAATTTCCATGATTATCAGCTTGGTATTTTATGGATTTCCTTTAATTGTCACTGTCACGCTCCTGGCTACTTGAAGACGTGTTAAAAACGACGGATTTACACACCTTGAGTATCGGTAATTTGGGCAAAAACTTGAGAGAAACGGCCCGAATTGAATGAACACCGGTGCCGGCAGTAAATTTCGCCAGTTGAAACCATTACCATTGCCCAGGGCCCGGGGTACAGGGAGCGTTACGCGTGATACTATATGAAAAAATATAAACAAGGCCCGACGAGGGCGTGCAAGGGGAGACAGGAAAAATGCACGAATTTGAGTACGTTGCGGTGCAAAGTCTGGACGAGGCAACCAGCTTGCTGGCAGAACGTAAAGGTGACGTTCGACTCCTGGCCGGCGGTACCGATCTGATTGTCAACATGCGGGTTGGGCGAAGACGCCCCGAAATTGTCATCGATGCCAAGAAAATCGATGAATTAAAGCAGCTGCAACTGGATGACACTGGCCTGTCTATCGGTGCGGCGGTGAGCTGTCGTGAAATCTGGGAAAATGACGCGATCAGGAAGGCCTACCCGGCATTGATAGACTCCGCTTCGTTAATAGGCGGTGTACAAATCCAGGGCAGGGCCAGCATCGGCGGTAACCTGTGTAATGCGGCGCCAAGCGCTGACGCAGTACCAACCCTGATTGCCCATGGTGCCATTGCCCACATTCAAAGTGCGTCCGGGGAACGCCAGCTGCCGGTTGAAGAAATTTGTACCGGTCCCGGCCAGAATGCCCTGGCTGATGATGAACTACTGGTGAAAATAACCCTGGCTGCTCCCGCCCCAAACTCCGGGGCCAGCTTTCTTCGATTCATTCCACGTAACGAGATGGATATTGCCGTCGCGAATGTGGCCTCCTGGGTCGAACTTGATGATAGTGGCAAGGAATTTAAAAGTGCGCGCATTGCCACTGGTGCCGTGGCACCCACACCCCTGTATGTGGAGGAAGCAGGCTCGGCACTTTCCGGGAAAGCAGTCAGTGACGAGAGCATAGCTGAAGCGGCGCGTATTACCATGGAAGCCGCCTTACCCATAACCGACATGCGTGGTACCGAGGCACATCGCAAGCAGCTGGTTGAAGTACTCACCCGGCGAACTCTTGGAATAGCCGTGAGCAGGGCCCGGGGAGAATCATCATGAGCAAGAGACATCACGTAAGTTGTAGCATTAACGGCGAGGAGAGGGACTTTCTCTGTGAAGCACGTCAAAGCCTGCTGGAAGTGCTGCGCGATGAGCTCAAGTTAACCGGTACCAAGGAAGGCTGCAATGACGGTAACTGTGGTGCATGTAGCGTGACGGTTGACGGTGTGTTGATCGATTCCTGCTGCATGCTGGCTGTTGAAGCGGAAGGCTCAAGTATTGAGACCGTTGAAGGTATGGCTGATAACGGTCAGCTTCATCCCCTGCAACAGGCATTCCTGGAAGAAACCGGTATGCAATGCGGGATCTGTACTCCAGGGTTCCTGATGTCTTCAAGGGCATTACTAAAGGCTAATCCAAGTCCCAGCGAGGAGGAAATTCGCCACTGGCTTGCAGGAAACCTTTGTCGTTGTACCGGCTATGACAAGATCATCAGGGCCGTGCAGCGCGCCGCAGCAGAAATGACGGGAGAGAACTCATGAGCAGCGTAGAGAAACAACCTGCAGATTTACGCGTAGTCGGTACGCGCCCGGTAAGAGCGGATGGTTACGACAAGGTGACGGGTAAGGCCCGTTTCGGAGATGATATTCACCTGGGTAACATGCTCCATGGAAAGATGGTCAGAAGCCCACATGCCCACGCCATCATAAAATCAATTGATACGTCCAAAGCCGAAGCTTATCCCGGTGTCAGGGCAGTGCTCACGGGCGCAGATTTTCCCCTGATAGAACACCAGATGGTGAGCCAGGGCGAAGCGGGACTGGCGGATATGCGTGATATTTCCGATAACTGCATGGCCAAGGACAAGGTGCTTTACGACGGTCACGCGGTGGCTGCCGTTGCAGCAGAAAATCCCCACGTGGCAGAGGAAGCGGCCAGGCTGATCGAAGTCGACTATGAATTGTTGCCACCGCTGATGAACGTAAGGGCCTCCATGGCGGAAGACGCCCCAAAAGTCCATGAGCATTCTTTTCCCGGTGCATTCATCATGCCCACCGAGGCACACCTGCCCAATGCCAGCCGTATTTTTATGGCCAATGGTGATGTCGAGGCAGGTTTCAAGGAAGCTGATCATATTATTGAACGTGAGTTTAATACTGAAACCTATCACCAGGGATATATCGAGAGCCATATCACTACGGTGGACTGGGATAGTAATGACAGGCTGACAATCTGGACCAGTACCCAGGGACAGTTTGAAATTCGTGACAACCTGGCCGATGTGCTGGAAATTCCAATTGGAAATATTCGCGTGATACCTACGGAAGTAGGGGGTGCATTTGGCGGCAAGGATCGCATCTACCTCGATCCCGTTGCTGCGCTGCTGTCAAAAAAGACCGGGCAGCCGGTGAAAATGAGCATGCGTCGTGATGAAGTCATACGCGCTACGGGTCCAAGCCCGGGCGCATATATCAAGGTAAAAATGGGCGTGAAATCTGACGGTACGCTGGTGGCGGCAGATTACCATCTTGCCTATGAAGCGGGTGCCTATGCGGGTGGACCGATATTCCTTGGAGTCGTTTCCGCAACATCCCGTTACAACATTGCAAACATGCAGATCAACGGTTTTGATGTGATCGTGAATAAACCCAAGACGCGACCCTATCGTGCGCCGGGTGCACCACAGGCGCTGTTTGCTATCGAGCAGATGATGGACGAACTGGCGGGTCTTGTAGACATGGACCCGGTTGATTTTCGTATCAAGAACCTGACACGCACCGGGGACATATTATTGCCCGGTTTCCCG
This sequence comes from Gammaproteobacteria bacterium, assembly GCA_965243105.1. GTDB lineage: Bacteria > Pseudomonadota > Gammaproteobacteria > Eutrophobiales > Eutrophobiaceae > WLWS01. The sequence goes on from CBDEUC010000001.1 coordinate 29,861, forward strand.
CTGGCTCCCCTGGATACCGAGGGGTTGTTAAATGCAGTGAAGGAACATCCTCACTACACAGCAGAGCTAAAAGGGCCGAACCAGGGCAGGGGGCTGTCCTATGCCATGTGGTTTAACCTTGGCGCGATTACCAGCGTGCGCCTGGCTGTTAACCCGGATGGAACAGTTCAGCTGAGTAGCTCAAATCCTGACATGAGCGGTACACGTATGACCCTGGCCATGCAAACTGCAGAGGCGCTTGGCATAGCGGTCGAAGATGTCAGCGCTAACGTGCCTGATTCCGAGTCAATTGGCTTTGCCATGCCAACAGTAGGAAGCCGGACAACCTATTCCACAGGGGTAGTTGCTATCGAAGCGGCCGGAGAAGTACTGCAGGAAATGGCAAAGCGCGCAGCGATGTTGTGGGAAGCACCCCTTGAGAATGTAGAAATTAACGAAGGTGTCTTCAGCAACGCGGAAAACCCTGATCAAAAAATCAGTTTCAGGGAACTCGGACACAAGCTGATAGAAACAGGCGGGCCGATAACGGTTAGCAGGACCGCGTCGCCGCAAAGTTTTATACCGGGGGTGACTGCCCACCTTGTCGATGTGGAGGTAGATCCGGAAACAGGCAAGGTCGACATATTGCGCTACACTGCGTTCCAGGATGTGGGCAAGGCCGTACACCCGGACTATGTTGAAGGGCAAATCCAGGGATCGGTAGTGCAGGGCATTGGCATGGCCCTGAACGAAGAGTATTACTATGACGATGAAGGACACCTGAAAAACGCCAGCCTGCTGGATTACCGAATGCCCACCAGTCTCGATGTACCTATGATCGAAGCGGTAATCCTGGAATCACCAAATCCCTTGCATCCCTACGGTGTTAGAGGATGCGGTGAACATTCCATTATTCCTCCTGCTTCGGCCCTGGCCAATGCCATTCATGATGCCGTGGGTGTGCGCATGGATTCCATGCCCATGTCACCGCACAAGATTTGCGCTGCGATCAACAGCCAGAAGTGAATATGGGGCATGCCGGGTAACACGATCAAGGTCTGGATCCCGGCTACGATGCGCGTTCTGGCGGGCGGGCAGGAGTCTGTTGAAGGTCATGGCGATAATATTCGCCAGCTCATCGAAAACCTGGAATCGTCATGCCCGGGTATCAAGGCGGCACTGATGAATGGCAGCAGTCTCAAGCCCGATGTTGCCGTCGCGGTGGATGGGCAGATTTGCCCCCTTGGGCTTCTTCAATCTCTGGAAGATGCCGGGGAAGTGACGTTTATTCCAGCTTTGGGCGGTGGATGATTCAAGGCCAGGTTCAGGACTACCTGCAAGTAGACCGCGGACTCGCTGTAAATACATCCATGTACGCTCCACACCGGCGTCCATGCCGGTGAGGGTCCGCTTATCTACATTGCAGGTAGTTCTGGAATTGGCATCTATGAACTGAGTTTTTCTTCCACCCACGACCTCACCAGGTCTTCCAGCATATCAAGTGGTAGCGCACCATTTTTCAGTATGAGGTCATGGAATTCGCGCAGGCTGAACTTATCCCCAAGGGCATCACTGGCGTAAGCCCGCAGTTCCAGGATCTTGTTCATTCCAATCTTGTAAGCCGTGGCCTGCGAAGGAATGACGATGTAGCGTTCAATTGCCTTGACGATGTCGCCACTGGGGTTGGGAGTGTTCTCCTCAAGATACCGAATCGCATCTTCACGGCTCCATTTTTTCCAGTGTATGCCGGTGTCAACCACGAGACGACAGGCGCGCCATAGCTCCATGGCAAGACGCCCGAAGTCAGAGTAAGGATCCGAGTAAAATCCCATTTCCTTCGGCAGGTATTCCGAGTAAAGTCCCCAGCCCTCGCCGTAGGCGGTGTAGCTGCCAAATTTACGGAAACGCGGTATGTTCTCAAGTTCGCTGGCAATGGAGCCCTGCATGTGGTGGCCAGGTATACCCTCGTGGTAGGCCAGTGCTTCCATCTGGTAGCTGGGCATATCCGACATGTTATAAAGATTGGCGTAATAAACCCCGGGTCGAGAGCCATCCGGCGTTCCGCGCTGGTAAAATGCCTTGCCAGCTGACTTTTCCCTGAATGGCTCTACCGCTTTTACCGTGATATCAGCTTTTGGCTTGGTGATAAACACCTCGTCCAGTCGGGACTTCATGGTGTCTATGATCTTCCTTGCATCACGCAGGTAAGCTTCCTTGCCTTCTTCCGACTGCTCGTAATAGAACTGCTTGTCTTCACGTGTAAACCTGAAGAAATCCTGCAGGCTTCCTTCAAAACTAACCTGCTTCATAATGTCGCGCATTTCGCCATGAATACGTTCCACTTCCGCGAGACCTATGTTATGAATTTCCTCAGCATTTAGATCCGTCGTCGTGGTACTTTTCAATGCCGCGTTATAGTAGGCCTCGCCATCCGGGAATTTCCATGCACCATCGTCCGTAGTTGCGAGTTTCTGCTGTTCCTTCAAGACAGCGACAAGCTTTTTATAGGCGGGGCCGACACTATCAAGCAGGGCCTGTTTAGCATTCTCTGCCAGGTTATCCTTTTCCTCATCGCTAATTTCAAGATCCGCAATTTTTTTCCTGAAGTCTTCCAGTAGCGTACTGTCCTTGCCACTGTCATCAAACGGTATGCCCTTGATAACGTTCTCACTGTCTGAGATCACGCGTGGAAAAACAAATTGTGGAGGCAATATACCCATTGCTTCTCTTTCTTTCATATTCACTATCAGCTGGTCAATCAAGGGTGCAATACCCTGCAGGCGGCTTACATAGTCCTGGGCGTCCTTGAGTTCTGACATTCGATGGATATTGATCAGGAAAGATGGAATCCAGCTATGGTAGCCATGCATCTGGTTAACCGGGTAATTGTGCTTGCGCCAGCGAAAGCTGGATACTTCATCTTCGATATTCTTGATAAAAAGCTTGTAGCTGAGAAGTGCCTGGTCATCAAGCCTGGCAGGGTCGATGCTGGACCTCAACTCAGAGAGTTGCCGCATTCTTATATCCAGGTCTTCCCAGGCGTGGGCATCAGAGAGGTTATCCCACTTATCCTGCTGATCCTTGATACCAAGATAGCTCTGGTACATTGGACTCCTGTCGAGTAATTCCTGGAACGAATTTTCAAAGAAGACATTGGCACGGTCACTTTCCGTCTCCGCTACCTGTTTATTATCGTTGCCCATTTCCTTTTGCGTTGCGGGTTCAGTAACCGCCGCTTGCTCAGGTTCACTGCCACAGGCGCCAAGGAGAAAAAGAGTTAAAAACAAGAGAAGGTATTTTTTCATTGAGAGTCCCTGGTGGTCACTGGCCATCTGGTTGGAATTAATTACGAAATTTACGGTATCGGGCAATGATACAGCTAATTCCGCGATGGTTAAAACGGGCCTGTTGTACTAGAAGTATGGAGAATCAGGACTGCCGGGATTGATAAAAGTCGCTTCTATCGATATTGGTAACTTTATTGGGTGCGCTCAGCAGGGAGTTAAATTCCACTGGCTTGGCAATGCCATAACCCTGCGCGTAGTTAACCCCTATTTCTCTAAGCATACCCTTGATTTCATCGTTCTCCACGAATTCAGCGATAGTACCCATACCCATCACTTGGCCTATTTCGTTGATTGATTTCACCATCGCATGATCAATGGGATCTTCGACTATATCCTTTACAAACATGCCATCAATTTTCAAATAATCCACAGGAAGATTCTTTAGGTAGCCAAATGACGAGAGGCCACTGCCAAAATCATCAAGGGCAAATCGACACCCTCTTTCTTTCAGGGCCTTGATTACTCCGGATGCGGTACTGAGATTGGTGATCGCCGTAGTCTCGGTTATTTCGAAACAAATTTTCTCCGCAGGTATGCTGTACCTGTCCAGCTGCATGACGATGAAATCAAGTATGTCTGGACGCGTCATTGATTGCCCGGACAGGTTTATCGAAATAAAACTCATCTCTTCAAGAAAGTGCCGGCTCTCTGACAATAATCTCAGGGTATTTTCGATTACCCACGCATCAATCTGTTCAATGACACTGTATCTTTCTGCAGCGGGCAAGAATGCACCCGGTGGTATAAGTTCACCATCATCGTTTTTCATCCGGATCAGTAATTCGTAATGAGAACCGGAGGTGGCGCTCAGGGACTCAATCTTCTGTGCAAAAAGGACAAACCTGTCCTTTTCCAGGGCCTGGTAGATACGTGTTACCCACTGCATTTCCCCGTGACGCTGGACTACACTGGAATCGTCGTCATGATAAACGTGGATACGGTTGCGCCCCATATCCTTGGCCATGTAGCACGCGAGATCTGCCCGCCTGAGTAACTCTGACAGGTTTGAGAATTCGTCTGTAATCGCGATAAGCCCGATACTGACACCGATTCTAAAGACGTGTCCTTCCCAGGAAAATTGAAAATCCTGGATAGCCTTTTGCAGGTTGCTCGCTACACGATGAGCATGGTCAGGAGAACAATGTTCCATCAGTACCCCAAATTCGTCGCCGCCAAAACGGGCCAGGGTGTCGCGTTTACGTACCACTCCCTGTAGTAAGGTTGCTATCTGGCGCATCATTTCATCACCGGCAGTATGGCCGCAGGTATCATTAACGACCTTGAACTGGTCGAGATCCATGTAGCACAGGGCGTGCTCAGAATTATCACGGCGAGTACTACCCAGTAACCTTTCTGCACGGCGTTCAAATTCACGTCGGTTTACCAGGCCGGTAAGTGAGTCATGGGAAGCCTGGTAACTCAGCTGCTCCGACAGGACGTATTCATGCGTGACATCTTCCTGGTTCGAAATGAAATGCGTGATTTTACCGTTGACGTCTTTTATTCCACTTATAGATACACGGGCCCAGAACAGGCTTCCGTCTTTTTTCCTGTCGCGTAGCTCACCCTTCCAGACGCCGCCTGCTCTTATGCTTTTCCATAATTCCTCAAAAACTCTTTCCGGTGTTTCCCCGGAACGCAGGATAGCAATATGCTTGCCGATCACCTCGTCACGCTGGTAACCCGTCGTCTCGGTGAAGTTCGGGTTAACATATTCAATGAGTCCATCAAAGTCAGTAATAATGACGGATGTGGAACTGGCCTCGACGCTTTGAGAGAGTTTCCTGAGCTCGTTTTCAGATTTTCGTCGTTCGGTGATGTCCATAGCGACTGCAAGAAACACCGAGGTTTTTACGTGCTCCAGGTATTGAAGGTGAAGTTCGACTTCGTACGGCGTTCCGTCTTTTCTAATGTGCGAAGTTTCGTAATTCAGTTTTTCAACTTCGCCGCTTCGCAAAGCCTGTAGATTTTGCTCCAACTGTTCCATGGAAATATTCGGATTTATCTCTGCCGGCGTAAGCTGCTTTAACTCTTCCATGCTATAACCAAGATTGTTCAGTGCTGACTGGTTAGCCTGTACAAAATTCAAGCTGTCAGACTTGAATATGTACAGCTCGTTCAGAGAGGTGTCGAATATTCGACCAAGATCGGTAAGACGCTCTTCCGCAAGAAGACGCTCCGTGATGTCCTGTAAAGTACCCACCGTTCGTACAGGTCGATCGTCTTCATCATAGAAGGCATGTCCTCTTTCATGCAGAAATTTCACCGAGCCGTCATTTAGAATGATTCTTAGCACCTGGTCATACGGCTTTTTATCATTCAGTAATTCCTGGAGGGCGATGTGTGTATTTTCCCGGTCATCTGGGTGCACAAGGCTGCTAAACAACTCGGAGCTGGGTTCGTGCTGCGCCGGGTTTAGTCCAAGTATGTTCCAGGTTTCTTCCGACCAAATAACAGTGCCACTTAGCATATCTTTTTCCCAGCTTCCCAGCCGGGCAATCTTGTTTGCTTCTTTTAGCAGGGTTTCGCTGGCCTTGAGTTCCTGCTGTGTTTTCTTTAGTTCACTGATATCAATAACCAGGGTACGCAGTCCGGTGACTTCGCCATCTTCCCGGATGAGGCCTGAATAAGCCAGGACCGGAATTTGTTCACCTTTAAGGTTCAGCGTGGTGTATTCATTTGGTCCGTTTGGTTTGCCTTCCAGCAGTTCCTTTACATTAAGATTTGCGCGGTACCTATCGGACTCGACAACAAGGTCTGGCATCCTGATGCGGGTGTTGCCAAGTTCACCTTCCAGTCCCAGTAATTTTCTGCCGGCAATATTTGTAAAAACCACTTCTCCTTCCAGGTTGATCTCATACACCGCCTGGGGAAGCATATCGACAGTTTCCCTGAATTTTTCCTCGCTTCTTCTCAATGCAACTCGGGTTGAGAGGAACGAACGAAAAGCAGGATCCACCAGGTATACTGCGGTGACCAGCAGCATGGAAATCGTTAAAGCTATCAATTCAGCGGACAAGTTTGACGATGGTGTGATTTCGCCTGTATAAAGCTGGAAAAGGGAGATACAACGTCGAAAGCCCATTAGCAGGAGTACTATGGCAAATAGCGTCCAGGTGCCCCGCTGTTCGGTCACCCTGACCAGGCGAATAGCCAGGAATGCTGCAGTAAATTGCAGGATCGTTGACAGTGACAGTATGAAAAATGTCATATATTTGACCGTATCCCCGTTTTCCCCGGTTCTGCTGAAGGGCTTGCTGATTTTTAACGCAAGTTAAGTGCCACATGGCGCACCAGCCCTTTGAATACCCTGTTTGGGGTAGGGTGACGCGCTGGTAATGTTGCAGCATACCAGTCGGTCAAGCCATGGCCGAAAGGCCATGGGTGATGTTTGAGAACTTGCTCACTAGTTTTTTTAAGAGAATGATTAAAAGTATGGAAAAACCACTGAATCAATGTAGCGCCAGCGAGGCATGCAATTTGTTGAAATCCGGGCAGATCAGTGCCGCGGCCCTGGTGGATGCCTGCCTCGAGCGAATTTCCGCCCGGGATGAAGAAGTCCTTGCCTGGGAATTTGTCAGTGCAGATGCGGCAAGGGCGCAGGCTGCTTCCATTGATGAGGCTGTTGAAGCCCATGGTCTCTGCGGCGTGCCCGTAGGAATTAAGGACATCATTGATACCAGTGATATGCCCACCACCCAGGGCTCTGCCATTTTCCAGTGTCACTACCCGGCGACAAACAGTGATTGTGTTGAACGGCTTATTGCAAGCGGGGCAGTTATCATGGGCAAGACAGTCACCACCGAGTTCGCCTACCTGAACCCGGGAAAAACACGAAATCCGCATGATCTTCAGCACACGCCCGGGGGCTCATCAAGCGGTTCAGCCGCAGCCGTGGCCGACTTCCAGGTACCGCTGGCGCTGGGAACGCAAACTGCCGGCTCGATCATTCGTCCCGCCAGCTATTGTGGGGTCGTGGGATTCAAACCTACTTTTGGCACTTTTGATCGTGCTGGTATTCATCCGTTTGCGCCGTCACTGGATACCCTCGGCGGTTTTGCCCGCTGCGTCGAAGATATTGGCTTGCTGTGCAATGCGCTTGGAGACAGGGAAATGAAGGTTTCAAGCGATCCACTTCACAGGGTCGCCTTTTGTGAAGGGCCCGAGGCGGCGATGGCGGAACCTGCAAGCAGGGAAATGCTCGCCAGCATGCAGCAATTCCTTGGCTCGCTTGGAGTTCAGTGTGATTCGCTTGAGCTTGATGCGCCCTTTGATTCCCTCACCGAGGCGCAGCGAAAAATACAAATCCACGAATGCGTGGATAGCCTGCGGACTTATTACGAAGAAGACCCGGGAAAGCTCTCTGAAAAGCTTCGACTTGACTATGAGGCGGGCCTTGCGCTTGACAGCGTCACAATGCAGGAGGCATACGAGGTGGTGAAGTCATGCCGTGACATGATGTCACAGGTTTTTGAAAAGTATGATGTCATCATGACTTTCGCCTCCACCGGGCGGGCACCGGCAGGACTGCAAGCAACCGGCGACCCGGTGTTTAACCGCATGTGGACGGCAATTGGCTCTCCGTGTATCAGCGTACCCGTGCCCCAGCTGGATGGAGAGCTACCCCTGGGGCTACAGATCGTGGGTGCGCTGGGTGAGGATGCACGCCTGTTAAATCATTCCTGCTGGTTTGAAGAACAACTTTTAAATTACAGGCCTTCCAGGTAAGACATGACAGTCGATAAAGGTAGCACATCAGCATAACGACGTTGTATATCCCGCAGGTTGGCGTCATGGGGTTCCTGTTCCACGTCTCCAACGCATTCCTCGGGAACAATTGTGCGCCAGCCGTGAGAGAAACTATCAATCACTGAAGCACGTATGCAACCGGAAGTGATGCAGCCACAGATGATCACCGTGTCTACCCCATGCTTGTTAAAGTACATGGGCACAGCCGAGCTGAAAAATATAGACGGGGCATACTTGTATACGAGGAAGTCATAGTCGCTGTCGTATATTCTCGAATCCAGCTCCACGCCCTTTTCACCGAGAAAAAAATCACCGTTGTACATTGCCGGGATTTTCCAGTGGGGCATGTCGTCCTCACTCTGAAATGCCATGGCGCAGGTCGCCACAGGAATTTTTTTACTGCGTGCAAGTTCCAGTAACTTTGCGCTATTTTCGACCGCCGCGTTAACCAACGGCGATCCACCCATGGGCATAGCAGGGTCAATATAGCCACGCTGAAAATCCACCACGGCGATGGCAGGCTTATTTCCAAACCCCACATCACGGCCGCCATAACTGCGTTTTTCGTATGCGTCAGTCATGGTCGTGCGTTCTTATGGTCATGGACTCACGATGAAATGTAGAGCGGACCCTCAGCGGCAGGGATGCCGGTGAGGAGCGTACATGGATGTATTTACAGCGAGTCCGCGTTACATTCATTGCGAGTCCAGGGCGCAAAAAACAGAAAAGAACCATTTTGATTTTAGTCACGTTTAAAATATCCGCGAGTGTGGTCAACAGTCTGTATCCCCCTGGCATGCCTGCTGGCAAACTGCCTCCACATGGTCAATTCAACGTCCGGTTGGAACAGGCGCTCTCGCTGCCAGCCATCTTCCTCGTTGTAATACTTGTGCATCTGCTCCCGCGCAAAGGCATCGTCTATGGTAAAGCCTTCCACCGCCGGTACTTCCCACATGATGCGCCCATCCTCACCCAGCCAACGCTCCGCTTCTTCCTCGTCATCCGTGTGAATAACACCAAACTGGAAATAGGTATGCACATCCTTGTTCTTTGGCACATAGAACTCGTAGTGCGTGCAGTGAGGTGCGGGAAAGGTAGTGACTTTCAGTGAGCAGGGCATCCACAAACCAACGGTGCCAAGGCGAATAATAGCAGTCAGTTCGTCCAGTTCTTCCTTGCTCTTGCCACGCGCCAGTGGAAGCATCAGGTCTTTCTGACCACCATCCCTTAAGGGAATTGACGCTTCATGCTTGAACGTGGTCTTTTCCACTTTTCGGGTAAAGCCCTTTGGACCGTCATCCAGCTCAACGTAGCGGGTTGTATCCAGTACATCTTCCTTTGTCGAGGTATAGCCATAAGACGTGTGCATGCCGGCATTGATACACATCTCAGACCAGTTATGGATGAACTGGTGACCCGGGTCGTAACCGTTTTCACAGCCAAGTCGCCAGTTGGCATTGATGTCGTAGGGTTCACCACAATAAACCACGGCATTATCATCCAGCAGACCGGGGGCGAGATCATGACTGAGGGGTGGGGGCTCAATGTCACCGACAAAAACAAATATTATCCCCTTGTGTTCTTCAACGGGATAAACCTTGAGGCTGCATTTTCCGATCATTTTTGAATCGGGAGAACTGAGAATGGTGCGCAGGTTGCCATCCTCGATATCAAAGGTCCAGGTGTGGTACCAGCAGGTCAGTGTTTCCTTTGTATAGAAAAGGGGGCGAGAGGAAAAACGGATCCCACGATGGGGGCAGCGATCTTCAAGGGCATGGATTTTCCCGTTTTGCCGGGTCAGCAGGATTTCTTCACCGAGTAATTCAATGCCTTTCGAATCACCTTCGCCCAGGTGTCTAGTTAAAGCGGCCGGGTACCAGTGGTTCCTGAATCCCCACTCGGCATCAATCCAGTTTTGCCAGGGTTTCTTGGCCTTTGAAGCCTTGGCCTTGGCCTGCTCGACGTAGCCTTGAGTTTCTTCCAGCAGGTTTCTTGTAATGTCGCTCATGAGTAATGTTTTCCACCGTCGGTTCTGGCGGCCATATTCGAAAACGAATCGCAGACACGCTGTAAATACATCCATGTACGCTCCACAGCGGCGTCCATGCCGCTGAGGGTCTGCTCATTCGTTTCCGAACAGGCCACGAATGAGGATTTATTATTTCAACAGGTACTCAATATGCACCCGATTGAATTCTTCTGCCTCTTCCCACTGCGGCCAGTGCGCACTGTTCTCAAGCACAATGAGCTCACTGTTGGGGATCAGGCTGGCACTTTCTTCAGCCAGGTGCACGAGCTGGCCCGGGTTGTAGCGCGTCCATAGTACAAGGGTAGGCACGCTGAGTTGCTGCAATAGCTCGGGTTTGTACCACTTTTCCTGTTGCACCGGGTCCAGCAGGGCACCGATACTTTCCTCGGCAATCTTGCGGATTACCGCGGCACGTCCCGGTTGCTGGTATATCTGGTAACGTACTTCGACGATTTCATCAGTCACATCTTCATCACGGTGCATGAGCCAGCGGATACGTTGACGGATCATTTCACGGTCCGGTGAACCCGTAGCCTTGCGACTGCGTTCCAGTAAATCCTGCAGTTCTTTGGCGCCTTCCTCGTCCGGCGGCAACATGGTGCCGGTATTCATCACTATCTTGTTAATACGCTCCGGGTGGGCGAGGGCGTACCAGGATGCCACGGTTGCGCCAAGGGATTCGCCGGAGATACTGGCTTTTTCCGCACCGATGGCATCAAGAAAATCGCCCATGAAATCGACATAGCACTGCATCTCGTAGCTGATATCCGGGGCATCGGTATAGCCGTGTCCCACCATGTCAATGGCGTACACATGAAAATGCTTTGCATGGGCCTCTATATTTTTCAGGTAGGCCTCAGCATGTCCCCCGGTACCATGCAGGAAAATAAGCGGAGGTCCATCACCGGCTTCAATAGCACGGGTCATCACGCCGCCAGCGTTATAGTAGGTTTGTTTAAACTCCACCCCCTGCAGGTGGTTCCAGATAGTACTCATAAGTATTCCTCAGTGTCCGGTTGGTTTATCGTTGGCAGCACCAGGTGGTGGCAACATTTCGTGACCCCAGATTTTCGGTGAGTTGTAAAACTTTGGTTCCCATATTTCGTCGTCAATGAGGTGTCCACCATACCCGTATTCGACCCACCAGCCGGACGGGCTGTAAACATAAAATGATGTAGTGCGATCGTTGGTATGACGACCAAGGGTCATTGCAAGCGGATAGTTTGCCGCGTTGATCATGTCATAGGCCTGGCCCACATCGTCCATATCGTTTAGTTCAAACATGAAATGCAACACGTCACCGCCGCTTGTGCCGGGGATCGGGTTGGTTAATGCCAGGCTGTGATGCCGCGGGTTGCAGTGCAGGAAGGTGGCCTCGATACCATCCCAGAAAATGTGGTCACTGAGCAGGAAACCGAGCTTTTCCCGGTACCACTTGATGGCTTTTTCACGATTGCCGCTTGTCAGAACTATATGCCCAAGGCCGTATTCACCGGTATTAAAGCCGCTGATACCACGACCGGGCGAGAATGTGACATAGTCATGGCTCATACCAAAATACAGCTCTGTTCGCACATTATCAGGACCTTTGCAGTAATGTAACTCCATGACTTTCCTTTCTTCGCACAGTGCGGCATTGGCCTTTTTTACTTCCACTTTTTGTTTTTTCAGGCTGGTAACCAGTGCCTGGAGATCTTCCCTGGTTTCCAGTTCCCACCCGATGTAATCGAGCTTGTCTTTTTTTCCTTCTTTTAGAACGAGACGGTGATGGTATTCATCCATACGATAATGGTGAACACCGGCCGGGCTATCTTTACGATGCTCAAGACCAAACATGGGAACCAGTAATTTTTCCCAGGCTTGTGCATCAGTGACTGTGCAACCGATGTATCCTAGTGCTTTAACTTTTGACATGCTGTTTTCCTGTGTGAAGCGATTATAAATTCAATTCTTCTCGGTCCCTTGTGCAAGAATCAATAATGATAAATAGCATCTGTTTTATGGGGTCGACCAGGTCCGGGATGTAGGCCACGCCCATGCCCCCAAGCCCTTCGGCAAACTCCTGCGGCATATCCTTTTCACCAATATACGGATAGCCAATTCGTGCCAGCGGAATACCGAGCTGGCAAATGGTCGCTGCATCGGTCTGGCCGCTCATCATGGCAGCACCCGGGTAGCTTTTACCATTTACTTCTTCCCAGGAGCGCACGGCGCTGTTAACCACCCAGTGCTCCGGATCAGTTCTCGAACCCTGGCAGGAAACAGTCATCTCCCAGTCTGCCTTGATGTCAGGGTATTTTTGCACGATGCCCTGTATGGCTTCACCAAACTCGGCCTCCACTTCTGCCATGCGCTGATCCGGGTTGGTGCGTAAGTCAATATATATCTCGCAGGCGGCTGCGGGAAAGGAAGGCTTGTCCGGCCAGCCGGAGCGGACCGCAGCGATCCAGCCTTCAGGCCGAATCTGCTCGGAGCTATGACGATCGGGCCATTCTTTTAACCATTCTTCCAACTCAAGAATAAGGCGGGCGGCAGGTACGATAGAGCTGTCAAAACCGGGTGTGCCGCGCGGGATACCTGAATATCCCATGGTGCCCCGGGTGGTCACCTTGAACCAGGCCATGCCACAGTGCTCGTAATATACTTCACACCAGGGTTTGAAAATGACTCCCATGTCCGCCGTGACACCATGGGACAGCATGTGCATGACACCACTGCTTATCCCGGCATGATTTCTTTCCTCGGAGACCCAGGGCATACCGCCGCCACAGGAACCAACGATGACATCTCCCTTGAGCGGGATGCCAGCATCAACAATACAGTTGGCGGCTTCGGCGATCGAAGCAATCATCGATTTCGGGTTGGAGGCGCCCAGTCCAATAACGGTGTCTCCCCGTATCTCGGCACTGGGGATCATATCTGCCCGAAGCTGCGGGCCAACCCAGGGTACATCAACTTCTTCTTCTCCATCCAGGTGTGTATCAATGGGAGCATATAGCAGGAGATTGGCGCCAGCACCTGAGCCCCTGATACGACCAACCGCGTTACCACTTTGCTCTGTCACGGACTGGTAGCTTGCATTCAGACCGGCGCTATTCATGTAATTGGCCAGGAATTCGCTGGCTTCTCTTTCGTTACCGGTCGGGCTATGAATATCAGTCAGCTCAAACACAAGTCGCTTGAGCCGTTCGATGTCAATTTTCGAGCAGGCGGCTTCGTACCATTCGCGTTGCTGTTGGTCCAGGGATGTGCTCATCCTAGGCACCTCCCGTCAGTTCAAGTGCATGACCATTCACATAGGAAGAAGCATCAGAACTTAACCAGGTAACTGCATTGGCCACTTCTTCCGCGGTGGCAATACGTCCCAGGGGTAATTGGCTGGCAAAACCATTCTTGGCTTCCTGGCTTCCACCAAAAATACGATCAAGCAAGGGCGTATCGACTGCGCCGGGACAAACGGCGTTTACTCGAATACCCTTTGCTGCATATTCAAGTGCAGCTGTTCGCGTGATTCCCATAACGCCGTGTGCTGCCGCGCAGTAGGCTCCGTACTGGGCAAAACCCACCAGTCCCCAGTTGCCCGCCATATTAATAATGTTGCCACCACCCTGCTTTAGCATTTGCTGTAATTCAAATTTCATGCAGCGCCAGGTACCGGTGAGCTTGATATCAAGCATGCGCTGCCAGTCATCTTCATTTATATCAGCGACATTGGCGGCGACACCTTCCCAGCCAGCATTGTTAAAGGCGATGTCAATGCCGCCAAAAGCCGCGATGGACTTTCCCGCAAGTTCTTCAATAGCGTCCGGCTCGGTCAAATCGCAGGGAATGAAGCAGGCTTCGCTGCCTGCAGCCTCGATATCGTTGATGGTTGATTCAGCCGCCCCGGGATCACGGCCGGAGAGGATTATTCGATTTTTTCCAGCAGCAAAAGCAAGAGCAGTGGCACGGCCGATAGCACCGGTGCCACCCACGATGAGTATGGTCTTGTCATGGGGCTTTGAGTTGTCCATTGAATTCTTATTAATTCTTTATGGACGTTGAAGTATATAGGCTTCATTCAGGCACTACCAAGGCAGCATGATTGTTTATGTTGCGATGCAATATCAATCCCATTCCACCCACAACTCCCTCGGGCCGCGAAATTGAACAGTTTCCACCGGCATCAGGTCCTGGTCCGGGCAAAGTCGCAGGCCCGGTAAACGCGTAGCCAGTTCCTCAAGCAAGATCTTGAGTTCAAAGCGGGCCAGCGGCGCGCCAAGGCAAAAATGACGACCAAAGCCAAAGGAGATGTGTGAACGCGCATCACCACGATAAATATCCAGCTCTTCACCGTTTTCAAAAACCAGTTCGTCACGATTTCCCGAAGGAAGGAAACACAACAAGCGACTGCCGGCCGGAATACTTACTCCCTGTATTTCCACATCGACTCTTGTGAGACGGCGCCAGGCAACAACCGAAGAACGGTAGCGCAAACACTCTTCCACCGCGTTTGGAATAAGACCATGGTCCGCAACAATGGCCTCCCAGCATGGTCGGTGTTGCAACAGGCTCAGTATTGCATTTCCCGACATGTTGGTAGTGGTTTCATGGCCGGCCAGCAGGAGTCCAAAGACAACGTTGTTGATGTCTTCAATGGTCAGCACGCTATCGTCGCCATTACGCGTGGCAAGCATATCGCTGGGCAAGTCGTCCTGCGGCTCCCTGGTTCGCTTTTGCACCAGTTCGAGACAGTAGTCCCAGTAATCTGCGAGGTGACCTACCGCCACCAGCTGTTCTTCAACCGAGGGTTTTCCAAAAGAAAGGACAAGTCGACTGTCCGCCCACATCTTGATTTTTTGCACGTCTTCTTCAGGAATACCCAGCAGTCGGAACAAAACAAGCGCCGGTAACTCGTAAACCATCTGCTTTACAAGATCCGCACGCTTGTCATCGATAAACCTGTCGATATCGTCATTGACCAGTTGCCTGATATAGGGCTCCAGCTTTTTATTGCGGGCGGGGGAGAATGCCTTTTGCGTATTCATGCGAATTCTTGCATGGTCGTCGCGCTCGTTGTTGGACATCGTGGGTCTTGGCGAGAAGTTTCTTTCCTCCAGCAACTTCAGCGCTTCAGGTGCCATGGGGTTGAGCGGCATCAGGGTAATCTCGGCTGAAAAGCGTTCCTTGTCGCTCAGTACCATCTTGATGTCGTCGTAACGCGTTACCGCCCAGAAGTCGATGTCCTCAAGATAGCTTACCGGGCTTTCATGGCGGGCCTTTTTAAATACAGCTTCCAGCTGTTCGTTGGAAAGATGAAAAGTGTCTGACAGGGACGAGACCGGACACTGGCCAGGAGCAAAGTTAGCGTATTCATTCATGACTTGTATGTACCCTGGTATGTGAGTATGTTTACATAGCAACTTATAACGATCATACTTGAGCTATGTTGCTATGTAAACATGTAACATCGAAGCCTCTCAGGGCAATAAGTGGTCCTGTAACGCAAACAATAAGTTATTGTTAACAATATGAAAAAGAAACTAAATCCCGTTCGGGAGAGAAACGGAAGAAAAGTCCTGGAGCTGGAAAACTACCTGACATACTACCTGGTAGTCATTGCCAATCGTGTTTCCCGGGGAGCTTCGTCCCTGTACCGGGAAAAGTTTGGTGTGGGTGTGGTTGAATGGCGTTGCATGGTGATGCTGGCCATGCAGGATGGCGTGAGTGCGGCGCGTATAAGTGAAGTGGGTGGAATAAACAAGTCCATGGTAAGCCGCTCCCTTGCCAGGCTTGAAGAACTGGGATACGTGGAAGATTTCAAGGGTTCGAGTACCCTCAAACCGCGGCTCATGCAGTTCACCCGCAGTGGGCGAAAACTTTACCGCGACATGCTCGAGCTTACCGTCAAGAGGGATGAGAAACTCAGGGATGGGCTAAGTGAATCGGAGCTTGAGGAATTGTTACGTTTGCTGAAGAAGCTCTTCAATAACGCGGATGAACTTGATCAAACAAAGTATCATGTGAATATTTAATAGCCTGGTACTGTTTAGAAAATAACCTGAGCGAGAGTAATCATTATGGACATGGGTCTTAACAGCAAAATTGCCGTCGTTACTGCTTCCAGCTCCGGCCTGGGCAAGGCATCTGCCATGGGCCTGGCAAGAGAAGGCGCAAAAGTCGTGATAACGGGGCGCGACCCGGAACGCCTGGAAAATGCGCGGGCTGCGATCGCAGCCGACTCAGGTAACGACCTTGTTGCGATTTCAATGGATGTGACCAGGGCGGAAGACATTGATAATCTAATCAAGCAGGTAATAGAGAAATTCGGCACGATTCATGTCCTGGTAAACAATGCAGGTGGTCCACCTCCCGGCTTTTTCTGGGAAACGTCGGATGATGAATGGCAGACGGCCTTTGAATTAACGCTGATGTCCAGTATTCGCCTGACACGAGGCTTTCTACCTTACATGAGAGATCAAAAATGGGGACGCATCATTAACATTACTTCCAGCACGGTGAAGCAGCCGATTAATGAACTGCTCCTGTCCAATAGCCTCAGGCTTGGCGTTATCGGCTGGGCGAAAACCCTGGCAAACCAGCTGGCGCCCGAGGGAGTGCTGGTGAACAACGTTTGCCCGGGCTGGACGAAAACAGAGCGAGTAACGGGGTTAACGCAGGTACGGGCAGCAAGCAACGGAACCACTGCAGATGATGAAGAGGCTGCGATCGCAAGCGGCATTCCCCTCGGTCGCCTGGGAACTCCTGAAGAGTTTGCAAACATGGTGGTGTTCATGGCATCTGAGCGGGCCAGCAACATTACCGGTACCACCATCCAGGTCGATGGCGGCGCTACTGCAGGGTTTTACTAGGCGCTTGAATTGGCCGGTTTCACACGACAAAAACAACCAGGTAAAGGTAAGTCAGGGCAAAGCAGGCCAGCCCGGACATACCGGCAATACTCCACCAGTAAATCCCTTTTGACGGCCTGTCTTCAGGCCTGATTTCTCGGCTGTTCATCGCCCTGTGATTAAGAAATGCAAAAATCGGCGCGCTGAGAAACGAGATTGTGGCACCGAAATCAATGAAGGTCTTCAGGCGAGTCAGGAAGACACTCAGGATTAACAAGCCACCCAGTATCATGATCAGCATCGTTATCCAGTAGTAGGTATGACGCAGGGATTCGTTCACTTCGCCTTCATCGATGGATTCCTCCCTGTGGAAAATTATCATTACGAGGTTGGCAGTAGAGCGGGGGAAACCATCGAGTATGGTCAGCATGGTAGAAAACATCACGGCAAATGCCGAAACGCCAATGATGAAACCCGACCAGGGTCCAAGTACGTTTTCGTATAACTTGATAAGCTGGGCCGCGAAACCTGCGGGGCTTGACGCGAAAGATTCACCTGAGCCGTGCATGACCGCAGTACCGAGAATCATGAAGCAAATTGCCAGCACGGTGATCCCGAGATAACCCATGTTAAAGTCAAAGCGAGCCTGGCGTTGGCTCGGGAGATAGCCATTTTTTCTGCTGTTCGCAACCACCCACTGGGATTGCCACACCGATACGTCAAAAGGTGTTGGCATCCAGCCAATCAATGCCGCGATAAATAGTATCGTGGCCAGTTCAAACTGGGCCGGGAAAAACACCAGGGACTTGTCCCAGTCAATCAGGGGTAGCGCAAAGAAAGTAGCCACGATGGTTGTCAGCGTCAGGAACATCATCAGGAACTTGGTCACGATGTCAAGCCAGCGATAATGACCGATAACCAGCAAAGCACCTCCAACAACACAGATGCAAACACATATGGGTACGATGCCAACAGACAGGCCGAGAGTCGCCTTGACGAGCCCTGATGTGACCAGCAGGTTTGCAGATATCCCGGTAAACATGTTTACCAGGGTTGACGCCGCGAAAAAAACCAGCGCGAAGACACCCTGGTTACGATAGCTCGATAAAATGGATTTGCCCGTGGCTGCGGCGTAGGACGGTGCAAAAAGGAAAGCAGGGTATTTTGCCAGTAGCCCAAGAAGCGCAAAGATGAGCATGGCAAAGCCGTAACTTGCACCGGCCCGGGTTGATTGCACGAGATGCGAGACACCAACAGCAGAAGCCGCAAACAAAATACCCGGGCCGATAAATTTCGCCAGGGATACTTCACTGTCTGGATTACTTTTCATGCACCCGCTCAGGGTTGATCAAAGAAACCAAGCACTAGCTTTTCGAACTCCTGCTGGTGCTCTACCTGTGCCCAGTGCCCACAACGTTGAAATACATGTAGCCGGGCATTTTGCAGGCGTTTCAGCATTTGTAAACCAACCTCCAGCGCGCCTCCCTTGTCTTCCTGCCCCCACACCAGCAAGGTTGGCACAGCAACCCTGTCGAGTTCAGAGTAAAGATCCCGTCGGGGTAGTCCCAGCAATCTCATCTGGCCTGGATCCCTGCTTGCTTCAAAGCGCTCCAGCAGTGTTTCTTCCGTCACCAGCGAAGCATCAAACAGCAGGCTCTCCACCAGGCGACGCATTTTTTCAAGCGTCGGTCCTTCGTCATTGTAGTAATTGATAATATTGTTCAGTGCTTCCTGGGGTTGAGGCTGGATAACGATACCGGCGGATGTGGGTTGACTGCCAATCAGCACCAGGCGTTTTATACGCTCGGGGTTATGAAGCTCAAGTCCGAGTGCGGCCTGTCCTCCCAGCGAATTGCCGATGACTTCTACCTGTTCATGCAGACCAATCGCAGTGAGAAAACCTTCAAGGGTACGCCCCATGTAGTCAAAAAAATCTTCAGCAAGCCCGTCCTCAAAACCGGATTTTCCATAGCCGGGCATGTCGAGCATTAGCATGCGTCTGCCTGAAGCGGTCAGTGCGGGGATATTCTGCTTGAAGTTACTCCAGGCAGTGGCGCCCGGGCCGCCACCATGAATACAAAGCAGGGGAGCCCCCTCGCCAACATCGTTGTAATGCAGATTGAGTCCATCAATCTCAAGAAATTTTGAAGATTCATTTTCGCTGTAACTTTTCATTGTAATTCTTGTGCCTGTTGCTCAATCTTGTTTAGCCAGGGCCGGTATCGGCTTATTATATCGTGGAGCAGGGGTGCTTGCAGTGGCTTCTCCGCCGCGTCGGGACATCCAGCTTGTAATTATTCGCTGTCCTGAATATAGTGTAAAAATCATGTGATTATGAAAGTAATCTGGCAATGAAGAAAAACTCCTACCAAAGCTTTGCGCAGCAGTTTTACCTGGAAGATGCCAGCCTGCTATGCCGTGCTTCACGAAATCTCAGGTTACTGAAGTGGCTGCTGCAAAGTGTGCTGATGTGGATTCGCGCAAGACAGGTGCGTAGCGAGTTCGAAAAATGCCGCGAAGATTCACAGCCTTTTTACGTTGATCGCTTTAGCGGACCGCCTGCAGACCCGTGAAACTAAGGGACACCCCCAGCGCAGATACTCTTCCGGCGTATCGTTCACCACCCTTATCTGGTAACGAGATAAACGGGCTTGGTGAGCGCGTAAAAAGAAGAGCAAAGCGTGTGTTTCACGATCTCGGCAGACCCGGCTATGAATGGTCAGGTATGAATGCCTTTTTCCTGATGAATAACACCTGGGGCATTGTCTGGGAGGCACTCAAGTATCGCTGGAATCTGCGTCGTTCAACGGGACCGGTGGCTGCCGACAGGATGAAGGTCGAAGATCCCGCTGGCATGAGCGATGCCATCAGGAAAAAGGCCATCGGGCTGGGAGCCGGCGTGGTAGGGATCACCCGTCTGCAGCCGAGTGACCTCTACGAGGGTGTTGAGCTGGACTATGAATATGCAGTTTGCATCGGCACACCAATGAACCGCGAGGAGATGCAGCATGTACCCCATGCCCGCGCGGCCCGTGAAGTACAGCGTTCCTACGGGGAAGTGGCCTCTGTCGCCATTGATCTTGCCGAGCATATTCGCTCGATGGGATGGCCAGCCATGGCCTATGGTGATCCTCGAAGCACCGACCTGCTACAAATACCCCTTGCAATTCGCGCCGGTATCGGCCAGCTCGGAAAACACGGTTCCATGATATGTCGTGAGTATGGCTCCAATTTCCGGCTCTCCACTGTCGTCACGAATTTACCGCTGACAATTAACGAGCCCATTGATATTGCTGTAGATGATCTTTGCGTCAACTGCCGGCGCTGTACCCTGGACTGTCCACCCGATGCAATTCATGATGAAAAAAAATGGGTGCGCGGCGAGCATCGATGGTACGTGAACTTTGATAAATGCGTGCCTTACTTTTCCGCCACCTACGGGTGCGCCATTTGTATAGAAGTGTGTCCCTGGTCAGAGCCGGGCAGGGGCTTCAAGCTTTCGCAAACCCTGCTTGCGAAGCGTGACAGGAATTCCGCAGGGGCTTAAAGATACTTCGCGATGCCGGGTTTTCCCTGCTTGATTTCTTCGTCGCTTAGCCCACTTAGCTCGTGGGGAAACACCAGCCAGCTATCGGTTTCATGAATATAGTAATCGGGAGTGATATCAGTGGCATTTCTCGAGGGTTTATACCATGGGCAGGCAACCTTGATGGTTTCCGGCATGTTACGACGTGTCTTGTCTGATAGTTCATTGAGCACGGCCCTGATGCTGCGACCCGAATCAAACACATCGTCCACGATGAGTAATTCATCTTCAGCGTTTACATTCTCGATTATGTAATGCAGCCCGTGCACGCGGATTTCTTTCGACTGCTGGTCGATGCCGTAGTATGACGATGTGCGTATCGCGATGTGATCTGTTTCCACGCCGCGATGCTCCAGGTATTCCTGCACGGCGATGCCAACGGGCGTGCCACCGCGCCAGATGGCCACGATGAAATGTGGCTTAAATCCACTGTCAAAGACTTTTGCTGCCAGGGCAAAGGAGTCTTCAAGTAATTCCTGCGCTGAAATGTAGGTTTTATCCATTATTGTCTGCTCAACCTGCTGTTTGCCGGCGCGGTTTGCGAATTACTGCGCCAGGGATTTATGTCAATACCACCGCGCCTGAGATAACGCGTGTACACGGTAAGTTCCTTTGGTTCGCATCGCTGCATTATGTCAAGAAAGATGGTTTCCGTGCACTGTTCATGAAAGTCACACTCTTCTCGAAACGAGACAATGTACTTCAGCAGTCCTTCCCGCTGTATTTGCTGGCCCCGGTACGCCACGACCACGCTACCCCAATCAGGTTGCCCGGTCACCGGGCAGTTTGTCTTTAACAGGTGACTCATCAGTATTTCCTCGACTTCTGCTTTACCATGTAATTCCAATAGCCCTGCGTTACGCCTGTATTCCTCGATACCAACATCGAGCTTGTCGATACATTCTCCTGCCGGTGCCTGCACTGGATGCGAAACATCATCCACTGAAAAAAGCTCAGTACGTACTTCGCAACCGGCACAGCCTGACAGATCTTTCGAAATGACATTATTGACATCATCCCTTGAGCCGAAGCACGATTGTGACAGGGAATTAAGGTACAGCTTGAGCGACTTTGACTCGATGATATTGGCAGAGTCGGCAGGAATATGAAATTCGCCGACGGCAACCTGGGGTAAGCCTTTGCGGTTCAACCAGGAAATCTCCCATGCATTCCAGAT
The DNA here is from genome assembly GCA_965243105.1 of Gammaproteobacteria bacterium. Lineage (GTDB taxonomy): Bacteria > Pseudomonadota > Gammaproteobacteria > Eutrophobiales > Eutrophobiaceae > WLWS01. The sequence continues at coordinate 51,558 of CBDEUC010000001.1, forward strand.
ATCGAGGCCCTTCCAGGGTGCCCTGTCATGCCCGTAAGCCTGCCAGGATGGCGAGCGCGTCAGCGGGCAAAGCTGGCCGGGGTCATACTCCGAGGGATACTCGGAATTTTTCCCGAGGGGTGAATGTTGAAGTTGTTCGGTACTCATTTCCGGGTGACGCCAGTTTACTGGCTCCAGCGCATGGCAATGTAACTTATTCTTCGTATTCTTCCGTGCGATTGTTCTCAGCACAGATTGATTCGGCCAGTTCCCAGTCCGGTCGCTTTTCATAGCGAACCGTTGTCACCCAGGGCTCCCTGAAATTTTTTGGGTCTGTCACGGTTCTTTCACTGATCATGACCATGCCGTCTTCTTCCAGGTGCATACGCTCAATCACGTGCATTTCAGGTCCGGGATAGACGGATTCATTGTTAGGGCGGTTTACATAGATCATTGCACTATCCATGAATCCGATAGTTTCCACGACCAGGGTATCGCCTTCCCAGTGTCCCACCGAGTAACCAAACGCCGTGGGTCTTTCTTCCTCGGGATTGGGAAGGCTACGCCCATCCAGCCATATCCATCGAATGCCGCTGATGGACTCCATTATCCAGGTCAGTTTTTTTTCATCGACGAGAATTTCCTGTGCGCCGATGGTGGTCATGGTTGGCAGTGCCGGTGGTATACAGAGCGCGGAATTGTCACCGGTATAGTCACCCCGGTCGCGGTAGTCTTCGAGTTTTTTTATCCAGGCGAGTGCTTCGTCGGTTAACACCGGGTCAGTGTTGAGCTTGCGCATATTGCCCACGTGCGCCCATACCCCGGCAAATCCTTCTTCCGGTAGATCATGAGCGAATAGTGTCGATGAAATTGTTAATAAAAAAAATGTTGTGAGAGCGTGAGAGCGAATACTCATAGAGTTTATCCCGGTGTTAGTAACAGCCTGTCGATTAAAGCGCCTAGTGCTCCCTGTCGGGCTGCTTTTGTCCGAGCTCGCTGCCATCCGCAGTAATGGCACGGATAAAGTTAGCCTTTGGTTTACCTGATTTGGCAGGAGCGCCGTAAACAGTGACCTCGTCGCCCTCCTTAAAAGTATTTCTCTTCCATCCTTTTCGCTTCAGGGCATTGGGATTAAGTGCCTCTATTTTCCAAAGAGTTTCAGATCCGTCTTCATTGATTACCTGTAAATGTATCCATACATGGGGATTGGTAAACTGAAATTTCTTTACTTTGCCTTTCAATTCCACTTCCGTTTCCATGTCAAACATGGCAGCGGAGTGGTGTGCACTGGCGGGGTTCACCAGGGCAAAACCCAGTAACAGCGCAACACAGGAAAAAACAGGTTTTAATATTGAATAGTACATTTTGACCCTTTCAAATTGGAACTTACCGCGATTATATATTCGGAAAGACTTCTTCAGCGAATCGTTTTAGTACACTGTGAGAGCCTTCTTCGTCCTGGGAGGTAATAAATATGGAAATTTCATTGATACCAGCCTCTTTTAACTCCCGGCCCTTGGCGATACAGTCCTCCGGAGTTCCTGCAATGCAACATTTCATGGCGACTTCGTCCGTCACGATCTCGCGGTGCTTGGCGGTGAGATCCAGGTGCTGGTAGAAACTGTAGGATTCGGTGACTTCCTTCACCACGTCTGCATGCTCAACTCCGAGAGTGTCCGGTAGCCAGGGCTTGTTGGCGATATTTCGTGCCGCCGTCGGGCGCACCTTGTCCAGTGCCTTGCCGCGATCATCGTCGATGGCCGCATCAATCGCAGCGATAAAACGGAAACCTTCCATGCTTCTACCGGTCTCGTCTGCACCAGTCCTGGCACTTTCTACAGTCTTTTTTACCCCTTCGGCGTTACCACCCATGTGACCGTCAACAATCACGCCATCGCAAAATTCGCCTGCAGCCCTGACAGATTTTGGGCCCATACAGGCAAGTTGAATGGGTAAATTACCCCAGCGTTCTGCTCCAACAATACGCACCAGGGACTCGCTGCCCCAGGTGCCGTCGCGCTGGTCGGCGCCCCAGTTAATAGCCTCGGCCTCCTCTCCATCAAGGAGCTTTCTCATAAATTTAATCCGTTCGCTGATTTCGGGAAGGCGCGCCGGGGAGAGACCAGCTGTGCGTACCGCTGAATCGCCGGCGCCAACGCCAAGTACCGCCCGCCCCTGGCTCAGCATGTTCAGGCTCAACGCGGCATTGGCGGTTACCGCCGGATGGCGTGTGACCACATTGGTGACACCGGTACCGAGTCTTATTTTACTGGTGGCAACGGCACAGGCGCCAAGGGCCACCCACACGTCATTCCAGATCATTTGCGAGTCGCCGATGTATGCAGTCTCAAAATCGCAGGCTTCCGCGGTTTTCACAAGCCGAATTACCGGTTCGATATCACTACCGCTGTGGGGCCAGATCATGCAGCTGAATTTCATATTACTTTACTCCCACTCTACCGCGTCGGCGGGCCAGGTTTCGGTATAAACAGGTACAACACAAAATGCATGACCACCCGGTGCCTGCATTACCCACCAGTCTTTTATCCTGTACTTTTTCTTCGCTCCAAGGCCTTCGAGGCGAGCCACTTCCGCCTCCACGTCATCTGTCTCGATATCGATATGCATGCCCTGGTGTCCTGGGCCTGCATGCTGTATGAGGACTTCGAGTTCACCTTTGAGGGTTGTGTATTTATTGTCTTCTTCGCGGTGTTTTTCCCGGCCAAGGGCAGCACTCCAGAAACTGGCCGATGCTTCGTAGTCGTTTTCCGTGTCAAAAAAAACCGCACAGATTCGACTTTTGTGTCCCATCATTTATTCCCCGGTAAATTCCGGGTCTCGTTTTTCAAGGAACGCGGTGATGCCTTCACGGCTATCCTTGCTGTCAAAACACAGGTGCTGAAGGGTAGCCTCATCAATAAAGGCCTGGGAAAGATCAACATTGCTTGCCTGGCGCATCAGCTTCTTGGTCCTGGCAAGGGCCAGGGGGGCTTTCTTTGATAGTGTTTCAGCCCATGCCTGTGCCTCGGACTGCAAATCTTCGTCATTACAAACCCGGTTCACAAGCCCAAGCTCAAGGCAGCGTTGTGCTGGCACCCTGTCATTTTCCACGGCCATTTCATAGGCGCGCTTGTAACCCATGGTGTTGGCCATTAGCCAGGTAGAACCGCCGTCTGGAACCAGGCCGATAGTACTAAAAGGCAATAAAAGGAACGCGCTCTCCCCCATGATACTGAGATCGCCCGCCATGGCATAAGAGAGACCGACACCTGCGGCAAAACCATTGATGGCGGTTATCACCGGCTTTTCCATTTCCACGATATTCATCAGGCTTGGCCGGTATTCATTCAGAAGCAGTTCCTCCACTTCAGAGCCACTTTTAAAGCCGGCCTTTAAATCGGCACCGGCGCTAAAACAGCGTCCAGCCCCTGTCACTACCACGGCAAGTACGGATTTATCATTTCTCGCTTCCGTGGTTGCCTCGACAAGGTCGGCACGAAGTTCAGCGTCAAAGGAATTGAGCGCATCCGGACGATTCAATGTGATGGTGGCTACTGCAGCGTTACGTTCATAAGTTACCGTGTTTGCCATGACTTAACTGATACTCCAGGTTTGTACTTTGTTGATTATAGCGAAAGCCGGTCAACTTGTATTAGTCACTTCAGGATAATACCTTGTACGTACCCTGGTGATAGAGCAGGGGAGGCTTATCAAGTTTTGTTTCGAGCCTTACTACCCTGCCGAGGATAATCATGTGATCTCCTCCCTCGTAAAGTTTTTCGATCCTGCAATGAAAGCACTCGAGGAATTCTTCCAGCACGGGTGTACCTTCTTCGCCCCTGCTCCAGGACACCTTGCCAAACTTGTCCTCGTTCGGTGTGGCAAATATTGTTGAGACATCCTGTTGCTGGGAATGTAGGACGTGGACAGTGAAATATTCAGAACCGGTGAAATCTGCATAGGAATCAGAATTATTATCAAGACACCACGATATAAGCGGTGGCTCAAGTGACACAGAAGTAAAACTATTTGCAGTAATTCCTACCGGGTGTCCCTTTTCAGACGTGGTGGTGATCACTGTTATACCGGTAGTATAAGCGCCGAGTGCGTTTCTGAATTCTCTTTGGTCGAAATTGGTCATGAAATTCCAGGGTTATTTTGCAGTTCTATATTATTGCCGGATTGTCGACTTTTCACTGCATTTGATCGTGTTTACCAGCGGCGCATTCTACTAGAAATACTTTGCCAGCGTCATGGTAATATAGGTTTTACTTCCTAATTTACGATTACCATTTCTTCAAGTTTAAAAATAAATCATTCAATCCCCGGTATTCATGGACCCCTCGACTCGTAGAAAAGCCCTGGCGGCAATATTTGGATGCGTGACCATATATGGCCTGACGCTGGGCCTGGTAAGACCACTTATTGCCCTGATCCTGAAATCCCGGGGTACCGAGGAGTCCATTATTGGTCTCGTAGCAATGATGCCGGCATTTGGCATGTTCCTGATCGCGCTACTCATGCCTCGACTGATCGGAATACTCGGGATCAGGAAGTTCCTGCTGGCCTGCCTGTTAATCGATGTCTGCGTGCTGCTTTGCTACCCGCTGTTTGACAATATCTATGCCTGGATGCTGTTAAACCTGTTTGCAGGTATCTGTACCAACGGCTTGCTGGTAGCAAGTGAAACCTGGATAAATGACATCGCGGAGGATGCTACGCGCGGTCGCGTTATCGCAATCTATAACTCCCTGCTGATTGCAGCCATGTCACTTGGCCCCCTGATCATCCCGATCGCCGGAACCGAGGGCTGGCTGCCGTTCCTGGTGGGTGCCTGCTTTGTTGCCATGGCCTCGGTGCCACTCTTTTTCTCAGGCTCAAGCGATTTTTCCATGGAAGGCAAGGCCTCTTTTGGATTGATCTCCTTTGTAAGAGTTGCCCCCGTATTATCTTTCGCGGTTTTATTGTTTGCCTGGAAGGAGTTTGCCGGTGCATCCCTCCTGCCGGTTTACGGTGTGATTCACGGTTTGGCACAGTCAAATGCCGCGGTCATGCTGACTGCGCTTGGCCTGGGCGGACTTTTCCTTACATTTCCGTTCGGCTGGTTGGCAGATCATATGAACAGGTACCTGTTGCTCCTGATCAGCGGGGCCGGGATACTAATCGGTGCGCTTTTGTTGCCGGCAGCTATCGAGCATGAATGGTTACTCTGGCCGCACCTGTTTGTTTGGGGTGGGTTCTTTAATGGTCTGTATACCGTGGTCATGACGCTATTGGGGCAACACTTCCGCGGTGTTGAACTTGCGGTGGCAAATATTTCCATTGGTATCCTGTGGGCAGTTGGTAGCCTTGTTGGGCCATTAACTACCGGTATCGCGATGGATACCTGGGAGCCCCATGGCATTGTCTACGTCGCTATCAGCATAAGTAGCGCATTCATTGTTGTTTCCATAACCAGGTGGCTGCTGGCAAAGGACAGGTCGCGTGTAGTCTAGATTATTTGTTGCCTGCTATAACAGGCGTCGCGGCAACACGAGCATTCCACGGGTGGCTTCCATGTCAATGAAATTATGGAGATCTTCGAGTTGTTTCTGCTGGTGCTCGGCGGAATTCCAGGCCGCCAGGAAGGTATCAATATCGGGCCACCACAGCTCCGCAACGCCATCAAAACCGGGCTCCATGTCTTTATATGTTTCAGCAATTACGTGGGCCTGGGTATAACCAAGCAAGCCCGGAGTGTCATGAACCAGTGGTGCATGCTTGTTCAACCAGTACTGCTGAAATTCCTCGATATCAAGACCAGGTCGTTTCCTTGTAAGGTAAATACTCTTAACAAACCTGTCATGTCCCGGCTCCAGTGCAGGTGGGTCAATGATGCTGTGCTCCCGGGTAAAAAGATATCGAGTCTGTTCTCGAACAAGGAAATTAGGCTCATCCCTGTAGAGTCCATCGAGGTAATCCGGATCTGAGGGAATACCCTGTGCATCAGCGAGGCTGTCCATCCACACTTCAGCGATGCCATGGCATTTATCACTTGAGTCAAATTCCGGGATATCTTGCTCGATGCGGTGACTTTGGACATAGCGTCTCAATGTCTTGAGGCGCAGGGCAAGGGGGCCGTGAACGGTATACCAGTGTTCGCTGAACTCGGCGAGGCCAAGATCATCCCGTTTTTGCAGAAGAATAAATGCCTTGATCACGATATGTTTCCCGGCTAATCGAAATAAGATCTAGCCTGGATCCTGTCCAGCAAATCCATGTCCAGTACCCACAGGCAAAGCAGGATCCGGGCCCCGGGCTCAAGGGAAGCGATATACGTACGCTGCGCCTGTGGAGTGCTTGCCAGCTCTTTCAGTTTTTTTACACCGCTGGCTATAGCTTCGGTGATATCCTTGTTCATGTTGATGTCAGCAATATCCACCTGGTCAGCCTGCTCCGCGATATCATTTCCGAAAAGCCAGCTCAATTCCCGGATTTGAGATTGGCGTCTTGCAACGGGGTCGTCGAGCTCTTCCTCGACGTCATAGTCATCGTCCTGGTCAGTGGGTAATGTCATTCAAATGAATTTAAAAATAAAAAAACCTTACTCGAAGCCAAGCAGAACTTTTTCATTTAGCAGAGAAGGAAAAGCAGATAAATCGAACTCCACGAGCAAATCACTGCTGTCGTAGAGTCTCAGGATCTCAATACTTCGCTTTTTGGGACTCGGCGGGGTAAGTGTCGCAACCAGGTCAGGTTTCTTTTTCACTTGTTGTTGTGGTTTCACCGAGGCCACGTAGTTCTCACTGATGCGGAGTAACTCCGCTTCGCGTGTATCCGGATACTTGTTTCGAAGGAGCAATGAATAGCTGGCAATCTTGTCGAGATCGCCAAAGTGACGCTCAATGCGGATGGCCAGCCAGAGTGTCTTCGGTGTGTGGTTGGCAACTTCCAGGTATCTTTGCATGTACCCCCGTGCCCCGAGAAAATCTCCTTCGTCAAAGCGGATTTCAGACATGCTGCTAAGGGCGACAGGCATTTCCGGGTTAACCTGCAGGCTTTTCTGAAAGTACGAGATTGCAGTTTCTACATCATCATGCTGATAGGCGCACGAACCCGCGTTGCTGTAGGCCAGCTCCGGCGTTGTATAAAAGGGGTTAGCTGCAGCTTCGAGGAAAAGTGCCTCGGCTTCGTCGGTTCGATCCTGTTTACACAAAAACTGGCCGTAGTTATTTAATGATGATGGGTCTCCCTCGTCGAGCTTGAGCGAGTGCTTGAAATTTTCCTCGGCCGCTTCCGGGTCATCGATCAGCTGGTAAAGCACACCCAGCATGTTGTATGTCAGTGGATACCTGGGGTCAGCTTTTTTTGCGCGCTCAAATTTTGTCAGCGCCTTTTCATAAGCTCCCTGGCGCATGTACTCTACACCCAGGTTAACATTGGTAAAGGCAATTCGACGATTTACCGGTTCCTGTTCTTTCCTGTTCTGTTCTTTTTCGATTGTGCGCGAGAGTGTTGAGCCTACAACACTGACTGCGCCCATTGGCGTACAGCCACCCATGACGAGGCTGGTCAGGACCAGGGCTGGCAGGACAATTCGGTTCATGGAGCTAATCATAAATTAAAAAAGCACATAATTTCAGTATTTTAAGCCTCTCAAACAGCTGAACCCCGCTGCTTGTTGGCTCCAGGCGCGGTCGGGAAAACCTTTAAAAATAAGTAAGTTACGCAAAAGTAACCCATGTGAGTGAGAACGATTAAATTTAATCCCGAATTTACCGATAACAGTACCTGAGAAGGCAGTCGAATGATGCTTTTCACCATATCAACTGCTTAATTACTGGAGGCCTGCATCATGAGTCAACGACTGCTTTACCTGCTTGTACCTGATTCCAATATCAGTCCATTTGATGCGACCATTGCCGTGGACGCCGGATTTAGCCAGGTATTTCCCATGACTGGTATCGGCAAGAATGACGTTACGGCCCTGACCCAGGACGCTATCTTCGCCCGGCCGCCGGCCAGCTTTAACAAGACCGGCATTTTCCTCGGTGGCAAAGATGTTCACCTTGCCACGGATATGTTCAGGATAGCCCGCAAGGCCATGGTCAAACCATTTGAGGCAAGCGTATTTGCAGATCCCAACGGAGCCTACACCACTTCAGCCAGCATCGTGGCACTTGTAGAGCAGGCCTTGAATGAGCGGGCGGGAGAAAACCTGGAAGGACAGGAAGTAACTGTGCTCGGTGCAGGTCCGGTGGGTCTTTGCACCGCGGTATTGATGGCACGTCATGGTGCCAAAACAACACTGGGCAAGTTAACTGCAGCAGATGACCGCGATTACTCTGAGCGGTTTTTCCAGAGATATGAAGTGGAAGTGGAGTGGAAAAATGCCCTGACCCTGCGAGACCGTGTAAAAACCATCAAGTCAGCTAACGTACTGATCAGCGCGGCGAGGGCGGGTATTCGTATACTCGAAAAAGATGTGCTTGATGTTGCCGAGAACCTGGTTGTTGCTGCAGATGCCAACGCTGTCCCCCCGGCTGGCATAGAAGGCATCGAACTGAATCACAAATTTGAACGCGTAAAATCAGGTGAGGGATATTTTAGCAGCATCGGACCCCTGGCTATTGGAAATGTAAAGTATCGAACACAGTTTGGCATGTTCGAGAAAATGCAGAATTCAAGAGAGGCGCTTTACCTCGATTTTATCGACGCCTATGACTTTGCCAAGGCGGAAGTTATGGCCCTGGAACTTGACAAGGATGCTGCGTAGCGTAGCAAGCTAGCTCAGGAAACCACGAGGTGAAGTTGGAACCCTGTGGTCGTTTTCAATTAGCATGTTTTCGATAATGTCCTTTGCTTCCACGACCTGCTGGTAGTCGTCTGCCTGGTTGACTTCAACTACTGCACAATTGAGGATGATGTCAATTTCGTCCTCTGATATCAGGTCTTTCTTCTCCATTATATTCAGAAGTGTCTTTACCAGCGCGAGGCAGGCAACACCATTCGGGTCTCCATTTATCTCAGTTGTTGCGAATTTCATGCTTGTACTCCCCGGTTTAATTTTTATTCCTTGCTGTCTTTTTTTTAGCGGTAAGGTAGAAGTTGCAATCCCCATACCACGACAGGCAGGGCTGGTAATCCACAGGAACAGCCTGTGACTCGCGTCTCACTTGACCAGGGAAGATTGTGATGGCTCTCACATAAAAGCCTGTAATTTTTACAAAAACAGCTTAATCAAACTGTGAAATCGTTCGCCGAGGTCCAGCGTGGCGAAGGTATTTGTCGCCTGTCCCAGACAAGATAAGCAGGAGGGGGAAGCAGTGATAACCTAGCGAAGACAGGACGCTACTTCGTCAGCGATAGCCAGGCTTGATGTCAGGCCGGGGGATTCGATTCCGAAAAGATTTACCAGGCCGGGGATACCATGTCGGGCTTCAGCCTGGATCACAAAATCTCCGGCAGGCTGGTTTGCTCCGGCAATTTTTGGGCGAATTCCTGTATAAGATGGTTGCAGTTTGCTCTCGTCAAGATCGGGATAGTATTTTTTTATGGCTTCCACGATGCGCGCTCTTTGATACTCGTCGAAACTATAATCAATCCCGTCTATCCATTGAACATCCGGGCCAAATCGAACCTGGCCGGCGAGGTCAAGCGTGATGTGAATACCGAGGCCGCCTTTTTCAGCAACCGGGTAGATCAAGCGTGAGAACGGCGCTTTTCCTCCCAGCGTGTAGTAATGACCCCTTGCGTAGTAACGCGCAGGTATCTCAAGTGTGCTGTCAAGCAATCTTGCAACGTCCCAGGCGTGAAGGCCGGCCGAATTTACCAGCCAGTTACAGGCCAGTTCGAATTCATTGTCACCCTCGATTTTAATAACAAAGCGATTTGAATCCCGGTGTATATCGGATACTTTTGAATGGTAGGCAATCATGCCATTGCTATGTTCAATGTCACCAACCAGCGCCTGCATGTACTCATGGCTGTCTATTATCCCGGTGGACGGAGAAAAAAGACCACGCACTGCGTTGACAGCAGGTTCCAGTTCAGAAATTTCCTCGGCAGATTTGAACGACAGGTCGGTGACACCATTCCTTGCTGCCTGCTCCCTGTACCTGTCCAGGCTAGCTACTTCGCTATCACTGCTTGCAACGATGAGCTTACCCACGTTCCTGTGGGCGACTCCTCTTTCTTCACAATACCGGTAAAGCAGGGTCTTGCCCTTCACACAAAGCAGCGCTTTCAGAGAATGTTCAGGATAATAGATCCCCGCGTGGATGACTTCGGAATTTCGACTGCTGGTTTCCGTACCAAAGCTGGCGTGCTGTTCTAGTACCATGACATCGTGACCCTGCATCGCCAGCACGCGTGCACAGGCCAGGCCGACGGCCCCCGCCCCGACGACTACGCAATCGACATGCTCAGCATTAGCGCTCATCGATTCAGTCGAAGGTCCCCTTTTCAAAAAACCTTCCAAGGTAAATGCCGGTCAATGCCCAGGCAGTAGCAATGACAGCACCGACTGCAGCAACCGCGCCCATGCCCAGTCCCAGGCCCGCGGTGAGTGCGGTAAATGCCCAGGCATTCAACGCATCGCCACCGCGGTAGACGACAATATCGATGACCGGTTTGGCCTTGAAGCGCGTTTCACGATCGACATTTGTAAACAGCATCTCGCGTCCCGGCTTGGTGATGGCATAGTTACCTGCACGTCGTGCAAACTGCAGGAAAAGCACGACTCCAACAATCGGACTTGCAGCGAGTAACAACATGCCGCATATGATGAAGACCGGCACAAGCGCCAGGGTGGTGGGCATGCCAAACTTGTTGACCAGGCGACCTGTTGCAAACATGGCCACAAGGAAAGTCATGACATTTACAGCCCAGTCAAGCACCGCGAGAATCTGTGTACGTGAATCCTTGTCAAATACAGCAAGCAGGTTTTTCTGTTCAAAGTAGATAAAGGAGGAAATAGCGGTGTAGAGAAAAATAAAGGCTCCGATAGCCAGCAGGTAAGGCCGCGTGAAAAACAGGCTGAAGCCGCTAAAAGGGTTGCCACCGATCCTTTCGTCATCAAGATTTACACTGACATCGGTGTTTCCAAGTTCGCTGACCTTGAGCCTGGCGATATACATGGTCAGGAAAATTGGCAGGATCAGCATCGATGCGGCAATAAGCATCAGGTTATCAGTTCCCAGCTTGCCTGCGAATAATGCGGGTACGGAGGGACCTAGCAATGCACCGGCACTGGCACCGGATGCGATAAAACCATAAAGCCTGGTAGATTGTTGCCTGCTATAGACATCCGACATAAAACTCCAGAACAGTGAAACATGAAACAGGGCATAGACACTGACCCACAGGTAAAAACTCTTGTCGACAAGCGTCCTGTCATCAAAGAATTTCACTCCCAGGTAAAACGCAATAAATGAAAGACCAAAGAAAATGTACATCCCTGGTACAAGGTGGTGAAATTTTACCCGTGACACTGCGAACCCGTAGAGTGAAACAATTCCCGCACTGGCAAAAAAGTTCAGGGTCCAGAGGAAACTGACCTCCGCGTCACTCCAGTCACTGGCCATAGCGTCGCGCACGGGTCGAAGAATGTAGTAAGCAGCCATCAGGACAAAAACAAAAGAAAATGAGGCCAGGGTTGCCTTGAGCTCATGCTTTTCAATAAGCAGCGCTTTCTGTAACAGTTTCATATTTTTCCCGTCGCGCAAGACAGTTGATCTAATGTAAAGGGTCTTATTTATGCTCGAAATGAAAAATAACAGGAAACGGATAAATTTAGTACTATTCTGCAGCTGCTCAACACTCGGAGGAAGGCATGTTCCAGGCAATGACAGATGAAGAAATCCAGGAATTTATCAGCGGTAGTTCCCGTACCGGGAAATTGGCAACGGTTCGTGCAGATGGCAGACCTCACTGTATGCCCATATGGTGTTGTTTTGAAGATGGTTACATTTATTTCATGACCATGGATTCAACCGTAAAGGCTCGCAATATTGAACGCGACAAACGAGTCAGTCTCACGTTTGACAATGAGTCTTTCCCATTTGATTTTGTGAGTGTCGAAGGTGAAGCGGAAGTCGTCGATGTCAGCGAAGAAGAACGACTTGGATTTGCAACCAGGATAGCCGCTCGCTATGTGCCTGCTGGCAGGGCAGAGGAATTTGGTAAACGGAACGCGGTGCCCGAGGAACTGGTTATTCGTATCAAGCCAGTCAAGTATATCTCGGCAAAAAGCCTGGCAAATTAATCAATTCATCCCGGCGAGATAATAAACTCACCGGGATGAGTTATTTTTCTATTTTGCCTTTCGATATAGCAGTGTCATACGGTTAGATTCGCCGATGGCCCTGTTTTTCGCCTTCATGGCTTCATCCTTTACGCCAAAAAGACTTGGCGGAAGACGCCAGACATAGTCTTTCTCACCGGGTTGATCTGCAGGGTTACGGTTGATATCGCTCTCACCTACAAGCTCAAAGCCTGCATCTTTGAAAGTCTTCAAAACAAATGAGCGTTTCAGGTAGCCGTTACTGCCATCTGCGGACTGGTCGCTGTTACTTTCTGGTGCCATGTGCTGAACAATCCCTATAACGCCTCCCGGCTTGAGCACCCGCTTTATATCCGCCAGGGCTGCCGACATATAGCCACCGTCGTTTTCAAATCGAGCAACATTGTGGAATGCGCGCACTAACAAAACAGCATCAGCTGTACCATCCATGCTTGCTGGCATGGAGCCGAACTGAAAAGCCTCGATTGAAGCGCCTTCGCTGTTGTTCCAGGTACTTGCCTCGGCAGTCCAGGTATCGACCCAGGTCTTTTTTGCTTCAAGCGTGGCTTCGTCATAAAAATTGAATTTCGGGTACATGTCGCTGGCATAGTCAGCACCGATTAACTTGCCATCATCACCGAGAACCTGCTTGAGGATTTTAGAGTACCAGCCACGACCGGGCAGGGCTTCAACCACGGTCATTCCCGGCTTAATTCCAAAGAAACGCAGGGTTTCTGCGGGATGACGTGAAGAATAACGCGCCTTTACTTCGTCGGGTTGAGCTGCGAGCGCTGCATCTATGCCGTCCCCGGCGTACGCGAAAATAGAAAAAAAGAGTGTAAAGACAAAGGTGACAATTTGTGACATTGGTTTCATGGCGGTAATATTCCTGTGCAGAGTTTTAATGCGATTCACGGTTGTAAACAACCTGTTGAAAAAGCATAAAGTACCTGCAGTAGGCCTGCAAGCGAAGTCGCTCGCTGGTTTATTCAGTTTATTCTTTATTGCGTGGAGCGAAAAAATATCTTGCCGGTTTCCCTGGGACAAATAGCACTTTCCTTAATTTTCTTTTTATCACTGGTGACAGCGGTGGCTGAAGAAAATGACACCGCGGAAAGCTCAAGACCGCGGAATATCGGCATATTGATCTTTAACGATGTCGATTTGCTTGATGTAGCCGGGCCTTACGAGGTATTTAGCCTGGCACGTACGGTGCCGGGTATCGAATCGCGATTTAGCAGGGACACAGCGCCTTTTCGGGTTTTCACCATTGCTGAATCGACTGCATCGATTCGAACTGATGGAGGCCTGTCTATCAACCCGGATTATAGTTTTTCCAGTACTCCACCAATAGATTTGCTGGTCGTTCCGGGTGGTCCGGGAGCCAGGAATCTCCTGCAAAAGGAAAAGTCTTCAATACTCAGCTGGATACAGAAGCAGTCAACGACCAACATTCAACTGGCCTCTGTGTGTACTGGCTCACTATTACTGGCAAAAACCGGGATCCTGTCTGGTAGGGAGGCGACTACACACTGGGGGGCACTGGATCTTCTCGCCAGCCTTGATGAGACTATCCAGGTCAAAAAGGGTGTTCGTTATGTTGACGATGGAATCATGACTTCTGCCGGAGTATCTTCAGGTATATACATGTCTTTGTACATCGTTGAGAAACTACTGGGAAAAGAAGTAGCAACAGATACGGCCAGGCTAATGGACTATCATTACCCGCTTGAGTAGCTTCAACCTGGCAGACCCGCTGTGGATTCCTGTTCTTCTCCGGCCGAGGAATATACGCAATTTCGGCCCTGCTCTTTTGCCTGGTAAAGGGCTTCATCAGCAGCCTTGATAATATCCAGTTCCACGACACTGGCGTCTGGAACAAAAGACGCCACACCAATACTGACAGTGACACAATCAGCACACTTTGATACTGCACTTGGAATATGCAGCGCAAATATTTCCTGGCGCAGGCGCTCAGCGACGCTTACCGCAGCCCCCGGTTCGGTATTGGTGAGCACAACGCAAAATTCTTCACCCCCGTAACGTGCGAGGTAGTCGGTAGCGCGATGCAGGTTGTGTTGAAATGTTTGTGCGACCCGGGTTAGTACCTGGTCTCCTGCCGGGTGGCCATATTCATCGTTGTAAAGTTTGAAATAGTCAATGTCGATCATTAGTACAGATAGCTGGCTCTTGCTCCTTGCACATTGCCTCCAGGTGCGGTTCAGAACTTCATCAAGGTGACGACGATTGGAAATGCCCGTCAGCGCGTCCTGGTTTGAAAGTTCAGAAAGCTCCCGGTTCTGTCGAGAAACGTGGGCGAGCAGCGTATTGAATTGCCTGAACACATCGTCAATTTCATCTTTGCCGGTAGTGTCCAGTCGACTTTCATAATCACCATTATTGGTGATCTTCAACATGGTTTCCTTGGCATAAGACAGGCGGCGGATAACAAGCCTGGAAAAAATCAGCATTAAGATAAGTAAGAGCAGGGCAGAAATTGAGAACGCTACCATTACTGATTTTGGCAGTAGCTCGTCACTAAATATCCGTTTGCCCGCCAATTGTTCAACCAGGAATATTGGCTGGTTTTCCATGTCGCGCAGCACCCAGTACAGCTTGTCACCGTTGTTTCTCGGCAAGTAAGCCAGGTCATCCTGTAAGATGGTTGCCAGCCTTGTTGTGAATTCAAAATTGTTTTTTGCTTCATCTATGGGAACGAAACGAAGTTTGGCCTGCAGGTTATTTTCGAATTCTGCGATTAGACTCTCGTCAAACATACGCCAGAACAGGACAACGCCCCTGGGCATTGGATAAGGTAAATCATGAGAGACGATGTGACTGGTGGTGATAATCGCCGGACCAAGAGGGGTATTGAATAGACCTGCGCCTATAAATTCGTTATCAAACTTTCCAGCGGCGACAAGTGCCGGGTCAACACTTGAGTTAATGGGCAGAGATTTAAAAGGGAGCTCCTGTTTCACGCGAAGGTGATCGCGTTGTACCTCGTAGATAATTTCTCCCAGTTCGTTGTAAAAAATAGCACCGTCAGAGCCCAGTGCCATCAGGGCATAGTTATCAAAATTTGTATCGACATAGCTGATAAATTCAGGATCATCGGGTTTCATCCTGATGAATTCATATGTGTCGGTCCAGGCGCCATAATCATTGGCTATTCGGGAGAGGAATTTTTGATATCCGATAATCGTCTGCCTGACCCTCTCAATGTCCTTGGCGTCTGACTGGTTTTCCAGTTCCTCCAGCACGGGAATCTCTAACAGGCGGTGGGTCAGCAGTTGCCCGCCAAGTGCGAGGCATAATCCGAGGATTAATATCCCACCAAGTTTTGACTGCAGGCTCATTTCAATTCTTCCGTTCCATCCAACTTCTTCAGTTTAAAAAGATATTGGTGTCCAAAGTCTTGTCCTTTTGTCCTTGTTTTAATGTCTGGGATGGAAGCTGACTGAAATATTGCTTGTAATACCTGGAAAATTTACCCATGTGCGTAAACCCTGCTGCCAGGGCAGCCTCGGTTACGCCGTGACCTGAATCTTTTGACTGGAGCAAGCGATGTGCATGTTCCAACCTTATTTGCCTTATGTACCGGGTTGGCGTAATACCCATTTCCCTAGCAAATGCGGATTGCAGGGAACGGATACTACATCCCGCTATCAGTGCCAGTTCCCGTAGCCCCAGGTCTTCCTGGAAGTTAGCAAAGATATAGTCTTTAACTCTCGCAACGCTTTGCGGCACAGTCCGACCTGCAATGTCCTGGTAAAGACGCGAGTACGTATGTGGTAATTCTGCGAGGATAGCGCCAAGTAAATAATCCTCGACATAAGACCGCAGTCTTGCAGGAGTGCCGCACCCAGGTTGTGCATCAAGTTCCCGGCACAAAGGAAGCATCAACTTTCCCAGCATGCTGGACTTGTCATCCAGGGATCTTGCAAAAGGTAGAAATCGTAATGGACTACCGACATTACATTGTAATTCCTCTTCAAGGAAACGA
This sequence comes from Gammaproteobacteria bacterium, assembly GCA_965243105.1. Classification (GTDB taxonomy): domain Bacteria; phylum Pseudomonadota; class Gammaproteobacteria; order Eutrophobiales; family Eutrophobiaceae; genus WLWS01. The sequence continues at coordinate 67,805 of CBDEUC010000001.1, forward strand.
TGTAGTCGGCTTCCATCAACACGCAGGGTTACCTGGTTATGATTTTCTGACAGGTGAACCTGTACATGATCAGTAGGGTTCATGACACAAATACTGCCGGGGTTGGAACGGATGTGGTATCCCGACTGTTGCAGCTCGGCAAATCCATCAAGCGTGCACTTGAAAAGGAATGAGTCGCTGGAGGGTGAGGCATTTATCTTCACTTCTTCGCCGTAGCGCAAAGCGTTAACGGAAAGGCTTGCCAGGTTGGCCTTGTTATGTCGGAAATCGAGATTTTGCCTGCTATGAACAGGTGCCAGTTCATGCGGCCAAAAAAGCCCGGACAGGTGCTCGCGAGCCTGCTCCAGTTGGCCAGTCATCATCAGGGGATGACGCTGTAAAAGCATGTTGGATGTTTGAATTCGCATTCAGTACCCCCAGTACTGGCAGTTTTCACCAACATCTACTTCATTTCAAGTATATGATGAAAAAAATCAGGCGGGTTTCGCATTTGGGATATTTTCCAGGCTAACTCGTTGGCTAGAATACATTTAAGTTATCGAAAGGCGTTTTTCCGGAGGTGAATGATGAGTTCTGTCAAAGCAGGCAATCGTCGCTGGGCAAGCGAGTACCCCTGGTTGGGTGAGGAGCCTATCCCGACCGAATCCTGTATCTCCGAGGAGATTTACCAGCAGGAAATTGAAAAGGTTTTTAAAAGGACCTGGTTGCACGTGGGTCGTGTTGAGGAGCTTCCGGAGCCCGGTTGTTACAAGCTAAAGCGGCTCGATTTTGCCAGTACCTCGGTTTTATTGATTCGCGGTAAGGACGACAGGGTACGCGCATTTCACAATACCTGCTCCCACCGTGGAAATACTGTCGTCGTACCCGAGGGCGAGTGGGATAACTTTGGTCAGAAAGCGGCCTTCAGCTGCCGCTTCCATGCCTGGACCTATAACGACCAGGGTAAGCTGATTGGTGTACAGGAGGATGGCGGTATGCCGCCTTGCTTCAACAAGGAAGATAACGGGCTGACTCCGATCAACTGTGATTCCTGGGAAGGGTTTATCTTTGTTAACCTGGATGATGAGCCGCGCACGTCTCTCCAGGATTTTCTCGGCGATATGGGCAAACATTTCTCGGGCTTTCCCTATCACGAACTCTCGCACTGCTTTAGCTACTACACCTACATAGACACTAACTGGAAAGTTGGCCTGGATGCTTTCGCCGAGGCATATCACGTGCCCACCATTCATGCGGGCTCATTTCCAGGTACTTTTTCAACTGGTTTGCAGATGATCAAGCTGTACGGCGACCATCGCACGACCGCCGTGTGTTTCGATCCGTCCCAGGAATCGTCGCCGGTAGCAAAGATCGCCCAGGCCAGGGCGCGTGGCTCACTGGTTAATAACGTAGAGGGAACGATTCTTCCACCTACCATTAATGATGAAAAACGCCCGGACTATGCCTTTGAGCTGAGCGTGTTCTTTCCCAACTGGTTGCTGCACATCTCAGAAGGGATCTGGTTTACCCACCAGTTCTGGCCAATTGCGCAGGGTAAGACCCTGTGGGAGGGCAAGTACTACGTGCAGGAGCCCATGACAAATAGTGAAAAATGGGCACTGGAGCATGCCATGGTGGTGCAGCGCAATGCCTGGCTGGAAGATACCGCGACCATGGAAGGAACCTACTTTTCACTCAAGTCGGGAAGCAAGAAATTCATGCACCTGCACGACGAGGAAATCCTGGTACGCCATGGCTATCATGTCCTTGAGAAGTACCTGCATGATACGGGAGAAGAGTCATGAAAGGACTATTACCCGGGGGCTTTGAGGATCTTGAGGAGCTGGTTACAGATTGGGCGATGCCGACGCAGAACATGCGCTGGGACAGGCGTCTTGCATCCAGTCGCGAGGAGCTAATCAGTTTTCACGAGGCCTTACTGCCCAGGCTGGAAGAAATTCTTGATCACGTTGACAGGTTTGAAATCGGGCAATTACCGGAGGATTCTGCACGACTTTTTGACCTTGCACTGATGCTTGCTGAAATATCTCCAAACGTTGAACTCTATGATGGCGAACCCAATGTCCCGCACAGTTTTGAAGAAAGGCGTTTTGTTGCAGTTCACGGTGATGACCCACACTGATTGGCTTATCTACGACGAGGTAATGACTTATGGCCACTAAAGCTGATACCTACATAAAAATTGATCGCGACAAGAAGCTTGGTGACGAGGCGGATGTGGGACACAATCGCTGGCACCCGGATATCAGGCCGGTTGCGGAAGTTGAACCGGGCCAGGTCATCGGCATAGAAACCCGCGACGCCTTTGACGGGCAGTTCAAACATGACACCTCTGCCACCGAGGTGGCAGGTTGCAACCTGAACCTGGTGCATCCCCTGACCGGCCCCGTTCACGTAGCAGGCGCGGAGCCCGGCGACATTCTCGAAGTGAAGGTGCTGGAAGTCGCGCCACAGGCCTTTGGCTTTACCGTGCAGGTACCCGGTTTTGGATTCCTGCGCGATGTGTTTACCGAACCTCACATTATTCACTGGGACATCGCCGATGGTTTTGCAAGCTCCGCCGATTTACCCGGGGTCAGAATTCCCGGGGCGCCATTCATGGGTGTGATTGGCACTTCACCGTCGCATGAATTACTTGAAAAAATAAACGAAAGGGAGAAAAACCTGCTTGAGAGGGGAGGTGCGGTGTTGTTACCCGATCCCACTGATGCCGTGCCTGCAGAACAGGGTATTGCCAGCAAGGCGGTGCGCACGGTGGCACCCCATGAGACGGGGGGGAATGTCGATATCAAGCAGTTGACCGCGGGTACCACGGTGAGGCTACCGGTGTACACGGAAGGCGCGCTGTTTTCCGTGGGTGATGCGCATTTCGCGCAGGGTGATAACGAAAGTTGTGGCACCGCCGTTGAAATGGGTGCTACTTTTTATGGTTCGTTCAGGCTTCTCAAGGGGGAGGCGAAGAAGCGAAATATTACCGATATGCAGTTCTTTCGCGATGATTATTTCACCAGTCCTGAAATGGCGGCGCCAAAACGGTTTTTTGCAACAACGGGACAGTCCTGGACAAAAGATGGGACTGCGCAGTCTGAGGACACGACCCTTGCTGCACGTAATGCACTGCTTAACATGATCGAGTACCTGGTCAGCGAACGCGGTTATACAGAACAGCAGGCCTATGCAATATGCAGCGTTGCAGTGGATCTCAGGATTTCAGAAATGGTAGATGTTCCTAACTTTGTCGTATCCGCGCTACTACCGCTTGATATTTTTACGGAGTGATCTATGCCAGGAACAAGTGATGAAATAAAAAGAGCGATGCCCTTCACCTCCAGGTATCCCGAACTTGGTACTGGTCCCGTGGATGTGGCCCCGCTCATTGACCCGGCGCTGTTCGAAATAGAAAGGGAGAAAGTGTTCAGGAAAACCTGGCTTTATGTCGCCAGGGACGAAGAGCTTCCCGAACCCGGGGATTACAAGGTCCGGCAGCTTGATGTCCTGTCAACTTCTATCATCATCGTGCGGGATCGTGATGGGAATGTTAATGCCTTCCACAACCTTTGTACTCACCGTGGAAACAAGCTCATCCAGGAAGACGGTCCGCAAACACTTGGTAAGGCCAAAAATCACCTTATGCTGTGTCGTTTTCACGCATGGAGTTTTTCAACCGATGGAGAATTAAAAGGCGTCGCGCGGGAAGAGAATTTTGCAAAACTGGACAAGAATTGTCTCGGTCTTAAACCTGTTCATTGCCAGTCGTGGCAGGGATTTATCTTTATCAACCTTGATAACGAGCCTGGTGAGTTAAAGCAGTACCTGGAGGGCATGGACGAACAGTTCACTGGCTACCCCTACCATGAATCTACCGTGCGCTATCGTTACTCGACTGTGCTTGACTGCAACTGGAAAGTGGCCATGTACGCTTTTTCAGAAGGGTATCATGTTCCTACTATCCACGCGGCCACATTACCCAGCCTGGCAAAGATCGAGCATACCGAGTTTCAGTGTTTTGGACCCCACAGTACCTCGGCGCTTTATGTTCCACCCGTCGATGGCATGGTGCCAACCCCGGTTACCGGTAACCTCGGTGGCAGGTTGGTTAACTCTGAACAACATAAACCCCACCTTGAACAATTACCGGAAAAAATGAACCCATCCGGAAGAACAGATTTCCAGTTCGAGTTTCCCGTGTTTTTTCCAAATCTCATCATGCATCTTTGTGCAGGCAATGGCTATCCGGGTATGACTTACTTTCATCACCAGTTCTGGCCGATATCGGTGGGTAAAACCCTGTGGGAGGGCACTAACTATTTCAGACCACCCAATACTCCGAGTGAACGAATCGCCATTGCCCATACAAATGCCTTGCACAGGAATGCCTGGCTTGAGGATACTTCGACAATGGAAGACACCTACGCCGCATTATGTTCTGGTGTGCTTGATGAAATGGTGCTGATGGATGAAGAAATTATGATTCGAAATACACACCGTGCCTGGCACGAGTACATGAGAGCGTAAGCGATGGCGGCCTTACCTTCACAATTTTCTTCCCTTGAAGTGTTTGTCCCCGGCTGGGCACATGCCACAGAGCTGGCGCGGTCAGAGAAGCGCTGGAAGGCGAGCAGGGATGAATACCAGTCCTTTTATGATGTCATGTTGCCATTACTGGACGAGGTGCTGGAATACCTTGACCAGTTCGAACTAAACAAAGTACCGGCTGATACCCTTCCGCTTTACCACCTGGCGCTGGCTTTTTCCGAGGCTGCTCCCCATGTCGAGTTGTATCAATGTAGTAATCATGTACCCAACAGCTTTGATGCGAGTCGTTTTGTTGCTGCCCATGGCGACGAGGCAGATCGCTGATGTCCACGAATCTCACCCTTGAACAACGAATTACCCGTCTGGAAGACTACGAGGCGATCAAGGTATTGATTGCAAATTTTTCCCGCGGCGCAGATGCAAAATGCGATCCGAAGATACTGAGGCCCTTATTCTGCGACGACGCCGTTTTTGATATCGGGCAATTTGGTGTGCTCGAAGGCGGGGAGCATATTGTCAATGAAATGCATAACAACACGGATATCGGCTTCAACTGGACCCTGCATTACCTGGTATCCCCGGTAATCGAAATAAATGATGATCTCAGCAGCGCAAGCTGCTTTTACTACCTGTGGGAAACTGCGACTCACAGGACCAGGCAGGACAAGGAGGATAGTTACTGGATCGGCGGCTGGTACGATGCCAAAGTCGTAAAGGAGAGTGATGGATGCTGGCGCTTCAAACACCTGGCTCTCACAATAAAATTATTGTCCTCCTATTCAGAGGGCTGGAAGGAAATACCAGCATCATTTGATGACCTTGGATAGTGTTACTGGCTGAAATCGACTCCTTGTCAGCCGGCGAGTGATAGTGCAGGATGGCTCTTATCTTACCGTTTGAGGCAGGAAGTTATTTATGAGTGCACTCCAGCAGCAAGTTGAAAAGGAAGTTGAGGATATTCATGTCTTTTTCGTGGAATGGTTTAATGGCACCGCAGACAAGGCGACATACGAAGAACGTTTTGTAAAACGCTTTGATCCGTCAGCTTTTTTTGTTGGTCCGGATGGAGTTCTTCTTGAATACAGCGCCCTGATGGAAGGAATGCGCGGGGCCCATGGCATTAACCCTGATTTTCGTATCGCCATTCGCGACGTGGTGGTTCGATATGAGTCGAAAAGCCAGGTTGTGGCTACCTATACCGAGTGGCAAATGAATGCAGTTAATGCCGAGCGCACAAATAACGGTCGTCAAACGTCAGCAGTATTGAAGAAGGGTGATTCACTCAGCTGGATTTCCGTGCAGGAGACCTGGTTACCCGATGAAGTACAGGATGCCGGGCCCTATAACTTCTGAACTTTCCCTATGAAAACACAATTTGATCACGGTCTCGCGCAGACCATACTGGTTTCAATCGTATATCCACTTGGTCCTGCAGCGCTGATACTCGCTCCGCTTATTGTTGGTGGTGTGATAGACGATTATGGTTTTAGTGAAAAGCAGGCGGGGTTAATGGCTTCACTTGAAGGAGCTGGCATGGTGGCTGGTATTATGCTCAGTACCTTCTGGGTCAGAAAGGTGTCATGGACTGTTTCCCTGCTTGGTGGACTGCTCATCTATGCAGCTTTGAATATCGCAAGTGCGAGTATTACTGATTTCACCTTACTTGTAGTGACGAGGATGTTTGTTGGCCTCACCGCCGGCTCCGTATTTGCAATCGTTTGTGCCGCCATGGGAGATAACCGTGAACCGGATCGAGCTTTTGGCATAGGGCAGGGCATACAGGGTGTAATGATGGCGGCCATTTTTGCTGGCGCACCAATGTTCATGGCAGGCAGAGATGTGGGCATGGTGTTTTATGTTCTTGCTGGTCTTTCACTGGCAATGCTACTTTGCCTGCCCAGGTTTCCCTGCGCCGGTATTGAGCATGTGCAATCGGATGATGATGTAGAAAAAGCATTTGTTCATCTCATATGGCTGGGTATGATTGGAGGCACGCTTTATTACATCGCATTCTTCGGCTTCTGGGCATTTGTTGAACGTATCGGGGCCGATGCCGGTATTGATCCGGATACTATCAATTATGCCCTCAGCGCATCCCTGGTCGCAGCGATTCTCGGTGGTTTTCTTGCTGCTATTGCCGGTGTCCGCTTTGGCAGGGCCGTGCCATTGATAATAGTCCTGCTTGGGCAAGTAACAGTGTTGCTCCTGTTACGAGGGGATTTTTCAGTATCAATGTTTTATGTCGCTACCAGCACTTGCCAGTTCCTCTATATCATCGCGACCTGTTATCTACTTGGCGCGATTGCCGTAATGGATCATAACGGCAAATACGTGGTACTGATGAACGGATTTCTTGCAATCGGTGCAGCCATGGGGCCGTCAATAGCTGCAGCGATGATTACTGATGATAGTTATTACGGTATTAACCTTATGGCAGTTACGGGTTTTGCCCTGTGTATTGGTATATTCCTTTTTATTATTCATCGTACACAACACCTCACCGTGCAGGACTAAACGAGTATTATTGAATTGGCATTTTCCCACGTGTTAAATCGAGCGACATCCATAAGAATGCTCGCCGTTCTGATTTTATGTTATTTAGCCTCTACTAGTACCTTGTCAGCCAGGGACGTGGAAACAGCTGGCATATTTTCTGAATGGCAGTCCTCGAATGTGAATTATTCGCTGAAGACTGTCCTGTCACGAGCAAATTGTGAAAGCCTTCAGTCATGGAGTGTTTACCCGGCACAGGTACTGATTGCAAGGGAAGGAGTAAGACAGGATGGTTTGCCGTCCTATTGCGACGTGCTCGGGCACATTCATGACAATATTAAATTTCGAATGTTCCTTCCGACTGAATGGAATGGTCGATTTTTTTTGGTAGGAAACGGTGGACTTGCGGGAGATGACTTGCTGGAACCGAAATTTCCTCAACACCTGAACAAGATGCGCGCGGCCTTGCGTCACGGATTTGCCACTGTCATGACCGATTCTGGTCATGCAGAGAAGGAAACTCCCGGTGGGAGTTTTGCTTACAACAATTTCTCTTCTGAAATGGATTTTGCATTTCGCGCCATTCACGTCGTGAGTGTGACCGCAAGACAACTAATAAGGTATGCCTACAGGGAAGATCCGGCTCATAGTTATTTCGACGGCTGTTCCGGCGGCGGTCGACAGGGATTAATGAGCGTACAACGTTATCCCGGCGACTTTGACGGAGTTGTAGCTGGTGCGCCGGCATTCAACCATACTGCCTTTGCAGTGGGTCGAATGGTTATCAATCCTGTTCTCAGGGAGGCCGCAATTTCTGAGGAGCAGGTTAAGACCCTTGGTAAATTCACCAGGCGCGCCTGCGACCACCTGGATGGATTGAAGGATGGGCTCATCGAAAACCCGCTAAGGTGCAATATTGATTTTCACAAGCTGCTGCCGACTTGCGAAGCGCGTGATAACGAGGGCAATTGTTTCACGAGAAAGCAAATCGATGCCATTACCCTGATGCATGAGGATATTTATGTTAACGGAAAACGCCTGCAACCGGGCTTCCCGGTTGGCAGCGATCTTTCCCAGGCAAACGGCTGGAGTACCTGGCTACCCACGGATGACAGGACCAGGTTTGATTTTGGACGCTATTACTCGGAGGAGCTGCTGCGATATATAGCCTTTGATAAGGATGATCCAAACAGGAAGCTCGCAGACTTTGATGCGGAGCGGGACATGGAAAAATTGGGTCTTGCCATGCGACTAATTGACGCCACGGAGACAGACATCGATCGTTTCAGGGAGGCTGGCGGAAAACTGCTGATGTACATGGGCTGGCAGGACATGGCGTTTTCACCCCGGGCAACGGTGGAGTACTACGAGGCCCTTTCGAAGCGCTATGGAGAAGATACCGATCAATTTGCGCGACTTTTCATGGTACCCGGGATGTACCATTGCTTTGCCGGTACGGGGCCGAACAAGTTTGATTACATGACCCCACTTATCAACTGGGTAGAAAAAGGTGATGCGCCTGAGAAAATCATTGCGCACCAGTTACAAGGTGAAAGGAAAACCCGCTCCCGTCCGCTTTGTCCCTGGCCGCAAGTGGCATCCTACAGGGGTTCGGGCTCTTCAAAGATTGCAGAAAACTTTAGCTGCGTGACACAATGAAAAAGGAAAGATCATTGACTGGTTTCGTTTTTTGTTCTTTCGTTTCGTCGGGCCAGTTTAACAAGTAAATTATCAGCTACGCCCGGCCGTGACCATGGACATACGGCGAGGCAGATACCGCAGCCACTTGTGTCATTGAAATAGGGCACGCATTTTTCAAAGTCCACATACCACTTTTCAACGCCACGAACTAACTGTTTTTCAGGGCTCATAGCGTCAGTGGGGCATTCCCTTGTACAGACCTGGCAGCGACTGCAAAAGTCGTCCGCACCAAACTCGTCTACCCTGTCGGCAACAAGCGGAATGTCTGTCAAAACGTAGGCGAGGCGAAAATTAGCGCCGAGTTTTCGATTAATGATAGAACCATGCTTTCCAAGTTCACCAAGGCCCGCTTCCAGTGCAGGCGGTATCATTGTGATTGGACTCGCCATTGGTCCGCAATAACCCGTGGCATCCCATCCCTGTTCGCGCAACCAGTTACATATTGCAAATGCGACTTCTTCACCGTGTGCATAAACGCGCAATACTTCGTTGGCGCCTGCGGCATCCGGCAGCTTGTTGAGTTCAGCGTAATCCATCTGCAGCCCAAGCATGATGATCCATTTATGACTGACTTCAAACCCCTCGAACACCCATTCCTGCCTCATAGGCACCATGCCGACCAGGTCAGCGCCGTTGGCCAGGCCAAAGTCCTTGATCGCAGACGCCCAATCTTGCGGGCTTTTCTCTACCCGGTTTTGAGCAACAGGACTTTTTTCTCTTGATTGCACTTCGCGCGAATGCTTGATGTGGGAAGAAGCAATCCGGTTCAGGCTACTGACAAATATCAGGATAGAATTCACCAGCGTATGAGGTGTGAAACGCTGAAATATCCAGTGATAAATTGGTCGTGGTCTGCGCGTTTCAGTTTCACCCAGGCCATTTATTGCATTTCCTGACAGGCGTGGTTTGAATAACCCGTGTAACAATGATGGCCTGTAGCCTTTATCATCAAGATGTCCAAACACGATTCCCATTATCTTTTCTATCTCCAGGACAAGATTGGCTTTTCTGAATCTTCATTGCATGCACTGGTTCTTGTTCTTATGTGTAGCACATGGTCAATAATATTGCGCCCTGTATTTTTCGCGGGTCAAATGAATAGGTCATGCATGCTGATAGTTGAATCATTTTCTCAAATATTACAGTGGCTTAGCGTTTTTTTTAGTCATGCATGGAGAGCTCTTTTTCGAATCGCTTTGGAAAATACGGATATCGCTGCGGTATTGTCGGATAGAGTCCGGCAGGCCACTCTATATTATGTGTGCATGGCTACAGATCCTGCATTTGATGCAAGGGCATTTCGCAACGCACTTGGACATTTTGCCACAGGCGTCACCATCATTACGGCTGCTGACGAGCAGCAGAACCGCGTGGGTGTCACGGCCAACAGCTTTAGCTCTGTCTCTCTTAATCCACCTCTTGTTCTATGGAGCCTGGACAAGAAAAGTGGCACCTTGCCAATCTACGTAGAGAGTGAGTATTTTATAGTAAATATACTCGCCGATAACCAGATAGAGCTTTCCAATCATTTCGCACGCCCGGGTGTTGAGGACAAGTTTGCGGGCCTTGATGTTCACGCGGGGATTTCCGATGTACCGATGATTCCCGAATGTGCAGCTTATTTTCAGTGTCAGAAACGATTCACCTACGAAGGCGGGGACCATTTAATCTTTGTTGGTGAAGTTCTTGATTTTCACGCTACAAAAAAGTCCGGTTTGTTGTATCACCAGGGACAATACGCGGTGTCCGAACGACATCCGCAAACAGGCTTGAATGGTTCTGCTTCGATAGATAACTCCTTCGTGCAGGGTTATCTCGATTACTTGTTGTCGCAGACCGCCAGCGCATTTGAAAAGCAATTCCAGGAAGAACTCGATCGCAGTGATGTCAGTCGGTATGAGTGGCGCATACTGAGCTGTGTGAGTGAGTATGCGGGCAGGGGTTTTGACGAACTGGCTGCACTCACCATCATCGAGCATGAACGCCTTGAAACGATAGTCAAAGACATGGTGAAGAAAAACTGGCTTCGCATGGAGAATGATGAGCAGGTGAGCCTGTTTGTGGAAGAAGCGGGTATGCAAAAACTGGTACCGCTAATGGCCTCGGCAAAGGCGCACGAGGCAAGTGTCATGGTCGATTACTCTTCCGCAGAAAGGGATCGCCTGAAAGCAATTTTGCAGTCAATATTGCGAAGAATGAATGAACCTTTATTCCAGCTGGTTGAAGCCGACCTGGACCAGGGCCAGGTAAAACCTGCTGTATGAAATTGATTGATAATCAAGCAGTTAAATTGAATCTCGAATTTGCTACGGCTTGACTTGCGGCTGGCTCCAGCGCAGACTCAGGTCATTATTTAACCTTGTAATCCGGGTATAGAGTATGAGCATAAGCGCAGTGCCAAATATACAGGGTAGTAGCTCGGAGACCATGAGTCGTTCCGGTGGTATCACACGTTTTCGTACCAACAATGTTGATGTCGCCATCAAGCGTATCTCAAGTTTGTTCGGGCCACACCAGATTTTCCCCAACAGCACACGCCGGGAAATTTCCTTTGAGCATAGTTTCGTCTGGCTAAGAGACATATGCATAAATGAACTGGCCTATGGCGCGGAGTTGCGTAACGACATTGGTGAGTTCGCTGATGCAAACTATTGTGTCATGTTTCCGGTTGAAGGCGATTATGCTATCAGTGCGGAAGGTCGACGGGTTGAAGGCGACAAGGCAACAGTAACTGTCATCAATCCGACCTGTCCGGTTACCCTTGAGGCTTCGAGCGACTACAGAAATATCAGCGTCAGTTTGACACGCAATGCGGTGGACACTGCACTGGCCAATCACCTGGGCAGAATACCTGAAGGCCAGGTTCGTTTTGATCCGCATCCACAGGGCTTGAATCTTGGTGCTGAGCCGGTCAGAAACCTGGTCATGCAGCTGTGGGGCGAATGTCAAAAGCATGCCTCTCATATTACTTTTGATGCGGTTGGCCGAGAGCTGGAGGTGTTGCTGGCATCGATGCTGTTGTTACGTGTTCCTAACAATTTCAGCAATTTGCTTTTGGAAGAATCTGATGCGCGGCCTTCTGCAGCCTGTAAACACACAGCCAACTTCCTTAAACAACACGCGCGGGAAGATATTCGTCTTGAAGATGTCATAGCCGCTTCAGGCATGGCAAGAACATCCCTGTACACCGAGTTTAAAAAACATTATGGCGTTACACCCATGGAATACCTGCGCCAGGAACGCCTGCGACTTGCCCACGATATTCTAATGACCGCAAAATGTTCTTCGGTTTCGGTCACCACCGTGGCCATGGACTGTGGTTTTAATCATTTCAGCCGATTTGCCAGCTACTACAAGAACCAGTACGGCGAATTGCCGTCTGAAACCCTGGCCCGTCATACGCAGTAAATTAGAAGCTATTCAAATTAGTTCGCACCCCTGTCGCGTAATACTTCGGCGACGGAATTATCGGATAGTCCACGGGTAAACTCGGATAGAAGTCTACTCCCTACTGTCGTCAGAATGCCTGTCATAGTCACTGGCAGGAATACCCGGAATCATGACAGAAACAGGCCCCTACTTATCTCCACTTAAAAGAGAAGATGTACCGGAACTTGAGGACACATTCAGGATCACCGAAGAATACCTGGGTTTTTCCGCCAATGACGTGTTAACAATGGCGCGTCTGCCCGCTGCCACAAAAGCCTACATTGAATTTGCCATTGCGGTTATCCAGGAAGCCACCATTGACCCACAGTTAATACAGCTGATTACGCTTATTGCCAGTGCTGTTTCCGGTTGTCGTTATTGCACGGCTCACAGCGCAAACAACTGTAATGACGCGGGCGTCGATGCGCAGAAGATTTCCGCAGTGTGGGAATACCAGGCCAGTCCCCTGTTTAGTGAGAAAGAACGCGTGGCACTGGATTTTGCTTTCAAGGCGGCACAAAGCCCCAGCACACTGGAGCAATCCGACTATGACCACGCAAAGCAATTTTTTAATGAGACTGAGTTAACAGAGATCATCCTGGTTGTTTGCCAGATGGGATTTTTCAATCGTTGGAATGATTCGGTAGCAACCACGCTGGAACAAAAGCCCATGAAGTTCTCGCAACAGGCCTTGCCCGAAGAACACTGGCAAGTGGGTAAGCATCAGTAGCAGAGTGAATCGATATGAAAAGCACAGGACCCTATTTACAGCCACTCAGGCGTGAAGATACGCCCGAGCTTGAATCGACCTACCAGGACTTGATCAATTTCCTGGGTTTTGTGCCCAATACAGAATTAACCATGGCGAGAAAGCCACGCTCGACAAGGGCGCTTATTGATTTTGTTAAAACGCTTTACAGCTCTCCCGTGCTTCCGGAACCATTACTTTACCTGGTGGGTCTGGTGACAAGCTCGGCCGCAGGTTGCCAATACTGTGCGTCGCATAATGTAAACCGAGCTCATGATATGGGGATCAGCGGCGAAAAAATTGCTGCGGTCTGGGAGTTCCAGACAAACCCATTGTTTGAGCCCAGTGAACGCGCAGCGTTATCTTTTGCCTTTAAAGCCGGGCAAACACCAGGTGCCGTGGAAGCTGAGGATCATGAAGAATTGGCAAAGTACTTCAATGAGGTGGAAATAACCGAGCTGCTGTTCGTGATTTGCCAGTTTGGTGTATTTAATCGATTTAACAGCGCGGTCGCGGCTACCATAGAAGCAACACCGCTGGCACTTTGCAAAAGTTATTTGTCCAAAACCGATTTCGATCCCGGCAAGCACGACGTAAGTTAAAAATACCCATCATTTCTTCGCTTTTTGTACCAGGAAATCCTGGTGTAATTTCCATTTGCCACTGCGCACTGCTTTTGTGCGCTTTTTCCAAGGTACTGGAATTTTTGGCTACTTTCTCTGGCAAAGGTGGATAGAGCTTCCATCACCTGGGGCATATAAAACATGCTGGATTTCGATATTTGCCGATGAGGAAAGTAACAATGACCAGATTAAAGCTAACGACGTTTTCGCGAATTATATGCTGCTTCGTTTGTATGACTTTGTGCCCCATTCCGCTATTGCAGGCACAGGAAATTGAAGAGGTGATTGTTACCGCACGTAAACGAGAAGAGAGTCTGCAGGATACGCCGATCTCGATACAGGCCTTTACCGCTGAAGGACTGGAAACACGTGGTATCGATAATCTTTCCGAAATTGGCAGCTTTACGCCAAACATGACATTTGACAAGGCAGCAACCATCGGCGGAAGCAATAATGCTGCGATTGTATATATACGAGGTATTGGACAGGATGCCGCCATACCGACAATAGACCTCGGTGTCGGTACCTATGTCGATGGTGTTTACCTGGCGCGTTCGGTTGGTGGGTCACTGGACCTGGTGGATGTAGAACGTATCGAGGTACTCCGAGGGCCACAGGGCACGCTGTTTGGTCGTAATACTATTGGTGGTGCTATTAATATCACTACAAAAAAGCCGGACGAAGAATTTCGAGCAGACGCGACATTTACCATTGGTTCCGATGATATGTATAACGGCAAGCTAACTATCAATGGCGCGTTAACAGACAACCTGTTTGCCAAGGGCACCATACTTTCAAAAAATCGCGACGGTTATGTGATTCGTCCTGACGGTACTGACCTTGGTGATGATGATATGTTGGCTGGTAACGTGGCGCTACGCTGGCTGCCCACAGATAAGATAACTGTTGACCTTGCTATCGATGTTACTGCAAGTGATACGAATGGTGCGCCATTTACACAGGTGGATGTCAACGCCAATGCTGCATTTCCCCAGTTTCATAATGCTTTCCTGAGGCCACCCACGGACGGCTGTTTTGTGCCTCCTCCCTTTGGTACCGGCAGCACAAACAGCACTAACCCCGTGTGCTTTAACTCGCAGTGGGTACCCTCTGATCGGGATCGCGAATTTGGTACGGTTCCTGCCAAGGATGAGCTTGATGTTTTTGGGATTGCCGGAACTATCGAATGGGAAGTGAATGATAACCTGACAGTGAAATCCATCACCTCGTTTCGTGATACCGATGGTGAATTCAACCTCGATGAAGACCATTCACCATTGACTGTCGCACAGGTACTCAGCGATTCAACTCATGAACAGTTTACCCAGGAAATTCAATTACTCGGCACTGCCTTTGATCAAAAACTAAACTGGATCCTGGGTGCCTACTATTTTGAAGAAGAAGGTGCCTACCTGGAGCGTGTGACATTTTCTCCGGTGGATTTTCAGTCAGGTGGTTCAGTTGACAATGACAGCCTGGCGTTTTTTGCACAGGGTACCTACGACGTTAATGAAAAACTCAGCCTGACCGTGGGGCTGCGCTACACCGACGATACCAAGCGCTTTACCCCTGACCAGTTTATCATCGCTAACAATAACGCTGCTGTACCACCCTTTTTACTGGGCTTTGGCCCAGGCCTGGTGCCCCCCATTCCTCCACCAGGTTTTCGTATTTTGCCCAATACCGAGGCCAGCATTGATGTGCAGGAGCTAAATCCCATGGCAAGTATCGGTTACCAGTGGACCGATGAACTTCTCACTTACTTCACCTATTCAGAAGGTTTCAAAAGTGGTGGCTTCACCCAGCGTATTTTTCCACCCCTTGCTGCAGCCCCGTCGTTTCAACCTGAGTTTGTCACCGTCTATGAAGGTGGTTTCAAATGGCAGGGTTTTGACAACCGTGTTCGGTTGAATGGTGCAGTTTTTTATAGTGACTATGAAGACCTGCAAATCGTATCCCAGGCAAATTCCGTTGCACCGCTGGTGCAAAATGCCGGTGAAGCAGAAGTTGTTGGCTTTGAACTGGACCTGCAGGCTGTGCCTGCAGCCAACTGGTTGCTCGAGGCAGGTCTTGGTCACATCGATGGAGAATACAAGGAAGTCGATCCGGGTACCGGCCTGACCCTGGATAACAAGCTTGTGAAAACACCAAGGTGGTCAGGTACTGCGGCGCTTGCCTATACCTGGGAATGGGCAGACTACGGCACCGTGACGCCACGAATTGACTATACCTATCGCAGCTCCTACTTCAGTAACGCCATTAATTCAGTAACTACGGCGCAGGATGCATTTTCCATGATCAACCTCGCGCTCACTTATGAAAGTAATGATGGCAAGTGGTTTGTTTCGGCACAGGGTAGAAACCTGACCAATGAACGATATATTTCCGCCGGATATTCTGAGCAGAATGGACCGACCGCGAACCTGGGCATTTCGGAAGTGATTCGAGATCGAGGTCGGGAATGGAGCATAATCATACGTCGTTCTTTCTTTTAGCCATGCCACGTCTTAAACCATTATCCATAGATGTCCTGGAACCAGAACACAAGGCCCTGATTGAAAAGCTCAACGAGTTGCTGGGTTTTGAATGTAATGACTGGCTTACCATGGCGAGGGTGCCGCCAATTATGACAGCGGCCCTGGACCTGTGTAACACGGTCCTTGAAAATGCAGTGGACGTGGGTGAGCACCTGCGTTGGCTGGTCTGCTACGCCTGCTCACGCTCCTATGGTTGCCAATATTGTGTAGCCCATACCGCATTCACTGCCAGTCGATTTGGCGTCCCCGATGAGAAACTGCAGGCAGTAAAGGAATTTGAGTCGTCTCCGCATTTTAGTGAAGCAGAACGTGCGGCGCTGAGAGTGGCGGTATCAGCTGGTAAGTGTCCAAGTGACGTGAGTGATGCAGAGTTTGAAGAACTCTCAAGGCATTTCAATGAAAACCAGGTGGTGCAGATCATTGCCCTGGTTTCCATGATGGGTTTCTTTAATCGATGGAATGACACCATCGGCACCGAGCTTGAGCGACCACCGCGGGATACGGGAGAACGGGTATTAACGGATAGTGGATGGACGCTGGGAAAGCATGGTGCCCAGGCGCCCGGATAATTCCTGGAAAAATCGGATATTACTTTTGGTAGCGACGGATAGCGGCAGTGGATCATTTCCACGAACATTGTAAGCAGTCAAACCATCGAGGTTTGCGAATATACAAACAAGAATGAAGTAGCAGGAAGGAGGCGACATGCTCAATATTGGCGTAGACACCGGCGGAACATTCACGGACTTTGTGGTTTTCGACGAGCAGCAAAATACCCTCAATGTCGCCAAGACCGCATCAACCCCCGATGATCCTACCCGGGCCTTTATGAATGGCCTGCGCGAACTCGATATTGATCTGGGGGAAGTTTCCCGCATTGTGCACGGTACTACCATCGCCACCAATGCCGTCCTGGAACGTAATAGTCAAACCGCTGCGGTGATTGTGACGAGAGGACATCGTGATATCGTGGAGATTGGACAGCTCAGGGTCTACGCGGACAACGTTATTTTCAATCGGCACTATCAACGCCCTCCGCCATTTGTACCGAGGAACCTGCGCTATGAAGTCAGCGAACGCATCGGGCCTGGAGGGGAAATCCTGATCCCGGTTAATGATGCGGAACTGGATGACATCATCGAGCGCATAAAAGCAGATGGAATCAAGTCGGTCGCAGTTTGCCTGTTGAATTCCTATGTCAATGCCGAGCATGAGCAGTATATCGCTGAACGTCTTGAAAAAGCCCTGCCGGATGTGGGTGTTTCACAATCCATGGTCGTGTCCCCGGTATTCAGGGAGTTTGAACGCTGGGCCACGACGGTTTTAAACGCCTATGTCGACGATTCGGTAAGCGGTTACCTGAGCAAGCTTAGCAATACCCTGAGGAATGAAGGATACAAGGGTGAATTATTCTACATGACCTCCAATGGCGGGATCCTTACCGAGGCGGCCGCGCCGTCGCAACCGGTGAGATTCCTGCTCTCGGGTCCGGCTGCCGGAATAAGAGCCGCGGTACATCTTGGAAATTTTGGTGACGTAAAAAATATTATCACTTATGACATGGGTGGTACTTCTACCGATATCAGCCTGATCCAGGACCTGGATCCTATCGTCACCCACGAAAGACAATTTGCTGGCACTGTTATCAAGACGCCCCAACTCGACATCATCGCCATAGGCGCTGGTGGTGGCAGTATTGCCTGGGTCGACAAGGATGGCAGTTTGAAAGTGGGGCCACGCAGTGCCGGTGCCATGCCGGGTCCCGCCTGCTATCAGCGCGGTGGTACGGAAGCCACCGTCACCGATGCCAACCTGCTTCTCGGAAGACTGGGTGAAGGTTCGGCTCTTGGTGGCAATATGCAGCTTGATAAAACACTCGCTGAGAATGCTATCAAGGCCATTGGCGAGAAGATCGGTATTGATGATCCTCATCATGTTGCGGAAGGTATTTTGCAGATTTGTAACAGTAACATGGCTGGCGCTGTCAGGACGGTATCGGTGGAACGCGGCCTGGACCCGAGAGATTTTGCACTCATGCCCATGGGGGGAGCCGGTCCCATGCACGCGGTAGAAGTCGCAGAAGAACTGGGAATAAGCCATGTTTTTATCCCCTCTGATCCGGGTAACGCCTGTGCCACGGGTCTGCTGACCACGGATTTGAAACATGACTATGTCAGGACCTACGTCAGTGAAATGGCAGACGCGGATATAGACAGGATTCATGAGCTGGTTGCAGAGATGGAGAGTGAAGGCAAAGCCCAGCTCGCCAAAGAAGGACTGCAGGATGAGAATATCGAAATTCGATGCACCGCCGACATGCGCTACTTTGGCCAATCATTTCAACTTGAAGTGCCACTGACTACAAGCACAACGCTTGCTGATCTTGAAGCAGCGTTTAACGAGAGATACGAAAACGTTTATGGCTATAACCGTCGCGAAAAGCCAATTGAACTGGTTTACCTGCGCGCTGTTGTGTCGGGAATAGTCGATAAACCAGAACCGGCTGCAGCTACTGCACCGCGGTCAGGCACGAATAACAACCCCACGCGAGAAGTTTATTTTAAAGGTGAATTTCATTCATGCGATATTCATCAGCGCAATGAACTTGAAGTTGGCAAAGATATCGATGGGCCAATCATTATCCAGGAATATGGGTCGACCAACGTGATATCACCGGGCTGGCAGGCCAGGGCCGATAAATTTGGCAACCTTCATATCAGACGTATACAGGACTAAAGCCATGCTAGAGAAAATTGATCCAATTACCGTTGAAGTTATCCAGGGGTCGTTTATTACTACCGTGCGCAATATGCGGGCGACATTAATACGCACTTCATTTGCACCTATACTTTATGATACGCGCGACCTTTCCTGCGCCCTGCTCAGTCCTACCGGGGAGCTGGTCGCCATGTCCGAAGGGGATTTTTCCGGGCACGTTTTTTCACTCCAGGTGGGGCTTACTCCCATACTTGAAAAATTTGGTGGCAAGATGAAACCCGGTGATGTGTACATGTTTAACGATCCCTACACCGGCGGCACACATCTGAATGATATTGCATTTTATAAACCCCATTTCATCGATGGACGAATTATCCTGTTTGAAACAGTGCGTGCTCACTGGTCCGATGTCGGTGGTGCAAATCCCGGTAGCTTTTCTGGACAGGATACCGAGATATACCAGGAGGGTGTTCGAATTCCCCCGGTAAAACTGGTCAACCAGGGTGAACTTAACCAGGATCTCTGGGACATTCTCTTTGCCAATGTACGTATCGCCGATGAGCAGGAAGGTAATGCCATGGCCATGCTTGATAGCGTCGCCGTGGGAGACACGCAAATAAACGAGCTTTGTGCAAAGTATGGCACCGAGGCTGTTGAGCAATGCCGTGACGCTTTGCTAAATCGTGCCGAGGAAAGTTTAAGAGAGGCGATCCGAAAGCTGGAGCCGGGCGAATATTACGTAGAACACTATTGCGACAGCACCGGTATCACGCCGGATCCTGTACCTATCAGGATTCGAATGACAGTAAGAGATGAGACGCTGTCATTTGATTTCACCGGTAGTGCCGACGAGTTTGAAGGGCCGATGAATATTGGACCGGCGGTGACCCAGGCCGGTGTCTTTGTGGTGGTCAAGGCCTGGCTGGATCCGGATACCCCGGTGAATGGCGGCACTTTCCGGCCGCTGGATTTCATTTTACCTGAAGGCAGCGTGGTGAATTGCAATCCACCACGTGCCGTAGCAGGTGTGTGGGAGCTGTATCGAAAAATACAATCGGCGGTAGCGGGAATATTTAGCCAGGTACAACCTGATAATGCCGGTGGTGGTGCAATGGAAACCATTAACCACATCTATATCACCAGTTACGATCCGGAGGCGGCGCGGCATCACATTTTATACGAGTATCCCCAGGGTGGTTTTCCAGCAACCAGTCGAACGGATGGCTCCACAGGTAGCCCTTCCTATGATGGCGGCGACGTTCCCAGTATTTACCCGGTTGAGAGTTCAGAACAACGACAACCGTTGCGTATTGAAAGCACCGAGGTGACCACTGATGGTGAAGGTGCAGGGCAGTTCCGTAGTGGTTTTGGTATTACGCGGCGTATTCGTGTACTCAGTGATAACAGCCAGTTAAACGTAATGTCCGATGCTTCGGTGATTCCGCCCTGGGGTGTCGCAGGGGCAGTTGAGGGTGGCTTCAATGCCTGCGGTGTGATTCGGGACGGTAAGCCTGTTGAACCATCGGCACTTCCGGGAAAAGTCAGGTCATTTCCTCTCAAGCGCAATGACCTGGTCATCATGCGTGCCACCGCCGGTGGAGGTGTGGGTGACCCGCTGGACCGCGATCCGGAGCTGGTACTGAATGATGTTGCCCTCGAATATGTCAGTGAAGAGAAAGCGCAGAATATTTATGGCGTGGTGATAAAAAATGGCAGGATTGATGCGGCTGCGACAGAGGAAAAGCGTAATAAAATCCGCAATGAAAAAATCTATACCACCATACGACTGGATGATGATGACACTTATGATGCAAGGGGCTGCCGAATAACCCGCATCACGTCTCGGTCTGCCGATATACTGGGCGTGAAAAACGGCGAGATGATCGAGTTTGTGCCACAAGTTGGTGCGCCTTTACGCAGCTGGGTGGAAATATCCGGTGATGCGGACAGTGATGAAGTAAAACTGGGACCGCTTGCCCAGCTGGCGTTAAAATTTAAAGACGGTGATGTCATGCAGTGGCGAAAATTAAAACAGGCCCCTGAAATTACCCATTACAATCAACAGGAAGATATGCCCTTTACACTCAAACAAGTTAGCCAGGCCTGAGCTTATGAGAAAAATTGCCATTGTCGGAGCCGGGCAGGCCGGATTACAACTGGGATTTGGTTTACTCAAAGCCGGTTATGAACCCACCGTGTTTTCGGACATGACCGCCGAGCAAATTTACAATGGACCAGGACGCCCGGTAACCATCCAGTTTGGTCCGTCTGTGTCCCTGGAAGACGAGTTGGAATTGCGATTTTGGCAGCATAATCGCTATAGCGAGATAAACCAGGTGTATACCTCGGTATTTTCCCCGGATGGAGAGAAAATTGCGGTGGTAAGCGGTGAATTTGAGAAGCCCGCTCAATGTATCGATTTGCGTATGAAGTTTTCAAAGTGGCTGGAGGAGTTCGAGAAACGAGGTGGAAACGTCGTCATAGAAAAATGTGACATCGATTCCATGGAACGCATGACCAGGGAGTTTGACCTGGTGATAGTCGCCGCGGGTCGCGGGCAGTTCATGGAATTGTTTGAGAATGACGAAAGCAAGATGGAATTTGATAAACCACAGCGTCTTGTTGCTATGTTTTACAACAAGGGTTGCGACATGCATCGGCAGCTTGAAGATATTCCCGGCATCGAGGACAAGCAAATCACGCGCTACAGCATTGTTGCTGGAGTAGGGGAAGTCATTATTGCACCGTTCCTGAGTAAATCCGGAGAGGAACATCACTACGTCCAGTTTGAGGCGGTGCCGGGTGCCGGTATGGACTTGTTCGATAACAAGGCGGACGTGGAAGAGCAATATGAAATTGGCAAATCCTGGGTGCGTGAACACCAGCCGTTGATCTACGAACTTATCGAGGATTCCACCGTGACACCGGAGAAAGAATGGGTCTGTGGCAGGATCCCGCCGATTGTAAGAAAGCCTGTAGCGAAACTTCCCAGTGGCAATTACGTTTTTGGTGTTGGTGATGCCGCTATTGTGAATGACCCGATCCTTGCGCAGGGATTGAATGGCGCTTCAAAATGGATGGGTCTGCTGTTGAATCAGATCCTTGAGCATGCGGACCGAGAATTCACACCTGGCTGGATGCAGGACTGTTTTGACGAGTACTGGCAAACCGCGCAATACAATAATAAGCTGACTGCAACGGCCTTGCGCGGACCCGGCGAAGTGCAGAAGAAGTTTCTGCAAAATGCACATACCAACAAGCGTCTAGCCAGTAAATACATCAATAATATTGGCCAGGCCTACAAGTTGAACCCCTGGTTCTGGGAAGAAAAAGAGCTGGATAAGGTTATTGCAGAATGTAGCGCCTAGAAATATAGGGAACGGAGAGTAAGCCAAGATGTCGCAAATCGTCACTTTTGAAATCACTGCAAAAAAGGGCATGGAAAAGGAGCTGCTGACCTTTTTCAAGGACACACTTCACGAGACCAGCAACTTTGAAGGATGCATTCGTGTGGAATTACATACCGAGGAACAGTCGCAAGGTACCATTTTCATGTTTGAAGAATGGGAGAAAAAAGAGAATTACGAGAATTATCTTGCCTGGCGTGGAGAACGTGGTGACATGGAAAAACTCATGCAGTTCGTTGATACCGCCCCCACGGTAAGATTTTTTAACCAGGCGTAATCAATACTGGTAATTACACAGGACAGCGAATCCAGTCCTGTATCCTTGTCCTGGTAATTCTGTTCAAGCTGACTTTTCATCTCTCAGGGTAATCACTCTATGAATTACCAGGCGACAAGGCTAGTGCTCTAATTACCGCCTGCTTCATGATCTTCCCAGGTACAGAAGTTGCTCATCAGTACCTGTTATTTCTCGCAGAAAATAGCCAGTAAATCAGCTAGTTAGCTTTGTCCCCCGTGCAAGTTCACAGTCGTGTATTCCTTGCCGGCAGACTGCTGTCATTAAAAATATCGATATTTTTGACCTTTGTCCCAGTCTGTTTAATATAGTGCCTGTGGGTTAGCTCGATGCTGCGAAGGCTGTCCCCGTATGCCTGAAGGAACTCATCCTGGAGAAAAAATTTATGAAGAAGAAATTCCTGGAAAACGCCTGGTACGCCGCGACCTGGAGTGACGATGTCGGACAGGAACTTTTTGAAAGAACCATCATTGGCCGTTCAATTGTTTTCTACAGGGACCATAACGGTGAGGCGATTGCGCTGGACAACGCCTGCCCGCACCGCGCCGCACCACTGCACATGGGCAAGCTGGAAGGGGATGTCATCCAGTGTGCATACCATGGTTTAAAGTTTGGACGGGATGGCATGTGTGTGCTGAATCCCCACGGTGCCGGAAAGATCCCGTCAAAAATGCGGACTCATAATTATCCCCTTGTTGAGAAACACGACATGCTGTGGATATGGACCGGCGATCCGGAACTGGCCGACCCGGCAACCATCCCGGATTTCTCCTGCCATACCAGTGACCATTTCCCCACGGTAAAAGGCACCATTGAAATGAATGGCTATTATGAACTGATCACCGACAACCTCATGGATCTTTCCCACGTACAGTTCCTGCACGAAGGTTTACTGGGGAGCGAGGCCATTGCGCAGGGGGAAACACAGGTGGAGCAGGCGGGCACCACTATCTGGTCAAATCGCTGGTGCCCCGACGGTCTCGCGCCGCCGGCCTGGGACAAGTTATTCTACGATTACGGTAAACCGGTTGATCACTGGCTTTACATGCGCTGGGACGCGCCGGCACATATGCTGCTGGATGTGGGTGTTACGCCCACAGGTCGTCCAAGGGACGAGGGAGTGTGGATGTATGGCACTGATATTCTTACCCCGAGAGACGAGAACAGCACTTACTATTTCTGGGGTGTATCCCGTTCCCACGATCACGATAACAAGCAGGTGGACGAAATCTGGACCCAGGCGATTGAACTTGCCTTTGGCAACCAGGACAAGCCCATGATCGAAGCACAGGCGGAGATGATTCAAAGTAAGGGTGGTTTCGATATCGAGGATATTGGTTACCTGCCGTTGCCGTCTGATGCGGGCCCTGCAAGGGTACGAAAATTATTACGTGAGCTCATTGAAGCACAGCAGTCAGGGTCCGGTGGTATACCTGAACCTCAAAATCCGGATCTTGAAAAGCTGGTTGCAGAAAAGCGTTACACGCACCGCATTGAACCCGTCGTTTAATCCGCAAGCGGATTAACAAAAGTACTTGCGCGGCAAAATTTACAAAGGGGGAACCGAAGGAATGAGCGTCAAAACTGTTTTTGCGTCCATGGACAATTACGTCAAAGGCGATGTCCAGATTATCGGCGAAGAAAATCCGGAGAATTACCTGCTCTCCAACATGTTCGAAGTGGCGGCTTCCTCGCCCGCCTGGGAGCGAGTCATTGTTGCGCGTAACCTTGAATTCACCGTGGAAGTGATTCGCAGTGAAGGAGACTCACCCTGGTACATCTGTAGTCATGATGAGACCCTGCTGGTGATGCAGGGTGCTGTCGATATTGTCTTCGTGGAGCCGGATGACAGTAGTATTGTTCCTGCCGAAGACCACGAGGGCTCTGTCAGGCTTGATGCTGAACCGGATGGTAAAGCCATGGGTAGAGTCAAGGCAGGTCGCGGTCATCTTACCCTGCTGCCAGCCGGTGCAGCCTACCAGGTACAGACCCGGGAAAGCGGCGTACTGTTATTGCAGACCGTTGATGGTGACGAGTCTATCGAAAAATGGAAAGAAATCTGTCAGCAGTAATTACAACACCAGGAATTGCGTAAAAAGGGGAAAACCAATGGCCTCAGCAGTTACAGAAGAAAACATCAATATTATTTCCGAGCCCCACAGGGAAAGCGAGGCACATCCTCGAACAGGTTATAACAGTTATGAAATTGGCTCTTTTAAATTTGAACGGGATGAGTACTTTGTTCACATTACCTATCCCAAGGGTGTCCACGTAGCCGATGTAAATGGTTTTCTCAGGTGGTTAATGCGCGACGTGGCCTGGGGTTTTTTCTACGGCTGGGTCAATTTTGACGAGGTTTTTGGCACAACCAATCACTATGGCTCGGTGGATATTTTTGCCGGCTCATTTAACGCGGCTTACAAGGCAGCGGGTACTGATTTTTCTGAGCGTTTTCAAACCGAGCCGCTTCTTGCCTGTTTTAAATCTCTTTTGAGTAACTGGACCAATGCCGGCTTTGATCCCTTTGCTGCTCCCCAGGAAACGGGAACAGCCCATGGCGTGAAAAATGGTAATAATGATGAAGCCGTGGGCTTTCAACGCGAACTCGCCGACAGGTTTGTCGGCCTTCCCGGCGATACGGAAATACGTTCCGATGAACGTGGTTTTTCCGTTAACCGCCAGTTTGCCGACGTGAGCCAGGAGGAACCGGAAGTAGAAGCCGAAGCCGGTTATGAAGACAAGCTCTCATCTTTTAATCTTTTTAAATACCTGTCCCGCTCTCCCGTGACATGGAACCCCTCAATCGTTTCTGTCATAAAAAACAGCGCCTACTGCCCGACATCGGAAGAACACATACTGCCGGTGTTTCATGGGAATGATCGCGTGGAATGGTTTATCCAGTTATCAGATGAAATTGTGTGGGAGGTGCGCGACAAGGAAACCGCGGCGCCAAGGGCTATCGTGACGATGAAACCGGGTGACGTGGCCTGCATGCCGGCGGATATAAGTCACCGTGGTTATGCACCAAAGCGTGCCATGTTGCTGGTATGGGAGAACATGACGCCCGGACTGGAAAAACGATACGCATCCGGCGAGTTGCCCCCGGTGCCGGCTAAAATTTAGTCCGCGCAATTTTCCCTTAAACAAAATTTATTTGAGATAAGTCATCATGCTGGACGAAGTCAAAAATGTGGATGTCGATAAGCTGCCCAACAAGTTGTTTATAGGCGGTCAGTGGGTAGATGCGGAAGCGGGTAACACCATCGATGTGCTTAACCCCCACGATAATTCAAAAATAACAACTATCCCCGAGGCAAGAGAGGCTGATATCGATAAGGCAGTTGCCGCAGCGCGCGCCGCGTTTCCTGCTTGGGGCCGCATGAATCCCTCGGATCGTGCAAAGCTCATGATGAAGCTGGTGGATCGCCTGGAAGAACAGTTCGAGGAGTTTGTAGAGCTTGAAGCGCTTGATACCGGTCATCCCGTGCGTGACACCCGCTTGCTGGATATCCCCAGGACACTGCTCAATTTTCGTTACTTTGCCGGTCTTGCTGACAAGATCGATGGCAGGCAGGTACCGGTTGAACCGGGATTGTTGAATGTAGTCAAGCGAGTGCCGGTTGGTGTAGTGGCGCAAATCGTTCCCTGGAATTTTCCCTTTATGTTCTGCAGCTGGAAACTGGGGCCGGCGCTGGCAGCGGGAAATACCGTGGTGATGAAACCTTCAGAGATAACGCCTTTAAGCACCTTGCGCCTGGCAGAGATCATGCAGGAAGTGGGTTTTCCCGATGGCGTGATCAATATCGTTCCCGGCTACGGTCACATTGCCGGTCAACACCTTATTGAACACCCCGGTGTTAACAAGATAGCTTTTACCGGTTCAACGGACACCGGGCGCAAGGTCGTCGAAGCCTCGGCAAAGAATCTCAGCAAGGTCTCGCTGGAGCTTGGAGGCAAGGGTCCCAACATCGTGTTTGACGATGCCGACATGACTTCAGCCGTGAATGGCTCCGCCTTTGCCATTTTTCATAACCAGGGCCAGGCCTGTATTGCCGGATCGCGCTTGTTGCTTCATGAAAAAATCGCTGATGAATTTCTCGAGCGTTTTATCCAGCTGGCCCAGGGCATACGCATTGGTAACCAGCTGGATCCTGAAACAGAGATGGGGCCACTCACCTCCAGTATGCATATGCAACGGGTGATGGAGCGTATCGAGCAATGCCAGCAGGAAGGCGTGCAGATACTCTGCGGTGGTAAAAAGCCCGATAACCCTGAGTTGAGCAAGGGCTGCTATCTTGAGCCAACGATAGTTGCTGCAGGCCCCGAGCATTCCGTGTTCTCGGATGAAGTTTTTGGTCCCTTTGTCTCGGTCACCCGCTTCAAGGATGACGAGGAAGCACTGGAGCTGGCCAATAATACGAGGTACGGTCTTGGTAGTGGCCTGTGGACGGGCAACATGCAGAGAGCCCATCGCATGGCAGAAGGTATTGATGCTGGCATGGTCTGGGTGAACTGCTACAAGCGCGTACACCCGGGTTCTCCCTTTGGTGGTACGGGGCAATCAGGATATGGACGAGATCTCGGTATTGAATCAATCAATGAATATACCGAGTCAAAGTCTCTCTGGTTTAACTACGGTCACGATATACCACAGTTTTACAAGGGCAAGTGATCCTTTGACGCTCTCAGTCTTCCTTATCCAGTAAACCGCGGGCAATCACCTGCGCCTGGATCTCGGCGGCGCCTTCAAAAATGTTGAGAATGCGCGCATCGCAAAGAATGCGCGAGATCGGGTATTCCAGCGCATAGCCGTTACCACCATGGATCTGCAGCGCGTTGTCCGCACAGGACCAGGCACAGCGGGCTGCCAGTAGTTTGCTCATGCCTGCTTCAACATCACTTCGTACACCGGTGTCGATTTTTCGTGCAGCGCGGTAGGTCACCTGGCGCATGATCATCAATTCTGCAATCATCCAGCCCAGCTTACCCGCAACACGGGGGAAATTGATTGTCGCTTTGCCGAATTGTTTTCTATCAAGTGCATAGTTAAAGCCAAGCTCAAGGGCGGACTGCCCCACGCCGATGGCGCGTGCCGCGGTTTGTATACGGGCAAGCTCAAAGGTGGACATGAGCTGCTTGAAACCCTCTCCTTCAGTTTCACCCAGCAGGGAGCTTGAAGCTGCCCTGAAGTTATCAAAGGCCAGCTCATATTCCTTCATACCTCGATAACCGAGCACCCGTATCTCGCTACCGCCAAGGCCTTCAACAGGAAAGGCATCGCTGTCGTTGCCACGGGGCTTGTCCAGCAGGAACATGCTGAGCCCCCTGTATCCCGAATCAGCATCGCCGGTTCGAGCCAGTAATGTCATGAGATCGGCACGGGCAGCATGGGTGATCCATGTCTTGTTACCATTGATGGTGTAGCCCTCTTCACTGGCAACCGCGCGGGTCTGCATGCTGGCCAGATCGGAGCCCGTGTTGGGCTCGGTAAACACCGCCGTTGGAATGCAATCACCGCTGGCTATTCGTGGCAGGTAGTGTACTTTTTGTTCTTTCGTGCCATGGCTGAGAATTAGCTCGGCAGCAATTTCCGAGCGTGTACCAAGGGAACCCACACCGATATAGCCTCGGGACAGCTCTTCGGTGATGACACACAACATGATTTTACTGAGACCCTGTCCCCCGTATTCTTCCGGTATGCAAACACCAAACACACCCATCTCTGCCAGCAGTTCGATGAGAGGCATTGGGATCAGTTCATCATTGTCATGCCAGGAAGGGGCATGGGGTACGATGGATTCATCAGCAAGACGACGAAATTGATTGCGAACCAGCTTCAGTTCTTCATCGTCGCCACAGTGACCCACCTCACCGGTGTTTACTACGTCGGTAGAGAGTCGCACCAGTTGCATTCGGTTTTCAATGGTATTGCCGTGCTTGATGAAGGCGCTTATTGAAGAATCCTGCTGTAAGGAGGTCGCAGCATCTTCAAGGTCCAGGTCTGCGGGACGAAATATTTCGTCCTGGCTCATGGCAATGGCACTGGTGAGTTGTGACAGGTAAGAGCCGAATGCACACTGGTAGATGAGTTGCTCAATTTCTGAAAAGGACTGTTCACTGTCCAGCTGTGCTGCCCAATCCTGCATGGCATGCAGGGCTTCTATATAGGCCGCGCTCCAGGCCAGGCCATGTGCTGCAAACTGTTCTTTTTCAAGCCCCGCACTTCTACTTTTTCCATGGGCCATGATCCTGCCAAGCAGGGTAGCTCGCATTTGCACAAGGTATTCATCCAGCGCGACCAGGCTGGCACTTCCGGTTTCAAGTAGCTGATGGACCGGGTAATTCATCATTCTTTTTCTTCCGCAGCAGGAAGTACCCAGCGGCTGGCGGGCTTCAGCAGTACATCAGATTGCGGGGCCACCGAGCAAACCAGCACATAACCACCTTCAATATCGGCAGGGTCGATGGTGGCATGCTTTGAAAGTGGCCTGATGCACTTGACCTGTCCTTTAGCTTTTACGGATCGACAGGTCATGCAGCGTGCCTGCATACAGCCCACTGTTAACTCGTGACCTGCTGCCTGTGCCGCCCTCGCAATACTCTGGTCATTACGACAGGGGAATTCTATAAACTCATCATCGAATTCCATGCGCACGGAATAACTTCTTGCCTGGTTTTTCGCCATGATCTGTTAATCCAGTTCGACCCTGCCTTCGATGCCAGGCTTACCATCACAACGCTCCGCATGCAGTTTTACGACTCTGTCACTGTCTTTATTAAGCACCAGCCTCATGGGCATACTATCAAACAGCGGGTTGCGGGCGTTAAACTCAGTTCGGCTAACTGATTTATTGGTTGTCTCTCGAAGAAACTGCAGGAGTAGTATGCTTGTCAAGGGAGCATGAACCACCAGTGCAGGATAACCTTCCTCGTTTTTCGCATAGTCCCGGTCATAGTGAATACGATGGCTGTTAAAGGTCAGTGCAGAAAAACGGAATAACAACCTGGAGTCCGGGATGATGACGCGTGACTGAGCGTCACCTGGTAACGCGTCCAATTCCTTTCGTTCTGGTAATTCAACCTGCCCAAGACTTTCACGGTAGACGATTTGCTGTTCTTCCTCGATGCATAACTGGCCTTGCTGGTGATACTGGTAGTTCACGGTCACAAAAGTCAGCTTGCCGCTCTTGCCTTCCTTGTCTTCGACATTGGTAACGATGCCTTCACGTGTTGTTTCATGCCCTACTTTCAGCGGCGCCTGGCACCTGGTTTTAACACTGGCAAACATGCGTCGAGGTAAAGATGTTGGGGGCAGGAAGCCACCTTTAATGGGATGACCGTCATCGGCAAGTTCAGATTGCGATGTTATAGGGGTGAAATACATCCAGTGCCACGCCGGCGGTAGATTTGCGCCGTTGCTGAACGGACTCAAATCGATATCAAGACTCGCCGCGAGACGTAACGCGGGTCCAGGCGTTAACAATTCCTGCCGGGTTTCTCTCTTAGCCTGCCAGGCTTCAGCCATTATTCAGTCCCCGCAACGATACCACGTTGATGCAGATCGCCGATTTGCGAATCGTTCAGACCCAGTACGCTCGCAAGGATTTCGTTAGTATGTTGGCCCAGTAGCGGCGCACCTTTCACAGCCTCCCGGTTTTCCCCTTGAAAGCGTATAGGTGTAGCAGGTGCAAGTTGTTCGCCGGTGAGCGGATCATTAATCATGTCGAAAATTTCACTTTCCACGGAGCAGCGGGGATCATTTTGCAGCATTTCCTGCATTGTTTGGTACTCACCCCAGCACACGTCGTGTTCATCCAGGGCTTGCCGTAGTTCAGCAAGAGACATTGAGCTTGTCCAGTTCTCAACGAGTTTACATATTTCATCATGGGCACGATAACGCTCACCTTCGAGATCAAGATTCAAACCACTTTGTTCCTCCAGCTTTTTTATCTCGCTTTCCATATTCGCAGCCCTGACCAGGTTTCGCCATTGCCTGGGCGTGATGGCGACGATCATCACGCGACCCATGTCAGCGGTGGGGAAATCACGTCCAAAGGCACCATAGAGATTGTTACCGATAGCTTTACGAGGCTTGTCATTCAGCTGCGCTTCGGAAAGGTAACCAAGATTGCCCATGGTCGCCATGGCCACGTCCGACAGTGCAATTTTCGCATGGGTGCCTTCACCTGTTTGCTGGCGCTTTAACAGGGCGCTGACAGCAGCCAGTGCTGCGTACAAGCCACAGGCCACATCCCAACTTGGAAGAACACTATTCACAGGAGCACCCAGTCCTTCGGTGCCGGTGATATAGGGTAGACCAGTGGAGCAATTGACCGTGTAATCCACTGCAGAGCTGCCGTCACTGTTGCCTTCAATATTAATTTGAACCAGGTCCGCTCTATGTGTTGAAAGCGATTCATAGGACGACCAGTCACGGGATGGAAAATTGGTAAGAAACACACCGGCCTTTTCATCCTGCTGCGTGATCAGGGCCTGCACCAGCTCCTGGCCTTCATCCTCCCTGAGATTAATAGCGATGGAGCGTTTACCACGATTCAGGCTGGTCCAGTAGATACTGTCGCCTTCGTTCGTTACTGGCCAGCGCCTGTAATCCAGGCCACCACCAACCTGGTCAAAGCGGATCACATCGGCACCAAGCTGCGCCAGGCTCATACCACCAAGAGGTGCCGCAACAAACGCGGAGCCTTCGATAATGCGAACGCCTTTGAGTATGTCGTACATTGTTTATTGTTATTGGAAATTGCGGATAGAACCTGTCGACCATACCAGAAAGGTTATGCTGTGACCTCACTGTACAGCGGATGACTTTTTTGTCGAAAATCTATGCAATTTCGCGGATAGGCCCTTCAAAAAACCGGGTCAAATACATTGCACGATAACCGTCTGATATTGTTATATATTTTCAAAGCAGCTGCATTTTGAGCTGTCGAAATTTTTTACAAATAGCAATAGCCTGGTTCTATATCTTTTTGTTTTTAAAGCTTATTTAATCTGGCCTGATTATTGCGGCAATCAAAGTCCCTGGAGTGTGAATTGGATAGTTACCTTTACAAGGAGAGAGGCGATGGAAAACGTCAATAAACGGACCTCTGCATTATTTATCCTGGCAAGTGTTCTGCTTTGTCCAGGTCTCGCCACAGCGACACCGGTTGATTTGTCATCCTGGTCTTCAGCACAGTGGGGAAGCCTCGCGGGTGTTAGCCCCTCGGAACTTCCTTTATGGCAGACATACAATGCGCCTGTTTCTAATGAAGTAAGACAGCTCAATAACAATGCGCATAACCCGTCTGTTTTTGTGAGCGACTTTGACCTTGTTGCTGGAACAAGGATCAGCGGCCAGATGCGGGTTGGTCTCAACCAGCCTGGCTTTCCTGATGATGATTATTTTGGCTTTGTATTTGGGTTTAATATCGGAGATGAACTCAACCCCAATGCAGACTTCCTGCTTATGGACTGGAAAAAGCAAGCTTCAACCGAAAATCCCGGTGATCCATTTGGACCTTCGACGGTAACAGGCGAGGCTGGAATGGCGCTTACAAGGGTTGAAGGCGTCCCAAACCCCGCTGAATTTTTTGCCCATGACGATCGTCCTCCAGGCCCTGGCAACTTTTTTCCAGGTTCGCTCCTGGAATTACAACGCGCGAATACTCTCGCTTCTGTAGGCTGGGTCGACAACCAGGTCTATGATTTTGCCTTTGAATATGGTTTTAATAATGACATTCGACTTTTTATAGACAATGTCCTCGAGCTGGATTACCAGTGGGATCCGTTATTAAACCCGTTTGCTGGCAAGTTTGGATTTTATAGTTTCTCTCAAGCTGACTCGCGCTTTTCTAATATTCAAATGGAATCGCTCAATGTTCCTAACCCTGTCCCTGGCCCGGCGACATTCGGTCTCATGTTATTCGGACTGGTGGGCCTGGGATTAGCGGGAAGGAAACGGCACTGAGGCCAAAGTATTAATTGGTCGGGGTAACGAGATTCGAACACGCGACCTCTGCCTCCCGAAGGCAGCGCTCTACCAGGCTGAGCTATACCCCGACACTAGATAAATATTTTCAAATCCTGTTAGTAACAGGATTGACTCGCTACATCCCTGTAGCTCGCCCTGCGGGCCATCGCTTTGCGATGTTCAAAATTCCATCCTTAGGTTCGTTGACGATACATCCATGTATCACTTCTGGTTCCATACGATTTTGTGAACCTGTATAACCAAATCTCCCGAAGGCAGCTCTCTACCAGGCTGAGCTATACCTCGATCTTGAATTGATATTCAATGTTAATGGATTCCCGCCTCCGCGGAAATGACAAATCATTAATGTGTTCTTTCTATTGCAAACCGTGCCAGGGCATGCAGCGCATCGAGGTAGGGAGAGTCCGGCAAACCGTCCAGGGCTACGATTGCACGGTCTGATGCTTCTGCAGCTTTTGTCGCGGTGTAGGCAATCGCATCGGTTTCATCAATCGCCTTCTTGATGGCATCAATATTTTCAAGGCCACCGTTCTCAATGGCTTCCCTGATCATGGCTGATTGTTGTTCATCGCCGTTCCACATGGCGTAGAGCAGCGGAAGGGTGGGTTTACCCTCGGCAAGGTCATCACCGATATTCTTGCCGATGTCTCCCGCTGTTGAGCTGTAATCGAACACGTCATCAACCAGCTGGTAGGCGACTCCCAGGTACTTGCCATAACTGGCCATGGCCATTTCCTCGCTTTCAGGGCGTCCCGCCACCACCGCTCCCAGTTGCGCAGCGGCTTCAAAGAGCTTGGCCGTCTTGTCATGAATGACCTGCAGGTAGCGTACCTCGGTGGTTTCCGGGTCATGTCGATTGAGAAGTTGCTGAACCTCTCCTTCTGCGATGATATTGGTGGCCTCGGAGAGGATATCCATGATACGCATGGAATCTACCTGCACCATCATCTGGAAGGCCCGGGAATAGACAAAATCCCCTACCAGTACGCTGGCTTCGTTGCCCCAGCGCTGGTTTGCCGTGTCACGGCCCCGGCGCAGCAGGGAAGCGTCCACCACGTCATCGTGCAGGAGCGTAGCCGTGTGGATAAATTCAATGATGGCAGCGAGCTCTATGTGCTTGTCACCGTTATAGCCAAAGGCATTGGCACTGAGAATTACCAGCGCGGGCCTAAGACGCTTGCCGCCGCTGCCGACGATATAGTGCCCGAGCTGGTCGATAAGGCTGACATCGGAGTGCAACTGGGCCTGGATCAGGCTGTTTACACGCTCCATATCATGCCCGATCAGAGCCTTTAATTGCTCTATAGTCTGGTTATCGCGGGGTTTTTCCTGCGGCTTGGGCTGGCTCACTCTTTTCACATATACTGAATTTTGCCGCCATTTTGCCTATACGTGCGCAGAATGCCAATAAATAAGGGGTCAGCGCCCAGATTCCGCTTGTCTAAGGTGGTGAAATTCCTTAGAATTTGCCCCCTTTTTCGGTAGCCCCGGTAGCAAATAGATAGTTTTGGAGAGTATTCATGTACGCGGTAATCAAGACAGGTGGTAAACAATACAAGGTCCAGGAAGGTGACACCATCAAGGTGGAGAAGCTGGACGGTAAGGAAGGTGACAGCATTGAGCTGGACCAGGTACTGATGCTCGCCGATGGCGACAAGGTCACCCTTGGTCAGCCTGTCGTGGAAGGTGCTTCAGTCAGTGCCACCGTCAAGGCCCAGGGTAAGGGAAAGAAAATCCGCGTTATCAAGTTCAAGCGTCGTAAGCATTATCGTAAGCAAATGGGGCACAGGCAGGCCTACACCGAGCTGGCTATCACCGGTATCAAGGGCTGAGCGAAGCAGGAGATATAGACAATGGCACATAAGAAAGCAGGCGGCAGTAGTAGAAACGGTCGCGATTCAGAATCCAAGCGACTCGGCGTCAAGCGTTATGGCGGCGAAGTTGTAAAGGCAGGCAATATCATCGTGCGCCAGCGCGGCACAAAATTCCACGCCGGTGTGAACGTGGGTTGTGGCACGGACCACACCCTGTTTGCCACTGCTGAAGGCAAGGTCAGCTTTGCCCAGCGGGGCCCGAAGAAGCGCACATTCGTGGATGTTATCGCGGGATAAGCTTCGACAAGTGATTTTCAAAAAAACCCGCTGATGCGGGTTTTTTTGTTTATGCACAGTGCAAGAGAATAACCATGAAATTCGTCGATGAAGCAAAAATACGAGTCGAGGCCGGTAGGGGTGGAGACGGCTGTCTCAGCTTTCGTCGCGAAAAATTTGTGCCCCGCGGCGGGCCTGATGGCGGTGACGGCGGTGATGGCGGCAGTATCTATCTCGAAGTCGACGAGGGTCTGAATACACTTGTGGATTTTCGCACCAGGCGGCAATTCAAGGCGAAAAGTGGTGAACACGGCATGGGCAGGGACCGCATTGGCAAGAAAAGTGATGATGTCATCATCAAGGTGCCACTGGGTACGCTGGTTTATGATGATGACACCGATGAACTGATCGGCGACCTGACCCGTGCCGACGAGCCGCTTCTTGTAGCACGTGGGGGATTTCACGGTCTTGGCAATGCGCGCTTTAAAAGTAGCACTAACCGCGCTCCGAGGAAGACCACCAAGGGTTCGCCAGGGGAAGAGCGCAATCTTCGCCTGGAGATGCAGGTGCTGGCCGACGTAGGTCTACTTGGTTTTCCCAACGCAGGCAAGTCATCATTAATACGGCAGGTCTCTGCCGCCAGGCCGAAAGTAGCAGACTACCCATTTACGACCCTTCATCCAAACCTTGGCGTGGTCAGCCTGGATCTCGAAAAAAGTTTTGTTATCGCGGATATTCCCGGGCTCATTGAAGGTGCGGCGGAAGGGGCCGGGCTGGGGATCCAGTTCCTGAAACACCTGGCCCGAACAAGGCTGCTCCTGCACCTGGTGGATGCCAGCGATCCGAGAGAGATTGAAGAAATTACCAGGGACACGCAAACGATCATCAACGAGCTGAAAAAGCACGATGAACGCCTGGGCAACAAGGAGCGCTGGATGATCCTCAACAAGACAGATGCCTGCAGTGACGAGCGCCTGTCGGAGTTAGGCGAGGCCATGGCAGGAGTGCTTTCAGAACGCCAGCCGCTTTACGCCATATCAGCGATTAACGGCAACGGTTGCAGGGAACTAATGTGGGATATCCTGGCCTGGCTCGAGGAACACGATCAATCCAGGGAGGGATTACAGGAATGAGTGACTCCAGGCAAAAAATCCGCAACGCCAGGCGCTGGGTAATAAAAATAGGTAGCGCACTGCTGACAAACGAAGGCATGGGTCTGAAGGCTGAATCCCTGGATGTCTGGATAAAGCAGATCGTGGCCCTGCGTGAAAAGGGCATCGAGATCGTACTGGTTTCCTCCGGTTCAATCGCTGAAGGCGTCAAGCGTCTTGGATGGAGTAAACGCCCAAGTGCATTGCATGAATTACAGGCGGCTGCCGCGGTCGGTCAAATGGGGCTTATCCAGGCCTGGGAACAAAGTTTCCAGGTTTACGACGCACACACAGCCCAGGTCCTGCTGACCAGCGAGGATGTTTCCGACCGCAGGCGTTATCTCAACGCGCGCTCCACGCTCCGAACCCTGGTAGAACTTGGAATTGTCCCCGTGGTTAATGAAAACGACACCGTTGCCACGGATGAAATTCAGCTGGGAGATAACGATACGCTGGCCGGGCTGGTGGCAAATCTCATAGAAGCCGATCTGCTGGTAATCCTGACCGACCAGGCCGGTTTATATGATGACGACCCGCGGCATAACCCTGGCGCAAAGCTGGTAGAAGAAGGGCGGGCGGGAGACAGTCAACTGGACTCCTTTGCCGGCAAGGGTGGCATGCTGGGTCGTGGCGGCATGCGAACCAAGCTGCAGGCTGCAAGTACAGCAGCAAAATCCGGTGCCGATACCATTATTGCCTCTGGCCTTGAATCCAATGTGCTTGGGCGAATCGCGGCCGGCGAAAATGTTGGCACCTTTTTGACCGCGGAACGGGCGCCGGTGGCAGCGCGCAAGCAGTGGCTGGCCGGTCAGACTCACCTGAAAGGGGAACTCGTCCTTGATGCAGGCGCAGCCCGGGTTCTCAGGCAGGACGGCAGGAGCCTGCTCGCGGTCGGAGTGACCGGGGTAAAAGGCAATTTTCGACGAGGCGAGATTGTCAGCTGTTGTGACGAGTCCGGTATCGAAATTGCCCGCGGCCTGGTCAACTACAACAGTGACGAGGCAGGCAGGATAAAGGGCCAGGCCAGTGAAAAAATCGAATCGTTACTGGGTTATGTCGATGAGCCCGAGCTGATTCACCGTGACAACCTTATCCTGATTTAGGAGCTGGTTAACCGCGCAGCTGCAGGGCCTCAATTCTCACGTCGAGCGGTGGATGACTGCGGAAAAGATCCCCGAATTTTGCTTTCAGGTTTCCCTTGATACCAAATGCAGTCATGGTATCCGGCAGGTCACTGTCCATTGCCTGTTCTGCCTGCAGGCGTTGCAGGGCCGCGATCATTCCGGGGCGGCTGGCCAGGTTGGCACCGGCCTCGTCGGCGCGAAATTCCCGCCAGCGTGAAAACCACATCACAATTGTCGAGGCAAGGATACCCAG
The DNA here is from genome assembly GCA_965243105.1 of Gammaproteobacteria bacterium. Lineage (GTDB taxonomy): Bacteria > Pseudomonadota > Gammaproteobacteria > Eutrophobiales > Eutrophobiaceae > WLWS01. The sequence goes on from CBDEUC010000001.1 coordinate 104,904, forward strand.
CACGATCTCGGCAATAATTGTCACGATATAAAAGCCGATACCGTGACCACGCTCGGTTTTAAAGACTACGCGATCAACGGTGTGGCCAATGATTCGGGCAAAGAACATCACGAAGGTATTAACCACCCCCTGGATGAGGCTGAGTGTGACCATGTCACCGTTGGCAACGTGTCCAATCTCGTGAGCCATCACCGCTTCAACTTCTGCCGGTTTAAACCGCTGTAGCATACCGGCACTCACGGCAACCAGGGCATTGTTCCTGTTCCAGCCGGTGGCAAAGGCGTTGGACTGCTGGGACGGGAAAATACCCACTTCCGGCATGCCAATGCCCGCGTCCATGGCTAGACGGGTCACGGTGTCCATAAGCCATTGCTCTTCACGGGTCGACGGGTTTTCAATCACCTGAACCTGCATGCTGCGTTTTGCCATCCATTTCGATAGCAGCAGGGATATGAATGAGCCACCCATGCCGATAATGAAGCAAAATACCAGCAGGGCATTCAGGTCAAGGTCGATGCCATTTGCTGCCATGAAAGAGTTAAAGCCAAGCAGGCTCATGGTGATGCTGGCGACGACAATCACGGCCAGGTTTGTGCCCAGTAACAACAGGATACGCATTAACGATTACCTCGATAGTGAGTGATACATCTTTAGATAAGGTTTCCGGGGAAAAAATTCAATACTAATGCATCCCCGGTAATGTTTCTCTGGGTGCAGACGAAAAAAAAGCCGGTGAGACCGGCTTTTTCATGATTCTGTTGTGCGTTTACATTGCCTGTATCTGCGCATTCAGGCGGCTTTTATGCCTGGCGGCCTTGTTCCTGTGAATAAGCCCCTTGCTGCTCATCTTGTCGATCACCGGGACAGCTTCCCTGTAGGCAGCGGTGGCTGCTTCCTTGTCACCACTCTCCACGTGCGCGGTGACTCGTTTCAGGTAAGTCCTGAACATGGAACGAAAGCCCATATTGTGCTGGCGGTTCTTTTCTGACTGCCGGGCGCGTTTCTTTGCTGATGCGATGTTGGCCAATCTACTGCTCCTGCTATGCTTCTGTTAAAGGCGCGTAACTATGCTGATTTACAGGCAATTTGTCAATCTCTGGCAGCAATGTGGTATTCTCCCTGAAAAATAGATAAATACGCGTCTAAACAACAAGATAGGAGCTCCTGCTCGAGTGATTCCCAGTAAAGGCCCCCAGCTTTGAAAAAACGACTGTTCAAATCCACCCTGGTTACCAGCCTCATGACCACCATTTCCCGGGTATTTGGCCTGGTTCGTGATGTGGTTATCGCCTCCCTGTTTGGTGCGAGCGCGGGTCTTGATGCCTTTATCGTGGCTTTTCGTATACCCAATTTTCTCAGGCGCCTGTTTGCCGAGGGCGGGTTTTCCCAGGCCTTTGTCCCGGTCCTCGCGGAATACCGCGAAAACCGGGATATAAAGGAAGTTCGAGCGCTGGTGGATCAAACCACGGCGACGCTCGGGCTGGTATTGTTTTTCATTACCCTGGTGGGCGTCGCCGCGGCACCGGTTTTCATCTACATTTTTGCGCCCGGTTTTTCCGCTGATCCCGGGAAGCAGGTACTGGCCGGGGATATGTTGCGGATCACCTTTCCCTACATCTTTTTTATCTCTTTAACCGCCCTGGCGGGTGGAATCCTCAATACCTTTGGAAAATTTGCGGTACCGGCATTCACACCGGTCCTGCTCAACCTCTCGATAATCAGTTTTGCCATCTACCTGTCACCACAGCTTGCACAGCCCGTGACCGCCCTGGCATGGGCGGTGCTGGCAGCGGGTGCCCTGCAGCTGGTGTTCCAGTTTCCCTTCCTGCTAAAACTTGGTGTTTTTCCGCGGCCGAGTTTTCACAGTGACCGGGAAGGGGTACAGCGCATAATGCGCCTGATGGTACCGACACTTTTCGCGGTGTCCATTACGCAGATAAACCTGCTCATCGACACCCTGATCGCGTCCTATCTCGAGTCAGGCAGTATTTCCTGGCTTTATTTTTCAGACAGGCTGATGGAATTTCCGCTCGGAGTTTTTGGTGTCGCGCTGGCCACGGTCATTTTGCCCAGCCTGTCGAGACAGTATGCGGGTGGTGATAAGCAGGCTTATTCCGCAACCATGGACTGGGCCCTCAGGCTGGTCGTCCTGATTGCACTACCGGCAGCAACGGGTCTCGCCATGATGGCAGTACCCATGTTGACAACGCTGTTTCAATACAATGCCTTCAGCGCCAATGATGTCACCATGGCCTCGCACAGCCTGGTTGCCTATGCGCTCGGATTGCCCGCCTTCATCTTTATCAAGGTGCTGGCTTCAGCGTTTTTTTCCCGCCAGGACACTAAAAGCCCGGTGAAATTCGGTGTTATTGCCATGCTGGTAAACGTGGTGTTGAACCTGCTGCTGGTGAATTTCCTGGCCCATGCCGGGCTGGCGCTGGCTACTTCCATCGCGGCCTATGTCAACGCGGGCCTGCTTTACCTTTACCTCAGGAAAGAAGGGCACTACATAGCAGGAGAAGGTTGGCCTGTCTTTCTAATCAAGGTGATCGTGGCTGTCGTTGCCATGGGCGTTTTTATCGTCCTGCTTGTCCCGGCACAATCTCTATGGCTGGACTGGAATGCCCTGCAGCGCGGCCTGCAACTCGCGCTCTGGGTGCTGGGAGGAGCCATGCTATATTTCGCCGGCCTTTTTATTTGCGGAATAAGGCCACGACAGATGACAGCGCCCTTACATTGATTATAATCCCTGCACACCGACAAAGATGAAACTGATAAGAACACTCGACAGGGATAACATGCTCCAGGATGGCTGCGTCATTACTGTCGGCAGCTTTGACGGTGTACACATGGGGCACCAGGCTGTTCTTGGGCAGTTAAAGGACAATGCGAAAACCCTCGCTATTCCCGCCGTGGTTATGACCTTTGAGCCGCAGCCCAGGGAATATTTCCAGGGGGATGCTGCGCCCGCGAGGTTGAGTCGCTTTCGGGAAAAGTATCAGCAGCTGGCAATGCTGGGTATTGAGCACCTGGTGTGCCTGCGATTTTCCGAGAGGCTGGCCAGTATCAGGGCCGAGGAATTCGTGCAGCAGCTTTTCGTGGAAGCATTGAACATTCGGCGAATTATCATTGGCGATGACTTTCGTTTTGGCAAAGACCGGGATGGTGATATTCACACCCTGCGTGCCATGGGTGAGAAAGCCGGTTTTGACGTGGTTCCCGTTGATTCTTTTGCCATTGATGGAGAGAGGGTAAGCAGTAGCGCTATTCGCCATGCGCTGAAAAGGTCTGACTTTGAGCTGGCGCAGAAACTACTCGGGCGTGGTTATAGCATCAGTGGTCGAGTGGGGCATGGCGATCGACGCGGTCGGCAACTGGGTTTTCCCACGGCGAACGTTGAATTGAAAAGGCAGACCACGCCCTTACTTGGTGTCTATGCGGTTCGGGTATCCGGTCTTGCTGATGAGAGTATCCCGGGTGTCGCCAATATTGGTACACGCCCGGTTTTTGATGGAAAGAAACTATTGCTGGAAGTGCACTTGCTGGATTTTAATGAGCAGATATACGGTCGACATGTGAGCGTGGAGTTTGCCAGGCACCTCAGGGGTGAGCAGAAATTTTCCGGGATAGAGGAGTTAAAAGCACAGATTGCCCGGGATATTGAAAAAGCCAGGGAAATATTAACGCCATAGATATAGTAAAGAAGTAAATAATGAGTAATTACAAAGAAACATTAAACTTGCCGAAAACAGCCTTTCCCATGAAGGGTAACCTGGCCCAGCGCGAGCCCGAAATGCTCAAGCGCTGGCAGTCGATGGATCTCTACCACGAGATCCGCAACGCAAAGAAAGGCAAGCCGCTGTACATACTTCACGATGGCCCTCCCTATGCCAATGGTGATATACACATCGGTCATGCAGTGAACAAGATATTAAAGGACATCATTGTCAAGGCACGCGGTCTTGACGGTAAGGATGCGCCCTATGTACCGGGATGGGATTGTCACGGTTTGCCCATTGAATTGATGGTGGAGAAGAAAGTCGGCAAGGCGGGTCACAAGATCGATGCATCCGCCTTTAGAAATGCCTGCCGCGAGTATGCCCGGAAGCAGGTCGACAAGCAGCGTGAGGATTTTATTCGCCTCGGTGTCTTTGGTGACTGGTTTGATCCCTATCTCACAATGGCCTTTAAAACCGAGGCAGACATCATACGCTCGCTTGGCAAGATCATCGAACGCGGCCATCTTCACAAGGGGGTTAAGCCTGTACACTGGTGCACGGACTGTGGATCTGCGCTGGCCGAGGCTGAAGTTGAATACGAGGACAAGGACTCTCCGGCTATCGACGTACGTTTTCCGGTCACTGACAAGGAAGACTTGCTAACACGCCTGGCGGTTGACGATCCCGGAAAGCCCGTGTCAATGGTGATCTGGACAACGACACCCTGGACATTGCCCGCGAACCAGGCCGTGACATTACATGCCGAGCTGGATTACGTGGCCGTTGAACTGGACGGCGAAGTGCTGTTACTGGCCGAGGGGCTCAAGGACGCTGCACTGCAGCGCTACCAGGAAAGTGAGGGCAGTGTGATTGCCCGTTGCCAGGGTTCGGCACTGGAAGGTCTGCAGCTACAGCATCCATTTTACGAACGCCAGGTGCCGGTCATCCTCGGCGACCACGTCACGCTGGAGGCAGGTACCGGGGCAGTTCACACTGCGCCGGCACATGGGCAGGATGACTTTGTCGTCGGTGCCCGCTATGGTCTCGAAGTTGACAACCCGGTCGCCGACAACGGTTGCTTCCGGGCAGACCTCGAGTTTTTTGGTGGCCAGCATGTTTTCAAGTCCAACGAGGCGATAATCGAAAAGCTGCGTGAGCTCGGAATGCTGGTTCACAATGAAAATCTGAATCACAGCTACCCTCACTGCTGGCGACACAAGACGCCGATCATTTTTCGTGCGACTCCACAATGGTTTATCAGCATGGATGTCTCGGGCCTGCGCGACTCGGCGATGAGCGCGATCAAGGATGTGAAGTGGGAGCCGGGCTGGGGTGAAGAACGAATCGCCGGAATGGTAGAAAACCGTCCAGACTGGTGTATCTCGAGACAAAGGACATGGGGTGTGCCGATCACCGTGTTTATTCACCGGGAGACCCAGGAACTCCACCCGAATACCCAGGCCTTGCTGGAACAGGTTGCCGAACGCGTGGAAGAAAAGGGCATAGATGCCTGGTTTGATGAGAACATTGTTGAGTTGCTGGGAGACGATGCCGGCGACTATCAACAGGTGACTGATACGCTGGATGTCTGGTTTGATTCCGGTGTGACTCATTCCAGCGTGCTCGAACGAAACGACAAGCTAGTGTACCCGGCGGATCTTTACCTTGAAGGCTCTGACCAGCATCGCGGCTGGTTCCAGTCTTCCCTGCTGACCTCGGTGGCCATGCATGGCACGGCGCCATACCGCAACGTACTGACACATGGGTTTACCGTGGATGCAAAGGGCATGAAAATGTCCAAGTCGCGCGGCAATGTCGTTGCTCCCCAGAAAGTCATGAAAAGTCTTGGTGCAGACGTGCTGAGGTTATGGGTCGCTGCAACGGACTATCGTGCTGAAATGAGCGTTTCCGATGAAATTCTCAAGCGCATGTCAGATGCCTATCGCAGGATCAGGAACACCGCCCGTTACCTGCTTTCAAACCTGGACGGTTTCGATCCAGCCTCTGATTGTGTGGATGCTGAGAACATGCTTTCGCTGGATCGCTGGGTCCTAGAACAGACCTTTGAACTGCAACAGCAGGTGGTTGAAGCCTACGAGAGTCACCAGTTCCACCAGATTTATCAAAAGCTGCATCACTACTGCGTGGTGACGCTGGGTGGGTTTTATCTCGATATCATCAAGGACCGAATGTATACCTGCCAGAAGGACAGCCTGGCACGGCGTTCAGCCCAGACCGCCATGTACCACATCGCCGAATCATTTACGCGCTGGCTTTCGCCCATCCTGAGTTTTACCGCCGAGGAGATCTGGCAACACCTTCCCGGTGAAAGGGGAGACACGGTATTTACCGAGGAATGGTACACAGGCCTACCGGAATCCACCAACCAGGATTCTCACTGGAACGACATCATCAGTGCCAGGGAGGAGGTGAGCAAGGCCTTGGAAAACCTGCGTAGCAAGGGTGACATTGGGTCCTCTCTGGATGCAGAAGTGGAAATCTATGCAACCGCTGAATTACGGGCTTCGCTGGAGAAACTTGAAGACGAGTTGCGCTTTGTCTTAATCACTTCCTCGGCCAGGGTTTTCGATGATGCCTCGATACCCGCCGATGCCGAGTCAACCGAAGTTGAGGGCCTGGCAATCCGGGTATCACCTTCGACCCATGAGAAGTGTGTGCGATGCTGGCACCGCAGGGAGGATGTCGGGGCCAATGCAGAGCACGCGGAACTTTGCGCACGTTGCGTTGAGAATGTAGACGGGAACGGCGAGGCCAGGAAGTACTGTTGATGAACAAGTCGGGTTCAATGCACTGGCTCGGCCTGTCAGTATTGATTGTCATTGCTGACCAGTTGACCAAGTCAATGGCCACTGCAAAGCTGGTCTACCTCGAACCGCACAATGTCTTTCCAGGACTGAACATGACGCTGGTGCATAACACAGGTGCCGCCTTCAGTATTCTCAACCAGGCAGGTGGATGGCAGCGCTGGTTTTTTATTGTTTTAACCGTGGTTGTCAGCATCGTACTGCTGTACTGGCTGAAGACCCTGCCGAGGAACCGCCGCTGGCTGGCCATAGCCCTTGCCTTGGTGCTGGGAGGCGCCTTTGGTAACCTCTGGGATCGCGTCATGCTTGGATACGTTATCGATTTTATTGATGTGTACTATGGCGAAGCGCATTGGCCGGCGTTTAACGTGGCTGATTCATGCATTTGCATCGGCGCGTTTATGCTGGTCATCGATGCGCTCTGGTTTGACCGGGCAGAAGTGACCACCAGCAACCCCGGCAGGAAAAGCTGAGCGTCGAAAATGTGTGCAGATTCCTTAACAATGACAGCAGATTAAGGGATAATCCGGCTGCAAATCAGGCTTTGACTACCCAGGAATTGAATAATGAAAATTACCCTCGCTAACCCCCGGGGATTTTGTGCCGGTGTAGACCGTGCGATTGAAATTGTGGAGCGCGCCCTCGAAATTTTTGGTGCCCCGGTGTACGTTCGCCACGAAGTTGTACACAACAAGTACGTGGTGGATACCCTGCGTGACAAGGGCGCAGTATTTGTCGAGGAACTGGACGAAGTACCGGATGACGCAACGGTCATTTTCAGTGCCCATGGCGTGGCAAAGCGCGTCCGGGAAGAGGCAGCAAGACGTGGCCTGCGTGTTTTTGATGCGATTTGTCCACTGGTGACCAAGGTACACATGGAAGTTGGTCATTACCAGGATGAAGGAAGGGAGTGCATACTGATTGGTCACGCTGGTCATCCCGAGGTTGAAGGCACACTGGGGCAATATCGACCTGTCAACGGTGACGGAGGTATGTACCTTGTGGAGTCGGTTGAAGATGTAGAAGCCCTGGAGGTAAAGAGGCCCGATTTTCTCGCATTCGTTACGCAGACCACGCTGTCAATGGATGACACGGCGGTGGTTATAGATGCCCTTCGCACGCGATTTCCGGACATAGTTGGGCCAAAGAAGGAAGATATTTGCTATGCGACACAGAATCGCCAGGATGCTGTGAAAAAACTGACAAAAGAGTGCGACGTCATCCTCGTGGTGGGTTCCCAGAACAGTTCAAATTCCTCGCGGCTGGCCGAGATATCGCAAAAGGTAGGTGTACCTTCTTACCTGATTGATAGTGCAGCTGAAATTAAAAAAGAATGGGTTGAGGGAAAGAAACAAATCGGGCTTACCGCCGGCGCATCGGCGCCGGAAGTGCTGGTCGAAGAAGTGATTAAAAAGCTCGAAGAGTGGGGCGCGAACGTAGCGGTTGAAGCACCCGGTATCAGGGAAAAAGTTGTGTTTTCCCTTCCGAGAGAGCTGGCTGTATAACGAAAGGCGGTAATCTGCCGTTTACGGTTCAGCCTGGGCCGTTGTTGTTTCCGTTTCCGCTTTACTCTCCCGTTCCATTTCCGCCACCTCGTAGCCTGCCTCCTTGAGGGCGGCCGACAGGTTTTCCTGGTTGTAGCCGGCGACCACCTTGTCACCGATGAGGAGTACCGGCACACGCATGTCACCACCGGTCTTGCTCTTCAACTCCTGCTGCAGTTCGCCATTGTCCTTGATATTTTTTTCTGTGACCTCGAGATTACTGGTAGAAAGGTGCTCGCGCATCTGGTCGCATACTTCACATTCCGGGATTGCATAAAGAACCAGGCCTGGGAGCTCCTTTTCGACAGTCGCGGTACGAGTCGAGTATTCCTTGCTGGAAACCGAGACACTGTCAGGCGGACAATGTTTCTGATAGCTCAGGTTACCGAACTGATCTTCACACTGGTGAATTTTCGTCGCCCATACCCCGGATACCGGCAGCATAAGCGCCAAAAACATGAAATACGCAGGTATTTTATTCATTATGGCTTCCTCTGATGTAATACTTCCGTTGCTGGCAAATTACAGCTTTGAACCATATTTTAATCATAGAATCATATATATATGGGACAAATTTTAGGTTATATTTATGTTAAGTACATCTCAAAATTCAGTGGTTTTTATGCGAAATCGAGCGATTTGCCTGCAATTACTGTGTTTAGCGGCCTTTTTTCTTAATTCTTCAATTACCTTCGCTGCCATGTACAAGTGGGTGGACGAAGAGGGGAATACCCATTATTCCCAGAGTCCACCTCCGGGCGATATAAAGGGAGAAACCATCAAGCCACCCCCGCGTATCAATCCGGAGTACGACACGAAAAAGCAGGGAGAGCGCTCCCAAATGCTTGATGATATTCAAAAAAAACGGGAACAGGCCAGGGAGGAACAACTCAAGGCTGAAGAAGAGAGCGCCCAAAAGCAGAAGCAGTGTGAGCAGGCCAGGGCGCGGCTTGCGAGCTACGAGAGACCAAGAATCATGGTAAAGGATGCCGATGGAAATCCCACTCGTATAGGAGAAGACCAGCGCATGGCGGAACTGGAAAAGTCCCGCGAGTTGGTCAGGGAGCTTTGCAAGTAACCGGGTTTTTCGCTGTCAGGGCTGGAGTTGCTGATCTTTCCTGAACAGGCCATAGCCATTGCGCAGGATGTTATCGACTATTGATCCTCTTGCAGTTCCATCAAATTCTTTTCCCAGTTCCACCAGCACATCCTTCGCTTCGGGGTTGTTCATGAATCCCAGCGCTGCAATTGCACTCCGCGCAATATAGTCATTACCATCCCTGGATTGCTGGGCCAGGTACGCAACGTCCAGGGGATCCCCGTTAAAGCCGATAGCGACAATTGACTGGGAACGTACAAACTCATGTTCATGGTCGGTAAATTGTCTGAAATAGTCTTTAAACTCACCAGCCTTGGCAATTTGAAGTCGATTTAATGTGCTCGCGAGAGCTATACGAACTGGTTCCCTGCTGATTTCATCCCAGTTAAGTTCAGGATATTCTTCGCGATCTTTTTCCCACAGTTTATACAATAGCTTGTAGACACCGCGATGCCAGCGCATGCTGAACATGGCATGAACGGTATTGGTCAATTCGGCAACATCGGGTTCAGTAAGCGCCATTCTGACCTCCGCCAAAGTAGCATTCCCGTAGGTGATCTTCTCACGCGCTATGCGGTACTCTTCAGGGCTGTAGGAACTCAGCACCTGCACCGGCGTGACGTCATTCTTGGCAGTGACAGCTACGCCCGGGTCTGTATTTGCAGGGGCCGTGGCAGGTGTCTCGGAAGCTTTATCGCAGGCTGACAGGGCAAACATGCATAGCAGTACAATACCCAGGCTGCCCTTAATCATGGCGAATCGACTGTGGGGAATTTTTACCCGGGTTACGTCCATGTAATCAACAACAGGAAGACTACTGCTTAACCACCCCAGCAGTCATTTACAGTTCCCGTACCATTTTCACCCTTCACGCCAGCATTGGTATAGGTAAGTGCGCCGCATTCAGCATCAACAAAAGGCGCTTGTGGTGTGGCTGTCAATGTGTAGGTCTGAAAAGTACCGGAGGTTGTGATGCTCATGGCGTAGTAACCACTTTCAGTCGTCGCGCTGATACCAGCATCAGTATGGATGGTATTTGTTGCAGTGGCAAAGCGGCTGTTATCGGAATAGAAACGTTCCAGTCGGGCTGCACCATCCAACAACGCACTTCTGCCTTCAGCTCGCTTGGCGCGCATAACATAGTTACCATATTGTGGATAGGCAACAGCAGCCAGCAGGGCAATAATGGCGACGACGATCATGAGTTCAATTAGCGTAAAGCCGGAACTTTTCACTTGTGTGCCATACCTGGTACTGATGTTGGATGTGATTTTCATGTTAAACAGTCCCCGTGATTCTAGTTTGTTCAATGGTTTGAACCAGCATTTCAGCTGGTTCGCCCGGTTATAATATCCCAAAAATTATCACTCTTCATACCAGTAGGTACGGTACCGCGGTAGCCCTGAAACCTGCCCCAGGTTTTCCGCGCCACCGCCGGTACCAACAAGTACTGTGACGCCTTCCTTGGTGAATATAGGCACAGCCTCAGAAGGTATACCTGAACCCAAAGCATATTTCCTGTCATCAAGGTCAATATCTCCGTCACCATCCCAGTCAAGGTTGGCGTTACCGGTAAGAATATTAAAATTAAACGCGTTTCCACTACCTTCTGATGCACTACAGGTATCCGCTATGGCACTGGGATCACTTGGTATAAAGGTGGTAAAAATCAATGTCCCGGCAAACACTGAGGGAGACGCCAGGCCTTTTTCACCATTTAGTGGGCTTGAGGTACCCGCACTAGTGTTAAAATCAAAGAACCATCCCAGTTCAGTTTTTGCCAGGGCCGTCAATGCCGCGGAGCTAATATCGACCAGGTCGGTATTATCAATAGGAGCACCGGAATTCGTCGTGAAATCGATGTCCTTGGGATAATCATCAGCAAGGTTGTCACTATTACCGTCCACCATTGGATCGATAGTGGCGTCACGGAATGCGTAAAATCGGTCTCTCACATTCAAATCCAGCGGGTGTGCCCGGTAGCCGGTCGGCATCAGCACATAGTCGAATTCGCCACCCACCGCATTTGAGAATGCCGTGTCCACCACCTGCACGACCGCTGGCGCATAGTAGAAGCGACGTTCGTCCTCGATTTCATCAGGCTCGATAAAACCACTACTATCATCGTCAGTGCCCGCACTGGAGATTGCGGCGAGCTTACCAACCACGGAGCTGCCCTCAGGGCTGGTGCCACCCGGGTCGATGTCATCAGCAATATCCAGGCGCCAGACCTGTCCAAACATGTCACCCACATAGACTCTATCCAAAAGCGCATCTCCATTGGTATCAAGAGTCGCAACATTGGACGGGATAGAATACTTCATGTCGGCGACAACGATGTCGGCACCAGAATCACTGCTAACCCAGAAGACCAGCGCACCGGTATCCGCATCTACGATATATATCGCATTACCCGAATTGGGATCACCGGCTTCTGTGCCGAAATTGTAGTTTCCATCGGCATCTACATCGTCATGGTCGTTATCGTATCCGCCACCAAACACCAGTACATCTTCAAACACCGGTTCTTCATTTTGTCCACTTCCCGTGGTACCAGCCTGGATAACACCAAACTGGGGCTCAGACCACGTATCCCCAAGCCTGTCAAACCCGGTTGTTGTGCCACCGATAATGCGCCATAACAATTTCGGTACAATCGTTGTCGTATTATTGGTGAGTTCCGCAGATGGTGTGATGTCCAGTGCGTAAATTCCACGTCCACCGCGTCTCTGGGTGATATAAACGTAGACCTTGTCACCCTCGCCCGCTTCAAACGTCGAGTCACCATCGTTATCAAATAGCGGGTCGATGGTACCATCGCCATTGACGTCAATAACGCGGATTACGGGGGTCGAGTCCATGCCATACTCATGGTCTGTCCCTGAGTTGTCATAGAGAGTCTTGTGTATTCCAAATACATCGTTGGGAATAAAAGACCATTCTTCGACGCCAGTGAGTCCGTTGATCATTTTCAGGCCACCATCGTTCGTGGCAACCAGCACCTTATCAATAAACTCATCATCAGCTGTGCCAATGGTGTTGTCCGGCCCGTCATCCAGTCCATAGGTGACAATTTCAGGGCTGGAGTGCAAGACATCGTGGAACCACCAGCGGGTATCTGTAGCCGCGTCCGCATCCTCGTTAAAAATATCAGCACCAAGCATATACAGCATACGGTCACGACAATCTGCACCATCGGCTGTACCGGTATTGGTGGAATTCACCAGGCAAACCTCGTCACGAATGACGTCGTAGTTAGCGTCATCCCAGTTGCCGGAATCAAGCTCAAAATTGGTCCCGAGGCTGGTGCCACTGGCGGCGACGCCAGCATCATTGACATCGGTGTAGATTGTACGCGTGGTGTAGTCTGTTATTTCACCACCGGCACCACCAAGGGCGATAGTACGCCCATCCGGAGAGCTGCCCGAGTCAGTCCATTCGCTGGTTGCAGTACTGGAGAATAATCCATCATCGGCCTGCGAGGCGTCATCGACGATAGCATCCTGGCCCGTGGCATCAAGTACGTTTCCGAGGGTACATTCATCACCGTTATTAGGGATTCCATCAGGGTCAGATTCATCGCAAATAGCATATTTCTTTACATTCCCTGTCCAGCGTGGATTGGAGTCCGGCTCAAACAGGCCGAAATAGACTTCGTCGCGGCTGAACAGGCGGTTAAAAGCGTTGGCCGCGATAGACGGAGAAACAAAGGAAGTCTGGCGCTGAATAATACCACTGGTGATGGAGGTAAAAGCCGCCAGCAATTCATCCGCCGTGTTAGCGTTGAAGTACTCACCATCACCCACATCTGCCATGGCTTTCAGCACCGTGATGGAGCTGGGATCAGCAATTGGTACGCTACAGACTCCGGTTGAAGTATCGTGATTGGCTACAGCACAGCAGACCTGTTCACCGCTGGAATCTTCAGAAGTGACATTACCGGTTCCGCATAGGTTAAAACCAATAGTATAGGTCCTGACATTCTGCAGGCCGGTAACAGGCGCACTGCCCGATTGTAGAGTCTGGCTCGCGGTGTAAATTTGATCATTCTTGTTGAGAAAATCAGCCAGTTTCACCGCACACTCATTATGGTCACTGCCACTGTAAGTGGATGTGCCATCTGACAGTGTCGTATCAGTGTCGCAGGTCGGCATGCTTACAGGGTTGCCATCTTCATCCTCTGCAGTCATGGCATTGATGAGATCTTCTTCATCTATATTCTGGCCAAGGGAGTTAGTCAGACCGGCGCCGGTATAATAGCCACCACCATCAGTCAGGTTGATAAGGTAGTTTGTCTGGCATTCAGCAATGATTGGGCTCTTGTATCTTGGTGCACCACCGCTGATAACCTGCGTAATGCAGTCGCCATCGGTGAAGTCTTCACCCGGGCAGCCGGTAGGCAGTGTTACCGTTGCACCATTAGCCTCGTAGGAAGCGAAATGACTGACGCGAGTGACACTGTCACTACTGGATTGAGTGCCCCTCTGTCTACCGTAAACCGGTTCCTCACCACGAAAATACCTGGCAGCCTCAATCATTGACGCCGCAATGGGTGTACCACTTCTCTGTTGAAGACTGTCAACGATATCCTTGAGTCGAGTGCGCACAGTTTTCTTGGTGACAACCGGGTCTCCCTGGAAAGTAATTTCAAGCACAGGCGCATTAGCTGCGTTGTCAATATCATAGGTCTTGGCAACACGCTTGTTACCACTCACGCCTGTCAGTAAAAACGCCATGTCGTTACCAGGTGCCCAACCGGAGCGGTTAACCAGTTCCTGGATAATACCTTCAAGACCGGTGACGGTGTGCTTATCATTGACCGCTGTGAAATCCGGCGGTGACCAGGCCACTGTAGCGGTGGTGCGGGGACGCGTTGTGGTGTTGCTTATATCATCAGTGCCATTACCGCCACTTTTGAATGTTTCTGCATCGTCCGTTGCTTCACCATGGATATTGATAGTCATTGCACCGGAGTTCGTTTCATCCACGGTAAACGTGAGCTGCGCAGCCGTGATGGTCGCATTCTTGGCAATGGGAATATCCTGGAAGCGCAAACCAATTTGTTGCAGGGTACTCTCATCAAACAATTCAAGGTCGGAACTACCCAGGTCCATGGCGCCGTTTACATCTTCCTCGGCGTCATCCGAGGACGCTGCAATATTTCTCACGATTGTTGACGTGGAACAAAAATCAGGGCTGCCAGTGGCGGCACCACTGTGCCTTGTTCCGCTGTAGGTTATATGCAAGACCGGTGCTTTTGCTGTATCTCCTTCATAAGAGTGAGCAGTTCGCTTGGCGGCCACTACGCCGGTTTTCTCAATATTAAACAGCATCGCAGCACCACCACACCAGCCACCGCGATTGACAACTTCCTGTACCAGGGTGGAAATATCCGGTGTTGAATAGACAGTATCCGTTGTCCAGTCGGTGAGCGGGTCGGTTGCAAGCGCGGTGGTCCATGGCACGGTTGTCGCGCTGAACGTTCGCGCTGTTGAAAAAGGTGTTGCACTGAAGGCGGCTGCATCGTCAGCAGCTTCCACCTCAATCTGGAAAGCCGGGGTTCCCGTGTCATTCGCTGCAGCGGTAAAATCGATACGAGCACTGTCAATGGTGACACCCTGGGGGATTGGCAGGTTATCGAAACGAAGGCCGGTACGAACATTTGAAGCACTTACCGAGGCACAACTTTGATATGTGATATTCAGGATCGGCCATGAACCCGAGTCATTACGCTCAATTTCACGGGTGCCGGTTTTTGTCGCCTGGGTAGCAGAATCCTGTTCAAACAGGAAAGCCATGTTTTGAGTACCCGTCGGCCAGTGAACATCCGCCTGTATTGCGCGTATAAGCGAGGTAATATCGGCGGTGACAAGGGGCTCACCAATCAGCGGTGAATTTGAACCGAGAATATCCCAGTCAACATTTGTTGAAGTGATGCGGTGATTGGTATCGTTATAAAGATCTTCCGGGGTAAAGTTCGCATCGTCCAACTGCTTGTTGGACACATCAACATGGCTCGGGTCAACAGCCCATATGTCGATGTCAACCGGGTTGTTATGTCCGCTCGGACGATTATCAATGGTGAAAGTGATGTTCGCTGAGAGAATAGTGTTGTTGGCGTCTTCGTCCGGGATGTTGACGCCACGAAACCACACACCATTAAGTTGTTGAGTACTGCCATCACGGGGCATTTCCATGTCCGAACTGCCGGTCTGTTCGCTGGTACCACCGGTCTTCGTACTCGGATTCCAGGTCTGCGCCTCCATCATGTCATTTTTCTGGGCGAGGTTGTAGGTGTATGTAGTTGTCGTACATGCAGTACCCGCGGGATTGAGGCCTATGGTCAGCGTGGTATTGGCTTCAACCACGGTTGTGGCATCATATTCTTCCGCATCGCCCGATCCATCATCCAGTGATTCGGCTATGGTGGATCCCGTGGTTGAACCTGAAGAAACCACCGGGCAATTATTCTCAATATCACAGGCAAATTCATTCAGGTTGACTACAGGGAAAAGAATAGGTCCACCATATCTGTGATAACGCATGAGCCCAACGTTAAGGGCAGGCATGGAATCCAGCAGGGTGTTCATGGCGTCTTTTAGAACGTCTATGCGCTTACGCTCCCCGGTGTCAATGACCCCGTTGTTATTCTCATCGACCCTGTTACCCATACTGCCCGAGGTGTCCAGGTTGAACAGTATGTTGGCAATGCCCGTGGAAGAGGGGGAATCGGTATAAATTTCCGTGTCGTCAGCCAGGCTGCTCGTGGGAATTCCCAGTCCAAGGGTGTAAAGAAATGCAGCAAGGAAAACTGTTGCAGGTCTATATTGATTCATGACGATCTCCTGATACGAAATTCAAATATAGTGACTTACTTGTACCCGACCTGATAGGCGCCGGCATGAATAGTTGTTTCAGCACCGCTATCAGTTGCCCCCGTACTTTGCACATTAAAATGATATAAAGCGTAATTGCTGTCCCAGCCCGATCCTCTTTTGGGCGCGGTTTGCTGGCGAAAAGCGACTTCAAAATTGGTGTCCGCACTGTAACTGCCAAAATCCGTATCTGAACCGGTATAGGGATTCGACTCGGTGTTGTTAATGCTGAATGAATTGGCGTCATCAAATGCGATCTCAAGCCCGCTTTCCGCAGTTTGAAAAGCACGATTAACTTCCTGGGAATTGGCTGCCATGCGCTCTTCCAGCGTGCTGGTGTTCATGGAACTCAGCGCCAACATGGTCAGGATCACCATGAAAATCAGTGCTGTAATAAGCGCGGCGCCATTTTGAGAGCTCGCCTGTTTCATCGATTTCATTTTTAGCATTGTTATACCCGTCAGTTACTGCGGTTGCGAATTTGAATAGTGCTTGTCACGACGCGTCTACGACGGCGATCATCTGTAGGGTCATAATTGACCCCCAGCATGTCATAGGTTTTCGTGTTCACCGGGTTGGAGAAATTCTCATCGAGTGTTCGAAAAAGAAGGGAAACGCGCACGCTGACAACATCATCCCAGTTGGTCACCGCCGCGGCACTGACATAAGTCTCTGCTACGGTATCGTTTCCAACGGTGTCTTCGCCGTATAAAATCTCCATGTTCTCAACACCTTCGATCAATTCAAGCGGTGTAGCATCAAGATTTTCCAGTCGAAAGAGCGACGGCCCTCCATTGGCGCCGGTCCCTATAAAGTATCGTCGAGCGACAAAGCGCATGACACTTGCGTCGGTATTGTATTTTTTCTGCAGGTTCTTGGTGGCGTTGCCAGGCGAAAGAGAGCCGCCCGTGTTATGTTGCAAATGACCATTGGTACCACTTGAGCCACCACCGGTAACCTGTATCTGGGTCATTTGCATGATGTCTGCCATCTCGCAGTCGGATAACGCAATAATGTCGCCAATTTGCAGGTCACCAACCGTTGTGACCTTGAGTTCAGCGGATACGTTGGGCATGGGTGATGAAATCTGGATTCCTGCCGGATCGAGGTAGCGAATGGAAATGGCATCAGTGCCCGCCACCATGCTACCCACCTGGTCAACCGAATCACTGGGCTCCCAGGGTGTGTTGGCCGGTGTCGCGGGATCTGCTTCATCAAGACCTTCAACGGCATTGGCCAGGCTCATAAGTTGATCATCATCGTTCATACCATTGACATGGTTCTTGATTTCGTCGATGTCGTCTGAGCATCCGGCATACCCTGCCATGCGTATATCTTCAATGAGCAACTGCATGGCAAAACGGGCGTTTTCCTGTAAACGCCCCATTTCGTCCTGTTCAGAGTAAATCCGCTTATTGGTCATGAACAGCGTGATGGTTCCTCCAAGGAGCATCAGGCCAATGGTCACGGAGATCATCAGTTCAATTAAGGAGAGGCCGGATTGGCCAGAAATATTTTTCGTTTTCATAATCATGGTTGAAATGAGTACCTGACGTTGCGTACGGTGCTACCCCGGTCGGTCCAGCTAAGCAGTACTTCGTATTCACCGCTTGACTGGGTGATATTTGCCTGGCTTCCAGGAGGCAGGGCGTTGTAGACAGACAGTCTCCAGCAGGCCAGGTCATTATCTTTGTCGGCACCGGTGGATTGGGTGCATCCTGTCGGGGCAGTCCCGCCGAGGGTGTAATTACCTACATAGTCAGCGGCATTATCTCGATTCAGGCGCATTCGATCGGCGATATCGTAGGCAAGAAAATTAATCTGGCTCCTCGAGTAGGCATCGTAGTTGTACTGAAGTCCCTTGAACTGTAATGCAGCGATGCCCATCAGGCCGATAGCCAGGATCAGCATTGTCACCAGGATTTCGATGAGGTTAAATCCTCTTTCGTTACTTATATTGCAAGGCCTGTTCATGAGCAGGTTAACCCCGAGTTGGTGTTTGGTCTTCCAGTAATGGAAATGGTAATTTGACGACCGGTTTCACCTGTGCGGTCATCACAAATGTCAAAGGTCCCGGCATTATCAATAAAACCCTCAGAGTTATAAATGAAGGTATCTTCGCCAGCGCTGGTATCATTCGGATTCGGCGCGCTACCGGCTGATCCATCAATTTCAGTAACGGTCATTGAACCGGAGCCACAGGTGGGTGTGATGGTTCTTAATACCTCTTCACTTGCATCCTTATCTGAACCATCATCGGCGTCGACAAAAACTTCCCAGCCCGATGCCCATCCCGATGCAGTATAGACACCGACGTTGATTCTTCGCTTGATAGCTTCACTCCTTGCTATCTGCATACTGGTGACCAGGTCGTTTGTCGTCGTTGTCAGGCAATTGTTTCTTACAAAACTATTGTAATTGGGTAGTGCGACGGCAACCAGGATACCGACCACAGACACCGTGATCAGGAGCTCGATAATGGTAAATCCGGAATTTTCTTTTATCATGGCATTATGTATAGCAAAGGCTGATGTGAATGTAATTGGGCAACTGACCAGCGGTAGGACTACCCTGACTAACGGTGATTTTATATATAAATTCGTGATCCAGTTAACATTTTAGCTGCAGTGTTGAGGACTTGCCCTGCCTCTTTTATACTGCGCTGCAATATTCAAATGCCGGAATAGCTCAGTTGGTAGAGCGGCGCATTCGTAATGCGTAGGTCGGCGGTTCAAATCCGCCTTCCGGCACCACTCCGCAGTTACCGGGCGAACCGGCTGCCTAGAATGACAATCCAAACTTGAGAGACTGCGGTGCCGGCTCAGGCCTGGGCGCCATGGGCTTGTACTGGAACTCCAGTAGTATGGCGCTGCTACCTGCACCCTCGTTGACAATAAACATGTTGCCCCGCGGATCAAAAGAAATACCCTCTGGTTGGCGAAATAGTGTCTTTGGCAATGGCCTGACAAAATGAATCAGGCCGCTGTGGTCGCTCACAACGAGTAACTGGCCCCGGGCTGCAATATGGTAGATGTGCCCGGTCAGTGGATGCACCGCGAGTCCCGAAGGTTGAAAACTCTTCTTTTGTTTGAGGTTAAACTTGTCGGCCTTGCTACCGCCTACCTGGGCCTGGTAAACACGCTTGATTTCCGCCATATCCAGTAGCAGGTATGGCTTATCCAGTAATGTTTGCTGCTGGATGTCAAAGGCAAATACGGCCCGCTTGTCCTTGCGTCTCTTGTCGCCGAGCCTGGGTGTTTCCTTCAGGCCAATGAGTAACTGGCCGCGATTGCGATCTATCGCAAGCCCCTCGGTGTCATCGCTGGCCCTGAGAAAGTTTTCAAGCTTTACCGTGGGCAGCCGGGTGTTGCCGGTATCCGGCAGGTAGAGGAGATCCCCGTCGCTCTTCAGCACCCATGCTTCCCTGCCAAGCACTACCAGCCCCTCGTAGTCTCCGCTATCGGCAAAGGGCACTTCATTGATTATGCGGTTTTCCAGCAGTGAATAGATGTAGAGGACACCGTGTTCATCCTGCACCATGCCCACGTGGGCACCATCAATGTAGCTCACCGCCGAGGCTTCCTCCAGCACCGCGGGGAGGGCGAGTTTTCTCACCGGTTCGCCAAGCTGGTAAGGAAAATGGGGCCCAAGAGCGGACACGCCACTCTCCAGCGATGCCAGCCAGGTTTCGTTGGCAATGTGCCGACCTGTTTTCATACCGACAGAAAAAGTCAGCAACAGCACCAGCGCGGTGGCAAACTGCGCCGCGGTTCTCGAGCCCGAAAGATTGATGACTGCCATGCGGGCAATTATAACCCTATTCGATTGCTCCTTACTTTTAAAAAAAACTGCGTATTTTTAATTGCTTAAATGCGCCATGTTGGCCCAGATCGGAACTAGTTCACGTAAATGGATATCTAAACAGCAGGGAGTCCATGCAGCACTTGCCGGTCCCATACCGCCTGGGCTAACCTCAAGTCTTCAACACAAGGAATAGCAGCCAATACCCATGTTCCGATATTTTCTTAGCACCCTGTTCACCACTGCCGTTCTCAGCCTTTCTTCTCAGTCTTTTGCGGCACAGGACTGGTCATGGCAGACGACGGGTCGAGTCATCGCCATGTCCGATATACATGGCGCCAATGAAGAATTCCTTGAACTCGTCAGGGGCCTGGGGCTGGTGGACGCTGAGGGCAAGTGGAGCGGTGGCAAGGATCACCTGGTGATAGTCGGTGACATCCTTGACCGTGGCGCCGGCTCCCGGGATGTACTGGAGATGGTGATGCGACTCGAAGACGAGGCGCAACAGGCGGGTGGCCGCGTACACATGCTTCTGGGCAACCATGAGATCATGAATCTCATCGGTGACCTGCGTTACGTGGCCAGCGGTGAATTCGCGCGTTATGCTGAACTGGAAGATGGCGCAGTCCGAAATGCCGCGCTGGAGGAATACAAACGTCTGCGGATCGGCGGCGCTCTTGATGAGGAAGAACTTGAAGCTGCCTTCAGCAAGGCGCACCCTCCCGGTTTCTTCGCCCACCAGGTACTGTTTTCCAGCAAGGGAAAAATAGGGCAGTGGCTATTGCAGCGCCCTGTCATCATCAGGGTTAATGATAGCGTGTTTGTTCATGGTGGCTTATCCCCGGCGGTGGCTGGTCAAAGCCTGCAACAAATTAACGAATCGCACAGCATGGCACTGCGCACATTTACCGAAAACCGCGATTACTTTATCAATAAAAACATCCTTGAATATGGCACGAATTTTTACAAGCAGCCTGACAGGGTAAAGGGCATGCTGAAACTGTTAAAAAAGCAAAAGTCAATTGGCGCCGAGGACGAACGTCGCGCATCGCAGTTTTACTCCGCCTACGAGTCCAGCATATTTGATGATGCCTCGCCCACCTGGTACCGCGGGAATGTTGGCTGCAGCGCGGCAATTGAGCGTGCACGTTTGCAGGCAGTACTGGCCAATCTAGGTGCGAAGCGACTGGTCATAGGGCATACACCGACTGCAACGCGAACTATTGAAAGCCGCTTTGACGAGCTGGTAGTCCGCGTAGACACGGGTATGCTTGGTTCCCATTATCGCGGTCGTCCATCTGCAGTTGTGATCGCTGACAATGGTATTGAAACCTTCTACCTTGAAAGTGATGAAAAACAGACCACGGTCACACCCCGGCGAGTCGGTCCGCGCGCTGGTGGATTGACTGACGAGCAGCTGGAGCAGGTTCTCGCCCGTGCGCCGGTGCAGGAAGTTAAAAGATACAAGCGAGGTGTGAAAAGGCTGCGGCTGGCCAATGGTGATAGCATGGTGGAAAGCCTTGCAGCAAAAGCAAGCGACAGGGAAGACAACGTGAACATTCTTCCTGAACTTGCCATGTACCGACTTGATCGCTACCTGGGCATGGACCTGGTGCCTGCCACGGTAGCCAGGGATGTCGAAGGGGACCCTTCAAGCGTCACTATCGATCTTGAAAACCTGATAGACGAGGACCAGAGGTTATCCCGTGGACTTGGCGGTGCCTGGTGCCCGCTGGCAGACCAGTTCAACATGATGTACATACTTGATCTGCTGGCCTACAACAAGGGCAGGAAAAAAGATGCCATGCGCTATACGTCCGGAATGATGAACCTGATCCTTACCGGTAATCACAACCTGATGGGCACGCCCGATGGTGCACCACGTTACCTGAAGTCAGTGAAGCTGGATATTCCCGGCGATGTCAGGGAAAAATTACTCGCCCTTGATGAGAACAGTCTCAGGGAATTACTTGGTGATGTGCTTGACGAAAGAAGATTGAAGGCACTTTTGTCGCGACGTGACCGCGTGCTGCAACAGGCAAAATGATTGGAAAATAAATTGCCCTAGTTACCCGCCATACCAATAAACATACCCAGGAAAAACACCACCGCCATCGCCAGGGTCATAAAGAACACGGTGTAGGAATACTTTAACAGGCGATATTTTCTCTCCAGTACCTTACCCATGAAGTAAAGGTTCCTTGTCATGTTGTCATACAGCAGGTTGCGGTTGGCGAGCAGCTCGTTCATGGTGTCCTGGAACTCGGCAGCGCTCATGTTGACGAAGTTTCCAAAGAAAAGGACCTCGGCCTCATTTCGAATGACCATTTCCTTGTTAATGAGAGTTGCAAGAATTCGCGGACGCGAGGCAAAGATGGCGTATCCCAGGGATACCATGCAGCCCATACAGAGAATGATGGCGGGAATCATCATCCACGAATTTGTGGCAATACGCGGAGAAACGAGCGCGATAACAAGTGAAATAATTATGCCATTGATGTTTATCAGGGTGTTGGCCTTGTTATCGGCAAGACCAGTGAGTTCGATGTGGTTTTGAAAAGTGACGCGGAACATGGTTTCAATACCACGATTTGTTCCGCGGCTGTTCCCCTCAGCTTCTTTCCTTTTTTGCTTATTCTTCCTTTTCTTCTTTTTTACCGTTTCCGAGGGTACTGTAGTGCCTTCAGGATCGACGAGCGGTGCCTCTGAAGGACCTGGCGCGGGCGTCGTCGCTGGGCTAACTGGTTGGCTTTCTTCCGGCTTGGCTATATCCTCACTCATGGTCGAGCATCTTACACGATTAAATGGCAATGAAGAAAACAATAAACAACAAGCACCTGTTCCGCGTGAGCCTGCTTAAAGGCATTATTCTCCTGCTCATTACCCTTACTGCAGGGGCTGAAGAACAACAGGGCGATCAGCTTATGTCCCAGCCCCTGTTCGAGGAGCACGCGCCACTCACAATGCGACTCGAGGCACCCTACAAGAAACTCCTGCGGACCCGGGGAGCAAAACGACCCTATTTTCCAGCTGCACTGGTTTACACCGATGCGGCCGGTAAAGAGCACCGTCTTGAACTTGAAGTCAGGGTACGGGGTAATTACAGGGCCAAGAAAGATATCTGTCGTTTTCCTCCGCTGAAGTTGAATTTTAAAAAGAAGAGCACCGAGGGGACTGTTTTCGAAGGACAGGACAAGCTCAAACTGGTCACGCACTGCCAGGCTGGTTCCAGGCATGAGCAATTCGTCAGGCTTGAATACATGGCATATCGTATGCAAAACCAGCTGACTCCGTACAGCCTGCGCCCAAGAATGGCTAATATTGAATATTTTGAATCTGACAGGAATAAAGTGGAAGCGACAAAGGTCGGTTTTTTTATCGAGGACAAGGGCCTGATGGCTGAGAGGGTGAAGGCGGAATTAGTGGAGCAAGCGAAAATTGACAAGATGCTTTACCGACAGGACCAGCTTCATCTAGCAACTGTGTTTGAATACCTGATTGGCAATACCGACTACTCTGTCATTCTCGGTCCCAAGGGTGATAACTGTTGCCATAACATCATCCCTGTCAAATTAAGCGATGGGACCCTGGTACCGGTTCCCTACGATTTTGACGTCACGGGTTTTGTCAATCCTCCCTATGCTTCACCACCGGAGCACCTCGGTATTCGCTCCCTCAGGCAACGCCTGTACCGTGGCTATTGCCAGAATACTGCTGGCTTCAAGGAAAGTTTTGCAGTGTTCATGGAACAAAAGGATGCCATATACGGCCTGTTCAGTGGTATCGAAGGGATGCAGACCAAAACCGTCAAAAGCGCTACGCGTTACCTGGATGATTTTTACGAATACATCAGTAATGACGATAAAATCGTCAGCCAGTTTATTGAGAAGTGTCGTAAATAAAAAAAGGGCACCGAGGTGCCCTTTAAGCCTTAAAGTAATAGAGGAGTTTTAGAAGCTCACCCTGGCTCCGACGAAGCCCGCAATGGGTGCGCCGGGTCCGACAAATGTTGGGTCTTCAAAGTCTTCAAACAGCGGTACTTCAACTTCTGAAGGCTCTTCGCCCAGTAGCCCGAAGTTTTCGTAATCGTTATCAAACAGGTTGTCGATTCGTGCGAAAAACTCGATGTTTTCGTTGAAGCGATAGCGCCCTCTCAGGTTTACCACCGCGTATCCATCCAGTTCGTCTAGCTGGTTGGATTCATCACCGCGCAGGACCTGGTCAGAATTGTAGCGAACATCAAAGCCAACGCTCAGCTTCTCAGAAATGTGAAAATCTGCACCAAGCTTGAGAGAGTGTTCTGGTAAACCGGGAATTCGATCGCCCTTGCTGACATCGATTTCGCCTTCATCATCATCCGCAAAAGGGTGGTTGGGGCTCAGCACTTCGAATTCATCCTCAAATGTAGCTTCCAGGTAGCTGTAGGCCAGGAACCAGTCCAGCTTGCCAACGCTGCCATTGAAAGATGATTCAAAACCCAGGCGTCGGGTCTTGTCGACGTTGGCAAACAGTCCGGTTGCACGGCCGGTTGTCTGGAACAGGATGTCATCGTTGTTTTCAGAATGGAAAAAGCCGACGTGGTAGTTCACGTTGTTATAGGTCCCACGAACGCCCACTTCAAAACTCTTGGTGACCACCTGCTCCAGCGGTGGATCTGCGAGGAAGGCGTTGGGCAGACGACACTCAAACTCGATATCATCGGGGTCTTCACCATCGGCGATGGCAAAAGCCCTGGCAACGTTGAAAACCCGGTCATTACAGGCCAGTTCAATCGGTGTCGGTGCCCGGGATGACTCGTTATAGCCGCCATACAGGCTCATGTTTTCATTGGGCTGGTACGTCAGGCCAACAGCGGGGTTGAAACGGAAGTAATCGTGTTCGCCATTCAGCTCAGGCCTTTCGCCGCTCTGGTCTGCCAGCTCAATCATGGTGTTGTTGAGACGCCCGGAAAAAGTCAGGCTCAATTCTTCCGTAATATCAAAGGTGTCACTGAAGTAGAAGCTAAAAGTCTCTGTCGTGGTCTTGATCTGAGTTTCCGCTTCTTCGACAAAGGTACCGGTACCAAGACCCACGGTGCTGCGTGTAATTGGATCCAGGTCAGCCAGTTCCAGTACAGAATTAAAACTGGACTTACCTTCAAACCAGGCGACACCAACAATCAGCTGGTTCCTGTCTGAGAACAAGTCCTGCAGGGAAAGCTGGATATCGGTGCCGTAGCTTTTCTGGGTACGATCACTGATGTTGTTGATGGCTTCGTCAGACAGGACGCCTGTGCCTTCAAGCTCATCTGTGAGGTCTTCCACATTGAACTCTTCGTCTTCGCCCATGGCGATGGCCGTCATGTTGAGAAAATCTTCCAGGGCGTCGGCGTCGGCGAACTGGTTTTCGCAGACATCATCATCATCGAGACCAAGCTCCTCGAGATCGTCTTCCTCGATACCTTCGATCAGCGTGTCAACACCACCCAGCTCACAAATAGCGAACTCGGTGCCGTCACCGTTAAATGAGTTGGTCTTGTTGCGACGATAAAAACCATTGGCGTTTAACTGGATGTTGTCCGAAAAAGCATGGGACAGGTCCATGCTGAACATGTGCAGGTTATTCTCTGTGCGATCAGGCGCAGTAAAGATAGCTTCACGATCCACGTCCAGCAGTTCGACCGGAATCGCGCCGTTGCCAATAAGCTCACTGTCACCGTGCTGGTAGTTCAGGTTCAGGCTGGTCAATTCACTGCGCCAGCCAAGGCTACCGTAAAAGTTGATGGCATCAGAGGGTGATTCATCACGCCAGCCGTCTTCATCGAAGTAACTGACGTTGCCATAGTAACCCCAGTTACCGTTGTTACCACCGGTTTCCGCACTCACCAGGATGCGCTCAAAGGAACCACCGGTGGCGGTTATGTGTGTGCCCTCGCTGTTGAATCCGTTTTTCATGGTCACAGCCATGGCGCCACCGAGGGTGTTGAGACCATAAAGCGGATTCGCACCACCGACCACGTTGATGCTGTGAATGGCAGATTCGGGAAGCAGGTCCCAGTTAACTGAGTCGCCAAGCGGCTCATTAATACGTACACCGTTTTGATAAACCGAGATACCCTGCGCCAGGCCGAGCAGGGGGGAGGCAGAATAACCGCGAAACTGCACGTCCTGCTGCAATGGATTATTGGCGGCGCTGTTTATGGTGACGCTGGCAACATGGCGGTCGAGGTAGTCGGTAATGTCCTGGGACTGTGCCCGGTCCATGTCGTCCGCATCGAATCCTTGAATGTTGTAAGGGATCTTGCCCTTCTCAATGGATGCGCCCTGGTTTGGCGTAATGCCGGTCACCGTGATTTCTTCCATGCTGCTGGAGTCCTGGGCCTGCGCCTGCACAGGCAGTGCGCTGGCGATGACCAGCCCGATGGCCAGTTTTACGTGATCATTAAAATTCATCAGATTTTCCCGTTAGGTTTTTATGAACAAAATTTCGAGTGGGCCCTCATCCCGCTCGAAAAAACAGCGCAGGAATATAACTTATTGAACTAGCTACAGAAAATGGATAAAAGGAAAATAAGTACGGGAAAATTTCCCATACACTTGGCAGGGTTATTCGTGGTGAAGCGCGAAATGTACCGGGCTCATGCCGGCACGGGGCAGGGCAATTCTACAGGCAATCCTCCAGCAGGTCCCTCTCTTCATCCGATATCTCTTTGTTTTGTAAACGATTTTTGACCATATCCTGGTCAATGTGACCTGCGCTTACCAGGGCAACTTTCTCCTCGGGCTCAAGGTATTCTCCAAAAAACATGTTGCTGGGATGTTCAAAGCCCATTTCGATGATGACATCAATTTCGCCGGACATGTGCCGAAACTTACCGATGTCCTTTGCCAGGCGCGCTTTTGCGAATTCCTCGCCCACAACCCCGGCAGTGTAGATGGAATGCACCTCCATCCGGTAACTGAAGACATGGGCAGCATCATCATTCTTGGCCAGGTAGGCCTCGATGTTGGCAAGACGGGTATCAAGTATCTCCCGCAAGGAGTCGAGGATTTCCTGGTCCTCCAGGCGTTCCGAGTAAATGTCCAGCACGTTATCAATGGGCAGCTGGTCGTAGGTGTCGGTACTGAACAGCTCGTTGCAGCGGTAGGAGAGCAGCTTGTAATCACGAAATCCAAGGGTGGAATAGATATCGGACAGATCGCGAATGTACTTGTTAAAACCCAGTGCGCACACCAGCTGGCTGTGATTCAGTTCCAGCTGTTCGGCTACCTTGTTTATGCGAATAATAAAATCATCGTCTTCATTGGCCTCGATCTTGTAAAAGAACTTTACCAGGTCGGCATCTGATGCGGTAAGAACTTCTGTAAATGAAGGCATTGAATTAAGTTTCCTGGTCGAGTTTACGACTTTGTTTTACATGTTCCAGTAAGACTTTTCGTTCATCCACTGATATAGATTCATCCTGCAGGCGGGATTCTACCAGTTCCATCGGTATCAATCCTTTTTTCAGTAGCTTTCTTTTTTCTTCGGGCAGGATACTGTCCCGGAAAAAAATATCGCCGGTTGGGATCATCTTGCTCTCGATAATGATAGCCACTTCATTAAGCAGGGCGCGAAAGCCACTATCCTTGTTATCCAGCCGTTCTTCGACAAATTCCAGGGTCGCGATGTGATCAAGGTAAATGGCACGCATCTCGGATTTGTATTTCTCGATGATGATCGAATTAACAGTGGCCTCGATTTTCTGCTCAACCTTTGCCAGGCGTGCTTTCAAAAGGTAAGGCATGATCTGCAATAGTTCAGGTACAGCCTTGACGCGTTCGTAAATGGAGATGACGTTATCAAAGGGAACACGCTTGTAGATATCGCTGGTAAACACTGCGTTGCGCTCGCGGACCAGGTCATCAAAATTCACGAATCCGATCAGCGGGAAAATTTCAGCAAGCTCCGTGGCGTTGGGGTTGAAACCCAGGGCACAAACCAACTGCTCGGCCCTAAGCCTGAATTTCTTTGCGACAGCGACCAGTTTTTCATTAGGGTCGAGGGAATCGTCGTCTTTTATCCTGTGGAAAAACTGTAGTAGTTCTTCCTCACTGGCACACAGGATGTCGTTGAATTCGGCCATCGTAAGTGGGCTTAGCTCAGGATTCGTCTTCCTTACCCAGCAATTTATGGATCATGCGAAAGCTTCTCACCCACGGCTTTACCTTTTGCAGTTTGCCGGGAAGGCTTTCTATGGAGTCAGTAGCTTCCTGGTAATTCTCGTAAACACCGTAGAGGGCGTTATAACGGGTTACGTCCTTGATTTCGACTTCGATGTAGGCCGCGTCACCGTCGATATTATTTTCCTTGAGAAAATTTACGATATCTTCTTCGCGGGTGACACTACCAATCTGCATGGTGTAGTGGGATGGGTCCTGGGCCAGCACCCACTCGCGACCCTTGATGCCATCTTCACTCACGGGCAGGGATGCAGATTCCATGATTTGCTGCGCCTCTTCGACCCGGGCTGTTTCCTGCTCCTGCTCCAGTTCCTGCATTGCTTCCGCTTCGGCCGCCTCGGCTTCGTCAACGAATGGTGAAGCTTTTGCCGGTTCATCTGCGCTTGTTACAGGTGGGCTGTAGTCGGCGGAGGTCATTTGAGCCAGTTTCTTTTCTGCTTCCTCCACGCCCTGGCTCGCAGCTTTTTCGTACCAGCTGCTGGCGGTGGCAAGATCCTGTTCAACGCCGTAACCGTTTTCATAAAAGACGCCGAGGTTGAACTGCGCCTGCCCGATGTCCTGGGCGGCAGACTTTTCAAACCATTTCAGCGCCGTGGCGTAGTTTTTCTCCACACCGCGACCAAAGGCATACATGACGGCCAGGCTGTACTGGCTGTGACCATGTCCCTGCTCAGCGGCCTGGGCGAAAAGCCCGGCAGCGCGAACATCATCGGCTTCTATGGAGAGACCGCGAAAATACATCAGTCCCAGGTTGAACTGGGCATCTACCTGGCCACCGTTGGCAGCCATTTCCCACCAGCGGGCGGCCTCGGCGTAATTTTGCTTGACGCCATCACCGCGAAAGTATTTTGCTCCCACCTGGTATTGCACTGCTGGCTGTCCCTGCTCAGCCGAGCGCAGGTACCATTCCAGCGCCTTCTCGGAATTAGCCTTAACACCGTGCCCGTAGTCATACATGATGCCGAGCATTTTCTGGGCTTCAGAATCACCCTCAACAGCGAGGGGCTGCAGGATTTTAAACGCTTCCCGGTACTTTCCCTGGATGTAGGCCTGGCGACCTTCTTCGTAAGTCTGCGCCAGTAGTGAACATGACAGAACAGCAAGCACCAGCAGCCCGATTAGCCGGGCTCGCCAGCCGCTTTGAGTCAGTACGTGATGTCGCTGGTTTATCATGACAACAGGATCTTATCAGGCCATTTCTTTTGCCAGGCTGTAAATTTCTTCCGCATCAAAAACCTGGTCATTGGATTCAAACAGTTTACTGATACAGGCACGATGCAATGCCAGCTTGAATTTTCCAAAACCGATTGCCCCCCAGATAATCTTGCCGTGACGTTCCACGCCCTCATCCTGCATGTCAGTTCCACCTATTCCAAGAGGTGGAGTCGCGTTTGCGTCAGCAATGACCTCGATGGTCTTGTTTTCCCGCCAGTGTTCCTCGGCCAGTAACTCGATACCCGCGGCACCAGTGGCAAAGACAATGTGCGCATCCTTGCACAGGTCAGCCCGTTCTTCCGGTGTACCACCACCTGCGGCTTCGATGTCCACGTCAAATTGGTCCTTGATGTGTGCACAGGCACCAACGGCACGTGATTCCTTGCGGGAGGAGATGCAAACCGATGTGCCTTCCCGTGCCATCATCACGGCGGCGCGCTGACCCACGGGACCGGTTCCGGCGAGTATCACGGCTCGTTTGCCTTTCAAATCGGTGCTTAAACGCATCTTGGCAACGGCGGCAGCGGCGGTGGTATTACTGCCGTTGCTGTCCAGCATGACTGATACGCGGAAATTGGAGAAAAAGTTCTGTTGCACTGCTTCCAGCAGCTTTTCGCCGGCCACCATGTCGCTACCGCCTACGAAAAGTACCGTGTTCTTCTTTTCACTGGGCGAGCGGGTGAAAATGGCACCTTCCACCAGGGCTGTCACGTTGTCAGGTGTTACTCCGCCATGGCCGATAACGTGGTCGGCACCGCCGTCGTAGGCGACCACGGTGTCAAAAACAGATGGATGTTGGTCAGTGTCCAGCTGAAATAAAAGCTTTTTCATGAATTAGTTCCCCAGGTCATTGATTATATTATTAAATTCAAAATTATCCATTTTCTTTTTTTGCACATGACCCTGACCATCTTTCACGCAGTTCCCTGTGTCACGCTAAGGTAACCCATGCGACAGCCAGCCACAACCATCGCCGGTAAATTCAGTGTTTACTGGCATTAATCAGCGCCTTGCTAGTATCATTCGCGCCTCTTTCTTCATATCCGGATACAGCCTCCCGGCTGTCGCGGGGGCCGGCCCGGGCGCTCCGGATGAAAATCACTTTTTAAATTCAGGAGCAAGGCAATGATTAAAGAAAAATCCATGCAGGAGTTTCTCGATGAACTGGCCAGCAAGGCCTCGACACCCGGTGGTGGCAGTGCGGCTGCGATCATGGCAGCAATGGGTGCCGCCCTGGTCAGCATGGTGGCCAATCTCACCGTGGGAAAGAAGAACTACGAGTCCGTGGACGCGGAAATGCAGGAGATGCTCACCAGTTCAGAAAATCTCAGGGACCGGGCTACCGACATGATTCGTGCGGATGTCGAGGTGTTTGACCAGGTCATGGCAGCTTACGGTATGCCGAGGGAAACTGACGATGAGAAAGCAAAACGTTCCGAGACCATCCAGCAGGCCCTCAAGGCCGCGACGGATGTACCACTTGATTGTGCAAAGCTGTGTGCAGAGGTGATCGAGTTGTGTAAACCGATGGCGGAAAAAGGTAACACCAACGTGATTTCCGATGCCGGCGTGGCAGTACTGGCTGCTCATGCTGCCCTGCGCAGTGCAGCCCTGAATGTGTACATTAATATAGGGGGCATCAAGGACGAAGAATTTGCTAAAGATCGACGCCAGCAGCTCGAAAGCCTGCTGGATGGAAACGCAAGCCTCACAGAGGAAGTTTACGAACTGGTGAAGAGCAAGCTGTAAGTGATGCAGGGGGCAGGAAAATTACTCCTGCCCCCTGAACAACATGGAAAAGTCCACGGCTCGCAGGTGCTTGGTTAGTGCACCAATGGAAATATAATCGACACCGGTGCGCGCGAGTTGTTTGAGTTGTTCAAATTCAACACCGCCACTCACTTCAAGCTCAACCCTGCCGCTGTTTATCTCCACGGCCTCGTGCATTTGTTCAATGCTAAAGTTATCCAGCAGGATACTGTTGGCACCGGCTTCTATGGCTTCTTTCAACTGTGCCAGGTTCTCTACTTCTACCTCCACGCTATGACCGGACTTGAGAGCCTCGATGACGACAGGCCTGATACCACCGGCCGAGGAAATATGGTTTTCCTTGATCAGTATGGCGTCATAAAGACCCATACGATGATTTGAGCCGCCACCGCAGCTTACCGCGTACTTTTGCGCAGCCCTTAGTCCTGGAATAGTTTTCCTCGTGTCGAGGATACGGGTTTTGCCCTTACCGAGCTGCCGGACAAATTCACGCGTGGTTGTAGCGGTCCCGGACAGGGTTTGCAGGAAATTCAGGGCTGTTCGCTCCCCCGTTAACACGCTCCTTGAAGACCCGCTTATTCGGCAAACGGTGGAGCCCGGGCTTATCGCATCACCGTCACCAGGCAACCAGTCTATTTGCACAGACTCGTCAATTTGATGAAAGACCTGGTCGAACCAGGCCCTGCCACATAGCACGGCTTCCTCGCGGCATATCACTTCTGCCTTGCAGGTCTTGTCTTCCGGTACCAGGTTGGCGGTAAGGTCGCCCTTGCCGATGTCTTCGCTGAGAGCGCGACGCACGCTGCTGGCGATATCTGCAGGCAAAACCATGCTGCTCTTTATCATTTGAAAAGCTCGCTAATCATACTGTCGCAAAACAAGTTCATCACCCCGCTGGGAAAATTCCAGGTGCTTGAGAAAACTCATACCAAGCAGGATGTCTTCGTCGCGCATGTGCGGGTTGATACTGGCGCGTACATTTGCAAGCACGATATCACCGATCTGGATTTTATCCAGCATCGTCGCATAAACGTAAACCCTGCCATTGGCGGTATTAACGATTTGCCTGTTACCGGCCTCCAGCTTTAGCTGCCTGGCTACATCTCCAGGGATACTCACGTGGGTGGCCCCGGTATCCAGCATAAAGCGCACATCAGTGTTGTTTATCTTGCCGCTAGTAACGTAGTGACCACGTCGATTACGCTTGAGCGTAATTTCCTTAATGCCATCCAGTTCTCGCGTAGCGATGTCCTGGTTTGGATTATATTCCCTGTTGAAGAAATCGTCGAAGTACCAGCTTGCGAGCATGAGTGCGATAACGCAGGCGGCAACGGTCATGCCGGTGCCAATTTTACCCGTGGAGGAAGGGCCTGGTTCGGGGAACTCACTCATATGGCAATAATGCCATATTTACAGTACGACCGTTGTCCAGGGGAGCGGGAAATAACGAAAAAATCAGCTTCAGTTTCCGGCATTTTGGCCGCTAATGCACGCTATGAAAGCCAAGAATTTCACTACCCTGCTGATTGCATTCGTGGCCACCGCCTGT
This sequence comes from Gammaproteobacteria bacterium, assembly GCA_965243105.1. Classification (GTDB taxonomy): domain Bacteria; phylum Pseudomonadota; class Gammaproteobacteria; order Eutrophobiales; family Eutrophobiaceae; genus WLWS01. The sequence goes on from CBDEUC010000001.1 coordinate 137,502, forward strand.
TTTGCGATCTCACACGCCCAGGAAACAAGCCCGGGGACGGAAACCGCAAGCAAAACCGAAGCCGCAGCAGGGGTCCCTGCCATGTACCTTGCAGCAAAACAGGGCAATCTTTCGGCTGTACGCCAGCTGATTGAAGAAGGCGAGGATGTGAATGCAGCCAATGCCAGCGGCCGTTCTGCGCTAATGAGTGCCGTGTACCTGCGCAATCGAAAAATCGTGCGCGAGCTGCTGGTGGAAGGCGCCGATATCAACAGTGTCGACTCCCAGGGTAGAACCGCATTGATGTTCGCGGTGATGAGTCGCGATCCTGAAATCATCGGACTACTGCTTGCCGCAGGAGCGGACGTCAGTGTCGAGGACAAGGCGAAGAACTCGGCAATGACCCTTGCTGAAAGAAGCAAGGACAAGAAGATATTAAAACTATTGGAAGACAGCGCCGGCTAAACGGGAGTTCGTCACAGTTTTTACAGGGAACTCCGGGATAACAGGCCTTGTCTTACCTGTAGAGGGCACGGTTTTTAGTGTTATTCCGGCCGGGTAGCAGCACATGGATACCGGCAACCGACACTAAACACCGGGGACAGGAGATAATCTGTCCCCACGCCCGGAAGTAACACAATTGAGCCCGGCTTTTGCAGGATTTCGAAGCTTTAATTACCTGGCCAATCGCAGGCCTGCGGGAAAGTGTCTTTTATCCGCCTGGTAGAAATTCCTGAAGGTGTCTCTCTTGATGATGTCCTGCGTATAGCGGCTGTGGCCACGGAGCGCAAAGTGCGTTCCGTCAAACCATGGCAGGGAATAACCATCATAGGGAAAGGCGACAAAACCCGGGTAGGGGTGCAGCTCGTTATTGCACCATTCCCATAATTCGCCCACGCCACCTAACAGCGATTGTTTTTTCGCCAGTTCCCACTCGTACTCATGGGGCAGGCGCGCATCGGCCCAGCGGGCAAAAGCCTGTGCTTCGTACCAGCTTATACCTGTTACCGGGCGATCATCCTGTAATTCATGGGGACCGTCGGCATCGACACCGTAAATATTTCCATTGCCATCCCTTCGCCAATGCTGAGGTGCTTCAACCTGGTTCTTCCTGCGCCAGGACCAGGCGTTCTTGGTCCATAATTCTTTCCGTTCATAACCACCATCGACAATGAACTGCAGGTACTCGGCGTTACTGACGGGCCTGTTTGCGATTTCAAATTCGTCCAGCTCAATATCAAAGCGTCCACACTCATTGTCGTAATGCCTGAGAGGATCCGATTCTCCAATTTGCGTGCCTGTTTCGACTGGTTTTACAAATTCAAATCCGGGGCTTGCTGCTTTCAATTCACTTTGGGCCTCGTAGTCGTTGCCATTTTGTAATTGCGCCTGGGTTTTAACGTAGTATGCGGTTTCGATATGCTGGGCATAGTGCTGGCAAAGAAAGAAAGCCAGGTAATCATTCTGCATTAATTCATGCTGCTTATTGTTGGCGTTGAGCCCCGAGAGCAGCTCGAGGTTTTCTGCCTGGCAGCTACGTGCCCACTCAGCAAGTTCTCCTGCATCTGGTAGAGATGCGCTGCGCTCATGCTTGATGGAAAGTTCCGGAATATAAAGATGGCTCAGTGATTCATCCAGCTCTGCCTGTTGCAACACCGCCTCCCTGATCCAGAAGCACTCGGTATACACGCAATGACCAAGATGCCAGCCCAGGGGACTGAGCTCAGGGTGAAACTGCCGGTTAATATTGTCCTCGCCAATACCGGTAACAACATTCAGCAACTTTTCCTGCTGATCCCGGAGATCAGCGAGGTAATTATCTTCACTCATAGACTGGAGATAGTGATCTCGCCGTGATGGTCCAGCCGGACGATTGAATGCTCATCAAGCTTTTGCCAGGACTCTGAGTCAGAAAAAGGTTCAGAGGCGATGAGCGTAGCATTTTTCAAACCGGGTAATTTGTCGGTGACATACAGGCTGGGGCATTTGCCGCCGTTGGCGGCGTGACGACAGGCAAGGATTGAATCGCCATCGGAGACCAGCATGTTGAGAAGCGCGACACCGGGAAGCGTCATCTCCGAAAGAGTTTCGCAGCTGTCGCGCAGGGCTTTTTCCAGGTCGGCACTATTCGCATAATGCTGGCGGAACACCCCGAACAGGTATTCCGAATCAGTATTACCCTCGATTCCAGCGCAGGTACCCGGCGACAGTAAACGGTGGAACTGTTCACGTGGCCCATCATTGAATTCATCGATTCGACCGTTATGCATGAAAAGCAGATCCTGATGACGAAAGGGCTGGGTGTTGGCCTGGTTTACCGCCTGGCCGGGCGTCGCACTGCGTACATAGGCGAGCCAGTGAGAGTGTCTAAGGGTTTGCTCGAGATCCGTAAGGTTGGCATCGGACCAGATTGGCAGCGTGCTTGTATAAATTGCTGCAGTTCCGTTTTCATGATGCCAGCCAAAACCAAAACCATCCGCATTGAGAGTGGTGCCCTGCAACTCCCTGCAGGCCCAGGACTGCCTGTAAAGGCTGTTTGAACCCTCGTGTAATAATTGCCCCAGTGGTATTTCAGGTCCCACGTAGGCCGCTAGCCGGCACATACAATTCTCTCCCTTGTTGACGGATAGATAGCAGGGGTACATCCTAGTGGAGCTGCACCGGTTAGTACAGGTCGGACAGGTAATCAATGCAAAACAAGGCAGGTTGATGTGACGGTGAGTTATACCCTTGATAAAAACGGACAGTGGTTAATGGAGGCCCGCAAGGTTTCATCTCCCAATTGCGATGATCGACCTTCTGGTTGTGATGTCGATGCAATAATCATCCATGGAATTTCCCTGCCACCCAATCAATATGGCGGCCCCTACATCGATCAGCTGTTTACCAATATGCTTGACCCTGGTGAACATCCTTATTTTGCAGAAATCAATCACCTTCGTGTTTCTTCACACTTGATGATTGATCGGCAGGGCAACGTCAGCCAGTACGTGGCTTTTGACCGGCGGGCATGGCATGCAGGTGAGTCCTGCCTTGAAGGACGCGATGCCTGTAACAATTTCTCCATCGGCATTGAACTTGAAGGCAGGGACGATGAAGATTATGAAGATGTCCAGTACAAGGTCGCGGCGGCGGTGATAAAGTCGCTTATAGAATATTATCCTGCTATAAATAAGGAACGTGTTGTTGGCCATGCAGATGTGGCGCCCGGAAGAAAAACAGACCCGGGGCAGGCCTTCAAATGGGATTATTTTTATTCTCTTCTGGATTAAACTGGTAACAGTATCTACGACGGACAAGATAAATGACGCTGATTAGCATACTGCTCGGCCTGGCACTGGAGTATTTTCTCGGGGCACTGGACCACATGCGTAACCGCGACTGGTTTGACAACTACATGCGCTGGCTGGAAAGCCGCTGCAGCAAGTATGCTTCCTGGGATGGTCCCGTCGGGGTTCTGCTCACCCTGGTACCACCACTACTGCTGCTGTTGCTGGTGGGACACCTGCTGGCTTCCCTGTCACCGGTACTTGCCTGGATGCTGGCAGTTGCAGTGCTGGTATACAGTTTTGGCCCCGATTTTAATACTCTCATCAATGGTTATATCCATGCGCTGGAACAGGGAGACAATGCCGCGGTTAGCCGATATGAAGAAATTCTATTCGAGGAAGAATTGCCGGAGGACCGGGAGCAAAAAGAAAAACAGGCCATTGAAAGCGTATTGCACTGTGCCCATGAACATATATTTGGTGTACTTTTCTGGTTTATCACCCTGGGCATGATTGGTGCCCTTCTTTACCTGCTGGTGCTGCGAATACAGGAAAAATTTGATGGCATACATGGAGCCCATGCGGATGCTGCGAGACACCTGCATAACATATTAATGTGGCCATCCACACGACTACAGGCACTCGGTTTTGCCCTTGGAGGCAGCCTTGTTGATGCTCTTGAAGGCTGGCGTTCAGTAGAGGGAGAAAGCCTTGAAATAAGCAGGGAGATCGTAGGCACCAGTGGTCTCTGGGCACTGCAGTACCGTTCCCTTGCGGGTAGCGAATTTGAAGACGAAAACAGCACTTATATTAACTGGATCACCGAGGCGCAGGCACTGGCCAACCGGACACTGATTGTCTGGCTCACCATCCTTGGCGTAATGACCATCGGCGGCTGGTTAGCCTAGGTAATCTTCGACCCGCATAAGTTTTCTTTCGCCGCCGCGGCAAACCAGCAAGCCATCATCCTCGTACCAGTCGGGAAGCACAGTACGACTCGCGGCCTTACCATCAAGCTCAAAATCGTGAATGGCACTTCGATGCGTGTGTCCATGCACCAGGTGCTGAACATCATGACGCTTCATTGCCATCTCCACTGTATCCTGGTCTACGTCAACAATGGATGCATCTTTATTGCTGCTCGACTTCTGGAAAGCGGGTCGAAGCCCGTGAGCCAGTCGTATACGAAGTGCGTAGGGCAAGCGCGGAAAAACAAGGCGGGTAAAACCTGAATCAATAAATTTTCGATATAGCTGGTAACTGCTGTCCGCGGTGCAATAAAGATCACCGTGGGAAATCAGTATTCTCAGGCCGTCAACTTCTATGACCTGCTCGTCGGGCAGGAACCGGGCACCGCTGATTTCACTGAAGCTTTCCCGCATCATCAGGTCGCGATTTCCGCGCTGTATATAAAGCGCCTTGTTTTTTTCAGAGAACTGTCTAAGTTCGCGGCAAACTTCCGGGTTGGGAGCGGTTTGATCATCATTACCCACCCAGAAGTGGTCAAACAGGTCTCCAAGGATGTAAAGCGCCCTTGCTTCCAGTGCGGGACCGCGCAGAAGCCGTTTAAAGAGCTCGATTTTACCGGGACGTGCCGGGCTCAGGTGCAAGTCAGAAACAAACAGCGTGTCCATGGAAGTCGCTGCTGGCCTGTTGAGTGAGTCAGCCCTCTACAATTTCTGCTTTCTCAATGATAACGAGGTCTACCGGGACATCCTGGTAGCCATTACGCGAGGTCGTGTCTACTTCTTCTATCGATTCAACCACGTCGCTGCCTTCAACCACCTTTCCAAATACGCAGTATCCCCAGCCATCTTCAGTGGCAGAGCGAAAGTCCAGGAAGGCATTTTCGGTCGTATTGATGTAAAACTGCGCGGAGGCGGAATGAGGATCGGCGGTGCGTGCCATGGCGATGGTGCGATCCAGGTTGCTCAGGCCGTTGTCTGCTTCGCAGCGAATCGAATCCCCCGTAGGTTTTTCATTCATTTCCTGGTCAAGACCCCCACCCTGGATCATAAAATCGTCAATAACCCGGTGAAATATTGTGCCGTCATAGTGCCCGCTTCTCACGTAGCCGAGAAAGTTTTCCACCGTAACAGGGGCTTTCTCAGGGTCAAGTTCCAGTAAAATTTCACCGTGGTTGGTTGTCAGTCTCACATTCATGGATCAGTCCGCCTCAGGGGGTTAGTGTCTTCAGCCCGTTATAATAGGACAAAGAGCCAGGCATGGGCAAAAATTAGCGTGCCCCGCAGGCCTTTGCTACTATGCGCGCCTTTAAAGGAAAGCGACTTAAAATGCTGCAGATATACAACTCAATGACACGCCGAAAGGAAACTTTCCAGCCCCTGGAAGAGGGGAAGGTGGGCATGTATGTCTGTGGCATAACGGTTTACGACTTTTGCCATATCGGCCATGCACGCTTTTTGCTGGTTTTTGACACCGTGGTGCGCTACCTGAGGTCAAGGGGCTACGAGGTGAACTATATTCGTAATATCACCGATATTGACGACAAGATCATTAACCGAGCCAATGAAAACGGCGAAGGCATAAACGATCTAACCGAGCGCTTTATCACGGCCATGCATGAAGATACCGATGCCCTGAACATGCTTCGTCCCGACAGGGAGCCGAGGGCAACGGAACATATCCAACAGATCATCGACATGATTCAACGGCTCGAAGACAATGGCTATGCCTATGCTGCGGATAACGGTGACGTGTATTTCGCCGTGAGCAAGTATGAAGATTATGGCCGTCTTTCCGGTAAGAAGATCGACGAACTGCGGGCAGGTGAACGCGTAGCCGTGGAAGAAGCCAAGCAGGACCCACTGGATTTCGTGCTCTGGAAAGCCTCCAAGGACGGTGAGCCAAGCTGGCCTTCGCCATGGGGAGATGGGCGACCCGGCTGGCATATTGAATGCTCGGCCATGTCTATTGACGCTCTTGGTGAGGAGTTTGATATTCATGGCGGTGGCCAGGACCTGCAGTTCCCGCACCATGAAAATGAAATCGCCCAGAGTTGCTGCTCGACAGGCAAGACATTTGCGCAGCTATGGATGCACAACGGCTTCGTGCGGGTAGATGATGAAAAAATGTCCAAGTCCCTTGGCAACTTTTTCACCATCCGTGATGTCATGGAAAGCTATAGCCCGGAAGTGATTCGGTTTTTTATTCTTTCCAGTCACTACCGTAGCCAGTTGAACTATTCCGATAGCCAGCTGGACGAGGCCCGTGCCGCGCTTGAAAGTCTTTATATTGCCCTCAGGGATGTGCCTGTGAGTGATGGTCCGCTGGAACATGGCTGGGCGAACAAGTTTAATGAAGTCATGGATGATGACTTCAACACGGCAAAGGCTGTTGCGATTTTTCATGAGATGGCGAGGGAAATTAACCGCCAGGACAATAAAGAGAGTGAAGAGTGCATGGGCCTTGCCAGGACCCTGAGGCAACTGGCCAGCGTGCTCGGCATGTTGCAAAGCGATCCCGAGACTTATCTCCAGTCCGGGGTCGGTGGCGACAGCCTTGCCAGCGACGAGATTGAACAGTTAATCGAACAGCGAAAGCAGGCCAGGCAAAACAGGGATTTTGCTGAATCCGATCGCATACGTGACATGTTGGCAGACGCAGGAATTGCCCTTGAGGATGGACCGGAAGGCACGACCTGGCGTCGTAACTAGGTTTTTACGAGCAAAATCCCGGAAAAATTGACGCCATTGGGGTGCAGGCGTATCATCCCCCCTCCTTGCAGGAAGTGGGTGATTTTTAAGGAAATGTCGGGGCATAGCGCAGCCTGGTAGCGCATCTGCTTTGGGAGCAGAGGGTCGGGAGTTCGAATCTCTCTGCCCCGACCAATTTTCCCACTCTGTCATTCCCGCGAAGGCGGGAATCTAATATAAAATGATAAAGATGCGCCCGTAGCTCAACTGGATAGAGCACCGGCCTTCTAAGCCGGGGGTTGGGGGTTCAAGTCCTCCCGGGCGCGCCATTAATAATGAATGGCGATAACACTTTTATGGTGAGCGTAGCTCAGTTGGTAGAGCCCCGGATTGTGATTCCGGTGGTCGTGGGTTCGAGCCCCATCGCTCACCCCATTTTCGGGAAATTGCCAGGTTCGATAAGGCCTGGCAATTTCATTTCAAGCAGAATTTCGGGCCGTTAGCTCAGTTGGTAGAGCAGGGGACTCTTAATCCCAAGGTCGTAGGTTCGACCCCTACACGGCCCACCAATTTCCTTTTCTTGTTTGCCTGGCTCCAGGCGCTATCTCTGCGCGAGTTAAGGTCGGGAATATCGGTATTAATACGCTTCACCGTCCTGCAATGAAATTAGCCGGCCGGGAAGGAGCGGATCCACTGTGAAAACACCCACTTCTCACCCTTCGTCGGTGGCTCACCCACGTGCATGGTAAGCTCATGCGGTTTTCCCTGGTTATCAACATTTGAAAACATGAAGGCACTGCCTTTTTTTCCCCTGTGTGCGAACTCGAGCAGCGGAAAAGATGTTTCACCGCCGTCATAGTCGTCATTCAGGTAAACCAGGAATGTTTGCACACGTTGCCCCCGCGAGGTGAGTTCCTGGGCGTAGGCAGGGTTTTGCGGATCAAGATAGTCAAAATGGCGGGCAAATGTTTCCCCCGGGGTGTAGTGCAATAACTTTGGGATTTCCATGGCCCGGTCAGGTCGGCCAGTGATGGCACTAATTCGAGCGCGTAACACAAAGGTGAGCAAACCGCAGTGTTCAAGTCCAAGGTCGCACTGCGAGTTCGTGCGTCGTTGGTCCCTTGTTGTGCCACCGGTGACCTGATCATAGATGGTGGCCCTGCTCAGCCGGTTTTTACCCTGCTCGATAAGCCAGTCACAGGTTGAAGCCGGTATGAAGTTTTCAATTACCCTGGTTTCAGGGTCCTGTAGCAGTTCGACGCATGCCGGAGCTTCGAACCAGTGACGCAGGTCAATGCTCGCCCGAAGCGAGCGCCAGTCCTGGGACTGTTGCAGGTTTCCTGCCGGACCTGCTGCGAGCAGGACCAGTGATTCTGCCGCCTGTTGATGACCCAGTTCAGCAGAATGCTGGAGGTAATCCAGTGCTTTTTCCCAGTCCTGCTGCTGCCAGAACGAGGCACCGAAAACCGTGGCGGCCAGGTAGGCTGCCCTTGCATCCGTTTTTGCAGCCTCCTCGATAATCGCCAGTCCGCGAGAAGGATTGGCCTGAGTGCCTTGACCGGTCAGCAAGCGCAGACCCTCGTCCACCGCAGCGTGATGAGGTGTCGAATCCGCCGGTGCGGGGGCTCGCCCTGTAGCCGGAGGTTTTTGCATGAGGGGTTTTGCCGCGACTGGCTTTTCGCGAAAAGAGATCAGGCGCCAGCGTCGAAGCTGGGCAAACAGGCGAACCAGCATGGCATCGGGCATATTCCCAAGTTGGCTCCTGATCGTGTCAAAGATATGAGCAGTATCATTAGCGCCATTCGCCAGGCCGCCAAGCAACAGCTCCATGATGGCAATGATTGGCCCTTCCCGAAGTGCAAAGGGGTACCTGCCCCAGGGGGTGGATGCAGAAAAAAGCAGGCCCTGGCCATCAGGAGTGCGACGGATATCCTCGGGGCCGACCAGGAAATACGGGTAGAGCTCGTGGAAGGAGTTGTAACCCGGTTTCCTGGTTACGACTCTTCCTTCAAAGACACAGGCATCAAGCTGGGTCAGGAGTAAACACCACAGTGCGTCTTCCGGTGTTTCGACAATGGGTTCGCCCATTACGTTGAGTGAGGTGTTGATCAGCATTGGTACACCGGTCAGTTTTCCAAATGCCTTTACCAGCCTGTAGTAATCTCCATTAGCCTGCTCTGTGACAGTCTGCACACGACCTGTGTTATCGACATGAACAACACCCGGTACCTGCTGCAACCTATCATCCCTGAAACGCATGATGCGAAGCATAAAGGGACTTACAGGGGTACTTTGTCCAAGCTCAAACCAGTTTGAAACTTCCTCCAGGGGAAGGACAGGGGCAAAAGGGCGAAATGCTTCGCGGTGTTTTACGCGCGCATTCAACTTTTCCTTCGCATCCGGCAGGCGGGGATCACACAGAATGCTTCGCTGGCCCAGTGAGCGTGGGCCGAGTTCAGAAGGGCCATTGAACCAGCCGATTATCTTGCCCTGTGCCAGTAGTTCGGCGGCTTCGTCAACACTGTCACCCGTTGATATTGAAACCAGTGCAGGCGTCCTGGATATTGCCTCGTCAATGTCTTTTTCCGAGTAAGTTTTCCCAAGGCCATCTTTTTCCATCGCGCTCGAGTGGAAACGCCCGGTCAGTTTCCACAGGCCATAGTAGGCTGCGCCAATTGCGGGCCCGGAGTCTTCTGCGGCGGGTACGATATAAACCTGTTCAAAATCACTCTCACGAATGATCCTTTCATTTGCCACGCTGTTTAACGCTACACCGCCAGCATAAACGAGGTTTCTTGATGAACATAAATCACGCACCCTGCCGACCAGGTAGAGCAGGGCGTGTTCCAACGCGTTTTGTACCGATGCTGAAAGGTCCTGGTAATGTTCCTGGTTGGCGGGCCAACGCTCGCTGCTGCCAAAACGTTTTGGCACGGTATCATTGAATACAAATTCCCCATCGCGTATTTCAAAAAACTCGGCAGGTCCAATGTTTGCCTTGCCATAAGGCGCCAGGCCCATGACTTTTCCGGCGTCCATGGTGTTCCCAAATATTTGCCCCGCAACGGCCGAGAACATGCCGCCGAGGCTGCCAAATCCCTGCATGGCGGCACCAACGGGAGGTGGAGTTAACCAGCGTCCGTCGGCAATCATGTGCTTTTCAAGCGCCTCAATTGAGCCTGTATTACAGCGGTAAATTGAATTGGTTTCACCACCGATGACTCCCGGCCTGAGCAACGCGTCTTTTTCGTTATCACCCAGGTCGTAGCTTGGAGAACCCATTCCATCCACCACAAGCGCCGCGGACTCGTCAAATCCGCTTGTGCAAAATGCGCTGATTGCGTGACCGGCATGGTGCGACAGTGATATTACCGGCGTGTTGTGAAGCGCAACGCCCAGCTGGGTGCTTTTACCGATATCGTTTTCCGGTGATGTCAACTCTGTCTGTGGACACAGAACCACCATGTCCAGCTGACTGGCATTAATGCCACCCTGCTCCAGGCAATATTCAATGGCAAGTGAGTGCCTGGCGCAGGAAAGGCGCGCTCTTTTTTGACCAACCAGTCGTTCTTCCTGTACTGCAGCGACTATTTTTTCACCGTGGAGTAGACAGGCGGCGCCATTATGCGAAGCGCTTAGACCAAGGATCCAGGGGCGGTCACTGCTTGCCATGTAAACTTGTTTTCCGGAAAAGGTTATGTGTTGGTGAGCTTCATTTTACAGCAGAGCTTGGGGCATTTCAGAAATCAATTATTGTGATGGCAGGAGAATATCCAGTGAGGTTAAAGATACCCCGGTACAGCGAGATTGCGGGCTCGACTATACCGGGGGGGAGGGGGGGACCCTGTGAATGAAATGACTTTCCAGGTCGATATCCGGACTTCGTGTTAGCCAGTAAGTGATGCCAGGTGGGTCTTCCTCTCATTTGAGATTCAAGTTGCGATACCAGCCCTGGTCAGTCTCGGATTGCCAGCTTCACTGGCCACTTGCGCACCCCCTGGCTCTCTTTCCTCTCGGAAGAGATATTAACCAGGGACCGGGGCCCGTGCCTGGGCAAGTCAATGAAGAAGCAGTATTGGCTTACTGCAAAGTGACAGCACAGCCCAACTTTGCGCAAACCCGGCGATAAGCTGGTTATGACGGCACTTGTGGAAGTGGCAGACAAGGCGAGGGGGTGTTGAGACAACGCCGACATGGAATGGCGTTGACGGTTTACGGCTTACTTATCACCCACAGTCAAATTCGTTCACGACCTTCATCAGGAGTTCGGCCTTGGAGCCGGTCCTGGTCTTACGGTAAATATGCTTCAGGTGTGTTCGAATCGTGTTAACAGTGATGTAGCTCTCTTCGGAGATGGCATTTAAGTCGGGATTCTTGAGAAGCTTGGTAACGAGGTTGCTTTCGCTTTTTGTGAGTCCATAAGCATCCATCAGTTCGCTGACGCTCAGTGTTTTCTTTACCTTGCCGCCGTCGTTTTTCCTGCGCTTGCTATTGACGGCAAAATTGATGGTGGTTCGAAGGTCAACTTCTCGAAGTGGTTTGTTGATAAAGCCCGAATGGGCCGTACCCCGAGCCCGGTCCAGGACTTCTTCGTCATTGTGCGCGGTTACGTAAACCACGGGAACATCGAGTTCGCTGATTATCCTGTCTGCTGCAGTGATGCCATCCACTTCACCTTCCAGGCGGATATCCATTAGCACCAGGTCCGGGTCATTTTCCTCGGTGGACCGGATGGCGTTGTCGCCGCTGTTTACTACATCCACCACCTGGTAATCGCATTTCTCCAGGAACATCTTGATTATCGAGGCAGTCGTCCTGTCGTTTTCGACCACAAGTAATCTACCGTTTGGCATAGCCGCTATTCCGTATGTCTCTGATTATTAATAATATTATTATAATTATAAGATGCCGGAATGTTCCCTTGTTGCCCACCCTCGTTGGCTAACACCAGCCCTTTATTAATATTAGCATGTCTTTGATATTTGTCCCTTTTTTTGAGCATGAAAAATTCCCGTTTCAGGCCTGCAGGGATTCGAGGTAGGCGCGGTGACTACTGTAACCGGCAACCGTATCCCGATGAGGATTGGCACTCCGGAGCTTGTCTCCGTCCATGGTGTGTAAATCGTAACGTCCCATTCCCGACAGTATGCAGTACCAGGAGTAGGGCGCGTAGGAGGATCGGTGGACGTGGTTCCTCAATACATTGATAAAATCTTCGCCACTTTCCCAGCCGTCTATGATGGCTTTCTGGGTCGCAGTAATATTTTCATTGTCCCTGCAATCTTTCCAGTACTCCGTGTCTTGCCTGCTGTTCAACTTGTAGTGCAGTTGAATGTAATCAATGGTGCAATCAAATGCCTCGTTGATGATGCCGTTGAAAAAATCCCTGTGAGTGGCCTGGTAGTTTCCACGGGCGAAATGGGTAACAAAGCGGTTAATGGTAAATTGCGTGAGAGCCAGTGCCGTGGCTTCCAGGGGTTCAATAAATCCCTGCGAGAGTCCAACCGCCAGGCAGTTATTTTTCCAGTGTTCGAGGTTTCGACCTGTACGCAGCTTGATGTGAAGCGGTTTAATGTCCCTGGAACTCTCACCGATATGCCTGCGCAGTTCGGCTTCAGCATTTTCTTTCGTTGTATAATCTGCGCTGTAGACATAGCCCCAGCTGGTTTTTCCGCGAAGCGGTATACGCCATGCCCAGCCGCATTCCAGTGCAGTTGATTCGGTATAGGGGGGTATATCTTCTTTACTGTCATCCGGTGTTCGAATCACTACAGCGCTGTCGTTGAAAAGTCGCGGTTTATAGGAAATGGCATCTACTTCCAGGGTGTCTCCGATGAGCATTCTTCGAAAACCCGTGCAGTCCACGAAAAAATCCCCGGCTACCTCGCCATGTTTTTCAGTGACGATGTGACTGATATCGCCATTGTCGTTTTTGACGACCTCGCTGACATCATCGACGATGTACTCGATACCCGCCGCAAGTGCACGCTGTTTCAGAAACTCAGCGACTAGTGCGGTATCAAAATGGTAGCCGTAGTCCATCTTGGACGAATCGCAGGGAGGGGGGCCTACCGGCGCTCGGCACTGCCAGGCCATCTCGGCGTTGAAAAAGTAATCGCCTGGGTCTGTCGCGCTGTGCTGTCCTGAACGACGCCGATCGCAGCTATTAAAAAAATCCTGGTCATACTGGTTGTAGCCAGCGGCGATGAAAGGATGAAAGTAGCTGTCGAATTCGTCAGAGTTGGTCCAGCCGGGAAAGTTGATCCCGAGCTTGTAGGTGGAATTACAGTTGGCCATGAATTCCTTTTCTGTAATCCCGTTAAATTCAAGGAAACGCTTGAACAGTGGGGTTGTGCCTTCTCCCACACCAATGGTGGGAATGCGGTCGGACTCGACCAGCACAACCTGGCTGCCAGCGCGCCCGAGGCTGTTGAGGAACACGCTGGCTGTCATCCAGCCGGCGCTGCCGCCGCCGACGATGACTACACGACCTGGAGGAGAAAACTGTGTTGACAAGATAGTACGTCCATAAATAAATACGGTGTAATCATCCATGATTTCACAATACGCGGCAAGCAAGGCTGACGTTCACGCGACACGCGCGAAGGCGTTTTCTTCCTGCGAAGCCCGGGCTTATACTGCTGGCTTGAAACCCGCAGGCAGGTAATGACTGATCGAATGATTTCACGACGACAATTTACGATTCGCGGCGGATGGCTTGCCACGGCACTGTTGGCCCTGTTCAACCCGGTGAAAAGTTTCGCGATGGGTGTTTTCTCCCGTGAAGCACTTGATGAGTTGAACTCGCAGCTGGACGGCGACGTTTATAGCGCTGCTGATCCCCACTATGAATCCTGGCGGGAAAGTGTGAGCTGGCAGCTGAGAAAATCATCAAGACGTCCGTCGCTGATTGTGCAGGCGAGCTCCGTTAACGATGTGCAAAGGTCCCTGCACTTTGCCCGGCAGCACTCCCTGAAAGTCAGTGTCAGGTCGGGTGGTCACAGCTGGGTTCACTCTTCGCTGCGCAATAACGCGCTGCTTATTGATCTCAGGGCAATGAAACACATTAATATAGACCCGGAAACGATGACAGCACACGTCGGGCCGGCGGTTAATGCACGTGAATTGACCCAGGCACTGGACAAACATGGTCTCGCTTTTCCCGTGGCACATTGCAGCACGGTTGCCCTTGGTGGCTACCTGCTCGGGGGTGGACAGGCCTGGAACTGGGGGAGCTGGGGTGGTCCGGCATGTAACAGCGTGAAGAGTCTCGAGGTGGTCAATGCCTCGGGAGAGGCGCTGCAGGTGAGCGAGAGCGAAAACCCCGAACTCTTCTGGCTGGCATCGGGTGCCGGCCCGGGGTTTCCGGCAGTGGTCACCAACTACCAGCTTCAACTTTACAGATTGCCCCGCGCAATTCGCATGACCACCGCTATCTGGCCACTTGCAGATACCCTTGCCGTGTCAGATTTCCTGGCCGGACTGGCTGAAGAACTCGGCGAAAAAGTCGAGACACTGATGTTCCTGTCCAGCTTGCCCGAGCCCATTGGCGGTCATACCAGGGTTGTGATCATTTCCGCGGTTGCCTTTGCGGACTCCGAGGAGGAAGCGAGGTATTTGCTTGAGCCGGTGTCCCGGGCACGTGAAATATCAACACCATTAATCATTGATGAAGCTGTGCCGATGAGCATGGATTCCTTACTTTCACTGGTAGACCGCTCATTTTTTCCGTGCCGGGCAGCTGCAGATACTTTCTGGTTTGATCAATCCATGCGTAGCGTGATGCAGGAATTCGTGCTGCATTTTGCGGAAGCACCTTCCGCACTCTCCACGGTACTTTGCGAAGTAAAATCAAATCCAAAAGTCAGTGCCGACGCTGCGTATTCCATGCGTCGTCGCACCTATCTTTCTCCCTATGCATTCTGGCTCAGCGCTGAGGATGACGAGGCCAATCTCAAGTGGATGAAAAAAACACAGGACATTCTTGGGCCACTATCGGTCGGGCACTATATCAATGAAGCGGACCTGGAAGCGCACCCGGCTCGTGCGGAGAAGTCCTTTGACAGTTCAAGCTGGGCGAAGATCCAGCAGCTGAGAAAAAAATATGATCCGAAAGGGCTTTTTCACGGCTACCTGGGCAAGGAAAGCTAGCCAGGCTTCTACTTTTCCGTTGCAGTGGTCTGCTGCTTGCCCTGCTCCCTGTAGTAGTCTGCCAGTGCACGGTAGCTTTCCGGGAACCGGGAGTCAGGAACCGGGGGTTGCTTTTCCACCTGTGACCTGCTTTTTTTAAGATCCTGTTGCTGAAGGTAGTGAAGGATTTGCGCGCGACGCCTTTGCTGTGCCTGTTCCGGCGTGAGTCCCTGGTAGGGTCGAGCCCGTTGCAGGCTTATCCAGTCATTGGCCGGTACGCTGAAGGACGTTGTCAGCCCGAGCAACAGGATGGTCAGAACCCCTGCGCAGGCCTTTCGTTTAACTTGCCTTCTATTCATACATTTAAAGATAGCACAGCAAAAGCACAGCCAGGGCCAATTTCAGGTTATTTTGTGAGGTTCTACCTGTTTTACTGCGACACCAATAACCAGTAGCAGGGCGACCAGGACGATGTTTGCCCATATGGCAATATCGTAGGAATGGTTCCAGTCATTACTCAGGCTGAACATTACCGGGCCGATAGCACTGCCAATGACAGTCAATGTCATGTTGAGACCGCTTATTTCGCCAAGGTGAAGACGGCCAAATAACCTGACGAAGGTAAGGTTGGATAAGACACCCCACAGCCCACTGGTCGTACCAAAACTGATGACAAGTAAATAATAACCCCAGTCATGATGGAGATTTAGAACGCCCCAGCAGCCGATGACAAAAGTGATTAGCTTGACGAGTAACAAGCGCTTAAGCGGCTGAAAGTCTGCGAGCCAGCTGGCAACAAGGTTAGTCGTTACCGAAACTACGGCCGCTGGAAAAAAATATGCGAATGCTTCTTCAGAACTTCGCCCGGCCTTTTCAAAAATAGACTCGACATGAAATACCAGTGCCGTGCCAAACAGGGAGTAAAGTGCCAGGGCACAGGCGTATATCCAGAACACCGGGTCGCGGCGAGCCTCCGTCGCTGTCTTATCGGCTGCGACCGGCTTCTCATTGGCATGTTCATCATGACCAATACCATCGACCTTCAAACCACAGTCTTCGGGTGAATTGCGAAGCAACAGCAGTGCGAGAATGGCAAAACCTATACCGCACATTAGAGCCAGTACCATGAGTGCCTGGCGCCAGCCAAAAAGCAGGATGAGCCAGGCAAGAAAGGGTGCTGCCAGGGAAAAACCCAGGCTTACAAAAACCGAACGTGCACCGGAAACCAGGCCGCGGCGTCTTTCAAACCACAACAGCAGCACATTACGCGACGCACTGGTCAATACTCCCTGGCCGCTGAAGCGCACACCAAAATAGCCGAGCAGGATTAATGGAAAGCTAAACCACGAAGTGTGGAGATTGGTCATTCCAGCGAGCAAGACAGATGCCTGGTCGATAAAGGAGATAAATAGAAGGCACAGACCAAGCACTACGCTGGAAAGTACGATGGTAATACGCGCGCCGGCATGGTCAAAAAAGCGTCCGGCGCGGGTAAGAAACACCGCACCACCGAGCGTGCCAAGTAAATAGGCGATGGAAAGTTGTGTACGACTCAGTTCCAGGGCCTCAATAAAGTGATTGGTGAAAACTGCCATGCCCATGGTTTGCCCCGGGATGGAAAATATGATGCCGAGGGTAGAGATGAGCCAAATCACCCAGCCATAGAAAAATGGCAGGCGGTTAACAGGAAAGGGCCAGTTAGCGGGTAGTGTGTAAACCGCTTTCATAAAATCCAGGGAATTCAGTTAAGTACTTGTATGCTGAGGGTAGGTACAAGGCGCCAGTTTATACCCTGTGGCTGCCCGCATCACAAGCGGAAAAGTGACGCCGGGTGAGAAAACTGTTGTCGGTTTCACAGCTTGCGGCTTTTCGCTGGTATCCGGCACCTGCTGCGTTTACAGTATGGAAAAATTCTTGTGGTGCCCGCTCTTGAAGGGGGAACGGACGCTGGCCAACAGCGAAACTGGGTACCGGACAGGGTAGTAAATAAAAAGAATGTTTAACAATAAATCAGTCCTGATTACGGGTGGAACAGGATCTTTTGGGCGGGCTTGCGCACGTACCCTGCTGGAAAGATACGATATTCACCGGCTTGTCATATTGTCCCGGGATGAAGTCAAGCAGCACGAGATGCAAAGACAGTTCGATGCGCCGTGCATGCGTTTTTTCCTGGGCGATGTGAGGGACCGCACTCGGCTATCAGAAGCTTTCCACAACGTCGATTACGTCATTCACGCGGCTGCGCTCAAGCAGGTACCTTTTGCCGAGTACAATCCCATGGAATGTATCAAGACCAATGTGCATGGCACGGAGAATGTCATCGCTGCTTCGCTTGAGCATAATGTTGAAAAAGTCATCGCCCTCTCCACTGACAAGGCTGCTAATCCCATTAATCTCTATGGTGCTTCAAAGCTGGCAGCAGACAAGCTATTTGTCGCGGCCAATAATATTGCCGGGGGACATCCAACACGATTCTCCGTGGTGCGATATGGCAACGTGGTGGGTTCCAGGGGTTCAGTGGTTCCGCTTTTTCGAAAGTTAATCGATGAAGGCAACGATCACCTGCCTATCACTGATGAAAGCATGACGCGTTTCTGGATCACCCTGCAACAGGGCGTGGACTTCGTGCTGGAAAACTTTGAGAGAATGTGGGGCGGAGAAATCTTTGTGCCCAAGATCCCCTCGGTAAAGATTACTGACGTTGCCAGGGCCATGGCGCCTGGCCTCCCTGGTAAAGTGGTGGGGATACGCCCCGGTGAAAAACTGCATGAAATCATGTGCCCCTCGGACTATGCTCACCTCACGCTTGAATTTGATGATCACTACCTGATCAAGCCCACGATCAAGTTTCACCATTACGAAGTGGATTATGAAACAAATACACTGGGTGAAAAGGGCAAGCTTGTTGACCCGGGTTTTGAATATGAGTCCAGCAGTAATCCGCATTTCCTGGACCTGGAGGAAATACTCGAATTGAATAACTTCGACGAGACATGATTCCCTACGGTCGCCAGCACATCGACGAGAAGGACGTTGAAGCCGTGGTGCAAGTCCTGCAATCTGATTTCCTGACACAGGGCCCACTACCTCCTGAATTTGAAAAGGCAATGAGCAATTATTGCGATGCCAAACATGCGGTGGCGACAAACAATGCAACAGCTGCCCTGCACCTGGCCTGTCTTGCGCACGGTGTGTCAAAGGGCGATAGAGTCTGGACATCCGCATTGACCTTTGTTTCCAGTGCCACCTGCGCGCTGTTTTGTGGCGCGGATGTGGAATTTGTTGATATTGAACCGGCCACGGGAAATATGTCTGTCGATGCCCTGCAGGCGAAACTCGAACAGGCAGAAAAAAATAACACCCTGCCCAGGCTGGTCATTCCCGTGCACTTTGCCGGTCGTGTATGTGACATGGATGGTATTTCGAGGCTCGCCGGGAAATACGGGTTTGATGTTGTAGAAGATGCTGCCCATGCCGTCGGTTCCGAGTACAGGGGTAGCAGGGTTGGCGCCGGCCGGCATTCCAGTATAACGGTGTTTAGCTTTCATCCCGTCAAGGTCATTACTTCCGTTGAGGGCGGCATGGCCCTGACCAATAATGAAGAGCTTGCCATGCGCATGCGCAGGCTTGGCAGCCACGGTATTGAAAGTAAACGGGACCGGGAACAAACCTGGATTTATGAAATGCAGGAGCTCGGTTACAACTACCGCATGAATGATGTGCAGGCAGCCCTGGGCTTGAGCCAGCTGAATAAGCTGGATAGCTTTATTGAAAAAAGAACTGCCCTGGCAAGGCGTTATACCGATTTACTTGAAGGTAGCTCTTTGACCTTGCCGAGCGAGGACGAAGAGAGTCGCTCGGCGTGGCACCTCTATGTCGTGAAGCTGGATCGAAACCGCTGTAACCTTGAGCGAAAAGATATTTTTCTTGGCTTACGTGATGCTGGCATTGGCGTCAACGTGCATTATATTCCCGTTTACCAGCAACCGTATTTCGTGCAGCGTTACGGGGAAAACCATGACTGCCCGGCTGCGGATGCCTACTACGAATCAGCGTTGACCTTGCCCCTTTATCCGGATATGACAGCAGCTGAACAGGACAAGGTCGTGATGAAACTAAGGGAATTGGTAGAATAATGGGCCTGACTGGACAAGGCACAGGCCTGGATAAGCTATGAACAGACTCGCCATCATACCCGCGCGTGGCGGTTCAAAACGACTGCCCGGAAAAAATATCGTTGAGTTTCGAGGTAAGCCAATTATCAACTGGACTATCGAGGAAGCGGAAGCCAGTGAGTGTTTCGACAATGTGCTTGTCTCCACCGAGGATGAGGAGATCCGTGAACTCGTGGAAAGAGCTGGTGGTGAAGTCATTGAACGCAGCCTGGAGCTCGCCAGTGACAAGGCCAGCCTGGTAGATGTAGGACTTGACGTGCTGGAGCAGGAAGCGGTGCTGGGTCGGCAGTACGATGTGATTTCCTTTCTTTATGCGACTGCACCACTGAGACGGCGAGACGATATTGCCGGTGTGGTTAACCTTGTGCAACCGGGAGTGTGCGATTTCGCCATGGCCATCACGCGCTATGCCCACCCACCGCACCAGGGGCTGGTGATGTCTGATGATGGCACCTTGCAGGCACGCTGGCCGGAATACATTGAATCTTCCGAGGCAGAGTTTGGTCGCCTGTGGGTCGACAACGGCAGTACCTATGCCATGGGTGTTGAGGCCTTCTGTGAACACAAAACATTTTACGGTCCCGGTTTGCGGGGCTGGCCGATGCCCTTTGTTCGCTCCATTGATATTGATGAACGAGAGGACCTCGAGCTGGCACGTTACCTTGCCGACATTGGCGATTCATGAAAATACTGGTACTCGGTGCGGGGTCAATCGGTTCCCGTCATGCGAGAAACGCGAGCGGTCTTGCCGAGGTAATTGTCTATGACCCCGACTTGCAGCGGGCCGAAGAGGTTCAGGGGGAAAATGTAAATATCTGCACCAGCCTGGAGGCCGCGCTTGCGCTATCCCCCCGCGCCGCGATAGTCGCAACACCCAGTGATACACACGTTGAACTCGCTGCGAAACTGCTTGAAGCGGGTTGCCACGTGCTGGTGGAAAAGCCCATGACAGTAGATGTCGATGATGCGAACCGGCTTCTGAAGCGTGCTAGGAAAACTGGTAAAAAACTTTTCGTTGCCGCCAACATGCGCTTTCATCCGGGTCCGTCCCTGTTGAAAAAATACCTGCCGGACATTGGTGAAATACGCTTTGCGCGTGCGCATTTCGGCCAGTGGTTACCTGGAATGCGAAGTAAGGTCGATTACAGGGAACTCTATTGTGCAAAGGGCAAGGGTGCGGGTGTGATCCTCGATACCATCCACGAATTTGATTACCTGCAGTGGTTGCTCGGCCCAATCACTGGCGTAATGGCCGATACCGCGCATCTCTCCGAGCTGGAGATTGAGGCAGAAGACTATGCAGCCATTAACCTGTTGCACGAGAGCGGCGTGCGTTCGAGTATTCAGCTGGATTACCTGAGGCGCTTCAAGAGGAGGGGTTGCGAGATCGTGGGGAGTGACGCCAGCCTGCTATGGCAAAGTGAAGGTAATCGGCCGGAGACCTGCCGGGTGTTGCTGCTGGACCCAGGACACAACACGCCACGCGTGCTTTTTGAATGTGAAGACCTGGATAGTAATGAAATGTACCTGGTACAGCTGAAACACTTTATCGAAGCTGCGCGAGATGGCGATGCAGGTGATTTACTTGATGCCGAATCTGCCACCCGTCAAATCGATTTCGCACTCAGGGCACGGGCACAGGCTTTTCAGGACCTTCCAGCTTAATGCACGAGTTCGCCCGGTGAAATCCTACAGTAAAAGCCTTGCCCTCCTGCAACGGGTCGAAAGCCTGGTTCCCGGGGCCAGCCAGACTTTTTCGAAAAGCAGCCTGCTTTACCCACGGGGTCGTTCGCCACATTTCCTGGATAGAGGGCAGGGTTCGCGCGCATGGGACGTGGATGGCAACGAGTATGTTGATATGATGGCTGGCCTGCTGGCACTGGTGCTGGGTTACTGCGATCCTGAAGTCGACCAGGCTATTCATGGACAGCTTAAAAAGGGCATCAGCTTCAGCCTGTCTACAGAACTTGAAGCGGCGCTGGCTGAGCAGATCATTGATATCCTGCCCTCGGCGGAAATGGTGCGCTTTGCCAAGAATGGAAGTGACGTGACCTCTGCCGCAGTGCGAATTGCAAGAGCAGCCACAGGGCGTGAAAGGATCGTTATCACCGGTTACCACGGCTGGCACGACTGGTACGTGGGCACCACCAGCCGGGACCGGGGTGTGCCCGGCGCCACAGCCCAACTCACCCATGCGGTTGCGTTCAATGACCTTGAAGCCATGCAGCAGGTCATCGCACGTTACCCGGACGAAATCGCAGCTATCATGATGGAACCGGTGTATGCCGAACAGCCCGGTGATGGTTACCTGCAGGCTGTGAGAGAATTGTGTGACGAAAATGGCATCGTGCTCGTGTTTGATGAGATCATCACCGGTTTCCGGGTACAGCTCGGAGGTGCACAATCGCACTACGATGTACACCCGGACCTGACCTGCCTGGGCAAGGCGCTCGGTAACGGTATGCCCATTGCCGTATTGACCGGCAGGCAAGGTCTTATGCAGGAATTTGAAAAAGTGTTTGTTTCCGGCACCTTTGCCGGTGAGACCCTGTCCCTTGCCGCGGCCCTGGCAGTGATAAAGAAACTGCGCGAGGAACCCGTGATTGCTACGCTATGGCAAAACGGTGATTTCCTGAAAAGCGGCATGAATGAAATTCTTCAACGCCATGGACTCGCATCAATCATCCACCTGCGTGGCCTGTCACCCATGCAAAGTTTGCAGTTTATAGCGAGTGAACATGCCACTGCCGCGGAAATTCAAACCCTGTACGTGATCCAGATGCTTGAGCGTGGTGTGCTGACCATGGGGGCACTGAACCAGATGTATGCGCACGATGATGCTGACCTGGCTCATGTGCTGTCCGCCTTTGACGAAAGCTGTGCAGTCATCAGGCAGGAAATACAATCTCCGGGGCTGGAGCAACGTCTTGCCTGTCCATTGATTCAACCGGTGTTCCAGGTACGCAGCTCTTGAGCAGGCCGCAACCAAGGGTGATGTTTCGTGCTGACGCATCGTCACAGATCGGGGGCGGGCACGTGATGCGTTGTCTAGCGCTGGCCAGGGCCCTGGCCGGTGCAGGTTGGCATTGCACCATGGCCTGTAACGAGGAGGCCACGAGCACCGTCGCCGGGCTGGAGGAGCATGACCTGGAAATTGTTGTCACCGGTGAAGAGCAGGACGCTGAGTTTCTCTCGACACGCCTTGATAAAGATCTAGAGCTGATGGTGATCGATCATTACAGGCTGGCCGCAGATTACCATCTTGCCTGTCGTCGCTTTACAAGAAGACTCCTCGTGATTGATGAGTTATTGAATCGTCAACTGCATTGCGACTTCCTGCTGGATCAGAGCCCGGGTCGCCTGGCGGCAGATTATAAAAGCATGACCCCGGAAAATTGCCAGCTGATGCTTGGCCCCCAATACGCATTGTTACGCCCCGCTTTCGCTGAAACACGCGAAGCCAGTATTCAGCGCCGCCAGGACATCGAAAGGGTTCAAAGAATTATTATCAGTTTTGGCGCCAGTGATATTCACAACCTGTCCCTCGAAGCCCTGCGAGCGCTTGAGCGGATAAATTTCAGTGGAAACATCGACATAGTGCTGGGCGGTGGCAATCGCGATGCAACCCGGATAGAAAACTGTGCCGCCGCCCTGGATGCCACGGTGACTATCCACCGGCAGACAGGCAGCATGGAACAGCTTATGATGCAGGCCGACCTTGCCATCGGTGGTGGCGGCATCAGTTCATGGGAAAGGTGTACCCTGGGTCTGCCGGCGTTGGTGGTGATGGAAGCAGGTAACCAGCAGGCAAACGTTGCAGGCCTTGGCGAGGTTGGAGCGGCTATCAACATGGGCCTTGCAAGGGACGTGAATAGCAAGATAATTGCCGCTTGTCTTGAGTCCATCCTCGACGATTCGAAAGGGCTTGCCCGCATGTCCACGGCTGCTTCAGCTACCTGCGATGGCAGAGGTGTCTCAAGAGTCATGGACAAATTACTACAATAATAATGAACAATATGGATAGCTGGTGGGAAAAACCGAGACGCATCGCCATTGTCATCGACAATGAAGAATGGATGTTGCCCTGGTGCAAACAGCTGGTGGATGAAATCAATAGCACTGGAGATAATGCTGAACTGTGTCGCGACATCGACCAACTTACGGAAAAGGATGTCAGCTTTTTTCTCTCCTGCCACACTATCGTTTCCGAATCACAGCTGGCCCTGAGCAGGAAAAACCTGCTGGTTCATGCCAGTGATTTGCCAAGGGGGCGTGGCATGTCTCCGCTCACTTGGCAAATCCTCGAGGGCCTGGATAACATTCCTGTTTGCCTGCTGGAGGCGGGTGCCAGGGTGGACAGCGGCGCGGTAATTTACCGCGAAAGCTTATCCTTTGAAGGTCACGAGTTGATTGATGAAATGCGTGAGCGGCTTGGCCGCCTGTCACTTGATCTCTGTCTTCGATACCTTTCTGAAGCCGATATTCCCGAGGGCAATGAGCAGCAGGGTGATGCCAGCTATTATGCCAGGCGCAATGCGCAGGATAGCGAGTTAGAAACCTCTTCCAGCCTGGCTGAGCAGTTTGATCTTCTTCGCGTGGTGGATAACCAGGCTTATCCGGCGTGGTTTGAATACAGGGGTCATCGATATCGCTTGCGAATTGACAAGATCAGCGATGAAGAGGAGCCCGGAACATGACCGGTGAGGGTGCTGTGAAAATAGAGGGCACCAGCATTTCTTCCGCGCATCCGCCATTCATGGTGGCGGAACTGTCTGCCAACCACCTGGGCGACAAGCAACGCGCCCTTGATATTATCCACGCCGCCTCCGATGCGGGTGCTGATGCGATCAAGCTACAAACCTACACCGCCGATACGCTAACGCTGGATTCCCGAAAGGATGATTTTCTTATCAAGGCGGGGCCCTGGGCCGGGCGCACTTTACACGAACTCTACAGGGAAGCCTTTACACCCTGGGACTGGCACGAAGAGTTATTTGAACTTGGTCGCAGCCTTGGATTGACGGTGTTTAGTTCGCCTTTTGATCCCAGCGCGGTGGACTTCCTGGAAAGCCTGGATTGCCCGGCTTACAAGATTGCCTCATTTGAACTGGTGGATATTCCCCTGGTTGAGCGAGTTGCCATGACCGGTAAGCCGGTAATCATGTCCACGGGAATTTCCAATGATGCGGAGATCAAGGACGCGGTCAGCGCGGCTCGAGAAAATGCCTGCGAACAGCTTGTACTCATGCACTGTGTCAGTGCCTACCCAACACCTGTCGAGCAAAGCCACCTGCAGAAAATCCCTGCGCTGGCGGAAATATTTGACTGCCCCATAGGCCTCTCGGATCACACGCCGGGCACCGTGGTGGCGACGGGCGCGGTTGCGCTGGGTGCGTCGATGATAGAAAAACACCTGACCCTGGACCGGGCCGAGGGCGGGCCCGATGCAGCATTCTCCCTGGAGCCCGAAGAGTTTCGTGCACTGTGCCACGATTGCCGGGAGGTGTTTGCTGCGCTCGGTAGCGTTGAAGGTGAAAGTGCGGACGTGGCAGACAGTCGTATTTTTCGTCGTTCATTATATATAGTGCGTGACGTGGTGGCGGGTGAGACACTCGACGAGTCCAACGTGCGCAGCATTCGACCGGGTTGGGGCATGCCGCCGAAACACTGGCAAGAAGTAAAAGGACGGGTATTCAAATGTGCTGTTGATGCCGGTACCCCGCTTGACTGGGAAATGCTGGAATCATGAAATATTGTTCAAGGTGCGTGACACCGGACAGTCATCCCATGATCAAGCTGGGTGAAGGTGGCGTTTGTAACGCCTGCCTGGCCTGGGATAAGCGGGCCCACATCGACTGGGATGCCCGGCGACGGGAATTTGAACAAATCGTGACACAGGCCCGGAGCAAGCCTGATGGTTACGATTGCCTTATTCCGGTCAGCGGTGGCAAGGACAGTTTCTGGCAGGTCATTACCTGTTTGAAATATGGTCTTAATCCCCTCACGGTAACCTGGCGCGATCCGTCCCGGCTGCCACTGGGACAGGAAAATCTCGAGGCACTGGTGAAAATTGGCGTTGATCATATAGACCAGTGGATCAATCCCGGGGTGGAACAGCGTTTCATGCGTCTTTCATTTGAGCGTTACGCAGTACCCGGTATTCCAAAGCACATGGGCCTGTACAACATTCCGCTGAAGTTTGCCTGCAAGTTTCACATCCCTTTAATTGTCTGGGGAGAAAATGATGCTATCGAATACGGCAACCTTGATGGCGAAATCGGTGACGGCGTGGACGTCGACTACGATTGGCTCATGAAACATGGCATCACCCAGGGAACAAGTGCTGAAGACTGGGTCGGTGAAGATTTTAGCAGCAAGGAACTCAGTGCCTATTTCCCCCCGAGCAGGGAAGAATTACAGCGCAACCCGGTTCGCGGCATTTACCTTGGTTACTTTTTCCAGTGGGACCCCGTGGAAACATGGAAAATTGCCAGCGAATATGGATTTCGTGCTCCCGAGTCAGGTCCCGGCTGGCACGTGTTTGACGATGTCGATTCCGAATTCATTTCTATTCATCATTATCTCAAGTGGCACAAGTTTGGTGTCACGCGCCTGTTTGATAATCTTTCCATCGATATTCGCGCCGGGCGTATCAGCAGGGAAGAGGCCATCAGGGTGATAGCGCAGCGTGCCCCGGAAAGACCGGAAGCAGATATTGACGCTTACTGCGCCTATCTTGATATAGATGTGTCGCAATTTGACGAGGCATGCGAGAAGTTTCGTAACGAGGATATCTGGCGCAGGCGAAATGGTGTGTGGGTCATTGATAACTTTATCGTTGAGGATTGGGATGGTTGGAATGAAAGCTGCGATTGAGAAAAGGGAGCGATAAATTGGTCGACCACGATAAATCCATGTATGAAAAGCACCCAAGTTTATATCGCTACACTTCTAGCGAGCGCTACGATAACCCAAAGGAAGATTTCAAGACTATCGCACGGGAACTGGCAAAACTTTACGCGAATGACACAGGGGTTTCACTGGTGGATATCGGTACCGCCAATGGCGAACTACTGTATCACCTGCGCCAGTGTTTCCCCGGTTGGGATTTGCGAGGTTATGACCAGGTCAGCGCATTTGTAGATACCGCCAATGCATTTGACGGACTGAATGGGATTCCGGTTGAAGTCGGCGACCTGTTTGAATTAAGCGGCCAGTATGACGTGGTAACCGCCTGCTGCCTGCTCTCCCTGTTCAGGGACATCGAAGAGCCTCTTGAGCAGCTTCTCTCGCTTTGTCGACCCGGTGGTCATGTGCTTGCGACAGGACTTTTTAATCCCTACGACATTGATGTGAGAGTTGAGTACTGTGACAACAGCAAGGCGGAGATGGCGGGAAAATGGCAGACTGATGCAAACCGGTTTTCTCAAAAAAGGATCAGGAACTTTCTTGAGGGCAAAGCCAGTGATGTGAAATTTCATACCTGCGAATACGCCATTCAATTACAGAGGGATGAAAATAATCCTATTCACGTCTGGACTGAAGATTCTGGTGGCACTTCTCCCTGGTTGATAAATGGCGCCTGGCAGATCGCAAACCAGACCCTGATGGTCATCTCTTTATAACGACCAGTTTACAGGTTCGAGCATGCCAGTGATTGAAGTTGACAACCTTATCATCGGTGCCGGGCTGGTGGGTGCCCTTACGGCGAAGACCCTTGCAGACCAGGGTCAGGGGGGATTGCTACTGGAGCGCTCCACTGATGCTGGCGGCGTCAATGGCAGTTTCCAGGATTCCCTCGGCAACTGGTTTGATTATGGACGTCACGTGCTTCACAGCGATCGTTCCGAGTTCACCCGTAAGTACATCACCGAGTTGATGGATAACAACTTGCATCACTTTGATCTTGAGCGAAGCATCGTCGTCCGGGGCCAGGTTATTCCCTACGCAAGCGGGCTTGATACCTGGCCTGAAAACCTCAGGGAAAAAATCCAGCTCGACGCTTCAGTACCTATTTTGCTCGGCTCGCAGCGCGAGGAATTTGCCAGGGCTTATGGTGGCTGGTTTGCAGACCTGGTGTTTGATGAAATGCTGGAAGCCTACCCTTCACTGCGCTGGCAAAGGCAACAGGGTATACCCGAATCCCACCTCATGCGCTGGATCTTTCCATGGTTTTTCCCACGCACTGCCAATGAAGTTGAACCTGCGCCGGGTAGCGAGGTAAACGTTTATAGCGAGGAAAGCAGGGATTACCATTACCGGACCCGTCACAGTAATCCGCCCGTGGAAAAAAGCATGTATCCGAAACAGGCTGGCTTTGGTGGATTGATACAGGCCCTGTTGAATGACAGCGGGGCATCATTTGAATTGCAGCTTGGCGTCACGCAACTGGAGCTGGAGCTGGACCCTGAAGCCTTGTTCGTTGGCAAGGTAAGTACCGGTGAGCAGGATTACATGGCCAGGCGCGTGTTCTGGTGTGCACCTCTTCCTGCACTATGCCGCTACTTTGGATGGTCACTGCCCCATGGTGAAGCACAGTGGGAAATACTCGGCAGTTTCACCTTTGAGGATCCCGTCAGCATGAGCGAACACGAGGTCCTTTTTGCCGATCCAGCCTATCGTATCAGGCGTATCAATAACCCCGGCAGGATAGCGGGTCAAAATGAATCATGTACCCTGCAGGTGGAATACACGACGCTCGAAGCCGAGGTACAGGAAAGCGCGGATAGCTGGCAGGAAAGCTGGCTTGCAAATCTTCAGGAGCTGGGTTTTGTAAGTGAAAAAAACAGCTTGCTGGAATTTGACCTGAAGAAAGTACCACGCGGCGTGGTCACCACCGAAGACCTGGAGGCCTTTCTTCAAAGCTGTACGGAGCACCTCAGGCAGGGTAAAGGTAACCTTGTGACACCGCACCTTGCCGTGGCGTCGGACAATAATTGCCGGCTGATACCGGAAGTACATCATTTTATCCACTCGGTACTGGCAACGACATGATATTCCTCGTGTGTTGACTCCATGGAGCGCGGACTACCACATCGAGACAAGCTTGTCATCGACACCCTCGACAAGATGTTTGGGAGTCTCGATCCACGTGAAAAAAAGATTTCCAGTACCCTGTACCGAATGTTGGTATGGCCGGGGTACTGCATACTTTTTTTACCCTGGTACATCGCATTTAGCTTTTACAACCTTATCAGGCCGGTAAAGCACCTGGGTGTAAATGAAAACTACGTGTTGTTTCTACCGAATCTTGGTCAGAACCTGGCCGGCATGTTTGAACTGGTCAGGAAAATGCCCGGTGTCGCCATTGTCATGCTCTGCCCGCATACAGTTCCTCAAAAACACCTGCACAAATACCTGGCTGAAGCCAGGCATGAAAAGCTGCAGGTCAAACGGCTGCACTGGTTGCAGTTCATTCATTATTCCCAGCTCGTCGAGTACATCCGCTATGGTTTCAGCTTATACAAGTGCTATGGCAATAGCCGCCTGCACCCGATCAAGCTGGTATTCCTGCTTGTGAAATTTTCATTTTATGGAATAGCAGTAGCACGTATGCGTGACTGCGCATTTGACAAGATACTTTCGCGTTTGCCGTCAGTGATTGTTTCAGCCAGGCCCAAGTCCCACTATGGAAACCTGCCGTTCCTTCATGCTGCAAAAGAAAATCACATTCCTTGCTATTACCTTGCTCACACCCATATTGACGCATCGGAGCATTTTCACTACCAGGTATTTCGCCCCGGTATTTTTGACGCTTTCTTCCTGCTGAGCCAGAGTTGCCGCGATGTAGCGAACAAGCACTTTAAGCCTGATGCAGAAATAGTGGTCAGCGGTGATCCCTGCCTCGACCAGGGAGTAAATGCAAGGCTGCCCCTTCGAAATAGCCCGGGCGAGATTCGCGTTATCTACGCCGCATCCACTTTCTATGGCCAGGGGTCCATGAGTGACCTGGCCAGGGTTGCGAGGGATATTAAAGATCTTCAATTGATCGTGAAGAGCCGTCCGCCAGGACGCAATACCGCAGAGATAACACGGCTACTTGGACAACACGACAGGGATGTTGTCGTGCTGGATCACGCTGATACAGGTCCAATTGAAGATATCCTTGATGACATAGATATTGTCGTTGGCTGCGCAACCAATTCACTCGTCAGTTGCCTGTTAAGAGGTCGCCCCGGAATTGCTTATATCAACGACGTCGACCAGGAGATAATCGCCTCGCGAAAAATGGAAAGGTTGCCTTATGAAGAATTTGGTATACCGGTGATTTCCGATGTCGACGAGTTGAAATCAATCCTTGAAAAATTAAGCTGTTTTGAGGAAAGACAGGCCTTCCTTGAGCACCAGCTAAACCAGGCTAATCGGCTATACCCCAACCTGCAGGGACGTGCTGCGTCTGATGTCATTCTTGAAAGAGTAATCCAGCACCTCGAATAAAATTTCACCTCGCTGGTTGGAACTGGGAATTACGCTGCCCTATACTTGGTTCTTAAGCGCTTTTCCCTGAGCTCACCCAGGAGTGGCTATGCAAAAATTATCTTCGGCGGTATCCCAACAGCTTGCTCTCGCGGTTTCGCAAATTCATCGAAGTAATTCGCTTGAGAAGCTTCAAAAAAACTTTCTCAGTATTGCACCACGCTTTGTTGATGCGCATGCCTATGGTTTCTACCTGTTTGACGACAAAATGAGGACCCTGAAAGTTGAAGCGCAACATGCAAAAGTTGCGTTTCTAAATGAATATGAAGAGATGCGATCAGAGGACCCGCTGTTCAGGGATCTTGTAGCGAGAAAGACCTTCACTCATTCCCTGGCCCTTTATGACAGGGCGGAATGGCGCAAGCAGCCATTACATGACTTTCTTTCTCAATGGGACCTGGATTATTCCATTGAAGCACCCCTCATCCATGATGGGAAGGTATCCGGGACACTAAATTTTGCAATTGGCGGCGAAAAGTACTTTGCAAAGGAAGATTTAAACATGGCGCGTTTTTTATGTGACGAGTTCAGCCACTGTTACAGTCGTATCCTTGAATATTGCAGTTTGAAAAAACAGGGCGATCTGCGCTTACAGCAAATACCTGAATATTCCGAGCTGGGTGCGCGAAGCCAGCAGGTGCTGGAATTAATCCTGCAGGGCAAGAATAATCGTGCCATGGCAATGCACCTGGGTATTAGCGAGAATACCGTGCGTTACCACGTTAAGCAGCTATACCGGATTTTTGATGTGCATAACCGGGCAGCGCTGGTACGTCGCCTGTTTAACTAAATCAAGCGTGGCTCAGGCCTGCTTCATCGCTGCTGCTCGTCGCAGGCCTTCTTCAACACTCATGCCAATGGTAGCTGCCTGCACCTTTCCGTGCTGATAGGAAGAAAGGAAGATCACTTCCATTATTTCTTCTTCCGTTGCACCTTCAAGCATTGCCCCCTGAATATGGAATACCAGGCCGGGGCCACATTGCATTGCGGCCAGCATACCGACGAGCACCAGTTCTCTTGTCTTTGGATCCAGCTTGCCACGTTCGAGTGAACTGGCCAGTGGTTGCTGGGTGTAGTAATCGAGAAGCTCCGGCATCTTGTCGGCGTAAACCTGGAAAACCTGCTTTATATCGTCAATGTTTCCATCCCCGACCAGGATTTGCCAGGAATCCAGCATCTCCTGCCCGGTTTTTGCACCGCCGATGGCCTCGGCCTGTTGTTTAGGATCTGTCATTTATCTTTCTCCATGTAGGCGGGTCGTTTCCAGATATCGCGTTCGTACATTCTTTCAACCGCGCTGGCAACGACCCTGTCGTTTTCTGCATGCTTAAGCGGTGGCTCCTTCAGGCAACGGTTTTTTTCATACAGGGGTTCATCATAAATAAGCCTGAATTGCTCCGTGCGCAGGTCCTTGAGCCAGTTTCCCCACAATGAACGTGCGCGGTATTGCCTGAGTGCTTCAATATCGATAATGCCACCGGCATAGGAAGAGGCACCGCCTGCCTCGTGGTTGGAAACAATCTGTCCCTGGTAATCTACCAGCATTGAATTACCGCCGAATGTATCGATCGGAAATTCCGAATCCGGCATCGGGCAGTATCCCCCCGGGTTTGGGGCAATCACGTACATGGTGTTGTCCAGTGCCCGTGCGCGGTTTTGCACTTCCCACAAACCGTTGGCCACGTAGGGTTCCGGGTAACTCGGTCGGTAGACAATTTCTGCGCCGTTCATGGCAAGTCCCCTTGCGGTTTCCGGGTAGCTGCCTTCCATGCAGATGATGCAGCCGATGCGTCCAATCTCGGTATCGGTAACAGGAAAAAAAGCATCAAGACCCGAGCCGTTTATCTCCAGCCACTGGTCCCATACGTCATGTGGCACCGTAGAATGTTCACGGGCGAAAACCTGCATCTTGTAGTGCCTGTGAATTACTTCACCGTTGGGGTCAACGATGAAGGCACAGTTGAAAAACCTGTCTTCAAATGCAGGATGAATCACTTTTGCCTGGGCGATAATAAAAGTATCCAGGTCACGCGCCAGTTCACCCAGGTATTCCGTTTCCTTGCCAGGTATCTCGATAGCCGTAGTCCTGACATAGTCAACGTGGTCCCAGTCAAAGATTTCATCCGTGAAACCCTGTAAAGCACCTTCCGGGATCGCGATTAACCTGACTGGTAGATCAATGGCAGTTAGCCAGACCGCTGCCCTGGCAAGCTCGGCGATGTGATCAAGGTTACGAAAAATATCTGAACGTTGATGGGCGCCTCGCATTACCGGTTGTAATGCCAGGGCCATGTATTGTTCGATGGGTTTGGCTGTGTTGGCCATGTTTATTCTCCGGGATAACTTGCCTGGAGAAAATCTATGCTCGAAGAAGGAGGCGGGCAATTACCCGTTCGGGTAGTTAAAAAAAAGGGCGCCAATTGGCGCCCGTGAGCGAAGAGAACGGTCTGAGGAACCGATCCTCAATAAGCATTGCGTTCAATCTACATAGAGGAGGAGAGATTGAATTTGCCTGCACTTACCAATGCAGCTACCGTGCCATCTTGCTAAATTAAGCAAAATCATAGACTTAAGTATAGGACCGGTGAAGCCCGGTGCATGATAGTGAGGCATTCCAATGGATCGGGGCACCGCGCTTGTGCATCGCACCAACTTTTTAGCGGTACGTGGGAGTACTCCGGATTGAATCCCAAGCCTGCTACACTCCAACAGCATTTACGCGACGAGGACACGGCATGTACAACTCCAGGGCAACGATCGTTTTATATATTATCTTCTGCTTGCTGACGTTTTCGGCCAGGGGAGAAGTGGGGACATCAGGCTACACCCCCGACAGCTGGTGGCCTTCAGAGTGGGGTGCTGACGATGAACTCGGTGCACTCAATCGTCTCGACAATGCCAAGGTGCTGCAGGCGGCCGCGCTGATCAAGCAGGGCAGGATATATGACATGACACGTGTCTATTCCGAGGACATGCCGCTGTTTGCCCTGACACCCCAACATCGAAAATTCACCGTGACCGTGCCGGGAGCGCCAAGCTGGGGGCCTCTTGGTAAAAACAAGCTTGCGTGGAACGAGGAGTTTATTTCCGGTCACCTCGGACAGGATGGCACGCAGTTTGATGCGCTTTGTCACATGGCAACCGTGATGGGCAAGGCGGGTGATCTTAATGAACTTCGTTATTACAACGGTTTCAGCCATGCAGAAATCGGCACAGGGCGCGGCTTCAGCAGGCTTGGCGTGGAAAAGGTCACGCCCATTTTTACTCGTGGAGTGCTGATTGATATTGCCGCCCTGAAAGGACGCATGCTGGATCGTTCTGAAGAGTTTGGTATGGATGACATTCATGCAGCCCTGAAGAAGCAGGGCATGAGTGAAGCGGACATTCGCGAAGGTGATGCATTGTTTTATCACACCGGTTGGGGATCCCTCTGGGGAGTGGATAACGACAAGTTCAATAGCGGTACACCGGGTATGTCTGACAAGGCCGGCGACTGGGTGGTGAAGAAGAAAGTCATCATGGTGGGCACAGATAACTGGGCGGTGGAAGCGATCCCCGGACCCGATGTAAACAACTTTGCACCGAACCATCAAAAATTCCTAGTGGAAAATGGCATATACATCATGGAGAACCTGGATTTCTCCAGTCTCATCGAAGCGGGTGTCTATGAGTTTGCTTTTGTCTTTGGCGCCATGCCCATCAAGGGCGCCACCGGCTCTCCGGGAAGACCTTTCGCGATTCGATGAGGATCACTGAATTATTTTGAAAGCACTGACATGAATAACAGCACAGACCCTCAGCGACATGGATGTCGCTGAGGAGCCTACAGGGACGTACCTGCAGCGTGTCTGTGCGTTAATCATGTTAGTGCAAGAATTAGAAGATTAGGGACAAATAATCTACACTGCACAGCAGGCTAGTTTTATATCAGGAGAAAGTGAACATGAGTAAAGGCGAGATCATTGCCGGTTACCTGGCACCCCATCCACCGCACCTGGTCTATGGTGAAAACCCGCCACAAAATGAAGCGAAGTCAAAGGGTGGTTGGGAGCAACTGCGATGGGCCTATGAACGTGCTCGTGAAACCCTGGAAGAGCTCAAGCCAGATGTGCTGCTGGTTCATTCACCTCACTGGGTGACTCAACAGGGTCATCATTTTCTCGGTGTGCCCAATCTCAGTGGTAAATCGGTAGACCCTATATTTCCCAATCTTTTTCGTTATAACTTTGAACTTGAAGTGGACGTGGAACTGGCGGAAGCCTGTTGTGCCAATGGTGCCGAGATGGGGCTCAACACGAAGATGATGCGTAACCCGAATTTTCGCGTGGACTACGGCACCATCACTACCCTGCACATGATTCGTCCGCAGTGGGATATTCCTGTTGTCGGTCTTTCTGCAAATAATTCTCCCTACTATCTCACCACGGAGGAAGGGCTTGGAGAGATGGACCTGCTTGGCAAGGCAACACGCAAGGCCATCGAAGACAGCGGTCGCCGTGCTGTCCTGCTTGCTTCAAATACACTGTGCCACTATCACTTCAGCGTGGAACCGGTACCCCCGGAAGACATGGCACAGGAACACCCGGAGAACTACGAAGGTTACCTGTGGGATATGCGCATGATCGACCTGCTGCGCCAGGGCAAGATAGGCGAGGTATTTGAATTACTGCCGCAGTTTATCGACGAGGCCTTTGCCGAGGTGAAATCCGGCGCCTTTACCTGGATGTTCTCTGCCATGGACTACCCCGAGTTACCCGGCGAGTTGCACGGCTACGGAACAGTGATTGGCACCGGTAATGCCGTGATGGAGTGGAACTTGATCAAGGCGGGCCTGGCAAAGGCAGCCTAGGAGAAACCATATGACTGTTGTCGCAGCCGTTCTGTTACCTGGTTCACCCCTGCCCTACGTGCAAAGGGATAACCCACCCTGGGGGCAACTGGCAGATGCCATGGAAAAAGCAGGCCAGTCAGTGTCTGCAGCAAAGCCGGATACCCTGGTCGTGTATTCAACCCAGTGGATCGCGGTCCTGGATCAACTGTGGCAAACCCGTGAGCACTTGAAAGATGTGCACGTGGATGAAAACTGGCACGAGTACGGAGACCTGCCGTTTGATATCAATACCGACGTGGAACTTGCCGAGGCCTGTGTGGCGGCCACCAACAATGCCGGCGTCAAGACCAAGGGCGTCGACTATGACAAGTTTCCTATTGATACCGGGAGTATCGTAACGGCAAATTTTCTAAATCCAGCAAATGAAGCCAGGATGGTGATCAGTGCAAACAACGTTTACCACGACTGGGCAATGACTGAACAACTTGGCCGTATCGCTGCAGAAGAAGCAGACAAGCTTGGACGTCGTATCGCGGTCGTTGGCTGCGGTGGGTTATCCGGCGCGTTTTTTAGAAATTCTATCGATATCGTGAAGGATCACATCGTTAACAGTGAAGATGACGAATGGAATAAAAAGATCCTGGCACTGATGGAAGCCGGGGATGTGGATGCCCTGGTCGCGCAGGCACCGGAATACGCGGGCGCAGCAAAGGTAGACATGGGCTTTAAACACATGGCCTTTATCATGGGGGGTATTGGTGGCAACTTTTCTTCCGCCACGGTGCATGGCTACGGCCCCCTTTACGGTGCTGGCGGCGCCGTGGTTGAGTTCCACCTCGATAACTAATTGCGGTGGCGGCCGGGCACTTCGATCGTTTTTCTTATTCTTTCGTGATGGCCTTCACTTTTTTATTGCCCGGGCTGTTTTACCCCGATTTATTGACCCCAATGCAACTCTTTGATTTGTAGATATTAACGCCGGAATTAGTCGCAGGGCCCGCGATTACACCCGGTTCAAGATTTCCTTCCCCGCGGCCGATACCACTCCTGTGTACAGGATTCTTTTCTACGATTTTCAACATGCTTTCGGCATTTGCGCTGTGCCGAAACTGAACGCCGGGGTGTAATAACATGACAAGATCACAATCGAATATTCTCGACACGCTCGATGGCATCAAGAAGCGATCCATCCTGGGTAGCTGGGTTTCACGGATAAGCTCGGCAAAGTCGCCAGCCCAGGCCCTGGTCCATCCCTGTATTATTGATGGACAGCACACCCTCATTCACGAGCGCGGACTTCAGCAAAG
The DNA here is from genome assembly GCA_965243105.1 of Gammaproteobacteria bacterium. Taxonomy (GTDB): domain Bacteria; phylum Pseudomonadota; class Gammaproteobacteria; order Eutrophobiales; family Eutrophobiaceae; genus WLWS01. Next base: position 173,325 of record CBDEUC010000001.1, read on the forward strand.
CGATCCTGAAAGCTACGCCCACATCCTGGAGTTTGCCAGGAGCAACGGTTTTAATGTCAGGGAAGACCAGAGGCGTGACTTTATTGAGGGCGTCAAGCGAGTCAGGAACAAGCGCCGGGCTAACGTGATGACGGTCATGGCCCTGACCGCCACCATGATGTCACAGGCAGTGGCTGCCAAGGCAGGCAGTGAGCTGGATACAACGGACGAACATCACATCGAAAACCACGATGATCACATGCATGATTTTGATTTCGAACTCGATGCATACGACAGCGAGGAAGAGATGGTGTCAGCGATGTTTAACTGGATTAACCAGCATTCGTCGTTTGATCACGATGTAAATATGATGCCGGATATAAAGAAAGTATCGGCAAAGGAAATTGCAAAGGTTGCCTTTGGTGGTGAACTACCCCAGGCCGTGGACCCGCAGAAACTCCAGATATATGGCCTGTACAATTTTAACGAGGGAGCGGTCTACATCCTGGATAGCCTGGACATGAAATCGGAACAGGGCAAGGGGATCCTTCTGCATGAGCTGGTGCATTACCTGCAATACCAGTACAACCAGGATGAAAGTGTGCAGTGCAAGAACGAACTGGAATCTCTCGCCTACATTCTCGAGGCCCGTTTCCTGCAGTCACACGGTCACCAGCATAACATCAGCGATGCCCACATTGACCGTGTCAGCCAGTGCGCCTGAACTGGATTGCCCTCGGCTCCCGCTGAGGTAATCACGCCTGTATAATTTTCTTCGGCTGGAGTAACATTAGTGCCTGAATTTGTTGTTTTTGTTGAACCAAAAGAGTGATACAGGTCTAAACGGGTATGAAACAGTTCATTACACTACGACGACTCCTGCCGACAGCGCTTTACCTGCTGATGGGGACATTTTCTGCTGTTTCCATCGCCGCTGATTCCGCGAGTATCGTCAATATTTCCAGTGACTACGAAAGCGGCCTGATATTCCTCGCCCAGTCCGAGGCTGACGACAAGCAGAACCAGGTGCCCGAGTCCGGAACCGTGGTGATACCGGCATCGGCCGAAAAGGATGAAAGTGAGAAAAAGTGCATGACCGTTTGCCAGCGCTGGGGACAGGAATGCATGTACGATAATAATCGTGGGCGAAAATGCCGACGGACATGCAAGGAATTTGGCCAGGAGTGTTTCTGAACGGATCTTTTTCCTTCAGACTTTGTTGCTCGCCTTTCTCGAATGCTCATGTATTCGAACATACACTCCGCTTCTCGAAAGTATCGCGCCGCGTCTGAAGAAAAAATTCCTCGTTCAGGGCGTGAATGTTTGGTCTTAAAAGGATAAAAAGCCGTCGTAACCAGGCCAAGGTTGTATAGCTAATCCCCTGTCTTATCTTTATAATCCCCCCCTTATTTGCGGCCATCGTGGCACGGAACGTGCGTGTTTCACGGGATCAACGTTTAATGCGAGAGTGGCGGAATTGGTAGACGCGCTGGTTTTAGGTACCAGTGGGGTAACCCGTGAGAGTTCGAGTCTCTCCTTTCGCACCATTTTAAATTACACCAATAAAATCATATAGTTAAAGTTATGCAGGTATCAGTAGAAAGCAAGGGCACGCTGGAGCGTGTCATGAAAGTGGAAGTGCCCGAGGAGAAAATCGCCGCGGAGGTCGAGGATCGTCTCAAGTCACTGAGTAAAACCACCAAGATGCAGGGATTTCGACCCGGCAAGGTGCCGATGCACCTGATAAAGAAACGTTACGGCGCAGGCGTACGCCAGGAAGTTGTGGGTGAACTGGTGCAAAACAGCTATTTCGACGCTATTAACCAGGAAAAACTGCGTCCTGCGGGCATGCCGAAAATTGACCCCCTCGAAGCGGAGCTGGGGCAGGGGCTGGTTTACACCGCGCAGTTCGAGGTCATGCCTGACATTGAGCTGGCTGACGTGGAAGGCCTGGAAATCGAACAGCCAAAGTGTGACATATCCGATGCCGATACCGAGAAGATGATTGAAACACTGCGCAAGCAGCGACAGGATTTCCAGGTAACCGAGCGCGAGAGCCAGTCCGGCGACAAGCTGAAGATTGATTTCACCGGCCGCATGAATGGCGAAGAGTTTGAGGGTGGCAAGGCAACAGACTTTGAGCTGGAGCTGGGTTCAAATTCTTTCATACCCGGTTTTGAAGACGGCCTGATTGGTAAGAAGGCGGACGAAGAAGTTGTGCTGGATCTGAAATTCCCGGATCCCTACCAGAAAGAGGAGTTCTCCGGAAAGGATGTTGAGTTCACAGTGAAAATTCACGAGGTCAAGGAAGCGGTTCTGCCCGAGCTTGATGACGAGTTTTTCGCAGCATTTGGTGTAGAAGAGGGCGGTAAGGATGCTTTCGTCACAGAAATCCGCCAGCACATGACGAGGGAGTCGGAAACGGCCCTGAGAAATCGCCAGCGTGATGCCGTGATGGATGCCCTGGCCGAGGCCAACAAGGTAGACCTGCCACGCACTATGATTGAAGCCGAGCAGCAAAACATGCAAAAGCAATTTACTGACAACATGGCGCAATATGGTATGGATCCAAAAGCAGCGCCACCGGTTGATCTCAGCATGTTTGAAGAACAGGCCACAAGACGGGTTGCGCTTCAACTTATTGTGGCAGAATTGATACGAAAGCACGAATTGCGCGCGGAAGCATCAAAAGTTCGTGAAACGATTGAAAAAAATGCGGCCAGCTATGAGGATCCCAGCGCCGTGGTTAACTGGTATTACAGCGACAAAAACCGCCTCGCCGAGGTGGAAGCGCTGGTACTGGAGGATGCGGTGATTGATTTTGTCTGTGGCAAGGCAAAAATGCAGGAGACGCAGCTGGCATTTGACGATTTAATGAATAAAGGGCAGACTGAGACGGAGTAAAGAAATCGGGATTCGTTCCGATATCTATAAGATTATGAATGATAACGAAATTAAGGGTTTAAACCTTATTCCCATGGTGGTCGAACAGACCTCCAGGGGAGAACGCTCCTACGATATATATTCCCGCCTTTTAAAGGAGCGCGTGATATTCCTTGTGGGTCCAGTGGAGGATAACGTAGCCAACCTGATCGTGGCACAGCTGCTGTTCCTTGAATCCGAGAATCCAGACAAGGACATACATCTATATATCAACTCACCGGGTGGCGTGGTATCGGCCGGGCTGGCTATTTACGACACCATGCAATTTGTAAAGCCTGATGTAAGCACGATGTGCGTTGGCCAGGCGGCCAGCATGGGCGCGCTTCTACTTACCGGTGGAGCGAAAGGAAAGCGTTACTGCCTTCCACACTCACGCGTGATGATCCACCAGCCGCTGGGAGGATTCCAGGGGCAGGCGACGGACATCGATATACATGCCAGGGAGATCCTCAAGACCAAGGAAAAGCTCAACGAGCTCATGTCCAGGCATACCGGGCAGTCCATGGAGAAAATCCAGGAGGACACCGAGCGCGATAATTTTATGAGTGCAGAGCAGGCACAGGAATACGGCCTTATCGATGCGGTTCTGAATGAGCGGCAAAATGTCCCGGAAAATGCATCTGCAGGTGAAGATGCAGATTCCGAAGCAGAATGAAATTTGAAACATGCATAGGGTGCATTTATGAGTGATAACAAGCAAGGCAAGACGGGAGATGGTGACCGTTTACTGTATTGCTCTTTTTGTGGCAAGAGTCAGCACGAAGTTCGCAAGCTAATCGCGGGGCCTTCAGTTTTTATCTGCGATGAATGTGTCGAACTTTGCAATGACATCATTCGTGAAGAAATCCAGGAGAAGTCTGTTGGTGGTAGTGGAGGGAGCCTTCCGACTCCACACGAAATTAAGCAGATTCTCGATGAATACGTTATCGGCCAGGAACAGGCCAAGAAAATTCTTTCTGTTGCGGTTTATAACCATTACAAGCGCCTTGAGCAGGATATCAAGTCCTCCGAAGTCGAGCTCGCCAAGAGCAACGTACTCCTGATCGGCCCCACGGGCAGTGGTAAAACCCTGCTTGCGGAGACCCTGGCCCGCTTGCTGAACGTGCCTTTCACTATTGCTGACGCTACCACGCTGACAGAGGCAGGTTATGTTGGCGAAGATGTTGAAAACATCATTCAAAAGTTGCTGCAGAAATGTGATTACGATGTCGAAAAGGCACAGACCGGCATAGTGTACATTGACGAAATTGACAAGATTTCGCGCAAGTCAGACAACCCGTCTATTACCCGTGATGTCTCCGGCGAAGGTGTGCAGCAGGCTCTGCTGAAATTGATCGAGGGTACCGTAGCCTCTGTACCACCACAGGGTGGGCGTAAACACCCGCAGCAGGAATTTCTGCAGGTGAACACTGCCAATATCCTGTTTATCTGTGGAGGTGCTTTTGCCGGGCTGGACAAGATAATCCGTGAACGCTCTGAAAAGGGTGGTATTGGTTTCTCTGCAGAAGTGAAGAGCAAGGACGACAAGAAGAATGTCAGCGAACTGATTCGCTCAGTGGAACCTGAAGATCTCATCAAGTATGGACTGATACCGGAGTTTGTTGGTCGCCTTCCGGTTGCAGCCACGCTGGATGAACTCGATGAAGATCAGCTCGTGGAAATCCTGCTTGAACCCAAGCACGCCATAACCAAGCAGTACTCACGACTTTTCGAGATGGAAGGTTGCGAAATCGAGTTTCGCGAAGATGCACTTCGCAGTGTCGCCAGGCGTTCAATGGAGCGCAAAACCGGCGCTCGAGGACTGCGTTCCATCCTTGAAAACGTCTTGTTAGATACCATGTACGATCTCCCATCCATGGATGATGTGACCAAAATTGTCATTGATGAAGGTGTCATTACCGGCGATTCCAAGCCGCTAATGATTTATGAAGGCAATGACCTGTCAAAGGCGGCTTCCGATACCGAATAAGCTCGCAATGCTGATTTATCCCTGTAATCCAGGGATTTACGGACAACTACCCCTTGAAATTCACCGTGGCAGCGCCATATAGGTCCTATATGGCGTAAATCTTGAATATTAATTGCAATGGATATCGAAACTACAAACGAAACTGAAGAGACCGTTTACCCGGTTTTACCGCTGCGCGACGTCGTCGTCTACCCGCACATGGTGATCCCCCTGTTCGTGGGCAGGGAAAAGTCAGTGCGGGCACTGGACAAGGCCATGGAGGGTAACAAGCAAATCCTCCTTGTCGCCCAGAAAAGTGCAGTGGAAGATGACCCGGAAATCGGTGAAATACATTCCATTGGAACCCTGTCCAACATACTACAGCTGCTGAAATTGCCCGACGGCACTATCAAGGTACTGGTAGAGGGGGCAGAGCGCGCGCAGATAAGGGAATTCATAGAATCGGACTCGATGTTCTCCGCCACGGCCAAGTTACTTGAACCCAAACTGGTTGATGAAAAGGAAATCGACATCCTGGGTCGTTCTGCCATGCACCAGTTTGACCAGTACGTGAAGCTGAACAAGAAAGTACCGCCGGAGATCCTGTCATCCCTTGCCAGTATCGACGATGCCAGCCGCCTGGCGGACACAATTGCCGCCCACATGGCCGTCAAAATCGAAGAAAAGCAAAATGTTCTGGCCCTCGTCGATGTTTACGAACGACTTGAATTCCTAATCCAGCTCATGGAATCCGAAATTGACCTGTTGCACGTGGAAAAACGAATTCGCGGCAGGGTTAAGTCGCAGATGGAGAAGAGCCAGCGCGAGTACTACCTGAATGAGCAAATGAAAGCCATTCAGAAGGAACTGGGCGAAATGGATGACGTGCCCAATGAAATTGAAGACCTGGCTGATAAGATTGAAAAATCGGGCATGCACAAGGAAGCAAAGGAAAAAGCCACGTCTGAATTAAACAAGCTGAAAATGATGTCGCCAATGTCAGCAGAGGCGACCGTGGTTCGCAACTACGTTGACTGGCTCGTTAGCGTGCCATGGAAGAAACGCAGCAAGGTTTCAAGAGATATCAACAAGGCCGAGAAGATTCTCGAAGCAGATCATTATGGCCTGGAGAAAGTGAAGGAAAGGATCCTTGAGTACCTGGCCGTGCAGCAAAGGGTTAAAAAGCTAAAGGGGCCAATCCTGTGCCTGGTCGGACCTCCCGGTGTCGGCAAGACATCGCTGGGTCGTTCCATAGCCAAGGCAACAAATCGAAAGTTTATTCGCATGTCCCTCGGTGGTGTGCGTGATGAGGCTGAAATCCGCGGCCACAGGCGTACCTACATAGGCTCCATGCCAGGGAAGATCCTGCAGAGCATGTCAAAAGTCGGTACCAAGAATCCACTTGTGCTGCTTGATGAAGTGGACAAGATGGCAATGGATTTCAGGGGCGACCCTGCATCAGCCCTGCTGGAAGTGCTGGATCCTGAACAGAACCATACTTTCAACGATCACTACCTGGAAGTGGATTACGATCTCTCGGAAGTCATGTTTGTCACGACTGCCAACAGTTTGAATATACCGGCACCCTTACTCGACAGGATGGAAGTGATCAGGCTCTCCGGTTACACCGAAGATGAAAAATTCAATATCGCGAAAAAGTACCTGATTCCAAAGCAGGTAAAAGGCAATGGACTTGAACCCGAAGAAATCAGCATCGGTGAGAAATCGGTTCGTGACATTATTCGTTACTACACGCGCGAAGCCGGGGTTCGAAACCTGGAACGGGAAATTGCCAATATTTGCCGAAAAGTTGTCAAGAAGTTACTGCTGAAGACTGATCTCAAGAAGCTGACCGTGACTCCGCGGCAGCTGGAAAAACTGCTTGGTGTGAAAAAGTTTCGCTTTGGTCGGGCTGAGGAAGAAGATCGAATTGGCCAGGTAACCGGCCTTGCCTGGACCGAGGTGGGTGGAGATCTCCTGACGATTGAAGCCAGCGTGGTGCCCGGTAAAGGTGATGTGAAGCGCACCGGGCAGCTGGGGGATGTGATGCTCGAATCCATCGAGGCAGCCCGCACCGTGGTCAGGAGCCGCAGCGAGGTCCTCGGTATCAATGCAGACTTCTACAAGGAAAGCGACTTTCACATTCACGTGCCGGAAGGCGCGACCCCGAAGGACGGTCCGAGCGCCGGCGTGGCCATGTGTACTGCCCTGGTATCGGCGCTGACATCCATTCCAGTCAAATCATCCGTCGCGATGACGGGAGAAATTACCCTGCGCGGCGAAGTGCTACCCATTGGTGGTCTCAAGGAAAAGTTACTCGCAGCATTGAGGGGTGGAATAGAGACGGTACTGATTCCATGGGAGAACGAACGTGAGCTCGCAGAGATTCCAAAGAACATAAAACAGAACCTCGATATTCGAACCGTCAGGTGGATCGACGAGGTACTTGAAGTCGCCCTGCAGCACATGCCGACCGTCAGTCCGGCGCAGAAAAAAGACGCCGAGTCAACGAGTAAGGAAAAGCAGTCCGGCAAGGAAAAAGGCACGATTAGACCTCATTAATCGCCACAAAATAGCCTGGTTCGGACTTTTTTCACCATTCCTGGGCGCATTGCTTGACGGGCCTGATAGCGCTTGTTATAAAGCCTCGTCGGTTGTTTTCTGGCCGTTCACATTCCATATTATCTCCAGGTCGGACCGTTATGATGGGGAATCACATTTAGGAGAAAAACAATTATGAATAAAGCTGAACTGATCGATGCAGTTGCTGATGCTGCTGATCTTTCCAAGGCTTCAGCGGGTCGTGCTGTAGACGCTGCCATCGATGCAATTACAGGTGCATTGAAATCGGGTGATAACGTGACGTTAGTTGGCTTCGGGACTTTCACAGTACGTAGTCGCGCCGCTCGAACAGGTCGTAATCCTCGCACTGGGGAAGAGATTCAAATTAAAGCTTCTAAAGTCCCGGGATTCAAAGCTGGCAAAGCATTAAAAGATGCCATAAACTAGCGCGCCTCTCGGGTGCTTAGCTCAGTTGGTAGAGCGTCGCCCTTACAAGGCGAATGTCGGGAGTTCGAGCCTCTCAGCACCCACCAGAACTGCTGGAGTGGTAGTTCAGTTGGTTAGAATACCGGCCTGTCACGCCGGGGGTCGCGGGTTCGAGTCCCGTCCACTCCGCCATTAAAATGCGGGGCGTGTTTAACACGCCCTTTTTTATTTACATGGTTAAAATGGATGTTTGGAATGCCGCGAGCGCGTTAAATGTCACGATGCGGCAATGGTTAATTCAATTTACTTAGTGAAGTTCTATGCTCCAATTCATAAGAGAAAAGACCTCTGGTCTGATTGCCCTCACTATTGTCACGCTCCTTATTATCACCTTCGCTTTCTGGGGCGTTAGTTTCTATTTTGACCAGAGCGGCGAAGTTGTCGCAATTACTGTCAATGATGCAGAAATTGACCTGCGCGAGTATCAGCGAATCTACCAGGGTGTTCGTCGCCAGTGGCAGGAAGCACTGGGAGACAATGGCGGTACTCTCGATGATGACCTGGTTAAAAAGCAAACTATTGATTCGCTCATCGAAAGGGAGTTGGTAGCCCAGGTCAACGACTCATTGAATTTAAGGGTTAGTGCTGCACAGGTGCGTAGCGTAATTAACGAACTGCCCGCTTTCCAGGGAGAAAGGGGCTTTGATAATTTTCTTTACGAGAGAGCCGTTTCCCAGGTTGGGTTGACGCCTGTAGCGTTTGAAAACGAACTGCAGGAGGACATGAAGGCGGAACAACTCCAGGCCTCGCTGGCGGAGAGCATCATTGTTACCGATGACGAAGTCCAGTTGATCGTAGCGATGCAAAACCAGAGTCGCGATTTCAGTTACACGATAATTTCCTCCAACGAACTCAAGGAAGAAATAACGGTTAGTGAGGAAGAAATTTCCGACTTTTACCAGCAAAATATCCAGGACTACATGGATCCTGAGAAAGTAAAGATTGCCTATATTGACCTTGCCCTGCAGAAAATTGCCACGGGACTTGAGCTGAACGAGGAAGCCCTGCAGGCCTATTACGAGGATAATCGCGCTGATTACGATGTAGAAGATCAGCGTCAAATACGCCACATCACTATCGCTTTGCCCGAGGAACAATCTTCCGGTGATATTGCAGCAGCGTCAGCCAGGGCCCAGGAACTTATCGACCTGCTAAAGGGGGGTATGAGCTTTGATGAATTGTCCGAGAAGCACAGCGATGATCCAAAGTTCAGCATCGAAATGAGTGAACTGGGATTTATGACCCGTGGAATCATGCCGGCCGAGGTGGACGAAGTGATGTTTTCCCTTGGTGAAGGTGAGATCAGTGCTCCGATAGCCACGGCCAAGAGTGTCGACGTGGTCAGGGTCGACAAGATCAAGGGGGGTGTGAAAAACACCCTGGACAATGTACGAGAGGCTGTTGAAGAAGCCTGGCGCCTTAGCGCGGCTGAAAACGAGTACTTCGAGTTAAATGACCAGCTCGCCAACCTTGCCTACGAACACCCGGACAGCCTCGAGGTGGCTGCCGAAGAGCTGGGGCTCCAGGTAGAGGAAAGCGATTTTATCAGCCGCGAAACCACCGACGATCCCCTGCTGTCCCATAACCGCATAAAGTCCGCCGCTTTTTCAGAAGAAGTGCTAAATGGAAATAACAGCGAGTTGCTGGAAGTAGGCGATAATCGTGTTGTGGTACTTCGCGTGCTTGAACACGTGGTAGCGAAACCGCTTCCCCTTGACCAGGTCAGCGAGCGCATCGTAACAAGAATTAAGTATGAACAGGCAAGCCAGCAGGTAAGAGAAAAAGGCGAGGCCATTCTTGAAAAATTAAGAGCCGGTTCAGCGGCCGAGGCACTGGCTGAAGAGTACGAGGTCGTGTGGACACCTTCCACGGCGATAAAGCGAGACAATACCGGCATTAATCGCTCCGTGGTTCGAACGGCGTTCAGGCTTGGCCGTCCACCTGAGGGGGAATCACTTTTTGGTGGCAGCAGCCTCGGTTCAGGAGACTATGCACTGGTGATACTGACAGGTGTAAACGACCCGGACCCCTCTACGTTCCAGGACGCTGACGTGACAAATATAAAGAACCAGCTTCTGCGCCTGAAAGCCGGCACTACCTGGCAACAGCTGGTTAAAGACATCAGGAAGACCGCCGACGTCAACGTTTTCGAAGACCGGCTGTAACTCTTCACTGGCCTTTATTTATCTCCTGTACGCGTGCGGATACCTGGTATCCAGCTCGCGGTACCTGTCCCTGAGACGTGTTGATCGCGATACCATGGGTATCACTTTGCCATTGATGAGAACCTGGTCAGCACGTGTCAGTAATTCCAGCGGATGACCATCCCAGATCACGAGATCGGCAATCTTGCCCTCCTCGATACTGCCGAATTTATCCGCAAAGCCAAACACCTCGGCCGGATTCAGGGTCATGGCTCGTATTGCTTCGTCCACCGGCAAGCCCCGGGCAGCTGCATTTCCCGCGGCCTGGCGGACCAGGTGAGCAGAGTGCGTATTGCGCCATGCGACACCGGTGAATAGCATTTTCACACCGGAGCGGTAAAGAATGGAAGCTGCATCAAGCCGGGCCGACAGCTGGTCAAAATCAAGGGGCAGGTTTGCCATTGGGTCCATGATGACGGGTACTTTTGCGCTGGCAATGTCATCCGCGAGGCGCCACGCTTCCGTGGCCCCGACCAGTACAAGATTAAGGTCGTAGTTTTTTTTCAGTTCCAGCAGGTTTCGAATATCGCTTTCCCGGTGGACGATGACGGCAAGCACCTGTTTGCCCGACACGACCGCTTGTAGTGCTTCCAGGTCATTCAGGGGCATGAAAAACTCACGCCAATCGCCAGCGCGAGCCCTGCTACGATTTTTGCCATAGTCAATTGCATCATCCAGCGAGAGCTGCAGTCTTCCGTGGGTGGCGGCTCGCGACCCGCCGCTTAGCTCACTGCCCTTGCTGTCGTAGTGGGCAAACATCGCGACATTCGGATTGATGACGGTTGTTCCGTCCCCTGCAAGGCGTATTGCGGCGGCCTGTCCAGCAAAAAGCTGGTGACCGCCTGCAGGCGCGACGATGGAATGGATTAATCCGTTTATGCGGTTATGCGGTATCGCGGTTGCTGCCGGGTTGACAGCGCTGGCAACCTGGAAAGACGGACCCAGCAACTTGTCCTTGGTACTTGTGTCCCTTGAATGACTGACCGCAGATATTTCTACCAGGCCGAGGTGGGTGTAGGCGTTTGTCAGGCCGGGTGTCACCGATTTACCTTTGGCATCGATAAGCTTGCCGTCAAAGTTTTCAGCGAGTCCCTGTCCCAGTTTCCTAATTACCCCATCGACAACAAGAATGTCTGTGTTTTCCAGGGACTTCTCACCCGTGCCCGTGTAGACATGTGCGTTTTGAATAAGTAACGGGGCTGCGTTTACCTGGGTAAGGAAACATAGCAGCAAGCTCACCCTTACCAGTTGTTTGAGGATACTCATAGTCTTTCCCCTTCAGGGTCAGTAATACCAAGGTCGAAATCCAGTACCGGCTGGTACGACGGATCGTTACGGTCATACATGAGTGCACCATCAATATAGACCTGTTCCGCCTTGCTGAAGATGCTGAAGGGGTCACCATCCCAGAGCACAACGTCGGCCATTTTTCCGACCTCAAGGCTGCCTGTCCTGTCAGCGATTCCCAGCGAAAGCGCCGGGTTCAATGTTATCCACTTGATTGCCTGGGCACGGCTTACCGGGAAACCGGCTTTTCTGCCAGAGGCCATTACCTTGGCGGCTTCCTGGTTCAGGTGTTGTATGGTGATTGCATCATCCGTATGAACAATGGCGCACGCGTTGGCGTGATCCACCATCGCAACGTTTTCCTCCACCATGTCGTAAGCTTCATGCTTGAATCCCCACCACTCGGGCCACATGGCTGCGCAGACCTTATTACGGGCGAGCACGTCTGCTATCTTGTAAGCCTCGATGGCGTGATGAAATGCAGTCACCCGGTAACCAAACTCCCTGGCAATATCGAGCATGACTGCCATCTCCTCTGCACGGTAACAGTGGTTATGCACGAGGATATTGCCCCTCAATACTTCCGCCAGTGTTTCCATCTGCAGATCCCGGGTTGGCGGATCTGCTTCTTCACCGCTGGCCTGCTTTTCCCGGTACTTATCCTGTTTTTGCATGTACTCGGTGGCCTTTATCCATGCCGCACGATAGCCCGCCACGTTTGCCATGCGTGAAGCGGGTGCCTGTTTTCTTTCCCCGTAGACGCGCTTTGGATTCTCCCCGCAGGCCATTTTTAAACTATGGGGAGCGCCCGGGAATTTCATGCCCTGCATGGTGCGGGAAGGTACGTTCTTCAGCGTTACCCCGCGTCCGCCAAAGAGGTTTGCTGAACCCGGAAGAATCTGCAGGGCAGTGATGCCGCCGGCGAGTGCCAGGGTAAACTGTGGGTCCTGTGTGAAAATTGAGTGCTCGGCCCACACCTGGGCCGTGTTTGGTGAGGTAATCTCGTTACCATCCTGCGCGGCCTCGTGTACTGGCACGGGGTACACACCCAGGTGCGAGTGTACGTCAATCAGGCCGGGCGTGAGCCATTTACCCGTGCCGTCTATTTCCCTTGCGCCGGGGCGGGACTGTATATCATCACCTATTTCCGAGATCAGGCCGTCTTCCAGCAAGATAGCGGAATTTTCAAGCTGCTTTCCTGTGCCAGTGAGCACTGTGACATTCCTGATAATGACGGCTTCATGGGGGATCGGGGTGTAGGTGCTGGGAAAAGCCGGTTCGGTCTTTTCCATCGCCTGGCTCGCTTCGGCCTTTACAACCGGGTTTGTCTGGCAGGCAAAAAGTGCCGGTAAAAGCATAAGAATAGTAAGAATTCTTAATGATATTCGATGCATATCTCCTCCTGGGTAATACGTACCGTGTTGCTGAGATTTTCCACCACCGGCCCATGATACCTTTTCTACCTGCAATGTGGAGCCAGCGGGCAAAAGAAGGGCGGGTGAAACTGCGTTTTATCGCACCGGGGACGAATTCCATCGCTGAATGTGCGTATTTCGGCTAATATCCATGTATCGTCGTGTTTCGATCGTGCCGGGCAATACATAACGAAAAGGTCAGTGTCATGGTAAGACTGGTTTATCTCCTGCTTGGAATTGTGCTACTGGGTGGCTGTGCCACGACAGGGAATATCACTTCCCTGACTCATGAGCAGGTAGACTGGTTGCTGAGCGGTCGCGCCCTGGACGGTGTTGAAATAGACTGGCAGGATCTTCCCGAAGAACGCATCCTTTATTTGAATCCCGAAATGCGCAGGTACGCCGAGCATGCCGTTGATGGCTACGAAGGCAGGGACCGCGTGACGGCGCTGGTCAGCGCCCTGATCGGTAGCTCGGGACTGGCGCTGAGTTACGATGCCCATGCTACCTATACCGCCGAAGAGGTATTTGAGCACGGACGGGCAAACTGCCTGTCTTTTACAAACCTGTTTATCGCCATGGCACGTTACGTGGACATGGATGCGCAATACAACGAGGTGGATGTACCGCCAATCTGGGACATGCGCAGCAACAACACCCTGGTACTGAACAAGCACATCAATGCCATGGTAACCAGGCAGCAACGCTTCAGGCATGTTATCGACCTGAATGCAGAGGAGTACGAGCAGCATTACGAGCAAAGGAATATTGACGACAGCCTCGCGCTTGCCCAGCACTACAATAACAAGGCCATGGGCTACCTCATGGACAGCGATTACTCCGAGGCCTTGCGCTACATGGTGAAAGCTATCGAGATTGAACCGGGAATATCGTTCCTGTGGAACAACCTCGGTTCGCTGTACCGGCGCGCCGGTAACCGGCAGGCAGCCGAGCTGTCCTATATCGCAGCAATTGATAGTAACGAGGACGACCTGGTCGCAATGAGCAACATGGCGAGGCTTTACCGGGACAGCGGAAAAATAGAGCTCGCGCTTTATTACGAGGAAAAAGCGGAAGCCTACCGCATGCAAAACCCCTATTTCCTTTACAACATTGCGCAGAAAGCGTTTATACAGCGAGATTATGATAGTGCCCTTGCGCACATTGACGACGCGATCGGCCGTTATGATAAGGAACATCGATTCTTCTTTTTAAAGGGTGCGATTCTCGAACGAACCGGCAGCAACCAGGAAGCCTACACCCATTTCAACAAGGCCCTGGAACTGAGTTCCAATCACGCACAGCAGGCCCGTTACCGAAGAAAAATGGATCGCCTTAACGACAGCAATTCCTGAAACGGTTCACTGTTCCGTACCAGGCCAGTTTTTCTATTACCCGCAGCAGGCTATATCCCGATAACGCTTGATCACCATGGACAATGTCGACTGGGATGCCTACTGGCGAAATGCCGAGTCCTCTGCAGCCCACCTGGATGGGGGACCGCAGGACGATGCACTGGAAAAGTTCTGGCGGCAATTTTTTACGGAACAAATCGCTTCCCTGGATAAGCCGTGCTCCCTGCTTGATATTGCCTGTGGTAATGGCGCAGTACCCAGGTTTGCGCTTTCCAGCAGCAGGCAGCTGGACGCAGCCGCCAGCATATATGGACTGGATGATTCCCTCGCCGCGGTCAAGGAAATGGTGCGGCGTGACAGCACGCTTAATGGAATAGCTGCGCCAGTCAGCCAAATGCCGTTTAGTGATGATACTTTCGATATCGTGACAAGCCAGTTTGGGATTGAATATGCGGGTAAAGACGGTTTTCCCGAGGCTATTCGAGTGCTCAGGCCAGGTGGTAGTTTTAGCGCAGTTCTTCACCTTGAGAACGGGGCGATTTACCGGGAATGTCAAATCAACCTGCAGGCAATCGAGTCGTTCAGGCATTCCAGCTTACTTGAACATTTTGCCAGCCTGTTCCAGGTTGTCGTAGTGGATGCAGCAATAACAACGAAATCGCAGGTGCAGTCCTGTGACAGGCAGTTTGCAGCTGCGGTTGCAGCAACCGAGCAGGTGTTCGCAAGCCGCGGTAAAGCGGTTGCCTCGGGTACCCTGTTCAAAATTTACGAGGATATCGGCCACATGTATTCACGGCTCAGGTCATACAGGCCGAGCGAGTTGCTCGAGTGGGTCGAGGTTATGCAAAGTGAGCTGCAGACCTACGCGGGACGTATGTCCTCCATGCTTGACGCTGCACTGGATGATGCCGCACTCGGCGACCTGTTAAATGATCTGCGGCAGCTCGGCATGTCTGTCACCAGTGAATCCACGCTCGAATTTGGCCCACAGGCACAGCCATCAGCGTGGGTTGTTCAGGCAGAGAAAGCAGGGTCCAGCGGCTGATAATTATCTCCAGATTCCGATTGATCATTGGATCGAGGCGGGGCAAACTCTGCGCACTTGTTGACGGAAGATACTGTTTTGCAATCTTCAAATTCCATTCCTGAAAATATCGAGGCCAGGCTTTCGAGTATCGAGGCCCTGTTGTCGAGCCAGCCTGCCAATGCAGAGGCGGAAGCGAAGGCATTACTGGAAGAAGCCCCCGGCCAGGAAATGGCCATGCTGTTTCTTGGTATTGCGCGGCGCCTGCAGTCTCGCTTCGCTGAAGCGACCGAGGTGTTGCAGGACCTGGCCGACAAGTGTCCCGATGCGCCGCTGGTGCATCTTCAGCTTGGCCTCGCACAGGCGGAAGACAAGCGCACGGAAGCGGCAGAGCATACCCTGCGCCGCGCAATAGAAATCAAGCCTGATTTTGCCGATGCCTGGCTGGCCCTTGCAGATCTGCTGACCAGTGCCAACAAGCAGCAGGAAGCCCACGAAGCATTTTCACACTACGTTGTTCACGCGGAAAGCTCTCCACACCTGCAGCAGGTAAAGACGGCTATCGCGCAGGGGCATTACAAGGAGGCAGAGAACTTCCTGCGCACTTACCTGCAACAGCAGGGTAGCGACGTGGTCGCTATATGCATACTCGCGGAACTCTCGGAAAATGCTGGAAGAATCAACGAGGCTGAGGCCTACTTTCGCGAATGCCTGGCGCTGGCGCCAGGCTACGGCCGAGCGCGTCATAACTATGCCGTGGTCCTGCTGCGTAAAAACAGGGCTGCTGCCGCGCTGGCTGAAATCAAAACACTGCTCGCCGCAGATCCGCACAACCTTGATGCGAAGAAGCTTGCTGTTGCAGTTCATGTACGCCTGCGCCAGTACCAGCCGGCGATTGAACTGTGCGAAGACATCCTGGAAACCAACCCCAATGAACCGGCTACCTGGACAAGCCTCGGGCACGTGTTGAAAACGGTGGGTCGACGTGACGATGCCATTGACGCCTACCGCAGGGCAATAAACCAGGCGCCACAATACGGCGAACCGTGGTGGAGTCTTGCCAACCTGAAGAATTTCCAGTTCGAGGACGAAGAGTTGCAGGCACTGCGGGGCATGGGCGATAAGGAACTGCCCGTGACCGACCTGGTTAATATCCAGTTTGCCACTGCCCGTGCACTGGAAAACAGGGGGCAATTTGAAGATTCGTTCCGCTTCTACGAAGCTGCTAACAGGCTTCGGGTGGAAAACTTTCCCTATGATTCGTCAGCCATGTCGAAGCATGTATCAAGATCGCTGCGGTATTTCAGCGCGGAGCAGCTGGAGGCGCTTTCAAAGCAGGGCTTTGAAGCGAAAGATCCGATTTTCATCGTGGGCTTACCACGTTCCGGTTCTACCCTTGTGGAACAGATCCTCGCCAGTCATTCACAGGTAGAAGGTACCATGGAGTTAATCGACATACCGGGTATCGCGGGATTTCTGAATAACTGGAGCACGTCAAATGGTGGTCTCGGCTATCCCGAGGCGCTTTCAGAAGTGGAGGTGAGTGCGCTCAGGGAAATGGGTGAGAGTTACATCAGGCAAACCAGGGAGCAACGACAGCTCGACAGGCCTTACTTTATCGATAAGCTGCCCAACAACTGTGAACACGTGGGACTGATTCACCTGGTTCTTCCCAATGCTCGAATTATTGATGTTCGCCGTCACCCAATGGCCTGCAGTTTTTCAGTTTTCAAGGAGCATTTCTCAAGCGGGCAGAATTTTGCCTATCGCCTTGAGGACATAGCACGATACTACCGGGACTACGTCACGCTCATGGCGCATTTCGATGAAGTGCTTCCAGGTCGCATTCATCGCATCATGTATGAAAACCTGGTGGAGGATACGGAAAAGGAAGTACGTGCGCTGTTAAAATACTGTGGCCTGGATTTCGAAGAACAGTGTCTCGAGTTTTATAATAACCAGCGTGCGGTCAGTACGGCGAGCTCGGAACAGGTCAGGACCCCCATTTACAGGGAAGGGCTCGATCACTGGCGTAACTACGAAAGCTGGTTAGCACCCCTGCGATCGGAACTGGATGAGCTGGTGGAATCCTACGAATCAAGGCTGCATTAGTGGTCACTGGAGATGACATGATGTTAAAGACAAAATTATCGATATCCCTCGTATTTTCGATATTCCTGCTGCTGGTCCCCGGTGTGCAGGCGCAGGAAGATAAGGCCGACAGCTGGAAAGGCCTCAGGCAAATGATGAGCCAGGGCCAGTTTAACGCGGCTGGCCTTGACCAGCTTAGCGAGGAGGAATTGCGCCAGCTGGATCGATGGATCCTCAATTTTATTGCCCATGAATCTGAGCAACTTGTCAAAAAAGACAAGAAAATCAGGGAAATACAGCAGACCGGTGTAAAGAGAAAAATCAAGGGCACCTTCAAGGGTTGGTGGGGCAAAACCATTTTCACGCTGGACAATGGCGAGGTCTGGCAGCAACGGCATACCAACAAGTACTCAATTACCCTGGAAAGTCCGCAGGTGGAAATCAAGAAAAACCTGTTCGGCTTTTACGAGATGACCATCGTTGAAACCGGTCGTCGAGTGGGTGTCACGCGACTAAAATGATACCCCCGCAGGGGGCATTTTGTTGTAAGAAAGTAACGTTAGTTTTCCTACCTTATTCAGTGCTTTACCTTATACCTAACTAGGCATATACTCGCGCCCATGGGTTATAGAAGAGGGGTAGTTGTTTCTATAACACAACAATAATTAGTCGTAAAAAGCAGTAACAAGTATGGGAGAAAACTTATGTTTGAACTGAAACCGCTTTCGGTTGCGGTTCAGCGCGCGTTGTCCACTGCAGCAATTGCAGCGACAGTCGTGGCGCCGTCCGTAGCCCAGGCACAGGAAGATGAAAAGGGAGTCGTAGAAGGAGTCGCCGAAGGAGTCGGTGGTGTTATCAAGGGAATTCTCTCGGTTCCAGGCGCAGTAGCCAAAGGTATCCTCGGTTCAGGGGATGAAACCATTGAAGAGGTTGTTATCACCGGTTCACGTATTGCGACCGATGCTAACCTCACCACATCCAGCCCGGTTAGCATGATTCGACCAGAGGAACTGCAGGCACGTGGTATTACACGTGTTGAAGATCTTCTCAACGACCTGCCATCCATTACGCCGGAATTCACAGCCAACGAAGCCAACGGTGCTACCGGTACAGCGACCATCGACTTGAGGGGTCTCACCTCTGATCGAACCCTGGTCCTGACCAACGGCCACCGAATGGGTTTTGGTGACGTGTTCCAGCTGGCGCCGGATATCAACCAGGTACCTGGTGCGCTTATCGAGCGTATTGACGTCCTGACCGGTGGTGCTTCTTCAACCTACGGTTCTGACGCTATGGCCGGTGTTGTTAACTTCGTAATGAAGAAAGACTTCGAAGGCCTGCAGATTGATTACCAGTATTCCGGATTCCATCACAACAATGGCTCTGATGCAGTGGTCGCAGCAGCCCAGGCAAGTAACTTTGAATTTGCCGAAGGCAGTTCATGGGACGGCGGCGGTCATGACGTTAACGTGACCTTTGGTGTCAACAGCTCCGATGGTAAAGGCAACATCACCGGTTATCTCGGCTATCGCCAGATTAACGGTGTAACACAGTCAGAACGTGACTTCAGTGCCTGTGCTATTGATGATGCTGATGGACCTTTCGCCTGCGGTGGTTCTGCCACATTGCCGACTGGCCTGATCTCGGATTTTGCCGGTACTTACTTCACCGTACAGGGTGACCAGTTTGTACCCTGGGACTTCCAATTCTACAACTACGCACCTCTGAACCACTTCCAGCGTCCTGACGAACGCTACACTGCCGGACTGTTCTCTCACTATGAAGTGAACGAGCATTTCGAAGGTTATGCAGAGTTCCAGTTCATGAGTGACAAGACAAACGCACAGATTGCGCCTTCCGGTGCTTTCTTTGTCACCAGTACCCTGAACTGTGACAACCCGCTGCTATCAGCCCAGCAGTCTGCCGCAATCGGCTGTTCCGCAGCTGACATTGCTGCAGGTAACAGCGTGCCTTACTACATTGGTCGTCGTAACGTTGAAGGTGGTCCGCGTAATGATGATATTGAGCATACATCATACCGACTGCTGTTCGGCGCTCGTGGTGAGATTAACGATGAGTGGAGCTATGATGCATTCGCCAACTTCTCACGTACCGACCTGACCGAGCTTTACAACAATGACCTGTCTACCACGCGTATTACCCGTGCACTGAACGTCGTGCCCGGACCTGGTGGTGCACCGACTTGTTCTTCGGTCATTGACGGTAGCGATCCGAACTGTGTGCCATGGAATATTTTCACAACCGGTGGCGTTAACCAGAACCAGCTGAACTACCTGTTCATTGACCTGCATGCGCAGGGTGACCTGAAACAGGACCAGTATGTAGCCTATGTTTCCGGTGACCTGACCAACTACGGTCTTGTTAGCCCGATGGCAGAGGACGGCATGCAAATCGTTCTTGGTGGTGAATACCGAGACGAGCGCATGGTTTACCAGCCTGACCAGGGTTACCAGAGTGGTGATGGTGCTGGCCAGGGTGGTCCGACCGCAGCAGTATCTGGTGGACAGGACATCACGGAGTTCTTCGTGGAAGCGCAGATTCCGCTGGCACAAAACCAGGACTGGATCGAGTCATTGACGCTGGATGTTGGCTATCGCTATTCCGATTACAGCACCGGTATCAATACCGACACCTACAAGTTCCAGGGCGAATACACCCCGATCTCGGGCGTCAAGTTCCGTGGTGGTTACTCACGTGCGATGCGTACAGCAAACATTCGTGAGCTGTTCGAGCCACAGAACCTGGGTCTCTGGGCTGGTGTTGACCCATGTGCTGGCGCTACTCCGGTTCAATCTGCGGCACAGTGCGCCAACTCCGGCGTTACCGCTGCCCAGTATGGCAACATTCCACTGAGTCCTGCCGGTCAGTACAACGCGACTTTTGGAGGTAACCCGAACCTCGAAGCTGAGAAGTCCAACAGTTTCACCGCGGGTATCGTGTTGACACCCGATCAACTGCCTGGATTCCAGATGAGCGTCGACTACTGGAGTATCGAGATTAAGAATGCTATCGATACGGTCGCGCCGGAATTTGTTGTGACCCAGTGTGGTGTCACGGGTGACCCGCAGTTCTGTAACCTGGTTAATCGTGCTCCGACAAACGGTAACCTCTGGATTGGTAGCAGCACATCGGCACCAAATGTTGTGTCAACTGATGTCAATATTGGCTTCTTTGATACATCAGGTATTGACGTCCAGGCCAGTTACGCTTTGGAAATCCCAAATAACTACGGTAGTTTGGATTTCACCATGCGTGGCACCTGGGTAGAAACCTGGAAAGAGCAGCCAACACCTGGAGGAGCCATCAACGATTGTGGTGGTAACTTTGGTGGTGCCTGTCAGCGTCCACGACCGGAATGGCGTCATACCCTGACATCCACCTGGACCACACCATGGGACATGGTATTCACTGCATCCTGGCGTCATATTGGCGGCGTGGATGACTTCCAGGGCAACGAGCGTGATGCAAGTTCCGAGAACTACATGGACATGTCACTTTCCTACACACCTCAGTGGGTAGGTATTGGTGAAACCACGCTGAACATTGGTGTTAGTAACGTGTTTGACAATGACCCACCGATTAATGGATTTTTTAACAACATTTCCACATTCGGTAACGGTAACACTGTTCCAGGCCTCTGGGACACCATGGGTCGTTACATGTTCTTTGGTGTTAGCCAGAAGTTCTAAGCAATACCTTGTAACTTGTTGTACCCGAAACGGCGGACCCAGGTCCGCCGTTTCTTTTTCCAGGGCTCGATTTATACTCACATTTCTCCATGCAAGAAGATAAGCAATCAGCGTTCTCCCAGTTACCGGCTGATCTTGCCGAGGCTGTTGCCATGCACCAGCGCGGAGAACTGGTCAATGCGCGGGGAAAATACGAGGCTTTCCTGGGAACGCAGCCGAAGCACCCAGTAGCCCTGCAGTTGCTTGGCCTGCTTCACTCACAGCAGGGAAGTCTTGATAAGGCCATTGAGTACATGCGCGCTTCACTGGCGCAATACTCGAACCAGCCTGAAGTTCTCAATAACCTTGGTAACGCGCTAGCTGCTGCCGGAAGGCACGAAGAAGCGGTCCAGAGTTACAGGAGTGCCCTGCAGCTCTCACCCAAGTACCTCGATGCCTGGCGAAACCTGGGACTCACCCAGGCAGGCCTGGGCCAGGACGAAGATGCTGAAAAGGCATTTCAACGCTGCCTGGAGCTGGAGGTGAATGATGCGGCGGCCTGTCTCGGGTTGGCCAACCTGTACCAGGCAGACAATGATATAGATCGCGCTATCCATTTCCTGGAAAGGGCGCTGAGAATTAACCCCGATTTTGCCGAGGCGCACCACAACCTGGGTGTGTGCCTGCGTAGAAAACACAAATCGTCCGAGGCGATAAGCCACTATGAAAAAGCGATTTCCCTGGGGCTGGACAGGGCCGAGCTATACCAGAATCTTGGTAGCGCCCTGGTAGACGGCCAGGACATTGACGCGGCTGTCAATGCTTACCTCGAAGCGATCAAGCGTAACCCCGAGGACGTTATCAGCCACCGGAATCTCAACAAGTTGTTGTGGGAACAGGATGCGCTGGACGGTCATTTTGACTCCTACCGATCGGCCCTGGACAGGTTGCCCAGATCATTGCCCCTCAACGTGGCATATGCACTCGACCTTTTTCACCTTGAGCGCTACGAAGAGGCAGAATCCAGGTTGTTGAATGCTGTCGGCCACGGATTGGAATCAGCAGAAATATACAGCCTGCTGGGCCATGTCTGCGAGGGCATGGATAACTGGGACAGGGCACTGGAGAACCACGCGCGCGCGATCGCAAGCGACGGAGTCATAGCTGACCAGCGGGTCAGCTATGCGCGGGCCCTGCTGGCCACTCAAAATGCAAAGGAAGCCTTGCGCCATGCTGAAATGGCGGCCAGTGAAACACCCTTTAACCAGCGAGCGATAGCCTACCTTGGCCTGTGCTGGCGCATGCTGGAAAACCCGGCCGATGAATTTATCAACAACTACCAGGAATTCGTGCAGGTTTACGATGTACCGGTGCCGGATGAGTATCAAAGTGCGGAGGAATTTAATCGCCAGCTCGCGACACTGCTTGACTCCCTGCACCTGGGAAAAAATCACCCACCAGAGCAGACGTTGCGGGGAGGAACACAGACCTACGGTGATCTTTTTGACCGCGACGAGAGGGAAATCAGGCAGCTCGTGGCTGGCCTGAAAGCCTGCATCGCGGATTACATTGATCGTCTTGGGCATAATGATGCACATCCCTTGATCATGCGTCGCAGTGACAAGTTTGAATTCTCCGCCTCCTGGTCTGTTCGACTGCAGTCTTCAGGCTACCATACCCAGCATATTCACCCGCTGGGTTGGATAAGTTCAGCTTACTATGTGCAGGTACCCGCAGAGGTAAGTGAGTCAGAATCTCATGGGGGTGGTATAAAGTTTGGTGAACCGGATATTAACCTTGGATGGCGCGGCCTGGCCGCTCGCAAGATCCAGCCCGGTATTGGACAACTGGTGCTTTTTCCTTCATACATGTGGCATGGAACGGTGCCATTTGATTCCACGAAGCCACGTACTACCGTGGCCTTTGATGTCGTCCCGGTGCATGACCGCTAACAGCGCAGCCAGGTATTCACTGATATTGATATGAATATTCCAGGTTATTTACAGCAGGCAATGGATGAAGCAGGTCAGTTTGCAAGGAACGGTAACTACCAGGCCGCAGAATCATTGCTGATCAATCTGCTGACTCAACATAGTGAAAAGGAAATAATCCTGCTGGCACTGCTGGAATTGTACACGGGCTACCAGCGACCATTGGAAGCCGTTGATACTTTAAGATCATTGCTGAGTGTCGCGCCGGGTAGCCTCAGTTATTGTGAACGTCTTGCAACGATACTTGCTGAGCTTGGGCAATATGGTACTGCAATTGAAGAATACCGTAATTTCATTGCCAACAATCCTGCAAATGCAAATGCCTGGTTTAACCTGGCTTTGCTGTACAAGAAAGCGAAGCAATATTCCCAGGCAATTGATGCTTATGAACAGGCAATACAACTTGGAATTACAGGCCTGGAAGAGGTGTATTCCAACCTTGGCGTGCTTTACTCAGACATACGCAAAAGCGAAAAAGCGATGGAGTCCTATGCCCTGGCCCTTGAAATTTCACCGCAATATATACCAGCGATGTTCAACATGGCGGGATTGCATGAGGAGAAAGGGGAGAAAGAAAGGGCCGAGGAACTTTATCATGCAATCCTCGAGTTGAATCCACGACACTATGACTCCCTCTCCAGGCTCGCTTACTCGGGAAACATCACCGGGGAGAATTCAGACCTTGTTGCGGCGCTGAATGGAGCCGTTGATACCGCCGAGGAATTGAGCCTGGAAAAGGAAAGCGTGTTATTTGCACTTGGTAAGATCCATGATGACTTGCAACAGTATGACAAGGCTTCCGAATTCTACACTCGTGCAAACGATATCGGTGCACGAAGATATTCGCCCTACAATGCAAGGGAGCTCGAGAAAAGTTTTGACCAGGTAATCGAGATTTTTTCTCGGTCAAATATTGAGGAAAAAAAATCTGCTTCCAGTGCCAGTCCAATTTTTATTTGCGGAATGTTTCGTTCAGGGTCAACACTACTTGAGCAATTGCTGTCTTCTCACAATGCGATAACGGCTGGAGGCGAGCTGGATTACCTGCAGTGGTTGATTCAGCAAAAAATGCTGCCTTTCCCTGAAAAAGTGTTGTCATTGAGTGAGCAAGAGATAACAGGCCTGAGTGATAAATATATTGCCATGCTTGATTCATTGTTCCCCGGTTCATCATGTATCACAGATAAGCAACCTGATAACTATGTGCTTCTTGGCCTGGTAAAAATGATGTTCCCGGGCTGTAAGATCATTTATACCAGGCGTGAAATGCTGGACAACTGTCTTTCCATCTATTTTCAGCAGCTGGGTGCAAAGTTAAATTATGCAACAAGAATGCAGCATATTGCTCATTATTACCGTCAACATGAACGCCTGATGCAGCACTGGCAGGAGTGTTTTGGGAAGAATATTTTTACCGTTGACTATGACAGGATAATCCACGAACCAGAGACACAGTTACGTGCCCTGGTGGAGTTTCTCGACCTCGACTGGGACCCTGCCTGCCTGGATCCGGGTACTGCTGATAACCTGGTAAAAACAGCCAGCGTGTGGCAGGTGAGGGAAGACCTGCACAGCCGCTCTATTGGTCGCTGGATGCATTACCCCTCGCTGGTGAAGGATATCGAGGGCGTGGTGGTTGATACTCCAGCCTAGAACTACTCTTCGGTATTGACGGCTACATCATTGCCATCAAAGTCAGGCATGTAAAAACGTGTAGAGAGGCCGGATACGGAGACAACCTTTCCGTCCTCGAGGCGGGGCCTGAATTGAGCAGACCATATGGCATTGTGGGTGATACGCCGGGACAGGCTCCTGTCAGCATTGTCACGATTGATCTTTATTTTCTCGGCAAGCCCGTCTTTCATTACACTAAAGGTGACGAGGGAGTAGCTATGGGGGTTTTTCTTTGCCAGGGAGTGTATTGCTGTTTCCGGGAACTTCACCCCGGGAAGATCCTTTGACCAACCCACGAACTCCATCATTTCATTATCAGCCGGCAGGTCGTTTGCATCGTAATCTGCAAGCAAGCCGGGTATGAAGTCGTAGCGCGGCAAAACCTGGGGTTGCTGAAAAAAGCTGTTTATAAACTCGCGAGAGTAGCCAGCCTGCAGCAGCTTCTCACAGGTCTCCCGATAACCTTGCTTGGCACTGACCTGCCTGTTAAAAAGCAGGTCCCAGTCTGCGAGGTACAGCCGTGCTATGGCTGTTGCGCCCTTGATACCAGTTTCCTGGCTGTACAGCTCGGTCGCCCTGGCAACCAGGTCACGACTGCGTCGAAATTTCTTCAGTGCAATGCGATCAGCCGTAGTCTCGTAACTTTCGCCACGCTTTATCGGGTCAATTTCATTGGCGAGATACTGGCCAACCGGCGCACCACGCTGAACCGCTATCGCAATGTAATAGTGTACGAGGGCAAGCTTGTAAAGCCGTTGAGCGAGGGCCTCCTTGCCGAGTTCGGGATTTACCTCAACAATCGCTACCGCCTGTTCATGGAGTCGTTCAAGTTCCAGGAAGTGTTCACCCGGATGGGTGCCCGTCTTGAGCCCGGTTGCAAGCATGTGCCAGGCAATGAGCTTGTCAAGCGCCTGCAACATTTCCGCTGCGTCTTCCTCCATGTTACGTTTTTGCAACCATTCAAGTTTCCGGTAATTGTCATTAACCGCGCCCCAGTTTTTCCGGGCCATGTTGCTGTTGATCATCATTTCCAGGTACTTCATCTGCGCCATGTCATAAAGCCCGTGATTAACGCGGTGCAGGTAGATCAGGTCCGCCAGCGCTTCCGTCGCCTGCTGGTGTTGCCCGGCTTCGTAAAGCAGGAGTGCCTTGGTTTTAACGGGCTGAATGAGGCTGATATCGTGAGGTCCGAGTGACATCTGGATTGATTTTACTTCATCATCAAGGGCAGCTACCGATTCGGCAATGTCCTTGTCTTTAAACTGGATTGAATGCGTGAAGGACTCTTGCGCCATACAAACCGCGACGCTTGAGAAAAGAAGTACACAGGAACAACAGCCCGGGATAAATCTCATTATTATTCGCCCCCTTGTTGCTGTTCCAATTTTAAATTAGAGCTCAGCTATCTTTCAAGCGGCGAGAGGGCGAATTACCGACTTCCCGTTACCAGGGCAGGCTTGAAAAAGTCAGGTTGGGGCGCCTGTCTCTGGGTCAACACCCGCCTCTCGTAAAGCAAGATCAAGGGAGTTTAGCAGGTCCCCGTATTTCCTTGCCTGTTCAAATGGGCGCTCTTCCCGCGTTCTTACCTGGGCACTACTCAATGTTGCAATGGCATGCCTGGATGAAGAAAAATCCAGGCATTGCTCCTGCCACGGTAGATTGCAATATCGCAATAAGGATGAGACCTGTTGCGGCATATCGAGAACCAGCTCACTGTAATTAACATGGTATATACGGCCAGGATATTCTTCTTCCCAGTACGCCATCAGGCGCGAATACAGGCCATAAAAATGAGCTATATCTTCAAGGCGATGAGCAAAACGCCAGAACTTGGAGAACTTGTGTTTAAAAATAGAAAGGCAGGTGTCCATCGGCCGACGTTGAAGATGAATGATAGGTGCATCGGGAAAAAGATAGTTTATCAGTGCGATTGCTTCGAAATTCAGGGGGTTTTTGTCCGTAAAATGCTCCTCTTCACTCGACTCCGGCAAATCACCAAGATAGGTACTCACCCATTCATCCAGCACGGTGCCGCCAGGCAGGCGGAAATCATTGTTGAGGACATGTTCAAGTAACATTTCGTTAAGCTGTGGTAATAAAGGGCGCTCTCCGCCTGCAATAACCAGGCTATGCGATGACAGGACTGCTTCAACGAGTGTCGTGCCTGAGCGAGGCATACCAAGGATAAAAATGGGTGAAAGACATGATTTCGCCTGCTCCATGCTGCCTCGCATCGCTGCAGGCAGCCTGCAAAGTTGAGACTGGCGGGTTTCTGCTTCCCGGGTGTTGTAGGGTTCAATCAGGCGACTGCAGTCCTCATGGTTGAGCCGGTTTGCCTGCTGAAAATAAGATAAGGCTAATTCCATATGCCCCTCTTTTTCCTTTGCAAAGCCCAGGCAAAACGAAAGATCAATCCTGGCGCCTGGTGGCAAGGCCTGGTCCTGCAGTAATTTTTCCATCGCTTCTTTTTCGTCTTTTGTATAAGCACCACCGTGGAGATGATGCAACTGTTGATAAGCAGGGACAAAGCCCGGGTTCACAGCAAGTGCACGATGGCAATAGTCTTCGGCTTTTTTTATTTGACCGAGATAAGTGAAAAGACGGGACTGGGTCACCAGTGTATCAAGGTGATGTGGGTCCAGGTTTTCAGACCTGGTCAATGCGCTCCTGGCTTTCTCAAACTCAAAACATTGAAGGCATATATTGGCATATATGCAAAGTTCACCTGGTCCACTTTCAACCAGTGTCATCAGCCTTCGGAAACTGATTTCTGCTTTTCTTACCAGGCCCCTTTCCATTTGTGCTGTTGCGAGAGTTCGCCATGCCATTGGATTTCCAGGATCGACGGAACACCACCTTTCGGCAGTTTCTTCCATGTATCGCCAGTTTCCCTGTCTTAACCCTACCTCGCTGAGCAGGCGCCAGGCCGCGGTGTTTTTCGGCTGTAATCGAAGTACGGAATTACATTCAAGTTCAGCTGACTTAAAATGACCCAGCCGCAACAGGCATTCGGCATAATTTATCCTGAACCCCACGACTCCTGGCTCAAGTTGTACAGCACGTTGCAGGTATGGGTGAGCCTCGTCAAGGCGGTTTAAGGTCGCCAGGGCCAGGCCTTTTAGGCTCAGGAGTTCAGCATCCTCGGGACGATGCTTTAATGCATCTGTAAAAAATTGCAGCGCTTCCAGTGGTTTGCCTTTTTCCAGCGCGCCGATGCCTGACTCGGTAAGCACGTCGACGTTGGACATGGGCTATCCGTGCTCCTGCTTAATCAGGAAACAGGCAAATATTCGAAAGGAGTTGCTCGAATAATTAATGGTTAAATGGTGTCGTTCTGGGCAAGCCAGATGACAACATAGGATGCGAGAAATGTCGTCAGGGCGGCAGCACCGAGAGTGTACAGGGGGCTGAATACCGGGATTTGAAATGTGGCGCCCTGCAATGCGCCAATCCACTTGAAAACAGGTAATTGCCAGGCAGCCAGGGCTGAGCCGAGAGTGGTAAAGCCAAGCAGTATGAGATTAGCAAGCCAGGTCGGTAATTGCGTGACCTCCGGGATCCTTGCCATGACAGCGGAAGTAAAGCCGTCATCGTCGAAGTAAGGCTCCGTGGTTCGCATTGTTGCGAACAGATCATCTAGATTATCTGTGGTTGCCATTGTTACTCTCCTGTTGCCAACTCTTCATTTGCTGTTTCAATTTATCCTGTCCCCTGCTTATATGACTCTTGACCGTTCCAAGGGGACATTCCATTACTTCAGCAATTTCGCTATGAGACAGCTGGCGCTGGTAAAACAAGTGTAGCGCCATTCGCTGCTCGGGTAAAAATGTTTTTAAAGCCCGGGCAAAATCCCGGTGTAAATCTATCTCTGTTTCGGGGCTAAAACCCTGTTCCTGTAGCATCTCTTCATCAAGCGTTACTTCATTTTTGCGGCTTCTATAGTGAGCCGCGAAACAGTTATAGGCGATTCGATACACCCAGGTGAAGAATTTCGCATCACCCTTGAACTGGTGCAGGGACTTGTAAACCTTGATAAAAGTCTCCTGTGCCAGGTCATCGGCGAGTGCCTCGTCCCAGCCGGTTAATTGTCGCAGTGAGTATCGCAGTTGCGACTGATAGCGTTTAACCAGCTGGGCAAAGGCATGTTCATCGCCCTTATTCAGCACCCTGTCAATCAGGGTGCGATCATCAAGCTCCATCAGCGTAGATATATTAAACCGCGCTACTTAATCCCTGTTCTCCTTATTCTCCAGTTTCCAGATCAAAAGTTGCGCAAGACCAATGAACAGGGGTATGAGTCCAAGCGCGCCGGCTTCGACGGAACCAATGATAGTAAAACAAAAGAATATGCCCAAGCCTATACCACTCATCACCAGGCCACGATGTAGGTTGTTTTTTGGTGTTGCCTCTTTCTGTAGACCCTTTAGTACTTCTGGTGGGATATCCTTACCGCTACTGACATATTGATTGATGGTGTCATGCATCAGGCGCTTTTTGCGATAGCTGGAGTACAACACGACCGCTACGATCATGATCGGCATACCAAATGTAAATACTATTGCTGTGAGGGGAATCAATGCTTCAATAAAGGAAATACCGTCATCAAATATACCGTCGTCATCATCAGACGAAGTAACGACTTTGTGGTCTTCCTCCATTTCTTCCACGGTTTCTTCAATTTCCCTCATTGCTTCTTTCAGTTCTTCTTTGATTTCCGCTTTATCTTCTTCCGTGAGTTCGTCCTCAGCTGCATCAGCGGCGGCATCGGCTATTGTGCCAATGATCGAGAAAACTTTTCCTTTGATTTTCCTCTCAAGTTCTTCCTCTGTCATGGCTTCAGAATCTTCTGAATTATCAGAATCCTCATCCATACTGATTTCAATCTTGATGCCATCCTCTTCACCACTTGTTACTTCGTCGTGGTTATCCGCCCATACAGGTTGATTGAGGGAAAATGCTATCAATACGCTGTATAAAAAAACTCTCATGTTAAGTCTCCGCTGTTGTTGCTTGATGATTAATAATAAGTTGTATCCGCTAGATCACCCGCGTGTGTAAGTGACACAGGCAATCCGGCATGGAATAAGTTTTCCCCGGGCTTTGCTCGTTCCGATCGATGTAAACCGGTGGGTGCGCAGGCCGGTATTTAAAAAGCCCATCTTTTTCCAGGGATTGTTCCCCTGGTTTACTCACCTTTAGCTCCAGCAGGCTGTTGATATTGTTCACGGGCAGGTTGTCCTGCAAGGCATGGGCCTGGCCCGCCAGCATCATTGATAGCACAAAACTGGTCACTAAATTGGATAATATTTTCACTGTTTTTTCCCTTTTTTTACCGTTTTCTTGTGTATTTGGATGCAGCTGGCGTCCACTTTGGATGCAATTTTTTTGAATTTTCTTCAAAAACATAACTCACTGATATATAAGAATAAAAATCTCTACTCCCGGTAAAACATGGCATTTGTTCGAAAGATTCATCCTTGCAGGCTTGCGAAACGGGCCGGGAGCCTTCAGTCTTGGCCGAAAAAAGACAGGAAAAAAGAAAAACTCAGCCAGGCATGCCAGTTATTCAAGGCACTGATTTTTCGCTTATTCTCGAACCATGAATGATACAAGCAGGGCAATTCACCACACCAGCCTGACCAGGCGAATACTTATCGCCATGGTCCTTGGTATTGTTGCAGGCTCACTGATAAACCTGCTGGTCAGCATGCAGTGGTTACCGGCACTGGCCATCGAGAAAATGGATGTTTACCTGGTGGACGGTTTACTGGACAGCGTAGGCAAGGTTTTTGTCGCGTCGTTGAAGTTACTCGTAGTTCCGCTGGTATTCGTGTCCCTCGTTTGTGGTGTTACAGCCCTGGGTGACAACGCACGCATGGGCGTTATTGCCACGCGTACCCTGGTCCTGTACATGTTTACAACGGCAGTCGCGATCACCCTGGCTCTTGTGGCAGCGCTTGTCATTCAACCTGGTGTAGGCATGGAATTGAGTAGCGCTACCGATTACGTGGCAAGGGAAGCGCCGCCACTAAAACAGGTCCTTGTTGATATTTTTCCATCAAACCCGGTGCGTGCCATGGCGGAAGGTAAAATGCTGCAGGTCATCGTGTTTTCCCTGCTGCTGGGCTATGCCATGTCTATTTCCGGTGAAGCAGGCAGGCGCCTGGTGACGGTGTTCAGGGATCTTGAGCACGTGGTCATGAAGATGGTGACGATTCTCATGAACCTGGCGCCCTATGGTGTGTTCTGCCTGTTGGCAAAGCTGTTTTCCCAGCTTGGTGTATCTGCTATTGCCGATCTTGCCCGTTATTTTATGACAGTCGTCTTTGTTCTCCTGCTCCATGCAATCCTCGTTTACAGTTTACTGGTCCGGTTTTTTACCGGGCTCAGTCCATGGCTTCTGTACCACAAGATGCGTGGCGTATGGGCCTTCGCATTCAGTACAGCATCTTCTGGTGCGACTCTTCCTGTTACCCTCAAGGCGGTGGAAGAGCGCCTGGGGGTACACACATCGATTGGCTCTTTCACTGTGCCACTTGGCGCAACGATCAACATGGATGGGACTGCCATCATGCAGGGCGTTGCAACAGTATTTATCGCGCAGGTTTATAATGTCCCGCTGGGACCAGCAGAACTACTGAGCGTGATCCTTACCGCAACACTGGCATCGGTAGGGACTGCCGCTGTTCCCGGCGTGGGCCTGATAACCCTGGCCCTGGTGCTGCAGCAGGTTGGTTTGCCGGTTGAAGGGATCGCATTAATTATTGGCGTTGATCGCCTGCTGGACATGATGAGAACCGCGGTCAACGTGACCGGTGATGCATCGGTATCCATTGCCGTTGCCAGCAGGGAAGGGCAGTTTGACGAGGAAACCTACCTCGACCCCGAAGCCGGTTCCGTTGGCAGTATAAAGGAAGAGGACGAGGGCGAAGTTTGAGGGCAGTGTCAGCGGGCCTTGTTTCAGGTGCTTCCGACTGAGTTGTAGCCACAATCCACGTAGGTAATCTCACCGGTAATTGCAGAGGCATGGTCAGAACAAAGGAACGCGGCCGCATTTCCGACTTCATCAATGGTGACATTGCGACGCAGGGGTGAAGCTTCTTCCACGTGTGAAAGGAAGCCCTTGAGTCCCTTTATGCCCGATGCGGCAAGAGTTCGAATGGGCCCGGCTGAAATCGCGTTTACCCTGATTCCCTCAGGCCCAAGACTCGAGGCCATGTAACGTACGTTTGCTTCGAGGCTTGCCTTTGCAACACCCATGACGTTGTAGTTCGGCATCGCACGAACTGCACCTATATAGGAGAGTGTCAGCATGGCACCATTTCTTCCTTCCATCATCGGTCGTGCAGCATCCGCCAGGGCCGTAAAACTGTAAGAGCTGATGTCGTGTGCCATGAGGAATCCTTCGCGGGTGACGCTTTCAAGGTAACCGCCTTCCAGTTGTTCCTTGGGTGCGTATGCAACGGAGTGGACGAGGATATCCAGGTGATCCCAGTAATCATCCAGTTTTTCAAATACCTGCTGAATTTCACTGTCCTGTGCCACGTCACAGGGAACAACGATTTCTGAGTCCAGTTCGGAAGCAAATTTCTCTACGCGGCCACGTAGCTTTTCATTCTGGTAGGTAAAGGCCAGCTCTGCCCCTTCGCGGCGCATGGCCTGTGCAATACCCCAGGCAATTGAACGATTGCTGGCGACACCTACAACGAGTGCGCGTTTACCCTCTAAAAGACCCATATCCTGCTCCCCGGTTATATTTATACTAAAGGCTGTTGGAATTGCCGATTAAAGTTCTTGTTCAGCCAAGCATGCCGTATTTTGCATGAGCTGTTGTGATGCATCAAGTTAGTCGCGGTCGTCAATAATTCCTGCATTGGCAAGGATGCGGGAAAGAGGTTGTAGTTGCTTTTCATAGCTGCGCCAACGTTCAATGGAATTGCTGTACATAGGCATTCTTACCTGTACGCTGCTGGCTGTTCTGACAGCGCGCTGGTTAAGGTGGAAGTCCAGGCACGAGGGGTCCCAGTCAAGACCCAGGTGCTCAATGATCAATCGGCTTGTTTGTTCCTGGTTATTGACAAGATCCTCGTAGCTGGTATTGAGAATTTGCCCTGCAAAGAGCTGGTTCCAGTATGTCATGAGCCTGTGATAATCAACGTAGTACTGCCCAAGTTCTTCGAGGTCAAAAGAATAAATATTTCCATGGGCAAAATAATTCGTGTAAATCGACAGGCAGGTATCAAGTGGATTGCGCTCGCAATGAATAATCGCCGCGTTGGGAAACATCAGCCTTACCAGGCCCAGTCGATGAAAGTTACCGGGGTCCTTGTCACTCACAAAGTCGCTATTTGCGCCGCGACTTTTCAGCCCATCGAGGTAGTACTGCGCATGCTGCCGCAATTTTCTAGGTTCGATATCGACAATATTATCGGGATAGGAAAACTCGTCTTCTCCCTCGCTCCGGATGTCCTGTTCAATATTTTCCATGAATGGTAATTCACCAGCGCCAGCTACGCTTTCATGACATGAAATTATTTGCTCAATCAGGGTCGAGCCGGAGCGAGGCAGGCCAAGGATAAAGACCGGCCGGGTGGATTCATTGGCATGTTCCCGAAAACTGTCAAACAGGGAACTGCTGTAGACCTGTATCAGCCTGTCCACATGCCGGCTGAAATCACTGGCCCGGTATCTAAATGTTTCCCGCTTGGCTCGGTTCGCCTGCTGGTAGTGGGAGAAAGCCTGTTCCGGTTCCTGCTGCGCATGGTAAAAGTTTGCCAGCGCAAAATGATACTGCGCCCTGTCATTGGCACTGGTACCGGGCTGCCCAAGCTGACGCTGTATTGCACTGGTTTGTGTGGATGCAGGGCTTATCATGGAAATGTGGAGATGGGCAGCGGGGTAGTCTGCCTGTACCTCCAGCGCTCGCTGGTAAGCTTCCAGCGCAGCGTCGCTTTCCCCGAGTTCCTGCAGGGCAAAGCCCATGTTATGCCAGCACGCTGCATGAGCAGGCTCCAACTCCAGCACTTTGCGGTAGGCGTCAATCGCCTGCCGTGGATGTCCCGACTCGTCAAGGACCAGGCCGAGACTGAAATGCGCCACGGCATTAGCAGGTTCAAGGTTGATTGCCTTTTCAATGGATTTCCGCGCTTCCACGTAGTTTGCAATCTGCATCAATGCCATTCCAAGATTGACAAGGGCGTCCACGTAATTCGGCGTTTGCTGAAGCGCAGATTGATACGATGCGATGGCGTCATCAATTCGCTCCAGCTCCACCAGGGTATTACCAAGGTTGTTGTGGGCTTCAGCGTATTGCGGTACTTCGCTTACGACGCGTTTAAATTGCTCAAGTGCTTCTTCGGCATGACCCTGTTCCCTGAGAACAATGCCAAGATTGTTGCGAGCCATGACGAAAGCAGGTTCATGCTTGAGTGCTTCACGAAAACGGCTTGCGGCATCTTCGAGTTTTCCCTCGTCCTTGAGTGCATTTCCCAGGTTGTTGATCGCACCCGCGAAACCCGGCCTGATTGACAGTGCCTGCTGGTAGTAGCTTACGGCAAGGTCAAATTTTCCAAGGGCCCGGTATGCCTCGCCACAATTGTTGTGAAAGTCCGCTTCTCCAGGATTAAGCTTGATCGCTTTTTCAATTGACTGGACCGCAAGTTCATTCTTGCCAACCTGGTGGGCCAGTACCCCAAGCAGGTGCCATGCATCCGCCTGCTCGGGGTCTTCTCGAAGTATCCCCTGGTAAATTGATTCTGCTTCCTGCAGGCGACCGGACTGGTGAAGTGCCAGGCCTTGCTGCAAAAGTTTTCCTGTGTTTTCGGGCATGCTGTTAACGATGCCAGGATGCTTTACTGTGCACCCTGGTACTGGATACGCTGCCTTGATTTTTCCTTTTCCGGATCGGCGATGGGAATCGCCGAGAGTAAAGCCCGGGTGTAATCATGTTGCGGGTTATTAAAGACCTCTTCCGTCTCACCGTACTCGACAATACTACCCTGGTACATGACTGCGGTACGGTCTGTCAGGTAGCGAACGACTGAAAGATCGTGGGAAATAAAAATCATCGTAATCTGGTACTTCCCGATGAGCTCCAGCAGCAGCTCGAGAATCTGCGCCTGTATCGTAACATCCAGTGCTGAAACGGGTTCATCAGCAATCAGCAGGCGAGGTTTAAGTGCCAGCGCCCTGGCAATGGCAATACGCTGACGTTGTCCGCCGGAAAATTCGTGGGGGTATTTGCGTATCGCCTGTGCCGGTAAGCCGACATCTTCCATCAGCGTCACAACTGACTGCAGCAGGTCATTGTCACTTTTCTTACCCTGGGTTGAAATTGCTTCGGCCAGCAAATCATAAACTGTCATGCGAGGATTGAGTGAAGCATAAGGGTCCTGGAACACCATCTGGAAGTCGGAGCGCGCTATTTTTAGCGCATCTCCTTCAAGCCCGGTAAGCTCGCGCTGGTCCAGGGTAATTGCGCCGCTATCGACGCGAACCAGGCGCATGATGGATTTCGCCAGGGTGGATTTTCCGCAGCCGGATTCGCCAACAAGCCCGAGCGTTTCTCCCTTTTGTAGCTGCAAGGAAACGTCGTTTACCGCCAGGTGCTGGCTTGTTTCGCCGCTCGCAAACCAGGAGTTGTTGTCTACCTGGTAGCTGGTGTGTAACTTATCGATGCTGAAAAAGGCCTTCGCCTTGTCATCGATTTCGAGACGACGTTCTTCAGGTTTGGCTGTGCTGGGTATGGCGGATAGAAGTTTCTTCGTGTAATCGTGCTGGGTGTTATAAAAAATGTCTTCCGTGGCACCACTTTCCACGATGTTACCCTGGTGCATAACGATGATCTTGTCGGCACTTCCGGCGATGACACCAAGATCATGGCTGATAAAAATCACCGCAATGCCATGTTCCTGCTGGAGCTTCTTGATGAGATCAAGAATCTGCGCCTGCACCGTGACATCAAGCGCGGTTGTCGGCTCGTCGGCGATCAGTATGTCGGGTTCAGTAATGAGCGCCATGGCGATCATTACCCTTTGCCGCATACCACCTGAAAATTCATGGGGGTAGGAATTGATACGACGTTCGGCATCGGGAATACCCACTTCCTTCATCGCGGCAATGGCCCGCTCACGGGCTTCCTCCCTGGAAATGTCATTGTGCACGGTAAGAGGTTCAATGAGCTGTGCCCCCAGTTTCATATAGGGATTGAGCGAGGTCATCGGATCCTGGAATATCATGGCAATCCGGTTGCCGCGAACTTCACGCAGTTCGTCCTCTGACATGTGCAGCAGGTCCCGGTCTTCAAACATTGCAGAGCCGGATTCAATACGCGCCGGGGGCATCGGCAGCAATCCCAGCAGGCTGTAGCAGCAGACGGTTTTGCCGGAGCCGGATTCACCCACTATTCCCAGGGTTTCGCCCTTGTTGAGCTCATACTCAACGCCGTTAACTGCCTTGACGATACCATTACGGGTATGAAAATGAATGTGCAGGTCCTTGACGCTAAGTAGAGACATGATTAGTCCTTTGATGCCTTTGGATCGAGCGCATCACGCAGCCCATCTCCGAGGAAATTAAGTGAGAACAGGGTGACCGACAGTGCCAGTGCAGGGTAAATCAGCAGCCAGGGATATTCCTCCATGGTTTCCACGCCATAGGAAATCAACAGGCCCCATGAACTTTGTGGCGGCTGTATACCAAGACCCAGAAAGCTCAGGAAGGACTCCAGCAAGATCACGTTTGGAATTGTCAGGGTCACGTAAATAATGATGGTACCCAGCGTGTTGGGCAGCACATGACGCCACATGATTCGGGCCCGACCCAACCCCATGGTAATGGCTGCGTCGACATACTCCATGCGCCTGATACTGAGCACCTGCCCACGAACGATACGCGCCATGGTGAGCCATTCGACCGCGCCAATGGCCATGAACAGCAGCAGGATATTACGTCCAAAAACAACCATAAGAAGGATGATAAAAATTGTGAAGGGCAGGGCATAAAGAATATCCACGGTTCTCATCATGAAGGCATCCACCTTGCCCCCGAAATAACCGGATACCGTGCCCCAGATAACACCGATAGTCAGTGCAACAGCGGTGGCCAGGAAACCTACCATGAGTGAAACGCGACTTCCGTACATGATACGTGTCAGCATGTCCCGGCCGAGGGTATCCGTACCAAGCCAGTGCGCTGCCGATGGTGGCGTGGCTCCCATGTCGAGATTTTGCTCGTAGTAAGAGTAGGGCGCCAGCCAGGGTGTCAGTATGGCAATAACGACCATGAAAGAAACCACGTAGAGGCCGATCATCGCGAGGCGATTCTTTTTCAGGCGGTACCACGCATCCTGCCACAGCGAAGTGCCTGACTCTATGCTATCGAGATCATTAATGCCTGCCTGGGAGTTAAGCTGTGTCATTAATTAATCACCGTTGTTATTTTCGTCACGCAGTTTCGGGTTTAACCAGACCGTGACAATATCAGCGAGCAGGTTAAAAAGAATGATCATCGTGGCAAAGAAAATCGTCGTGCCAAGTATCAGCGTGTAATCACGATTAAAAGCAGCCTGTACGAAATACCGGCCCATGCCGGGGATCTGGAAAATAGTTTCTACCACGAATGAGCCGCTCAGCAGACCTGCCAGCGCAGGGCCAAGAAAGGACACTACTGGCTGTAGACCGCCCCGCAAGGCATGACGCGTTACGATGGTGGCTGTCCTGAGCCCTTTTGCCCGGGCCGTTCGAATAAAATCCTGCGAAAGTATTTCAAGCATGCCTCCGCGGGTCAGGCGCGCGATATAGGCGGCGTAGGCAAAACCAAGCGTCAGTGCCGGTAACACCTTGTCTCCCGGTATGTAACCCCAGCCGGACACGGGTAACCATTCAAGCCAGATCCCAAACACCAGCACCATGGTGGGGCCCATAACGAAGGTCGGCAGGCAAATTCCAATCATGGCCATGGACATGGGTACATAGTCCTGCATGGAATTTGGCCTGAGTGAGGCGAATACCCCGGCGGTGATACCAAGGCTTAAAGCGATGAGTATAGCGTACATGCCAAGCTCAAAGGTTACTGGCATACCGGCACCAATAATTTCAGTGACACTGCGACCGGTGTATTTAAATGACGGCCCGAAATCACCCTGGAGAATATTTTTCAGGTAGATAAAGAACTGCACATGAGCCGGGTCATCGAGGTTATATTGTGCATTGAGCGCTTCGATAACTTCCGGCGGCACCGCTCTCTCGGCGGAGAATGGTCCACCGGGGGCGGCGTGGATCAGTGCAAAGGTAATGGTGATGACTATCAGCAATACCGGTATTGCCTGCAGCAGTCTTTTCAGGATGAAATTCAGCATGCTACTCGGCCTGTTCTCCTTCCAGGTACACGTACTTGTAAGGATGCTGGTCGAGGATATTTTCATCCCAGCGTTTTACACTGGGATCAATCAGGAATACCCGTGTATAGGTATATATGGGCATGATGGGGCTTTCTTCCAGGAGTATTTTTTCATTTTCCTGGAAGTACCTGAAGCGTTCTTCTTTTGATGTTGCTTTTGCAGCCATGGCCACCAGTTCATCGTATCGCGCATTACCCCAGCCGGTGCGATTGTTACCACCACCGGTAAGCCACATGTCGATGAAGTTATTCGGGTCAAGGTAATCCCCGATCCAGGCGGCCCGGGATATCTGGTAATTTCCCTGGCTTTCATTTTCAAGGTAGACCTGCCAGTCCTGGTTTGACAGGGTCACATCAATATTCAGGGCCTTCTTCCACATTTGCTGTATGGCAATGGCGACCATTCGATGGGACTCGTCCGTGTTGTAGATGATTTCCAGTTTCGGAAATCCCTCTCCGTTCGGGAATCCTGCTTCTGCCAGGAGTGCTCTTGCCTTTTCAATGTTGTACTCGACTTTTACCGCGGCAGTAAATCCGTTGGTATTGGGTGGAGTGAGGTTATAGGCGGCAATCTGGCCACCCTTGGTAACATTCTCGACGATTTGAACGCGGTCGATTGACATGGAAAGCGCCCTGCGAACCCGGACATCCCCAAGGGGTTCTACCCTCGTGTTGAATCTATAGAAGTAGGTACCAAGGTAAGGGGTGATGTTCAGGGACTCCGGCCGGTTTTCCCGGTACCAGGCAATTTTTTCATTGGGAACGCGATTGGTTACGTGTAGTTGTCCAGCGCGGAACATACGTTCTTCCGTCGAGCGGTTTGAAACCGGGTAGTAATGAATTTCCTTCAGGGTCACCTTGTCGGCATCCCAGTAATAGGGATTGCGTTCAACGGTCAGGATACGGTTCAGTTTCCAGTCCTTCAGGGTAAACGAACCGTTGCCAACGAAATTCCCGGGCCTCGACCACTGGCTGCCACGTTTGATCATGCCGCCAAACTTTTCAATGGTCGGTGGATGCACGGGATAGTAACTGTGATGGTCAAGGATCTGTAAAAAGAAGGGGGTGGGGGCGTTCAATTCAACCTGCAGCGTGCGATCGTCGAGGGCCTTGACGCCGACAAGACCAAAGTCATCAATTTCACCCTTGAAAAAAGCATCCGCATTCTTGATATAGGTGAACATGTAGGAGTAGAGGCTTCCCAATTCCGGTCTAAGGGCACGCTCCCAGGAATAAACAAAGTCCTGCGCTGTTACCGGGTCGCCGTTGGACCACCTTGCATTATCGCGAAAATGAAAGGTGTAGGTCTTTTGA
Organism: Gammaproteobacteria bacterium; assembly: GCA_965243105.1. Lineage (GTDB taxonomy): Bacteria > Pseudomonadota > Gammaproteobacteria > Eutrophobiales > Eutrophobiaceae > WLWS01. The sequence continues at coordinate 212,685 of CBDEUC010000001.1, forward strand.
TCTTCGGAGATATCCCAGGACTCCGCGACGCCTGGTTCTATACTCAGGTCGGCCGGGTGCTTGGCGACAACTCCTTCAAACAGTGCCTGCTGTATGTGAAACTCGGGAATACCCGTCGTCAGGTGAGGATCAATTTCCTGCGGCTCATCGCCATTACCAAAGTGCAGTATTTGTTCGCGATTGCCTGACTCAACATTGGTCTCCCAGTCAAAGGAGCAAGCCGGGAAAAGGAAAACCATGGCCAATAGTAGTATTGGCTTTAAAGAATGTGATGAGTACAAATTCACGTGGCGAGATATATTAGATTAATGGAAAGCAGGTGGGTCAAAAGCATACTGTCGCACATAAACGAATCCCCGGGCCGTGTAATGTCGGGCGGATATCAAGGTGGTCCTTGTTGTGGTCCCTGCGCTTCATCGGCCAATTGTAAAAAAATTATAAATATCAATCAATTAACTATTTCCAATATGTCGCAGGTGAATTCGTGATCTGCTTACTCACGACATTGGCATAATAACTGAATGGACACTAACATGGGTGGGGTCGCAGCCTGTCGCCAGAACCAGGACCAGGCGTGGCGCCGGCTCCAATATTGAACCAGCTTGGGAACAAAAACATGGCAGAAAGTAGCAAAAACAACGCTGTTTACATAGTCGATGGCAGCCGAACACCTTACCTGAGGGCACGTGGCGTGCCGGGGCCATTCCATGCCTCGGACCTGGCCGTGCAGGCTGGCAGGGCCCTTTTGGCAAGACAAAAATTTGAGCCGGGTGACATTAGTGAAGTCATCCTTGGCTCGACGATGCCGAGCCCGGACGAGGCCAATATTGGTCGCGTGGTGGCGCTGCGGCTGGGCTGCGGCAACCACGTACCGGCGTGGACCGTGCAAAGAAACTGCGCCTCGGGTATGCAGGCGCTTGACAGCGCCCTCGGTAATATCAGGAGTGGTCGAGCGAATATCGTGCTCGCGGGCGGAGTTGACTCGATGAGCCACGCACCGCTGTTGTTCAGTACCGCCATGGCCACCTGGCTGGGCAACTTCTATGCGGCACGCAGCATGCCGGCGAAATTACAGGCAGTCAGCCGCTTTCGACCTGCACTGTTAAAACCCGTTATTGCACTATTAAGGGGACTTACCGACCCCGTTGTAGGCCTGAATATGGGGCAGACTGCCGAGGAAGTGGCGCATCATTTTGGCATTGATCGTACCGCCATGGATGCTTTTGCGGTGAAAAGTCATCAACGCCTGGCTGCAGCCCATGAACGTGGCGCCCTGGATGAAATCGAAGTCATCTATGACCACAAGGGAAATTTCTATGATCATGATGATGGCGTACGCAAGGACAGTTCCATGGAAAAGCTGGCAAAACTCAAGCCGGTGTTTGATCGCGAGTTCGGCATGGTTACAGCGGGGAACAGTTCGCAAATCACAGACGGTGCTGCGTGGCTGCTGCTGGCCAGCGAAAAAGCCGTGAAGAAACATGACCTGCCAGTATTGGCTCGACTTGTTGACAGCGAATGGGCTGCGCTGAAACCGGAAATCATGGGACTTGGACCGGTGCATGCCATGACACCATTAATGAAGAGGCACAAGTTCAAGGTCGAAGACGTGGACTACTACGAGATCAACGAGGCCTTTGCCGCCCAGGTGCTGGGCTGCATCGAGGCATGGAAGGATTCGAAGTACTGCCGTGAAGCGCTTCACCTGCGCAGTGCCTTTGGCGAGATCGACCAGGAAAAACTGAATGTTGATGGCGGGGCAATCGCCCTTGGTCACCCGGTGGGTTCAAGTGGCGCACGAATCGTGCTGCACCTGTGCAAGGTACTGGAGCAGAATAATGCGAAGCGAGGCGTGGCATCCATCTGTATCGGCGGTGGCCAGGGTGGGGCAATGCTGGTGGAAAGGGATTAAGAACAGTCATGGCAGAGAAAAAGAAAAAATTTAAACACTGGAATCTTGAAAAGGACAGTGACGATATCCTCTGGTGTCGTCTTGATGTGGCTGGCAAAAGTACCAACGTGCTTTCCAGCGACGTGCTTGAAGAATTTCGTGACATCGTCACCGGCGTGGAGAGTGACATGCCGGCCGGCCTCGTCATCGCTTCAGCCAAGAATAGCGGATTTATTGCCGGGGCAAACATAGATGAATTTGCCGGGATCACGGATAAGGACGAGGCATTAAAATATATTACCGAGGTGCATGATCTGTTTAACCGCCTTGAAAAGTTGTCATGCCCCAGCCTGTCTCTTATCAACGGCTTTTGTCTCGGGGGTGGCCTGGAGCTGGCCATGGCATGTCGTTACCGTGTCGCCCTGGATGACCCGAAAACAAGGATCGGTCTGCCGGAAGTGATGCTGGGAATACACCCGGGCTTTGGTGGTGTCATGCGCATGATTCGACTTGCCGGGGCGGTGCAGGGGATCCCTCTCATGCTTGCCGGGCGCACCCTGGATGCACGCAAGAGCAAGAAGGCGGGTCTCGTGGACAAGGTAGTGGCCGGCAGACAGCTGGAACGTACAGCCTCGCAGATGCTTAAAAAGCAGCCAGCGCCTGGAAAAACGCCGGCCCTGGGTAATCTCTGCAACCTGGCGTTTATCAGGCCACTACTTGCACGCTATATGCGTGCGCAGCTTGCGAAGAAAGCGCGTCTTGAGCATTACCCCGCCCCCTTTGCGATTATCGATATCTGGGAAAAGCACGGTGGTGACGAGCCGGCCCTTTTAAAAGCCGAGGCCGAATCGATTGCAGGTCTTTTCCTGACAGAAACATCCCGCAACCTGGTGCGCCTGTTCAAATTACAGGATCGATTGAAAAGACGAGACAGTGAAATCGAGTTCCGCGCACAGCATGTGCACGTGATAGGCGCGGGTGTAATGGGTGGTGATATTGCTGCGTGGTGCGCATTACAGGGATGCACCGTGACATTACAGGACAGGGAGCCAAAGTACATTGCTCCCGCCATTGGCAGGGCGCATAAGCTGTTCAAGCGTAAGCTGAAGAAACCGAGACTGGTTACCGCAGTCATGGATCGACTGGTCCCGGATCACAGGGGTCTCGGGGTAAGCAGGGCGGACGTGATTATCGAAGCCATTATTGAAAACACCGAGGCCAAGGTGAACCTGTTCAGGGATCTCGAAGCGCGAGCAAAAGAGGACGCGATCCTTGCGACAAATACGTCGAGTATTCCCCTGGATGAAATCAGCAGCGGGCTCGACAGGCCGGAACGTCTCGTGGGTATCCATTTTTTTAACCCGGTTGCAAAAATGCAGCTGGTGGAAATCATTCATTCAGGCAAGACTGCCGCTGAATGGGTAGATAAGGGTACAGTTTTTGTTCAGCAAATCTCGCGACTGCCCGTTGCGGTATTGAGTTCGCCGGGTTTCCTGGTTAATCGAATATTAACGCCCTACCTGCTTGAAGCCGTTGCCCTGTGGGAAGAAGGTGTCAGTGGTGAAGAGATCGACAGGGTGGCAAAGAAATTTGGCATGCCCATGGGGCCAGTGGAGCTTGCAGATTCAGTTGGGCTGGACATCTGTCTTTCTGTATCACAGAACATGGCAGATACCCTGGACATCAAGGTGCCCGACAAGCTAAAGCAGATGGTTGAAAAAGGGCACCTGGGCAAGAAATCAGGGCAGGGCTTTTATCGATATGAAAAAGGAAAGCTGCAGAAGAACAGCAAGGCGGAAACAAGTAACAAGCCTGACCTGGAAGACCGGCTGGTTCTACGCATCCTGAATGAGTGTGCGGCGTGTTATGACGAGGGCCTCGTGGCAGATGCGGATCTGCTGGATGCCGGAATGGTATTTGGTACCGGCTTTGCGCCTTTCAGGGGCGGGCCCCTGCATTACGCCAAATCCAGGGGAATCGAGGATATCGTGAAAAGACTCGAGACACTCGCCGAAAAATACGGAGAACGTTTTCAACCACACAGGGGCTGGAAGTCGCTATAACTGCTTATACGGATCAAACATAACATGGCTGTTGCAGAACATATCATCGGACCGGAATCCGCCACTACGATTCCCCAACTATTCCTCGAGCGTGTAAAGCGTTCCGGGGAAGAAACCGCCTATCGTTTTTTTGATGCCCTGAACGGCATCTGGAGCGACATGTCATGGAATGCCGTGGCAAGGGAAGTGGCCCGCTGTCGTTCGGCCCTGGCCGCGGAAAAACTGTTGCCGGGCGACAAGGTTGCCATCATGGCCCGCAATTCCCGCTTCTGGGTTATTTTTGACCAGGCTGCGATGTCACTCGGACTGGTGGTCGTACCTCTTTATACGGAGGACAGGGGAGACAACGTTGCCTACATACTCGAACATGCCGAGGTAAAACTCCTTGTCATCGGTGGTGATGAACAGTGGCAAACCATCGGCGATAGTATTCAGCCTTTATCGCAGCTGAAAAAGATCATCAGTATTGCAGAGTGTGAAAATGTGAATGACAAGCGGTTTGCCCAGATGGGCACCTGGCTGCCTGTTGAGTACGAAGATGTTCCCCTGCCAACACTGGGTCCCGATGAACTCGCTACCATTGTCTATACCTCCGGCACGACCGGGCGTCCCAAGGGTGTCATGCTGAGCCACCGCAATATACTAAGCAATGCCTACAGTGGCCTGCAGGCCTTTGAAGTGAATGCCGGCTATGTCTACCTGAGCTTTCTTCCACTGTCCCATACCCTCGAGCGCACGGTAGGTTATTACCTGCCGATGATGTGTAGTGCGATCGTCGCGCATGCGCGGGGTATACCGGAACTTGCCCGGGACCTGCAGGTGATTCGTCCCCACGGCATGATTTCCGTGCCACGAATTTATGAACGGGTTTATGCACGGATAAAGGAAAACCTGCTGCAAAAATCAAGGGTCGAGCAAAAGTTATTCCATCTCGCCGTCGATGTTGGCTGGCAGCGTTTTGAGTATTTGCAGGGCAGGCGGCGCATGCCGCCACTGTTATTCCTCTGGCCGATGCTGAAAAAACTGGTGGCCGACAAGCTGGTTCAAAGACTCGGAGGCAGGCTCAAGATTGCAATAAGTGGTGGAGCGGCATTGTCACCGGAGATTTCAAAAGTGTTCGTCGGCCTCGGTGTACCCGTATACCAGGGTTATGGCCTTACCGAGGCGAGTCCGATTATCAGTTGTAATAACCCGGAAAATAATATCCCGGCCAGCATCGGTGTGGCAGTACCGGATGTGGAGGTGATGATTGGTGAGGACGAGGAACTTCTTGCCCGTGGCAGCAACGTCATGCTGGGTTACTGGAAGAACCAGGAAGCCACCGACGAGGTTATTGATGCAGATGGCTGGTTGCATACCGGCGACAAGGCTCGAATTGAAAAGGGCTTTATCTATATCACTGGCAGGATCAAGGAGATCATTGTGCTGGCAAATGGTGAGAAAATCTCCCCGGTTGACATGGAGCTGGCAATCCTTAATGACGGCCTGTTCGAGCAGGTAATGATAATCGGGGAAGCCCGCCCCTGCATGGTAGCGCTAACTGTGCTTAACCTTCACCGTTGGAAACAGTTGGCAAGAGAACATGGTGTCGCTGACAAGGATATGAATGATAGTGCCTGTGAAGAAATCATCCTGGAAAGGCTGTCAAAATGTTTGCATGACTTTCCCGGTTATGCACAGGTTTATCATCAGCACAGCAGCACCGAGCCCTGGACCGTTGAAAATGGCCTGCTCACTCCGACCATGAAAATGAAACGCAGGCAAATCGGCGAACACTTTGCCACAGAGATCGAGCAAATGTACGAAAGCCATGGCTGACAGCCATTGAACTAGCGGCTGCTTGTACTTATTTTTGCCAGCGGCATCGCCTGCTCTTCAAACATGCTCCAGATTTTTTCGTAGGCAATACGAGTTGTTTGTGGAGGAGGGTATTCACGTCTTGGAAGAATTGATTCAGGCGGCTGTGGTTTAATCTCAACCAGCCTGAATGTGATCATTACTTCGATACCGTTATCGGATTCCAGCATGGTCACGGTACCATGAATTTCCAGGCCATCCGGTTGTAATGAAGCTGCAAGTCGACCTTTAAGACCAAGATGCTTGTGCGCGATATCCTTCATCAGGGGTTCATCAGCTTTCTTGCCGCGACGCCATTCCTGTTCGCTGAATGGAGCGTCGGCCGCACTAACCACGTATAGATAATAATCCGATTCGGTATTAATGGGTTTGAAACCCAGTTTGCGCAACACCTGCAGCATGTTTTTCATTGCGACATCGCGGGGCAGGTTGTAATGACGGGTACCAATATCGTCAAGAACGCCCTGGTAACCTTTTTTCCATTCAGAGTTAAGCTCTTCCATCAGGGCTGCCAGCTTGGGATCTGTTACATCCGGTTTGCACTGTTTGTTTGCTCCCATTAAAAAGAGACAACAAAGCAGGATGCCAATCGTGCTGAACCTGGGTTTTTTTATCATGTGAATCACCGGTTTCTCGTGGCCAGTTCGTTGGCAAGGGCAGCCGCCTGCGCCAGTTGTTCAGATTGCAGGCTGGCCTCGGTTTCATTTCGAATTGCAGCTACCTTGTAAAGGCCATTACGTTCTGCAACCAGGAACCAGGTGTAGGCAAGGAATGGATCTTTTATACCATTTATACCGTTAAGGTACATGTTGGCCAGGGCCACCTGTGCATCGGTTTGACCCTGCCAGGCCGCATTACGCATGTGCGTGAGTGCCATGTTGTTATTGGCGAGTATGCCGCGGCCTTCATGATAAAATTTGCCAAGCTGGTAATGCGCATCTGCATTTCCGCCTGCGGCCAGGGGTTTTAGCAAGCTTACCGCCTGTTCAAAATTTCCGGCTGCTATGGCATCTTCTACGGGCTTCATCGGGTCCTGTTTCGCAACCTGCTTTGCGCTTTCTTTGACCTCGGGTTCATTCGCAAGAGTTGCTCGCGGCGGAAGATCCTGTTTTTTCTTTGCCGCAGTCTGTGCTTTCAATAATTCTGCCTGTTTCTCTAACGTCTCTGCCTGCTTCCTGCGCTCCAGTTCCGCCGCCAGCTTTTCTTTCGCTTTTCTTTCCTTCTCCAGCTTCTCAAGGCGTAACTGTTCCTTCTCACGTTCGGCCTTCAAACCTGATAATTCTTCTTTCAGGGTAGCGATCCTGCGGGCTTCCTCTTCCAGTTGCGATTGCAATACCAGTTTTTCCGGTGATTCCCTTATTTCCACGGGTTCAGGCTCGGTGAGATTCACAGTGCTGGCATCGCTCACCCTGTTTTCTTCTGTCGCAGTCATCTCCGTAGTGACCGTGTCATTCGATACATCCGCTCCAATTGTCATGGGAGACTCTTTGGCTTCCACGGGGCTTACGACTGGCGTCATCGGTGCCGCTTCCTGGCTTACAGTTTCGACAGCACTGCTTGATTTTTCTCTTTCGCTCAGCATTCCTGGAAGAAAAATTCCGGCCCCGATACCCAGGGCGAAGACTGCCGCGATAAGCGCTGGTACCAGCAATGATTTTTTCGAGTTCTCTTCTCCGGCAGTTTGATCATCACCCGGTTTTTCAACACTTGCACTTGTCTCAACAGCTGCAGCCTGGTGGGATGCTGATGGTTGCGAGACAGTGGGGTTGGTTCTTGTTACTTCCCCAAATTCACTATCCAGCTCGCGCATAAACGCCGAGGCTGTTTGGGGCCTTTCCTTCTCATTAAATTGAAGAGCGTGGTCAATCGCAGCGAGGAAGCTTTCGGAATATCTACCCTGGCCGGCAACCTTTGCCGGCACCAGTACGTCCCGGGTACTGCCCAGCATTCCACGACTGCGCTCAATGGCGTCGATGGGTTTGACACCGGCAATAGCCCGGTAAAGGGTCGCACCCATGCCATAAATATCTGTCCACGGGCCCTGTTGTGCAGCTTCCGAGTAATATTGCTCAATGGGCGCATATCCCGGTGACACCAGGATTGTCATGGTTCTTGTTTCCCCGAGCGTGTGACGTGCGGCACCAAAATCCAGTAGAACCGGTTCTCCATCATGTCTTATGTAAATATTGGCGGGCTGAACATCGCGGTGAATAAAGCCTGATTTGTGGATGGTGTTGAGTCCGTCCAATACTGGCAAGGCGATATCCAGCAATTCTTTCTCAGAGAAGTGTTTTTTTCGTGAAATCAGGTCACGCAGTGATTCACCTTCTTCAAATCGCATGACCAGGTAGGCCGTGTTGTTGGCTTCAAACACGGAAAAAACGCGAACAATATTCGGATGATCAAATTTTGCAAGGGTCCGTGCTTCGTCGAGAAAGCGCTTCAATCCCCACTGGAACTGATCGGCATCTTCGTCGGAGCGAGCCAGGACGCTACCAGGCTCGTCACGTATCACAATTTCGGCCGGGAAATATTCCTTGATGGCCACCTGCTGATCCAGGTTGGTATCAAGGGCCAGGTAGGTTATTCCAAATCCCCCTTGTCCAAGGGTTCTTTGGATCTCGTACCAGTGAATCCTGCTCCCGGCAGCAAGCGTATTTTTATGTTGACCTGATTGCATGATGCAGTTTAGCCATAGTTGCAGTACCCAGTATCCCCTCAATAATGGATTTTACATCTAATTGTCACACTTAGTCCCTGTAGCTGTAGCCAGTATTGGCAATAAAGCCGGAGAATCCTACTTACAAGCGTCTTACATTTTTGCTGGATTTTTACGAGGACGTCAACAAATGTTCATATAAAACAAATATTTATAACTATTTCTTTGTTCCGCTATTTTGTAAGGCGCTTGTAAGTATCCCCCGTTTCCCGGACTTCCTAGTATTTGCCCATCAATTCAACGACAGAAGGAGAGAGTGATGAAAAACAAGATCAAAGAGAAGATCCTGGCAATTGTCCTGGCGAGCCTTGCAGGTCCGGTACATGCGGGTGATGCTGTTGAAGCCTCGATGCAGGCCCTGGGATACACCATGGAAGCGGGTTTCAAGATGGTATCCGGTGCCGCGGCCATCCCACTGGTGTCGGTGGGTGAAATCGGTGCTGTCAGTGGTGAAATCGGTGCCGAACTAATGGAGGAAGCTGCCACTCCACCGGGGCAATACCAGGCAGATGAAGCATTCCCACTTACCGATGAAGTAGTAACTGCCGGTCCCGCCCCTGCTGAACAGTTGAACAATCAAGCACCATGAAATTCAATCCTGCCCGGGTATTACTGCTCCTTTACATGGTCCTGGGTACCAGCGAGGCGATCGCTGGTGCCCAGGTGATCAGGGAGGAGAGGTTTAATTACACGCAAATTGCGACACTGGCCAAGGGACTTGAACGTGTCCTGGCCGAAAAGCGCGTGCGAGTCGCGATTATTTCCAGGGTAGGACTGGTGGAAAACCTGTTGCCCGAGGGAGTCAACTACTCTCATTCCGGCTTTGCCGTTTATTCAAAAATAAGAACGGCTGATGGCAGGTTAGTACCGGGCTACGCGGTATACAACCTGTACCAGGGCGAGAAACGTGATGGTCGCAGTTACCTTGCACAGGACTACCCGGTAGACTACTTCAGCGTAGCCCAGAGACTCGATACGGGTATCGTTATACCCAATGAAAAACTCCAGTCAGCCCTTTCTCGAACGATTACATCACAGGAATATACTTCGCTGCATAACCCGATATATTCCGTTATTTCCAACCCCTATAACGCGGAGTTTCAAAACTGTACTGAATTCGTGGTAGATGTGATCTTTTCATCGATCTACCGAACCTTTGACAGGCAACGAATAAAAAAGAATGTCTCCACCTTTTATAAACCACAGCCGGTTAAATTTGATGGACTGAAACTGGCATTTGCCGAATCCACCATGCCTGATGTTACGACACAGGACCATGACGGACCGCTTGCGATTGCGACATTTTCCAGTATTGCACGTTTCCTGCTGGATAATGGCATCGCTACCGAAGCTTTCAAGTTTACGGTTGACCCGACTACACTATATGGTACAACTGCTCCGTTGCATCTCTAAATTCCAGTCATCAAATTGCCGTGAATGATACAACCCTCAGTTTAGCGAAAACGACACAGCCGACGCTGTCATTTGTGCTGGAACGTAAGCAACTATTTGACAAGATCGATGGAACTGGTGCTCAACGTGCGACCTGGGTTGCGGGTTCACCTGGATCCGGGAAAACAATACTTGTCGCCAGCTACCTGGCACATTCCAATCGCCGTGCGCTCTGGTACCAGCTTGACTCAACGGATAGCGATGTCGCGACCTTTTTCTTTTACCTTCGCCGAACAGCGATAAAACACAGCAAGGACGCAAACCATGCGTTACCCGAACTGCCCGCCACAATAAGTGACTGGTCGGCTTATGGTCGCAGGTTACTAAGGGAAATATTTATCAGATATAACGAACCGCTTGTCATCGTTTTCGATAATTATGAAGCGCTACCACCCCATTCGGAGTTGCACGATGTGTTTACCGAAATGCTTGCTGAAGTACCGCAGCATTCCAGCCTGGTTTTTTCAGGTCGACTGGAACCGGTGCAGGCTTTTGCCCGCGCACGGGCAACCAACCTTCTCAATGTTCTGCACGACGAGGACACCAGCCTGGAACTTGATGAATGCAGGCAGCTTGCAGAGCTGCGGCATATTGATATTACTGACGGCGATCTTGAGCGAATATACTCTGTGACAACAGGGTGGGTGACTGGCACCGTATTAATGCTTGAGCATGGGCGCAAGGGTAAGACAAGTACGGGCAAGGCAGATAATGTTTCACGAGACTTGCTTTATGATTATTTTGCAGCGGAGATATTTCACGGTTTCGACACCGATACCCGGGAATTTTTATTAAGAGTTTGCTGGGCGAGCAGGCTCAGTGTCCAGTTGGCCGAAAAGCTCAGCAATAATACATCGGCACGCCAGGTCCTCTCCAACCTTTCCAGGAACAACTATTTTGTCTCAGAAAGGGATGATGCAGAAGAAATCGAGTTCGTGATCCATCCCCTGTTGCGTGACTTTCTAAAGCGGCAGGCACTAAAACAACACGGCGAAATTGCCGTTACTGAAGATCAGAAACACACGGCATTACTACTGGCCGAATCCGGTTATATCGAGGAGGCCGTAGAGCTACTCGCTGCCAATCTTTACTGGGAGCCCCTGGAGCAATTAATTCTTGCTCATGCCTCGACCCTTGTAGGACAGGGGCGTTCAACTTTGCTGGCAAGCTGGCTCGACCAGCTACCCATGGATCGGCTTGAATCCCATGCAGGCCTTCTTTATCTATATGGTCGTGCACGCTTGCCTTACTCGGCGAGGGAAGCGCGGCGATACTTTGAGACAGCTTTTCGTATTTCCAGCGACAGTGAAGATGAAGACTCTCGCGAATTGCTTTGCTGTTGCGGAGTGATGGAAGCAGTCTTGCTGGAAATGGATGACTACAGCTTGCTTGATAACTGGATCAATATCCTCGATGACCTGGTGGCAAATGAGCATGAATCCGGGGATGAGAGTTTACGTGCCAGGGCCGCGGTAATCCTCCTGCTCGCCCGTGCTATCCGTTCACCATCATCTATTACAAGTGAAAAAATACGTTCGGTACAAAGGACGCTGCGGGCCACCAGGTCAACTATCAGCACACAGCACTACGAGGGCTGGTTGATCATTAGTAGCATGCTCGCGGGCAATATAGAGGACGCCGGGCAAATGCTCGAGCAAATGCAAAGAGACAAGGGTAAAGAGGAAGCAGGCACCTTTCATATTATGCTGTCCGAACTGGCCATGCTCAATGATGTGCTAATCAGTAGTGGTACGTCTGCACAATTGCCCTTGCAGGAGATGCACGATAGTGAACTTGACAGTGCTTCCTCGACCTTTGCCCTGTGCGTGGCAAACCGGGTTCACGCCTTTATTTCTCGAGGCGAACTGGAACAGGCCGCTGGGTGGCTCGAGAAACTGGATCAGCATTCCCCCGGGGAGACCCGGCTGGTCAGTTTTCTTTGCGATTTCCTGGGAGCCTGGTTAGCTTTTTATAAAAATGATCTTCTCCGGGCTCATCACCTGCAAAGACGTGCCTACAAGTATGCCCTGGAGCTGGGGATTCCCCAGTTTGAAGTTCTCTCGGGGGCTGCGTTTGCACAGCTGTTATTCCTCTGTGACGACAAGAAAGCCGGTATAGCCCAGTTGCGACGCGTGCATAGCCTTGCTGCTGATATTGGCAACCCCCTGCTTGAGTACATGGTTTTACTGGTCTTCGCACAGCTGGAGCTGGCAGAAGGGCGTACTGAGAGTGCCGTGAATGCGATGCGATATGGAATGGGCCTCGGACGCCAACATGGCTATTACCAGCTTCCCTGGTGGCGGCATGACCAACTTGCCGATCTTTGCGTGGAGTCATTGAGGCATGGTGTGGAGACACAGTATGTGCGGGATATCGTTGCTCATCATGACCTTCAACCCGGCGTTACACCGGTTGATATTGCGGACTGGCCATGGCCATTGCGGATTTCGACCTTTGGCGGACTGACAATCACCCGTCATGGTAATACCCATGGTGCGCCGGAGAAGGGTAAGGGTCGCCCTTTTCTGCTATTGCGCATCCTCGTCAGTCTTGGTGCACGGGAGGTCCCGGCTTCACGGGTAGCTGACTTGATGTGGCCCCATGTAGATGATGATTACAAGACAAAGTCCCTGACTATCAACCTGCACCGGCTGAGGCGCCTGCTTGGTAATGATGCTGCCGTGTTGCTTGTCGATGGCAAGTTAAGCCTTAACGACAAGCTGGTCTGGCTTGATGTGTGGGCATTTGATGCGCTTTGCAGCAGCATAAAGGAGACTCAGCCTGCTGAGGATCCTGCCTTGCTTGCCAGCCTCGCAGAGCGACTTGAACGCATGTATTGCGGCAAATTCCTGTTTGAAGATACGGAAACCGAAGCTATTTCCCAGGCCAGGGATGATCTTGATAACAGGTACAGTGAAGCCAGTGACCTGCTCGAGATGCACCTGCAAAAATAGCGCGGCTACTCTCAAGGCCCGCACGACATTTTTTGATCCTTTCGCTTGATATTTCCAGCCTGGTTTCGCCCCGGGTGTGAAGGGATTGGCGCCGGTATTCCGGGCGCCGTAGTAGGGGGGGGGAAACTTCGCCGTGATGCGCTCCGGATACCGGCTGCAAACAAGTCTAGGCCCCAGGCGCTTCTCGGGATACTTACAGCGGGCTTACAGGAAAACCAGGACCACCGAAGGACATATCCAGTGATCCTGTAAGCAGTCTGTAAGTCGATAAAAACGGCTATGAGACTATGATGAATACAGGTCCACGAGAGAACTTCAATGAAAGTTAAAACATCAAAATTATCATGGTTACAATGGCTTAGAAACACAATTGCACTGACCATGGTGCTCCAGCAATTCTACTGGTTCGGTGGAATGTTGATATTCACCACTTAGTATCTAAGCAACGGGTGCTTTCCATCTAACCTGGCCAGTAATATATTTCCTGGCCAATGGAAAAAGTCTATGATGAAGCTGTTTCAAACGATGGATTCAATCATGTTCACTAGTCTTGCTGCTATCGACCGCACCATTTACCGGGTTATCCTATCTTTACTCCTGGCAGGCGTAATCGCACAGGTTCACGCAGAAGAGTGGGTGCCGGTCTACGAAGAACCACGACATCACCTTGTATTTGAAAATGAGCATGCGCTGGTACTCGATGTTAACCTGCCACCCGGGTATGTGAGCCTGTACCATGAGCATGTTCTTGATGTGTTATACGTGACCATTGGTGGTACAACGGTCTATGCGCAGCCTCTTGGTGGAAAGCGCAGGGAGGCAAAGGTCGAGGTAGGTGATCTTCGTTTCAGTTCAGATAACCATGAACTCCCTCATATACACCAGGTGGGAAACATCGGCGAAACGCCTTTTCATGTTATTGCGGTGGGCATGAAGGACAAGATGGTTGGCATGGAGCACCCGATCGAAGGTGATCCTTCCGGGATTACAAAAGTTATGGCAAAGCCCCATGCCAGTGTCTGGCGCGTGAACTTGAAGGCAGGGGAGAAATCAGGACGCCATACTCACAAGTTACCTTTCGTGGAGGTGTTCATGAATACAGCAAGGTTAAAAAACCAGTGGGGTAAGACACAGCACGTCGAGGCTGGTGACTTTCAATGGTACCCCGGTGATACAACCCGGCAGTATGAGAACGCCGGTGATGACGACCTGGAGATCATCCTGGTGCAGTGGCACTAGCCCGTGGGAATTAGAAAATTTCCAGTTCTGCCTCCACTTCAACCGGAATGCCAAAGGGTAGACCGGCCATACCCACGGCGGAACGTGTACACATGCCACGTTCCCTGCCAAATATCTCTATCACGGTATTGGAAAAACCGTTAATCACCGCGGTCTGCCCGGTAAACCCGGGGGCTGAGTTCACCATCCCCAGTACCTTGACCCATTGCTTAACCCTGTCCAGTTCTCCCAGTTCCCTTTGAATGGTACCCAGCATGGAAAGGGCGACTTTTCGTGCCGCCTCAACGCCTTCCTCGAGGCTGAGATCAGAACCCACCTGTCCGAGGGCTTGCCCCATACTGCCATCACTTTCCTGGGGTCCATGCCCGGATACCAGCACTCTCCTGTCAATGACCTTGATAAAAACAAGGGGAACCTCGATCCCTGCGGGGATGGGTAGAGGGCCGGGCAGGCTAAGGCCAAGTTCTTCCAGCCTTTTATCGGGATTAGTTGATTCAGTCATTTTTTCCAGTCCTCCCGTGTGTAAGACACAGCAATTTATTTGGCGATATTGGCATTATTAATGGCGGAGATAATCTGGTAGCAATTGTCTACCGTCGGCATTTTTACATCAACTTCGCCTGCTTTTTGCAATGCATAGCCTATCGTTTCCTCCAGTTCGAGCGGTCTGCCATTTTCGAGATCCTGCAGGGCTGACATCTTGTGCCCCGGTGCCACCGCCTTCATTTCCTCGCCGATGCCCATGATCATTTTGACTGCATCTTCTTCAGCCGCCCTGGCAATACTTGATGCCGGTGCCGGGCTCTGGTCCACCAGTTCAATATCAAGCTTGCAGGCAAGCTCATACATTTCACGCGTGATGCGATAGATGATCCTTGCTGTCGCCGGGTCTGTTAAAAACTGCCACGATGGTAAGCGGCTCAGTATTGATACAGAGATCAAGGCAAGCCAGGGTACAAACTTTGACCATTCTACTGACTGGATATTTTCAACGGCGTGACAGTTAATCCCGGCGTCGTGAATACACCCCGCTACACGTGATGCCTGCTCCTGGTGCTTGAGAGCAAGTGCGCCTAGCTGGACATCAATATTCCGTGTGAAGAGAACTTCACCGTTCTCTACCAGCTCTCCACTCAGGTCCGCCATGCAACCGAGAGTGCGGGAAATGCCAAATTCCAGGGCCAGCTGTTCCGTCTTTTGCACGCCATTGGTGACAGAAAATACGCTGTTAGTTTCAATATGCCTGGTCTGCTGAAGTGCCAGCTCATGCTGATAGGTCTTGGGTGTGAGGATCAGCACATCGGTGGAAGTAATTTCGCCGGGGTCACGGACAAAGTGACAACGTTGATTGAGATCTCGAAGACCTCGTAGCACTATCCCGTTTTCTTCCAGGAACCCGAGCCTTTTGTCCCTTGCAATTACTTTTACCCCGTGACCTGCTTCGGCAAGATGTGCGGCCAGGATTGAGCCCAGGGCACCGGCACCAAGAATGGTAAATTCCATAATCCTATTCGACGATCTTTTCTGCAGTGGCAAACATTAACCAGAGAATACCACCAAAGACCTGCACTATGGCGGCGAGAATAAAAACACTGTTGTAGCTACCGCTTTGTTCAACCAGCCAGCCGGCAAGGGCGACCCCGATTATGCCGGGGATGGTGGCAAAGGTATTTGATATGCCCATCAGGATATCAGCATAACGTGGAGCGATATCAATAGGATTCGGAGCCCAGCCGGACCAGGTGAGGGCAATAAACCCAAGGGCTCCGCACATCAGGGTGAGTGCGTACAGCGGCGTGTCTGCATATGGCGCGACCAGGAAGAAAAGCGCTGAACCAAAGAGGCCCGCGCATTGCATGGTTTTTCGTACAAATGTCAGGCTGAAGCCCCGCGCCTTGATGGCATCTGCAACCCAGCCAGACAGGTTGGCCATGACAAACATGGTAAGCCAGGGTGCCGCGGAATATATACCGGCACTACTCAGGCTTAGTCCCTGTGCGTCACGAAAGTAACTGGGCAGCCAGGCCAGCAAAAGATAAAGACCCCAGTTTGAACTGAAGTGATTGATGAACATCACGATCACTGCGCGATGCGTGAGAAGGATTCGCCATGGAATTTCCTGCTCACTCACCTCCTTGGAGGCGAGTCCACCAAGCAAGCTTTTTTCCTTCACCGATATACCAGGATAATCTGCAGGCCTGTCCGTCGATTTGAAATACCACGCGATCGTCCACAGTATGCCGAGTAACCCGAAGCTGTAGAACACCCATGGCCAGCCATAGCGCTCTACAATCCAGCCGGTAGTGCTGAGCGCAAACAGTGTGCCCAGGGGAATTCCTCCCACCATGAAACCGATTGACCGGCTTCGCTCATTTTCCGGTATCCAGTTGCCCAGCACGCCATAGGCAGCGGGAAACATGGCTGCCTCTCCAACCCCCATCAGGATGCGAGTTAACAAAAGGACTGGAAGCGAGACGAGTGCCGCCATTGGTGTCAGCAGTGTAAAAATGGACCACCAGAGTACCGCCGACCCGAGAACGATTTTTCCCCCGATGCGGTTGGTCAACCAACCACTGGGTGCCTGGGTCAGCATGTAGCCGACAAAAAAGGAAGAAAGTACAAACCCCTTGGTGGTATCACTCCATCCAAAGGCCTCCTGCATCGGGATTATTGCGACGGAAATGTTGACGCGGTCAATGTAACAGACGAACACTGCGAAAAAACACAGCAGGACAATATTGTGTCGTTTTTGCATTTTCCCGGAATTGGCTAATGGCAAGCTGCAGAGCGCTGCAGCTACTTATTTGTCGCCATTGCTGTCATGGATAACCCTGCTGGTTTGAAGCTTTTTTATCTCCTCTTTATCAAAGCCCCAATCTTCAAGGATGGACAGGCTGTGCTCCCCGGGCTGTGCCGGGCCACTTTGAACTGCAGAACCACTGCGACTGAAACGCGGGGCTGGTGCAGGTTGGGTAATGCCGTCGACTTCGACGTAAGTATCCCTTTCCCTTGCATGGGGATGATCAACAGCTTCCTGCAGGGAAAGAACCGGTGAAAAACAGGCGTCACTGCCTGCAAATATCTCTATCCATTCATCCCGGGTCCTGGCGGCAAAGATTTCTTCAAATTTGAGCTGCAGGGCTGGCCAGTTTTTCGGGTTCATCCTCTCAGCCGGAACTTCATCCTGGTCAATGTCGAGTTTCTCAAGCAGGATTTCATAGAAGCGCTCTTCGAGTGCGGCAATCACGATAAACCTGTCATCCCTGGTGCGATAGGGACGTATGAATGGCGCGCCACCGTCAAGTATATTTGAGCCGCGTTTGTCTGACCAGAGTCCCGCAGCCTGCAGGCCATAGAAAAACGTCAACATCGATGCCACTCCATCCACCATGGCAGCATCAACCACCTGGCCAGATCCGGACTTTGATCTTTCCAGCAGCGCAGACACGATACCCAGTGCCAGGTAAAGTGAACCACCACCGAAGTCACCGATGACATTGAGTGGATACACCGGTGCCTGGTCAGCCTCACCAATCTGTGACAGTGCGCCGGAGATGGCAATGTAATTAGGATCATGACCTGCGGTCTGGGCCAGCGGACCACTTTGTCCCCAGCCCGTCATTCTTCCATAGACCAGTGACGGGTTTCTGGCCATGCATTCCGCGGGTCCAAGGCCCAGTTTTTCCATCACACCGGGTCGAAAGCCTTCAAAAATCGCATCAGCTTCCTCGCACATTCGAAGCACCACCTCTTTACCTTCATCATGCTTCAAATCAAGGGCGAGGGAACGGCGACTGCGATTCATCAGGTCATATTGCCGGGGCAGGGATACCCCGATATCAATTGCCTCCAGCCTCTCGATTCGAACAATGTCTGCTCCCATGTCGGCAAGCAGCATGCCCGTTAGCTGCGTGGGACCGATACCAGCAATTTCTATAAACCTGAACCCCTTTAACGGGCCTTTTATTACAGACATATCCTGTTTTGTTCTATGAATAAACCTGGCGTTAATCATAGGGCATTCACCCTGTTTTAGACAGGCATTAGGTCTTATTAGTACCAGCTAGCAAGCCGGCATTTCTTGCCATCAGGAAGGCGAATTTGCGATCATGGGCCAATACAACGAAACGGAGAAGTCATTCATCATGTTCCAAAGGATCCTGTTTTTATTATCTATCGTGATCGGCATTACGGCCTGCTCCAGCGAGGAACCTGCCAGCCCCGCGTCTTCGAAGCCGGCATCATCGGCTCCGGCGATTACCCGTCTTGAAGCCAGCTTTCTTGAAGAAAGTTATGCTCGGGCCAGGAGCAAGCAGGTTGCAAATGTCACCTACAAGCTTGATTTCAGTCTATCCGCGGACAAGCCATCGTTTTCCGGCGTGGCCGAGATTTCCTTTGATTTGCTCAACAGGGACCAGGACCTGACCCTGGATTTTTCTGAAGGGCTTATCGATAGCGTGAACCTCAACGGCAGGGAACTCGAAGTGAACTATAACAACTGGTTCCTGGCGCTTTCCCGCGAGGATATCGAGCCAGGGCCTCAAAAGCTCATAATCAGGTTCAGCCATCCCTATTCAAGCAACGGTTCCGGACTTTACCGCTTTATCGATCCTGAAGACGGTAACGCATACCTGTATTCCGATCTTGAGCCCTACGATGCTAACCGAATATTTCCTTCCTTTGACCAGCCAGATATCAAGGCAACATATGAAATGACAGTGACTGCACCTCGCGATTGGCTGGTGGTGACGTCACGCAGGGAAAATGAAATCGTCGATAAGGGTGATTTAAGAGAATGGCATTTCCCCGTGAGTGAAAAGTTCAGCACCTATATTTTTTCACTTCATGCTGGCCCCTACCATGTATGGGAGGCTGACGCTGATGGTATTCCATTACGATTCATGGCGCGACAGGCGCTGGCTGAATACGTCAACATCGAGGACTGGGTCACCCTTACCCAGCAGGGCTTTGAATTCTTCCAGTCTTACTTCGAAGTGGATTATCCATTTCACAAGTATGACCAGCTAATCGTGCCGGACTTTAATTCCGGTGCTATGGAAAACGTCGGGGCCGTGACTTTCTCTGAACGCTATATTCGAAGAGGGAGCTATACGAACGAAGAAAGGGAAAGAATAGCCAATGTTGTGTTGCATGAAATGGCGCACATGTGGTTTGGCAACCTGGTTACCATGGACTGGTGGAATGGACTCTGGTTAAACGAGAGTTTTGCCACCTACATGGCCTACCACGCAGCTACCGAGGCAACGGAATTTGACCGTGCCTGGCAAAGTTTCTTTTCCCGCACAAAGAACTGGGCATACAACACGGATGAGCAGGTGACAAATCACCCAATCGAGCTGCCGGTGGACAATACTGACAGTGGCTTTGCCAATTTCGACGGCATTACCTATGGCAAGGGAGCTTCTGTTCTCAAGCAACTGGCTTTCCTGATTGATCCGGAAATATTCCGCCAGGGAGTCAGCACCTACCTGAAGAACATGTCCTGGCAAAACAGCCAGCTCAACGACTTTACCGGTGCGCTGGCCACGGCAGCGAACAGGGATCTTGATGAATGGACGCGTCAATGGCTATACACGAAAGGAACAAATCGCCTGACGGTGAATTACGAGTGCGATGCCGGCAAGATAAGTGCTTTCTCAATCACCCAGGAAAGTATGCCAAATGATGACGCGGAATTAAGAGAACACCGGGTGAAGCTGGCTTTTTACAGCAAGCTGGATGACGGGATAGCCCTGGTGTCCAGTCCATCAGTGATTATCAAGGGGGCAAGCACCGAACCGGATAATATTGTTGGGAATGCGTGCCCCGATTTTGTTTACGGCAATCACGATGACTGGGCCTTTGCAAAAATCGGTATGCAGGAGCGGGAATTGAACTTCCTGGCAAAGCATATTAACGATTTTGAAGATCCCTTTGTACGCTCAATGCTATGGAAAAGTCTCTGGCAGGCGGTTCGGGATGCACAGGTTCCCATCAATAATTACGCGGAAATTGTCCTGGCAAACATTGGTGCTGAGCCTGACATAAAGACCCTGGGGCAGGTGACAAGTACGATTTACAGTACTGTCGCCTACCTTTACCTGTTCCAGTTACAGGACGCATCCATGCTGGACAAGTACAACTCGTCATTTGAGGAACTTGCCTGGCAGGGGATCGAGCAAAGTGCCGGTGATCGCAATTTGCAAAAACTGTGGTTTGATCATTATGTCTCGATTGCCCATAGCGACACTGCGCTGTCACGCCTGAAAGCCCTGCTTATCGGCGAGAGTAACGTGGCAGGCTTTGTACTTGACCAGGATCGACGCTGGTCCGTGGTGAAAAGGCTGAACTCGCATAACTTTGCGGGAAGTGCTGATATCCTCGAAAAGGAACTGGAAAAAGATCCTTCCACAACCGGGCAGAAGTCCCACATCAGCGCGAAAGCGGCGATGCCGAGCATGGAAACCAAGCAGGCATGGTTGAGCGACATACAGGAAGATGGCACGAAGCTGGCGCTGGCAGAGCTGCGTGCAGCGATGGGCTTCCTTTACCCCGCCTACCAGGTGGAATACCGCAAGTCTCTCCTGCAATCCGCACTGGATGCACTCGGCAAGCTTGACGCAAGTCGCGACCAGCAATACCTGCGCTTTTACAATCGCTACCTGGTCAAGGGCTATTGTAGCGAGGACAGTAACGGGCTGCTGCAGCAGGCAATTGACGAGAATGCCGGTGCCACGCTCGGGACAATGAAGTCACTGCGTATTGCACTGCAGGAAGACCAGCGGTGTGTCGGTATGAAAGCACTGCTGGAACAATGAAACTAAGCCTGTACCAGGTGGATGCTTTCACCAGCGAGGTGTTCGGTGGTAATCCGGCAGCAGTTGTGCCTTTGAAAACTTGGTTGCCGGACGAGGTGATGCAATCGATCGCCATTGAAAATAACCTTTCTGAAACGGCGTTCTTAATCCCGGCAGCAGACGGTTATGATCTTCGCTGGTTTACCCCGGCAACGGAGGTAGACCTGTGCGGACACGCCACGCTGGCCTCCGCCTTCGTGCTGTTTAACCTGCTGCAGCATGCAGGAAAGCAAATTTGTTTCCATACTCGAAATGAGGGGGACCTGGGTGTCAGCCTTGAAGATGATGGCAGTATGGCACTGGATTTTCCCAGCAAGCCTCCTGTTGAAGTTGCTGAGCCGAAGGGCCTGGCGGAGGCCCTCGGTGCCACAGCATCTGAACTTCACCTTAACGAGGATTATCTCGCGGTTTTTCCCTCTGAAGCGGCGGTGAAGGCAATCAGTCCGGACTTCAAGATAATGTCGGAAATTGATGCCCGCGGCATTATCGTCACGGCCCCGGGAGATGAAGTGGATTTTGTCAGTCGTTTTTTTGCTCCAAAATTTGGTATCGACGAGGACCCGGTGACCGGGTCAGCGCACTGCGTGTTGACACCATACTGGGCAAAGCGTCTTGGTAAGCAAACGCTCAAGGCCCGGCAAGTCTCACGCAGGGTAGGACATCTTCAATGTAGCCTGCACGGCGACCGGGTTTCTATTGCTGGCAGGGCGGTGCTCTACATGCAGGGTAACATTGAGGTTGATGTGTAAAAAAAAACGGGACAAATGTTTTTGCTTGATAATTTAACCAGGCCAAAAGCAGCAACCATGAAAGAAGAGCAGACCCTCGGCGGCAGGGACGCCGTCGTGGAGCGTACATGGATGTATTTACAGCGTGTCTGCGTTTTTTTTTGGGTTGCTGCTTGCGCTATTCACCGTGATTCGTAGATGAGTGATTTAAAAACAAGGAAGACCGGGGCCAGTGTCAGGGCATTTATTGATGCCATCGAGGATGAGCAAAAAAGAAAGGATGCCAATGAACTCCTACGCTTAATGAGAAAGATCACCGGCAAGCGTGCCACCATGTGGGGCGACAGTATTATTGGCTTTGGTGAATATCATTACAGGTACAAGAGCGGCAGGGAAGGGGACTGGCCGGTAACCGGTTTCTCACCGCGAAAACAGAATATCAGTATTTACATCATGCCGGGTTTTTCAAAGTATAAGAAACAGCTGGCAAAGCTGGGTAAACACAGGCACAGCGTATCCTGCCTGTACATCAGGAGGTTGTCAGATGTTGATCTTGATATACTGCAAGAGGTGGTGAAGGACTCTGTAGAGACAATGAAAAAAATGTATACCGTAAAATAGAGGTGAACACATGAAAATTTGGTACCAGAGCTTTACCGACCAGGCACTTGCCCCCGTATACCTTGAGCACCTTGCCAGCTTTATGAATGAGCATGCCAGCGAGGGAACCGAGATTCATTTTAAAACCATTACGCCACCCGATGACTATGCCCATGCTCTTTCTGAATGGCGCTGTGGGCGTGAAGCCATTGCCAATGCCATTCATGCAACCGATGAGGGTTATGACGGCTACCTGATGGGACACTTTCAGGATTCAGGCCTGTACGAGGCGCGGGCCGCGGCGGGTATCCCGGTGATTTCACTGGGTGAAGCTTCCATGTTGTACGCCTGCCAGATGGGTTTTCGTATTGGTCTCATTACAATTAATCCAAGGTTTATTCCCATTCACGAGCACCAGATCAGGAAATATGGTTTACAGGATCGCGTTACCCTTGTGCATGCCATGACCTTTGACCCGGGCCAGCTTGTCTCAGCGTTTGGTGATGATAGTAAAGTTGAAGCGGTCAGGCAGGAGTTTGAAAAACAGGCACTGCCGCTGGTGAAAGCCGGTGTGGATGTGCTGGTGCCCGCGGGTGGCATCCCGATGTTATTGCTTTCAAGAATAAATGCTCACGAAATTGCCGGCGCCCCTGTCTTAAATGGGCTACCCGTGGCATTAAGAATGTGTGAGCTTGCCATAGAGATGAAGCAAAAGTTTGGCACCGATACCAGCAGGAGCAGTGATTTTGTTCGCCCGCCGCGAGAAGTCCTGGATACATTTTTAAATTATCCGGGCAAGGGCTAGTTTCGTTTAGCCTGGCAGTTCTCTTGAACCGAGGTAATCGATAAAGCTGCGAATGTTCAAAGACATGTTTTTCCTTGAAGGATAAACCGCGTAAATACCAGACGACCTGTTCATGTGTTCCTCGAGGAGCCAGCTGAGCTGTCCCTGCTGGACTGAATTATTCACCATGAAATCCGGCAGGCAGGTAATACCAAGCCCCGCTATAGCCATGTCCCGGGCAATCTCACCGCTGTTCACGTGTAATACTTGCCTACCCAGCTTGACCCTGCTCCTTGAAGGCTGGTCAAAGGGCCATCGCTCACCATAGGCTGGCACGCTATCAACAATGCAGTGGTGATATTTTAGATCTGCCGGCGAGCCGGGTTTACCGTGCTTGCTGAGATAACCGGGTGATGCAACAACCATCGTCCTGGTGTTGCCCAGTTTCCTGGATACCAGTGTTGAGTCAGACAGGTTTCCTGCACGAATAGCGATATCGAAGCCCTCGGCGACCAGGTTGACGTTGCGATCGGAGGCAAGCAGCTCAATATTGACCTGGGTGTTTTCTGTCATGTACGCCGCGAGAATGTCCACGAGCCAGTATCGTGTCAGGTAGGAAGGGGCAGTAATACGCAGGTTGCCAGTGGGCTCGCGACCGCTATTTCCATCTTTGCCCTGCAGGCTTTTAAACTCCTGCAGCAGGTTTTGCATGGTGGCAAGGGACTTTGTTCCTTCTGCGGTAAGACTGAGGTGGCGCGTAGTCCTGTTAAACAGGCGTGTTCCCATCCAGTCTTCCAGCTGCGCCACGTAGCGGCTCGCCGCAGAGGTGGAGATGTTCAGCCTGCGTGCAGCCGCGGCAAAGCTTTTCTGGTTTGCGACTTCGGTGAAAACCTCGATTGCACGTAGCTGGTCCATTTTATTATCCCAATAAATGCAATATTGTTTTTCAATTAAACAGGATTATCATAAAAACAACAATAGTCTATATTGTTTACTAACCCTAACTACCCGGAAGGACCTGTCTTATGAACAAGATAGAAAAAACCCTGTCGCGACGAGGCTTCGTCAAGTCAACACTTGGCTCAGCTGGCCTCGTGGGATTAAGCGGGTTAAACATCGCCGCGCGCGCCGATGACAAAGATGCGGAAGTCGTTGATGCGGTGATGGAGTCAAACACGGATCTGCCCTATATCGCCATGACAGAAGATGGACCACTTTACCCGCCCGTAGAGATACCCTGGATGGACGATCTCACCTCGATGAACAACGGTCGCGCCAGTGGCAGGGTACTCCACCTTTTTGGCCAGGTACTCACCCGTCATGGACGACCGCTGGAGGACGCCATCGTGGAAATATGGCAAACGGACATTAATGGTTATTACCTCCATCCAAGAGCGTGGGGCCAGGACAAGCTTGATCCGCATTTTGGCTACTTTGGCAAGGTGAAAACGAACAGGGAAGGTTATTACGGCTTCAAGACAATCCGCCCCCGTTGGTACTCCCTGCCGCCCTTTGGAGGAGACACCCGTGGTCACATTCCGCGGGCTGCACATATCCATATCAAGGTTAAACACGTCGAGCACGGTGTTTCCACCACCGAGGCCTACTTTGAAAATGCGTCGCACGAAGAAATTGCACCTAAAGACGTGGTGTTCCTGAGCCGGCCGAAAAAGGTGAGGGACGTGATCGTGCTGCCAGAGAATTCGCCACGGGACTTCAGGGGAATAGATATCGATTTTGAGAAGGACTCTATTTGTTGCCGTTACGACATGGCTTTCCTGCTGTAGAAAAATACCCTTTAGTAATCGTCTCAGGGTGCATTCCTGGTAATAAGCACGCCAAGAGCATTTGCTACGAGAAAACCAAGGGCGAGTGAGACAATGGTGTCGTTATAGGCAAAGCCCACGATTGAACACACCAGGATGGTGACGACACCGTTCAGCACACCCTGGGTTGAAGCAGCGACACCTGCAATGTGACCAAGCGGGTTCATTGCGATCGCGTTCAAATTACCAAAAGCAAAGCCGGTGAAGAAAAACATCACTACCATCAGGCTCATAAAAAGCCACAGTGGAGGATTCCCGTTTAATGCCAGGTAAAACAATAGCAATAAGCCACTCAGTATCACTGTTGCGAGCATCGATAGTTTGCTCAAGGGGCGAGTACCAAAACGCTTGACGAATTTTGCATTGAGGATAAAGGCTGCACCCATGGCCAGCGAGAGAATGGCAAAATAAAGAGCGAAAAGCTTACCCGCTGCGTAGATGCCGTAGAATATCTGTGCGCAGGTCACCAGGAAGCCGACAAATGCCCCGTTTACCAGGCCGGCAGCAAGAGTAAATCTCAGCGAAACAGGGTTGCGGCAGGTTTCACTGACGCCTGACCAGAGCGTTTCAAGGTTGATAGGAATGCGGGCAGACTCAGTAAGCGTCTCTTCCTGTCGTATCCAGAGCCAGGCAAGCATGACCAGGGCAAACACGGCGAAAATGGCAAATATTACTCGCCAGTGCGCCACGGCAAGGACAGCCTGGCCCATTACAGGCGCAACACAGGGCACCAGGATAAACACTGACATTGAGAGAGAAATGATCCTTGCCATGGGGACTTCATCGTACTGGTCCCTGATCAGGGCAATAACAACCACCTTCATTGCGGCCACGCCAATTCCCTGTATCAACCTGCCAAGCAGCATCAGGTAAAAATCATGGGTAAAGGTAGATAGCAGGCTGCCGCTGAAGAAAATCAGGATGCCGATGGCGGCTGTCGGTTTTCGGCCGATACGGTCAGACACGGGACCGTAAAAAAACTGTGCCAGGGTCATGCCAAGGAATAAAACTGAAATCACCAGCTGGATATCATTTTCCCTTGCCACGTTCAGCTCATCGCTCATTATTGGCAGGGCGGGCAGCATCATGTCAATCGACAGGGCGACCAGGGCCATGAGAAATGCCGTCAGGAGGACAAACTCCAGTTCTGACATTGTCGACGTTTTTTGCGGGCAATTGCGAGTAGCGCTATCCATTCTTGTAACGGGTTTTATAGCTTGGTCATGGGCAGTAGCGCGACCAGTACCTGATACATACCCAGCAGGTTTTGGCATGCTACCCCGGGCTTAAGGGTTGAGCATTATAGATGAATTGAGGGGTTAAAATGGCCGCTGACAATTCGGCTATGATATTTTTTCCACCTGGCACATGAGACCTTTGAGGTTGGTTGCGCCCATGCCGGGATCCAGTGGCCCCGCATCGTCGGTAAGGACATTGATGTTTGAGCTGAGCTGCACCTCCGCATCTGTCCTGTCCTTTTCAGGGAACCACCAGCCAAATTCCGCGCTGACCACCCTCGGGTCAATGATATCTGTGACCATGGCTTTAAAGCGTACCTTGCCGCGGGGTGACTCAATCGTTACCCAGTCTCCATCCTCGATACCTCGTTGGGCAGCAGTATCCGGGTGTATCTCCACCAGGGGATCCGGGTGAGATTTTCTCAGGTAGTCGGACTGCCGGTGCTCAGATCCAAAAAAATTGAAAATACGCTGCCCGGTGATGAGAATCAGCGGGTACTTTTCAACGAATTCAGCTTCTCTTTCAGGACTCTCGGGTGGTTCCACGTAACTGGGTAAGGGGTCATATCCCCATTCTTCGTACTGCTGAAGATAAAAATCCAGCTTGCCAGACTTTGAATTAAAGCCTTCGGTTTCATATTTTCGAAACTTTGGTTCTGTCTGGAGATAGGGCATATTCTTGAATTTTTCCCAATCGAGGCCAATGGGCTCGAGGATGTGGTCAAGTGAATCGTAGTAGTCTTCCCAGAAATACTCTTCAAAGCCCAGTTTTCTCCCCAGCTCGTTTAATATCATGTGATCGGAACGGGCTTCGCCTTCCGGTTCTACTGCAAGGTTACGCGGAAATACAAAGCCATGAACTTTCCAGTAATCAGCAATGTTGTCATTCTCCAGCCAGGTTGCAGCAGGCAGCACGAGATCGGCAAGCTCCGTTGTTGGTGTAGGAAAGACATCAATGGCAGCAAAAAACTCGAGCTTGTTTTTCAGGATATCGTAAACGCGCTGGGAATTTTCCCGCGCATTGAGGGAATTACTGGCAAACACCACCATGGCGCGCACCTGGTAGGGATCGGCGTGTTCAATCGCATCCCACACCACGTGTGGTGTAATGCGATTGATGACTGCGCCGAGCTTGTACTTGTCCCCACCCAGCAGCTTATCCTTTTGCTCCGGCGGCAGTTTACTGAAAAGTGAAAACTCCGAGCGTGGCATACCGGGGGGTAATCCAAAAATCACGTTGCCGCCCGGCACATCGAGGTTACCTGTCAATGCAACCAGGTAAATCAGCGCGCGGTCGGCGTCTACGCAATTGATGTTCTGTTCAATGCCAACACCCCACTGCAAGGCCGCGGGCTTTGTCGTGGCGTAGAGTCGGGCTGCCTCGGCAATTTGCTCTTTCGGCACCCAGGTAATTTTTTCCACGCGCTCAAGGGGAAACTCCTGCAGGCGTTCCACGAACTTGTCGAAACCAGTTGTGTAATTTTCTACGAACTCCTTGTCGTAAAGATCTTCGTCAACAATGACTTTCATCATGCCCATCGCCAGCGCTGAGTCTGTGGCCGGTCGAAGTTGCAGCCACATATCGGCGCGGTCAACCAGCTTTGTACGTCTCGGGTCGATGACAATATGTTTTGCCCCGTCTTTAAGGGTATGGGCCAGGTTGATACCCTTGTTTTCATCGGGGTTTGAAATAAGGTGATTTGCACCCCAGGAGATAACGCACTTTGGTCGATTGTCATAATCCACCATGGGGATTTCCATGCCCATGACCTTGGAAATAGCAATACGTGGCAGGTAGCACATGTGGCCCGGTGTCAGTACGTTGGGGGTGCCAAAAAGGTTGGCGACACGATAGACAAAGCGGTGAAAATCCCTGCCTGTACCGTGACCCATGACGACGGATTCGGCACCGGATTCTTCCTTGAACTGGTTCATTTTATCAGCCAGCATGGTCAGAGCTTCATCCCACGAGATTCGTTCCCACTTTCCTTCACCCCTGGCGCCAACACGCTTCTTCGGGTACAGCAGGCGGTCGGGGTGGTACTGCATATCAAGGAAACCATGGGCCTTTTTACAGGTATAGCCCTTGCTCACCGGGTGCTCCTTGTCCGGCTTGATCTTTGTCACCTTGCCATCCTCCACCACAGCATAAATACCACAACCGCCATGACCGCATGAGCGGCAAATGGTCCTGACCATGTTTTCACTTTTACTGTTCATTTTTCAGCTGCTTACCTGTCGAAATTGCTGTGCTCACATCTTAAATGAAAACGAGGGTGGCTTCTGTAATAGCTGGCGAGATTTTTGTTATATCGGCAGCTATCGCCGCCGGTGAACTAACTGAGCATGCCTGCATCTTTCCTGAGACACTCCAGCATGATCCTGCTGGCGGGGGAAAGGGTGCTGATGTCCTTGTAGGTGACGCCTATTGGTCCAAAAGAAGAGTCTATAGGTGCGTCAAGCCGGGTAAGCAGGCCCATTGAAATGTATGGCTTGACCGCGTGAAAGGGTAAAAACGTGAGCATGTCACTCTTCAGCATCAGTGACAGGTTCAGGTGCAGGGAGACGGATTCAACCACTGCGCTTGATGGAGGTTTAACATCCTCGCTGGCAAATATCCTGTCAAACAGTTCTCGAAGCAGTGTTTGCGGTCCGGGAAGTATCCACTGGTAATCAGCCAGCTCAGACAGGGCGATGTTTTTTTGTCCTGCCTTTGGGTGGTCAACCCGGGCTGCGATACACATGCGATCTTCGTAAAGTACCTCGTGGGTTAAGCCGTTTTGCAATATGTAGGGCTCCATGCGGGTCACTGCGAGGTGAATTGCTTCGTCATCCACAGCAGCAAGCAGCTCCTCGTTGGTACCATCAACGATATTAACCAGTACCTGGGGATGGGTTGATTTCAGCCGCGTCACGGCATTGGGAACCAGGGCGGGAGCTGCTGCCAGCAAGGTCCCTATACTGACATGCCCACTGATTCCATCTCTCAGTGAGGCAATTTCTTCAACTGCGTGGCGCAATCCGCCGACGAGCTGTTTTGCCTGCTGCACCATGATGTTGCCATAGGCCGTGGTGCTTACGCCCCGGGGGCCGCGTTCAAACAGGGTGATACCAAGAATGTCCTCTACCTCCAGCAGCATTCGGCTGGCAGCGGGCTGGGTCATGGACAGCGATCTCGCTGCTTTTAACACGTTCTGGTAGCGGTCAATTTCGACCAGCAAAACCAGGTGCCTCAGCTTCAGTCGCTTTATCAGTTCTTTTTCGAATTTATTGATGTTCTTCATTTGCAGCAGGCTTGCTGTAATATTCCTGGTAGTCGAATTACCCCGCAGAAATGTCCGCCGATCTGCTTTACACTGCTAACATTGAGGTATATAAAATTCTCAACAAGGATACCGACCTTAAATCGTTTTTAGCATATTAAAGCCATGACGTCTCAACCATTTTAATTTAGCGGCAGGTACAGTCTTGAAACGACAGAATTATGAAGGTGTGGCCCTCGTAGCGCCCACGTCCCTGGACTATGAAAGGTTCAGCGAGCACGATGCCAGCTGGTTTTTCGGCCGCAGCCTCGCCGCTCTCATAGACGCCGCCGGGATTGAGAAAAACGATATTGACGGGCTGGCCATCAGCAGCTTCACCCTTGCGCCGGATTCCGTTATTGGTCTTACCCAGGCATTCAACATGGCACCGCGCTGGATTGAACAGTTTTATACCGGCGGAGCTTCCGGGGTAATGGCGATGCAACGTGCCGCCCGGGCCATTCAATGCGGTGATGCCTCGATTGTTGCCTGTATCGGCGCGGACACCAACCGTAAAGGCGGGTTCAAGGACACCATCGCAAATTTCAGCACACCATCAAAGTATGCCGTTTACCCCTATGGTGCAGCGGGTCCGAACGGGATTTTTTCCCTGATCACGCAAAATTACATGAACACCCATGGTGCCCTTCGCGAGGATTTTGGTCGAATTGCCATGGCTCAACGCTATAACGCGGGGTCCTACCCACTGGCCTTGATGCGAGAGCCCTATGACATGGATGACTATCTTTCTGCTCGAGCCATTGCCGAGCCGATTCACCTTCTTGATTGCGTGATGCCCTGTGCCGGGAGTGATGCGTTCCTGGTGATGTCCATAGAGCGAGCCGAGAAGCTGGGTCTTCCCTATGCAACTCTCCTCGCAGCTGATGAAAGGCACAACGCATTTTACGAGGATGAAATTCTTATTCGTGGCGGTTGGCGATTGTACCGGGACGAGCTTTACGACATGGCCGGTGTGACACCCGCCGAGGTGGATTTTCTGCAGGCCTACGATGATTACCCGGTAATCGTGATGTTGCAGATTGAAGAACTGGGATTTTGCAAGGCAGGAGAAGGCGCAGCCTTTGTCCGGGATACGGCACTGACTTTCGACGGTGGAGGGCTTCCGGTGAATACCAATGGCGGGCAGCTGTCTGCCGGGCAGGCCGGGGCCGCAGGTGGATTCATGGGGCTGGTTGAAGCAATTCGTCAATTAAGCTCAGGCAACCTGGATAACCAGGTGAAGAATGCGCGGATTGGAATGGTGAGTGGTTTTGGCATGGTGATATACGATCACTGTCTTTGTCACAGCGCCGCCATCCTGGCCAGGGGAGGATCCGCATGAGTATCGATCCTGCGGCGATTCGACCTGCATACTGGGATCCTTTTGTTGCAGCTGCCAGGAATGAGAAGCTGGTACTACAGGTGTGTGATTCCTGTGCTTCAATCAACTATCCGCCTTCTGAGACCTGTGCTAATTGTTTGAGCAACAATATTCAATGGAAAGAAGTTAGTGGCAGTGGACGGGTGCTGGCAATTACTCAAGTGCTGGCAACTCCTGATGATTTTTACCGTTCATTCCTGCCGCTGGCCATGGGCTCGGTAAAGCTCGATTGTGGCCCGGTCGTGTTTGCTTTTTTTCTTGATAACAAGCCGGCAGCTGGGGAAAAAGTCGAGGTAAGGACGGCAACGGATATTCGTGGCGTACCCCTGCTCGTTGCACATGACCAGGATGTTTCGATCACTTCCAGCGATTTTGACTGGAAAGGCTCTTCACTTAAACAGCTTTTTACAGGTTAAGGAAATCAACGATGACGACCAATAACTCTCTTACGGCAATGGTAACAGGTGGTAGCGCTGGCATTGGCGCCGCCATCGTGAATGACCTGCTGGATGCCGGTTACAGGGTAATCAGCCTGGACCTGGCAGATAACCCGCTTGAACATGATTCACTGGTGTCCTGCAAGGTTGATGTCTCGAATAATGAAAAACTTGAAGCCCTGGCTGCCGAGCTTACGGGTGATTACAAGGTCACCACCCTGGTACACAACGTCGGCGTGTTGAAAGAAGCCCTCATGGAGGATGTGCAACAGGAAGATTTTGATTTTCTCACATCGCTTCACCTTAAATCCCTGATAACACTTGGGCAGTCATGCCTGCCGGCCATGAAAGAAGCAGGCTTTGGAAGGATCATTACCATCTCCACCCGCGCGGTGCTGGGACTGCAAAAGCGTACTTCCTACTCGGCAACCAAAGCAGCACAGCTCGGGCTCACAAGGACCTGGGCCATGGAGCTGGGACAGCATGGTGTCACCGTGAATGCAATTGCACCGGGCCCCATCGTGACGCCGATGTTGAGAACTGCCGTGCCAGAAGGTGACCCGATAGAGGACAAGCTTGCAGCAAGTCTCCCGGTAAAGCGTCTTGGACAGCCGGAAGACATATCGCGCACGGTCATGTTCCTCGCATCACCGGACAGTGGTTTTATCACCGGGCAGACGCTCTATGTTTGCGGTGGAGCGAGCCTGGGTTCCCTCGCGCTATAGCTGTCCGAGCTTGACGATGACAGGAATTCAAAAAGAGGACTGAAAGTGAATAGACGGGATGTACTTAAACTGGCAGCGGCGGTTTCTTCAATAACCGTTGTGCCGGTGCAGTCGAGCATGGCCCAGGCTGAGGGCAAGGCCAAGGGCAAGGAGCGCATGACACTGGCAACGAAGCTGACAAGGTCGTACTCGGTAACACACCCGGTGGTGTGTGCCGGCATGGGAATGATATGTGACGAGGTGGGGCTTGGCGTTGCTGTTGCAAAAAGCGGTGCAATCGGTGCGATCGCCGGAAGCCTGCTGTCTCCGCCGGTGCTGAAACAAAGAATTGGCGAAATGCGCGCGGCTACTGACGGCGTTTTTCACATCAACTTCCTCAGCCTGTTTCCCCATGATGCCCAGCTGCAGGTTTGTATCGAGGAAAAAGTGCCCGTGGTCAGTTTTCATTTCGGTGTTCCCGGCGCGCCTGTGATAAGCATGTTGCAAGAAGCAGGGATCTCGGTGTGGGTGCAGGTCGGATCCCTTGAGAATGCAACGAAGGCGCTGCAGGATGGCGCTGACGCCCTGGTTGTCCAGGGTAACGAAGCCGGTGGCCATACTTACGCCGGCATGCCACTCATGGCCCTGCTACCTGCGGTGCGTGAAATTGCCGCTGACAGCCTGCTGGTCGCAGCAGGCGGAATTGCCGATGGCAGGGGCGTTGCTGCCGCCATTGCCGCGGGCGCCGATGGTGTGATGCTCGGTACTCGACTGGTAGCCAGCCACGAAGCAAACGCGCACACGGATTACAAGCAGCGGCTGCTCAGGGCAACTGGAGAGGACACGGTAATCACCCACGTCTACGGTCCCGAGTTTCCCGCGTTTAATCCCATGCGCGTGATACGAAATGACACCATTAACCAGTGGGAAAAACGCATTGATGAGCTTCCCCACG
Organism: Gammaproteobacteria bacterium; assembly: GCA_965243105.1. Taxonomy (GTDB): domain Bacteria; phylum Pseudomonadota; class Gammaproteobacteria; order Eutrophobiales; family Eutrophobiaceae; genus WLWS01. The sequence continues at coordinate 245,672 of CBDEUC010000001.1, forward strand.
ATCGCAGCCACCTTGAGACTATAGGCAAGACCATGTTTGCCGGCCAGGAAAAAGAGGTGAAGCCTTTTGATTCAATTATCCCGGTACGTGAAACCACCGGGGATTTTGAGCAAATGCCAATGCTGGCCGGGCAGGGCGTTGGCCTTGTTGATGAAATTGAATCGGCGGGCGCGATCATCGAGAGAATCATGGATGAGTCTGCAAGGGTCATTGCAGCTATCCAGCAAAAATAACGTCGTGAAGACAAAACAATAACAGGGTCAGGGTCATGTCAAACAAGAAAGTTCTCGTGCTTGCCGCCAGTGCACGCACCGGGTCAGTAAACAAGAGACTGGCCGCAGCAGCAGCGGCTGAGCTTGAAGCTTCCGGCGCCAGCGTCACCCTTATTGACCTGGCTGACTTCGATGCGCCGATCTATAGCGGCGACATTGAAGCTGAAAGCGGAATCCCCGGTTCAATGCAGGAGTTAAGAAAGCTGGTTAAATCCCATGACGCCATGTTCATTGCTTCACCGGAATACAATGGCTGTTTGCCTCCCTTGATTGTTAATGTATTCAGCTGGGTATCCCGTCCGCAGGAAGGAGATGACAGACTGGATGCATTTGCGGGAAAGTTTGCTGCAATTGGTGCGGCTTCTCCCGGGTCAATGGGGGGCATACGCATGCTGCCTCGTCTGAGGGATTACCTTTCTGAACTGGGCGTGGCCGTGGTGCCAGGTGTTGTATCTTTACCCGGCGCGATGGACGCTTTTGATGGTGACGGCAAAGTCGTCGCGGAAAGACCCGGCGAAGCACTGGCTACACAATGCGCCCGGCTGCTGTCGATGATTTAACGCCCGGCTGGTTTTAAATCTGGTAATCAGACTCTTCAATCCCGCCTTCCACGGGGTGTCCCTGGTCTCGCCAGTGCAACATTCCGCCATGCAGGTTTGCAACGTTTTCAAAACCGGCCTTTTTAAGAATGTTGCTTGCGTGGGCTGAACGCGAGCCGGAACGGCAAACGGTCACCACAGGTCTTTCGCCGGGCAGACCGGCCGCTTCGTTTTCCAACTCTGACAGTGGTACAAGAATGGCGCCGCTTACATGGCCCAGTGGACCCCTGAATTCATCTGCGTCCCGAACATCGACCACGGTGACCTTTGCCAGGTTATCCGCCAGCCAGTTGCAGTCAATTTCCCATATACCACCAAATGTATAGGAAAGCGGGGCCCAATCGGGGTCAGACTGTGGATAGCTACCATCACCTGGCCTGCCGGACTGCAGGTTGGCGGGCACCGCGATGTTAATCAGTCTCGGGTGTGGCAGCCCGAGGTTATTCATGTAACCGGCAAAGTCATCTTCGGTTGTCTTTCCACCGATACGCGAGTTGTATTGTTTTTCCTCGGCAACGGAAGTCACGGTCATTCCGCGGTAATCGTGGGCCGGGTAAAGCTTTGTTTCTTCCGGCAGAGAGAGTATGTGTTGCCTGATAGAGCGGTACATGGTTCGCGGGTCACCCTGCTGGAAATCGGTGCGCCCACAGCCACGAATCAGGAGGGTATCCCCGGTAAAGGCCATACTTTCATCATCAAGTACAAACGTCATGCAACCATCGGTGTGCCCGGGCGTTGAGCGCGCGCTGAGGTAGCGATCGCCAAATGAAATTCGATCTCCGTGGGACAGGTAATCGTCAGCGCCCTCAACCGATGCATTTTTCGATACACCAATCCTGCAACCGGTCTTCTGCTTGAGTAGCCAGGCAGCGGTGACATGGTCTGCATGGCAGTGGGTGTCGAGAACCTGCACAAGCTTGAGATCGAGTTCCCTGAGCATGGCGAGATCGCGCCTGGATTGTTCAAAAACGGTATCAATTAAAACTGCCTCACCGCTATCCTTGTCAGCAAGCATATAGGTATAGGTGCACGAGTCCGGTTCAAAAAGTTGCCTGAAGATCATTGGTATTTCCGCTGTAAAACCTGCCTGGTTCAGTTAAGGGTCACTTGTTGTATCGATGGCTCTTGTTACCGCTTGATACCATCGGGCCTATCCAGCCAAGTGGTAACCTGCGAAGCAGGGCAACCACCAGCTTGTAGTTCCAGCCTGGAATGGAAACTGCCTTCTTACGCCTGAGATCGCGCAGCGATTCTCTTACCACGTATTCCGAAGACCAGGATCGCATCAGGCCACTGTCCTTGTAAAACTCGTCCGGATCAAGTCCGATTTTTTCATGGAAGTCGGTGACGGTGTAGCCGGGGCAAAGAGCCTGGACCTGGATTCCCTTGTCCCCGTAGATTGAAGCAAGGCTTTCGCTAAAGCTGCGTAAAAAAGCCTTGGTTGGACCATAAAGAGGACTGCTCGGTGTAGGAATAAAGGACGCGACGGAAGCCACGTTGATGATTGAGCCAGAGCCGTTCTGCACCATGATCCCGAGTGCTACATGGGCCAGTTTCATGCTTGCATAAATATGAACATTGCTAATGTCCTCGTGCTTCTTCCAGTCCAGCGCGTGGTATTCACCATCTTCAGCATAACCTGCGTTATTCACAAGCATGTCCAGGTCTACTTCATGTCTCATTTCATCGGCCAGTGAGTCGATGTTTTCCATTGCGGATAGATCCAGCACCATGCAACGAGCGCTGACACCGTGATCATTACTGAGCTGTTGCGCCAGGGACTGCAGTTTTTCCTCGCGGCGCCCAATTAGCCACATGGACTTATGGCTTCCTGCCAGCTGGCGAGCGAATTCCGCACCGATCCCACTTGACGCGCCGGTGATAACAGCCAGTTTTGTATCCGAGTTTTCCTTGTTCATTTGTTCAGGACCTTGGCATCAGGTGAATTCCTTTTCCCAGCAGGGATACGCTCAGTTGACCCCCCTTGTTCAAGCCGTTTCTCTCTGCCACGTGGGTTGGCACGCTCATGGTCAGGGTTGCTTCGTCGCCATTTACACGGACACTTACCGAGGTCGTCTCACCCATGACGATAAATTCATCAATTTCCCCACTAACGGGATTTTCCCGTTCACCCCTTGAAGGCCTGTCTCGCCTGTGAAGGATGAGGTTTTCTGCCGGTATCACCCAATCTACTTCATCGCCAACCTTGAATTCGGGGCGATGAAGCGTTTCAAGGACATGATCATACCAGCGAATTGTTGTTATCCCTTGACCTGCATCATGGTTTTCCACGGTTGCGGTAAATACATTGTAATGCCCCACGAGGTGAGCCACGTGACTGTTAACGGGATGCGCCATGATTTCCTGCGGTGAGTCGAGCTGGAGTGTTTTACCGTGATGAATAATGCAGATGCGATCTGCAATTCGTCTCGCTTCGTTCAGGTCATGGGTGACGTGAATGATGGGCAGGCCCAGCTGTCCCTTCAACTGGATTAACTCCCTGACAAGCTTGCGACGAGTCTGCTGGTCAACGGCAGAAAATGGTTCGTCCAGGAGTAAAACCTTGGGCTCCCTGGCCAGTGCCCTGGCCAATGCTACGCGCTGTTGCTGGCCACCGGAAAGTTGCGAGGGATAGCGCTCTTCAAGTCCTTCCATGTTTACGGTTTTTAAAAGTGAAGTCACCTTTTTATGGACGATGTCACGGTCTTTGCCGTCCACGGCAACCGAGATATTTTCAAAGGCAGTGAGATGAGGGAACAGGGCATAGTCCTGGAAAACCAGTCCGGCTCGCCGCTGCTGCGGCGGAAGATTTATATTGTTGTCAGGGTTAAGCCAGTCAATGCCATTTGCACTGATTTTTCCCTGCCGGGGTTCATAAAGCCCGGCGATACTTCTAAGTGCTGTTGTTTTACCACTGCCTGATGGCCCAAGCAGTACAAGGATTTCACCAACGCCGCAGGAGAAATCCATATCAAGCGGAATCGGCCTGGTTTGCGCCAGCTTTACCTTGATGAGATCAGTGCTCATGACGCCTGTCCAGCCTGTCATTCAGAACATAAATTCCACAGATCGCAACGAAAGACATCAACAGCAGAGATGCAGACATGATGCCGGCACTGTGATTATCAAACGCCTGTACCCGGTCATAAATAGAGATCGCAATCGTGCGGGTTTCACCTTCGATGTTGCCTCCGACCATCAGCACAACCCCGAATTCTCCCAGCGTATGTGCAAAGGTAAGAATGGCAGCCGACAGGATCCCGGGCCAGGCAAGGGGCAACTCTATCTTCCAGAAAGTCTGCCAGCTGCTAAGCCCACAACACCATGCAGCCTCACGAATAGAGATCGAAATGGACTCAAAGGCACGCTGCATGGGTTGGATAGCAAAAGGGATATTAAAAATAAAGGAGGCAATCAACAAGCCCTGGAAGGAAAATACCAGGGGGCCGTCAAAGAGAGCCTGGTAGGTCCTGCCAATCAGGGACTGGTTACCCATGAACGACAACAGGTAAAAACCAAGAACTGTCGGTGGAAGGAGCAGTGGAAGCGCGAGTAGTGTTTGCACCGCGCTGCGTCCGGGAAAACGGTGCCAGGCTATCAGGCGTGACAACAGGATACCCGCCGGCACCAGCACGATTACCGTGCAAAGACCCAGTGCAAGGGAAAGTTTAAGGGCCTGCCAGTCCATCCTGCTTCGCAATCGGGGTCAAAGAAGAAATTACGTAGCCATGCTGTTCAAGGATATTTAAGGCCTTATCCGATTGCAGGAATTCATAAAACCGGGTCTCGGCATCATTTGCTCCATGAAGCAACAAAAGGTGCTGTTTCAGTGGTGTGTGCCAGGTCTCGGGTATGGGAAATACTCGTCCTTTTCCAGCAAGTTCGGGAAGCATGGCATGAGACAGTGGAATGATCCCCGCATCGACGTTACCACTAAGGGAAATCTGCGTGGCCTGCGCAGCGTTCTCCGCGAGCAACAGGCGCTGCCGTTCAATAGCCCACAGGCCGGCTTTTTGCATTGCCTGCTGCGCAGCAATTCCGTACGGGGCATGCGCGGGATTAGCGATGACAATACGCGAATAATTTCCGTGCTGAAGATCCCTGGTCACCGCATTGAGATTATTATATCGTGAGAGTTGCGAGGAAGCGGGAACATAAAGGGCGATTCGGCCACGAGCGATGGTCACGCTTGCAAGCATGTTGATGTCGTTATCTCTCAGGATATCGATGTATTTTTCGTCGGCACTGAGAAAAACCTTGAAGGGTGCGCCCTGGATCAACTGGCGTGTAAAATTCCCTGATGAGCCAAAGGACAGCCGGGGCCTGATTCCTTCATCCCGTTCAAAAGACTTCGAGATTTCGCTAATGGCGTGAGACATGTTTGACGCTACCGCCACGTTGACGGAGTTGGCAACGGCATCAAGTGGTAGTAACAGGACAAAAACGACCAGTCGGGCTAAATATTGTGAAGGGGTCATTGGATTGTCAGGTTATACTATGGGCCAGGTAATAAAACAGCACACACGTGCGCGAGGCGAGCAACATTCATCGTGAAATTGTGATTTAACGCCTTAAATTTAAAGGAGAAAAATTATAACATGATTTTGCTAACTGGCATTACCGGTACCACCGGTTCTTTACTGCTCAAGGAGCTGTCCGGCAAGGGTATCCCCCTGCGGGCAATGGTTCGAAATCCCGACAAGGTCAAGGACCTATCCATCCCCGACCTTGAAATAGTCACCGGCGATTTTGAAGACAGTGCCTCAATTGAAGCTGCACTGGCTGGTGTCGACAAGGCTTTCATGATGATGTCCAATTCCCCCAACCAGCTGGACTGCGAAAAACGTTTTATTGACGCCGCGGTGAAGTGTAATACAGGGCACCTGGTCAAGCTTTCCGCATCCAGCTCGCAAAAAGACGCGGCCGCCCTGTTAAAGAAATTCCATGCAGAGTCGGAGGAGTACCTTGCTAATTCCGGGCTCACCTGGACCTCGGTGAGACCCAATTACTACATGCAAAATAATTTCGCCTCGGCGCAAACCATCGTAGCCGATGACAAGATCTTTTTGCCGATGGGCAAGGGCCGCGTGGGTGCAATAGATGTGCGTGACGTAGCCACTTTTCTTGCGGCAGTGCTGACGGGCTCCGGACACGAATCACAGACTTACTATATCACCGGTTCCGAGATCCTGTCCTTTGCTGACATGGCGAGCCAGATGTCAGAAGTGCTTGGACGCGAAATCCAGTACATTGATATACCGCCGGAGGAATTTAGCAAGGTGTTACTGAGTTTTGGCATTGACGAGTGGTATGTAGGGGCCCTGTGCGATCTTTTTTATCACACGGCGCGGGATGATGGTGCTCGCGTTACCGACACATTTACCGAAGTGACTGGACAGGCTCCCATTAGCTTTCGTGATTTTGTTCGCGCTCATGCACAGGTTTTTACCGCGCAGGAGTGATATTCACGGCAAGCCAGCCCGACCTGCAGGGAGCCTGGGAACGTTCCTTTGTGCCCTGTACATGGGTAGTTTCCTCGCTGCCTGCTCGGACTACCAGCAGGGTTACCAGGACGGATACCAGGGTAAGCAAGCCGCTACCTGGCTGGTTTGGGGTGGAGATGAGTACGAGGCCGGGTTTATTGAAGGTCAAATGCAGCAGGCCCACGATGACTGGTACGCAGAAAACCAGCCGGATATGGATGAAAGCCTCAGCTGTCCTGTTGTTGTCGCACGAATGTCACCGGTGGTCGTCACTGATGAACACGGGTTTATCGATCTTGGCAGGGAGATACACGGAAACTTTTAAGTAGCAGGAAAGATCCTGGATCTGGCAGCCTTGGTGGCCCCGGGATAAACAACTAGACCCTGTCCATCCACTTGTCCTGGTACTCGGCTGGCTGTGCGCGCATTTTATCAATGAGTTCGACAGGATCCTCGCTCACGATCAGCATTTCGCGGTGCATGGGCTTGAGAAATTTTTCATTCACTGCGTGTTCCAGCTGCTGGAGAAGTAAATTGTAATACCCGCAAACATTAAGCAGGGCACAGGGTTTAACCTGCACCCCGAGCTGGCGCCAGGTCATAATCTCAAAAAGTTCTTCAAATGTGCCAATTCCTCCAGGCATGGCGATAAAACCATCAGATAATTCTGACATCATGGCCTTGCGCTCATGCATGGATTTAACGACATGCAATTCTGTAAGCTCATTATGAGCGATTTCCTTTTTTGCCAGGAATTCAGGTATCACACCGATTGCCTCTCCGCCTTCCCGCATAACGGTGTTGGCAACAATTCCCATGAGGCCAACGTCACCGCCACCGTACACCAGCTGTATGTTTTCCTTCACCAGCAGTTCGCCCAGTTTCCTGGCCGTGTCAGCATACTCCGGTCGAGTACCGGGGCTGGACCCGGTAAAAACGCAAATTCTTTTCATTTTGGCTCTTGATTAACCTGTTTTTTATTTAACACTTAAATTCTTAACGCGGCTGCCATATTATCAGTGCAAGGTAAGCATCACTATGACAAGCAAGATACTATTTGAACCCTATAGCGAGGAATTTGCGCGCGATCCATACGCTACCTACCGCAGCTTGCGCGAGGCGCAGCCGATATATTACTACGAGGACTGGGATTTATACCTGCTTTCCCGTTACGAGGATATCGCCGCACTGGTCAATGACCCACGCCTGGTACGCACCCTGGATCATGTCACGTCGCAGGAAGAGGTCATGGCCCGTCGCGAGGCAGAAGGCTGGGGTGACACACCCAGGCTGAGTAGATTTGTGCGGATCAATATCCTGGACAGCGAGGGCGAGTACCATGATCGCCTGCGTAAGCTGGTATACCGCATATTTACACCGCTGCGGGTATCGTCCCTGCGGGAATTTGTGCAGTCCCACGTTGATCAATGTATCAACGATATTGAGAAACAGGGTGCTTTTGATTTTATCGAGGATTTCGCTGCACGTATTCCCGGGCACGTGATCGGCGCTTTGCTCGGTGTGCCCATTCCTGAACGACCCAGGCTTCGAGGATGGACGGAGGACATTGTGCAATTCTTTGAACCGGAAAGAAGCCCCGAGCAGATTCAGCTTGCGGAGGATACCACCATCGAGCTGGCTGATTACCTGGTCTATCTTTTCGATATTCGACGAAAAGATCCACAGGACGATCTTATCTCGGAGCTTGTGGCTGCTGAAGGCGCGGGAAAACTTGACCGCGACGAGCTGATTTCAACCTGCATAATACTGCTTGGCGGAGGCCACGGCTCAACCATTGATGTCTCCGGCAATGGCATGCTCGCACTGTTGCAAAACCCCGAGCAGAAAATGCTGCTGGGAAATGACCTGTCCAATATGCAAACAGCGATACAGGAAATGTTCAGATACGACTCGCCCTTACCCTACTTTCACCGTTACGCCCTTGAAGATATTGAATACAAGGGTGTGACTTATAAGAAGGGGACCAAGTTCGGCATCCTGTATGGTTCCGCAAATCGCGATCCCGAGCAGTTTGAGAAACCGGATAGTTTTGATATACAGCGTGATCCCAATCGTCATCTTGCATTTGGGATCGGCGCCCACTTTTGCCTTGGTAATCACCTGGCACGGCTCAACATGGACATCATGTTTAGCGCCTTGTTAAAACGCTTGCCAGAGATTAGCCTGGTCGATGATGAGCCGGAGTTTCGTGTTGGTTTGACAAGTCGGGGGCTGAAGGCCTTGCGGGTACAATGCTAAACAGTAGGGTCGAATTTATTCGACCTTCCCTATAATGGCCAAATGAATCTGGTCCCACGGATACAAAATATGAATGACAATATTAATATCGCCTCCATTATCGACCATACCCTGTTAAAACCGGAAAGTACGCCGGAAATGATAAAGCAGCTGTGCCGGGAAGCAGATGAAAACTCCTTTTGCTCCGTGTGTATATTGCCTGTTTATGTTGGCCTGGCGGTTGAGGAACTCAAGGATTCCAGCGTAAAAGTTTGCACCGTGGTAGGGTTTCCACTGGGCGCCAATGAAAGCCTGGTCAAGGCCACGGAAACAGAAATAGCCGTGGACCAGGGCGCTGACGAGATTGACATGGTCCTGAACGTGGGACTATTAAAGGCGGGTCAAGCTGAGCTTGTAAAAAACGATATACAGGCTGTCGTTCGCGCAGCCAATGGCAAAACGGTAAAAGTCATCCTTGAAACCTGCCTTTTGGAAGATAGTGAAAAAGTACTGGCCTGCCAGTGCTGCGTTGACGCTGGCGCAAATTTTGTCAAGACATCTACGGGTTTTTCCAGTGCCGGTGCAACAGTCGAAGATGTCAGCCTGATGCGCAAGACGGTGGGCACTGAGTTAGGGGTAAAAGCCAGCGGTGGTGTCAGGGACTATGCTACAGCCATCGCCATGATTAACGCGGGGGCCAATCGACTTGGAACAAGTTCGGGAATTGCCATAATCAGCGGCGCAAGCGCCGCCGGTGATGATTACTAGCTTAGCCTAGTTTCCCATTGAGGCCGTTCGAGCAACGTTGCCGACGTAGCCACGATGTATCGGCGCAGGGCTGGCATTCATTTTTCCGGGGCGACCGGGTCTGCCGCTGAAGTTACCCTGGAAAGGCGTACCAAAATTATTGTTGAAGCGCCCGGGGAACTGCTGGTTAAACAGCCTTGGGTTTACAAAGCGCGAGTTAAAGGCAGGTGAGAAAACCGGGAAGTAGGTGCGTCGCGGTTCTTCACTCGCAAGCTGCACGTTTTGTTGCTGTTGCAGTCGCGTGGTGCGCAGTTTTTCCCGCTCAAGCTTCAACTGTTCCCGGGCCAGGCGATCTTCCTTTGCCCGTTCCCACTGCTGACTGATCGAGTAATAGTTTTCTTCCGGGTCCTGTACGTCAGGAAAATCAGTTTCCAGCTCAAAACTGTTGAGTTCACTGGCAGCATCGGTTTTTGCCGGCGGCGCATCAGAAAAATGTGTCACACCGTCAGCATCCTGCCACTGGTAAATTGCTGCGGCCTGGCTACCGAGTGCAACAAGCATAAGTGAAGCCAGGATAAAGGTGTGTTTTATATATTGTGTTTGCATAAACATTTTGACAGCCCGGGTTCCGTGTCGTTCACTTATTATAGCTGTCTTGCGCAAGGTCTCGAGCAAACTTGAATATTATATATAAAACAATAGTTTATGATTCTTTAATGATTGACCTCAGTACTTCGATTTCTTCCTCGTTGACGGTATGTTCCATGCCAGGATAGACGCGAAAATCGACATTGGCACCTCTTTCCATGAGTACATCGCGGGTTTCGTTTGCCCTTGCCAGGGGGATCCAGGGATCCACATCACTGGTGGCAAGAAAAACCGGGGTGTTTTCCAATGATGCACCGGGCCAGCCAGTTCCTTCGGGGCCAATAAGTCCGCCCGTCAGCGCAACCACACCACCATAGCGACGGGGATAGCGGCTTGCGTATTCGCAGACCACGCAGGCGCCCTGTGAAAAACCCGCAAGGATCAATTTTTCGCACGGCCATCCCTGCTCAAGCAGGTTCGATACATGGCTGGCCACGCATTCCATGGTGTGGGAAAGCCAGGGTTCATTTTCCTCGATATTCGCCATGAAGCCGAGGGGGTACCAGGTGTTATTGGCTGCCCTTGGCGCAATGTAGCAGACATCATCCAGTGCCAGTGGTCGAACGATCATTTCTTCCATGAAAGTCGGATCCTGTCCGCGGCCATGAAAAAGCAATACAACACGCGATGCGACCTGTAGTTCGCATCCATAGTACTCGACCGCTGTTTCGAGGTGGGGATTACTCATTTTAATAGGCTACGTGGGTGTTGAGCGCTTGCTTTTATACCATGGAATCATCAAGATTCTGAATAATGAAGCGAATATTCCTTGTTTTCTTTTTACCGGGAGTGGTGTTCCAGTCCATCATTGTTGCCGGTGGTTACGGTACCGGGCAGGAATTATCGGTTTTCTTCCTCAGTCTCGGTGCCCGCGAAGGCTTGCTGGCACTGGTGCTGCTCACTATTCCGATCATCAGCCTCAGTGCAGTCCTGAGTTTTGAGCTGGCGCGAAAATACCGCGCCTACGATTACAGAACGTTTTTTCAGCTCCTGCTGGGCAAGGCCTGGTGGTTGTGGGAGATCGGCTTTCTTTCCGGGACTGTTATTTTCTTTGGCGTCATGGGCTCGGCGGCCGGGGAGATATTCCAGCGCACGTTTGGACTGCCTTATTTCAGTGGCACGCTGTTTCTCATGACGTCAATCGCCTTCATCGTGTTCTGGGGTAGCGAGGTTGTCGAACGCGTCCTGTCGGCCTGGTCTTTCGTGCTCTATATTCTCTATATATTTTTCTTCGCATGGGCCTTCAGGGAATTTGGTGACAACATCACGCAAAGTCTCGAGTTACCCGCGACAGGGGAGAACTGGGTAAAAAATGGCACGGCCTATGCCGGCCTGCAGCTGAGCATGATGCCCGCAGTGCTATTTGCCCTGCACCATATTCAAACCAGGAAGCAATCGGTGATAGCAGGACTGCTGGTGGGCCCCATTGCCATTATCCCCGGCATCCTGTTTTACCTGGCCATGCTGAGTCATTACCCGGAGATCAAGGATGTGGTACTGCCATCAAACTTCCTGCTGGAATCCCTGGGGTCCCGTTGGTTCCAGGTGCTGTTCCAGGTTGTGTTGCTGGGCACGCTGGTGGAAACCGGTGCCGGGGTTATCCACGCATTTAATGAAAGGCTGGCCAGTCTTTACCGCGATCGTAACCGGGAGATGCCGCGAAAATTACGCCCGCTGACTGCCCTTGCCCTGATGATCCTGGCGTCAATTCTTGCCATGGTGGGGCTGGTAAAGCTGATCATGTTTGCAGCCCAGAGTTATGCCTGGTTTTTCCTGCTGATGTTTGTCGGGCCACTGCTCACCGTGGGTGTTTACAGGATCGTTAAAGGAGATGCAGGCTGATCACATTACCTGCCAGCGGTTTCTCAGTTCCTCAATATCAAGACCGTACTTGTTAAGGCGTTCAACAAAGGGACTCCAGTGGGATTCCAGTATTTCCACATCATCACCTTTCTTTTCCCTTTCAAGGCCTCGTTCACCCGGCAGGTAAATGTCGTCTACACCTGGAAGGGTTTTCGCTGATTTTACTGCACGCACAAATCGATCCGAGCGTGCCTTGACTTCTTCTATGGGTCCAAAATGAGAAGGGTCAATAACCAGGATCATACTGCCACCCACTGAACCCATGCCCCAGGGCTCCTTCCAGGCATCGACCCCATGGGGTAACTCGGGCGTGATAACGGCATCGGGAACCAGTAGGGTGGTTATCATTTCCGTGAATATGTTCATGGCATAAAGCCGGGGTGATGCGAACACGGTTGGTGCGCTACTACCACAGATACGCCCGTAGCCTTCCACCGGGATGATGTAGGGAGCGGGGTCATCGGTGAGTTCTCCCGTTTCGGGATCCACCAGGTACTTGCCATTTAATTTCTTGCTGTTGTAGGCGGCCTCGGAAATGTTACCGTCGTGGGCCTCTATGCAAGCTATGTCAGTCACCAGGGGATGTTCTTCGCCGCCCGGAGAGACGGCGCAGAAAGGGGCACCGGACAGCTTGTTTTCCATGCCACCCCAGGGTGCAACCAGCGGTACCGAGTTGTTACTCGCCATGGCAAACATGTCCTGTTCCAGTGCCAGTGAGGTATAGGCGTAAAACGAACCTGCATCGTTATGATTTCTTGCCATGGCAATTCCCACCGCGTGTTCCCGTGCCTTTTCAATAGCCTTGTTGACGGCCAGTGTAAGGGTCCAGTGCCCGGTCGATTGCTTACCGTCATAGACAACCCAGGTAGGACCTTCAGCGACTACTTCGGGCACCGCCTGCATGTCCATGTTGCCCGACTCCAGCGTCAGGAAAATCACGTCAAGTACGCCCATGCCCTGGGTCAGTTTACCCATTCGATCACCCAGTGATGTCGCGCGCGCAACGGCCTTTGCATGCTCTTCAACTGCGCCAGCTGCCATCCATAGTTCCTTGTAGACAAATTCAAGAAAATCCGGGTTTTCAGAACGGGTGGGTAATTCTTTCATCGCCAGGTACCTCGAAAACTTTCAGTATTATTCTTCACTCACTTGCCGCCAGGGTGCGGGTTCCGGCCAGGGCCAGCAGGTACATCGCCATCGCAACTATGGCAAAGGCACTAATGATAAGGCCGACAGTGCCGTAACCACTGTTGACGATTATATAACCCGCGCATACGGGCCCCACTGAAATACCTACGAGGTTACAGCCGTTGGCAGCAACCATGGCCCCGCCATTTTTATCCAGCTCGCCGTTAAGACCAAACAGGTAGGGAATGACAAAGCCATAGGCAAACAGGTAAGACAGTTCACAGGCGATATACAGCGTGGAATAGCTTGTGTGGGTGATGACGATGTAGCACATGGCCATCCACACCAGGCCCGACACGATGGGGAAAATTTTTCCAAGACGATCGCCCAGCAAGGCGGCCAGGGCTGCTCCCAGCATTCCGGAAATGACAGCGCCCGCCAGCACCAGCCCGATAGTCTCAGCATCAAGCCCGAGATTGTGAGCAATGCGTTCCTGAAATGTCCACAGGGAGGCATCACTGGCACCTATAAACACCATGGCCAGCACTGTCGGAAGCAGGAACACGCGGTAGTTAGCCTTTTCAGCGAGTGGTTCTGCTGTATTACATTCGGTTTCCTGCCCGGGTAAATTTCTTGCCAACAACAGCATCAGCACTGTCCATAGTGCAAGGCAGACATAGATGCTCGTGTGCGAGGTGTCCGCATGCAGCAGCGGTAGCAGCAATAACAGGCAGGCCGCCTGGAACTGTCCGACGGTGAATACAATTGCAAAAAGTTTCTGTGGATTTACCTGGCTGGCAACGATGGCATTGCCAGCGGCGATCGCCATACCAGCCCCGACACCAACGGCAACACGGCAGGGCAGAAGCAGTAGCGCAGTGCCGGCCAATGCCGACAGGGCATGTCCGCCGATAATCATACAGGCGCCGTAAGTCGCAAGTTTTCTTTTATCAATAGTGGCAATTTTAGGCGCAAGGACAAACAGGGCGATGGCAAGAGACAGCAGTTCAACAGTGGCAACAAGTCCTACCTTGGCTTCATCAAGGGACAGTGACTTGACCAGGGCGCCTACCTGCATCGGCATCAGCATGTACGACAGGTAGCCGAGGCCATAAATCGCGGCAAAGGTCCCGACTACCGTGGAATTGCTATATCTTGCTGTCAATGTTGCTGCACTTATCCTGTCAGGAGTGGCTGGTAAATTATCAGTTGGCATGTCCCTGCGGACAAGCCCGGCTTCGTTGACTTTAGCACATAGTCGAGTAAACTTGACTAATTATTTTTGCATTTTTTGCCCGCCGGGAGGTTTTTATGGCGAAAATGAGTGAAGCGCGACTGGAAAAATACCGGGCGCTGAATAAACCCGCGTTCGAATTCGCTGATGACGCGGTTTCGGCATTTTTTGAACGAGCGGCCCCTCAGGGGTATAACCTCGACACCACGGGCTTCCTTGCCCATCCTGGTTTTTTCCAGGCACCACATCGCAGCGACGCTGAAGGTGCGGATATTGCTATTGTTGGCAGCCCGCTGGACCTTGGAGCAATTGGTCTTTCCGGGGCACGTCACGGGCCAAAGGCGATCAGGGAATGGTCAAGAAATTACGGCCCAATCAACGATGTCACCGGTAAAATTCCCTTTGAGCAGTGCAGTATCATTGATGCCGGCGACGTACAATGGTCGGCGACTGACCTGCTCACCCGGCTTGAGGACATCGCGGCAGTTTTTCTTGAGCTGGGCAAGGCCGGGCTCTACACCCTCAACTGTGGTGGAGAACACACGACTTCGTTTGGCGTACTCAAGGGCCTGTCAAAAGCACACGACGATGATGCTTTTGGCTTGATTCATATTGATGCCCACGCAGATACCATGGCCACCTGGGGCGGGGACGAAGTGAATGATGGCTCGGTATTCCGCCAGGCTGTGCTAAACGGTTACATCGATCCCGAACGAACCGTGCAGGTAGGGATCCGTGGCCGGGCGAATTTTCTGTGGGAGTTTTCCCATGATAGCGGTATGACCGTGATAACAACCGACGAAGTTTTTGAAAAAGGTACACAGTACGTCATCGACAAGATGAGAGAAATCGTGGGCACAGATAAAACCTATTTCTCTTTTGACGTTGATGGCCTGGATAGCTGGGTGATGATGGGCACGACGGGACCAGAGCCCTTTGGCCTGGCACCCAGGCAGGTAAGGGAACTGATTCTTGGTGCCCGCGGTTTGAACATCATCGGTGCCGACATGGTTGAAGTGAATCCAAACCGGGATCCTGCCGGAACCTCTTCCCATACTGCCGCTGCACTGTTTTTTGAACTGCTTTGCCTGCTTGCGGACTGTCGTGTTGAGCAGGGTGCGGCACGCGGCAAAACCAGCTGGTAAACAGCAAACACGGTGCGATAAAAAAGGAGCAGAAAATGTCCACATCAGCAAATAACACGAACGCACATTGGCAAATGGATCGGGATCATATGATCCACCCCTACACCAATTTCGCAGCTCATAGCGAAGAAGGCAGCCAGGTGATTGTTAACGCAGAAGGGGCCTACATTAGCGATGCCGAGGGCAATCGCCTGCTGGATGGAATAGCCGGGCTTTGGTGTGTGAATATCGGTCATGGCCGCCGGGAAATGGCTGATGCTATTCATGCCCAGGTGGTGGAAATGCAGTACTACAATCCATTTGGTCAAACAACCAACGTGCCGGCTGCGCAACTTTCGGAAAAGCTGGCGAGCCTGACCCCGGGCAAGCTGAACCATTTCTTTTTTGTTCTTGGTGGCTCTGAAGCAAACGATGCTGCGATTCGATTCGTACATTACTACAACAATGTCCGTGGTAAGCCACAAAAAAAGAAAATCATTTCACGTATTGATGGATACCACGGCGCTACTTACCTTGTTGCAAACCTGACCGGAATCCAGGGGACAAAAATTGGGTTCGACAATATCACCGGTGATCTCATTCACCATGTATCAGCAGCAAACATGTACCGCAGGCCACCCGGTGCTGAGGATCTTGATGAGCAGGCTTACTGTGATTTCCTTGTCAATGAATTTGAAACACGCATCCTGCAGCTGGGCCCGGATAATGTTGCCGCATTTATCGCCGAGCCCATCATGGGAGCTGGCGGAGTTCTCGTCGCCCCTGCCGACTATCACAAGCGCATATATGACGTGTGCAAGAAATACGACATGCTTTACATTGCGGACGAGGTGGTGACCGGTTTTGGTCGACTTGGAGAGATGTTTGCCTCTGAAAAAATATTTGGTTACACCCCTGATATTCTCTGTATTGCCAAGGGATTGACCTCGGGCTATATGCCTCTTGGAGCGACCGTTTTATCGGAGGAAATCCACCAGGTTATATCGGACAGCCAGGACGGAGGAGCGCTTGCCCTTGGTTATACCTACACCGCTCATGCTTCTTCCTGCGCGGCGGCGCTGAAAAACCTCGAGATCATGGAAAACGAGGGTCTTTGTGCTCATGTACAGGAGACGGGGCCTTACCTGCAGCAAAAAGCGAAACAGCTGAGCGAATCTCAAATCGTCGGCGATGTACGTGGCAGCCACTTTATGCTGGGCATAGAACTTGTCAGGGACAGGGCGACGAAGCAGTCATTTGAAATGAGCGATAATGTCACACACCGCGTGTTCAAGCATTGCCTTGAAAAAGGCGTGGTGATTCGACCTGTCGGAAATACCATTGTGCTGTCACCGCCCCTGATACTGAATACTGACCAGTGCGATCAAATTATTGACACGCTTGAGGATTGCATCGGCCTCGTGACCAGGGAGTTACAGGCAGAAGGATTGATCCCTTCCTGATACATCCACACTGACGATACACCTGTATTAACAGTAGAGCAGGGGAAATTTATGAGCGAATCCAGTTTATACCGCCTACCGAATAAAGGCGTCTCCTATGACGATGTCCTTGGTGAGGTTCGAAGCCTGAGAAAGGAAATGACCGCGGACCAGGCTGGAAAACTGGCTGCGACGACCTTCCAGGGTCACGAGGAAATGAAGCGGGTTACCCACGATGCCTTCGTGGAATTCATGGACTGGAACGGCCTGTTCACCTTTCGCGAACCACCTGCGGCCAAAATGGAAAATGAAGTACTGGATATTTGCATCGACCTGATGAACGGCGGTGAGCGAGGCCGTGGAAACCTGACCTCAGGTGGTACCGAGAGTAACTACAATGGTTTGCATGCCATGCGCCGCTGGGCCAGGGAAAAAAAACCGGAAATTACACAGCCGCAGATCGTTGCACCGTATTCAACCCATTCCACGGTACACAAAACTGCAAAGTATCTTGACCTGGAAGTTATCACCGTGCCTCAACTTGATGACCTGTCAGCGGATGTTGAGGGAATAAGGGCTGCTATTACGCCTGATACTATCGGCATCGTCGCTTCAGCACCCAACTGGCCATACGGCACGGTCGATCCCGTCGAGGCTTTTGCTGAAATCGCCATTGAACGGGATCTATGGCTGCATGTTGATGCCTGTGTCGGTGGTTATATCCTTCCTTTTTTCAGGGAACTGGGCGTGGAAATGCCGCTGTATGATTTTCGTGTTCCCGGTGTACGTTCCATCTCTGCCGACCTGCACAAGTACGGTTATGCGCCCAAGCCCTGTTCGACCATCCTCTGGGCTTCGCAGGAAGAACAGGCTTATCATTTTATGCCAATCACGGAGTGGGCCTGTGGTCTCTACCTGTCCCAGGGTTTTGTGGGCAGTCGCACAATGGGCCCGGTAGCAGGTATATGGGCCTTGATGCATTACTGGGGCAGGGAAGGGTACATAAAAAACGCCGAACGTATATTGCATGTCAAGAATTCCATCATCGATGCTTTTGACGAAATAGACGGTTTTCATACATGGCATACCCATGGCCCCCTGCTCATGATTGCATCGAATGACTATGATGTGCAGCTATTACTCGGAGGGATGGAAGAGCGTGGCTGGTGTTTTCTGGGTGTGCAAAACCCGCCGGCGATTCACCTGACGCTGGACGTACTTGAAGAAGAAACCCTGCAGCGAATGTTACAGGACTTCAGGGAAGTCTGTGGTGATATACAGTCGGGCAAGCTATCGGCGGAAGGCCTGTTGACATATGGGGGCGTTGGCGCGGTGGATACGGCGCCCAAGTGGTTGCTCAGCGCCATCGAAATCATGGAGAAAGCTCAAAAATAATCTTTTTCGCCCATGCTGCGCGCCAGTGTTGCTCCAATATTCATGTACTACCGTAAATATGCCAAAAAATAATTTTGATATCAGCGATTACACCAGCGCGACCTTGCGCATGAGTGCCAGCATTGACTACGAGGGGAAGACTCCCGAAGAAGTGTTTGAGATCATGGGCGACCCGGCAATGATCCCCGAGTGGTACCTGCTTGCAAAGGAAGTACGCATGCATGAAGCGAAAGATGGTGAGGAGACCAGTTTCAACGTGGTGTTTACCTTTTTTGGTGATGTTTATGAGGAAGTTCTGCACTGGGACCCGCCACACCGATATGTTTACCTTGCAAAAGGCGATGACTTTCCCATCAAGGATTACGTCGCTGAAATATGCGTGGAAGAATCAACACCGGGTCATGGCCGAATGACCTGGAATGTTTACTGTGATGTCATCGAGGGAGAGCACTTCCAACGCATCATCCCCGTCATGCTGCCACCGATCAACGATGCCAGTATGAAAAAGCTGGCAGGCCTGATCGGTGGAACAGGATGCGAGGTTAAGAGTTTTTTCTAAGCGATGATCAGCAGTGCAACAAAAGGGCCCAGCAGGAACAGGAAAATTCCCAGCTTGTAAGCTGCCATGGCGGAGTAATGGATCAGGTTAAATTGCTCCTTGCTCATGGGAAACCAGCGGGTATGAAAGTCATACAACCAGTCCCCACCCATCACGTAAACCGCGAACCACAGCATGAGTACCATGTAGTTGAGAAATGCGCTCCAGCCCAGGAATGGTAGTAATTCAATATTCATAATAATCACCTGTATCAAGTCTGATCATCTTCGATCCATTCGAGGGCATCTTCATAGTCCTCGAAGTATTTCAGCTCACCACCGGTAAACCAGTTTGCTATCGTTGCCGCGATACTTTCCCAGTTTTGATCGCCAATCACTGCGATCTTTTTAAATTCCTTGCCATGCTTTAGACCAAGCTTCAGGTCATCCCACGCGGCTCGCAGTTCCCAGCCTTCAAAATCACAGATATCCAGCAAGGCCTTGATTTTCGGCTCCTTCACGTCTTTGATCGCGTCCTCGAGCATGGGCACCATGGTTTCATAATCTTCATGGGTGAGCTTACCAACCACCTTCATTTTCATATAAAACCTGTCATTTATTCGCGTAATGCCAAATGACAGGCCATGTTCCTTGATAGTCATATCGACCTCCGAATAAAACAGTGTATACCCCAAGTATTAGCGAGGAGGGCAGGGTAGATATTGACCCTGATCAATAAAACAGGCATCCCTCCTGCCGGGCTCGGCAGGAAAAAGCGGGTGTCAGGAGAGCTTTGCGATGCCGTTGTGAAAGTAGTTGAGCACTTTAGGACCGGGATAGTAGCGGGAATCTATAGTCTCTATATCAAAACCTGATTCGCTTATCAGCTCCGGTATAGGGCGGTTTAAATTGCAGCCGCCGGCGAACTTGTTCCAGTAGGGATTGATCCTGTCCTGCCATTGCTGGATGTTGGCATCGGGTGCCTTGCCGTGCTCGCAAAACAGCAGCTTACCTCCCGGTTTTAGCACGCGCCGCATTTGCTCCAGGGCTTTTTGCCAATCCGGGATGGTACACAGGGTAAAAGTGAGGAGCACGGTATCTGCCGAGTTATCTTCCAGCGGGATTTCTTCGCCAGGTAAATCAATTAGCTGGACGTCAAACGGGGCCTTCTCGATGTTTTTCCTGGCCTTTATCCGCATGCCCTCCGACGGTTCGAGGCCCCACACCATGTCCACCTGCTTACTGTCATAGTAGGGAATATTCAGGCCGGAACCCATGCCCACCTCGAGAACTCTTCCGCTGGCCATTGGCACTATGTTTTCACGTTGCCTGAGAATATCTTTCATACTGCAGGCAAGGTTAAGGATGTGGGGAAGACAATAACGTTCGTATAGGCTCACAATAGTCTCCTCTTCCTGGTGGGTAACATTATTCTCCGGGTACCAGGTACACTTTACCAGCTTTCTTGTTATTCAATGCTTCAAAGGCCTCGGCCGCCCTGGACATGGGTAATTCGTGGGTAACCAGTTCATCCACGTATTTTTGAATCCACGGATCACAGAGTGTTTCCACGAGGTCCTGCCGATGATTGAAGTTAACGTCAAAATGGGCGGTGATAGTCTTGTGACCCCAGCATAGGCCCCACTCGGTATTGAGTGCCCATTTGAGTTCCGGGCCTTCATGGGCTGCATAGCCCAGCAATACCATGGTGCCATAGTGACGCAGGCTTTCCAGGCACTTTTGCTGGTAGTACGGATAGCCTGAGCATTCAAAGGAAAAATCTACGCCGCGTCCCTGGGGTGTGAAGTCCCTGATTTGATCAAGCCAGTCATCATCTTCAGGGTTCACAACCAGGTCAGCACCCAGCTCAATGGCTTTTTGCATCCTGCCCCTGTCGCGGCCAAGGCAGATCACCCTTGCGCCCCGGTACTTCAGGTTGACCAGGGTGGCATGCCCGATAAAGCCAACGCCGCCAACCAGGCAAATATGCTCCGGCGATATGTGATGGTCCCGCATGGCTGAGTAGGTACAGCCGATGAGGCAATTACCCGCCGCGGCATATTTAAAATGAAGTCCTTCCGGTATTTTTTGCAGCATGCTGGCAGGCGCCAGTCGATACTCAGAGAAACCTGCGCCACCGGATTCGCTTCGATTATAGGCTTCAATATCTTTCGGACCTTTAAGATCCATGCAGTGGGTAGAGCCGAGCCCGTGCTCGCAAACCCAGCAGGTGCCACAGGTCCATCCCTGGAAAATAATGACCGGGTCGCCTTCCTTGAATCCGGTTACCCCAGGTCCAACCTCGCTTATAACCCCGACACCTTCGTGTCCCAGGTGCAGGGGGGACTCGTGCCATTCATAAAACCCGGTTCCATAGGCTCGATGCTCAATACAGTTGGGTGCGTAGACTTGCCTGACAAGGACAAAACCATCTTCAGCATGGGGCATGGGCCGCTCAACCACTTCTGCCGATCCTTGTTCTACCCGCAGAACGTGGTTGACCCCGGACATGTGTCTACTTAAAGACCTGCTGACAATCCACCGGCAACGGGCAGGGCAACACCGGTGACATAGCGAGCTGCGGGACCGGCCAGGTAGGCGACAACATCGGCGATTTCAGAAGGTTCTGCGGCACGCTTGATGGCGATGGATTCATCCTCCAGTTTTTCCGCTTCCTCGAGACTGATACCCATCTGCTCGGCAAGGTTTTCTATGGCGGGTTTACGCATCGCCGTGTTAACCACGCCGGGACACACGGCATTGCAGCGAATATTGTCCCTGGCGTGTTCAAGTGCGATGGACTTTGTCAGGCCAACGACAGCAAACTTGCTAGCCGTATAATTGGCGGGAATGGCCTCGATCGCACCGAGACCCGCTAGCGATGAAATATTAACGATGTTGCCCTGTCCCTGCTTTTGCATAACAGGGATAACAGCACGACAGAAATTTGCTGTACCTTTTACATTGACCTGGTAGCTCAGGTCCCAGTCCTTGTCACTGAGTTCGAGAAAATGCGGTGCACCTGTTGCCACGCCGGCGTTGTTAACGAGTATATCGAGTCGACCAAGACGTTCAGTAACAGTGTCGACGCACTTGTCTATGTCTGCGGGATTGGTGATATCGCAGCGAAGAGCCTCGCAGGCTTCGCCGGATTCAGCGCTCAATGATAGCGCTGCCTTGTCGAGCTCAGATTGATCGCCAAGATCGCAAATCACTACCGAGGCACCCAGCTGGGCAAACTTGAGCGCAATGGCCCGGCCGATGCCCTGGGGATGCCCGGCACCAGTCACGACAGCAACCTGATCATCAAACCTGGATGTCATTTCGTCATTGTAGAATGTGAGGCGATATTGAATAGTCGAGTTTACTTGAGTATTATTCCCTGTCAAGAAAGGCGCAATATTATGGTCCCAAGAGAAACAGTAGGCTTACGAAAGCAGAACACCGGTGTCCGTAAAAGAGGCCGGGAACGCAGGGAACAGTTGCTAAAGGCCGCCTATGACTTGTTATGTGAATTCCCGGTGGAAGAGATTGCCTTTATCGATATAGCGAAGAAGGCGAATATCCCGGAAGGTTCGGCCTATCATTTTTTCTCCAACAAGTATGACGTGTTCGCTGCCCTCGCACGTGACCTCAGCGACAAGTTTATTGAAGCACAGGCAAAACCTTATCGAAAGCAGCAGCTGCTTTCATGGCATGACCTGGCCGACCAGATGGTGAACCGGGGTGCGAAAATCTACCGCGACCACCCACCTGCAACACAGCTGTTTATCGGCGGAAAAACACCTCCGGAAATCAAAATGCTGGACCGGGTGAACGATCGTGACGTTGCCGCGGCACTGGAGGAGACATTTGGCAGGTATTTCCAGCTGCCTGCCAATACTATCAAGCCGGATACCTTTTATATTTTTATCGAAATAGTCGATTTAATATTTTCCCTGGCAATTCTTGAACATGGTGCCATTACCAGGGAGATGCTTGAGGAAGCCAAGCGTGCAGGCAAGGCGTATCTTGGCATATACCTTCCTGAAGAACTTGCGCCAACATAGACCGGATTTTAACTGGATAATTTTATGAGCGAATACTTCTCCCTTGAAAACGAGGTCGCAGTCATAACGGGCGCAGCCTCCGGTATCGGCCTGGAAACGGTAAAGCGCTTTCACAGCGCCGGTGCGAAACTTGTACTTGGCGATCTCAGTGACGCCAGCGAGCTGGCAAGGCAGGTGGACGGTATATTCCTTAAAACCGATGTCACTGTTGAAACAGAGGTAAAGGCCCTGATGCAGGCGGCTGTCGACCATTTTGGGGCGCTGAACATTGTTGTAAACAACGCAGGTATATTTGCTGATTACAGGAATCTCGAGGAGTCCGGTGAAAGCGACTTTGATTCCTGCTTTGCTGTAAATACAAAGGGCGTTGCCTGGGGAATGAAGCATGCAGCGGCACTGATGGAGCAGGGAGGGCGTATTGTCAACACGGCATCCGCTGCTGCAACACAGGGAGTCATACAGTTATCTTCTTACGTTGCTTCCAAGCATGCGGTGATTGGTTTGACGAAAACTGCTGCGCTTGAGTTCGCTGAAAAAAAGATCAGGGTCAACTGTGTATGCCCTACCACGGTGGATACGCCGATGGCCCATGATGGGGAAGGAGATTACCTGCTGGAAGCGGAAAAAAAGCTGGTACCCCTTGGCAGGATCTGTGAAGCGACCGAGGTGGCAGCACTTATTCACTTCCTCGTGGCCAGGGACTGTGACTTTATCAACGGTCAGTCCATCAATATTGATGGCGGTTTTTCCGCGGGTACTTCAGCAGCCATATTTGAAACACTGCTGTCTTGAATTAAGAGATCGACAATTTCATCCCGGCGTTCTACCTGGAGTGCCGTGGCCCCGGGAAACATTAGCTCTTTCTCAATAGTGTTTGTTTTTCTCAGGCGATTCCTATTATGTTTTTAACTTCCGGCCAGCTCTGGCTGCCCAAAGTGTGAAGATCGTTTGTCAGTTCCTCGGGACACCAGTCGAGAAAAGTCGGCTTGAATGATGGCATTGCCTTGAGTTGCTCAAACCAGTTTTCAACAGCGGGAAAGCGCCCACCAGTCCACATGCGGGACATGTTCAGCATGTCCAGCCGGTTTACATAGGGGGCCAGTCCGACATCCGCCAGTGAAAAGCTTTCCCCGGCAAGCCAGGTGTTCTCTTTCAATGCTTCTTCCATCTTTGCCAGGTAGCTGTCGTAAAGCCGAATCGTGTCTGCAATGCCCGGGGTATCAAAGCCCTGCCTGACGATTTCCTTTTTGCGTTCTTTCCATTTTGATGTCACCGATTGATCCGGCGTACTGCTTAGAAACTCCCTGAGTTTCTCTTCCGGCAGGCGCATCACGATATGGCGATGACAGCACACAAAGGTCAGTTCACCACAGGCGGGATGAAGCTGCTCGTCAACCGCCTTTGTCCAGATTAGCATTTTTGCCCTGGCATAGGGATCGTCCGGCACAAGGGATTCTCCATCGAACACATCATTGATGTACTCGCAAATGACCGTGGACTCATTGATGATCTTGTCATCGTGTACCAGGGCCGGAACCACGGCCTTCGGATTAATCTTCATATACTCATCGGTAAACTGCTCACCCTTGAGGATGTCGATGTAGTGAAGCTTGTCGGCTTCGACACCTTTTATGGCGAGGGCAAAACGGACTTTGGCTGCGCAGACAGATGAGCCGTGGTGGTAAAGCTCGAGCATAATAATTTGATGTATGTAATCCAGATGGCCAAGTATAATTAAACTCTATAATAAAGCTAATACAGGTTTAATTTCGTTACTGCTAATAGCAAGATGGAATGATTATGTCGAAAAACAGGGCCACCCGAATACTGCAAGTGAGGAACGTAACTCGTATCACTCCAAATATGTTACGCATCACCCTGGGTGGGGCGGATATGGCAGGTTTTCCGGAACAGCATGAAAGTGCCAACTTTAAACTGGTGCTTCCACAAAACGGTCAGCAGCTGGGTCAATTGAGCGATGACGACAAGCCTGTTGTTCGCACCTATACCCTGCGCAAGTTCCATGCTGATAGAAACGAGCTGGATGTAGATTTCGCCTTGCACGAGGGGCCCGGTCCGGCGACAAGCTGGGCAATCAATGCCACGGTGGGAGATAGCGTAGGCTTCAGAGGGCCGGGTAAGCCCAAGTTAATGAACGCGAATGCCGACTGGTATTTGCTGGCCGGAGATATGTCAGCCTTACCGGCCATTAGCGCTTTACTGGAAATTCTGCCTGAAAATTGCCAGGGTCATGCGGTCCTCGAAGTTGTCTCCGAGGACGATCGTCAAAACCTGTCCCATCCAGCGGGAATTGATATTTCATGGCTTGTTAATCCTCATCCCACGCAGGGCAATTCTCACCTGGTTGATGCAGTCAGGAAGATTGAATGGAGAGAAGGACAGGTATCGGCCTGGGTTGCCGGGGAGTCTGGCGCAGTCCGGGAAATGCGACAGTATTTCAGGGATGAACGCGGAATTGACCGGGAATTCCTTTATGCCAGCGGTTACTGGCAAATAGGTCTGACGGAAGACCGGCATCAGCTGGTGAAGCGCCAGGAAAAGGACTGATGAAAAGCGCTTAGCAGTAGCGCTCGATAGAACGCAGTATGGACTCCAGTGTTCTTCCTGCGAACAGGTTGTCGCCATCAAAGATGTTGTGTTTTCCACCCCGAAAAATCCTCACTTCAACATCTTCACAGTCCTTTATATCTTCTTCATCTACCGGAAGGACGAAATCCTCGCCACCGAACAGTAAAAGGAAAGGCAGCTTGAGTTCAGGCAACAGCTGAAGCGCGGTTCTGCCTGCCACGTAAACATTACGCGCGGTTTGTATATTAATCTTGCCCTTGAATACGCGGGGGTCCGTTTCAATAGCATTCATTACCAGGGCATCGTCGGTGATGGCCTCGGTATCCATTTGTCTGAACGGAATGTTCTTAACATAGCGGGAGATAAAGGACAGCACCGGTGAAATGATTCGAACGACTGGTGAGGCTGTGTGCCCTACCTTGAAAGCGGGACTGAGACCGACCACGAATGCCACGCGATTTTGAAGAATACGCTTGATGCTCTTGTGCTTGCTGCTCAATTCATGCAGGGCATGTACTACCAGTGAAAAGCCATAGGAATAACCCATGATTACAATGGGTATCTGCTGAGGAATGTGTTCACGCAGGGCACGAATAATACTTTGCCAGACCAGCTCTACGTGATGTCGATAATCATCAATAGAGCAACGTTCGCCGCTACTGTAGCCGTGACCAAGCAGGTCAAAACTGAGGACATGGCAGCCTTCCTGGTTAAGCTGGTTGAAAAAGAACGAGTGAGTACCTGAATGGTCGCGTAGTCCATGAACAAAAACGATGGTACAGCGGGCTTTTTCATCCTCGGCAAGTTCTGCTTCGTGAAAGTAATATTTCACATCCACAAGCTTGTCGGAAAATTCCCTTGCTGTACTCATGGTTCAACTCGACGTGTCGCTTCGGCTCCTTCTGTTAAAAACCATGATGATCGCGGCTGCAATTGCCATCACTGTCAAGGGTAACCACAGGGAATTCCCCAGGGTAGAGTCAGGTTGTATATAAAAAATACCTGCCAGGGATGCCGAGAGATAGGATGCGAGGGTGCCACATATCATTGCCGGGATACCCAGTTCGGCAAGTTCATGCTTGCGCTCCGGTATCATTTCACTCATACCACCTATCAGCATGGCAGAGGACATGAAGCTGGCGAATCCACAAAGAGCAAATGTGGCGATTATGATGGACTTGGAGCTGAGCTCACTGGCACTCATCATAGAAGTTAACTGGGTATAGGCAACGAATTCATTCAGGATCAACTTGGTTCCCATGAGACCGCCAACCTGGGCAGCGTCACTAACCGGCACACCCATGAGTATTGCCAGGTAATAGAATATCGCTCCCATGACGCCACTGAATGTCAGGTTATTCAGATCCATGTGAAAAAATATGGCGGTTTCTGCACCAGCATAAAAGATATCGGCAAGGTACAGTCCGAACTTGCCGAGCAGGAAATCCAGCAAGGCAATAAGGGAAATGAAGGCAATCAACATTGCCGTGACCACAAAGCCAATACGCATACCGTCACCGGCGCCAATCACGATGGCGTCTATGGCATTGACACTTTCCCTTTCAATATTGAGACGAATTTCTCCTTTTGTTAACGACTCTTCCGTCTCCGGGTAAAGTATTTTTGAAATAACGAGCGCACCCGGTATGGCCATGATGCTCGCAGTAATCAGGTAGTTTGCGGATATACCCATTTCAATATAAACCGCCATTATGGCGCCGGATATACAGGCCATGGAGCCAGCCATCATGGCGATGATTTCAGAACGAGTCGCAGTTGCAAGAAAAGGCTTAACAAGGATCTGCGCCTCTACCTGGCCAACAAACACACTTGCAGAGTTGCACGTGGCTTCCGCGCCACTGGCACCCATGATGCGATATATCACCCACGCCATGCCACCCACCACTTTCTGCATAATGCCGAAGTGATAGGCTAGCGATGCCATGGAAGCAACCAGGATAAAGACCGGAATCAACTTGAATACAAAAATAAAGCTGCCACCGGGACCAAAAAGCTCGACCAGTATTTCCGGTTTGGATACCAGCGGACCAAATACAAAGCCCGCGCCGGCTTCCGCGAAACCCAGCACTGTTTCGATTGAATTTCCAAGGAACTGGAATATGGCCTGGCCCCAGGGAGTCCTGAGAATAAACATGGCGAGAAATATCTGCAGGCTCAAACCGCAAACCACGAGTCTCCAGCTTATTGCCGCTCTATCCCTGGAGAAATAGTAAACACCCGCCAAAATGACAAGAATACCCAGCAGACCAGTAAATTGAGACATTTTTCTATTTTTTATAAGTTAAATTAAATCTATTGACACCACCAGCTTGAAAAGAGACTGCGAAAGGCAACTAAACTGACCGTCGGTGGCATGGACGCCACCGTCGAGCGTACATGGATGTATTTACAGCGTGTCAGTGTGTTGCCTTCGCGGTCGCTTTTTTCGCATGCTATTTCTTAATTGTGAGCCAGACCCCAAGTAGAACAATAGATATACCTGCCATTCTTTCCAAGTTCAAACTGCGGGCTTCGATACCAAGAAGACCATAATGATCAACAAAGCTTGCCATCAGCAGTTGACCGGCAACGATCAGGGTAATAGCCGCGCCCACACCGATCCTGGGAATAATCAATACCTGGCTACTGATAAGGATGATGCCGAGAAGACCTGCTGAGAGGGCATACCAGGGGATATTATGCAATTGTCCAAGGTTTCCGCCCTTGTTCAGCGCAATCAGTAGTAATGCTCCTATAGCCCCACCGGCGTGAATAACAAAAACACTTTCCATGATGCCACTGCGTTGACCAATCATATTGGCAAGCGGTGCCTGCAATCCGATAGCCAGGCCACCGGCAAGTCCAACAAGGCCGATTACAAGGAGGTTGTTCATTATTATTTCTCCGCTAACAGTGCCGCATCCAGGGCAACTTCAATCATTTCATCAAAGGTTTTTTCCCGCTCTTCCGATGACATGGCTTCGCCGGTGCGTATGTGGTCGCTGACGGTACATATGGTTATGGCCTTCGCACCAAATTCTGCAGCAAGTCCATAAAGACCGGCGGCCTCCATTTCCACGGCCAGGATGTTGTACTTTTCCATGACATCAAACATCTCCGGTTCAGGCGTGTAAAACAGGTCGGCAGAAAAAATGTTACCTACTCGCACACTCAGGTTTTTATCCCGTGCCACATTTACCATGTTTTCAAGCAAGCCGTAGTCAGCCAGTGCAGCGTAATCATAACCCTTGAAGCGCATGCGATTGACCTGGGAGTCGGTGCAGGCGCCCATGCCAATGACCACATCACGCAACTTGATATTTGGACTCACAGCACCACAGCTGCCGGCACGAATAATGTTTTTTACACCGTATTCATTGATAAGCTCGGTCGCGTATATCGAAACAGAAGGAATGCCCATGCCATGTCCCATAACCGAGAGCACCTCGCCCTTGTACGTGCCGGTGAAGCCCAGCATGTTGCGGACATCATTGACCTGCCTTGCATCATCGAGGAATTTCTCTGCGATATATTTTGCTCTAAGTGGGTCGCCAGGCATAAGCACCGTGCTGGCGAAATCACCGGCCTGGGCGTTAATATGTTTGGAAGGCATTGATGAGTTCCTTAAACTTGGTGGGTTAAAAAATTTTCGCCGTAGTCCATACCGGGTAATCCAAAGTACGAAGCAAGACTCTGCCCGATATCCGCGAAGGTTTTTCGTTTTCCAATGGAACCGGGAGTGATGTTTTTACCATAGAGTATGACGGGAATATGTTCCCGCGTATGATCCGTGCCATGCCAGCTCGGGTCACAACCATGGTCCGCGGTGAGGATGAGGATGTCATCCTTACCCATGGCCTGCATTATTTCCGGCAGACGCTGATCGAAATATTCCAAAGCTTCAGCGTATCCCAGCGGGTCACGACGATGTCCATAAAGGGTGTCGAAATCGACAAAGTTTGTAAAAATGATGCTTCGATCCTGTGCGCCGGCAAGTGCCTCCATACTGGCATCAAACAGGGCGGCATTTCCATTGGCCTTTATCTTTTTCGTGATTCCCTGGTGAGCAAAGATATCGGCGATTTTACCGACGCTGATCACCTGCCCACCATTTTCACTTAACTTGTCCAGTACCGTTGGAGCAGGGGGTGGCACCGCCAGGTCTTTTCGATTTCCCGTTCTTGAATAGCTGTCGGCATCGTCTCCGACAAAGGGACGGGCAATGACACGACCAATATTGTAATCATCCACCAGCTCGCGAGCGACGGCACATAGTTCGTAAAGGGCATCGAGACCAAAGCTATCCTCGTGGCAGGCTATTTGAAAAACGCTATCCGCCGAGGTGTAGACAATGGGCTTACCGCTTTTTACGTGTTCTTCACCAAGTTCGCGAATGATCTCCGTGCCGGAAGCATGGCAATTTCCAAGCACCCCGGGCAGGTTTGCACGCTCAATTAATTCATCCAGCAAGGCCTGCGGAAATGATCCCGTTTTCTTTTCAAAATAGCCCCAGTCAAACAGTACTGGTACACCCGCCATCTCCCAGTGACCGCTTGGCGTATCCTTGCCGGTGCTGAGTTCTGCCGCGTATCCATAACAGCCGCTTATTTCGGTGGGGAGTGCGCAACCGGCGGGAGGATTACCGCAGCTTTCGCTGGCTGCGTGAAATAGTCCAAGCGAGGCCAGGTTGGGCAGGTGTAATGGTTTGCCGCGATCGCTTTCACAGGCTTTCGCTATGTTTCCAAGGGTGTTGGAGCCCGTGTCCCCGAACTTTTCGGCATCGTCACAGGCGCCAATACCAAAAGAATCCATCACAAGGATAATCGCGCGTTTCATATTCGTGCCTGGTTCGTTACAAATTATTAGGATGAGTCTGAAAAATGACAAATGCCTCGCTGTCCATGCTGGAAAATTGTACACAATATCAACTAGAATTGTTGCGAATTTACGGGCATTTATAAACCATGAACACAATCCGCCAATACTCCATTGATGAAGTGAATCAAATGGCCCATGATGAGTTCATCAGTGTGTTTGGAACGGTTTTTGAACATTCGCCGTGGGCCGCTGAGCAGGCTTACGATGATAAGCCCTTTGCAACACGGGCCAAGCTTCAGGATAGCCTGGCCGGGGCGGTAATGAACTCGGGAAAGGATGCACAATTGAGCCTTTTACGCGCACACCCGGAACTCGGCAGTAGGGACAGGATGGCAAATGCTTCCGAGCAGGAACAGGAAGCAGCCGGCATCACCCGGGCCGACGAGGAACGTCGCTCGCGAATGCTGACTCTGAACAGTGCCTACCGCGAAAAATTTGATTTCCCATTCATTGTCGCGGTCAAGGGACTCACACCGGACGACATCCTTGACAACATGCAGGAGAGGATAGGCAATAGCGAGGATGATGAATTCCAGGAATGCCTTTCACAGGTCATGCGTATTGCAGGCTTTCGCGTCGAGGCCCTGGTTGCTGAAGAGATAGAACCATGACCGGCTTTGGCATTCTCGGCACCATGGTGCATACACCGGTTTGTGGCGAGCTGGAAATTCAGCACGACGCCCTGCTGCAGGTGAACGAAGAAGGCGACATCAGCGCAGTGATAAAACCTGGCGAGGCAAACTTTGAGTCATCACTGCAATCACTCCAAAAGGCAGGGGCACTGCTTGAGCTAAGCGATAGCCAGTATTTGTTTCCCGGTCTCGTTGATACACATATTCATGCGCCGCAATGGCCGCAAGTGGGCAAGGCCCTGCACCTGCCCCTGGACCAATGGCTGCAGGAATGCACCTTTCCCCTTGAAGCCAGGTATTCTGATGTCGAGTTTGCCGAGCGTATCTATTCTTCACTGGTGGAATCCCTGCTTGCCAATGGCACGACTACGGCACTTTACTTTGCCACTATTCACCTGGAAGCGACAAAGAAACTGGTGGATACCTGTCTTGAAAAGGGGCAGCGGGCCCTGGTGGGCAAGGTGGCGATGGACAACCCTGATGAATGCCCGGATTTTTACCGTGATGAATCTACCAGTGCAGGTCTTGATGACACTCTGAAGCTTATTGACTACACGCGGAATTTGCAGGGTAACGAAGCGGGCAGGGTATTACCCGTAGTGACACCCCGTTTTATACCAAGCTGCAGTGACGAGATGCTTACAGGACTTGGACAAATTGCAAGCGACTACAATTGTCACGTGCAAACCCACTGT
The DNA here is from genome assembly GCA_965243105.1 of Gammaproteobacteria bacterium. Taxonomy (GTDB): domain Bacteria; phylum Pseudomonadota; class Gammaproteobacteria; order Eutrophobiales; family Eutrophobiaceae; genus WLWS01. The sequence continues at coordinate 277,225 of CBDEUC010000001.1, forward strand.
TCAGAAAGTGACTGGCAGCATAACTACGTGATGGAACGCCACGGGTGTCGCGATACCAATAGCCTGGAGAATTTCAACCTGCTGACGGATAAAACCGTGCTTGCCCACGGAAATTTTATCAATGATGCGGATATGAAAGTGATCAAGAACAGGCAATCCGGGGTCGCCCACTGCCCACTGAGTAATTACTACTTTTCAAATGCCGTCTTTCCCGCAAGACGGGCACTGGATATGGGGCTCAAGGTAGGGCTTGGCACAGATATTTCCGGTGGACCCAATCCCTCGCTGCTCCATAACTGTGCCATGGCGGTGACTTCTTCACGCGCTCTCGAGGAAGGTGTCGATGCGTCGCTGGCGGCGAGTGAAAGGGGAGTTGTAGGGAGCCGGATTGATTTCAGGGAAGCGCTGTGGATGGCGACGGCAGGGGGCGGGCAGGTGCTGGATATGAAAATCGGCCTGTTCAAACCGGGTTATGCCATGGATGCGTTCGTGGTTGATACGTCAACCGCGGAAAGCAACTTGCTGGTGTGGAAGGACATAGATGATGATGAAGATATTGTTCAGAAAATCATCTACAACGCGCACCGCAGCAATATCACCAGCGTGTGGGTTCAGGGTAACCGGGTTAAGTAATTTCAAAGCTTGAAACAAATGCGCGTGTGCAACCCGTGCAATGTTATTCAGGTCTCCGGTAAGCTCGCTATTACGTCGTTAATCAGTTCCAGCACCGCCGGTTTGTGCTCTTTCAGCTCATCCATGGACAGTCCGTCCAGCTCGTAGGGAAAAACCAGCCAGTCCTCGGTTTCATGCAGGTAGTAATCAGGCTTGCGATAGGTGCGATTTTTTTCAGGCTTGTACCACGGCGTGGCGATACGCACCTGGTGCGGCATATTTTTGCGGGTTTTTTCTTCAAGTCGTTCTATCACCGCCTGCATGCTCAGGCCGGTACTGAAAACATCGTCCACGATAAGCAATGAATGTTCGTGTTGAATGGTATCAAAGACGTATTGCAGGCCGTGTACCCTGATGGCGTCTTCTTCCTCGACCATTTCCGTGTATGAGCTCATGCCACTGTAGGATGTCCTCACGGAAATATGGTTGGTATCGACCCCGAGGTACTCCAGGCAGTCCTGCACACCGATCCCCACCGGTGAACCACCACGCCAGAGCCCAATGATGAAATCCGGTCGAAAGCCATCCTGGAATATTTGCACGCCGAGGCGGTAGGCATCCAGCATCAGCTCCTCGGAATTAACAAAAATCTTTTTCATGTGTCCTGCTTTTCAATTAGCTGGGTTATACTGCACCGGATTATATTATCGTTACAAGAGTATGGGCGAAAAATTTTATATCTCTTCCGAGGAATTGCTGCTGGATTCCTTCAAGCTGGGTGCCGAGGTCATCAAGAGTGGCTATAGACCGAGTTTTATCGTCGCACTCTGGCGCGGTGGAGCACCCATTGGTATTGCGGTACAGGAATTTCTCAATTTCTTTGGTATCGAGACTGATCACATTGCCATAAGAACCTCTTCCTACAGCAAAAGCCACGAGCGCAGCGACGATATTCGAGTTCACGGGCTCAATTACCTGGTCAAGAATATTGAGCGGGATGATTCCCTGCTGATTGTTGATGATGTGTTTGATACGGGTATCACCATTCGAACGGTTATTGAGCAGCTGCAGGAGAAGGCGAGGGCAAACTGCCCCGAGCAGATCCGCGTTGCGGTACCGTGGTACAAGCCGACCCATAACAAGACTGACCGCGAACCGGATTACTACATTCATACCACGGAGCAGTGGCTCAAGTATCCTTTTTCCCTGGAAGGGCTGAGCGTAGAAGAGATTCGGGAAAACCGCGCGAAGATATTCAGCTTGATGGAAGAGGTCTTGCCTCAAAACTGACTGGACTACTTGCCGGGCGAGTGATGCTCATGCCAGTGCCTGGCGATTTCTACCCGCTGACAGATCCAGGCCTTTTCATGCCCCTGTACGTAGTCAAGAAATCGCATGAGTGCTGCTGCACGACCCGGTTTGCCCGCAAGCCGGCAGTGCAGGCCCACTGACATCATTTTCGGAGAGTATTCTCCTTCCCGGTAGAGCACATCAAAGCTGTCCTTGAGATAGGTAAAAAACTGCTCACCGGTGTTAAAGCCCTGCATGGTGGCAAAGCGCATGTCGTTATTGTCCAGGGTATAGGGTACAACCAGGTGATCAGAGTCGTTTACCTTTACCCAGTAGGGCAGGTCGTCGGCGTAGGAATCTGAGTCATAGAGAAAGCCACCATGCTCCACAACCAGTTGTCGCGTGTTGGGACTGTCCCGGCCGGTGTACCAGCCCAGGGGCAGCGCACCCGTCATGTCCTTGATAATTTCCACGGCACGCTGCAGGTGCTCCCTCTCTGTATCCACGTCCATGTCCTGGTAGGAAATCCAGCGCCAGCCGTGACTGGCTATTTCATGGCCGGCTTCAAGCATTGCGGCGACGGCCTCCGGGTTTCGTTGCATGGCCATGGCCACTGCAAAAACGGTAAGCTTCAATCCACGTTCCTGGAAAATGTTCATGATGCGCCAGAAACCAGCCCGGCTACCATATTCATACAGGGATTCCATGCTCATGTGCCGATCCCTGAAGGCCTGTGCACCGATTATTTCCGATAGAAAAGTTTCCGAGGCTTCATCGCCATGAAGCACAGAATTCTCTGCACCTTCTTCATAGTTCAGTACAAACTGCAGGGCGATACGTGCGTCATTGGGCCAGCGCGGATGGGGCGGAGAAGCGCCGTAGCCCACCATGTCACGCGGATATTGTTCTGAATTGTCACTCACAGCGCAGACTCCATGGATTTCAGTTCTATTTTATTCAAGTTTTACCTAAATTGTTTACAATAATCACCACATTAAACCAATTAGATGAAGATAATTGAACGACTCATCAACAGACGTGCTTGCCCCATACCGTAGTCGCTACCTGGACCTGGCCAACAGCAGGCTTGGTGCCGAGGCGATCTACTGCACCGATGATTTTTTTGCGCCCATGGAAAGGATGCTCAACCCTACCGAGCCAGTCTTCATTGAAGATAAGTATGACGACCACGGTAAGTGGATGGATGGCTGGGAATCAAGGAGAAAACGTACGGAAGGTCATGATCACTGCGTGGTAAAAATGGGATTGCCGGGCAGTATAGCGGCGATTGATATTGATACACGGCATTTTACCGGTAACTTTCCACCACGCGCCTCGGTGGAGGCCTGCTACAGCGATACGCCCCTGGATGAATCCACGGCCTGGACTGAGATCCTGCCCGAGGTGGAGCTAAACGGTAATAGCCACAATATTTTCGAAATCGAGAATGACGCTAACTGGAACCATGTACGCCTGCATATATACCCGGACGGTGGCGTTGCCCGCCTGAGGCTTTTCGGGCAGGTACACCGGGACTGGAGCGAGGTCGCTGCAGACGAGCTTGTTGATCTTGCCGCGGCGGTGAACGGAGGTGTTGCGGTGGCCTGTAATGATGAACACTTTGGTGTCATGGGTAACATTCTTATGCCCGGCAAGGGAATCAACATGGGCGATGGCTGGGAAACACGTCGCCGACGCGAACCCGGCAATGACTGGGTGATAGTGCGGCTTGGCCATCCCGGCGTGGTAAAGCAGGTTGAAGTCGATACTGCCTTTTTCAAGGGCAACTATCCCGATGGCGTCTCCATCGAGGGCTGTGTCGTGGAAGATGACTCATCAATGGGCGATCCCGGTAGTATTGACTGGACACCTTTGCTGCCGCGGCAGAAACTGGCTGCCGACGCAGTGCATACTTTTTCCGACGAGCTGGAAGGTGACGTACACGCAAGTCACCTGAGAATCCAGATCTACCCTGACGGTGGGCTCAGCCGTGTCAGGATCTTTGGGTATATCGCCTGATCGGGCAAGCATGAGCGATCGTTTAATCAGGCCATTCCCCCTCAGCCAGGAAAGTTTTTCTGACTATGGCGATGTCATCGAAACCGATGGCAGGCAGTTTGACCTGATCAACGATGGAAGCGCGCGCAGTTACAGCGACCTTGCAAGTATCGATGTGCTAACGCAGGACGGTCATCCGCGCATCAGTATTTACGAGAGCAATCCTTTGCAGCAACCGATACATCTCAGGATGCTTGAACGTCACCCGCTGGCAAGCCAGGCATTTGTTCCGCTTGGCAGCGATCCCTTTCTCGTGGTGGTGGCCGCCGAGGCCACGCCTGGCAGTGTCAGGGCCTTCATAACCAATGGCAGGCAGGGTGTAAATTTCAGACCCAACACCTGGCATCATCCGCTGCTGGTACTGCAACCCGCAAGCCGGTTTCTCGTTATAGATCGAGGAGGCGAAGGGGAAAACTGTGAGATACAGGAACTCGCCGAGGCGCTTACCCTCGATCTGCAATGAGCAAGGACTCTTTACACATACGTGAAGCCACGGCAGCAGACTTCGAGCGTATCTGGCCCATTTTCCGGGAAATCGCTGCAGCCGGCGAGACCTATGCCTACCCTCGGGACGTCTCAAGAGATGAAGGCATGCGACTGTGGATGACACTTCCTCTACGTACTTTTGTCGCCGAGGATGATGAAGGCATTCAGGGGACATATTATATCAAGACAAACCAGTCCGGCCCCGGTGAACACGTGTGTAACTGCGGTTACATGGTGGCAGGATCTGCCAGGGGCAAGGGAGTCGCCACCGCCATGTGCGAACACTCACAGGATATGGCAAGGGAACTGGGCTACCGTGCCATGCAGTACAATTTTGTCGCATCCAGTAATGAAGGCGCGATAAGACTCTGGGAAAAACTCGGGTTTGACGTTGTTGGCACCCTGCCAAAAGCGTTTAACCATCCCGAGCTAGGGTTAATCGATGCACTGGTCATGTACAAATGGCTGGGCGACTGAATAAAACCGGGAGCTTGCGAAAATGCCTGTTAGCGGCACTGCTTTTCATTCCGCTTCATGCTTATCCCGCCTGCGGGGATAACGGTACCTGGTTACAGGTGCTGGGCTCGGGTGGGCCGGAACTGGATGACGGCAGGACATCAAGCTCTTACCTGCTATGGCAAAACGGCAAGGCAAGAATACTGGTCGACATAGGTAGCGGCAGTATGCAGCGTTTTGAGGAATCAGGCGCATCAATAAACGACCTTGATGCAATACTCCTGAGTCATCTTCACGTGGACCACAGCAGCGACCTGCCGGCACTGGTCAAGGCCGCGTTCTTCTCAGGTCGAAACCGGGATTTACCTGTTCTTGGGCCGGGAGGTAATGATTTTATGCCGTCAACCACCGACTTCGTGTGGCGTTTACTTGGACCCGATGGTGCCTATCCCTACCTGGCTTCCTACCTCGACGGCAGCGATGACTATCGATTGATTCCCGGGAACATCACCCCAAATGGGAAAGGTGAAAAGGTTATTGAACACGTTCCCGGTTTTCGACTGGTGGCGGCAGCGGTGCACCACGGTCCATTACCGGCACTGGCCTGGCGTATTGAGCTTGAAGGCAAGCGCGTAGTGTTTAGCGGTGACATGAGTAACCAGCATGAAACCCTTGGCAGCCTGGCCGAGCAAGCCGATCTCCTGGTTGCCCATCACGCTGTACCTGAGCAAGCAGCTCGCGTAGCGAAAAACCTGCACATGCCACCCTCGACGATTGGGCGTATCGCGGCCGGAGCAAGGGTGAAAAAGTTGCTACTCTCCCATCATATGAATCGGAGTCTCGCGCGAAAAGAAAGCTCACTGGAAATAATACGCAAGCGCTACCAGGGAGAACTGGTGTTTGCGCAGGATTCACAGTGCGTGGAATTTTAGCCAAATGCCAGCAATATTCTTTTACGGTCTTTTCATGGATCCGGAGATACTGAAAGAAAAGGAATGCCATCCTCTTAATGTCGCCCTGGCTTGCCTGCCGGGCTACCAGCTAAGAATCGGTGAACGTGCAACGCTGCTAGCGGACCCGGATACTCGCTGCTATGGAACAGTTATAGAACTTGCTGAGAGCGAGGTAGGAAAGCTTTACCAGCACGAAAGTGTAAAAGACTATGAACCCTTGAATGTCGAGGCGGCTTACATGAATGGTGCTGTAGTTAAAGCAGTAAGCTATGTTTTGCCAGTAGAAAAGTTAGCAGGCAGCAACAGTGAATACGCCAGAAGCCTTGCCGGGGTTGCGAAGAAGCTGAAATTACCCGAAGAGTATATTGCCGAAATTGAGCAATGGATTTAACACCTCGTTTGCTATATGTTGCGGGGAAACCCGGGAGAGGGAGCGCATCATGAGATTGATAGGAATACTAATTGTCCTTGCGATTATCGGCCTGCTGGTCAAGCAGCAGCTTGATTCGGGTTCATCCAGCGACAGGTATGAAGAAGTCTCCGAAGAAACCGGGGTTTCTGTACCCAGGGTGCCAACTGCAGCGGGTGACGTGCAGAAATTTGAAAACGAGATGAATGACTTCATGCAGGATGCGGCAAGCAAGAGACTTGAAGAATAAGGGTGATTTGATCAAGTGAAAGACCTTGCACCGGGAATTACACGCCAGCGCCTGCTCATTGAAGGTAACTACAGCATAGAGGTGCAGGAATCCAGTGTCAGGGAATACCTGCTGCAGCTGGCAGCCGAGCTCGACCTGCGAACCTATGGCGATCCCATCATTCATTCTCCGGAAGGCACCGGCAAGGATGAAAACCAGGGCTTTGATGCCTTCATTCCATTGATAGATTCCGGTATTTCAATTTACGTATGGAGCTCCGCCCGTTTTCTCGCGGTTGTTTTATTTACCTGTAAGGCATTTGATGCCGAGGCAGCTATTGCCTTTACCGAGAACTATTTTTCCATGACGGAAAGTGAATCAAAGTCGTTCTAGGAATTGAACGGCCGGGTTCGGCATAACTTACTGGCCTTTTTCAATACCGCTGTACCATGCATCAAGTAGATTTCTTTCCTCGTCCGTAATCCCGGTGAGATTGGCCAGTGGCATGGTACGGGTGACGACCGTGCGTTCATGAATGCGCGCTGCCCATTGCTCAATCTGCTCCCTTGTGTCAAACATTACGCCGTTGGGTGCCACAGGTGCAGTCGGGTGATTCGGCGTGCTTGAGTGACAGGTGTTACAGCGATTCACGATGATGGCCTGTACATCGGCAAAGGATACGACCATGCCGGTAGATGTCGGTGCCGTAGCACTGGCAGTAGAAGATGATTTTGGCGCAATGGCAAATGCGAGAGCGGCAAGAATGAGCACGGCTGCAAGGGGTAGCATGGGCTGTACCTTGCCACTGTTGCGCAGGTTGAAAAAGTGACGGATAAGGATCGCCGCGATAAAAATGACAACCAGCACAAGCCAGTTGTACTGGTGACCGTAGGTCATCGGGTAATGCGGGCTCAGCATCACAAACAGCACGGGCAGGGTAATATAGTTATTGTGTACCGAGCGTTGTTTGCCCCTGATACCGGGCAGGGGATCCGGTTCCTCGCCCCGCTTCTTCGCCTCCACCAGCTCGCGTTGCCCTGGAATGATGATCATCAGCACGTTGGCCACCATGATCGTGCCAAGCATTGCTCCGACCTGGATGTACGCACCGCGCCCGCTGAAGTACTGGCTAACCAGCCAGCTGACGAGAATGATAAGAAGGAATCCCAGTGCGCCTATCAGGCGGTCACTCAGGCCACTGCGGCAAAGCAGGTCATATACCACCCACCCGGCAAGCAGTAAGGCGATGCTGATGCCAATGGCGGCATTGGCGCTGATACTGCTGGAACTGTCGACAAGGTAGACATCCGCGTTGACGTAATACATCAGCACGAACAGGGCAAAACCGCTGAGCCAGGTGGTGTAGGCTTCCCACTTGAACCAGTGCAGGGGTTCAGGTAATTCCCTGGGCGCTACCTGGTATTTTTGTGCGTGGTAAAAGCCGCCACCGTGCACCGCCCACAGGTCTCCCGCCACGTCGTCGCTTTCCGGGTCGCGGGGTGGTTTATTCAGGTTGGTATCGAGCCAGACAAAATAAAAAGAGGAGCCAATCCAGGCAATGCCGACAATCAGGTGTGTCCAGCGTATCAGCAGGTTCAGCCACTCAAGCAGGTAAGCTTCCATCTAGCGTGCTCTCACGTCCCTGTTTCCTGCCCGGGATTCGCCAGGGGTATTCTTTCTTTCATAAAGTTCCTGTAACTGTGCTGCCACCGACAGGGCAATGGCCCCGGGTGTCTTGTCGTTGATGCCTTTGATGCCGATGGGGCAGCAAAGCTTATCCAGTTGCTTTTGGCTGACACCAGACTCGAGCAGGCGTTTTTGAAAACGCTTTAACTTGGTTGCTGAACCGATCAGCCCGATAAAAGCCAGGTCATTCCGCTGCAGCATTGCTTCGCAAAGCTTCTGATCAAGCTGGTGCGAATGGGTCATGATCAGGCAGTAACTGCCAGGCCTGATTGACTGCACCACCAGGAAAGGATCCTGGAAGACATGCGTGCTTACTCCTGCTGGTAATTCATTAGCGAACTGTTCACTGCGCGTGTCAGCCCAGGTGACCTGGCAGGGTAGTGACATGGCGAGAATGTTCACCAGCGCTGTTCCCACGTGACCCGCGCCCATCACGGCCACCTGGAAATCCACCGGCTGTATCAATTCAAAAACCAGCACCTCGTCAATACTCGGAAGTGCAAAACCTTCACCGGACAGGGAATGCAGGTGTACGCCCGGTACATGATTGCTGTTACTTAATATTTCCCCTGCCTTTTCCAGGGCCAGGTCCTGTAGTGTCGCATCGCTGAATTCGCCAATGACATTGTTCTCTTCAACAATCAGGCAGCTGTTTTCCAGTGTCCCGCCGTTTGAAACATGGCTGACGCGCACGGTTCTCGTGGCCTTTTTTTCAAGCTGTGAGAGCTGTGTCACCAGCCTTGCCGATGCACTGCTAAATACCTCGAAACCCAGCACCACCGCGCCGCCACAGCACTGCTCCAGCATGGGTCCGAGTGGGAACAGCTGAAGGAAATGTCGCGCCTTTACCTGGCTAGCGCCCAGCTCAGCCCTGGCGATGCGTATGGCCTCGTACTCGAGATTACCACCCCCGATGCTGCCATGAGTGTCCTGGCCGGTGATAATCATGAAGGCGCCAGCTTCACGGGGTGCCGAGCCCGCCACGTGCACAACGCTTACCAGCACGGAGGCTACCCCATCCTGGAGCAAAGTATTTATTTCCTGGTAATGATTCATCTCAGGTTCGGCTCGCCAGCTCGTTAATACTTTTCAGCACTTCTTCGGGTGTGGCCGGGGCATTGAGTATCGGGCTGGCTTCGCCGGTGCTTGCAACAGCGTCCTTGATTGCGTGGAAGACGGAGATCGCCAGCATCAGGGGTGGCTCTCCCACCGCCTTGGACCGGTAAATCGTGTCCTCGCGATTCTTGCTCCATTCCACCAGCTCCACGTTAAATTTACCCGGCCAGTCACTGCAGACCGGGATCTTGTAGGTAGAGGGCGCATGGGTCATGAGCCTGCCGGAGCTGTTCCACCACAATTCCTCACTGGTGAGCCATCCGGCGCCCTGAAGAAAACCGCCTTCCACCTGGCCAAGATCAATAGCCGGATTGAGTGAACTGCCCACGTCATGAAGAATGTCCACGCGCAACAACTTGTGTTCGCCGGTGAGCGTGTCAATGATTACTTCAGAAACAGCGGCACCGTAGGAAAAGTAAAAGAAAGGCCGACCGCTTAATGTTTGCGGGGCATATTGTATTTTTGGTGTTCGATAATAGCCCGTTGACGAGAGCGATATGCGTGCCATGTAGGCCAGCTCGGTCAACTCCGCAAATTCGATGGTATCATCACCGAGGATAACGCGGCCTTTTTCAAAGCGGACCTGCGTGTCATCCAGGCCGTACTTATCCATGGCAAATTCTACAAGTCGTTGCCTGATGGTGGCTGCCGCCGCTTTCGCTGCCATGCCGTTGAGATCGCTGCCGGAAGAAGCCGCGGTAGCGGAGGTATTGGGCACCTTCGTAGTGTCGGTGGCAGTGCACCTGACCATGTCGGGGCTCACCTGGAACTCTTCCGCCACCACCTGTTGCACCTTGGTGTAAAGACCCTGTCCCATTTCCGTACCACCGTGGTTTAGCATGATGCTGCCATCACGGTAAACATGTACAAGGGCACCGGCCTGGTTGAAAAACGTCGCGGTAAAGGAAATGCCAAACTTAACCGGCGTCAGGGCAATACCTTTTTTAAGAATGGAACTGCCCGCATTGAATTGCACGATTTCTTCGCGTCGCTTACGGTAACCGGAGCTGGTTTCCAGTTCGTCCACCAGTTCGTGGATGATGTTATCTTCCACGGTCATCTGGTAGGGCGTGACGTTACGCTCATCCTTGCCGTAGAAATTTGTTTTTCGCACGTCCAGCGCATCCAGTGAAAGGTACCTGGCAATTTCATCAATAACATATTCAATGGCCATCATTCCCTGGGGGCCACCAAACCCACGAAATGCCGTGTTTGAAACGGTGTTGGTCTTGCAGCGATGGGAATCAATTTGAACGTTGTCGAGAAAGTAGCAGTTATCGCTGTGAAACACCGCGCGGTCATTAACTGGCCCGGAAAGATCTGCCGAGCGGCCGCAGTTTGATGCCAGCTCAAGTTGCAGCCCCTGTATCAAGCCTGACTTGTCAAAGCCCACGTTATATTTCACCAGGAAAGGATGACGTTTACCCGTGATCTGCATGTCATCATCACGGTCCAGTCGAAGCTTGACTGCGCGGCCGGTGCGTCGTGCTGCTACAGCAGCAATGCAGGCAAGCAGGGCAGGCTGGGTTTCCTTGCCACCAAAACCACCACCCATGCGACGACACTCCACCCTGACGTTCTTTGAATCCTTTCCAAGCGTATGCGCCACGAGATGCTGCACCTCGGTGGGATGCTGGGTAGAGCTATATACCACCATGTCACCGTCTTCTCCGGGTGATGCCAGGGCCACCTGGCCCTCGAGGTAGAAGTGATCCTGTCCACCTATTGCAAGCTCGCCACTTATATTGTGAGCTGCCTTGCTGATTGAAGCGGATGCATCCCCCCTTGAAACGCTTACCCTGGGTAACACGTTTTCATCCCTGTCCAGTGCAGTTTGAATGTCCAGTACTGCGTCAAGTTCCTCGTACTCGATCACCGCAAGTCGTGCAGCCCGTCGCGCGATGTCTATTGACGTGGCGACCACGGCAAAAATCGACTGACCAACATACTCGACGAATTCGTCAGCAAAGATCGGATCATCGGCAAGCACCGGGCCGTGGTTATTTGCAGCGGGAATGTCCTTCGCGGTGAGAACGCAAACTACGCCGGCAGTGTCTTCTACCCTGGAAAAATCCATGGAGCGGATCCGCGCATGGGCGTAGCAACTGCAGCCGATCGCGGCATAAAGCGTGCCTCGAGGCTCGGGAATGTCGTCCACGTAGCAGGCAGCACCGGCCACGTGCAGGTGCGCGCTTTCGTGGGCAATGCTCTTCCCGACGGTTTCTGTTTTTTCAGTCCCGTCCATTGTTCAATCCCTGTAGTCACTTATCAGCACGGTACTTTCCTGTGAAGTTTCAAGGTAAAAGCGCCTTAGCAGGTTAGCTGCAACCATTGCGCGGTAGTCAGCGCTGGCTCGCATGTCCGATAGCGGTTGAAAGTCCCTGGCAAGATTCGGCAGGGCCCTGTCCAGGCTACTTTCATTCCACGGTTGCTTTACAAGCGCCTTTTCGCAATGGCTGGCGCGTTTTGGTATTGCCGCCATTCCACCGTAACAGATACGAATATCCTCGACCTGGTTATTCACTAACTCCAATTTAACTGCCAGGCATACTGCAGAAATATCCTGGTCAAAGCGTTTTGATATCTTGTAGGAGCGGAAAGTGTCCTGTTCACCGGGTAGTGGTATGCACACAGCCTCGACATACTCACCCTCCTGCAGATCCTTTACCTGGTAGTCCAGGTAAAATTCATCCAGGGCACAGGTGCGCGTTTGATCTCCACGACGAAGACGCAGGCTGGCTCCCAGGCTTATGAGTGCCGGCATGGAATCTCCAATAGGGGAGCCATTTGCAATATTACCGCACAGGGTGCCACTGTTTCGAATCGGTGGAGAGGCGAAGCGCCGGGCAATTTCCTCAAGTTCAGGATAGTGCTCATGGATCAGTGAAAAAGCATCGGCCAGGTTCACCGCTGCGCCGATGATTATTTGCCCATCACTAACGCTGGTCGTTTTAAGCTCCTCGACATTGCCAATATAAAGAATGGTATCGAGTTCCCGGTATTGCTTTGTTACCCAGAGACCCACATCAGTGCCGCCGGCAAGGATAGTGGCCCCGGGGTTGTCCAGGTAAATTTGAGAAAAGTCTTCCAGGGTCAGGGGCGCAAAAAAGAAACCGTTACTTTCCAGGCGCAGGGTATTTTGCGGGCGAATGCTCTCCAGGTCCTTGAGCAACGTGCTGGTGTCACCACCCGGCCCCGGAACGTACAGTGGATTTGACTCTTTTGAACCAGGCTCATCGGCAAGTTCATACATTCTTGAGGCGGCATCGATGATGGGTCGATACCCGGTACAGCGACAGAGGTTGCCCGCCAGTGCATCATCAATCTCATTCCTGTCAGCCTGTTGCTGGTTTTTAAATAGCGAAAAAAGCGACATGACAAATCCCGGGGTACAAAAACCACACTGGGATCCGTGGCAGTCCACCATGGCCTGCTGAACCGGGTGCAGTGCCCCATTTTCTGACTTTAAACCTTCAACGGTATAGATCGCTTTTCCATCCAGCGTCGGCAGGAACTGGATGCAGGAATTCACGGAGCGAAAGCGAAGCTCGTCATCATGTGAATCTGCAATGACAACTGTACAGGCACCACAGTCCCCTTCTGCACATCCTTCCTTGCTACCCGTGTGTTGAAGTTCTTCGCGCAGGTAATTTAGCAGGGTAGTGGTCGTTGTGGTTGTTTCGACAACATGCTTTTGACCGTTAAGTAAAAAACGCACAGCCCTGTTTGAACGGCCGGGCTGCTTGTCTGTCTGGGTACTCATCGCATTCAAGCCTTCTTAACTGCCGCGGTAGGTGCTATAGCTCCATGGTGATACAAGCAGGGGCACGTGGTAGTGCTGGTCTTCATCACTGATACCGAAATCCAGGTTTACCACGTCGAGAAATGCAGGTTCAGGCAGGTCGATGCCCGTGGCCCTGAAGTACTCTGCAACGTGAAACCTTAGCTCGAATTTTCCACTTACCATTGTCTCGTCTTCGAGGAGTGCTTCGTCACACCTGCCATCCGCATTGCAGGTCACCGCCTTGATCAGTGTATGTTGCTCGCCGTCAACGGAGAACAGTTCCAGTTTTATACCCGCAGCCGGTCTGCCGTGGGCGGTATCCAGTACATGTGTTGTGAGTTTTCCCATAATCCTGATGCAAGCATAGCATTATTTAACTGAACGCCAATGATCAAATAGTACAGCAGCAATGATAACAGCACCCGTGATTAATCTTTTCGACGGTTCGGTGACACCAAGTTGGGCGAGACCGTTTTGTAATACTGAAATAATCAATACACCGGCAAATGCGCCGAGAATTGATCCTCGACCACCCATCAAGCTCGTTCCACCGATGACTGCAGCAGCGATGGCGGACAATTCCAGCCCAATACCAGCATTGGGATCGGCGGCACCCAGGTAGGAAGCATAAAAGATACCTCCCAGCCCGGCGAGAAAGCCCGACAGACCGAGGACCGCCACGCGGTAGGGAAGAATATTGATCCCTGAAGCAAGCGCGGCGTTCTCGTTGGTACCAATGGCAACGATATAGCGCCCAAACACGCTGCGCGTGAGAAGAACGTGAGCTGCGATCACTATCGCGACGCTGAGTATTAGAGCAGGTGATACACCGAGAAAACTGATGGGTAGAGACAGGAACTGGATTGCCGGGCCAATGTAGAGTGTTTGTGAGTCCGTGCTGAGATAGGCGAGACCTCGTGCCATTTCAAGCATACCCAGTGTCACGATGAAAGATGGAACCAGGAACCTTGCGGTAACGTACCCGCTGAACAGGCCACAAACAAGGCCACCCAGGATGCCGGCAAGAAAAGCCACTGGTAGCGGCAGACCGAGGGTGATAAATGCAGCACCGGTGATCGCTGAGCAAAGACCGGCCACGGCACCGACGGACAGGTCGATGCAGCCTGCAACCAGGACAAGGGTCATACCGACAGTGACCAGCGTTAGTGCCGGTAACTGGTTGACGATGGCACGGAAAGTGACAAGGGAAATAAAGTTATCGGAGATCAAGCCAAACAGGCCAACGAGACAGAACAGGGCGATGAACACATAGTATTCACCGACATGTTGACGAAAACCCCGAATATTCACGAATGCTGTGCCATGTTGCTTGTGTTCATATAGGCACTGAATGCTGCCTGCAGCAGCACTTCGTGGCTCCAGTCTGCAGCTGTAAAAAAACCCGCCGGTTTATGGTTAGACATTACAAGAATACGATCGCAGACCGAGGTCAGTTCTGAAAACTCGCTGGATACCATGATAATACTTTTTCCCTCGCCGGCGAGTTGCTTTAGCAGCTTATGTATAAAGACCTTGGTGCCGACGTCAACACCCCTGGTGGGCTCATTTAGCAAAAATATTTCCGTGCCGTTGTGAAGCAATCGTGAAATGATCACTTTTTGCTGGTTACCACCGCTTAATTGCTCGATGTGCTGCTGCGGTCCCCTGCAACGAATCGCCAGTTTATCCAGGTAGCTCTCGACTTCTCGATTGACCGACTTGCTGTCTATAAGCCCCTGCCTCGTTCGATGCCTGGACAAACCGGGTACGGTCATGTTCAGGGACACACTTTGACCTGGAAAAATACCCGATTTTTTCCTGTCTTCCGGTAAATACCCAATCCCGGCACCGAGTGCGCTGGTGGTACTGCGGATGTGTTGCCATTCGCTATTCACCTTTACGCTTATTTCTCCGGATGTACTTTTGTCGAGTCCGAACAGGGCCCTCAATATATCGTCCTGGCCGGCACCGGCAAGACCTGCAATGCCAAGAATTTCCCCGGCAGCGCAGTCAAAGCTAATGGCGTCTTGCAGTCGCGCCGTTGTCAGCTTATTCACCGACACTTTCTTGCCGGCGCTTCGCTGCTTCGTTTCACCCGGATCCTCATCGATAGCTTGTGCACCTGACATGAAACTGATGATGGTCCTGGTATCCAGCTCATTTGCCTGTTTAACCTTTATGAGCTCGCCGTCTTTCATGATGGCAGTGCGATCGGCAATATCAAGCACATCATCAAGACGGTGACTGATGTAGATTATCGAGGCACCATTACCAGCCTGCTGTCGAATTATCCCGTGTAAAAGCCGGGTTTTCGCTTCTGTCAGGGCTGCGGTGGGTTCGTCAAGGATCAGTATCCTGCTGCTTGTGGACAGGGCCTTTGCCAGCTCAACCAGCTGTTTCTCGCCAAGCGACAGGCTTGATACTGCGGCATTGGGATCAAGCTCGCCCAGTTCCAGCATGCCCGCCCATTTTTCAAAGGCCTCTACCAGCACCTGCCTGTTAATGAGCCCTGCAAAACCAGGAAGACTCCTGAGGCTGATATTTTCCGCAATTGACAGGTTATCAACCAGGCTCAGTTCCTGCGCGGCCAGCGATACTCCGCTGTTAAAAGCGTCGCGGTTGTTGCGCGGCCTGTAGTTAACCTGGTCTATGTGCATCTCACCAATGTCTGGATCAATAAGACCACAGATAATATTCATCAAAGTAGATTTGCCGGCACCGTTTTCACCCACCAGGCCCAATACTTCCCCGGCCTGGAGTTCAAGGTCGATGTTTTTAAGTACCGGTGCCTGGAAGGACTTACTGAGATTTGAAATGCGTAAGCGTTCAGACAACTCAATTGCTCTCCGCGGTGACCATTGAAGGAGCCGTGACAAGATCCACGCGGGTCTGTAGATCTTCCAGGGCAGCATCCTTGTGTTGAGCTTTTAAGACGTACTCGATGCCAAACACGGCGAGTTCATCTGCATGCTGATCGGCGGTGGCAATCAACCCGCCATCCTCGAGCAGGCCTTTAACTGCAGGGATATTGTCAAAACCCACTACTTTTATTTCTTTCCCCCGGCCTGCCTGTCGAATTGCTGAAATTGCGCCAATGGCCATGCTGTCGTTCGCACACATCAGGGCACGCAGCTGTGGAAACTGTACCAGCAGGCCGGATGTAACCGTGGCAGCCTGTAACTGGTCCCAGGACGCGCTCTGTATGGAAACAATGTCCAATCCGGCCTCGTGAGCCGCGTCCTCAAAGCCTGCACGACGCTGCTGGGAATTAAACGCGGTAGGTATACCCTCGAGGATGGCGACTGCATCACCGGCTGATAGCTCGGCTGCAAGGACGTCACCGACCTGCTTGGCACCTGCGCGATTATCCGGGCCCACAAAGGGGATACGCAGCCTGTATTCCTGCATTACTTTCTTATCCAGCCGGTTATCAATATTTATGATGGTGATGCCCGCACTGGCGGCGCGCGCCAGTGCCGGAACAATCGCCTTTGAATCTGCCGGTGCGATGACAATCGCATCAACATTCCGCGCCACCATCTGGTCTACCAGGGCAACCTGTTGCGCGAGGTCACTTTCATTTTTTGTCCCATTGACTATCAGTTCATACTCACTGCTGTGCTGTTGCTGGTGCTTTCTCGCGCCTTCAGCCATGGTCACGAAGAACTCATTGGCAAGGGATTTCATGATCAGCGCGATGGTAGGCCGGTCATTCGCTGTGTCACCGCTTGCTTCGGGATTCTCACTTTTTCCACATGAGCTTAAAGAGCAGCCGACAATTAATACGATAAGAATAGTTTTCAGTGCTTGCATGCTTACTCCCTGGTCGATCATTCAGCCCCTTGTGGACAGGAATTCCTGCACATCTTGCCTTGAAGGCGCGGCGTCACAGACCGTTTCTTTTTCAACCGACATCGCCGCAGCCGCAACGGCGAGACGGCTGGCATCATGAATTGATTCATTGTTGGCGATACAGCTCGCCAGTACTCCATTAAACACGTCACCGGCACCTGTCGCATCCACCACTTTCACCTGGTGCGAGGGAATATGCTCGGCTATCTCCTCGGAATATACCAGGCAACCTTTGGCACCCAGGGTAGTAATCACCGAGTTTACGCCTGCCGAGAGCAGTTTACTTGACTTGTCCTTGACCTGCTCCAGGGCGGGTGTCCCTGCTGCAGGATCTTCGCTACTGAATATTTCCGCCATTTCAGTTTCATTTGGCGTGACGATATTTGCCCCGGCAATGATGTCCCTCGCCGAGGCGACCATGGGAGCCGGGTTGAGAATGGACAGCACCGCGTGACTTTTCGCCATGGACAGGGCGTAGCTGACGCTTTCGCAGGGAATTTCAAGCTGGACGAGTAACACCCCCGACTCTGCAATGATGTTCGCTGCCTTATCAATGTGATCGGGTCCAAGCAGGGCATTTGCGCCGGGTGTCACAGCGATCATATTTTCTCCCCCTGAATTGACGAATATGCCAGCGCTGCCGGTGCTGTCATTCTCTGCCACCTGCACATGGGAAGTATCGATACCGTAAGCCTTCATGTACTCAATGGCGTTTCGACCAAAATCGTCATTACCTACACAGCCAACAAAGGAAACATCAGCGCCAAAACGTGCGGCCGCCACCGCCTGGTTAAGACCCTTGCCGCCCACGTTAAATGAAAACTGCCTGGCCATGACCGTCTGGTTTTTTAGCGGAAAATCTTCTACGAAGGTGGTGAAGTCGCAGTTAATACTGCCGATGACCGTAATTCTCGGCGAGGAGGCTGGTTTTAATCTTTGTGACATCGGCCTGGACCGTGATTAATCATGGGTATCAGCGACTGGTTTAAATTATTGATATGCGAGCTTTCGCTTGAAAGTTATGATAAGTACTACAAATGATTGTTTCAAATCCGACCACGCGAGGCGATAGCCTGATACCGGGAAACCTGGACAATGATCGACAATCCTGAAAGACGACGTTTTCTTCGGCAATCGCTGCTTGGCGGTGCGGCACTTTCATTACCCGGCCTGCTGGCATCCAGGCCGTCTATGGCTGAAGAAGGGGCCGGGCACAGGCGCATCCCCGTAGTTCTCGACACTGATATTGGTGATGACATAGATGATACCTGGGCCTTGTTGATGCTGCTTCGATGTGCCGACCTTGACCTCAGGTATGCCCTGACTGGTTTTGGTAATACCGTGTATCGCTCCCGCGTACTGGCGAAGAACCTGCAGCTGACAGGTAACAGTCATGTTCCCATAGGTATCGGTCTTGAGCCCGAGGACAAGCCCGGCAACCAGAGTGAGTGGCTCGGAGATTACCGCCTGGATGATTATCCCGGTGAGGTTCACGAGGATGGTATTTCCAGGATGATCGACGTGGTGATGAACTCAAGGGAAAAGGTCACGCTGCTCTGTATTGGTCCCGTTACCAACATCGCCGAAGCACTCAGGCGCGAGCCGGCCATCGCCCACAATGCGCGCTTCGTCGGCATGCAGGGTTCCGTATACAAGGGATACGACGGCGAAAACGAGCCGTCAGCAGAATGGAATGTGAAAATGGATCCCGCTGCATTTGCAGAAGTTATCGCCGCGCCCTGGGAGTGCACAATCACACCGCTCGATACCTGCGGTATATTCAAGCTTGAAGGTGAACGCTACCAGCAGGTTTATCGCAGTGACGACAGTTGGCTCAAATCCCTGGTAGAAAACTACAGGCTGTGGATACCCAAGGCGACCTGGCTTGATCCACGACCTGACATCGAGAAATCCAGTAGCACGCTGTTTGACACCGTGGCAGTTTATCTTGCCATGTCTGAAGATCTGCTGAAGATGGAGGAACTGCCACTGGTCGTGACACCGGAAGGTTACACTCCCATAGACGAAGAAAAAGGTAACATGGTCCGCTGTGCCACCGGCTGGAAAGATCTCGAGGGTTTTGCCAGGCTCCTGGTGGAGATACTGACATCCCGCGAATTCAGCTTTATCTGATAGCCAGGTACTGAGGATGGAAATAAATAGAATAAAAATCCTTGTCATGTGCCTGATGGCCACCGCGGTCATGTCCGGCCTGGTGACAACTATCGGTCTTTTAACCGAATCAGCCGCAGCACTTTACCAGGTAAAAATAACCGAAATTGCCTCGCAGTTTTCATGGCTTATCTCCGGCTTTTCTCTCGGCTATGTCATGTCCTTTTTCGTATTTGACTACTTCCCCATGCGTCGCGTCATCGTGGTGTGCTACGGCACAGCCCTGCTGTCGGTGCTGTTTATTCACTTTGTTCCACTTTATTCATTAATTGGTGTGCTTTTCCTGGCGGTCGGAACCTGCTCAGGGATCATGGTCTGTGCCGCCGGCACCCTGATAGCGCGATTTTGGCGTGACAAGGCACGGCAGTCTGTGCTGGTAGCCCAGGATGCCGTATTTAACGCCGGCGGTGCCTGCTTTGCATGGCTTGTGCCCTTGTTGCTGGCGAACAGTTTTGCCTGGAGCGCGACCTGGATGACGGTGACGGTTTTTTACGTGACGGTGATCATACTGGCCCTCGTTTCAACCCTTGAACATGGCGACGAGAGTGCATCGACTACTTCGAGCAGCCAGGAGCAAACCGAATGGAACGCCGGGTTTATCCTGATCGGTGTCAGCCTGTTCCTGTTCCTGTTTGCAAAGATCGTGCTGTTTGTCTGGGCACCCCAGTTCGTGGAGCAAAAGTTCATGGTGGGTGGCCCGGAGTCCGGGCAATTCATGTCG
Source organism: Gammaproteobacteria bacterium (assembly GCA_965243105.1). Classification (GTDB taxonomy): domain Bacteria; phylum Pseudomonadota; class Gammaproteobacteria; order Eutrophobiales; family Eutrophobiaceae; genus WLWS01. The sequence continues at coordinate 297,049 of CBDEUC010000001.1, forward strand.
AATATTTTTACCGCGGCAATGCTGGGCTCAATTGCCGGTGTTTACGTGGTGTCAAAGATCAATGTGAAGTACGTACTTTATAGTCTCGTGATCCTGGCCATCCTGAGTACCTGGATGTTTATCCTGGTGACAGGGCTGAAATACATGTACCTCATCGCATTCGTGTTCGGCATTTCCATATCGGCAACCTATAATTCCTACGTTGCCTACGCACTAAACCTGGTGAAGTCACCCAATCACAAGCACATTGCGTACCTGAACCTGATGGGAGGTGTTGGCTCTGCCCTGGGCCCGCTGGTGAGCAGCCGGGTGGTAGAGATGCGCTCTGACACGGCATCGGCAATCAGTCTCAGTTTTATTACCTACATTATCGTTTTCCTGATCCTGCTGGCTGCAAACGTATTTCATGCTCGCACCGGGAAATCAGTTAACCAGTGAAAAGGTTGAAACCTCAATGAAATTAAAACAACTTTTGTTTTTGCTTATGTTATGTCCTGCCAGTGGCCTGATACAGGCAGGGGAGAGGGATGCGCAGCGCTATCTCGATTCTGTGCGAAATGAACCCGTACTACTGCGCCATTTTCTCTTTAATTTTCCCAAGGGTGGTGACCTGCACAACCACCTGGATGGTGCCATCTACGCGGAAAATTTTATCGGCTGGGCAGCTGCTGATGGCAAGTGTGTGGATATTGAAACCTGGTTTATTAGCGCGCCACCCTGTGACGCGGCGGCGGGCAAGCCGCCCGTCAGTGACATCCAGTATGATTTTGACAAGGGCAACAAGCTGATAGATGCCCTGTCCACGCGCAATTACGAACGCCGTTCGCGTTCAGGGCACCAGCAGTTTTTCTCCACCTTCAGGCGCTTTTTCCAGGCCGGGCTTGGCCACGAAGGTCACATGCTGGCCGAAGCGAGCTCTCGCGCTGCTCGACAGAATATTGTCTACCTCGAATTGATGCAGTCCTGGGGCATGGCCGAGGCCAGGGAACTGGCGAAAGACAACCCGGCTTTTTCACCCGAGCTGCCAATACAGACCGTGGCCGCCAATCCTGCCATGGACCGCCTGGTGGATAGCACCATCGAAAACCTCGATGCGGTAGAAAAGCAGTGGCGTGACAAGCTCAAGTGCGACACGGAGAGCGCAGATCCAGGCTGTGATGTACCGGTGCGATACCTGGCACAGGTAATTCGCGTGTTTCCACGGGAGCAGGTGCTGGCGCAGACCATATTGGCATTCAAGCTTATCGAAAGAGATCCCCGCTTCGTCGGATTGAATTTCGTGGCTCCTGAAGATAACCCGGTGACCTTGCGTGACTATCACTGGCAAATGGAAATCGTCGGTGCTCTTGGCAGGATATTCCCGGTGGCAGCACGGGGGGTCACCCTTCATGCAGGTGAACTCGTACTGGGGCTTGTGCCACCGGAGCACCTTGGCTGGCACATCAGGGAAGCCATCGAAGTTGCCGGTGCACGCCGAATCGGGCACGGCATCGACGTTTTTTATGATCCGGACTACCCCGGATTAATGAAGCAAATGGCGAGCAGGGATATCATGGTTGAGATCAACCTCACCAGCAATGATGTGATACTCGGTGTAAAGAATGATCGTCACCCTTTTAACGTGTATCGAGCACACGGTGTACCCATGGCCTTTTCTACCGATGATGAGGGTGTGTCACGCATCGACCTCACCCATGAGTACCAGCGGGCGGTTGAAACCTATGGTCTTGAATACAGGGATATCAAGCAGTTCTCCCGCAATGCCCTGCATTACAGCTTTCTTGCCGGGGATAGCCTGCTGGATAAAAGGCGACGCGATGGTTTCGTCAAGGTATGTGCCGGTTCCTCACCGGGAAAAACTTCCGCCAGTGCCGCCTGCCAGGCATTTCTTGATGCCAACGAAAAGGCAAGATGGCAGTGGGACCTGGAAAGTCGCTTTTATCGTTTTGAAAAGCAGTACCGGTAGAGTCAGTTCTCCACGCCAAAGGTCATGCCCTGGCTGCGCAGCCAGTGACGATAGCTGACCGCGGTCTTATCCGCCAGCACGCTCATCTCCGCAGCCGGATCCAGCGGCAGGCATTTTGGTTCCTGCGATTCCAGTACCGGGCGATCCTGCTCAAAAATCGATGTCTGCCAGTCAATTAGTTCCTGAGCAGGTATGTCGTGCCCATAGTTCATGGTCATCCACATCCAGGCTGTGCTTTGCGTGGGGCTATGGGGGGTAATGATCAGCAGGATGGAGAACTGTGGACCTTCAGACTCTTTCAAGAGATAGGCAGCCAGGGGTCTTGGAGCGGTATAGGTATAAGTCACGGTATCACCAACACCGGTGCCGTAGGGGTCCGGTTGGTAAACCTTGACGTTTTGAGCAAGCACGCCGTCGTCGCCTGTTGAAACGTCATAGTCGACAATCTCGGTATTTTCCTGCGTGCCAAGAACATCCTTGTGCACGTAGGGAAAGTGCGCTACGTCGAGAAAGTTCTCAATAATGCGCGGACCGCTGGTAGCCACAGAATAGGGGCCACATAGCAGCTTCCTGAATTCGGTCTTGTCCCACTCGGGAAACGCGGGGATATCCCTGGCAGGCTCGCCCAGGCACACCCAGACAAGCCCATACTTTTCCTGGACCCGGTAGGTCGTTATGCGGGCGCGTTCGCCGGGGTCGTGGCCGGGCATGGCGGGAATGTCGATACATTGCCCTTCATTATTATAGGTCCAGCCATGATAGGGGCACTGGATACAGTTTTTATTGATAACCTGCCCAAGCGAAAGCCTTGTACCACGATGTACGCACCGGTCTCGCCAGGCATGCAGGCTGTCTTCACCACGCCATACGAGGATATTTTCATCCAGCAGCTGCGAGGCAAAAATCGGGCTGTCCTGCAGTTGTTCAATAGTACAAAGCGGATGCCAGTCATTGAGTAAAACCGGATCTCCTGTCACTGTCATAATCTTTTTACAATCCCCGGTATAAAAGTTAGGCTGATAGAAATTATTAAAACAATGGAAACTTGAAAACCATGATACCAGAGACAAGCCAGCTACTGGATTTTTCAAACAGGACTGTCATCGTAACGGGAGCCAGCCAGGGCATAGGTGCCGGCATTGCCTGCCGTTTTGCCGAGGCAGGCGCCAACGTCGTCGTGCACTATCGCGGAGGCAAGGAAGGTGCAGAACAAGTCGTTAAGGAAATTGCCAGTGCCGGAGGTAAAGCGCAGGCTGTGCAGGCCGAGCTTGCCAGCGAAGCAGGCAGCCAGGGCCTGGTAGATGAAACGCTGAATATATATGGTGGCCTGGATGTACTGGTAAATAACGCAGGTAGCTTTCCCATGTCCTCGTTGCTGGATATGAGTCTCGAGGACTGGCAGGCCATGTACAGTTCCAACGTTGAATCTGCCATGCTTTGTACAAAGACTGCGGCGGCACAAATGAAAGAGAAGGGGAGCGGGGCCATTGTTAATATCTCTTCTACTTCTGCATTAAACCCCGGAGCTGATCATAGCCATTACAACAGTGCCAAGGCAGCCGTTGTCATGTTAACCCGATCGGCCGCACAGGAACTCGGACCCCACAATATTCGAGTAAACTGTGTCTCACCCGGGCTGGTTTCCCGGCCGGGTATTCGGGATCAGTGGCCTGAAGGTGTGGAACGCTGGGAAAACAAGGCGCCGCTTGGGCGAATGGCTGAGCCTGATGACGTGGCGGACGCCTGCCTGTTTTTTGCTTCACCAGCTTCGCGATTTATAACGGGGCAGAACCTGGTCCTGGACGGTGGTATTTTGTCTTCAATGATCTATTGATTTTGTTTCTATTTTTTAGCGGATGTTATGCGACCTGGCTATGTGAATAGAACGCGGACACGCAACAAGTACGTCCGTGTAGGCTCCTCAGCGACGTCCATGTCGCTGAGGGTCCGCTAATCTATTCACACAGCCAGTTTAGTTATGTGAGTGAAAAATATGCTTCAAAATAAAGTTATTTTTATAACAGGAGCTGCCAGGGGTATCGGTTACGGTATCGCGAAGGCAGCACTTGAGAACGGTGCGCGAGTTGTGATTGCTGACCTGGACGTTGACGGTGTAAGTAATGCAGGTGATCAGCTGGCTGAAGAGTGCGGTATTGAGAAAGAGAGAGTTTTCGCAACAGAAGTCAACGTCACTGATGAAGCGTCAATCGCGGCTGCCATGGAAAACAGCGTTAATCACTTTGGTCAGCTTGACGGGCTGGTAAATAATGCCGGCATCGTGCGTCTTGGAGAGAACCTGCAGGCAAGCAGTGATGACTGGCAGGCACAGATGCAGGTGAATGTCATTGGCATCCATAATTGCTGCAATGCCTTTGCAAAAATTCTCATTGATAAAAAACAGGCAGGCTCCATCGTCAATATCGCTTCCAACTGCGGCAAGGTCGGTTATCCAAACATGGCCGGTTATAATGCCAGCAAGGCCGCGGTTATCAGCCTGACACGCTCGCTCTCCGGGGAGCTCAGTGAACATAATATAAATGCTAATGCCGTGTGCCCGGGTGGCGTAAGAACACCGATGCTGGAAGAGTGCGCGGAGACCGTGGCTGCAAATATTGGCGCCGATGCCGCGGAGCTGCTTGCCACCATGGTGCCGGCGCAACTGGGCCGTCACATCACGCCCCACGAGATTGGCCGCGTGGCGGTTTTTCTCCTGTCAGACCAGGCTTTGATCATTCGAGGTCAGTCTATTAATGCGGATGGTGGAGATACTCCATACTAGCTGAGCAATCAATGCTCGAATCTGTCTGCATGATATAGAAAAGCAGACCCTCAGCGGCAGGGATGCCGGTGAGGAGCTTACATGGACGTATTTACAGCGTGTCTGTGTTCTATTCATGCAGGCAGGGTCCTGGTTACAACCTAATACGGAGATTTTAAAAGTGATTTCGTTTTTCTTTAGTAGATCCCTCAAATTTCGCCTGCTGGCGCTGGTCACTTTTGTCACAGTTTTTGTCTGTGTCGAGTCGCCCATGGCTAAGGAAGCAAATAACAGTTCAGTTGAAACGGTAACCCTGCTTTTTACCAATGATATCGAAAGCACCTATGACCCGGTGACCGCTTTCTGGCGTGATGACATGGAACGCATTGGCGGTATCGCTGAGCTGGCCACGCTGGTGGACCAGTTACGCGCTTCGGAGGAAAACGTATTCCTGTTTGATGCCGGTGATATTTTTACCGGCATCCTGGCCAAGCTGACCGAGGGGGAAATCTCCTTTGAGCTGATGAACACGATGGCCTACGACGCCATGGCCATTGGTAACCACGAGTTTGAGTACGGCTGGAAGGTACTCGAGAGGCAAAAACACCGCGTGCCATTTCCGGTGCTTGGCGCCAACCTCTATTACAAGGATACGGAAATTCTCTTTGCCCAGCCTTATTCCATCATAGAACGCGATGGCATTCGCATCGGCGTCATCGGTATCATGGGGCAGGATGCTGCAACTGCGCTCAATCCACCCAACATAGCCGGTCTCGATGTGCATGACCCAAAGGTCATCGTGCCAAAGTATGTAAAGATGCTGAGACCTGATGTTGATCTCATCGTCGTGCTGACACACCAGGGTAAAACAGCGCCCATGCAGACCGATGATGAAGCCCATCCAGAGTTCAAGCGGGATATCCAGGCCGAGATTGACCTTGCCGGTGCTGTTGAGGGTATCGATGTTATCCTCAGCGGACATGCAGATGCGGGCACGGAAGAAGCCGTGGTTCACCCGCGCACCGGTACGCTTATCATGCAAACCTATGGACAGGGTTTCCACCTTGGTTATCTCAGCTTGAAAGTCGACCGGGCCCGAAAGAAAGTTACGGCCCACGAGGGCAGGCTGATTCCCGTTGACAGTGACAGGCTGGAACAACACCCGGCAGTCGCAGCTAAACTGGCTCTTTACCGCTCACGTCACCCGGAAATCTATGATGTCGTGGGGCAGACTTCGGCTTACCTTGGACGTAACTACAATGCGGAATCCGATCTTGGAAACCTTTTTGCCGACATACACCGCGAGGAAGGTGAGGCCCAGGTGGGTCTATACCCTTCAGGCGGTATTCGACGTGATATTGATAAAGGTGAGGTGACAGTACAGGAGTTGCTCGATGCCTGGCCCTTTCTTGATACAGTTGTCACGGTAAAGTTAAGTGGTGAAAAGCTGCTCGGCGTACTTGAGCAGGGTCTTTCCCTTGAAAGAGGCATCATGCAGGTGTCAGGCGCGGTGGTTCGCTATGATCTTGCGCGACCCATAGGAAGTCGCATCAAGTCGGTGACGGTGAATGGTGAAGCGCTTGATAAAGCAAAATTCTATACCGTGGCGACCGGCAATTTTGTGACCAATGGTGGTGACCTTTATACGGATTTCCTCGGCAGCGAGCTGGTAAAGCAGGGAGGTGAATTTGCCACGGTGCTAACCGAGTATTTCAAGAACAACAGGCCGATAGGTGTTCCCGAGCGGGGAAGATTGATAGCGGAATAAAAAAAAGCCCGGTACCAGGTACCGGGCTTTTTTCGAGTCTTAAATTTACCCTGCTTTAGAAGCGATAGGTAAATTCACCACCCCAGACACGTGGTTCGTTCACGTAGCCGAGGTTGTTGGCGAAGTCGATACCACCAATCGGGTTGTCTTCGTCGGTAATGTTGCGGGCAAAGAAGCCGATTTCAAAGTTCTTTGCGATGTTGCGATAACCGACTCTCAGGCCACCTTCAAACTGGGTACCAAAAGTGTACTCAATACTGTTGTAAAGGAAGTCCTGGGTCTTACCCTTGAGTCTCCAGTCAGTGAAAAGATACAGCTCGCTGTCTCCTGACATGGGATAGGTGTAGTCCAGCTCAATGTTGGCAGTCCACAGCGGTGCATGCTGGAAGCGGTTGCCGTCAATCAGGGCAAAACCGTTTGCATCCAGCGGGTCACGCAGGGTGACCAGTGGGCCACCAGGTACGGACAGGCCGTTGTCATTGATCTCGGTTTCTGAATAGCCAAAACCACCGGAGAGAACCAGGTTGTCGGTCACCAGGTACTGCATCTCGGCTTCAACACCGTAGCCGATACCTTCGTTGGCGTTCAGCAGGGCAGTACTGTTTGAGGTACCACCAACGGCGGTGAGCTGCATGTCGTCGATTTCGTAATAGTAAAGTGCAGCGCTGTAGCGGAAGCGATCAAACTCGCCCTTGACACCGATCTCGTAGGACATGATGTCTTCAGAATCAGCCTGCGTAACCTGCGCGTCGTCCTGGACTCGCTCCTGCAGGGTAGGTGCCCTGAAACCGGAAGCGATACGGGCGTAGACCTGGGTGTTGTCGTTGACAACATAGTTCAGTGCCACGTCAAAGCTCAGGAAGTCGTCGCTCAGGCTAATGGGTACACCAGACAGGGCGACAGGGGTCGGGCTGAAGTCAACAACCAGCGCGTCCTTGTCGTCATCGGTGTAACGCAGGCCGGCGGTCAGCTTCCAGCGATCGTTGAGGTCATAGGTGCCCTGTCCGAAAATAGCCCAGGAGGTGTTTTCCACGGTACCAATTGAGTTTGTGGTAAACGCCGTGGCACCTGCACTCTGGTTGCCCGAGTCAGAAATGATTTCGTCATAGAAATAGATGAAACCCACCTGGTAGTTCAGCGGACCGCCGAGGTTACTGGCAAGACGCATTTCCTGTGTCCACTGTTCCACTTCCTGGTCGCCGCCGGTGTCAACGTTTACAACAAACGGTGAGTTAAAAGGGCTGAATGGTGTACTTGCAGGGCCTGAGGGACCACCACCACAGGTAAACAGGCAACCAAAACCACCGTCGATATCACCGCGACCAAAGCGATCGTAGATGTCCTGGTAGGAGGTAATGGAGGTTACGGTGTAGTCGCCGATGTCCCAGTCGATTTTCAATGTAGTACCGTGGGACTTGATATTGCCCTCGTTACCGCCACCGCCGTCAAAGAACACGGTGTCGCGGGAGTAGTTATCGTTCAGCTCGTTGCTACCCTGGTCAAACACGTTGGCGCGAAACATGCTGGTGGCACTTTCTGAATCCTGGTGCTGGTGCATCACCCACACTGTCAGGTCATCAGAAGGAGTCCACAGTAGCTGTACTCGACCGGCGAAGATGTTGTGGCTACCCAGCTCGGTGCCGAGAATGGGGTTGTCAATCCAGTCGCCGCGATTCTGGGTCAGGAAAGAGGCACGGGCCATGAGCTTGCCTTCCACCAGGGTGCCGCTAAGAGCACCTTCGGCGTTAACTGTTTCAAGGTTACCACCGGAGAACTTGATGTAGCCCTCGGTTTCCTCTGTCGGGCGTGCTGACTTGATGTGCACGATACCGGCCGTGGTGTTACGACCGAAGAGCGTACCCTGCGGGCCACGTGCAACTTCCACGTCAGCCATGTCAAATACCGGGAAGGCTTTCAAACCGGACTTTTCCATGGGGACCTCGTCAAACACAACAGACACCGGCTGCGAAGCGGCAGCGGTGAAGTCAGCGTTACCAAGGCCACGCAGATAAAAACGGGGTGCGAGACGACCATTGGAAGATTCAATGTGAAGACCAGGTGCAGCATTGGCCAGTTGAAGAATGTCACCACCGCCGGAAAAGCGGGCATTCAACCTGTCACCGGACATGCTGGTGATGGAAATTGGCACATCCTGGATGCTTTCCTCACGTCTTTGCGCGGTAACAATAACTTCTTCCAGTGCGTCCTGGGCAGGTACCACCGGGCTTGCTATTGCGCCCATAAGGGCAAAAAGTGTGAGAGTTTTCGAGAACTTGCTGTTGTATGAATAAAACATCAATATTATCCCTCTGCGAGCTTTGTTTGAATTGACGAGGCGTTGCAGCTGCACGCTTGAACCCCAGTGCGCAAAGTATACTATTTTTTATTGAAACATCTACGACATTTTGCGCGTCGCAACAATTATTGAAGTGCGAAACGTGAGATAAAAACAACACAAGCATGACTACAGCATGACCCGGGTATGACATGCCCGTGCAGGGTGCGCGTATGCAGGCTAATTTACCCGGGAAAAAGCAGCCCTGATCGGCTATAAAGCCAGTCAACCATTATGAAAAGACGTGAATTTATAGGAAGTACCCTGGTCGGCCTTGGCACTGCGCATCTGGCGGCCCGCGCTTCCGCCGTTCCCGGCTTCAGCTTAAATCCCTTTACCCTGGGCGTGGCTTCCGGCGATGTCACCGGGGATTCCGTGGTGCTGTGGACACGTCTCGCCCCATCACCCCTGGAGGTCGGTGGCGGTGTCGAGAACATTGACATCGGCGTTGACTGGCAGTTGGCCCTGGACCCGGCCATGAAGCAAATAGTTCGCCGGGGACAGTACATGGCGAGCCCGGCGCTGGCTCATTCCGTTCACGTAGATGTTCAGCAGCTGGATCCCGGCAGGGAGTACTGGTACCGCTTCCAGGTCGGTGGCTATACCTCTACAACGGGGCACACCCAAACTTTACCTGCAGCAAGCAGCAGTCCCGCGAGTATTCGTTTTGCCACCACATCCTGCCAGAACTATGCACACGGATATTTTGTTGCCTATCAACACATGGTCCAGGATCGGCCGGCTTTTGTTATTCACCTCGGGGACTACATCTATGAAACCTCGTTTGGTGACAACTTTCGACGGCATGAAACGGAAACGCCGCCACTGACACTGGATGAATTCCGGGCCAGGCATGCGCTGTACAAGACGGACCGGGATTTACAGCTCGCCCACGCCAATATTCCATTTTTCACCATGATCGATAATCACGATGCCATAGAGGATCGAGACCCGGAGAAATTTCAGCAAAGGATTGCCGCCTACCAGGCCTGGTATGAGCACATGCCGGTGCGGGGCTACGCTGGTATTGGTAAAAATGAGTTCCTTTTACATCGACTGGTAAAGCTGGGTGACCTGGCGCAGATCTCCCTGGTTGATGCGAGGCAGTACCGTGACAGGAAAGAAGTTTGCCTTGATAGCAGGGACCCGGGCTACGGTTTTGGCAACTACCGGGAACAGTGCGAGGCCATGTTGCCGGATTCACGAAGCATGCTGGGTGAAGAGCAACAGCAATGGTTGGAAAAAAATATTACAGCCAACAAGTGTAAATGGAACGTGCTGGCTTCCCCTGGACCGTTTTTACCTTTCCGCTACCAAGACGGGGATTCGCAACGCGTGTATATCGGTGCATGGGATGCCTACCCCGCCAATCGTCGCAGGGTGCTTGATGCTTTTTCAAATGCGTCCAGCGGGCATCCCCTGGTACTTAGCGGTGACGTGCATTCATTCTGGGCCATTGATGGAAACCGCGCGCAGCACCCGGCTGAGCGTTTTCCCCTGGTTGAATTTGTTTCTTCTTCTATCAGCGCAAACTGGCCAGCGCCCCTTGATAACCCGATACGGGAAAACCTGGTGAATAATCCCCAGGTGGACTACTACGAGGGAAGCAAGCGGGGCTACCTGCTGCATACAGTGGAGCCGGGGCAGTGGCTAAGCGAATTTCGCGCGCTGCATGATGTGAGAAACAGTCAATCGGGTATCAACGCGCCTGCAAGTTTTCAAGTCAGGCATGGTCAGCCGGGTTTTAGTCGCGCTTGATGACCCGCCGGCTTATCAACGAGGGCATTGCCTTTTTTGAAAAAAATGAGCTTGATAAAGCCGACACCTGCTTCAAAAGTGTACTGGAGCAAAATGAGCGGCATCACTATGCGCTGAATCTTCTCGGCCTGTCAGCCTTTAAACGAAAAGAGTACGAGCCTGCGATTACACTGTTGCGCAGGGCACTTGAGATTTCACCCGGCAGGGCAATGTATCATCATAACCTGGCCGTTATTTTGAGTGTTACGGGTAATTTTGAAGAAAGCCACGTGCACTTCAGGCTGGCCATTCAAAACAAGCCGGATTACGCCGAGGCCTACTTTAATTTTGCCAAGTCCCACAAGTTCGAAGCAGGTGACCCACTGCTTGAACCCCTGGAAGCCCTGCTTTCAGCTAACGAGCTTGGTCAGGACGACCTGTGCTTCCTGCATTTTGCCGCGGGTAAGATCTATGACGACCTGGGGCAATACGACAGGGCATTTCACCATTTCGAACTGGGTAATCGCGCGAGGGAAACAGACTTTTCTGCGGTTGACCTTGAGCTTACATGTAACGCGATAGTCTCCTGTTTCACACCGGAGGTACTCAGTAAGCCGAGGAAGGCGGTCAAGACTGTTGCCCAGCCAATATTTATCGTTGGTATGCCAAGGAGCGGCACCACGCTGCTCGAACAGGTGCTTGCAAGTCACAGCGCGGTGACCGGTGCAGGCGAACTGAATGATATGCAGTCCATTGCAAGGTCGATATCCGGTCACCACTCGGAGAAGATCCCCTATCCTGAATATATCAGCATGGTCCCCGATGAAATCCTCTCGGGCTACGCGAACAGCTACCTGCAACGCACGGCTGGCATGGCGAAAGCGGGGCAGAGAGTGGTAGACAAGATGCCAAGCAATTTTCTAAGACTGGGATTGATTCGCATGATGTTTCCCGGAGCATCAATCATTCACTGTCGACGCAACAAGTATGACACCTGTTTATCCTGTTACTTCCAGAGATTCACTTACCGGCAGGACTTTTCCTATGCAATGGAAGACCTGGCATTTTATTACAGGCAATACGAGAAAGTGATGCAGCACTGGTCTGCGCTTGGATTAGACTTTTTAACCGTGGACTATGAAGATATCGTTCGTTACCCGGAACAGGAGGCAAGGAAACTGGTCGCGTACTGTGGCCTGGACTGGGAAGATGCCTGTCTTGAATTTCACAAGACTGACCGACCTGTGACGACTGCAAGTTACCTGCAGGTAAGACAGCCATTGTATGATTCCAGCCTTGAGCGATGGCGCAGCTACGAAAAGCATATTGAGCCACTTAAGAGAGCCTTGCAGTGACCGTTACTCCAGCTCTTCGCCGAGATCCTCGATAAAATTTTCAAGTCTTGATGTCAGTTCTTTCGCGCGACGTCGGCCGGCATCAGTGTGCATACTCGATTTTAACCTGAGTAATTTTACAAAAAAGTGATCAAGTGCGTAGCGCCTGTCATCCAGCTCGCGCTCATTGGCAAAGGGGTCGGCCGGGTCAAACAGCCTGGAATTCATCTGGCCGGCAACATAGAACACCCGGGCGATACCTAGCGCACCCAGCGCTTCAAGGCGATCAGCATCCTGCACTATTTGGGCAGCCCTTGATTTCGCTTCAAGTTGAGCGCTGAAGCTGTGACAGCGAATCGCTTCCAGTGTTTCTTCCATGCAGGTCTCGGGAAAGGATAACTCGCCGAGGAGCTGTTTTGCCCTTTCTGCGGCCAGGCTTGAAGCCTGCGACCTGTCGCTGGAATCTTTTGGCACGTTTACGATATCGTGAAAATACGCAGCCGCCATGAGCACCAGCGGTTCTACCTCGAGGCCGTCTTCCCTGTTTATCCAGTCGCAGTGTTTCCACACCCGTTGCAGGTGTGACATGTCGTGGGCAGAGTCAGGTTTCGCATGGCTTTCATATTCCCTGCTTACGGCTTGTTCAAAAATTCCCTGCCACTCCTGCAGATCTCGCATCAGCTGCTTCCGACCCATTCTGCCAGCGTGGCTTTCAGGGTAGCCTGCTCAATTTCCCAGGGTACTGTTTGCGGTTCGTTGCTGAGCTCGCTGGCATGCAGTGCAATGTGTTCCAGGCTCAGGGTCTGTAGCGCAAGACCAAGGTCCATGACCTCGATAGGATTTCCGTCACCACCGGCAAGGTTAATGAGGTTGCCACGAGCAAGGAGAAAGTATTTCTTACCCGAGGGCAGCGTGAGCTGTTCAATGTCTGGCCGAATCTGGTACTCCGATTCGGCCACGCTACGCAGGTAGTCCAGGTCTATTTCCGACTGGTTTTGCCCGGCGTTACACAGCGTGACACCGTCTTTCATTAATTCAAAATGTTCACCCACTATCGCGTTGGCGCGCCCGGTGACGGTAAGAACAATATCCGCGCCGGGCAGGGCATCTTCAAGGCTGGCAGTTTGAAATCCTTCAAGGTGAGCCTCGAGCTGGGCCAGTGGAGAAATATCGACCACGGTAACATGGGCCCCCAGGCCGCGAAGTCTCTGTGCCACGCCCTGTCCACAGTAACCATAACCAATAACAGTAATATTTTTTCCACCGAGCATGATGTTTGTCGTGCGCATCATGCCATCCACTACTGAAATACCAACCCCATAACGATTCTCGACGATACGCTTGGCCATGGTGTCGTTAATGATGATGCTCGGAAAATCAAAAGCAGGAAGTTCTTCACGTAGCCTGAAGGCACCGGTCGTGGTTTCCTCCGTTGCACCGCGGATGGAAGCACGTAATTTTTCATAGGGACTATCATTTGCCAGCAGGTAGTGCAGGTCGGCGCCATTGTCGGCGATGATAGAAGGCTGCGTGTCCAGGACCCTTTTTGCGTTATCCATGTGCTCCGTAAAGGTCTCGCTGCGCCACGCAAAAACCCTGGTGCCCATGTGCTTCACCATGTAGGCCGCGGTGTCGTCCTGGGTTGAACCCGGGCTACCGGTGATGGCAACCTGCGCGCCACCGGCCATCAGTGTTTCAACCCATACTGCTGACTTCGCCTCGACATGCAGGCAGATGCCAATATTCATTCCTGCAAAGGGTTTTTCCTTTTCAAGGCGTGAGCGAATCGCACCAAGCACCGGCATGTGATGCCGAGCCCAGTCAACCCGGTCTTTTCCGGATTTATCCAGGTCAATATTTTCAATCCTGTATTCTTCCACCATTGATTCCCTCGTGTTGTTGCCAGTTTTTTCAGCAGGAAAAAACTTTTGTTGAGCATATAATGAAGCGAGTAAACAACGCCAGTATAAAGTCCTTCATACATTGATAATGAGCCAGGAACGATCCATGTACAGACGGGTAGCGTGTAGCCGCGACAGTATCCTGCTTGTGATATGGCTTTTGCTTGGCGGCTCACCGGCAATTGCACAACCCGCGGAAAGCTTGAGCGCGAACGATAAACCCAACATCATCCTGGTGCTGACCGATGACCAGGGTTATGCCGACGTTGGAGTTTATGGTGCGACAGGTTTGCGTACGCCACACCTTGATAAAATGGCGGCAGAGGGGATCCGCTTTACTGACTTTTACGCCCAACCTGTTTGTGGTCCCACCCGCGCATCCCTGCTGACAGGTTCCTATCCCATTCGTATCGCAGAACCGCAAAATAAAAAACATCCCAACACGACGCCTCACGCGCAGGAAATCACCATCGCCGAAGTATTACGCGATGCCGGTTATGCCACGGCAGCAATTGGCAAATGGCACATGGCCGGTGAAGGTGAAGAGCCCTGGGATTTCAGACCACCCCCACAGCCACCGGGTCGACCGGGCGGTAAAGGTCCTTTCAAGGCGGAGCTCATGCCGCGAGCCCAGGGCTTTGACTACTTTTTTGGTACGCCGGCACACAATGGCTATACAAAAGACGTTGACTTACAACGGTACATCGTCGAACTCATGAGAAATGACAATGTTGTACAAAGCCCGGCAGACATGGATTTGCTGACGCAAACCTATACCGAGGAGACAATTAACTTCATTCGCCAGCACAGGCACCAGCCCTTTTTTATCTATCTTGCCCATACCATGCCCCATAATCCGCTTGGTGCCTCTGCGGCCTTTCGTGGGAAGTCAGCAAGGGGGCTTTACGGTGATGCCATAGAAGAACTCGACTGGAGCGTCGGGCAAATACTGGCTGAACTTGAAAAACTCGAGCTGGACACGAATACCCTGGTGGTTTTTGTCTCGGACAATGGTCCTGAGACCCGTGACATACTCGAAGACGAAGTAGGTGATGCCGGCATACTCAGGGGCGGCAAATACTCCAACTGGGAAGGGGGTACCAGGGTACCGGCTATCATGCGCTGGCCGGGCAGGATTCACCCCGGGCAGGTGAATGGCGAAATTGCCAGCATCATGGACCTGTTTCCCACCTTTGCCCACCTGGCCGGTGCGCAACTTCCCGGCGATCGCAGCATTGATGGTAAAAATATCACCTCCCTTTTACTTGCTGAGCCCGGTGCACGTAGCCCCCACAGGAGTTATTTCTACTACAGCCTGGCAAAATTACAGGCGGTTCGCATGGGCAAGTGGAAACTCGTGCTGCCGCGAATGAAAGATTCGCCACACCTGCTGTGGCTGGGGAAGTACATGGACACCGTCGAGGAACCAGTATTGATTAACCTGGAGACGGACGTCAGCGAGCAGGTAAATGTCTACCAGCAGAATCCCGAGATCGTGGAACAACTCATGGACGAAATCGCCTGGGCCAGGCAGGAACTGGGGGATTACAACCGAATCGGTCGGGGAGCGCGGTTCTTTGATAGCGGCCCGAAACGACCTGCGACGTATTTCCCCGACTAGTGCCGGGCTTTACTGGGCGAAGCGGAATTCCATCTCTGACGCAGGTCTGAGTGGATCCCTTTCTATCGATTGCAGTACCCGGGTAAATGAGCCCATCAGGTTTTTACTGATGCCCGGCCTGTCATCCAGCAGGTTATAAAACTCCAGCGGGTCGTCTACCAGGTTAAATAGCTCCCGGGGCTCCAGCTTTTTGTCTATAAGTAGCTTCCATGGCCCCCTGCGAATAGCAAATTCAAGTTCGGAAACAGAGGACAGGGCCCATACCATGCTACGTTCCTTCAAGCGTGAGCCCGATAAAACCCGTGAGATGTCGATACCATCTATCGGCCTGTCAGCGGGAACCTTGCCCCCACCGATATTTGTCAGGGTGACAAACAGGTCAAGGCCAGTGACCGGGGTATCGGATATCGTTCCTGCTTTCGTGACCCCCGGGTAACGAATAATCGCCGGTACCCTGATTCCCCCCTCGTGGAGAAAATGCTTACGCCCCCTGAACCCACCGGTGCTGCCGTAGGCATTTGCCTCGAACCAGTGTTGCCAGGCGCTCGTCACCGGCCCGTTATCACTGGCAAAAACGACGACGGTGTTTTCCTGCAGGCCATTTTCGGAAAGCCAGCTAAGAACCCGGCCGAGCTGGGCGTCCATGTAGGTGATGTTGGCATAGTATTCCCCGGGTCCTCGCGCCTGCATTTTCTTGCGCGTTGAGCCGGGCAGATCCCGGGGTACCGGGACAATTTCTCCCCTGGTGTATCCAGCATACATTTCATTGTACTCGGGAGGGTTTTCAAAAATCACGTGTGGCTCAGCCATGCTCAGGTAAAGGAAAAAGGGTTGCCCCGTGTTTCGCTTTTTTAACCAGTTTATGGCTTCGCCTGCGTAGAGATCGGCTGTGTAGCCTTCCTGCATACCCAGGCTCTTTCCATTTCTAAAAATATTGGTGGGATTTTTATTGGTTGGTATCTGAAAGGCGTTGTGCCCGTAGAAATAATCAAAACCCTGGTCAGTGGGCTGCGGTTCCCCGCTATTGCCGAGGTCAGAATTAAGGTGCCACTTACCTATGTGGGCTGTTTGATAACCAGCGGCTTTCAGGGTTTCAGCAAGGGTGATTTCTTCGTCCCGTAAAAAGATCCCGCTGTCATGGGGGATCCAGCTTTTTACCCCGGTTCGGTAGGGATAGCGACCGGTGAGCAGGCCGGCACGTGAAGGAGAACAGAGAGCCGAGGGTGCATAGTAACTGGTAAGCCTGAGCCCGTCTTCGGCCAGCGCATCCAGGCTCGGCGTTTGTATCACGGGGTGTCCATAACTACCAAGGTCACCATAACCAAGATCATCCACGTATATCAGCAGGATGTTGGGCTGCCCGGCAAACAGCATCGATGCCGATAACATCAACACCAGGCCGGTTAGCGTTCCACGTAGACTCGCAGGAATCATTTCATGTTTTTTAGCTGGTCGATTCACTTTGCGAAGATAGCACTTTAGGGTCGATGGCACTATTGTGAATAAAAAATTGACTGTAATTCGGCATTTGCCACAATGACAGGATGTACCCGTCAAAGCAGCCCGCCTTACCCGTTTTACGCAATGGACCAGGGAAGAAACAAGCATGAACCGCTTGTTACGAGAACCACTCCTGCACTTTTTGCTTATCAGTGTTTTTATCTTTGCTCTATACGAGCTGGTCGCCGAAGACGAGATCGGTGAAAGAGGATTGAGCATTGATATTAAAGCTGCAGACATTCAACAACTCAGGGAACAGTGGCTACAGCAAAGTGGTGAAGAAGCCAGCGAACAGGTGCTGGATACGCTCGTTGACAGCATGGTCAGGGAAGAAGTGCTTTTTCGCGAAGCAATGCGCTTTGGCCTCGACGAAAATGACACCATCGTGCGACGCAGACTGGTTCAAAAAATGGAATTTCTATCGGCCAATATTTCAAGCCTTGAGCTACCTACGGAAGATGAACTTGCAGGTTACTATGACAGCCATCGCGATTCTTATGCCGTTGGTGAACGGAGAAGTTTTAGCCACGTGTACTTCAGTCGCGATCGAAGGGGTGATGAAGTACTGCAGGATGCCAGTGATCTGCTGGAGAAAATAAAGCGGGAGAAGCTGGCGACGAGGAACCAGGGCTGGGGTGACAGCTTTATACTGCAGTACGACTATAATCGATTGAACAGTGCGCAGGTAGCGCGGGTATTTGGTGAAGGTTTTGCAGGGTCGCTGTTTTCACTCGAGGCAAGTGGCTGGCACGGACCGATCCTGTCGGAATACGGGGCGCACCTGGTGTTTTTGACTGAAATTGTTGCCGGTGCAATACCGCCGCTAGCGAAAATTCGCAAGAGGGTGGAAGACGACTTCATGCAGGACAAGCTTGAGAGTCTTCGCGAGGATCGTTACCGGGAAATGCTGCAACGATATTCTGTAAGCATCGAAGGGCAATCGCCGTGAGTCGGGTGCGCGTCCTCGGATACATCACCTGTCTTGGTAGCCTGTTACTCGCCTTTTCACTTTCTGCCCATGAGTCAAGACCGGCACATCTTGAAGTGTCAGAGTCCGCAAGCGGAATACTCGAAGTGAACTGGACACGACCAGTTCGAAATGGACAGGTGCTGCCGCTTAAAGTGAATTTTCCGGGGCACTGCAGCATCCAGGGAAACACAAGCGTGGTGCAATTACGCACGATATTGCATCAGAACTGGAAACTGGATTGCAGTAGTGAGCCCCTTGAAGGTAAAAAAATTGAAATTGACGGTCTTGGCCTGATAATCAGTGATGTACTGCTGCGCTATCATTTTAGTGACGGCACTACGCTGGTTGATGTCATTGACAGGAAGTCCCCGTATTTTGCAATCCCCACGCAAAACACGGCCAGTGGTAATATTTCCTACTACTACTTTCGACTGGGCATTGAGCACATTCTTTCAGGACCGGACCACCTGCTGTTTGTCCTGGCCCTGCTGATCATCGTCAATGGTTACTGGCGCATAATAAAAACTGTTACGGCCTTTACACTGGCCCATAGCCTGACGCTGGCATGTGCTATCCTCGGGATTCTCTCAGTACCTTCACCACCGGTCGAAGCAGTCATTGCACTTAGCATTGTGTTTCTTGCGCGGGAAATTGTTTTTAAAAACCCCCAAAGCATGACGCTGCGTCGGCCGTGGTTGATTGCCGCGGTATTTGGACTGGTGCATGGACTGGGTTTTGCCGGCGCTCTTGCCGAAATAGGTTTGCCTGCTTCAGAAATTCCGCGGGCCCTGCTGATGTTCAATATTGGTGTCGAAGTGGGCCAGCTTGTTTTTATTGGCTTCATGGTAATTCTGTTTGCCCTTGTTACTCGACTTCGTCTTGTCAGCACGCCGGCAATTGAGCGGGGCTGTAGCTACGCCATTGGTGGAATCGGCGCTTTCTGGCTGGTGGACCGTTTAGCTGGCTTCTACTAAGGGGATATACTGTCGAGGACTTATGAATAAACATGCTCTCAATATTCTTGCTGCATTGACCGCGCTGCTTCTGCTTGCGGGATGTGCGAACCAGGACGAGGATAAGACGCCCGGAACAGGCGACAGGCCCACGCAGGAAACAAGGAAAGGCGGGTCCACAGCCCTTACCCGTAAGCCCTTGTTTGGCGACTTGCATGTTCACAGTTCCTGGTCACTTGACAGTTATGTCAATTTCAATGCCGTGGATCCGGACTCGGCCTATCGATTTGCCCGTGGAGAGAAGGTGCTCATTGCAGGTGGCAGGGAAGTACAGTTGGCGGAGCCCCTGGATTTCGCGGCGGTGACAGATCATGTCGAGTATTTTGGTGAGCTGTCACTCTGTCTTGACCAGTCAAGCAGCCAGTACGATATACCGCTGTGCAGGAACATTCGTAACGAGGACCAGGACAGGTCGCTGGTTACTGAAGTTTACAGGAATTTGATAATACCCGACGTTACCTCGGTGAACCCCCAGCGTAAAAAGGCGCTGTGTGGTGACGAAGGCAGCCTGTGCAGGGAGCGTGCAAGGGCGACCTGGAAAAATATTATCCAGGTCGCTGAGAAGCATAACAGGCCGGGCGAATTTACCACGCTGGTTGCATACGAGTGGACGGGTAACCCGGAATTCAGGAACCTGCACAGGAACGTAATTTTTCGAAATACCCGGGTGCCGGAATTGCCTGCAAGCCATTTTGAAGCAAACACGCCCCTGGCGCTCTGGCAATCCCTGGACAAGAATTGCAGGCCACCCTGCGAGGCGGTTTCCATTCCCCATAACTCCAATCAAAGCAAGGGGCAGCAGTTTCCCCGCGACGTGAAAGTGTCGGCCGCACAATTACGCAGCCAGCTTGAAACACTGGTTGAAATCGTCCAGACCAAGGGCGAATCCGAATGTAAGACGGGCGTGGGAAATGCCGATGAATTCTGTAATTTTGAAAAGCTTGAGCAACTTCCGGCGTGTCGGGAAAACGAGGCAGTACTGGATCCCAATTGCGCCCGGATTTGCGAAAGCGAGGGCGATACGAACTGTATTCACGGCAACAACTATGCCAGGAATGCGCTGAAAGATGGTCTTCTGCTGGGGGAGCGCATTGGTGTAAATCCCTATCGATTCGGCTTTATCGGCAGTACCGACACACATAATGGAACACCCGGCGCCAGTGACGAAAAACAATACAATGGTGTATTTGGTGCTGAAGACGGTAGCCCCGAGGGTCGCGCGCGTATTCCGGCCATCAAGAGCTTTAAACCGCCGCGCCTGCATGGCGCCGCCGGTCTTGCAGGAGTATGGGCCGAGGAGAATACGCGGGATAGCATATTTGCTGCATTAAAACGTCGGGAAACGTTTGCCACCAGCGGACCCAGGATTGTGCTGCGATTTTTTGCCGGCTGGGACATGCCCACGCGTGATGCCGGGAATTTTCTCGAGCTGGCTTACCAGGAGGGAACAGCCATGGGAGGTAAACTGTCACCTGTCTCAGGAACGACCTCACCTGAGTTCCTGGGCTGGGCGGTAAAGGCAGCTGACGGTGCACCGCTGCAACGTATCCAGGTCATCAAGGGCTGGCTGGAGAATGGCGAGACCAGGGAGCAAACTTTTGATATCGCCTGCTCAGATGGCCTCGAGGTGGATCCTGAAACGCATACCTGTCCCGACAACGGAGCGGAAGTGGATATTTCCAGTTGCGCTGTTAGCAGTGACAGGGGGGCGAGTGAACTCTTTGCACGCTGGAGTGACCCCGGTTTTAACCCGGATCAGCCGGCCTTTTACTACCTGCGCGTGATTGAAAATCCCAGCTGCCGCTGGTCTACCTGGGAAGCATTGCGCGAGGGTAATAGCCCCTTTCACGACGTGACGCCGTTTATCCAGGAACGCGCCTGGTCATCGCCTATCTGGTACTCCCCGCCCGGTTAAGCCCGGCGTCGGTAAGAACGGCGCGCGCTGGCTATACTATTAGAATAAACACCCGAAAATACGGGGTGAAGGCACGGGAATTGCGTGCCATTTTTGATCTATGAAGCCGGGAAATGTCACGATTTCATGTACTGGCCAATTTCCCGCCGGGAAAAGGCATTGAAGTGCCCGCGTGATACCCCGAAAGCGAGCGATTCAAGAGCCACCCGGGCAATATTGTGGTACATCTTCTGGAGAGTGCATTTGAAAGACATAAACACGGAAAGGGAACTCGCTTCCATCAGGAGCGCGATCTGTAATTATTCCCTGCAGTTCATGTCCCTGCTGGTGATACCTGCACTGCTGACCAGTCTTTACCGGGCAATCACCATCGGCTGGCAGCCCGTGATGTATTTTCATATCGCCGTGGCATTTTCCTACTGGTTCATTACCCTGAAACGCCATGATTTGCCCTACCTCCTGAAAACAAGCTTTATCCTGGCTTCCACCACACTGCTTGGTATTACCGGTCTCTGGCAGTTTGGCCTGATTGCCCCGGCGGTGCCATTCCTTGTTATAGCCCCGGTCCTGTCAGTACTGTTTTTTAACTCAAGGGTGGCCTTTGCGGTTGCTTCTGGCCAACTACTTCTTTTCGTGCTGGTTGGGCTACGCCACATTGTTATACAACCTCAACCTGCAGTGGATCTGCAGGCCTACGCGGTGGAGTTCGAATCCTGGTTCCTGTTATTGCTGGTACTTGTACTGACTGCAGGTGGTCTGGTCAAGGCCACGGAGATGGCCATGCATTTCCTGGTAGACGGTGTCCTGGCAAAGGAACGTGATCAAAGAGTGACAACGGAAAAAAAGTACCAGGAATTGATCGAGGAAACGAACGTGCTGTCATGGGAGGTCGACATTGCCAGCATGCAATTCACCTACATGTCTCCACAATCGGAAAAGATAACAGGTTATCCTGCGGAGACCTGGTATGAAGAGGACTTCTGGCAAAATCATATCCACAAAGATGACAGGGACTGGGCTGTGAACTACTGCGTTGATGCCACGACGAGACATAACGATCACGTTTTTGATTATCGTTTCATCAAGGCCAACGGTGACATCGTGTGGTTTCACGATGATGTCAAGATAGTATACGACGATGACGGCCAGGCAGTACGGCTACGTGGAGTCATGGTTGATATCACTGAACGTAAATTCGCAGAACAGGTGCTGTCGCTGGAAAATAACATTCTCAACATGGTTACGGGCAACGCAGAATTAGCGAAAGTGCTGGATGCAATTAATCTTGGCGCCGAGGAGATAGCAAGTAATACCACCTGCGCCATCATGTTATACGATGAGCAGGAGAATCAGCTCAATTTTGGTTCGGCACCAAGCATTGATGATTCCTATGCGGCAGATATGGGCGGCATCAAGGTTGGGCCGACTACCATGTGCTCCGGCGCCGCCGTGTATCACAATCGCCAGTATATTGTCAGCGACACTGAGACGGACCCTGTATTTGTTGATTACCAGGTGCAGGCGAAAAAGTACAACGTACGAGCATGCCTTTCCACACCAATAAGGCAGTCAGAAAGCCAGGTGCTCGGTACATTCACCATGTACTTTTCAGAGCCAAGGGAACCACGGAAGGATATTCTTGAACTCATAAATCGCATAACAAACCTTGCTGCAGTCACGATCATGAGTCGCAAAAGAGAAGCGGAATTATTAAAGCTCTCCCGCGCAGTTGAATCCAGTTCTTCATCCATAATGATAACCAGCCCCACGGGTGAGATTGAATATATCAATCCGAAATTTACGGAAAACACCGGCTATTCAAGGGAAGAAGTGGTCGGTGAGAATCCGAGGATGCTGAAGTCCGGCAATACGCCAAACCACGTCTACGATGAACTCTGGAAAACCATTACAGCCGGAAAGGAGTGGCGCGGAGAGTTCCAGAATCGTAAAAAAGACGGCAGCCTGTATCGCGTGCGCACATCCATCTCTCCCATCAAGGATGGCGCGAATAATATTCTTTACTTTGTCGGTGTGGAGGATGATGTCACGCTGGAATATGAATTGACCGAGAAACTGGGATACCAGGCCAGCCACGATGCACTGACCGGGCTTATCAACCGCCCGGAGTTCGAAAGACGCGCAGAACGACTCATTAAAACAGTGGCAAAAGACAGGACCGAGCATGCCCTGTGTTTCCTCGACCTTGACCAGTTCAAGGTAGTCAATGATACCTGTGGTCATGCCGCCGGTGATGAAATGCTACGCAGGCTCGCCGCACTTCTGCTGGACCAGGTGCGACAGCGGGACACGCTGGCTCGACTGGGGGGAGACGAGTTTGCTGTTCTCATGGAACATTGCGGATTGCAACAGGCACAAAGAGTGGCCACGGCAATCCTCGAAGTCGTGCAGGATTTCCAGTTCGGCTGGGAAGGATATACCTTTCGCGTCGGGGTCAGTATCGGGCTGGTATCTATCAATGACAACATTCAAAACCTGACCAACCTGCTGAGGCAGGCAGATGCCGCCTGTTACATGGCCAAGGACCTTGGCAGGAATCGCATACATGTTTATCACCCGGATGATTCAGACATTGCCCAGAGACAGGGGGAAATGCAGTGGGTCGCACGGATTTACCAGGCACTGGAAGAGGATCGCTTCTGTCTCTTTGCACAGAAAATCGTAGAGCTGGGTAACGATGAAAAATATCATTACGAAATCCTGCTACGAATGATTGGCGAAGAGGGTGAAATAATTCCACCGGGCGCTTTTCTGCCTGCAGCTGAACGATATAACCTGATGGCCAGGCTCGATCGCTGGGTGATTCAAAGGGCTTTCAAGCTACTTGACTCGGCCCCGGGTATCCTTGAAAAAGCCGGCTTTGTCTCGATAAACCTCTCCGGGCAGTCACTTGTTGATCAAAGCATGCCGGAATTTATCGCAAGGGAGCTGGAGGAAAAGGACATCGATGGACGCAAGATTTGTTTTGAGATAACAGAAACATCTGCTATCACCCACCTTGGGAAGGCTGATGAGCTTATATCAACCCTGAAGCAATCCGGCTGTGCCTTTGCGCTTGATGATTTTGGGAGCGGGCTGTCTTCCTTTGGTTATCTCAAGAAACTGGACGTGGACTACCTGAAAATTGATGGCATGTTCGTAAAAGATATCATCGACGATGCGATTGACTATGCCATGGTCAAATCCATCAACGAGATAGGTCAAATCATGAACATGCAGACCATCGCGGAATTTGTTGAAAGCGATGACATCAGGAACAGCCTCGGTGAACTGGGTGTCAACTTCGGACAGGGTTACGGGATTGAAAAACCCATGCGTTTTGAGGAATTATTTGAATTCAGTAACTAGCTTTCTGGCTATTCTTTTTTTTAACGCGGTTCAGGCATTCACGGCCTGCTGAAACTCAGCTGTGGATTTAACTTTAGATGCTTTTACCTTGTTCTTGAACTCATGGGCAACAACTATCATGTTTCTTCCTGATTTTTTCGCCTGGTAAAGCGCGTCGTCTGCAGCCTTGATCAAGTCTTCCTGGGACGAAGCATGCTTCGGTATAGCCGCTACGCCAAATGACGCGGTAACATCTGCAAACACGTCGTTCTTGTAGTGGATAACCAGGGTGTCAATGGTGTGTCTTATTTCCTCGGCCCTTTGTTCTAGAATATCCACTTCTGCGCCCGGCAGGATCAGGATAAATTCCTCGCCACCGTAGCGACAGGGAATATCACTCTTGCGCAACTTGTTTTGCAGGACAGCTCCGATTTCCGAGAGGATCTTGTCGCCTACATCGTGGCCGTATTCATCGTTGTAATTTTTGAAATGATCGATATCCACCATGA
The DNA here is from genome assembly GCA_965243105.1 of Gammaproteobacteria bacterium. GTDB lineage: Bacteria > Pseudomonadota > Gammaproteobacteria > Eutrophobiales > Eutrophobiaceae > WLWS01. The sequence goes on from CBDEUC010000001.1 coordinate 321,721, forward strand.
TTACACCAAGGCTTATGTTGGCTCTCTTGCAACGGGAATGCTCCCTTTCCAGGGTTTCTTCCATGTAGCGTCGATTGAATAGCTTTGTCAGCGGATCTTTTATTGACTGGGTTTTTAGTGCCTCTCGCAGTTTCAAGCTGACCAGCGCGAGAGCCAGGTTATCAGCCGTCATGTTAACCAGGCGTCGCTTCGCCTCGATTTTCTGGGCGACTTCATCCGGGGCTAGATGCTCATCAAGCTTGGGGAACTGCAGGTTGATCATGCCAACCATGTCACCCTGGGCAATGATCGGTACACAGGTATACCCGTGCTCCGGGTAGCCTTTTAAATGATGACAGAGGAGTCCGTGAACGGAGTCATTTACCGTGTGTGGCTTGCCCTGTCGCAGTGACCAGCAATCGTCGGGCGTGATGACCGGGATTTGTGAATCCTTGTTGGGCCCCCAGCTGACAACCGATTCGACCACGGTTCGCGTATTGTTAAAAAGATAAATGGAGCCGGTGCAGTTTGGAAACAGTTCCTTGGCGTAGTAGAGAATTACAGGGTAGGTTTCTTCAAGGGTGCGACAAATTTGCAGGTAGGAGTTTAGCTTGTTAACCAGTCGCATCTCGCTGTTGTGGGATTCCATTTCATTGTGAGAATGCTTCAACTGGGCCTCGAAGTGTTTCTGCTCGGTAATATCGGTAGAGGACCCAATAAAACCGGAAAAGACTCCTGTTTCGGATATATAGGGCTCACCGTTATCAAGCATATGACGATATTCACCGTCTCCGCGCTTTAGCCTGTACTCCATTTCAAATGGACGGTGATTAACAAAGGCATCCCGGAATGTTTGCACACTTCTTTCGCGGTCATCAGGATGCAGCGACTCGTACCAGGCATTACCGCCTTCCTTGTCCACCTTGTCACCACCGACAAATTTTTTCCAGCGGCTGTTGGTGAAAATCATCTGGCCGTCGATGTTGGTGAGCCACAACATGACTGGTGCATCCTCTGCGAGAGTCTGGAATTCAATGTTCTTTGGCAAAAGGTTATTTTTATCAGTCATGCCTGGAATATCTCCCGAAGTGTTGCACCGCTGTGTTGCTATGCTTTTTTAATTTTTACTGTTACTTATCATCGGCGGGACAGGCCTGGGTCTTTAGTACTAATTTGCACTTGCCCAGAAAAATCATGCATGACGTGATACAGGCGAGGTGAAAGGCAATCGAGCGTGAACACGCGTCGTCGATCGGAGACAGGAGCTGCGGGCAGCTGAATTTTCACTCCAGGGCCCCTCGTCAACATTCTTTACAGTCCAGTTACGAACGCCGGATATTAGCTAACTGAATGAAAAATAAAGATAAAAGGGGTTATCTTGTGACCCGGTGTGTTACCGCACGCACCGATTCTGAGACCTGGTTCACGTAATCATGCAGTGCTCCTGTCGGATTACATTACACTTTTAATCCCGGGCTAATAACCAGGAGCAGGGAAAATTTAGATAAGTTGTTGTAAATAAAAGATAAATAAATATTGGCATGGATCTGGCTTAGTAATACCGCATATATGGTACAAAACTCATAAATTTGTAAGGAAATCGCTATGAAGCACATTTTAAAGATTGCAGCTGCAGCAGCACTTTTTACCTCTGCACAGCTACAGGCCGTGGAGCTCGGATTCTGGGCCACAGACGGCTGGACCAACTTCGCTTCAGAAGATACCGATGACGCCGGCGGTAACTACTACCTGAACCCGGGATGGGGTGGACAGTCATTTGATGCTGAGCACCTCTACTACAAGGTATCCGGTTCGGTGCTACATCTTGGCCTGCAAACCGGTTTTGACGTGGTGGACGGACACCTCGAATATGGTGGCAAGCAATACTACGCTGGCGACCTGGCCCTGTCATTTGATGGCGCAACCATCGGCGACGACACCAGCTACGAGTACGGTATTGACTTTGGTCTCTACACCAAGGACTACACCTCGCTGAACCAGTCAGTAGGTGACAGCACTGGTCGAGTGAACATCCTGCCCGGTGCTCCTGATCCGGACAAGACAGATGGCATTGACGTAGCAGGTGTGTACTCCGTGAGTGGTTGGAACAACAATGTTTACAGTGGCCACCACATATCTGATCCCTTTGCTATCGAGACCGCCAGCTGGTTCTCCTCCCTGCTGTCCAACGATGCCGGACAGGACGGTGTGCATTACTGGCGCACGGTGTCATTTGACCTGGGTGGTACCGGTCTTAGCCTCGACAACGTGGACGTACACTGGACCATGTCCTGTGGTAACGATGCCATTAACGGTAACTTTTCCGTATCAGCACCGGAGCCTTCAATACTTTCGCTTCTCGGCTTCGCACTGCTCAGTCTTGGATTTGCCAGGAGACGTAGAAGCAGGGCTTAATAAAAAGACCTCCTCAAGAAATACTATAAAACCGCTTTTTTCGAAAAGCGGTTTTTTTTCGTCTTTATCCCTGAGAGGCTAATCAGGGCGCGAGATGTTGTAAAAGAATGCCTGCAACTTTCCTGTGGCCACTGGCGCTGAGATGTCCCTCGTTGGGGTGATACCATTGCTTTCCTGCCCCTGCTTCGTGTGAGTGCATTTCCCCTGCAATATTGATAAAAGAAATACCATTGTCCTCGCTGAAGCCTTGAAGAAATTCCAGTACGTAATCCTGGAAAAGCCCGGAAGGGGATGTGGGACTCATCACAAGGGATTGTCCGGACAAAGCGGCAATATGAAATACGATCCCCTGTTCCTCCATGAGTTTTTTCATTTCCAGCAGGAGTGCCTGCATGAGTAATTTTTGTTCACGCAGGTTTGTATCAAGGATCTGTTTCGTTTGATCCGCGTTAAGGGAAGGGGATGCTGGGAGGAGTCTTTGCCAGAGAGCACTCCTGGAAAGGATGCCTCCAGCGGACTCCATGTTCAAACTATCGCGAAAAACAACGTGAGCCAGTGTCACGGATCGCAGGCGAGCAGGTTTCGTTTCAAGCGGCACCGGGACATTACTGAGAGCCAGGCTGTTGCCATCGATAACATAGCGTGGCTTGGCCCTGTCAACCTGCAGGGGATAATCAAGCATATTGTCCAGCAGGTCATTGGCCAGGTAAACAACCACGATGATATCGTCAAAATTCAAAAGGCCGCGACGGGACTCAAGTAACAGGAGTTGCTGATCCGTACTGTAGCCCGGGACGCTCATGTTCTTGACAGCAATATCAGCAGATTGCTGGTTAAGCATTTCCGTGAATGTCTCGCTGTCATTGACTCCCAGGCCGAAACTGAAACTATCTCCAACTATGCCAATGCGACGGACGCTAACTGGTTTATTCAATTCTCCGACCTGTGCACGAAAGCTGTCGTTGCCAATACTGTAGCTGACATTAAAGTCATGATGCCTGTGTGTACCCTGCCAGCCCGGCGTGAGCGCCCATCCCAGCCGGCCATGGTAGCGCAGCAAGCCCGGGTCAATGGATTCACTTGCCTGTATTTGACCGAGGTACCAGCGGTAGGCGTGCTCCGCAAGCAAGAGAGCTGTTGCTGAGCTGATTGTGAGTGTCAGCAGGGCAAAAACGATTTCGCGATACCTGCTTCGAGTCCTCTTTTTACTGGCAGCGGAGGCCATCAGCAATTCCTGCTAATAAATAATGCCAATGATGGCGGCAGTGGTGCAGGTGGCAAGCGTACCGCCCACCAGGCATCGAAAACCAAGTGACAGGACATCATTGCGCCTTGCGGGTGCCATGATAACCAGGCCGGTAAGCATAATGCCGAGGCTGATAAAATTGGCAAAGCCACACAGGGCATAAGTCATGATTATGCGACTCCTGAGCACCATGCTGTCGTCGCCGATTTCGCCAAGACGCAGGTATGCAAGAAACTCGGTCAGGATGGTTTTTATACCCATCAGTTCTCCAGCCAGTCGCGCCTCGGACCAGGGTATTCCAAGTAGCCACGTGAGCGGCGCCAGCGCCAGTCCCAGTATTCCCTCCAGGCTGAGGGGTTCGGGGCCAGGTACGGGCACAAGGCCCAGGCCGACATTGACAAGATGCACCAGTGCCACCATGACAATCACCATGGCGATAATATTAAGCAGCAGTGTCAGGCCATTCTGGGTTCCCCTGGTAACCGCGTCCATGACGCTGTCGGCGTCCCTGTCGATGGCAGTTTTACCCGTGGTAATTTCCCCTGTTTCCGGGATAAGCAGGTGGGAAATCACGATGACGCCGGGCAAGGTAACCAGTGAAGCACTCAGCAGGTGCCCGGCAGCGCCGGGTACAACCTGGCTGATAACCGACGCTTCAAGTGCAAGCATGGTGCCTGATATCGTAGCGAGACCTGCACACATCACGCAGAACAGCTCGCTCCTGCTCAGCCTGTCAAGGTAGGGCCTGATTAAAAGTGGTGATTCCACCATGCCAATGAAGGCATTGGCGGCAACGCCAATCCCCATGGCGCCGCCCACCCCCAGGCTTTTCTCAAGCAGGAATGAAAATAACCGCGTCATGATTGGCAACACGCGCCAGTACACCAGCAGTGCAGAAAGGACGCTGGTCAACAGGATCAATGGTAGTGCCCTGAATGCGAGAACGTAACTGGCGCCTGGTGTGTTCTCGGTGTAGGGCAGTGGTGCGCCACCGAGATAGCCAAACATAAAGGAAGTACCCGCCTCGGTCGCCTGCTGAAGTTCATGCACCAGCGAGTTTACAATTGAGAACAGGTGCTGCATGGCGGGTATTTTTAACAGGCAAATTGCCAGTAAGACCTGCAGAAGCAGGCCGGGAATGATCAATCGTAACTTGATGGCTTTCCTGTTTTCGCTGGCGACGACACAGGCAAGCAATATCACCAGCAGTCCGAATAAACTCTGTATGCTGGCCACCTGCAAACTACTTCACCGTGTGAATTGTTCCTGCAGTCCGCAGACAGCACAGAACCGGGTTTGAGAAGCTGCAAGACATGGGGATTGATTCAGCTTGTTGCGGCCTTCAAAGCGACCCTGATCATTTCATCAAAGCTGGTCTGGCGTTCTTCCAGGGTCAGGGTATTACCAGCCAGTACTTCATCACTGACCGTGCACATGGCAACCGCAGAAATTCCATATTCAGCAGCGGTACCGTAAATACCGGCGATTTCCATCTCGACTACCGGCACGTTGTACTTTTCCATGGTCTCCCACAGCTCGGCGTTTTTTGGTGGAAAGAAGTAATCCGAGGTCAGTACATTAGCAACATGGTGATTTACCTCGAGTGCCCTCGCGCTGTTGACAACTTTTTCCAGTAAATTGAAGTCTGCTATCGCTGCAAAATCATAACCGGAGAACCTGGAACGATTGACGTTGGAGTCAGTGCTGGCGCCCATGGCAATGACGAGATCACGTAGTGGAACCTTGTCACTGATCGTACCGCAGCTCCCAACGCGAAAAATATTTTTCACTCCGTATTCCAGTACCAGGTCCGTGCAATAAATAGTCGCTGAGGGAATACCGATGCCGTGTCCGATGACGGACAGCTCGCAGTCATTGTATTTACCAGTAAATCCAAGCATGTTCCTCACATCGGTAACCTGCCTGGCATCTTCAAGGTAAGTTTCTGCAATATATTTTGCCCGCAAGGGATCGCCGGGCATGATGACCGTTTCGGCAATATCACCGGGTGCGGCGTTAAAAACAAAAGCAGCCATAGTCAGTTAACCTGTTTTACTTTGAATCAGACGTTGATGGGTTCAGTTCTTGTTAATGCCAGGATCATCGCACTGAAGTTTGGATAAGCATCTACCAGTTCTACACGCTGCGGGAAAAACACATCAGTATCGTCGTATCCAGGTGCCATCGATGTGCTGCCCAGGGAAAAACCAAATTCACCGCCCGGTAGTGGTCGCGAACCATGAATACAGCCCATGGGCGCGAGGATTTGCGGTTCCTGTCCTTTCGCGATATCAGGCCCCAGTATACGGGTTTCACCGAGGCCCTCGGGATGCAGAAAAAGCATTTCCATCGGGTCGCCATAGTGATAATAGTACAACTCATCGGTGGGCAGGCGATGCATTGCGGAAAACTGCTCCTCGGTTTCCAGGAAATAAATAGCACCGGCCATGTTGCGTGCCGTCTTGTATCGGGAAGGCAGGGCAGCAGCCGGAATTTTCTCGCCGGATGTATAGCTGACCTTGAAATAGCCCCCTTCAATGGGAAGTGGTTCAAGGCCAAGGTATTCGATAACCTGTTCTGCGCTTAGTTTTTCCATGTTCATTACTGGCGTATTTCCCTGTTAATCCTCGCCGCGAGTTGCTTCGCTTCTCGAACAACCTCCGCTTCATCCAGGGTTAGCACCTTGCGATTTTCCATCAGGACCCTTCCATCAACGATGACCGTCTGTACATCCTGCGCATCAACAGCATAAACAAGGTGTGAAACCACGTCATAGAGAGGAACCAGGTGGGTATCTTCAAGGGAAACCTGGATCAGGTCAGCCGCGTATCCGGCTTGCAGTGAACCGGTATTCTCCAGCCCAATGGCCCTGGCGCCGCCGCGAGTGGCGATGTCCAGCACCGTCATCGCCGGCATGACTTTCGGGTCCAGTAACTTGCCCTTGTGAATATAGGCCGCAAGGCGTATCTCGTCCCACATATCAAGATCGTTGTTGGATGCCGCGCCATCGGTGCCAAGCCCGACGGCGACACCGGCAGCAAGCATTTTCGGTACCGGTGAAAACCCCGAGGCTATTTTTAAATTAGAGGTGGGGTTATGGATTGCTCCAATCTTTCGCCTGACCAGGATTGGTATCTCTTCATCCGCAGGCCAGACAACGTGTGCGCCAATGGTAGGCCCGGAGAAAAAATCAATTTTCTCGAGGTGATTTATCGAGGTGTCTCCGTACAACTTTTGAACAATTTCAAGCTCTGCCCTTGATTCCGACAGGTGCGTAGTTATACCCACGCCGAGCTTATTTGCCTTCTGGCGAATAATCTTCATTCCCCCGGGAGAGATAGTGTAGGCAGAATGGGCGGCAAAGGCCGGGGTTATGCGTGGGTTCCTGCCTTTCCATTCATTGATGAAACTCTGCGCTTTTGCCATGGCATCATCGAAGTTCTTCGCATAGCCACTTTCCTGTTCAATGACCGCGGCGCCGATAACCGCACGCATACCGCAACTATCCACCACGGCGGCAATTTCCTTTGGGTGGAAATACATGTCGACAAAAGTTGTCGTTCCTCCCTTGATCATTTCAAGACAGGCAAGCGAGGTGCCTATCCTTACAAAGTCCTCGTCAACAAAGCGAATCTCGGCTGGAAAAATGTATTTGGTCAACCACTCCATCAGTTCCAGGTCATCGGCAATACCTCGAAACAGCACCATCGAGGAATGGGTGTGGCCATTTACAAGTCCGGGGAGAATGACGCGGTTTTTACCCTCTATCCACTTGCGGGGCTGGTACCTGTCACGGATTTTTTCCCTTGTATCAACATCCACGATGACGCCGTCATTAATGGCAACTGCAGCGTCAGTGATAACGCGCTTTTCTGCGTCCATGGTCACCACGTGGTCTGCCGATATCACCAGTTCAACAGGCTTCCCGGCACATGCAAGGGGCAGGAGACCCGGCAACAGGGCGATAAAAACGCGTTTTATAGCAAGATTGAGTCTTGGCTTCATAATTCCCGGACCGGTTTGGCTACGCTTCCTGTTCGTTTTGTTATTCTCATCATTATAATGTTAACTTGATATATTAAAACTCAAGAATTAGCTGCGGGTTTCGAGGAAATAAATTGGACTACAAGAGTATAGAATGGGTAGAGGCGAATAATTCAGTAAGAATGCTGGATCAGCGCATCCTGCCACAGGATATTGAATACCTGGAATACCATGGCGCCGTTGAAGTGGCGGAGGCCATACGGGACATGGTGATCCGCGGCGCACCCGCCATTGGCGCTGCGGCTGCCTACGGCCTGGCGGTAGAGTTGGTTAATTCGAAGTCTGAAGATGTCGCCGAGTTAATGACAAGCTACGACTCGGCAGATGAAATCCTGAGAAAATCCAGGCCCACCGCGGTCAACCTGTTCTGGGCTCTTGATCGCATGGCTGCACGCACAAGGAATAAGAATTTTTCGAATGCCAGCGGGTTAAAGACACACGTGCTCGCTGAAGCTCACCTTATCGCGCAAGAGGATGTAGAGATATGCAGGCAAATCGGTATCAATGCACTGGAGCTTGTGCCGGAAAAATGCACTGCGATTCATCATTGCAACACTGGCGGACTGGCCACTGTCGGTTATGGTACGGCGCTGGGAATAATTCGAACTGCCCATGAAAATGATCGACAAATTTCAGTGCTGGTGGACGAAACCCGTCCCAGGCTTCAAGGGGCCCGGCTGACGGCGTGGGAACTACAGCAACTTGATATCCCCCACCGGCTCATTGTTGATGGTGCCTCTGGATACTACATGCGACAGGGCATGGTGGACTTTTGCGTGGTGGGCTGCGACAGGGTTGCGGCCAACGGTGACGTTGCCAACAAGATAGGTACCTATAACCTGGCGCTGGCAGCACATGCACATGGCATTCCTTTTTATGTTGCCGGTCCGACATCAACAATCGATATAAACACGCCAGGTGGTGACGCCATTGAAATTGAGGAACGTGGTAGTGACGAAGTGCTGAACGTTGGCGAGGAATGTATTGCCCCCGTCGGAACAAGGGTGGGAAACCCGGCCTTTGATATTACCCCCGCCGAGTATGTCACCGCCATCGTTACCGAGAAAGGTGTTGTTAAACCACCTTTCCAGGAAAATATTCGCAAATTATTCAACTAGCCATGCCTGACATCGAGTTAAGAAAGCAGATCATCGAAAGCGTGCGGTCCTTTTCTGCAAGTGGGCTTGGCGTTGGCACCTCGGGTAATCTCAGTGCACGTATAGATGACGGATTCATCATAACGCCGACCGGCGTACCCTATGATGAACTGGAGCCCGATTCCCTCGTGACATGTAACCTGGATGGCGAAGTCACCGGCGGTTCTCTCAAGCCATCAAGTGAGTGGCGCTTTCACTGTGATATTTACCGGGAGAGAGAGGAGGCCGGTGCCATCGTTCACGTGCACTCGCCCTATGCAACTGCGCTGGCCTGTAATCGTATTTCTATTCCCGCCTTTCATTACATGGTCGCCATAGCCGGCGGGGATTCGATTCGTTGCGCGGACTATGCGACCTTTGGTACTGCGGAATTATCCAGCCACGTCATCAAGGCAATTGAGCAAAGAAAGGCCTGTCTCATGGCGAATCACGGGCAAATTGCCTTTGACAAGGACGTAAGGGCAGCATTCAAGATGACTCTTGAAGTAGAAGAACTGGCCAGGCAGTACTACTACAGCCTGCAACTGGGCAAGCCGGTCCTGCTCGATGATGAAGAAATGACCACGATTCTTGAAAAATTCAGGAATTACGGAAAACAGGACAGCTAGCCGCCGAGGCAAGAGTAGCCCTGTTGAGAAACCTGCCCAAAGTAGAGCTGCATCGACACCTTGATGGTTCTATAAGGCAGGAAACTATCATCGATATTACCCGTTCACACAACCTGGATATTGATGTAGCAGACCCGGTCGCACTTAAACGTAATTCCATGGTCACAGCCCCGATGCAGGATCTCGCAGCCGTACTGGGAGTGTTCGACATCATCCAGAAAGTAAGCTGCTCCTATGACGCCATCAGGCGCATTACTTTTGAGAATATTGAAGATGCATACTATGACGGCATCAAGCTTATCGAATTAAGATTCAGCCCGGCATTTATTGCGCTCAACAAGGATCTTCAGAATGATGAAATTATCGAAGGGGTGCTGGATGGACTTTGCGCGGGCATGGACCGCTACGATGTACAGGCAGGACTGATAGGCATCGTTTCCCGAACCCTTGATTACGAGGCAAACCGTTCAGGCATTGCCGATATGATCGCTTACAGGAGTCGTGGTAATCACCGTGGTGCAGATCGTATTGTCGGGTTTGACCTGGCCGACAGGGAAAACACCAGCGATCCCGAGGACTTTGTCGAACTGGTCAACATGGCGCGTGATGCTGATCTCGGTATCACTGTCCACAGCGGAGAGGACACAGGTCCTGAAGGCGTTCAAAGGACACTTGATGTACTGAAGCCCGATCGTATTGGTCACGGAGTCAATGCGTGGAAGGACAAGGACGTTGTCGAGCAATTAAAGGAACATGACGTGCTGCTGGAACTTTGTCCGACATCCAACTGGTTAACCCGGTGTGTGGAATCCGTGGCAAAGCACCCGTTGCCGGAATTTTACCGCTCAGGTGTAAAGCTATCGTTGAACAGCGACGATCCGCAGTTGATGGGTATCGATCTCAGCCACGAATACAAGCTGGCTGCAAAATATTATGGCTTTGCCAAGGAGGATTTCAGAACCACGAATCTTTACGCGCTGGAGAAATCCTTCCTGCCAAAGGAAATTACTCGCGATGTCACTCGCGAGTATTTTCAATGATATTTTTTATTCTCTGTGTTTACTCGTCCTCGGCGCCAATCTCGTAAAGCTCGATATTTGCTTCCTCGATTTCACCCGTTACTGCATCCACATCCACTTTAACCTCGTAACCAAGCTTTGACTGGATGTCGAATTCATAGGTGACTTCGCCGTTGAAGCCGATTTCATACTCGCTGGAGACGACCTTGCCAGGGTGCACAGCAAGTGCCGTATCCCGCGCCTCTTTTTCGCTGACCTTTGCCATTTTCCTGAAGTAGCTGTTGTTCTTGTCTACTTCCCGCTCAATCTCGGTGACAAAGCCTTCCTCTGCATTACATTCAACGTTGTAACGCTTACCGTCGGTGGCGTCGATGTCAAACTCGTAGACTGGATCATCATCTTCCATTTTCATTTCCACCTTGCGGGCATGACCCGGGATAGTGTCAAGGGCAGCATCAAGACAGGTTTCGATGGGCACGATATCCCAGTCCCTGATGTCATCCAGGTCGGCATTATCAGAATGCTGTTCAGCATGGACAAGCAGGGGCAAAGCCGTGCAGGCAAGCAGGTATGTGAAGGCTTGTTTTTTCATGGCGCAGGTTCCTTTGTGATTTAAAGTGGATCGTTAAACACTAGTATAATAGTTATTATAAATCAATGAGAAAGAGGTGAAATCTTCCAATCATGTTTAGCTTGGAATTGAGTCGAGCTGTCTTCACTGTTAGGGTAGAGAACAGGTATATAAAGTTCGGGGAGAAGGCAGTGCCGAGGCAGCTGGAGATTCCACATGCATGAAATCGTCCTTGACCTGCTGGTCCTGCTGACGGGGATATGGCTGGTTGCCATCACCCTTCGCCCGCTTGGCCTGCCCACGGTCATGGGCGAGTTAATCGTCGGTGTGCTGGTGGGACCGGCCGTGCTGGGGCTTATTGAGCCCAGCGAGGCAATACAGCTGCTTGCGGAAATCGGTATCTTTTTTCTCATGTTTCACGCCGGTGTCGAGACCCAGCCGGTGGAATTTTATGATGCCCTTAAACGTTCGCTGGGCGTTGCCATTGTCGGTGCTATCGTCCCATTTAGCGTGAGTTTCACCACGGCCCTGTTTTTCGGCCTTGATTACGTGGGAGCAACCTTTGTCGGGCTGACCATGACAGCCACCGCCGTCGTCATTACCCTGACATGCCTGAAAGATTTGAAGCTGGCTGACACGCGGCTGGCGCGGGTGATCATTGCCAGCTGCGTCATTGATGACCTGCTGACACTGATATTTTTCGGTCTTGTGATTGGCTTACTTTCCGGCGGCACCTTTGAGCCACTCAGCATTGTTATCACCCTGCTCAAGGTTATTGGTTTCTTTGTCGTCTCACTGCTGGTCGGCCGCTTTGTTTACCCGCGAATGACCCTGCCTTTTCGATCTGAAGGTGGCAAGGGCTTTACTTTTATCCTGGTAATCGCATTTGCATCCGGCCTGTTTGCCGAGGCAATTGGCCTGCACATGATCCTCGGTGCGTACCTGGCCGGGCTGTTTTTCGAAGACAAGGTGGCCCATCCAAACCTGGTGAGAATCGTTAATGACAGGGCCTATGGTATTGCCTATTCCTTTCTCGGCCCGATATTTTTTATGACCCTGGGTTTTTCCATCAGCTTTGACATCAGCGCATCAAGTGTCGCTTTTATCCTTATACTCACCTCCGTTGTTATTGTCGGGCAGATTGCCAGTGCCGGGGGGATGGCGCTGCGCATGGGACTGCCGATGCACGAGGCCCTGACCGTGGGCGTGGGTATGTGCGGACGTGCGGAGATGGCATTTATCCTTGCCGCGCTGGCACTGGCGCAGGGAGCCATTAACCAGGACGTGTTTACCACGCTTATCATTACGGCATTTATTCTCAACCTGTTTACACCCATGGCGCTCAAGGGCTGTGCCGTGCTGCTGGACGGCAAGGCCACCCGACAGGCCGATGCCACCAGCGGTATCGTCTGGATCGAGCCCATCGGCAAGCCCCTTGTTGAACAGCGATACGAGGGAAACCTGGTCCACGCGCTTCCGGATCTTGCTGATGCGGTGGTGATATACAAGCATGGTCCCGAGGTCGATTCACTGATGACGGAGTTCAGTGCACGTCATATACCGGTGGTAATTATTGAAGACGACGAAAAAGAAGCCCGGCGTTTACATGCCCACGGTCACACCGTGGTGCATGCTTCCGCGGTAGACGAGGAACTTAACCTGTCACCACTGCTTGGTGCAAAAGTGCTGGTAGCCAATGGTGAAGATGAAAACAATGCCATGTTTGCGACCGCGGCGAGGGAGATTGGTTTTGAAGGGCCGATTGTTGCCATGGTAGCCAATCCAAATCGTCGCGCACCAATGCAGCTGGCCGGCGCAAGTTTTGCCTTTACCCCGAATCACGTGCTGGCCGCGGCAGTGGCAGTTCGTTCAAGCCCGAGAATAAGTCCAAGAATTACTGGCGTGCAGCCGCTCGGGCATTTACTGGAAGTGGCAGAGTTACGTATCCCGGCAGGCAGCCCCCCTGGTTGGCGGCAGCATTGCCGATGCTATACAGGAAAAAACCGGGGCACATATCGTGGCGCAATGGCGCGATGAGGGCCTGCACTCGCCGCCGGCTTCGGATCAACCGCTGAAAGAGGGCATGATCCTGGTGGCAGCCGGAAGTCCGACAAGCATGCAACGACTGAGCGAAATTGCTCGACCCATTACAGAGGATGGCACCATCGTGGTGGTGGGTTACGGCGATGTTGGCAGCAAGCTGGTGGAAATGTTGCGGGATGCTAACGAGGACGTTCGCGTCATAGATGAAACAGGTCAGCCGGGCGTGGACGTGGTGGGCGAGGCCATTGACAGTAATGTCTATGAGAGTTCAGCAGCGGGCTCGGCGCGCGTGATCATACTGGCACTTGAAAACGACAGTGCCAGCCTGCTGGCGGCAACGGTGGCGAGGGAATTTACCGATGATGTCCCCATTATTGCCTGTGCAGTGCTCGAGGAAAATGTTGCGAGAATCCAGAAAGCAGGTGCAGATTTTGCGCTATCCCTGAGCCAGGTCGCCGGGCAGCTACTGGCGCACCACGTACTGGGAGGGGTTATTTCCCAGCAGGCCCATATCAAGATGGTAAAAGTGGATGCCGCGCGCCTGGTCGGGCAGCATCCTCACCATTCTGGAATTCGCGAAAAGAGCGGTTGCTCGGTTGTCGCCGTCGAGCGTAATTCTGAAATCATCATGGAATTTTCCGAATCATTCCGGGTCGAGGAAGGTGACGCGCTCTACGTATGTGGAATTGTTGGAACCTTTGAAAAATTTTACGAGGACTTTACACCTGCAGACAAAGAAGTGTCATCATAGGGCCTGGCAAACCAGTTAGCTAATCCATGACAACCGCACAATTGAGCGCGAAACAGCAGGCACGACTGCAGTCGGCCTTCTCGTCCCTGCAATCCGGCCGCGACCAGGAAGCGAGGGCGAGCTTTGAAGAGTTGATCTCAGAGGTCAGTCTTGATGCTACCGGCTGGCTTGCCTAAGCCCACTGCTGCTTTCGCCTCGGGGATTCAAACGCCGCCATCCATGCGCTGGATCGTTCCCTTGACCTTGAACCCAACAACCTCAGGGCCCTGTTACTCAAGGCAGATTGCCTGGAAGAGTCGGGCGACTCAAGACAGGCGATGGAATACTACCAGGCCTGCCTGGGGCTCACATCAGGTATCAGCGAGTTACCGGCCGACGTTGAACAGGGGCTGGCAAGGGCCAGGCAGGCGGTTGAGCGCAAGAACAGGGAATACCGCCGCTTCCTGGATGAAAAAATGAAGCAGGACTCAATACACACGGAGTTAAAGCATTCGCGCTTTTCACAGTCCCTCGACCTGATGCTGGGTGAGAAGGAAATATTTTACCAGGAGCCCCGTCGATACTATTACCCGGGATTGCCTCAAATCCAGTTTTACGAGGCTGAAGATTTCGACTGGACTGCTGAATTGATGGCAGCGACAGGCATTATTCGCCAGGAGTTATTGTCCGTGATGAATGATCCCGGAAACTTTGCGCCCTACCTGCAGGGCGACTCCAACCACCTGGGGCAATATGATCAGGGCCTGTTAAATAACCGCGACTGGGGGGCCCTGTACCTGTGGGAACACGGGCAATTACTGGCGCAAAGCCAGCAACGCTTTCCCGCGACCCTCGAGGCACTTTCACGAGTCCCCATGCCGGTTATTCCTGCGCAGGCACCGATGGCGCTGTTCTCAAGACTGGCACCGCGAACTCGAATTCCCCCCCATAACGGCGTGCTGAACACGCGGCTGATATGCCACCTGCCACTTATCGTGCCCGAGAACTGTGGTGCCTTGCGTGTCGGCAACGAGGAGCGCTCATGGAAGGAAGGGAAGCTATTGATGTTTGACGACAGTATCCAGCACGAGGCATGGAATGACAGCGATGAAGAAAGAGTCGTGTTGTTGTTCGAGGTATGGCGGCCGGAACTGGATGAAGAAGAACGACGACTGGTAAGCTGGCTGCTCGCCGCAGTAAAAGAATATTACGGTGAATAAAAAAATAAAACCCCGGGAAGAAGAGACATCGTCCCGGGGCACAGAGTAGTTAAGGCAGCAGCAGAGGGGGAGAAAAGGCTGCTGCTATTCTCTGTCTTGTAAAACCCGTTTAATCTTCTGCAGCGTGGGAGTGTCCACCGCCAAAACGCTTTTTCATGTGCTCGCGTTTCTTTTCCACCATCTTGTTAAATGTTTGCAGCTGTTCCTCGTTGAGTACTGTAGAAAGCCTTTCGCTGGTTTCAGCACCGATGGCTTCAAGCCTTGGCCTTACCTGCTCGCGCATGTTTTCCATTTCGCTGCGCATTTTTCCATGCTGCTCTTCAAGAATCTGTCGCACCTGTGGTTCCTGCTCTGTTGTCAGTTCCAGTTCATCCATCAATCTTTCCAGGTGACGTTCATGGTGCTGCCAGCGCCCATCGCGTTCTGCGAACGCCACGGGCATGCCAACAATAAAGCCCACGATCACGCTGATTACATATTTCATAACATTCTCCTTCGGCGCCTTGCCTGCCGTTGTTTATCACTGTTGTAAAGCTGGGGCTATAGTGCGGGTAGAAATTGCAAGAATTATGTAAGGAATGAGGAAGAGAATGTGCCAGGCCAGCAGCCGGTTTCGCATCGGGTTTGCTGGAAAAATGCGCAAACAATGTGAAAATGCAAAAAGACCAGTCATTTAGCCGTGGTTTTTTCATTAAAATGGCGAGACCGGATGCAAGTAAGCTGACCTGGAAATGCGATTTAACATTAAATATAAGCTCTTTTTTACCCTGTTGCTGACCACCCTGATGGCGGTGGCCAGCATGCTGTTCATCGTCAGGTGGAGCTTTGAGCGTGGATTCCTCGAGTATATAAACCGCGTTGAGCAGGAAACTCACAGCAGGCTGGTGAGCAATCTTGCGAATCGCTACGATGAACAGGGAGACTGGAATTTTGTCCGTCGCGATCCAAGGCAACTGGCAAGAATGTTCCACGAGAGCATGGCGGATTCCACCAGGGACCGGGCTGATGACGCGGGTGTGCCTGGCGAAGTTGAACAACGTGCTGAGCATACGAGGATAAAGCACCGCCCACCGCCAGCGTTTGCCAGGGGACCACATCCCCGCAGGGTATGCCTGCTGGATACCGCGCAGCGTACGGTCGGTCCCTGTCGACATCGTGTCGTCGATTTGCAGCTGATGGAAATAAGCGCAGACGGGCAGTTGATTGGTTACCTCGGCATAAGCCCCAGGAAAAAGATTTCTCATCATCACGATCTGCAGTTTTCTGAACGGCATCACCGTTTTCTTTTCTACCTGGCGTTTACCATACTGCTGGTTTCAGCCATTGTTGCATTTCCTGCATCACGCCAGCTTGTAAAGCCTATTAAACTTCTCACCGAGGCCATGGCAAGGTTGGCCTCGGGAAATTACCAGACACGCGTGGAGGTGGACTCTTCCGACGAGCTTGGTGAGCTGTCACGGGATTTCAACAGTCTTGCGCGAACCCTGGAAAGTAACGAAAAAGCCAGGCAGCAGTGGATAGCCGACATATCACATGAGCTACGTACACCACTAAGCGTATTGCGCGGCGAAATTGAAGCCTTGCAGGATGGCATAAGAGAAGTGAACGAGGAGAGGCTTGAATCCCTTCACGCACAGATCATGCACTTGCACAGGCTGGTAAATGACCTTTACGAGTTATCCATGTCGGATATCGGCGCATTGAACTACCAGCTGACCGAAACTGATTTGTTATCGGTGTTGAACCAATGTGTCGAAAGTTTTCGCGATGAGTATGCAGCCAGGAATATTGAACTTGGCCTGGAGAGTAATGCTGACAGGCTCGAAATGCAGGCTGATGGTGAGCGTTTATTCCAGCTTTTTTCAAATCTACTGAGCAATTCGCTGCGCTATACAAGCGAAAATGGCAGGCTAAGAATCAGGATTGATAAAAGCCGTGACTCTATCGCGATGGCCTTTGAAGATTCTGCGCCGGCGGTGGATGAAAATAACTTACCTCGACTTTTTGACAGGCTGTTCAGGGTGGAAGATTCGAGAAACAGGGAAACAGGGGGCACCGGCCTGGGGCTGGCGATTTGTAAAAATATCGTGGATGCCCATGGCGGTGAGATCAGTGCTTCGGACTCCGAGCTGGGCGGCCTGAAAATTGAAATTTCGTTTCCCCGGGCAATAACATGAGTGAAACTGGCAAACTTGTATTAATTGTTGAAGACGAGGCCCAGCTGGCAAGCCTGGTGCAGGACTATTTACGCGAGTCCGGTTACGACACCCACATTATTGATCGCGGCGATGAAGTGGTCGCCTGGGTGCAGCAAAACAGGGTAGACATGATCCTGCTGGATATCATGCTTCCCGGTGAGGATGGCATGAGTGTTTGCAAGGCACTACGCCGCTTCAGCAATGTCCCTGTCATCATGGTCACCGCACGGGTGGAGGAAATCGATCGTTTGCTGGGTCTCGAACTGGGTGCGGACGACTATATCTGCAAACCTTTCAGCCCCAGGGAGGTGGTCGCCCGGGTAAAGGCTGTATTACGAAGGGGAAGCGCGGAATTTACGATTGGCGATGATGTCGTGCTGGACGAAGCACGCCACGTCCTCGCAATAAAAGGCACAGAGGTTGAACTTACTGCTGTTGAATTTCAGCTTTTTAATGTCCTGAAAAGTGAACCCGGCAGGATTTTCTCAAGATCCCGCCTCATGGATCACATTTACCCGGATCATCGAATCGTGAGTGACCGTACCATTGACAGCCATATCAAGAAACTCAGGAAAAAAATTTCCGCGATGGATTCTTCCAACGACTATATTCACTCGGTATACGGAGTGGGTTACAAGTTCGAAGTGTAGCTGCAGTAATGATCCCGGGCAGGGGTCTTACGACGACGCAGGATCTGTGACATCATTGTAGCCCAATACCATGCTGGCTGGAGGGTTACCATGAGCGACAGGCAATATTCGATGACTCGGCGCGATGTACTCAAGTCTGCGGTCGGCGCCGCTACTCTTGTGGCAAGCGGGCAGGCACTGGGAGACGATCCTTCCGGCAAGGCGAATCTCATTACCAAGCCGATACCTTCAAGTGGAGAGCAATTGCCGGTTATTGGTATCGGCACCTCGCGGACATTTGATGAATCCAGTCGAGAGCAACAGCTCAAGCTATTACCGGTCATGGAAACATTTGTTAAGCAGGGCGGTAGCCTGGTTGATTCTTCACCCATGTATGGTGAAGCGGAAAAGACCCTGGGTGTCCTGCTCGACGCACTCGGTCGGCCACCGGGCCTGTTTTCGGCCACAAAAGTATGGACCGACGGCCGCGAGTCCGGTGTTCGACAAATGAATGAATCCCTCAGGCTATGGGGACTGGAATCCTTTGACCTGATGCAAATTCATAACCTGCGCGACTGGCGTGTTCACCTGCCTACATTAAGAGAATGGAAAGCCGAGGGAAAAATCAGGTATATCGGCATCACCACTTCACACAACCGCTACCATGAGGAACTTTCTGAAATTCTCAAGTCAGAAACCCTCGACTTCGTGCAGTTCAGCTATAACATTGACAATCGCGTATCGGAGAAAACACTCCTGCCCATAGCGCAGGATCGCGGTATCGCGGTGCTGGTGAATCGTGCATTCCAGAGAGGCAGCCTGTTCAAGAAAACCCGGGGTAAGGAAATTCCGTCTTTTGCCAGGGAACTTGGTATCAGCAGCTGGGGACAGTTTTTTCTGAAATTTGTCGTTTCTCATCCTGCGGTAACATGCGTCATTCCCGCAACATCAAAAAACAAGCATGCCATTGATAACATGCAGGCTGGTTTTGGACGCTTGCCTGATAAAAGTGCCCGACAGCAGATGATTACTTACTTTGATTCACTGTAGCGTACAGGGAGAGTTAACAGTAAATGAATATTTGGCTGGAAACAGCAATGAGGCCGGAAGTATTTCGACGTTCCCGCCGGGTGGCACTACTCGTGGGGACGATCCTCATCGGCATTAACTATTTTGATCGCATTTTCGCCGGCACCATTCAACCCATAGATTACGCAAAAATGTTGATGACCTATTGTGTACCTTTTTGCGTCTCCACCCACGCTTCGGTAAGCGCCATACTTGAAAAGGAGAGAACGGGATGATCAAGCGTTGTAGTTGGGCAGGAGATGATCCGCTGTATCATCGTTACCATGACAGGGAATGGGGTGTCCCGGTTCACACCGATCGAAAATGGTTTGAATTCATCACGCTGGAAGGGGCGCAGGCGGGCCTGAGCTGGATAACCATTCTTAAAAAGCGTCCTGCTTACAAGGAGGCCTTTGATAATTTTGATTTCAATAAAATAGCAAGGTATGACGAGCGAAAAGTTAAATCCCTGTTAAACAATCCCGGGATTGTGCGTAACCAGTTAAAAATACGCTCAACCATAAAGAACGCCAGGGCATTTATTGAAATTCGAAAAGAATTTGGCACATTTAATAAGTATATCTGGGCTTTCGTGGACAACCGGCCAATTCAGAACAAGTGGCGAAAAATGAAGGATGTGCCTGCAACAACACCCTTGTCGGATGCGATATCCAAAGACCTGAAAAAAAGAGGCTTCAGTTTTGTCGGTAGTACTATTGTCTATGCACATATGCAGGCGACGGGCATGGTAAACGATCATACGACCGATTGTTTTCGATACAGGGAAATACAGGCCCTCGCCGGCAAACGAGCCTGAGACGATAAGGAGCAACAAGTTGAGCAACAATGAAATCATAAGTGCAGAAACCCTGGGACTGGTCGAGTCTTTTTTTCGAAGAAACGATATTAGATCGCTTACCGTTGAACGCGACGAGGGCATTACCAGCAGTATCGAGATTAGCAACATCAACATTCTCCTTGAGAGGGATACCGCGGAACAGGACTCGGAGTACATGGTTGACTTCAAGCTGCAATTCGAATCCTCTGACATATTTCGTTACCTGCAATCTATTTCAGTCGAGCAAAGCACCAGGGTAGAGCTGACAGGTGAGGCACAGAAACAGGATGCAGACTTTGTGAACCTGCAGGTTCGTGAATTCCTGGAAAATATCAGCGAGCGTGTAAAAAGTGCACGGAAAGAGGAGAAAGTTCAGAACATAAAGTACGTAGGAAACACCTTTGTCCTGAACAATGCCACGGTATTTAAAGTCCTCAGCGATGAAGGTGAAGGTCGTCTCAACATCGAAGTACTGAGCGAGGTCCAGCCCATGGATGCAGTGCTGACAGCAAGTGGTTTGCTGGACGGGCTTTACCTGGGCTCGATCAGGCTTGTTGAATAGCGAGACCCCGGTCAACCAGCTTTCCTGACGCGGCAGAATGAGCCAGGCACGCCAACAAGCCAGGAACAATGATTCCTATTTTGAGCTGAAACCCGAAAACTCGGCCCTGCTTGTCATTGATATGCAAAATGGCTTCCTTGAACCCGGCGCCTTGCTGGAAGTCCCGGCTGGCCGTGCAATCATCCCGAGACTGGTTGAACTGCTGGAACATTGCAGGTCGCAATCCGTGCCGGTTGTCTGGATCCAGCTCGACAGCAGGCGCCCTTACGGCGGTGTGCTGCTCGACAAGTACCCGGAGCTGGAGCAAAAGCAGGTGCTATTCAGGGGGACAGGCAGCTTTGAATTATTTAGCCAAATTCCGGCGCCCCTGGATAATGAATACAACATCGTCAAGCACAAGTACGATTCCTTTCATGGGACAAACCTTGATATCCTGTTACGCAACCTAGGCGTGGAAAATGTCATTATCACGGGAGTGACTTCCAACTGCTGCTGTGAATCTACCGCCAGGAGTGCCTTTGAACATGACTATGGTGTCGTATTCGCCAGCGATGCCACTGCTGCCTTTGAAGAAACGCTTCATGAAAATACCCTGGCGAGTATTCGTGAATTGTTTGGTAGCGTGATGACAGTCAGTGAAATCCTGGAGAAACTGAAAAACTAGGAAAAAACCTTAGATGAAAAAACAATTTTCAGTAGCTTTAAAAATCATGATGCTTTTGATGAGCCTGGCCCTGGTCATGACGGGTCACCTTGCACTTGCCAACGATGAATTGATTCGCCTTCCTGGTAGCAAGGAGGCGTATACCGAAAAACGCATTAACGATTTTTTCAACGTGCCGGACTGGTACCCGGATGATCATATTGAAATGCCGACCGTAGTGAGTCATGGCGCAAAACCGGCCGTATTTGCCTGTGCCAGCTGTCACCTGGTGTCCGGGAGTGGGCACCCGGAATCGTCGTCGCTGGCAGCCCTGCCGGTTGATTACCAGGTGCGCCAGATGAAGGCCTACCAGAAGTTTCAACGTCCAAGCGTGGTAGGCGTTATGACTACCATAGCGCGGGCCATGACAGATGAGCAAATCAGGGAATCAGCTGAGTACTTTGCTGCTTTACCACCTCTCCCTGTGCAGGAAGTGATGGAAGCCGACACGGTGCCGGTGAGTTATGTGAACAGCCGCTTCATGCGTCTCGAGGTAAAGGACGGCGGCATGGAACCCATCGGTGAACGACTTATTACACTTCCAGTCGATGAGTATCGAGTCAAGGCACGGGACCCCTATGGCAAGTTTATGGTTTATGTCCCGGTGGGTTCACTTGCGCTTGGTAAAGATATTGTCATGAATGGAAGTGAAAACGTTGCGCCCTGCACCTCCTGTCATGGTAACGATATGCGGGGCACGGCCGTGGCGCCGCTAATAGCCGGTCAGCATGCAAGTTATCTCCTGGCGCAGCTACGCGACTACAAGACGGGAACCCGGCGAGGCGAGGCCGACCCGGGTGCGGTGATGGCAACAAACATGAAATACTTCAAGGACAGCGAACTCATTGCCATTGCTGCTTATATTGCATCCTTACCGCGAAAATAACTTCCAGGCTGTACTGCCGCCCTTACAGCGACCTGATGTCGACGTAACATCCACTCTCCATTTGCATTAATTGATCCGTGACGGCGAGGATGGCTTCGGCGGCGACTTCACCGGCGGGCATCACCTCAGTCCCGCGAGCGTCGCGAAACCGTTTTAGCAGGGGAAAGGCATCAATGGAATGAAGTTTCTCGTCACACAGGTAATCCTGCATCGCCGTATCAACAAGACCCGGTGCCAGCGCACAGAAATGCGTGCCCGGGAACTCGTTGGCGTAAAGTGCCATGAGCTTGTTGAGCGCGATTTTTGATATGGAATAACTGCCCCATCCAATATTGGCGGAAAGCGCAGCGCCGGAAGAGATGCCTATGACCTGCCTGGTTTCAATGTTGTTGCTGAACAGCCAGTCAAGAATGATCTTGTTGGCCCAGACATTCACCTGCATAACATGCTGGTACTCGGCTTCGGAAATCTCGGCAAGCTTGTGCAGCTGGCCAAATACACCGGCATTGAGTATTACCATGTCCAGTTGAGTCACCCCTTCGAGCAGGCTGGCAAGGGCAGGGGCGATGTCTGCGGAGTTGCCCAGGTCACAGGTTTCATCGGCCAGCCGTGCATCTTCAATTGGGCAGCCACGGCGACTGAGCCCGTAAACCTGCCAGTCCTTTGCAAGTGCCACTTCAGCCAGGCCCAGGCCGAGGCCACTGCTATTACCGGTGATCAACACATTCCTGGCCATACCTTTTTTCCTCAATTGCTTGAACTGGCAATAGTATCCTCGCCGGGCGTGCCGGTAAAATCACTTGCGCTGTCAGCATGATACGATTCTATGCCCAGGGGCCATTTCCTGTATCCCTATCTATGATAAACTGCGCCTCGGTGGCCCGTGCTGGTCTCCCCGCGGCGCGAAATTGTGAACCCCGTCAGGCCCGGAAGGGAGCAGCGGCAGCAGTGGAAGCGGGTGCCGGGTCAAGGACAGTATGGGCCCCATTTTTTATCTACAAGCCTTTGAAAGCCAGATAGTCCAGGCGCATGATTTTGCCACTTTTCCAGGCTGTATTTGTAAAGACAACTAATATAATTATCAATGAGTTATCAAGTTCTTGCGCGTAAGTGGCGGCCCCGTAGCTTTGCAGACATGGTGGGACAAACCCATGTTCTGAAGGCACTCACCAACGCCCTCGACAGCGAAAGACTCCACCATGCCTACCTGTTCAGTGGCACACGCGGCGTGGGAAAAACCACCCTGGCCCGCATCCTCGCCAAGTGCCTTAATTGTGAACAGGGTGTCAGCTCCACGCCCTGTGGTGAGTGCAGTGCCTGCGTGGGTATCGACGAAGGACGATTCGTGGATTTAATCGAGGTTGATGCGGCGTCAAGGGCCAAGGTTGAAGAGACCCGCGATCTCATGGATAACGTGCAATATGCACCTACCATGGGTCGCTACAAGGTCTATCTCATCGACGAAGTACACATGTTCTCCAATCACAGCTTTAACGCGCTGCTGAAAACCCTTGAAGAACCACCACCCCATGTCAAGTTCCTGCTGGCGACCACCGAGCCGAAAAAACTTCCCATTACCATACTGTCCCGTTGCCTGCAGTTTAATTTGAAACACCTCACCGCGGAGCAGATCGACAGGCAGCTGGCAGCCACCGTGGAGCGGGAAGAAGTTGCCGCTGATGCCGAATCCATTCGGCTACTGGCGCAGGCTGCCGATGGCAGCATGCGTGACGCCCTGAGCCTGCTGGACCAGGCCATTTCTTTCGGAAATGGCGAGCTGAAGGAAGACCAGGTTCGCGAAATGCTGGGAACCATCGACAGTCATTCCCTTACGGCGCTGCTGCACGCACTTGCCGATTCAAATGCCGAAGCGCTGTTGCAGGGTATTGACCAGCTGGACCAGCATACCCCCGATTATGACGCGGTGCTGGCCGAGCTACTTTCCCGGTTGCAGGCGATCGCGGTGAGCCAGGTATTACCGGCCGACGCCGGGCAGGAAGGTGAAAAGGACAGGGAACTGGCCGCCAGGCTCGATCGCGAGGACGTGCAGCTGTTTTACCAGATTGCACTTAATGGAAGACGCGACCTGGCGTTTGCACCTGAACCCAGGCTTGGATTTGAAATGACCATGATTCGTATGCTGGCGTTCAGACCTGCCGGCGGTAACCAGGAAACGCTGCCGCTGGCTGGCAGGGATAGCAGCAATTTTTCCGGCAAGGCGGTGAGCCAGGCTGCCCCGTCGGCGCAGGAAGATAGCCGGGAAACCGAGGCCAATGCCATTCGCGAGGCGACTGCCGCGGTGCGCGAGAACCCGGCGCAGGCTACAGAATGGCAAAAGATCATTGACGAGATGGCGCTGGCGGGCATGCTGAAGGAATTCGCCGCCCACTGCAGCCTGAAGCAGCACAGTGAATCGCTGGTGCACCTGGTACTGATGCCGGAGCAGGAGCACCTGTTGAAAACAACGCAGCAACAGAAACTGCAGGAAGCCATCAGGACCCGTTTTGGAGACGGTGTAAAGTTAAAGATCAGTGTTGAGCATCCTTCAACGGAAACCCCGGCACAACAACGTGAGCGGGAAGAAAAAGAAAAGCAACAATCAGCCGAGCAGGCGATACTGAATGATCCAAACATTGAAACACTGGAAAAGGTATTTGATGCCAGGGTGGATCATGATTCGATCAGGCCGGTTTAATTCTGGAGATTCATCATGAAAGGTGGAATCGGTGACATAATGAAGCAGGCACAGCAGGTACAGGAGAACCTGCAAAAGACCCAGAGCGAGATTGCCAACACGGAGGTCACCGGTGAAGCCGGGGCAGGCATGGTTAAAGTCGTGATGACCGGCCGGCATGACGTGAGACGTGTTGATATTGACCCGGCCCTGTTAAAGGACGACAAGGAAATGCTAGAGGACCTGTTAGCCGCTGCGGTCAACGATGCCAATCGCAAGGTGGAAAAGATGTCGCAGGAGATGATGTCCAACATTGCCGCGGGTCTTGAGCTGCCTCCGGGAATGAAACTACCTTTCTGATCGCCTGGCCAGCACGGAATCACCCGCATGCCTGAATCCCCCCTTCTGCAGGAGTTAATTGAAGCCCTGCGGTGCATGCCGGGTATTGGCAAAAAGTCCGCGCAGCGTATTGCCTATCATCTCCTGCAGAGAAATCGTGATGGTGCGCGCCAGATGTCCCGCCTGCTTGGGGAAGCCATGGATAAAATCGGTCACTGTGAACGTTGCCGCACCTTCAGCGAAACCCCCTTGTGTGGATTGTGCCAGGGCGAACGCCGCGATCGTTCCCTGCTTTGCGTGGTGGAAAGTCCCGCCGATGTGTACTCGGTAGAAGAGGCTGGCTACAACGGTCTTTACTTCGTGCTGATGGGGCACCTTTCACCACTGGACGGTATTGGTCCTGCTGAGCTCGGGCTGGATCGCCTTGAGGGATTACTGGGAGAAGGCGAAATCGAGGAAGTGATCCTGGCTACGGGTACAACCGTTGAGGGTGAAGCCACTTCTCACTTCATCAGCGAAATGGTGCGGAAACATTCGCTCAGGGTCAGCCGGATTGCGCACGGGGTGCCCCTTGGAGGTGACCTGGAGTATGTTGATTCGAGTACTTTGTCCCATGCCATTGCTGGACGACGACCTGTTTGAAACAACATGAATCTTTTTTCTTTCATGCAGCGTCAATTACCGTTCTCTATAGCTCATGTACTGACGTGTACACAGCGCATCGTCGAACGATTCACGCCTTCCCGGAAGAAAAAATTTTCATCTTGTGGAAAAAAATTTCTCGGGGACGCTTACATGAATAGAACGCGGACACGCTGTAAATACATCCATGTACGCTCCACAGTGGCATCCCTGCCACTGAGGGTCCGCTTTTCTATACCATGTAAGCGTCATTCGATTTGACTCACTTCCACATTCACTCGACATAAACAATAGTTTAAAAGGAGAAAATTATGATTGGTTACGTGACACTGGGTACAAATGACCTGGCAAAGGCCGGTGAATATTATGATCAGCTTCTTGGCTCACTGGGTGCAGGTCGTGCCATGGAATTTGAAGGGCACATGATTGCCTGGGGCAAGTCCATGACCGAGCCCATGCTTTGTGCCATCGTTCCCTTTGATGGTGAACCGGCTACGGTTGGTAATGGGGTGATGGTTTCTTTGTTCATGGAATCAAAAGAAAAGGTAGATGAGCTGCACAGGAAGGCACTCGAGCTGGGCAGCACGGATGAAGGTGCGCCGGGGCCTCGCGGCGACGATGGCTTTTACGGTGCCTACTTTCGCGATCTCGACGGTAACAAGCTTTGCGCCTTTACCATGCCCATGGGTGGATAAAGCCAGCACATGAGTGAAATCGATGTCATTGTTGGCATCTTTTGCTTTTACCTGCTCATCATAACGGCCCTTGCGATCTGGAGTAGCAAGGGCTCAAGTGATACCGCCGGCTTTTTTATCGCCGGAAAAAAACTGCCCTTCTGGGTCGTGGCATTCAGCGCCAACGCCACCGGTGAAAGTGGCTGGTTACTGCTGGGTCTCACGGGCATGGCATACAGCGTGGGTCTGCATGCACTGTGGGTCCTGCTTGGTGAAATGATCGGTATTGCACTTTGCTGGCTGCTGATTGCTCGCAGGCTCAAGGTCGATGCGGATCGCTATGACGCAATCACCGTTGCGGATTACCTGGAAAGCCGCTTCCAGGATGGCAGGCATATCCTTCGTTTAATCAGTGTAGTGATCATCGTTGTCATGGTGTTGATTTACGTGGCAGCGCAAATGATTGCCGCGGGCAAGGCCTTTGCAGATTTTATGCAGATTACCTACGTGCATGGTGTGATCCTGGGCGCAGTGGTGACTTCCCTTTACACGGTTATTGGCGGCTACAAGGCCGTGGCGTATACCGACGTATTGCAGGGAGTATTAATGCTGCTGGCACTGCTTGTTTTACCGGTGGTCGCTTTCAGTGAAGCTGGCGGGGTTGCTGCAGTGCTACAGGGCCTGGGTGAAGCAGACCCGGTATTGGTGAATTATTTCGGTGAAAAAGGCTGGTCACTGGCAGGCGTGATAGCCGTGGCCAGTTTCATGGCAATCGGATTGCCATTTCTAGGTGTGCCGCAGGTGCTTGTTCGCTTTATGTCCATTAACGATCCTGCTGAAACAAGAAAAGCTGCTGCGATCTCAATCTGTTGCCTGTTTGTTTTTCTTTTTGGCGCAATCCTGATCGGGCTTGCGGGTCGCGTGCTGTTCCCGGGATTGGCCGACCCCGAGTTGATCATGCCCACGATTAGCCGCGAGTTGTTTCCCCCGGTAATTACCGGCCTGCTCGTCGTTGTCCTGCTGGCTGCCATCATGTCCACCGTCGATTCACTACTTATTCTTCTTTCCTCGGCGATCACCCGGGACCTGGTGCAAAAAATCCTGAGACCGGGCATTCCGGACAGGCAGCTGGCGAGAATAGGGCGCGTGACAACTTTTGTGATCGGTGCAGGTGCGCTCGCCATTGCGCTGAGCGAAAACCGGGCGATCTTCTGGCTGGTGCTGTTTTCATGGTCGGGACTTGGTGCAACATTTGGTCCCGTGGTCGCCTGTTCCCTGCTCTGGCACAGGGTTAACCTGGCCGGTGCCGCGGCAGGTATGCTCGGGGGATTCCTGATCAGCGTGACCTGGGTCATTTTTATCAAGGAACGTTTTTACGACATGTACGAGGCAATACCCGGCTTTGTAGGAGGAACTGTTCTGCTGGTAGTGGTGAGCCTTTACAGCGAACGGTGTGCCACGCAAAGGGCGCAAACAAGCGCGGCTACTTGACGCCGAATTCGTAGTATTCCCGGTTCAAAAACCCGGTGACATCGTCGATTTCCTCGTCAAACCAGAGGAGGTTATTGGATAGCTCGCACTGGCTGACACGTTCCCTGAGTGCCGGAAAATTTTCCACGATGCGTTCTGCACGGGTGTAAACCTCGTCCTGGTGACATCGCTGGCAGTGCTGCTGGTGTAGTTTTTTACCCCGTTGTGTATCTACTGCCTGCACGGTGGAGCAAAGACCACCTGCCAGCATTAGCATTGCCAGGCCCGTTCTCATTTTTTCCATGGCGCTCATACCGGTATTACTACGGCAAGCGTAGTTCAATGTCAGGCAGTCTTGGCCGACAGGTGAGAAATTCGAATTGGTGCCGGTGGATGGGAGTCATGAAATGCCGAGTAGAGTGGGTCCGGTGTCAGCGTATTGGCATTTTCCCGGTAAAGTTTCACCAGCGCCTGGATCAGGAATGCCGGCTTGGCCTGGGCCGCGGCAAAATCGTCCGCTTCGAATTCCTGCTTTCGCGACATTTGTGAAAACAGCGGCTGCAGGAACTGTGTGAATACCGGGGAGACCAGCACGAACAGGGTTAGCGCCATGTAGTCAGAGGGAGTGCTCACGCCAAGCCCGAAATAAAACCACGGGCTTTCGATCAACCAGCCAAGTAGCGCAAAGCCCAGCAGAAAGATAACGCCGAGCATAACAATACGTTTCTTGATGTGGTTACATTTAAAATGACCAAGCTCGTGGGCGAGGACTGCTTCCACTTCGTCGGCATCAAGGTCATCAATAAGCGTATCAAAGAAAACGATGCGCTTGTTGGCGCCAAGACCGGTGAAGTAGGCATTCCCATGTGAAGAACGCGAAGAACCGTCCATGACAAAAATGCCCTGGCTGGTAAAACCGTTGCGCTCAAGCAGGCTCACGATCCTTGTTTTCAGATCCCCATCTTCAAGCGGACGAAACTCGTTAAACAAGGGAGCGATAAACGCCGGGTAGGCCCACATCATGAACATGCTGAAACCAAACCAGGTCATCCAGACATAAAGCCACCAGAGTTCTCCCGCACCCTGCATTATCCAAAGGATCAGGGCAAGCAGGGGCAAGCCTATCAGGGCCATTAGTACCGTGTTCTTGACCAGGTCGCTGACAAAGGTCTTTACCGTGGTGTTGTTAAAGCCAAAATCCTGTTCAAGCTTGAAGGTACGGTAAACGGAAAACGGTAAATCAATAATGCTGCCAATGAGTACCACGCTGAATATGAATCCGACACCGGTCAGCAGTTCAGAAAATCCCAGTCCACGCCACGCCTGGTCGAGGAATTCCAGCACTCCACCCAGCGTCCAGGCAACCAGGACGAGGGTGGCCAGGAACAGTTCTCCCTGGCTCGTTTTACCCTTGGCACGCGTGTAGTCAGCAGCTTTCTGGTGATCCTCCAGCGGGATCGCTTCGCTGAAGGCCTCGGGAACTTTCTCACGATGATTGCCGACATGGGCTATGTGTCGCTGGGTGAGTAGCCATTCAAGCGTGAACCCCGCGACCAGGGTCGCAAGAAAAATAATAGAAAATGTGTTCATAACAGCAAAAAAACCTGGTTGATTCGTCAATTAATTTCGTTAGACAGGATATTATCAGGAATACTCCCCACATGCCCCGCTGAATAGGTAATCAAGCGGGGAGTCCATGATGTGCCCCGTAAATTAATTGTTAAGCAGTTCACCGGGGCACTTACTGTGCGAGTATTTCGTGGAAATATCCTATATTATCGCGCTTTCATGGAAAGCATTTGAGTTTGCCGCGCCGAAGACATGAGCCAGGAACCTTAACCCAAGGATAAAGCAATATGACATTTTCAACGGATAACCTGATCTGGATAGACCTGGAGATGACGGGCCTCGATCCCGACAATGACCAGATTATAGAGATCGCCACCGTGATAACCGATAAGCAGCTGAACCCGATAACGGACGGACCGGTCGTCGCGATACACCAGGAGGAATCCATCCTGGAAGGCATGGATGAATGGAA
Source organism: Gammaproteobacteria bacterium (assembly GCA_965243105.1). Taxonomy (GTDB): domain Bacteria; phylum Pseudomonadota; class Gammaproteobacteria; order Eutrophobiales; family Eutrophobiaceae; genus WLWS01. Next base: position 351,477 of record CBDEUC010000001.1, read on the forward strand.
CACCACGCAGCACGGCAAGTCTGGCTTGCTGGAGCGAGTCCGAGCAAGCGAATACACGGTGGAGGATGCCGAGCGCATGACGCTCGAGTTTCTCGAAGGGTATGTACCTGAAAACACGTCTCCCATGTGTGGTAACAGTATCTGCCAGGATCGTCGCTTTCTTCATCGGCAAATGCCCATGCTGGAAAAGTATTTTCATTACCGCAACCTGGATGTTTCAACGGTAAAGGAACTGGTAAAGCGCTGGACCACCGGAGAAGATCAGTTTCGTAAAAACTCCGGTCACCTGGCCCTGGACGACATCCATGATTCTATCGAAGAGATGCAACACTACCGGGCAAAGTACTTCAACATCTGAGCAATACCGGTGACCTCGACAGGCAAGCTCCTTCCTCAAACTCTATACACCGCTGCCGGGGTCAGGGAACTCGACCGTATCGCCATTGAAGAGGAAGGCATCCCCGGCATTCAGCTGATGAAGCGAGCCGGCGAAGCGGCTTTCAGCTTGCTCGAAAAGTGTTGGCCAGGCTCTGCCACGGTCACAGTCATTTGTGGCAATGGTAACAACGGCGGTGATGGCTACGTGCTTGCAAAACTGGCAAGGGAGGCCGGCAGGCAGGTTCACCTTCTTCATCACGGCAATCTTGAACAGCAAAAAGGAGATGCACTCAGCGCAAGGTTGGAGGCTGAGCAGTCCGGGCTGGTCATCGAACCTTACCAGTCAGAAAAAGTACGTGAGGCAGACGTCGTCGTGGATGCGCTGCTGGGCACCGGCCTTGAGCGCCAGCTGGACCAGGAGTGGCAGGAGCTGATTCTTGATATCAATCAACACGCAGCCCATGTTCTTTCCATCGATATTCCTTCCGGGCTTCATGCGGATACTGGTAGTTGCATGGACATTGCAGTAAGTGCTGACGCCACGATCACGTTCATCGGCCTGAAGCAGGGTCTGTTTAGTGGTAGTGGACCTGCGCACAGTGGCGAAGTTTATTTCGATGACCTCGATGTTCCTGCCAGTGTTCTTGAGAACGTGGCGCCGGGCTGCGAGAGGCTCGATGAACATTACCTTGCGGCGATGCTGAAGCCCCGTCCGGCCAACTTTCACAAGGGTGACTGTGGCCGCGTTCTGGTGATCGGCGGCGACTACGGTTATGCCGGGGCCGTGCGCATGGCGGGAGAAGCTGCGCTCAGGAGTGGTGCCGGGCTCGTCACCGTGGCTTCACGCGAGGAACACTGTCTTGCTATTCCACTGGTACGACCTGAATTAATGACGCGTGCCGTGGCTACTGCAAGGGATCTTGAAGGTCTCATTAGCACTGTCGATGTGGTCGTAATCGGACCGGGGCTGGGCCAGTCCAGCTGGGCAATGGATCTTTTCGCCAGGGTGCTTGAATTTGAGATACCAACCCTTGTTGACGCCGACGGACTGAACCTGCTCGCGCGGGAGCCCGCCCCGGCCCGGCAGCGAATTATCACTCCGCACCCAGGCGAAGCCGCACGCCTGCTGGGCTGCAGCGTGGCTGACATCCAGCAGGATCGATTCCAGGCCGTTCGCGAACTTCGGCAGCGTTACGGTGGAGTCTGCGTGTTAAAAGGCAGCGGTACTCTTGTCAGCGATGAGAACTCCCTGGTCAGTGCCTGTGATGCGGGCAATCCCGGTATGGCCAGCGGCGGCATGGGTGATGTACTCAGTGGTGTGATCGCCGCAATGATAGCCCAGGGCAATGACCTGCCAAGCGCCGCCAGGCTGGGGGTTGTGCTACATAGCGTAGCGGCAGACCGCGCAGCAGTGGCCGGTGAACGTGGCATGATAGCCACGGATTTAATGAAGGAGTTACGCAGCCTTGCAAACCCTGGCTGAAAATTTGCGCCTCGAGGTGCCGGGGCCCGAAGAGATGGAGGAGCTCGGCCGGCTTCTGGGCGAGCATTGTCCTGCCGGTCAGCGTATCTACCTGGAAGGAGACCTGGGCGCCGGAAAGACGACGCTGGTGCGTGGCTTTCTTCGCGGCAGGGGATACACGGGCAAGGTGAAAAGTCCCACCTACACGCTGGTGGAACCCTATGAACTGGATAACACACCGATTTTTCACTTCGACCTCTACCGCATGGAGGATGAAGAGGAGCTGATACACATTGGTTTCCAGGATTACCTGCAGGATAGCTCCATCATCCTGCTGGAGTGGCCAGAAAAGGCGGCTTCACTGCTGCAGGCCCCGGACCTGCTGCTGCAGATTGAGATCCAGTCGCAGGGGAGAATCCTGACCCTGGCGGCCAATGGCGGCCCTGCCAGCCAGCTGCTTAGCGTTGTTCCCCGCCAGGACCCGGCAGCACCAGTGCATTCGCCGTTCTGAAATTGCCCTTACGCACTTGCCTTTGCGATATTAGCAACTATACTTAATTCATATAAAACAATGGATTAGGATATTAACCTAATAAAATATTGAATTTATTTGCTTAACAGCAGTATAGTACAGCAAAATTTTTAATTTTCTTGGCAAATCATGCGTTTACTTCTCAGCGCCCTGCTGGTTTTTGCTGCTGCCTCCTTACAGGCGGCTCCCGCTCGTGTTGAGAATGTTCGTATCTGGGCGGCGCCGGACAGCACACGTGTCGTACTTGATGTTTCAAAGACCGTCACCTACCAGCTGAACATGCTTGATGATCCTTTTCGAGTCGTCATCGACATTGACGACATGGAAATGAGCTCCGAACTCAGTCAGCCGGTGGCTGCAGACAAGTACCTGCAGAGAATTCGCAGCGCCCAGAGAGACGAATCAAAATTGCGCCTCGTGCTGGATCTCAAGAAATTCGCCATGACGAACAGTTTTCAACTGGAACCCAACAAGCGCTACGGTCACCGTCTTGTTATCGACCTGTATAACAAGGAAGCCGAGGAAAGTTTTTCACCCCTGCGCGAGGTTGAAGAAAACACCGGCAGCGGCAGCCTGCGCGACGTGGTGATCGCCGTGGATGCCGGGCACGGTGGTGAGGATCCCGGTGCAAGGGGACCCGCTGGTACTTATGAAAAGGACGTCGTATTACCGCTGGCAAAGGAGCTTGTGAAATTAATCAATGCTGAGAGGGGAATGAAGGCGGTCCTTACCAGGAAAGGAGACTATTTTCTGCGTCTTCGCAAACGTATCAGCGAGGCACGAAAGCACAAGGCAGATCTTTTTGTGTCACTGCATGCAGACGCGTTTCGCGATCCACGGGTGAATGGCTCGTCGGTATACGTGTTGTCCCAGCGTGGTGCCAGTAGTGAACATGCACGCTGGCTGGCAGAGCAGGAAAATGCTTCCGACCTGATAGGGGGCGTAAAGCTGGATGACAAGGAAGACGTGCTGGTTTCAGTGTTGCTGGACCTTTCCCAGACCGCCAGCCTTGAAGCCAGTATTGACGTTGCCGACCGCGTGCTGGGCGGCTTGAAGAAAGTCGGCAAGGTACACAAGCGAAATGTTGAAGCTGCCGCGTTTGCGGTGCTGAAATCTCCGGACATCCCGTCAATCCTCATTGAGACTGCCTACATTTCCAATCCCGCGGAAGAGAAAAAGCTGCGCGATGCCAATCATCGAAGAAAGCTGGCCATGGCCATCAGGAACGGGCTGAAGGGTTACTTCATGGAGCATGCACCCGAAGGTACCATCCTCGCCTCGCGCAGGCACATCATTACCCGCGGCGATACGCTTTCGCTTATCGCCCAGCACTACAAGGTCAGCCTGAGTAGCCTGAAAAGCGTTAACAACCTGAAAAGTGACCGCATTCGTGTAGGCCAGGTTCTTACCATTCCTTCACTGGTAAATTAGTCGCGCCACTCGTAATAACACCGCTTAGGAGCTAACCTATCGCTCCATGAGCCAGGGTGTCCGGATCCCGAGAATAAAGACCATGTCAGCGGTGCTGGCCAACCAGATCGCCGCCGGTGAAGTGGTGGAGCGACCCGCATCCATCGTCAAGGAACTGCTGGAGAATGCGCTTGATGCCGATGCCACGCGAATCAGCATAGACGTTGAGAAGGCAGGTACCGCACTGATTCGAATCAGTGACAATGGCCACGGCATTCATCCCGATGACATGGAGCTGGCATTGCGACGCCATGCCACTGCCAAGTTGCAACAGCAGGCCGATCTTGAATGCATTAATAGCCTGGGATTCAGGGGAGAGGCCCTGCCCAGTATCTCTTCTGTTTCTGATACGGTCATCGTGTCCCGCATTGCCGATGAAAGTGAAGGTCGCCGGGTTAGCAGTAATACAGACGGTTCACTGGTGCTTGCACCAGCTGCCCACCCTGTGGGTACCACGGTTGAAGTGGCCGCACTTTTTCACCGTCTTCCTGCGAGGAAAAAATATCTCAAGAGCGAGAGGACCGAGCTCCTGCACATCCAGGAAATTGCCCGGCGCCTGGCGCTAAGTCGTTTTGATTTCAACCTGGAGGTGCGCCACAACAACCGCCAGCTGCTGAGCTGCCGCGGTGGCCTGGAAAATCCGCGGCAGAGAATATCGCCGGTGATGGGAAAAAGTTTTTCAGACAATGCCATCGAGATCGATAGCAGTGCTGATGGCATGCGCCTGTGGGGCTGGCTGGGTCTCGGGCAGCTGTCGCGTAGCAGCACAGATCGGCAGTATCTCTACCTGAACAGGCGGGTAATCTATGATCGTCGCCTGGCACACGCTATCAGGCTGGCCTGTGAAGAACGCTTACTGCCGGGGCGCTTTCCTTCGTACGTGCTTTATCTCGAGATCGACAACAACGCCGTTGATGTCAATGTTCATCCTGCAAAGCATGAAGTGAGGTTCAGGCGTGCCCGCGATGTGCATGATTTTGTCTATGCCGCTGTACTTGGAGAGTTACAAAGGCAGAAGCCGGGCATCGAACTGCAGCCAGGCGCCACTTCGCTGGAACAGGAAAGCATGGTGAGGGATGTCATAGATGCAGGCACCTGGCATGGAAAAGGCAGGGATATCAACCGTACTTCAGCAGCTGGTGCCAGCGAGGCAGTCCTTGCAGGCAATCCGGACTCGGTCGCATGGGGCAGGATAATTGCCAGTGTCGAAAAGGATATCCTTGTTTGCATTCGAAATGATCGCCTTCTGCTTATCAACCTTCTCGAGGTCAAGCGTTTCCTTGCACGTGAGCGCCTGGGTAAGCCTGAAAAACTCACAGCCCGGCCGCTGCTGGTCCCGGTCAATATTGAAACCAGGACGCTTGCCGGGACAGATTTTGACAGGTACGCATCGCTGCTGTCGCATTACTCGCTGGACCTGGTTTTGAACGGACCGGGGTCCTGCCGTGTCCGTGCTATTCCACACCTTCTTGAAGATGCTGATATCGCGTCAGTCGTCAGGGCCCTGTTCGAGGTTGACATTGACGGTCGGACTGAAAAAGATATTTGCGCAGACCTTGAAAACGTGATGCTGGCGCATATTGAAGCACCCACCATGGACCATCCCGCTTGTAGCGAAGTACGCACATTATTAAAACAACTGGAAGCCGCCGTGCCGAATAGTAGCGCAGGGCAACACCCACCGCTCTGGCGTTCCATGGACGCATCCGGTCTCAGGAAAATATTGAAAGATGCCTGAGCAGGCGGCAAAAAATATGCAGGTTGTTTTTCTCATGGGCCCCACTGCGAGTGGTAAAACTGATGTCTCTCTCGAACTCTGTGAGCGCTTTCCCTTTGAGATTATCAGCGTCGACTCTGCCATGGTCTATCGAGGCCTGGATATCGGCACCGCAAAGCCGGATAGCGAGACACTTGCGCGCTATCCCCACAGGCTCATCGATATTTGTGAACCCACGGAGTCTTACTCGGCAGGTAATTTTCGCGAGGATGCGCTTCGTGCCATTGATGAGATCCATGCACAGGGAAAAATTCCATTACTAGTGGGTGGTACCGGCCTGTATTTTCGAGCACTTGAGCGAGGCATAGCCGAGCTGCCAGCGGCGCACGAGGAAACCAGGAAAGCATTGATCGATGAGGCGGGGCAGCACGGATGGCAGGCCCTGCACGGTGAATTGGCGAGGGTGGATCCCGAATCCGCAAGACGTATTCATCCCAATGACCCTCAACGTATCCAGCGCGCCCTTGAAGTTTTTCGCGTCAGTGGCAGGACCCTGACCTCGTTTTTTGATGAGCATGACCGGCCGATGCCTTTCAATTCAATCAAACTGGTTATTTGTCCGGACAAAAGAGAGGTTTTACACCAGCGAATCGAGCAACGATTTCAAAAAATGATGGAATTCGGCCTGTTAAACGAGGTCAAAGGACTGTATCAAAGGGGCGACCTTGGACCGGATTTACCCTCGATGCGCGTAGTGGGATATCGGCAGGCCTGGCAGTACCTGGATGGTGACCTCGACGAGGCTGAAATGCGCTACCGCGCAGTGGTGGCGACGCGGCAACTGGCCAAGCGGCAGCTGACGTGGCTGCGCTCCGAGGTCGATACACGCTGGTTTGACTCTGCGAAAGAAAATTTTTCCAGGGAAATAGGTGATTTTCTTGAGACTGACCCCATATTGTTATCGACAATGTAATATACTTTAGAAGGATACCAGGCGGGATTGCCTAAAATTACATAAGAATTACAAGATAGAATAAGAAGGAGATGAGATATGAGTAAAGGTCATACATTGCAGGATCCTTTCCTCAATGCTTTACGAAAAGAGAGAGTGCCGGTTTCGATATTTCTTGTTAACGGAATCAAGTTGCAGGGACAGGTAGAGTCATTTGACCAGTTTGTCGTACTTCTTAAAAACTCTGTCAGCCAGCTTGTGTACAAGCATGCCATATCGACGATTGTCCCCTCGCGAAACGTCAAGATGCCAAGGACCGACGAAGAGGGCGCTTCATCCTGATGCAAGTCGTACACGCTGGGCCAGGTTAACAATTTGAACGACCGCCTTGAACATGGCGCACGCGCCATACTAGTACACATCGATTTTCGAAATCCCCAGTTCCAGGAAGAGCTCGACGAGTTTGCCGAGCTGGTCAGCTCTGCCGGCATCGAAGCTGAATCCATGGTTAGCGGTAGCCGCTCGGCACCCGACGCCCGTTACTTTGTCGGCAGCGGCAAACTCGAAGAGGTGCGACAACTTGTTTCTGACACTGGCGTCGACCTGGTCATTTTTAATCACGAACTCAGTCCCGGGCAGGAGAGAAATATCGAGAAATTCCTGTCCTGCCGCGTGCTCGATCGTATCGGCCTGATACTGGATATTTTTGCGCAACGCGCAAGAAGCTACGAGGGTAAATTGCAGGTAGAACTGGCACAGCTGCAGCATCTTTCCACGCGCCTGGTCAGGGGCTGGTCCCATCTTGAAAGGCAGAAAGGTGGTATCGGGCTGCGTGGTCCGGGCGAAACCCAGCTTGAAACCGACCGCCGCCTGATCGGTCATCGAATCAAGGCTATCAATGCGCGTCTTGCCAGGGTGAAGAGTCAGCGATCCCAGGGAAGGCGGTTACGCAGAAGCAACGAGACACCCGTGATTTCGCTGGTGGGTTATACCAATGCCGGGAAGTCGACGCTGTTCTCGCGATTAACCGGTGTCGAGGTGCTGGCCGCTGATCGACTCTTTGCGACCCTGGATACCACGCTTCGAAAAATTCAGGTGGCGCCGGGAAAGCAGGCCATCCTCGGCGACACCGTAGGCTTTATTCGCCACATTCCCCATGATCTTATTGAATCATTTCACGCCACGCTGGAGGAAGTACGCGAGGCTGACCTGCTTTTACATGTCATTGATGCCAGTGATGAACAACGTCACCAGAGAATCCAGCAGGTCAATGAAGTTATCGAGGAAATCGGTGCCGACGCTGTACCCCAACTGCACGTCTACAACAAGATCGATCGAATCGACGGTATGCAGGCCAGGAGTGAAGTGTCCAGGGAGGGTATAAACAGGGTCTGGTTATCAGCGCGTGATAATAACGGTGTGGAATCACTGTTAAGGTGCATCGAAAACATGCTGTGGCAGGATAACCAGCTGCATGATCTGCTCATACCAGCCAATGCCGGGCGACTTCGCGCCAGCCTCTACCAGCAGGGTGACGTGAGACAAGACGAGCCCAGTGATACGGGTGGCTGGTTGATGAAAGTCAGCCTCGACCCGGTGGTGTTTCAACGGCTTTGCCACGAGCAGGGGCTTGAAAAAGCCCTGCTTAACTAGCATATATTCATACAGGTGCCGATTGAGCGAGGGCTTTGCCGGGGCGCGGCTTTCGGGTTAGTCATCCGAGGCCGGCTTTATGGTACTATGCCTGACTTGCAGCGATGCCGACAGGCGCTGCTAATGTCCTGTTAATTATGTCTAATATCAATGAGATGGGAGTAGTTTGAATGGGCTGGAACGAACCACCCGGTGGTAACAAGGGTAAAGATCCCTGGGGTAATCGTGGAAATGGCGAGGGACCACCCGACCTCGACGAGATCGTGAAGAAAATGCAGCGCGGATTTGGCGGTATGTTTGGTAACAAGCCCGGCAAAGTCGGTGGTAGCCCATCGTTTCTCAATTTCGTGATCATCCTTGTGTTACTACTGGTGTGGCTGGGCTATGACATGTTCCACGCCATTGATGAACAGGAAAGGGGCGTGGTGCTGAGGTTTGGTAAGTACGTCACCACCCTGCAGCCCGGTGCGAACATTCGCTTTCCCATGCCGATCGAGTTCGTTGAGCGTGTCAACGTCGGTCAGGTGCGCACCCTGACTCACAAGGCCACGATGCTGACCCAGGATGAAAATATCGTTGACGTGGAAGTCGCGGTGCAGTGGCAAATCCGTGATCCCGCTAATTTCAAGTTCAACGTTAACTCTCCCACAGCGACCCTGCGCCAGGTAGCAGAAAGTGCGGTGCGTCGAGTCATAGGGACCAACAAGCTGGACTTTGTCCTGACCGAGGGTCGCGGACAAATTGCCCAGGACCAGAAAGCGGTAATGCAAAGTATCCTGGATCGCTATGAAGTCGGGATCCTGATCGTTACCGTTGAAATGCAGCCGGCCAAGCCACCCGACCAGGTGAAGGCCGCGTTTGATGATGCCATCAAGGCGCGAGAGGACGAGCAACGAATCGTAAACGAAGCCGAGGCTTATCGTAATGAAATTATTCCCCGTGCCCGCGGTGCAGCAGCGCGACTCAGGGAGGAAGCCAATGCTTACAAGACCAAGGTGATAGCGAAGGCAGAGGGTGAGGCTTCCCGTTTTGTCCAGCTGCTAACAGAGTATGAGCGGGCCCCGGCGATTACCCGTGAACGCCTGTACCTTGATTCCCTGGAGTCGGTGTTTACTGATACCAACAAGATCCTTATCGATTCCGAAGGGTCAAACAGTCTCATGTACCTGCCAATAGACCAGCTACTGAAGAATCGCGGTGGCGCTGGAACCAACCTGGGTGACATCATTCCGCGCGAATTCAAGCCGGATAACCCGGCTGCACAGTCACTTCAAAATATGCGGGACAGGGCCAGTTCTCGATTAAGGGAGGGCAGATAGTATGTACGCGAAGATAATTATCGCATTATTGATAGCAGCAATCCTTGGATCGTTTTCTGTGTTCAGGGTTCAGCAATGGGAACAGGCGATCGTGTTTCGCTTCAAGGAAGTACACCGGACTGATAATGAACCCGGACTTCATTTCATGTGGCCATTTGTGGACACGGCGAAGAAATTTTCCACCCAGTTACTGAACGTCGACCAGGATCCCCAGAGGTTTATCACCGTTGAGAAAAAGGACGTGATTGTTGACTACTATGCCAAGTGGAAAATCACCAACGTTGAGAAATTCTATACCGCAACCCGCGGTGGCGATTTCAACTACGCAAATACACTTCTCGGTCAAAGGATAAACACTGCGCTGCGTGACGAATTTGGTAAGCGAACAGTGCAGGAAGTGGTCGCCAGTGAGCGAGGTGAGATTTTTGATATCGTCAAGTCTGAAACCGAGCGATTTCCGGATGAGCTGGGTATTACCATAAAAGACGTGCAGACCAAGCGAATCGATTTGCCGGAAGAAGTCAGTCACTCGGTTTATGAACGAATGAGGGCCGAGCGACTTCGCGTGGCCAAGGACTTTCGTGCCCGTGGCGAAGAAGCCGCGGAAAGAATCCAGGCAAAGGCTGACAGGGACCGCGAGGTAATCCTCGCCGAGGCTTACCGGGATGCAGAGACTATCAGGGGTGAAGGTGATGCCCAGGCAACGGAAATATATGCTGCGGCATTTGGTCGTAACGAAGAATTCTACACCATGTATCGTAGCCTGAATGCGTACAAGAATGTGTTCCAGCGCGGTAATGATGTCCTGTTGTTAAAGCCTGATTCCGAATTTTTCAAGTACTTCAACCAATCCCGGGGAAAATAGACAGGCCTTAAGCAGCGGCTTCGGCGGCTAAACCAGTACTCCTGGTTTGACGCGGGCCACCTCGACCTGAGCCAATGATGCAGCCAGACACTAGCCATGTGGAGTGAATTTCTCACCGCCCTTGCCCTGGTTTTTATCCTGGAAGGCATCATTCCCTTTCTCAATCCCGAGGGCATGCGTAAAATGCTGGTCATGGCGATGCAGCTTGACGATAAAACCTTACGCTTTGTCGGTCTGAGCAGTATGATCGCCGGGCTCATACTGCTCTATATTGTTAACTGAACCGCCTGACATCATGACTATCAGAAATCGCTGGCTACTGCCGGAAGGTATCGAGGAGATTTTGCCCCCGCAGGCAGCGGCGGTGGAACTGCTTTGCCGTGAAATCCTGGACATGTTTGAGACCTGGGGCTATGACCTGGTCATGCCACCGCTCATCGAGTACCTGGATTCCCTGCTTACCGGAACCGGCGAAGATCTTGACCTGCAGACTTTCAAGATTACTGACCAGCTGAGCGGACGTAGCATGGGGCTTCGTGCCGATATGACACCCCAGGTAGCACGCATCGATGCTCATATTCTCAAGAGCGATTTTCCCACACGCCTTTGTTACCTGGGCACCGTTTTGCACACTCGACCGAGCGGTCATGGTGGTACAAGGGCACCGCTACAGGTCGGCGCAGAGTTACATGGTCATGCCGGGGCAAACAGTGACGCGGAAATTCTCAGCCTGATGCTGCGAACATTAAAACTGGCAGATGTGCGTAATGTGCACGTGGATCTCGGGCACGTGGGTATCTATCGAGGCCTGGTGGACAGGTTAAACATCAGCTCAAGCGATGAGGCGCGCCTGTTCGATGCGCTGCAAAGAAAAGCCTCGGCAGAGATAGAAAGCATGTTTGACGGCTGGGGTAGCGATGGAAGCCTGGCGAAAATGTTCAGGGCACTGATCCAGCTCAATGGTGGGCCAGAGGTTCTCGCAGATGCAAGAAAGCAGCTGGCCTCCGCCGGTGACGAGGTACTCGCTTGCCTGGATGAACTTGAGAACATCTGTCGTCTCACTGAAAACCTGGTCAGGCAGCCACCCCTGTATTTTGACCTGGCCGAGTTGCGTGGTTACGCCTATTACACGGGCTTTACCTTTGCGGCTTACCTGCCGGGTGAAGGGCAGGGCATCGCCTTTGGCGGCCGCTACGACGATGTGGGAGAAGCGTTTGGTCGAGCAAGACCCGCAACCGGCTTCAGTACCGATGTAAAGAAACTGTTTTTATTGTCCGAGCAGGATTACACGCAAAGACCAGCTATCTATGCACCTGCATCGGAGGTTCCCGGGCTCACGGAACTGGTAGAAAAATTACGCGCAGACGGAGAAAGGGTTATTTCTGATTTGCCCGGGCAGGCGGGCACTGCGGGAGACATGGGTTGCGACCGCCAGATCGAATTGAAAGACGGCAAGTGGCAGGTCACGCAATTATAAATACTTGGGTATAACAATAACTAATCGGTAGAAATACTAGCCATGGGAAAGAATGTTGTTGTCATAGGCAGCCAGTGGGGCGACGAGGGTAAGGGCAAGATAGTTGACATGCTGACGGAGCATGTTGCGGCTGTTGCCCGTTTTCAAGGGGGTCATAATGCTGGTCACACGGTTGTCATCGATGGCGAGAAAACCATATTACACCTGATCCCATCAGGCATATTGCATGACGGTGTGCAGTGCCTTATTGGTAATGGCGTGGTATTGAGTCCTTCTGCGCTACTGGAAGAAATCACCATGCTTGAGTCAAATGATGTTCCGGCGAAACAGAGGCTGGGCATCAGCGAAGCCTGCACGCTAATCCTGCCCTACCACATCAGCCTTGACCAGGCGCGAGAAAAAGCGCGGGGCAAGGCAGCCATTGGCACGACCGGTCGTGGAATCGGTCCGGCCTATGAAGACAAGGTTGCACGCCGCGCCTTGCGCGCCGGTGACCTGCTTCACCGTGAACGCTTCGCGGCAAAGCTGGGGGAAGTACTGGATTACCATAACTTTGTCCTGCAGCACTATTACAAGACCGAGCCGTTGGATTTCCAGCAAATGCTTGATGAGACCATGTCCATGGCGGATACCATCACGCCCATGGTTATGGATGTCAGCGAGCGCTTGTACGAGTTACAGGGTGCCGGCGAAAATATTCTTCTTGAAGGTGCGCAGGGCACCCTGCTGGATATTGATCATGGCACTTACCCCTACGTGACTTCGTCAAATACCACCTCGGGTGGTGCCGCCACGGGTACGGGTCTCGGCCCGCGCGAGCTGGATTACGTGCTGGGTATTACCAAGGCCTATACCACGAGGGTAGGCTCAGGACCCTTTCCAACGGAGTTGTTTGACGAGATGGGTGAACACCTCGCCACGCAGGGGCACGAGTTTGGTGCTACCACCGGGCGTCCTCGACGCTGTGGCTGGTTCGATGCTGTTTCGCTGAAACGTTCAATCCAGATAAACAGTATTTCAGGTCTCTGTATCACCAAGCTGGACGTGCTTGACGGGCTTGAGTCCATCCAGATCTGTGTTGGTTACCGTATCAACGGCGAGGAACAGGCGACACCGCCGGTGGGTGCGGAAGCTTATTCCCAGTGTGAGCCGGTATACGAGGAGCTACCGGGCTGGCAGGAATCGACCGTGGGAGCAAAGAACATGAGCGAGCTTCCCGGCAATGCGCGTTCCTACCTGGATAGAATTGAAAAGATTACTGGTACGCCAGTAGATATAGTCTCGACCGGTCCCGACAGGGCAGAAACGATTGTCCTGAAAGATCCCTTTGATTGATCAGCTCGCAGGGAGGTACAACGATGAGTGCTGAAGCTAACGATGTAGTTGAAGAAAGCATCCTTCTCAAGCATACCGAGAATGGAATCTGTACCCTGACCTTGAACAGGCCCACAAAATACAATGCGCTGTCATCAGACATGCTGGATGCCCTGCAGGCAGCCCTGGATGACATCGCCAGTGATGACAGCATCAACGTGGTGATTATCGCTGCAAACGGCAAGGCGTTCTGCCCCGGCCATGATTTGAAAGAGATGCGCTCCAGCGAAGACAGGGCATTTCACCAGGCCCTGTTTGACAAGTGTGGCAACATGATGCTCAGTATCAACAGGCTGCCACAGCCGGTTATCGCACGGGTGCATGGCATCGCCACGGCTGCAGGTTGCCAGCTTGTGGCAAACTGCGATCTTGCCGTCGCCAGCGATGATGCGCGTTTTGCCGTTTCCGGGATCAATGTCGGACTTTTTTGCTCAACACCGGCAGTTCCACTCAGTCGCAACCTGCCACGCAAGCAGGCCATGGAGATGTTACTCACCGGCGAATTTATTTCAGCAGAGACGGCGCTGCAGTACGGACTGGTAAACAAGGTGGTCAGCATGGATGAACTGGCTTCGGCAACTACGGAACTGGCTGAAAAAATCAGCGCAAAGTCTTCTCACGCAATACGATTGGGCAAGGAAATGTTTTATCGACAGTTGTCGCTGGATCTTTCCGAGGCTTATGCTTTTGCCAGCGAGAGAATGACCTGCAATATGGATAGTGAGGATGCGCGTGAGGGGATTGATGCTTTCATCGAAAAACGCAAACCTGAGTGGAAAAACCGCTGAGCTGCTTCAGCCGAGGTCATGCTGCCCTGAAATTGCGCTCAAAATGCTCATGTATTTCTATATACACTCCGCTTTTTCGCCTAATTTCATGTTGCCTGACACGCAGCTGAAATTGCTCAGTAATTAGTAATTGAGATCGCACAATTTTTCAAAATTGCAGTTGGGACAAATTAAGGCTGGCTCCAACAGGAAATCTTAATGAAAGGTGCATGTAGCTTGATGATGAATGGCAGGTGCTGCTGAAAAGCAAACCTGTTTGAAAATACCTGGAAAGAATTATGGCAGTTAATCCCTACAACAAAGACCTGGATAAAAACGCGGCAAACCATACGCCGATATCCCCGCTGACTTTCATAGAAAGGGCGGCTGCCGTTTATCCCGACTATACTGCGCTTGTTTACGGTGATTTGCGGCGCAGCTGGGCTGAAGTCTATGCCCGTTCCCGCCAGCTGGCATCGTCACTGTCAAAGCAAGGTATCACGGAAGGTGACACCGTGGCGGTTATGCTGCCTAACACACCTGCCATGTACGAAGCGCACTACGGCATTCCCATGACGGGAGCAGTCATCAATGCCCTCAATATCCGTCTCGATGCCGATGCTATTGCCTTCATGCTGAAACATGGCGAGGCGAAAATTATTCTTACCGACCGGGAGTTCTCGGCTGTCATCAGTGCAGCTATTGACCAGCTTGATGATAAACCCATGGTTATCGATGTGGATGATCCTGCCTATGAAGGCGGAGAGTTCATCGGCGAGATTGAATATGAAGAATTTATCGCCGGGGGTGATGAGAACTTCGAGTGGCAGCTGCCATCCGACGAGTGGAACGCCATTTCCCTGAGCTATACCTCGGGTACTACCGGTGATCCCAAGGGCGTGGTTACCCATCATCGCGGCGCACACCTGAATGCGGTTAACAACATCATGGCATGGAACATGACAGCGCACCCGGTCTATCTCTGGACCTTGCCGATGTTCCACTGCAATGGCTGGTGTTTCCCCTGGACTATTGCTGCACTTAACGGCACCAACATCTGCCTGCGAGCGGTGAGGGAGAAGGATATTTTTACCCTCATTAAAAATGAAAAAATCAGTCACCTTTGCGGTGCTCCCATCGTGCTGAACCTGATGGCCAATGCCGATGATTCGCTCAAGCAGGGTATAGATCACCAGGTGAACGTGATGACTGCGGCGTCAGCGCCGCCTCCTGCAGTGCTTGAAGCCATGGAGAAAATGAATTTCAGGGTAACCCATACCTATGGCCTGACCGAGGTGTATGGACCGGCGGTAGTTTGTGCCTGGCATCATGAGTGGGATGATCTGCCTATCAATGAACAGGCAGAGCTTAAATCCCGCCAGGGTGTTCGCTACCCCTTGCTGGAAGAGCTCAAGGTGCTTGACCCGGAAACCATGCAGCCCGTGCCACGGGATGGGGAAACTATCGGGGAAATCATGTTTCGTGGAAACGTTGTCATGAAGGGGTATTTCAAGAACCCGGACGCCACGCAAAAGTCTTTTGAGGGCGGCTGGTTTCATAGTGGCGACCTGGCTGTATGCCACGAGGACGGCTACGTGGAAATACGGGATCGTTCCAAGGATATTATCATCTCCGGTGGTGAAAATATTTCCAGTATAGAAATTGAAAAGACGCTTTATCGTCATCCTTCGGTGATGGAAGCGGCGGTTGTTGCGAGACCGGACGAGAAGTGGGGAGAGACGCCCTGCGCATTTGTCAGCCTTAAGGATAGTGCCGAAGAGACAAGCGAACAGGACATCATCGATTTTTGCCGTGACAACATGGCCCATTTCAAGGCGCCGAAAACCGTGATATTTGGTCCCCTGCCAAAAACATCCACCGGCAAGATACAGAAATTCATACTGCGCCAGCAGGCAGAGTCAATGCAGCCGTGAGTGTTTCTATTGTGAGAATAATAGCCTGGAAAAGCGAACCTTCAGCCGCAGGGCCGATAATTGCTCCTGCATTATCGGCATTTCCGCCATCCATGGCGGTCAGACTCGGCTATTCGAGCGTACGTGGACGACATACATGGACGTATTAGTGTCGAGAGAGGACAGGAGTCCGGAGCGACCGTATTTACAGCGCGTTCGCGTTCCAGGGGTATCATTCTCATACTGTTCTCAATTGATAGTGAGTCCCCAGGAATGACAGACATTAATACCCTGCGTCGCATTCTCAGCCAGTACAAGCGCATTGCCGTGGTCGGCCTCTCCGCGGACTGGTCACGACCCAGCTATTTCGCCGCCAAGTACCTGCTCGATCACGGATTCGAGGTGATCCCGGTAAACCCAAAGTACGAGGAAATCCTCGGGCAGAAATGTTACCCGGACCTTGAGTCTATTCCCGGTGAAGTTGACGTGGTCGATCTTTTCCAGAGAACCGAGCGTGTGCCTCCCTTCGTGGACACGGCAATCGCTATCGGTGCAAAAGTGATCTGGATGCAGCTCGGTGTTGTACATGAAGAGGCGGCGAAAAAGGCCGAAGATGCCGGGCTTGAAGTGGTGATGGATCGCTGCATGAAAATTGAATACGCCCGGCTTTTTGGCGGCCTCAACACCATCGGTGTTAACACCGGGATAATTTCGGCAAAGCGTCCGCTATTTGTGAACAGATGAAACCGGGCCTGGCTTTTCATTCACAAGAACAAGAATCATGACTGATCGAAAATTTGGTATCGAAACACTTTGTCTTCATGCGGGGCATATTCCGGATGCGCCTACCGGTTCCCGTGCAGTACCAATACACCAGACCACGTCCTACGTGTTTGATGATGCTGACCATGCCGCCAGCCTGTTTAACCTGCAGACCTTTGGTAATACCTATACCAGGTTGACCAATCCAACCACGGCGGTATTTGAAGAGCGCATGGCGGCACTGGAAAACGGGCGGGCTGCACTGGCGGTAAGTTCCGGTATGGCAGCACAAATGGTAGCGCTGTTGACACTCATGGAAGAAGGAGATGAACTGGTTTCTGCCAGTACCCTGTACGGCGGCACCTATTCGCAGTTTGACGTAACCTTCAGGCGTTTCGGTATCAGCACGAAGTTTGTTGATTCCGATGACCCGGAAAACTTTCGTAAGGCCATTGGTCCAAAAACAAAAGCAATCTATGCCGAGACCATTGGCAACCCGCTTAACAATGTGCTGGACATCGAGGCAGTTGCGGCAATCGCCAATGAGGCCGGCATTCCCCTCGTGATGGACAGCACCTTTGCTACTCCCTATCTTTGCCGTCCGATGGATTTCGGCGCCGACATTGTCGTGCATTCAGCCACCAAGTTCATAGGTGGTCATGGCACCACCATGGGAGGTGTGATCATCGAATCAGGCAAGTTTGACTGGAGCAATGGTAATTTCCCCGGGATGACGGAACCATCAAGGGGTTATCACGGCGTACGCTTCTATGAAACCTTTGGTGACTTTGGCTTTACCATGAAAGCCCGTTGTGAAACCCTGCGAACCCTCGGTCCTGCCATGAGTCCGTTCAACGCTTTCATGCTGATACAGGGGCTCGAGACACTGCCAGTAAGAATGGACCGGCACTGTGAAAATGCCATGGCCGTGGCGAAGTTTCTACAGGGGCACTCGGCAGTGAGCTGGGTTAACTACGCTGGGCTTGAAGACAATGACTATGCCGAGCTGGTGAAAAAATATTTACCTGGCGGTGCCGGTTCTATCCTGAGTTTTGGCGTAAAAGGCGGCATGGAGGCGGGAGCGGCATTCATTGAGAATGCCCAGTTCATGAGTCATCTTGCCAATGTCGGCGATGCCAAGACGTTGATCATACACCCGGCCTCGACCACCCATCGTCAACTCAGCGAGGAACAACAGCGGGATGCCGGGGTCTCACCTGACATGGTACGAATTTCGGTTGGACTGGAAACGCTGGACGATATTCTATGGGATCTCGACCAGGCCCTGCTAAAGTCGCAGTCCGCTGCATAAGAACTTGTTACCGCGCATTTTTTGCGCTTATATTTATTTAAAACACACTAGAGGAATCCTCAAATGACACGACTTCAAAAGCTCGTTTGCACAATTATATTATGTGCGGTTTCGATACCGGGCGTAGCCGACTCTAATACCGACAAGCTACAGGCCGCCGCCAACGGCGATCATCGCCAACAGAAGAATATTGATCGAAACAGGTATCGTCACCCGGTGGAAACGCTGGAATTTTTTGGCATCAAGGAAGACATGACCGTGGTAGAAATGTTTCCAGGTGGTGGTGGCTGGTATACCGAGGTGCTAGCACCGTATTTAAGGGATAACGGCAAATTGTATGCTGCCAGTTTTAATTCCGAATCCGAGGTGGGGTATTTCAGGAAAAACTCAAAGAAATACCTGGACAAGCTGGCCGCTATTCCTGCGGTCTACGATCGTGTTGAGGTCTTTGAATACGAGCAGGGAGTGAAGCCCGATCTGAAACCGGAAGGACAGGCAGACATGGTCCTCACGTTTCGAAACACCCATAACTGGATCAGGAATGATATTGCCGAGGAAACTTTCCGGGCCATGTTCAAGGTGCTCAAACCTGGTGGTGTGCTCGGCCTGGTTCAGCACCGTGGTAATCCAAGTATGCAGGGTAAAGAGTGGGCCAATAAGGGTTACGTTTCGGAAGCGATGGTCCTTGAACTGGCTACAAAGGCCGGGTTTCAGCTGGCTGGCCGATCAGAGATTAATGGTAATCCCCGCGACATGAAAAATTATGAAAAAGGCGTTTGGACCCTGCCTCCGTCGTACCGTGAAGGTGACAAGGATCGTGAGCGTTATACCACTATCGGGGAAAGTGACCGCATGACTCTCAAGTTCATCAAGCCGGCTTCCTGAACCCGCGATTAATTAGCAGGCACCTTGCAGGGGCAAGGTGCCTGGCATTCACTTCTTATTGTTGACTGGCTACCCAGTCGTTGACACGCTGTTCCAGTAGCAGCAGTGGTAATGCACCACCTCCGAGAACGGTGTCATGGAAACCTCGAATATCGAACTTGTCTCCCAGCTGCTCGGTGGCCTGGGCACGTAACTCGAGGATCTTCAGCATTCCAATTTTATAGCTGGTGGCCTGGCCGGGAAGGACGAGGTAGCGGCGAATCTCAGATCGTACCTGCGCTTCCGGTGCAGCAGAATTGGCAAGGAAATATTGCACTGCCTCTTCCTGTGACCAGCCCTTGGCATGCAGTCCGGTGTCGACCACGAGTCGAATGGCGCGCCATATCTCTGAACCGAGTCGGCCGAAGTCAGAATAAGGATCGGCATAGCTACCCGGAATTTCCTTGGCCAGTAGTTCGGAGTAAAGACCCCAGCCTTCCGCATAGGCGCCAAAGCCGGCCTGCGTGCGAAACATCGGTACGCCTTCCAGTTCCTGCGCGATAGAAATTTGCATGTGGTGACCAGGCAGGCCCTCATGGTAGGCAATCACCTCCAGTTCACTCTTTGGCATGGCCTTCATATCTGACAGGTGAGCATAGTAGATCCCGGGACGCGAGCCATCCGGGGTGCCTGCAAAGTAATGCTGTGCGCCGCCATCCTGTTCCCTGAAAGGCTCAACACGTTTTACCACCAGGTCTGCCTTGGGCAGGAGGCCAAAAAAGTTTGGCAGTTCCTTTTTTATCCTGTCGATTGCTGCAGTTGCCTTATCAATATAGCCCTGCCTGCCTTCATCATTGTTTGGAAAGTAAAAGCGCTCGTCGTCCTTGGAGTCTCTCAGCAGGGCAAAGAAGGCCTGCAGCTCACCCTCAAATCCTACAGATTCCTTGATGGCTTCCATTTCCTTGCGAAGTCGATCTACTTCAGCAAGGCCGATTTCATGGATTTCATCTGCGGTCATGCGAGTGGTTGTCCAGTTGGCCAGCCGCTCGTTGTAAAACGCAGTGCCGTTGGGCAGGCTACCTACACCCTGGGCCTCTTCCGAGGCATTTTTAATATCTTCTTTTTGCCAGGCAACAAGATCGGCGTAGGCGGGTTTCCAGCTTTCTTCAAGCGCGCTTTTTACCTGGTGCGTGAGATCGTTCGCACCCTGCATGTTGATCTTTCCATTCTCAAGCAGTTCCTGGATTTTCTGCTTGGCGTTTGCCCAGATGTCGTTATCGGTGTCACTATCATCAAATGGAACACCGGAAATGAGCTTGGTGGACTCGTCAATCACAAACTCAAAGGCAAACCTGGGTGGCCTGGTACCGTGCGCTGCATTTTCCCTGGAGCGCTCTATTAACTGGCCGATGGCACGACCGGTTTCCCTGATGCGCGATATGTAATCCAGCATGTCCTGTTCCGTCTCCACCGGGTGAAAACTGATCAGTACCTGCGGCAGGAAAGCATGGGCTGACTGCATCTGGTGAAACACGTAGCGGTTTAACCTGAAGTCAAAATTTTCCTCCGCCTGCTCCAGCTGGTATTTCCACAGGTCATAGGATGTCCTGGCTTCCGCATCCAGCGCGTCGCGATTAAACATGCGTTCCATGTCGGCGACGGTGTTTTTTCGCCATTCAAGTTGTTCTATTTCAGATTCAAGCGAGAAATCATCCATCTTGCCGTAGTCTGTTTTACGTCCAAGAAAGGATTGCCAGATAGGGCTGAAGGCCAGCTCTTCCTCGAAACGAGCTTCAAACCATTCATTGATACGTTCACTTTCACTTTTTTCCGTTACTACAGTTTCTGTAGCGGGGGCAGCCGTTTCAGTGCTGGTATCGGTGCTAGCGGGTGCAGGTGCTTTTTCACACCCGGCGCCAAGAAATGCTGTGAGCAGCACAATAAGCAATTGCCGCATTTTTTATTCTCCCAAATCGATTAATCGGTGGATTGTATTGAACTGTCATCCACAATGAAAGTCACTCGGACAGGCGAATAATACTGTTACGGGTCTGCCTCGCAGGCGTTTTTTCGTTAAAGCGAGCCTATTTGGAGATAAACCTGTTAGACTAGGATGTGTAAGAGTACTGGATCGAAGTTTTACTGCAGATAGAAGACCCTGTTTATTTAGATGGTGCCCAGGAGAGGACTTGAAACTATTTCGGGTTCGCAATATACGTCTTAATAATCAATGACATATCTGAGTCGCGATATTCCGCGGGACCCCAAAGGGACTGAGATAACAATAAAATCTGTACAACTTTTAACGTAAAAAGCATACGGATTTCAGAGTTAGCGGGATATTTGGTATCACGCTAGATGTTCCATAAGAAGGCCCTTCATTTTGTTACTTTTCGTAATGAATTGTTCGCAGTGAGTCGTAAATAATTTTACTACTCCGTCTTTGTTGTTTTCTAATTCGTTTGTAAATCGTTTTTCGTCTTCGTTTAGCTCACAGAGATAGTATCTGAGCGCCGGTATGGGTGCTGACATGCCGTCCATATCAGATCTTTGATAGAAAGCGGTGATGAAAAGTTCGCTATGGTGATTTGAATTCCTTAGCTTGGTAATGACTTTGTGTTCAAGAGTTACAGGCTGAATTATGTTAGTTCGGGCATCATCAAGATTTAAATCAAACGCACGGTTAATATTGGTGTAAACGCGACGTTGTTTTTCTATGTAGTTGTGAGATTTTTCAAGATAACTCTCGACAAGAGATTCCCACTTTAATTCTTCAGTCATGCCTACGCCGGTATAGCGATTAAAAATCTCATATTTCAGGAATAATTCAAAAAACTGAATTATTTCTACGCAACTTCGTTTTAGCATGTAGCCGTAATGCACAAAAGCAATTTGTATTTTTTCTTCAGCTTCTCTTTTTTTCATGGATAACTACAAATATAAGATTCCTGAGTTAACCTCTGTTAACTGGCTTAGTGAATAATTCAACAGCTTGTTGAACCGCGTTTTGCCCAATCATACTATCCTTAGTATACCCAGTCCCCTGCGGTCCAAATATACAGGCAGCTGCGTGAACCAAAATTACTTCACTGTTTGGAGTATCGCCAGCTGCGTCAACTAGTGCCTTGTAGGTAAGAAGCGCGTTTTGTCGATGTCTATCGACAACCTGGTTGTGTTTGTGCGCATTGTAATTTCGTATGCACACGAATAAGTATGTTGAGATGACAACGAAGATTAAAACTTTTGAAATTGCGATATGAAAGGGATCTGCTTCCTGAAGCCAGGGGATCAAGTGAAAAAATAGACTGCTGACTGCGTAACCCCCCAATATACCGCCAGTGATCAATATTCGAGTATGCCAAGTATCGGCATCTTCCTTGTGTTTTTTTACTGATGAATCGAAATGGACAGCTTGTTGTGATACTCCTAACTCGCCAGCCGCTTGGCGAACACTTTCAAGCATGGAGTTTACACTTGATTCAGCCTTTGTAATTCGTTCAACAATTTCATTCGTATTTGATTCAATTTGCTCGATTGCACCTTTTGCCTCCTTTTCTAGTCGGCCGAAGTCTGTAACACGCTGAGCGGAATATGCAATGATTGGCTGAAGAGTATCAAACACAGTTTGATAATGGTCTGTCAGGTTGGCCAGCAATGCTGTACGTGTACCTGCAGCGTTTTCTTGTGTGGATGTAAAATCCAGTATGTCAGTAAATAACTTGTAGTGCTGTTCGGCAGTCTGAGTTAGTCGTACTAAATTTCGTTCTGGAAAATCACTTAATGCATCTAATGCAATTTGGCCATACAAATTAATTATTTTCTCTGCCGGCTCGACAGCTTCACCGAATGATAATGCACGGCCCAAATCAGCTTCTCTGACAAGTGAGTTTGCATCGAACTCCTTAATTTTTCTGATTACATCAAGAGCTGTATCTAATTTTGTCTCTGGTGGGTTTTCATCAGCCATTTGAACACCTCCTTCGTTCTCTAGCGTCTAAAAAGAATCAATACAATAAAGCACAATAACCCGTAGAGGTAGTTATCCTCCACGGGGTTTTTCCTCGCAAACATCAAATTGTATTGTAAGTCCCCAATTACTAAAGATAATTAGTTGTTCGTGAGTAAATTAGGGTCGAAGGTAAAAATCTAGCCAAATACTGCGGGACCCCAGCGGGACCATAACGGGACCAAAGGGACCAAAAACAGATGATTTTGAGAAAATGGAGAATTTCAGAAAAATCTTTGAAACGCAGGTATACTGCGTGTTTTAGAGTTTAGGATCAATTTTTGCAGTGGTGCCCAGGAGAGGACTTGAACCTCCACGGGGTTACCCCCACTAGCACCTGAAGCTAGCGCGTCTACCAATTCCGCCACCTGGGCACAAATACAGGACTTTCAAAGAACGGCGGACTTTACCTATCCCCCCTTTTAATGTCAACGAATCAACACCGGATGAGAGAAAAAAACAAGAAGAAACAAGCATACACAGTGGTAATACCCGCGCGGGAAGACATCATGAGTTTTCTGCAGGAGTCGGGTGGTCCCTGCGACCTGGCAACTATCGCCCGAGGCCTGAAAGTCAAAAACCAGGCGCAAAGGGAAGCACTCAGCAAGAGACTTTCCGCCATGGTCAGGGATGGTCAGCTTATACGAAACCGTCGTGAAGGCTACGGTCTGCTGGACAAGATGGATCTCGTGGCCGGGAAAGTGATTGGTCACCCGGATGGATATGGATTTGTTGTCCCCGACGCGGAAAAGGGCAACGATCTCTACCTCAGTGCGAAAGAAATGCGTACTGCCATGCACGGCGACAGGGTCGCGGTGCGGGTCTCGAATATCGACAGGAAAGGCCGCCGGGAAGGGAAGCTCGTCGAAATACTTGAAAGGGCCAATACCCAGGTCGTTGGTCGCTACTACCAGGAGGGCCCGGTCAGCTTTGTCGTACCGGATAATCGACGTATTAGCCAGGATATCATTATCACCGGACGTAAACGGCCGTCTATAAAAAAGGGCGACGTGGTGATTGCAGAAATCACCAAGCAACCGGACAAGCATACCCAGCCCCTCGGAAAAATTATCGAGGTGCTTGGCCGGCCGGACCAGGCCGGTATGGCTGCTGAAATAGCCATTCGCTCCTTTGACTTGCCACACCTGTGGCCGGATGAAGTGGAATCCGAGATTGCCGGGCTTGATGAAGACCAGGCACCGGGTCCCGGTGGCAGGCTTGATCTCAGGGAATTACCCTTTGTCACTATCGATGGCGAAGATGCGCGCGATTTTGACGATGCTGTTTACTGTGAAAAGCAGGGTTCGGGCTGGCGCCTGATGGTGGCCATCGCGGATGTATCGCACTACGTCAGGCCGGGAACTGCACTGGACCGGGAAGCGGAAAAACGCGGTACGTCGGTTTACTTCCCCGCGCGTGTCGTCCCGATGCTTCCTGAAATTCTTTCCAATGGCCTGTGTTCCCTCAATCCAAAGGTCGACCGGCTTGTCATGGTTTGCGAAATGCACATTGGCAAGAAAGGCAAAATCCAGCGTTACAGGTTTCACGAAGGCATAATTTGCTCGGCGGCCAGGCTGACCTACACCGAGATGGCCAACCTCGTCGTTGATAAAAAGGCGGCTGCAAGGAAAAAACGCAAGGGCCTGGTGAGTGGGCTGGATCGACTGTACCAGCTATACAAGACTATGCATCAACAACGGCAGCGTAACGGGTTACTGGAGTTTGATTCAACCGAGCCAAAGATGATTTTCGACAAGCAGGGTCGAATCAGCAAGATCGAAGCCACCGTGAGAAATGATGCGCATCGTCTTATCGAGGAATTTATGCTCGCCGCAAACGTTTGTGCGGCAGAGTTCCTGCTGGAGAAACAGCTACCGGCCCTGTATCGCAACCATGAAACCCCGGCCGAGGAAAAACTGGGCGACCTGCGCGATTTCCTCAAGGAGCTCGGTCTGAATCTTGGCGGAAAGGACAAGCCAAGGGCAAGTCATTATTCGAAATTGCTGGAGCAGGTTAATAATCGCAACGACTCACACTTGATAAAAACCGTGCTGCTACGCAGCCTGCCACTGGCGGTATATGAAAGCCGCAATGCCGGGCATTTTGGCCTGGCGTTTGAAGCCTACAGCCATTTTACGTCTCCCATTCGCCGTTATCCTGACCTGCTAGTACACCGGGCCATACGTCACCTGGTGCGAGGTGGAAAAAGAAAGTCATATGCCTACGGTGCGAAGAAAATGCAGGCGCTGGGAGAACACTGCAGCATGACCGAGCGACGGGCCGAGGAAGCCTCGAGAGACGTTGAACAGCGCCTGAAATGCGAGTTTATGCATGATCGAGTGGGCGAGGTCTTTGAGGGCACGATCACCTCGGTAACTTCCTTTGGCCTGTTTGTTGAACTTGACCAGGTTTATGTTGAAGGCCTGGTACACGTGACTGCCTTGCCCGGTGACTATTACCACCATGATGAAATCGGTCATCGCCTGCAGGGTGAAGCGAGTGGCCGAAGCTACCGGCTGGGCGAACGGCTCAAGGTCAGCATTTTGCGTGTCAGTGTTGATGAAAAGAAAGTGGACTTCGAGCTGGCGAGTTAGTATCCATGGCGACGGATAACACCAGGGTAATCTACGGGCTGCACACGGTTCGGCACACCCTGCAGAAAAATCCCGGGGAACTGGTCGAGGTCCGCGTGCAGGCGGGTAAAAAGCGTTCAGCCGAACTTGAGATATTGCTTGGACGGCTGGGAAAAAGTGGCGTGCCAATCCTCGAGTGTTCCCGTGAAGAACTGGACGAGCTGACTGGTTCCACGCGGCACCAGGGCATAGTTGGAAATATCAGGCGCACTGCACAGGATAAGCAGGAAGATCTTTCCGGGCTCCTGGCAAACGCCGACAAAGCCCTGCTTCTGCTGGTGCTGGACGGTATCCAGGACCCGCATAATCTCGGTGCCTGCCTGCGTGCGGCAAACGCGGCCGGTGTGGACGGGGTCATCATGGCTCGGGATAACGCCGCCCCGATCAATGCCACGGTGAGCAAGGTAGCCAGCGGAGCTGCTGAGAATACAACGATTTACAGGGTGACCAATATTGCGCGAACCCTGAGGGAGATGCAGTCTGCCGGTGTCTGGACCGTGGGTACTGACAGCGAGGGGGAAAAGGAGCTTTTCGACCTTGATCTAAGCGTCTCAACGGCCATCGTGATGGGGGCAGAGGGCAAGGGGCTACGGCAAAATACTCGCAAGCATTGTGATCACCTGGTGCGACTGCCGATGCACGGGGTGGTTGAGAGCCTGAATGTGTCCGTGGCCACCGGGATCTGTCTTTACGAGGTGCTACGCCAGCGAAGACCCTGAAAAACCGACATTTTTTAGCAAATATCTTTGCAAGAACGGTCCGAATCCACTAGAATCCTGCGCCCTTACAGCCTGTTTAGCCTGTAATCTTATTAATCCTTGCCTCACCGCTCGCAAACGGGAGGCTTTATCCATGAGGACATACAATGCGACATTATGAAATTGTGTTCCTGGTCCATCCTGACCAGAGCGAACAGGTCTCCGCCATGATTGAACGCTACCGCGCGATCATCGACACCGGCGGCGGCGCCATCCACCGACTCGAAGACTGGGGCAGACGCCAGCTGGCTTATCCCATCAACAAGGTTCACAAGGCACACTATGTCCTGATGAACATTGAATGTGATGCCGAAGTGCTTGAGCAAATTAACAGTGCCTTCCGTTTTAACGACGCCGTCATACGCAATCTCGTGATCAAGAGAGACAGTGCCGTTACCGAGCCATCTCCACTGGTGAAAAGTGCAGAGGAAGAGCAGGAAAAAGCCACCTTTGATGCCGACAGTGAAAACTTCTCCGACGAGCATGATGCCGAATCCAACGAAGATGACAGCATTGATGCCGATGAAGGCAGCGAGGAAGAAACTGCGGAAGTTGCTGCTGCTGAAACTGAAGAAAAGACAGACGGCGAACCGGCCTGATCTGACACACATACAAGAGAATTCCCTGGAGAAATATTATGTCCCGTTATTTTCGTCGTAAGCGCTATTGCCGTTTTACAGCAGAAGGAGTCGATGAGATCGATTACAAGGACCTGTCAACGCTCAAGGCCTATATCACTGAAACCGGCAAGATCGTCCCGAGCCGTATTTCAGGTACAAAAGCCCGTTACCAGCGTCAATTGTCCACTGCTATCAAGCGTGCCCGATACCTGGCATTAATTCCCTATAGCGACGCACACTAGGTGCTGAAGCGGCCCATCAAGTTACAAGGGCCGGACAATACGGGATAGTTATAGCGGTATGCGTGCACTGGGCACATATACACTAAGGGGACACTGGCAGGCTGTCACCGTCGTCAGTGTTCTGTCCCTGCTGTCATTAATGATGCCACTTGTTGGCTATTTTGGTTGTGGCGTACCCCTTGCGCTGATTGCCTTGCGCAAGGGCGGAAAGTTTGCCCTGCAGGTGATTGCCGGAAGCGTAGTGCTTTTTATCCTGCTGAGCCTGGTACTGGGTGTGCCCCTGTATTTTGTCCAGGGGGTACTGCTCATTGTATGGTTGCCGGTTTTTGCCTGTGCCCTGGTGCACAGGCTGACAGAAAGACCTGCCATGATGGCATTGGCAGCCGCAGCGCTGGCGCTGTTATACATTGTCATGATGTATATCGTCGTCGGTGACGTACAGGGCTGGTGGCTGGAGGCCTTGCGAAGCATTGACATGAGTGAGTTGCCGGCGGAACTGCAGGCGCAGTTTGAGCAATTTATCAAGCTGGCGCCGCCGGTCATCAATGCGGCGATTGCATCAAGCATCGTGGTGAGCCTTGTCATCACCTTGCTACTGGCCCGCTGGTGGCAGTCGGCCCTGTTTAACCCGGGTGGGTTTCAGCGCGAGTTCCATGAATTCCGCATACCCAGGCAGCTGGTCTTACCAACCCTGGCCCTGATGGGACTGTCGCTGCTGCAGGCGCAGCCATTTACCCCGCTGGTAAGGGAGGTGTTGGTGGTGTTCGTGGTGCTATACCTTTTTCATGGTATCGCCGCGGTACATCGCACGGTATTGCGCAGAAGCCTGTCGGTTAACTGGTTGATTGCAATGTATTGTTTGCTTTTTGTGCTACCCCAGCTGATGGTGCTGATGGTGGCCTGGATGGGCCTGACGGATTCCCTTATCGGGCGTGGCCTTGAAAACAGGCAGGATCCTGAGGAATGAGGGCAGGGCAGCGACGACCCCTGGCTCTCGTGATATGATTGATAACTGAAAAATATGAGGTCTTAAGATGGAAGTCATACTACTGGAAAAAATTCAGAAACTGGGTGACCTGGGTCAACAGGTCAGGGTAAAGCCTGGCTATGGACGTAATTACCTGATCCCAAATGGAAAAGCTGTCCCCGCTACAGCGGATAACGTGGCAAAGTTCGAAGCACGACGCGAGGAACTGGAAAAAGCCCAGGCAGATGCACTGGCAAGCGCCGAAGCGCGTGCAAAGGGCATGCAGGAACTGACCATCACTGTGAAGAAGAAAGCCGGCGCTGAAGGCAAGCTGTTTGGCTCCGTGGGAACCGCTGATATCTCCGAGGCCGTGACGGCGTCGGGTGAAGAACTCAACAAGCATGAAGTAATCCTCGCCGAGGGGCCCCTGCGCATGGTAGGTGAGCACGAAGTGGCCATCCATCTTCATGCTGATGTGAACTTCAACATCAAGGTTGTGGTTGAAGCTGAAGACGATTAAAACATCATCCAGGTCTATTCGAGGTTTATAACGATAGCTGACTCTATGCACTAGATCGAAAAATGCCCGACATTGCTCAAACTCCCGGCTCCGCAGACTCTGAAGTCAGTGCACTCAGGGTACCGCCACATTCAATTGAGGCAGAGCAGGCAGTGCTGGGCGGGCTTTTTCTCGACAAGGATGCCTGGATAAAAATTGTTGAACGTATCAAGGAAGAAGATTTTTATCGTCGTGACCATCGCATCATCTTCCAGGCCATTACCGAGCTTGAATCCCAGGGGCAACCCTTTGATATCGTCACCACGGCAGAGTGGCTGGAAAATCACCAGCTGCTGGATGATGCCGGGGGCCTGAGCTACCTCGCGGCACTTGCCGAAAACACACCCAGCGCCAGCAACATAAGCGCCTACGCGGACATCGTTCGCAAGCGTTCCATCCTGAGGCAGTTGATCACTGCCACCACCGATATCGGTGAGACGGTTTTTAATCCCATGGGACGCAGCAGTGAAGAAATACTCGATCATGCCGAGCAGTCTATTTTTGAGATCGCGGAGCAGGAAAATCGCGGTCGAAAAAGCTACCGCCAGATAAAAGATCTCCTCGCCGTTGCCATCGACCGGGTTGATGAGCTGTTTCACAAGGACAACCCCATCACCGGTATTGCAACCGGTTTTGATGACTTTGATGAGCGAACTGCGGGTCTGCAAAACTCTGACCTGATTATTGTTGCCGGTCGGCCATCCATGGGGAAGACGGCCTTTGCTATCAATATCGCGGAAAACGCTGCCATCAAGGAGAAGAAAACGGTAGCGATCTTCAGCATGGAAATGCCCGGCGAACAGCTTGCCATGCGTATGATGGCCTCACTGGGTCGCATCGACCAGCAGAAGCTGCGTACCGGTAAACTGCACGATGACGACTGGCCAAGACTGACCTCCACCGTGGCCATGATGCAGGAGACAAAGTTATTTATCGACGACACGCCAGCCCTGACACCGGCGGAACTGCGTGCCCGCAGTCGACGCATCGCCAGGGAGCACGGTCTTGATTTGATTGTGGTGGATTACCTGCAGCTGATGCAGGTAGCCGGCACAACTGAAAACCGCGCAACGGAAATATCGGAAATTTCGCGTTCGCTTAAAGCCATGGCAAAGGAGCTGAACGTGCCGGTGATTGCCCTGTCCCAGCTTAATCGAAGCCTGGAACAACGACCCAACAAGCGCCCGGTCATGTCAGACCTTCGCGAATCCGGCGCCATTGAACAGGACGCTGACGTCATTACCTTTATTTATCGTGACGAGGTATACGACGAGGACAGTGTTGATAAAGGTATCGCTGAAATCATTATCGGAAAGCAGAGAAATGGTCCCATCGGAACCGTGAGGCTGGCTTTCCTGGGCCAGTTCACCCGCTTTGAAAACTATATCGAAGAGCAGCATTACGGTGAACGCCTGCCGCCATCATTTATGCCGGGTGAGGAATGACTCGGCCAGCCAGGGTCATTATCGATCTCGCCGCACTCCGCCATAACTACTCCCGGGTTCAACAATTAGCCTCCGGTAGCCGTGTCGTTGCCGTCGTCAAGGCTGACGCCTATGGTCACGGTATAGTCAGGGTGGCCAGGGCACTTGAGCAGGCTGATGCTTTTGGTGTGGCCTGCCTGGAAGAGGCTGCCCAGCTGAGAAACGCGGGTATTAGCCAGCGAATTCTCCTGCTTGAAGGGCCCTATTCGACAGATGAGCTGGCAGCGGTAGCCGAGCTGGATCTTGACATCGTGGTCCACCACGAAAGCCAGCTGCAAATGTTGCGCCAGGCAAACGTACAGGGTGAGCTGACCGCCTGGTTAAAAGTCGATAGTGGCATGCATCGACTGGGTTTTGACCCTGCCGAGGTGCCGGCAGTACTTGATGCCCTGCAGTCTGCCTCCGGGATAAACAAGATCATCATGATGACGCACCTCGCCACGGCCAACGAACCTGGTAACGAGATGAACCGGCAGCAGTTAGAAATATTCAAAAATGCTATCGACGGTTTCAAGGGTGAGTGTTCCATTGCAAACTCTGCCGCCACTATCAGTTTCGCCGAGAGTCACGGCGACTGGGTTCGGCCCGGCCTGATGCTCTACGGGGTATCACCACTGGAAGACGCCCAGGCCGGGGATCACGATCTCAGGCCGGTAATGACGCTTCGTTCACAGCTTATTTCGGTAAAGAACATCAGCAAGGGAGAAAGTGTCGGCTACGGTGCCAGCTGGCGCTGTCCATCTGATACCACTATCGGCATCGTTGCCGCCGGCTATGGTGATGGTTTTCCCCGCCATGCACGCTCCGGGACACCAACGCTGGTCAATGGCCAGCGTGCGACCATCATTGGTAACGCCTCGATGGATATGCTGACGGTTGACCTGTCAGCACAGCCCGGTGCACAGGTGGGTGATGAAGTCGAGTTGTGGGGCAGTGCATTACCCATCGAGGAAGTTGCCATGTATGCCGATACGGTTCCCTATGAATTACTTTGCGGCGTACACAAGCGCCTGACCTTTGAGGAAATCAATGGCCAGGGCTAAGGTGCAATACATATGCAGCGAGTGCGGCACCGTCAGTATCAAGTGGTCGGGCCAGTGCCCTGACTGCCAGAGCTGGAATACCCTAAACGAGGAAACCGTCGGTGCCACCGGTGCCGATGCAGCGCGCGTCCGCTCACACCTCGCCGCGCCGGCCGAGGTACGTAGCCTTGATAACCTGGAGTTTTCCGAGGAACCCCGCCAGGGCACGGGCATGGGAGAGCTTGATCGCGTGATTGGTGGCGGCCTTGTTCCCGGTTCAGTGATCCTTATCGGCGGCGATCCGGGGATAGGCAAATCCACGGTCCTGATCCAGGCGCTGTCTTCCATAGCAGCGCAGGGCAAGATGAAGACCCTGTATGTCAGTGGCGAGGAATCCGTGCAACAAATCGGCCTGCGCGCGCAGCGGCTCGGCCTGCCGCTCGAGCAACTGCGCATCTACACGGAAAACCATCTCGAAAGTATTCTTGAAACGGCCAGCCGTGAAGAACCCTCGGTAATTGTGATTGACTCCATTCAAACCATGTACACCGAGGTCTCCAGCGCAGCCCCCGGGGCTGTCAGCCAGGTGCGTGAAACGGCCGCGCAACTGGTGCGTTATGCCAAGCAGAAAAATACCACGGTGTTGCTGGTCGGGCACGTTACCAAGGAGGGTTCACTGGCCGGGCCCCGCGTGCTGGAACACATGGTTGATACCGTACTGTATTTTGAAGGGGACAGCGGCAGTCGTTTTCGCCTGATACGCGCGGTAAAAAACCGCTTTGGTGCGGTTAATGAAATCGGGGTTTTTGCCATGACCGACCGCGGACTGAGGGAAGTCAGCAATCCCTCGGCAATCTTCCTGTCAAGGCACGAAGAAGAAGTCCCGGGCAGCGTCATTACGGTGACCCGTGAAGGTACACGTCCCATGCTTGTTGAAGTACAGGCACTGGTGGATGAATCCCACCTTAACCAGCCCAGGCGAGTCAGCATTGGCCTGGAGCAAAACCGGCTGGTCATGCTACTGGCGATACTCAATCGTCACGCCGGTATAGCCAGCCACGACCAGGATATCTTTATCAACGTGGTAGGTGGCGTACGTATCAGCGAGACGGCTGCAGACCTGCCCATCATCCTTGCAGTGCTGTCGAGCCTGAAAAGCCAGCCACTGCCCTCGGATCTCGTGGTATTTGGTGAACTCGGCCTCGCCGGTGAAATACGACCCGTGCAAAATGGTCCGGAGCGACTCAATGAAGCCGCTCGACAGGGATTCAAACGCGCTATTGTTCCGCTGGCGAACAAGCCACGCGAGGCCATAGACAATTTTGAAGTAACGACGGTGAGTCGTTTAAGCGATGTACTCGAGGCAGGAATTTTCTAGGCCATATTCGTCCCTGTTTTCCGCGCCTAATCCGCCGGGTTTTCCTCCTTCTCTTCGTCCTCGAATTTCTCAAGCCTGACTTTTTTCACGGCGTTGTCCACCGCCTGAGTAATGGTCATAGTCACGCCACCCAGCCTGAGACTGGTACCGGGCTCCGGTATGCTTTCAAGATGCTCAAGGATAAGTCCATTGAGGGTCTTGGGCCCGTCAACCGGCAGGGTCCAGCCAAGCTGCTTGTTGATCTCGCGAAGTGGTGCGGTCCCGTCAACGATAAAGCTGCCGTCCTCCTGTGGGTGTATGTCCTGGTTATAGGTCTGCAGGTCAGTGGTGAATTCACCTACTATCTCTTCCAGGATATCTTCCAGGGTCACCAGCCCCTGTATGTTGCCGTATTCATCAACCACGAAACCGATGCGTCTTTTTTCTCTTTGAAAGTTCATCATCTGGGTATGCAGGGCGGTGCCAAGAGGCGCGAAGTAGGGTTCCACCACGTTGTCCTCGAGGATCTCGCGTAGCGCTTCTTCCTTTCTTGAACCCTTTAACAGCCTGGGTATTTCCCGAACATGCAATACACCGACGATGTTGTCGATGTTGTCGCGATAAAGCGGAAGCCGGGTGTGGTTAACGCGTGTCAGGGTATCAAAAATTTCCGCGGTAGAATCATTCAGGTCAACACCGTCGATTTCACCTCTTGGTACCATGATTTCATCGATGGTGATGTTTTCAAGGTCAAGAATACTCAGCAGCATTTTCTGGTGCCGGCGCGGGATCATGCTGCCGGCCTCCAGCACCACGGTGCGCAGCTCTTCACGGCTCAGGGCGGTATCGGATGACTCACCGACATTAACCTTGAGAACAGCCAGCAGGGTATTGGAGATACGATTAATGACCCAGACAAAGGGATACAGGATCTTGCCAAGTGGCGTGAGAATGTAGGCTGCCGGGAACGCTATTTTCTCCGGGTAAAGTGCCGCAAGGGTTTTTGGCGCGACCTCGGCAAAAATCAGGATGACCGCGGTGAGAATAAAGGGTGCAACCGCGATACCGATCTCACCCATGAGTCGAATCGCCACTACCGTTGCCAGCGAAGCAGCAAAGATGTTCACCAGGTTGTTGCCAAGCAGGATAAGACCGATGAGACGATCGGGTCGTTTCAACAATGCCTCTACCAGCATGGCACTTCGGTTCCTGTCTTCAGAAAGATGCCGCAGTCGATAACGGTTGAGTGCCATCATGCCTGTTTCGGAACTGGAAAAGAACGCCGACAGGACGATCAACAGGAACAGGATCATGAAAAGAATTGATATGGGAATATCGTTCATATGCTTCCTCGTGATGAATTAGCAGATAGACAGGATTTCGAAATGCGTTCCAGGTATTACCTGGACCTGCATGCACAGAACGCAGACTCGCCACGAGTACTTCCATGTAGGCTCAACGAAGGCCATCCCTGGCCTTCGAAGGTCTGCTTTTCTATGCACTGCAGGTCCACAATAGATTGGTCTTAAACTCGCTGAAGAATAAGTTCCAGTACAAACTTTGAACCGAAGTAGGCAAGGATTAACAGCGCGAAGCCACCCAGTGTCCAGCGGATCAGGACCTTCCCACGCCAGCCCCAGGCCCATCGACCAAACAGCACCAGGGCAAACATCAGCCAGGCAAGAATGGAGAAGACAATCTTGTGGGACAGGTGTTGATGCAGGATATCTTCAACAAACATCAGGCCCGAGGACACGCTCAGGCTGAGAAGGAAAAAACCAAGCGCAATAAGCTGGACCAGCAGGTCCTCCATGGACTGCATGGGTGGCAACATGCGCAGGCTTCCGCGGGGATGCTTGTTGTGCAACTGGTGCTCCTGGAACGCCAGCACCAGGGACTGCACCGCTGCGATACAAAGCAGGCTGTAGGCACAAACGGATAGAAGAATATGAAGACGCAGGCCGACACCCATGTCCTGGGGCAGGATGTAGGTGTGTGGCATCAGCGTATCCAGTAACAGGGACAGTGCCGTGGCCGGCAGGAAAATGATACAGAGATTATCGACTGGCCTGACCGTGCTTGAAATAAGCACTACCGTGGCAATAACCCAGCTGATAAGCGAAAGGGCACTGTAAAATGCCAGGTTCAGACCCTCGCTGGTCACCGTGCTCTGGTAAAGTGCCAGCGCGTGCAGCAGTATTGCGGTGAAACCCAGCAGCAGGACCGGAGTTTTAGCGCTGAGCGCCGAATTTTCGTTTAATTTGTAGTACTTCAGGCCAATCCATGCAGTGGTAGCCAGGTACGCGACAATCGCAATGTATGCCCAGAGCAATTCCTGATTCCTGAAATTAACTGCCCGCTAGTGTAACCCTTTCTTTGCAATAATGCCCGCCTGATAAAGTGGGAAGATGACATTTTTAAGCAATAAGAACAGATAGTTATACAGTTCCGCCGAGGTTTTCTATACAATAGGTGCCTGGTATAAGCCCGTGACCCCGATGTATTTTCCGAGTAAGCAGTTCGTTTTCCAGTCATTTGAAAAATCCCGCAAGGGCGAGGCTGTTTTATGCGTGTAGGCCTGGTAGGACTGGGTGGTATGGGGAAAGTTGTCGCGGCCGAGCTTCTGCAACAGCCCGACTCCGCCCTGCAGCTATGCGGCGCTATTGTCGCCAGCGAGGATTTTGACGAGGTGAAGGCCAGCCTTGAGCTCGACATACCCCTGCTAAGTAGTATCGACGAACTGATGCAGGCAAAACCATCCATCATTGCCGAGGTGGCCGGTCATGGCGCGGTCAATGAATTTGCCGAGATGATCCTGGCCAGCGGTACGGATCTGCTGGTCATCTCCACCGGGGCACTGGCGAATGATGCACTTTACCAGCGCCTGCAGGATACCGCCCGCGCCAATGGCAGCCGGTTGCTGTTACCTGCTGGCGCCGTGGGCGGTATTGATGCACTGGGTGCGGCACGGCTTGCCGGCATCGACAACGTTATCTACAGGGCATTCAAGCCGGCCATGGCCTGGTGGGGAACCAGTGCCGAGGACGATCTTGATCTTGCGACCTTGAAGGAAAGCACCTGTTTTTACCAGGGCACGGCGCGGGAAGCGGCGCTGGCCTATCCAAAGAACAGTAACGTTGCAGCCACGGTGGCCCTGGCCGGCGTGGGCTTTGATGAGACCCGCGTCGAGCTTGTGGCAGACCCGCACACCAGCGAAAATACGCACGAAATCGAAGTGACGGCAAAGAGCGGTTCATTTCGAATCGAGTTGGCCGGCAAGCCACTGCCGGATAGCCCGAAAACATCCGCCCTGGCAGCTTACAGTGTTGCAAGGTGCCTGCTGGGCCTTGAACAGCCCGTCGTTATATAGATAAAAAACCAGGAAAAAGGAAGCAAGCATGTTTGACAACCTGAGTGACAGACTTTCCAGGGTATTAAAGGACCTGCGCGGCCAGGGACGCCTGACCGAGGAAAATATCAGTGAATCCCTGCGCGAAGTGCGTATGGCCATGCTCGAGGCCGACGTAGCGCTGCCGGTGGTAAAAGATTTTATTGAGCATGTTAAGAGCAAGGCCATTTCCCGGGAGGTTATGCTCAGCCTGACGCCGGGACAGGCCCTGATAAAGATCGTTAACGAAGAACTTATCCATCTCATGGGTGATGCCAATGTCAGCCTGAACCTGGATAAACCGGCGCCCAGTGTCATCCTCATGGCAGGCCTGCAGGGTGCTGGTAAAACAACGACCGTTGCCAAGCTTGGTCGCATGCTGCAGGAGA
The DNA here is from genome assembly GCA_965243105.1 of Gammaproteobacteria bacterium. Classification (GTDB taxonomy): domain Bacteria; phylum Pseudomonadota; class Gammaproteobacteria; order Eutrophobiales; family Eutrophobiaceae; genus WLWS01. The sequence goes on from CBDEUC010000001.1 coordinate 387,719, forward strand.
AGGAGAAAAAGAAGGTCATGACCGTGAGTTGTGACGTCTATCGACCCGCAGCTATCGAGCAATTAAGAGTCCTTGCCGAAGAAAACAACCTTGAGTTCCAGGCAAGCAGTGGTGAAGAGCGGCCGCTGGACATCATTCAAAGTGCATTGAAGCAGGCAAAGGCAAAATTCATGGATGTACTTATCGTGGATACTGCCGGTCGCCTTCACGTCGACGATGACATGATGAGCGAGGTGCGTGAGCTTCACCAGGTCCTGGATCCTTCCGATACACTGTTCGTCATCGACAGCATGCTTGGGCAGGACGCGGTAAATTCTGCGAGGGCCTTTGACGAGGCACTTCCGCTGACCGGTGTGGTACTGACGAAAACAGACGGTGATGCACGGGGTGGCGCTGCTCTCAGCGTGAGGCACGTCACCGGCAAGCCAATCCTGTTCATGGGTACCGGTGAAAAGTCCGATGAATTGACTGCATTTCACCCGGAAAGGGTTGCCTCGCGTATTCTTGGCATGGGTGATGTGCTCAGCCTGATCGAGGAAGTCGAACAGAAAGCTGACAAGAAAAAGGCAGAGAAACTTGTCGGCAAGCTGAAAAAAGGCAAGGGCTTTACCCTGGCAGATTTCAGCGATCAGCTTGAACAGATGAAAAACATGGGAGGCATGACCGGCCTGCTTGACAAGTTACCCGGCGGTAACCAGATCCCGCAGGCGGCCATGAACCAGGTTAATGACAAGCAACTGGGAAAACTGCAGGCCATTATCAGCTCGATGACCCCGGATGAACGTCGCCGGCCACAGGTGATTAATGGTTCGCGCAAGAAAAGAATTGCCAACGGCTCGGGCACCCAGATACAGGACGTTAATCGCCTGCTGAAGCAATTTAACCAGATGCAGAAAATGATGAAAAAAATGTCAAAGAAGGGCGGTATGCAAAAAATGATGCGCGGCCTCGGCGGTAACCTGCCACCGGGCTTTCGCCCCTGAGAGAGTTTTTCTGTGACGAGTGCCGGCCAGATATCCGGCCAGATGTCCGGCTAGATATCCAGCCAGCTGCCGGCAGGTAGTAAACGCCCGCGAATACAGTGCAGCAGTGCAACCACGGCAAAAATAACAAAACAGGCAAGGCTCCACTCGGCGATACTCAGGCCAAGAAAGGTCCAGTCCACTTCTGCGCATTCTCCGGAACCGGTAAACACGTTTTTCAGGGTTTCTGAAAAAGTAAACACTTCCATCATGTACTCAAGATCCGGTCCACAGGCAGGTACCTGGTCAGCCGGAAGATGCTGCAACCAGACCTGGCGCCCGGCGATACCGGCACCGACCAGCGATACCAGGGTGATGAGACCACTGTAGATGCGAATACCCAGCATGCCCGGGCCTTGAATCGCCCCGGCCAGGGCAACCAGCGCAACACCGATGTAAGCCCAGCGCTGAAATATGCAAAGCGGGCAGGGTTCGAGTCCGTCCACGTGCTGCAGGTAAAGACCATAGCCCAGCAACAGGGCGCAATCGAGAAAAAACAAAATATAAAATAATCTTGGTGCTTTCACTTATGTTTCCATGTATCCGTCGAGGTATTCGGGTATTCGCCTGCCCAGCCAGTTGCTGGCAGACCAGGGGTATTTACCCTCAATAAAGCCAACATGTCCACCACCTTTTGACAGCTCAAGGGTGACGCCCGGGCCAAGTTCACTTTCAGCCGGAATAGCGCCGGGAGTAAGAAAGGGATCGTCCTCGGCGTGAATCACCAGGGTTGGCGTGGTGATGTGCTTCATAAACTGTCTTGAACTGCAGCGCTGGTAATAGTCATCAACACCATCAAAACCATGGATAGGCGCGGTATAGGCATCGTCAAGCAGGCGAAAGGTGCCCATTTTTTCTATGCCCGAGGTTTGCACGCCGAATTTTTCACCCGCATATTTTTCTTTCATTTTCCTGTGCAGGCGACCGATAAGATAGTGCTGGTAGATTCGGGAAAATCCTTTTTCAAGACGTCGCGCGCCATTATCAAGCAGGAAGGGTACCGATACACACACTGCGCATGCCAGGTGGTTGGATGGTGATGATTCACCAAGAAACTTTAACAGCGCATTGCCGCCCAGCGAATAGGCAACCGCCGCCAGTGGTACGCCGGGAAAACGCCGGCGCATTTCTTCGATCACCAGTGCAATGTCACCGGTTTCACCGGAGTGGTAGTTCCGCTTCAGGCGATTATATTCACCGCTGCAACCGCGGAAGTGAACAAACACGCCTCGCCAGCCCCGCTGCTGAATGCAGTTCATCACGTTCATGGCATAGTGCGACTCGATGGAGCCTTCAAGACCATGAAAAACCATCACCAGCGGACCGCTGTCTGCACCAATCCAGCAGAGATCCAGGAAGTCACCATCCTCGAGTTCCAGTCGTTCCGAAGTAAGAGGTGCAGAAATTCCCGGGGTGGTGAACTTTGGCCAGAGGGTTTGCGCATGGGGATTGGATAACCACCATGGCGCTTGAAACTCACTCTTCGTGATCCTGCCCTGCATGTTTCCCGGCCCGGCTGGGTTGCTGGCTATTTTCCAGCAGACACTTCGTAGGGCAAATCGAGTAACTCGACCTCGGGTCCCTGCTTGTCGCCGAGAAAAATGTCCGGGCTAGCGTCTTCAAAAATGTCCAGGGTGAGTAGCATGAGATACTGCTTCTCACCCGTCTCGCAGGCCCTGACTACACTACCACACTGCTTGTCGCTCTCCAGCGTGTAAACGTGCGTGCCAATTTGCGGAAGCGTATCACCAGCGACGCGGGCCAGCTGCATACGCTGTTTCAGCTTTCCGCGAAAGTGCATGCGAGAAATGATTTCCTGCCCCGGGTAGCAACCCTTGCTGTAACTCAGGCCATCCAGCAGATCGAGGTTGAGGCTTTGCGGCAAGAATTCCTCGCTACCCTGTTTACCCGGCCACGGCAGGCCGGCGTGAATGTCCTGCTCCAGCCAGCGAACGCTACTCACGGCCTGTGCCCCCTGCGATAACTCCAGCCACAGGGCTTCAGCCTGCGCTGCAGTACAAAGAACAAGGGAACGGGCCGGCTGATCCTCAAGGTTTAATACGATACCGGGCTCATTGTCCCTGGCCGCCTGCAGCTGCGATTGAAAATCCCGGTGTGCCTCGTCGCCACCGAGGCCCAGTCGCACCAGTTCATCGGAGACCAGTTCGATTTTTACATCGGAGCGTAGTACAAACATGCCAAGACGCTTGCTCACCTGCTCGGTCATTTCTCTCTCCAGTAGCAGGTAAAAGCAGTCACTGGCGCGGTACAGGATAAACACGGCAATCACCCTTCCCTTGATATTGCACCAGCTGCTCAGCTGGTAATGGTCTTGCGCAAGAGCTGCAACATCACTGGTAAATTGACCGTGAAGAAAATCACTGGCGTCGCCTCCGGATATTCTCAGCACATCAAGCTGGGAAAGATCGCAGAGATAATTTTCCGCGCCGCTGTTACCCGTCGCTTCATTGGCAAAGCCGGTGACCAGACCTTCTTCTATCACGGCAGATTGGTTTAACAGGAATGAATACCAGGTTTCATGCATGGTCGTACTTGTTACTCCGGTTTTAGTTCACGAAAGACTTCAATCAGGGCGCGGTATTCTTTGCGCCCGGGTTCAGAACGTCCAAGTATCCAGTCGAGAATGTCCAGGTCGCTCTCATCGAGGATATCACTGAACAGCGCCTGCTGTTCTTCAGAAAGTGAAGGGTAATGCTGCGCCAGGAAGCGTTGGCATACGATATCCATTTCCTTGATACCGCGACGGCAGCGCCACTGTAGCCGGGACTGCGTACTCATTGACGCCGGTTACATGCTCCGCGCGACCAGCAGTTTCTTGATCTCGGCAATCGACTTGGCTGGATTCAATCCCTTTGGACAGGTATTGGTGCAGTTCATGATCGTATGACAGCGGTACAGGCGAAAGGGATCTTCAAGTTCATCCAGGCGCTCGCCGGTGTTTTCATCACGGCTATCAATGATCCACCGATACGCCTGTAACAGGATGGCCGGCCCGAGGTAACGATCGCTGTTCCACCAGTAGCTTGGGCAGGATGTCGAGCAGCAGGCGCAAAGGATACACTCATAAAGCCCGTCGATTTTCTCGCGGTCCTCTTTTGACTGCAGGCGCTCGCTGTCCGGCGGGGGCGGTGTCTGGGTTTGCATCCAGGGCTTGATGGAGGCGTACTGCGCGTAAAAATGTGTCAGGTCCGGGACCAGGTCTTTCCTGACCTGCATGTGGGGCAGGGGATAGACACCGATATCACCCTTGAGCTCGTTAATCCCGCGGGTGCAGGCGAGGGTATTGGTCCCGCCGATGTTCATGGCACAGGAGCCGCAGATTCCTTCACGGCAGGAGCGGCGAAAAGTCAGGGTCGGGTCGATCTCGTTCTTGATATAAATCAGCGCATCAAGCACCATCGGACCGCACTTATCAAGATCGATCCTGTAACTGTCGACCCTCGGATTTTCACCGCTGTCAGGATCCCACCGATAAATATTGAAGGTACGCGTATTGCTGGCGCCTTCAGAGGCATCAACAGTCTTGCCCTTCTTGATCTTTGAATTTGCGGGGAGTGTGAACTCAGCCATATGTCTTACCTGTTTACATTTAGTGTTGCGATAGCAGTCAAGCTCAAAATCGTAGATTTTTTGCGCAGACAAGGCCCGAGCCTTTCGAAAAAAACGGAGTGTATGTAGAAATACATGAGTTTTTTTAGAAAGGTGAGAACGATGTATGGGCGAAAAAGATACATTTTGAGTTAGTAGACGCGTTTCTTCGGTGGAATAGTTTCCACCTCATCAGTCAGCGTATTCATATGCACCGGTCGATAGTCAAAGTTAACCTTGCCGGAGCCTGTTTCCATCCATGACAGGGTGTGTTTCATCCAGTTTTCATCGTCGCGCTCGGGGTAATCTTCCCTTGCGTGACCACCGCGGCTTTCCTTGCGGTTCTCTGCTGAATAGATGCTGACCATGGCACACTGCAGCAGGTTCTCAAGCTCCAGTGTCTCGACCAGGTCGGTATTCCATATCATGGAACGATCCACGACATCGACGTTTTTGAAGGAGGCATAAATTTCATCCAGCTCTTTCATACCCTCCTGCATGACATCGCCGGTACGAAAAACCGCTGCATTACTCTGCATGGTTTTCTGCATTTTCAGGCGAATATCCGCGGTGCGGTGTTCACCGCTGGCATGACGCAGGCGGTCAAAGCGTTGTATCGCTGCTTCCGAGGCTGACTCGGGCAAGGGTTTCTGCGCGCTGCCCGGCTTGATGGTCTCCGCGGCATAATTTGCCGCTGCCCGGCCAAACACGACGATGTCCAGCAGGCTGTTGGAACCGAGACGATTTGCGCCATGGACCGACACACAGGCGGCTTCACCAATGGCCATCAACCCCGGTACAACCGCATCCGGGTCTCCATCTTTCAGGGTGACCACCTGGCCATGGTAGTTTGTGGGAATACCACCCATGTTGTAGTGCACTGTGGGGAGTACCGGTATCGGTTCACGCGTCACGTCAACACCGGCAAATACCTTGGCGGATTCAGCGATACCCGGCAATCGTTCGTTGATCACTTCCGGGCCCAGGTGTTCAAGATGCAGGTGGATGTGATCTTTTTCAGGACCAACACCACGGCCTTCGCGAATTTCCATGGTCATCGAACGACTGACCACGTCGCGAGATGCAAGGTCCTTTGCTGAAGGGGCATAACGTTCCATGAAACGTTCGCCTTCCGAGTTCGTCAGGTAACCGCCTTCACCTCGCACACCCTCGGTAATTAATACGCCGGCACCGTACACGCCGGTGGGGTGAAACTGGATAAATTCCATGTCCTGCAGGGGCAGGCCGGCACGCAATACCATGGCATTACCGTCGCCGGTACAGGTATGCGCCGAGGTGGCAGAAAAGAAACTGCGGCCATAACCACCGGTCGCGAGTACCACTGTGTGGGCAGTGAACCTGTGCAGTGCGCCACCTTCAAGATCCCAGGCCAGTACACCTCGGCAGGCACCGTCATCATCCATGATCAGGTCAAGGGCAAAGTACTCGATAAAAAATTCCGCGTCATGCTTGAGCGATTGCTGGTAAAGGGTATGCAATATGGCATGGCCGGTGCGGTCAGCTGCGGCGCAGGTTCGCTGCGCAGTGCCTTCACCGAAGTTGGTTGTCATACCTCCGAACGGGCGCTGGTATATTTTTCCCTCTTCGGTTCTTGAAAAGGGCACACCGTAGTGTTCGAGTTCGATGACGGCCGGTACCGCTTCACGGCACATGTACTCGATAGCATCCTGGTCACCGAGCCAGTCCGAGCCCTTGACCGTGTCATACATGTGCCAGCGCCAGTCATCTTCACCCATGTTGCCAAGTGCGGCGCTCATGCCGCCCTGGGCAGCTACCGTGTGACTGCGTGTGGGGAACACCTTGGTAATACAAGCGGTGCTCAGGCCTTTTACAGCCATACCAAAAGTGGCCCGCAAACCGGCACCACCTGCGCCGACAATGACCACGTCATACTGGTGGTCGATGATTTCGTAGGCTTCACTCATGACAGGTTTAATCCCAGGTAAATATTCAGTATTGATAAAACGGATGTCAGCGCGGCGATCACGGCGATAAACTTGATCAATATCAGCCCGGTGACTTTCTGCCACTCAACGTGCATGTAATCTTCTATTACTACCTGCATGCCCAGCTGTGCATGGTAGAAAAGGGAAAGTACAAAGCTGATCAGCAACACGGCAACGTGTGTATGCCCCATCCAGCTCACCACCGAGGCATGGTCAGCACCGTCCATGTTGACCATGGAATACATGAACCACAGTGACAGGGGCACCAGGGCAACGGCGGTAAGACGCTGGTGCCAGAAGTGATGTGTGCCTTCTTTCGCTGAGCCAAGCCCTTTAACCCGGGCCAGGGGAGTTCGCATATCCATTACATGCACCCCAGCAGGAAGGTCGCGGCGGTTAACGCGATTGAAAAGAAAATGACCGCGTAGCCGGAACGGTAGGCTGATTCGATCTCAAGACCCTTGCCGATATCCCAGAACAGGTGGCGTATACCGTTGCACAGGTGGTAGTAAAGGGAGAAGCTGAAGGCAATCATCAGTACCCAGCCGTACCACGAGGTGACATGTGACATCACGGCGGCGTAGGCATCTGCTCCGGCGGCGATACTCGCGAGCCAGGCGCAAAAAACGATGGATGCTGCCGACAGTACAACGCCTGTCATGCGATGCGTTATCGACAGGACCGAGGTCAGCTGATACTTGTATACCTGTAAATGCGGTGATATCGGGCTTTGCACCGTTGCCATATTGTGTCCTCTTTAATCTTACCCAGGAGAATAACTGCTAACGAACTTCAGGATTGCGCCCTGCTACGCACTGACCCGGGGGCTACTAAAAATCAGTACAGCGTCCGTTCTTTTCCCAGTCGCCAAATCGCGTCGGTTCGGGACCGGCCTGGCCGCCAATTTCAACAGGCGAACTGGCTTCATCCTGCTGCTTTTCAGCAGCCTCGTTATGAGACTCGTTTTCGACAGGTTTGTTTCTATCCATAGTGTTTTTTTCGCAATTCATATCGAGCCAAGACATTGATTCACAACGTAGTTATCAATGATTCTCATTTATCATGCATTGCATCATTTAAAAAGATAGTATGTTGATTCCACAAGGATATTGCAAGCCAAAGGACAAGCAAATGAGGAACACGGATAGTGCCTTATGCCTGCCGATTCGTATCGTTTATCGGCCACCGCAAAAGCTACTTTACTTCAGCATTTTCAACCACGTGGGCGCCATGCTTTGCGTCAGCATCAGCGCTGTTGTGATAACGATCAAAATGCCCCTGGCCTGCCTGCTTTTACTTCACTTCATGCATGTCTACCGAGCTATGAACCTTGCCCGTGATCCTGCCCGGGCTCAGGTGCTTTTACTCAGGCAGGATGACAGCTGGGTATTGATTGAAAACGGACGCGAAATCGAATTACGTCCGTGCCCCGGGGCGCTGGTGCATCGATTACTGGTGGTCATCTGTTTCAGGTGTGAGGGAAAGGAAAAATATCGTTTCGTGCTTTGTCGTGACAATGTCGATGAAACCATCCTTCGACGACTTCGCGTACGCCTTCTGCACGGCAAGGCGGCTTTTGCCACCAAAACAGCCTAGCGGTATCTCTTGCTCATGCGCCAGGCAATCCACAGCTTTCCTATGGGCGTGATCCCGGCTTCACCACTGTAAAGAAGCTTGCCTGTTTTTCGAATGTGCCGCGATCTTTTTAACTCGATACTTCCAAGTACGGCCGCAAAGCGCGCGCCTGCTAATTGACGGGGCAGTGCATCCAGGTTTTTTTCAAGCCGGGGTGTAAGCTTGTCGAGCGTGAGCTGTTGCAGGCGTATTAGCGGTTCCCGGCTTGTTGCCTGCAGGATTTCATTTTCGGTAATCCCCGCTTCCTGCAGGATATCCATGGGAAAGGGGCAAATGTCCTGCTTCAGTCGCACGATCGCCTGTTCCACGTGCAGTAACATGTAATAGCAGCTTGCGACAGCCGACACTGCGTTGATCGCGGCGGTATCATCGCAACCCAGTAGCTGCATCATTACCTGCCAGGAACTGGCGGCGCCCTGTTGCTTTTCCTGTAACAGTTCCTCGAGTGTTGCATGGGGGTGATAGTGCAACTGCGAGGCAATACCATTGATCATCGCCTGTATCGATTGCGCTTCCACCTGCCCCGGTATTCCCAGCGCAAGCATTTGTCGCGTTACCGGGTGTCTCGCTTCGTGATTAAAGAGTGCGCTGATTTCATCCTGCCACCATTTCAGTTTCATGGTGGCCACGGAGATATCCTTGCAATCGACGATGACGTCCTGTAGCTCCACCTGCAGGGCGAACAGCGCGTGTATCAAGTGCTTTTGCGAAGCCGGGTAAAACAGACTGGCGTAATACAGGCTCGAACCTGCCGGCGCTGATTTTTCACTGCAATACTCGGCGGGTTCCATGTCAGTGAATGTTGAGCCAGTCCAGGATCTGCATGGGTGTCTCGACACTGCCATCGGCTTTCCAGCCTGCGGGATCATCGGCATCGTCAAGATAACCATAGGCGGCAACAAGTGTCGCCATGCCCGCCCGTTGACCGGCCTCGATATCACGCCTCGCATCGCCCACGTAAAGCGCCTCGTCCGGCTTGCATTGCAGCAGCTCACAGGCATGCAGTAATGGGGCAGGGTGGGGTTTCGGATGTGCCGCAGTGTCTCCGCTGACAATACAGGGAGTCCGGGTATCCAGTCCAAGCTCGCGCATGAGTGGGTTGGTTAGCCAGCTTACCTTGTTGGTCACGATGCCCCAGGGTGCGCCATTTTCATCGAGCACGGCGAGTAGTTCTTCCATGCCGTCAAACAGCACGGTGTGCTGCCCGATATTTTCCGAATAGGCCTGTAAAAAACGGTACTTCAGGTCTTCAAACTTTTCGTCATCGGCATCGATACCAAAAGCGCCGCGTATCATGGCTACCGCACCCAGTGAAACGGTGGGGCGGATTTTTTCAAGTGCGAGCGGCGAGTGTCCTTCTTCCTGCAGTACCCTGTTCAGGGCCCAGGCAAGATCCGGCGCGGTATCCGCAAGGGTACCATCCAGGTCCAGTAACAGGATGCCGGGTTTGACTGCACTCACTCGCCAGTGCCTTTCCGTGCGTGCAAGAGATAATTGATCGAGGGGTCGTCGTTGATATAACAACGATCTGCACCGGGAACGTAGTGCATGCCGCTGATATTCACTATCTCAAGATCCAGTTTGCGCAGGCCTTGAGCCAACTCCGATGGCTTGAGAAATTTCCCGTAATCATGGGTACCGCGCGGCAACAGCCTGAGCAGGTACTCGGCGGCGATTACCGCACCAAGATAGGCGCGTATGTTCCTGTTGAGTGTCGCAAGAAACAGGTCTCCACCGGGCTTTAGCATGTGACCGCAGGCAGACAACAGGGAATGGGGATCGGGTACGTGCTCCAGCAGTTCCATGCAGGTGATAATGTCAAATTGCTGCGCCTGTGTTTCGGCAAACTCCTCCGCGGTCACCGCCTGGTAATCAATCTCAAGAGCCTGCTCCGTAGCATGGTCCGTGGCCGTGCGTATTGCACCTTCGCTGGCATCAATGCCGGTGACGCGGGCCCCGCGACGGGCCATGGCTTCGCTGAGTAGACCACCGCCACAACCGACGTCGAGCACCCGGCTGTCCTGCAGGGATCTGCCGTCGTCGATGTACTGCAGGCGTACCGGGTTGATGACGTGCAGGGTCCTGAGACTGCCGTTTGGGTCCCACCAGTCCTCCGACAAATGTTCAAACTTGTCGACTTCTTCTGCGTCAGTGTTCCTGGTGATGTCGTGCATGGGCTTCGCGAAACAAATTATTCAATGAAATCAATAAACAGGCGATATAGCTTTCAAGGGGCGGTATTTTATCCCGAATAGCGATGCAAGTATTGCAGTGACAGGCCTGATCGTTAAGAATATGACAATAAATCGATATAAATATGACATGTTTTGTTTTCTCGGCCTCATATGCCACGTTCATGGTTGCTGAATAATAATAAATAAGGATTATCCATCGATGACAACACGTTTCCTCGAATCTACCCGCACTGTCTTTTGTTTCCTGCTGATCACGCTTGCCAGTGGCTGTGCCAGCACCGGTGGTATCAGCGAAGGCGATCCCTTTGAAGGCTGGAACAGGGGCGCGTTTAAATTCAACCAGTCCGTGGACGAGCACTTTTTCAACCCGATTGCTGAAGTCTATGACAAGGTGTTGCCCGAGGTAGTTAACGACGGGGTGACTAACTTTTTCAGCAACATCAACGATATCTCCGTCATCATTAACGATGTCCTGCAGGGCAAGTTTAACCAGGCTTTTTCTGACCTGGGGCGTTTCGTGGTCAATTCCACGCTCGGTATTGGCGGCTTTTTTGATGTGTCCACCGATATGGGTATGCCAAAACACCGTGAAGACTTTGGCCAGACGCTGGGCGTCTGGGGTTTTGATTCCGGGCCGTTTCTCATCGTGCCTTTTCTTGGACCCACAACAGTCCGTGCCGGGATAGGCCTCGGTGTTGATACTATTGCACTTAACCCCACCACTTACATGGATGACCGCGTGCTTGCCGGTGGCCTGATGGCGCTGCAGTACATGGATTTCAAGGCGGACCTGCTGAGCACGGGCGAGTTACTGGGTATTGCAGCGGTTGATGAATACGGTTTTCTCAGGAGCGTGTTCCTGCAATATCGCGACAGGGTGACCCGTGATCTTGATGCAGATGACCTGGAAGACGCGCCGGACTTCGACTCTTTTGACTGATTGACCGCAGTCGTGATGGCCGTCACGCGGCCAGTGATGTGATTATTCTTCCGGCAGCTTGATCCTGCTGTCAGATATTCCCAGTGAACTGGCAAATTCAACCAGGCGGCGTTGCTTGCTGAGAGAGGAGTCATCGTCCACCAGCCCGGACAGTGCCTGCTCTTCAAGCAGTTGCCGGTAAATGGCATTGGTCAGTTGTCCCAGTGCCACGCTCTCATCGGTGGCGGTGATTTCCTCGTTGGACAGTGCGGACCAGTCCTGGCTGAATTGGCCGAGGCTGTCTTCTGACCAGTTGTTGTTTGCCAGGAATTCCTTGATAAGCTCTTCGGCTTTTCCAGCGGCGGAGGACACACTCTCGCTCGCCGCAGGCTCAGCCCCGGATGACATAGCTTGAGCCATATCGCCTGTAGAAGAAGCGTCAGCTTTTTCATCCTTGCCGCCCATCATGCCGACAACGGCAACGCCAATGAGAACCACGGCGACGACAAGGCCAATGATGATTCCCTTGTTGGATGATTTTTCTGCGGCCGCTGCTGTTGCTGGCGCTGTCGGGGCAGGGGCGGCTTCGCTCTTTGCCGCTGCAGCATCATCTGCGCTGGCAGCGCCACCCCCCTCTGCGGCAGGCTTGCGTTTTAAATCCTCGCGACGTTCAGTGGTATCCAGGGATTCCGGTTCAGGTGGCTGCACAGGGGGTGGATAATCGATTTCAGCCAGTGATACGTTGCCGGCAACGATACCCTGCAAAAGCTCCGCCCTGGATTTGCGATAGTCGTCCTTTTCCAGGTTGCCCAGCGAGTATTGCTTGGCCAGTTGGCGCAGGGTTTGATTTGCCATTTCGTCGATTCCTTTTTGTTTTACCCGACTTCTTCCAGTACCAGCCTGAAACCAGTGGTTTCATCTGCGTCACCGTCATGAGGTCGTTGCAGCGAGATTTCACACTTGGCATGGGCATCAGAGAATGCACCGCCGGCGGCAATCGTGCTGCCTCCGTCATCAACCCACTCCTGCACGTTGCCGACGTAGTTTCTTAAACCCCAGCCGTTTGGCGCACCCTGCTTGATGTCGACGATACCGCTGCCTTTTAACATGCTGTCTCCCAGCACCACGCGACAGTTAACGTCCTTGGGTGGTTGCTTGCCCGCGGCATTGGCCGCGTGCGTCCATTCTGCCTTGCTGGGTATACGATAGGTTTTCCCGGTTCGCTCCGACAACCAGGCTGCGTATTCCCTTGCCTGTGCCAGGCTGACACCGCGAACGGGTTCGTTGTGCTTGGCCTTGTCGGTTTCCGGTTTGCATTTACCACTGAGTGCACAATACTTGCTCCAGTCAGCCACGGAAATCTCGTAGCGACCAATTGCGAAGGGCTTGGCCACTTCGCCACCTGCGGGGATCACTACCATCACCGGTCCACGCCAGCCGGTAAAGACCAGGTCATAACAGGCTGCCTTGGAACGTTTACCATGACCTGCCATGTTGGGAGCGCATTCACGTCCACTCGGTGTTGGCGACCATTCCATTTGAGACAGGTCTTTTTCCGCTTTCTTGCCACTGTCATCCGCACCGCCATCACCGGTAGTCGGGGCAGCAAAGCTTATCTCTTCCTCGCGTTTCATCACGGTGATAACCAGTCCGCTCAGCTGCCTGCTGAGGGCAGCAAAGTCACGATTATTTGCCCACAGCGCCTGGGCATTTTTCAATACGGCCAGGCCTTCATCCCGTTTTGCGGTTCGTGCATTCTTGTCGCGTTCGTTGATTGCCAGGCCTTCTTCATGAATCTTTTTTGCATTTTCATAAATGGCATTGGCTTCTCTCATGTCGCTTTCAAGCTGCGCCCTGAGCTGGGCGACTTTTGGATGACCGCTTTGTTCTGCAGGAATCGTCAGCAGGATCCTCTGTGCCTCGCCGAGGTCGCGGTCTTGATAGGCCGCTGTGGCCGGCGCAAGTTGCTCGGGATCTTCAACCTTGCCGACCTGGGCGGCAAGGTTGGCCAGTACCGTGCTGCCTTCGAAGACGGCAATGGCGTCGTTGGCAAGTACTGCTGCCGCTGCCTCGTCGGTTGCCAGCAGGTCATTAATACGCTGGCTCAGTGCAGCTTCAGATGAACTCAGGAATTCCGAGTAGCGTCCTGAGCCATAGGTTTCAATCTGGGTCACACGCGCACTGACGTCATCCACATTCAGTCCAACCGCATTGCTGAACAGGTCAGAGAGTTCGGCAATGTTGACTTCAACCTCGTATTCATTTTTCTGGCGTGTCAATTCGCTATTATCCGGCGCAAAGTTCAGGCCAGCCTGGGCCAGTTGAAAAGCGGCGCCGAAGTCTGACTGGTCTCCGCGGCGTTGTGCCAGCCTTGAATAACTGTCTGCCAGTTTTGCCGGTCCCTCGGTAGTGATAAGCGGGTCATCCGGTACCAGTGACTGTAGCTCGGTAAAGATTCGGCTGGCCTGGGTCACGCGGTCGGCATCCACGTTGAAAGAAAACTGTTCCTTCAAGTCAGCGATACGTGCCAGTCTCTCGATCTCGTTCTTGGTGCTGGTAATCTTTGTGCGGGCATTGGCCAGCAAGCTTGAGCCGGGTGCAAGTCTTTCGGCGCGGTTAACCAGGGCGGTTGCCGCATCAAAACGTTCTTCCTCGATAATCGCATCGGCCTGTTCAACATAGAGTTGCGCGATGCTGTCACGATAACCTTGAAGGTCCGCACCGACTGATTCATCTTCAGACTGGAAACTGTCAAGCTGGCGAATACTGGCCAGCAGTTCGGATTCCCAGGCCGGGTCATCAAGCGCCGGGGCTGCAAGTTTCTCCTCGATGATGGCCTTGTCGCTGCCTACAAATTCCTGCACCGCTGCAGTTCGTTCCGCACCACTCAGGTGGGCCAGCCGGACCTGTACAAGTTCACGTCCAAGCTGCAGGGAGGAGAGCAGTCCACCATAATTTTCAGCAAGCGCCACCGCGTCATCGCGGTTACCGTCCTTGAGAATGCTTTTCAGTTCCGTATCAACACTGCTCTTCAACTGGTCGGTAAGTGTCTGCAGTACCGGTGATTCGCTTGTAGAACTTAAATCAGCCAGCGTGATGATATCGTCCTTGTAGTTTTCAAACGCTGCCATTGATGTCATCTCGGCCTGTGCAGCCCCCAGTGTTTCATTCAACTGGGCAACGGTGATGGCATTATTCACCTTGGTCTGCAAGTCAGTCAGGCGTACATCATCCGGCGCACTGGCAAGACCAGAGGTCACAAACGCAAGTGCCTGTTCAAAGTTTCCGCTGCTGAAGGCTTCCTCCGCAGCAAGACGGTAAGCGTTACTCGGGCGCGGGTCATCCAGTAGCGGATGCGCCGGGTCGATCTTTGTGCGAATAATTTCCAGTATATCCTTCGTGCTGTCGATCACATCCGGGTTTTCCTGGGCCGCCTTGGGATCAAGTGCAGCAATATAACTCTGGTAGAGTTCACCCACTTTTTGTTTCTTGTTGGTATCAATTTCCTCGGTCTGCTCGGCGAGGAACACAGACTCCGGATAAAAATAGGCGACTTCAGTGAGTACTTCGGCGGCTTTTGGAAAATTATAATTGTCACCGCTGGTGTTGATGTGCTGCGCGATTTCTGCAGCAAAGTAATCCTGGATGGCCTGCTTGGCCTCGGTGGTGATAAATGTCTGGTCAGCCTGGTCCATGCCACGAATTTCATCCAGCTTGGCAACCATGAGCTGCTTGTTGCCCTGGTTCATCTCGGCAACAATTTCGTCATTCTTGATTCGCTGCATGTAATCAAGTGCCGGATTGATGGCAATCAAGCCAACGACCAGCAGGATACCGGCGGCGATAACAAAAGGGTTCTTGTGCCAGGTAGCCTTACCCTGGACTTCATCAATGAAGTGTTCAACGGTAGGGCTTCTGTCTTCGCGTTTAAAAGCAACTGCACGCCTGAGCGCACGATTTTGTTTCTTGTTTAATCCCTTGACCGGTGCGGGTACAAGACCATTTTCCAGTGCCGTTGTCGCGGGTAACTTGTTAAACGGATGTTTTCCTGTGAGCAGCTCGTAGGCCACGCAACCAAGTGCGTAGGTATCATCACGGGTATCAGGTTCTTCACCCTGTAACATCTCAAGGGAGGCGTAGGCCGGTGTTAGTGCACCGAGCTGGCCCGGATCGAAAAGCGTTTTTTCCACTTCACCGGTAACCGGGTTCTTAACGGCACGTGCGATACCAAAGTCGAGGGTTTTTACCGTGCCATCGTTACAGTAAAACGCGTTACCGGGTTTGAAGTCGGAATGCACCAGTCGCAGGTTATGTGCATAGGTAAGGCCTGCGCCAAGTTGCTCGATAATCTTGAATGCTTCATCAAAGGGGAGGCCGCCCTGTTTCTTTACATGCTTCTTAATGTAGTCCTTGAGCTCCATGCCCTCCATGAGCTCCATGGTGATATACACCGGAGTACCCGGACCACCGACGCGGTCAAAGTCATAGATGGTTGCAATGTTCGGGTGTGCCAGTTTTTGCTGGCGTGACGATTCTCGCTGTAGCGAGATAAAGGCTTCAGGGTGATCCTTGAAGTCCTCGTTGAGAAGCTTGATAGCAACGTGGGGTTTCTTGTCCCTGGCTTCTTCCTTTAGCAGGTCGATGGCCTTGAACACCTTACCCATGCCACCAATACCGAGAACGCTAAGCAGTTTAAAACGCTGCTTGATGATATCGCCTTCACCCAGTTCCTTGCCGGGCGTGGCGCCACCACCGGCCTGGGGTGGTTCAAAGCCGGTACCTGCAGGCCCCGTACCACCTGTTGTTTCGGCCTGGGTAAAACCGGAGCTGAGATCGAAATCCACGCCGCTCGTATCGGTTGAACTACCGCCGGTTCTTTCTTCCTCGCTCATCACCTGCGTGGCACCATCGTCCTGCACCACGGTGGAGTCTTCGCTGCCTACCGCGCCGGCGTTATTGGCTACGGTCTTGTCTTCATCGATGGCGGCGTTGTTGGCAACCGTCTTGTCTTCGTCGATGGCGGCGTTATTGGCTACCGTCTTGTCTTCATCACCGGCAGGCATATCTTCCTGTGCGAACACGGTTGCATCACCTTCGGCAGATCCGCCTTCGGTTGCCGCAGCGTTTTCGCGTCGGAACTGGTTAATCTGTGCCTTGATCCCGGTGTAACTTTCGTCACTGATGCTGCCCTGTTCCCTGGCCTCATCAAGTTGGGTCAGCATCTTTGTTGCAAACTGGGGATTGGTATTCAGCAGTTTGTCGATTTGTTTCGCCAGTGCATCGGCACTGAGCTTGCCTGAACCCAGTGCCTCCAGGGCAGTTTTAAAATCAGCCACGGACTCTTACTCCACTTTTGAACTTAAAGATTATTAATCTACGTCAATAATGATCGCAGTCACATTATCACCCGCACCACGGTCGAGTGTTTGCTGGATCATTTTTTTACAGCATTCTTCCGGAGTTCCTTCTTTCATCATTTCTTCGAACTCAAGGTCGTTCGTATGCTTGGTCAAACCATCACTGCAAAGCAGGTAGCGGTCACCACTTTTCATCTCCTGGATATCCATATCAAGAAAGAGGTTGTCAGCTGCACCCACGGCGCGGGTTATCATGTTGCCGTGTGGATGAACTGCGGCTTCCTCGCGCGAGATCAATCCCTGTTCAACGTAAACTTCCACCTGCGAATGATCGGTGGTCATTTGTCTTAATTCGTTATCGCGTAAGCGGTACAACCTGCTGTCACCTGCCCAGGCATAAAGGCAATACTTTCCAAAGCTCAGCATCAATACCACGGTACTACCGATGGTGACTTTCTTCTCCGCTTCTCTTGCCTTTGCCACGAGCTTCCTGTTGACATCAAGCAGGCGTTCTTCAATGTCATCGATGTAGCTTTCAAGTTTCACACCCTCGTGAACCTTCTTCATCGCTTCAACGATCATCTGGCTGGCAACATCGCCCTTGGCGTGTCCGCCCATGCCATCAGCAACAACCCAGAGACCGATTTCCTTGCGATCAAGCATCGCGTCTTCGTTGTGCTTACGCGCCTTACCAACGTCGGTTATGCCATAGGAGTTGACACTCATGGACTGTACCGAATCATTCATTGATTAATTCCCTTTCCAGGCTATGCAGTTGCTTGCGATTAAATTTCATGGGCAAAGGTAACGATCTCTGTTGGCGATTCGTTAAACGCTTTCCCCAGGCTTATCTGTCCACGGCCCTGTAGCGGCATTTCTTCCCGTCTTAAAAATTCCTCGTCGGAATTTTCAATCAGCACGTGCGTTCCGTTAGTGCTCTGGTCAATGATAAAAAACTTGTCCCGGCGTAGCTCGATACGAACGTGCTGGCGTGATGCCATCTTTTCATTGACAGGCAGGTCACATGCGTTGCTTCGACCCATCATCAGGCCGGATCGTGCTTTGTCCATGACAATGTCCTGGCCGTTGTAACTCACGCGCAGTTTTACTTCCGGTTTCATGTCTTCTTCCATGAGACCGGTTGCCATGCGAGTGACGTCTTCTTCCTGCCAGATAATTTCGTAGATCTCGATCTCTTCCTGCTTACCCTTGATAGGCGCGCGGTCTACAAAGCGGGTGGCAGCGCGCAGCATCGGCGCAAGAAGATCAACGCTTGATTGCGTGGTGATAATTTGTCCGCCCTTGGCCTGGGCTGCCATTCGGGCTGCAACGTTTACAGCATCACCAAACACATCGCCGCCTTCCATGATGGCCGGACCAAAATGAAAACCGACGCGAATTTGGAGCTTGATGGAATCACTGACACCCTCGGTGATGTCTTCCTCGAGTTCTTCATGCATTTCCATCGCAGCGTTGGCTGCATCATCGGCGGTGGGGAAGGTGCACATGATTTCGTCACCGATGGTTTTGATCACCGTGCCGCTGTGATTTTTCGTTACCCCGGTCAGCGTATCGAGACATTCTGATACCTTCACCCTGGCGGTAGCATCACCCAGTGTTTCAAACAGGCGTGTGCTGCCGCTCACATCGGCGAAAAGGATTGCAAGGTTGGTTGTTTTTGGCGCCATTTAAGTACTTGTTTTCCCAGACAAATTTTTCAATTTTTGTAGTATACCGGGATGTTGGAACCCGCTTTTCACCCCGTATGTTCGCTGTTGCCGCACATGGACGAAATCACTTGTAACGCAGGCTTCGCCCCTCGCACAAACGACGGCTAGGCAATCATAGCTGTTATACTTTCTTTAGTCATCATCATATTCCATTATTCTTTAAGGTAAAAACCCTGCTCAGGACGGCCCGAGTGGAGGAAACCGCCCGCCACTTGCAATCACCCTTGCTATGGCTGGTATGATACCGGTCCCTGGTGTATAACCCCATGATCATTCATATTTTTTGTGACATTCAACCACTATGAAAAACATTAGCCACGTCGTATTGCTGTCATTTCTCGCCATCCTGCTTGCCCTGCCAGCGCACGCGGTGTCAATCCGTAGCCTGCTGGGGCTTGATGATGAGGAAGAGGCCGCAGAGGAAACCCAGCAGCAAGCGGCAAAAAAAGAAGCGGCCGCGGCGCCGTCAAAGACCAGCAACAACTGGGCACAATCAAAACAACCCGGGGTCGACCTGGACCTGGTCAAGCGCCTGCTGCTCAACCTTGAACCGGGAAAAGGGCGTGAGATCATCGCCAACGAAGAGGCCTTTGCCCAGTTTGTTCGGCAGGAGGTAAATAATTACTCGGTGCTATCTGCTGCCCGGGCCAACAAGCTTGATGAAGATGCGAACACCAACTTTCTCATGCAACGCGGTGCCGAGAATATCCTGCGCGAGATTTACCTGAATCGCCTTATCCGTGAAAAGTTGCCAAAAGATTTTCCGAGCCAGGAACAGGTAAAGGAATACTACGACAAGAACAAGGACAAGCTGGTGACACCGGAACGCGTGCATGTGTGGCAGGTGTTCTGGCCGGTGACTGATGACATGGATGAAAAGGCCGTGGCTGCACTTAACAAGAAAGCCAATGATATTGCCGATCAAATTCGCAAGAACAAGCTCAGCTTCAGTGATGCTGCGGCAAAGCATTCAAAGCACCGGCAAAGTAATTCCAATGGCGGTTACATGGGCCTGATCAATTCGTCGGATCTGAAACCGGAGATCAAGAAATCCATTCTTGAACTGGGCGAAGGAAAAATCAGCAAGGCATTGACGACGGAAACGGGTATTCATGTCGTCAAGCGTGGTGCCATTGTTGCGCCTCGACAGATTAGCCTTGAAGAAGGTGAAGTACAGGTGAGAAACCTGCTTGTGAACCAGGTACGGGCGCAGTTGCGCAAGGCTATCTATGAGCAGGCTGCAAAAACCTATCCACTTGAAATTTCCGATAACAAGATTGAAGAGTGGCGCCTGCGTTTAAAAACCAACGTTGATGCGCCGAAGAAATAACAGCTAAATATAAGGCTAAACGCGTCCCCGGGTGTTTTGCCCGGGACGAAAAAAAACGGGGCTTGAAGCCCCGTTTTTTATTTACCGGATTATGTCCTGTTACTTGCCGGAGATGAGGCGGTTCGCTGCTTCTTCGTCACCGCGATCAAGCAGGCACTGCCCGGTCTTGTCGATGGCAATACTGAACTTGTCCCCGTAAGACTGCATTTCGTAGGTCTTCAGCTTGGCCTTCATACCGATCGCGTAGGAAGAACCCAGCAGGCCCATGCCATCAGACTTGGCATCACCCATGATCATTTTCATCTTGTGACGACGGCCGCGAACCTGGTCATAGGGACCCCACACTCCGGGTGCGGCAAAGGGACCACCTCCGGTCATCACATCAATGAGCATTTCTTTCGGGCTTTGCTTGTGACCAAGTGCACGAAAGTCATCGCCGCCTTCAAAGAACTGGAAGTTTTCAATGCCACATTCGTCCGTGACCGGGTAGTGATACCTGTCAAGGGAACTGGCCGAGTAGCTCTGCGGCATTTTCAGTCCGCGTGTAAACACACGTTTTTTCTCGCCACGGTTTTTTAACTCCTGGCCAATGGCGATGATGAAATCCTGGTTGCCGTAGGGGCCATCAAAAACTCTCTTTCCACCGATTGACCTGTAATCACGCTCAAACACCTGTTTTTCCCTTCTAGCGGAGACCACGACCTCTTCCAGGGTCTGGGTATTCTTGATTTTCTTGTACTCTTCATCGTCACTCGCCGCGTTGGCGATCAATGCCGGGTAGGAGGAGGAAAGTGTGATTGCTGCTAACGTTACTGCAAGCTGGATAGGACGTTTACTATTTATTTTTTTCATCGTTCTAGTCTGACATTCCGTATAGCGATTTGATATTTAAATGCCCGTAGCGCCTCGATAATAGCTTTTTTAAGCTGCCGAATGCTATCGGCAAGTTGTTCCAGCGTGCCCACCTTCATGCTCACCCCGGCGGCCGCTCAAACAGGCCCAATATTAGCGCTTGCTTAGCGCAATGACTACTAGTTACTATAGCGGCGTCTTGCGGGTTTTTTTTAGCGCACAGTCCAGGCTGTTTTTCGAGCGTTACCGGCAGCGATCCCCCCGAAAAAACTGTTCCGGAAAAACCAGCGAATTCAGGAAATAATCCCAATTTCTTCTGTTTTTACTTCCATATTTTTTCTTTGCCGTAGTATGTCCTTCCTGTTATAGTCCGACAATCGCCAAAGGTGCGTCTGCGCGTGCGCGTGGGGAAAATTGAATGTTGTGCAAAGCCGATAACTTGGTCAGCATTTAAGTTATTGATATTAAACGAATATTGATAAATAAAAATCGGGTTGGAAAACGTGAGGAAAATCATGGGGAGGACGCTCAGTAAAGAGTGGCACTGTCTTATCGGGTCATTTTTGCTGACTTTGACATCATTGCCGGCCCTTTCCGGCCCAATAGGATTGCCCGATTCCGCCCGTCCAGGGGCGGTGCGGCCGGAAGAAGTGGGCAAGCAAATCGTCCCGCAATCACCGGATACCAAGGTTCTCGAGGTGCCGGCGGTTATCGACAGGCCTTTCGAAGTGGATGAAGGCCCCAAGGTCGCAGTGAATTCGTTTCGAGTTCTTGGCGCCAAGGATATGCCACGTTTCGGCATCAAGGTCAGTGAAATCGATGCCATCCTTGCTGAAACCGTCGCCGCCAAGCCCGAGGGCTTTACCATCGGCCAGATGGAAGAAACCAAGGACCTTGTCACCCAGTACTATCGAGAAAGGGGCCTGATCCTGGCCCAGGCCGTGTTACCCGTTCAAACCGTCTCGGGCGGTATCGTTGACCTGCAGGTTTATGAAGGCCTGCTTGGCCGCGTGCTGGCCGAGGGCAACGAGAGTTATTCGCGCGACATGCTCTCCGCGCCCTTCAAGCATCTCATCGGCAAGCCCGTCACCAAGGAAGAAATCGAGGCGGCGGTACTCAGCCTCACCGATTTCCCCGGCCTTAGCGTGTTTGGTGTGTTTCAACCTGGTCAGCAGGTGGGCACCGCCGATATCGTACTCAAGGTGCAGGAAGAAGATCGCTTTGACTTTGCCATGCGCACTGATAACCACGGCCTGCAAAGCACCGGCCGAATCCGTTTTCGAACTACCGTCGACTGGAACAACCCGACCGGCGGTGGCGACCGCGCCAGCGTGACTGTGCAACAGGGTTACCAGCCAAAGGGTAATACCTTTATCTCGCTCGACTACGAGCGTTACCTTGGGCGAGGCTTCAGGGCCGGCGCCTTTCTCAACAGGAACACCTTTAAGGTTGTCGACGGCCCGCTGGCTTCCCAGCGTATTACCGGTGAAACCGAGCAGATGGGTGGATGGATAGAAAAGAACTGGTTACGCAGCCGCTCCATGAACATCGGCTCACGTCTTTCCCTGGCGCGAAAAGAATCCCATGCAAAACGTCGTAACCGTTTTGTAAACCGTGACCGTCTCACGGTGCTGGCCCTTGAAACGACCTTTGACAACGTGGATACACGCTTCAAGGGTATTAACTTTGCCACCCTCGAACTCAGTCGCGGTTTTGACGACGTGTTTGGTGCCATGGGCTCAGGCGCAACCGCAAACCTTCTCGGTGCTGATGTTCGACCCAGCCGACAGGGTGGACCACCGGACAGGAACTTCGCCGGTGGTAAATTCACCAAGATGTTTGCCACTGCCTCACGCCTGCAAACACTCTGGCCTAACGGTTCATTGTTAGCGCGCGCCGAACTGCAAATGAGTAGCGACCTGCTGGTTCCCATGGAGCAGTACTCGGTGGGTGGCCCGGATAACGTTCGCGCATTTCCACAGGCGCAGTTCCTGTTTGATAATGCCCTGTTCTTCTCTTTTGAATACATCCACAACATGCCCTTCGTTGGCGACAAGCTCGCCTTTGGCAACAGGACATGGGGTGAACTGGTACAGCTTTCCATATTTTATGACCACGTTGTCGGTAACCTGAACGAGCCACTGGCCCAGGACCCGACCGACAACATCAACTTCAAGGGCGCCGGTGTGCAGATGCGTTTCACCCTGCCGAGCACGCTTGAAGCCAGGTTGATGTTTGCCAAGGAAGTGGGCAGCCAGGTTTACAACGACGTTGCAGGCACTGGTCCCGGCAAGTTTGCCGACGGCAACGGTCGCAGCATGCAGGTCTGGGGTGACATTACCTACCGCTTCTAGGGCGGTGTAAAGCTTGTATCAAGGGGCAGCAGGCTGCTCCTGGTAGCAAAAAGTGGCAATGATAAGCCACTGTTAAATAAACGGTTTTGTTGGTGTAGCGCGATTTTGTGACCTGCTTCGCCGACAACGGTGAAAAAATTTGTTAAAGACAATTTCGTGAATGGTATGAACGGCGTTTTATTAGAGGCGGTAACTATAATATGACAGGACAGCATTCAGGCAGCGACGGACGAAAAGGGCGAAAGGCTGGCGAGCCCGGCTTTGGCCTTCGGCCCCTCGCGCGCTACATAAGACAGGCATCTTTACCCGCAGGTCTCATGCTATCTGCGGGCGCAGTCATGGCCGGTCCCACGGGCGGACAGGTCACCGGTGGCCAGGGCAATATCGCCCGCCCCGACGCCAGCACCACTGTCATCAACCAGCAAACCCATAACCTCGCCATTGACTGGCAGACTTTTAATATTGGTAAAAACGAGCTGGTCCAGTTCAACCAGCCTTCAAGAAATGCTAATGCCCTTAACAGGATCCTTGATCAAAGCCCTTCACAGATCCTCGGCTCACTGAGAGCCAACGGAAACGTTTTCCTTGTTAACCCCAACGGGGTCTTCTTTGGTAAAGACGCCAGTTTAAGTGTCGGCTCGCTCACCGCTTCCGGTCTTGACATCAACACCCAGGATTTCATGCAGGGCAATTACAACTTTGAAATGCCCGATGGCGGTGAAGGTGGTCTCGTTGTAAACCAGGGCCTGATCGAAGCGGCCACCGGTGGATCGGTTAACCTCATCGGTGGTGGTGTAAGAAACGAAGGTGTAATCCTTGCAACGGCAGGACAGGTCAACCTGGTTGCCGGCCGCAAAGTCACCATGGACTTTGACGGTGATGGTCTGATTCAATTTGCCGTTGACGAAGCCATCCTGCAAAACGTGCATGACCTTGATAACG
Organism: Gammaproteobacteria bacterium; assembly: GCA_965243105.1. GTDB lineage: Bacteria > Pseudomonadota > Gammaproteobacteria > Eutrophobiales > Eutrophobiaceae > WLWS01. Next base: position 411,631 of record CBDEUC010000001.1, read on the forward strand.
CGGTCAGTAACACCGGTGAAATTTCTGCCGACGGTGGCAGCGTGCTCATGCAGGGTAAAGCGGCTCGCGATGTCTTTTCCAACGTTGTTAATAACGAAGGTGTTATAAAGGCTGGCCGTATTGAAAACAGCGGTGGTCAAATCCGCCTTGTTGCAAGCGGTGACAGCAATTCCCTCATTAATACCGGCACCCTCGATGCCTCCGGCTCGGGCGGTGACGGCGGTACCATTAATATATACGCTGAAGATATTGCCCAGGTAAGCGGCGATAGCCTGGTTGATGCATCCTCCAGTAATGGCAACGGTGGCACTATCCATATTCTTGGTGACCGTGTTGGCCTGTTGGACAATGCGACTGTTGATGCGTCCGGCACAAGCGGCGGTGGAGAGGTACTCCTCGGCGGTGATTACCAGGGCAAGAATGCTGACATAAAGAACGCACGTGTGTCCTTTGTCGGTGCTGATGCCAGCATCAATGCTGATGCCGTGGTTGATGGCAACGCCGGCAAGGTCATCGTCTGGGCTGATCATACAACACGTTTTAATGGTGACATCTCAGCGACAGGCGGAAGTGAAGGTGGTGATGGTGGCCTGGTAGAAGTCTCCGGTAAAGAGCTACTTGATTTTAATGGCGCAGTTGACACGACCGCGGCCAACGGTGAAATCGGTACGCTCTTACTCGATCCGAAAAACATCATCATCGATGATACCGGTGCGAACACACCAGCGTTGACAGGCACCAACAACGATGACGGTAATGCTGATATTTACGCTTTTGATGAAGGTGATGGTGCGACTGGTAGTGATTTTAATTCTGTTATTGATCCAACAGTACTGGATGGGGTTGGTGCAACGGTTTTCCTGCAGGCTAATAACGATATAACCGTCACAGACGCAATTAACCTGACAACCGCATCTGCTGGGCTTAACCTTGAAGCGGGTCGCAGTGTCCTTGTCAACAACGACATCACCACCAATGATGGTGCTGTGAGTATTACGGCCAATGCCACCCAGGGTGCTGGCGTTGTGGACGCCGAACGTGATGCGGGTAATGCTGAAATCAACATGCTCGATGGTGTCACAATTGATGCCGGAACTGCTGACATAGCGCTGGTGATTGATACCGGCCCGACAACCAACAATGACGCCGGTGACATTACTGTTGCCAACCTCAATACGACTGGCGATGTATTAATACAGAACAACGATGACACCGACGGTGCCAGTGTTAAGGCAACGGCAAGCTCAACAATTACTGCGGGCACGGTTGCTATTGATATTGCCAATGCAGCCAACACAACAGGCACTATCGGTAACTCTGCTGGCAATGCAATCAACCTGGCCGTCAGCAACTTCGAGGCCAGGACCCAGGGTGGCGAAATATTTGTAGACACTGCGGATACCACCATCGGTGGTGCAAACCTGGGAACGCTGACCGGCATAGAGTCAAATGGCGGCAAGATAGATATTCTCGATTCCGGCACTCTCACCGTCTCAGATACAGTGACCAGCGGCGGTGGTGATGTGATTCTCGCGGCAGATACCGCCATTTCCATTGGCGCAAACGTGGACACAACTGCAGGTACTGGCGGCAAAATCGAGCTGGACCCGACGGGGCAGTTAACGCTAAAGGCAAATTTGCTTACCGATGGTGGTGATGTCCTTGTGGATAACGCCAGCAGCATCGTGCTGGATGTGGCAGATGTCACCATCGACACCGAAACCGGTGACGACACCATCGCTGGCTTTGTTGATTTGAATGCCCCTGTTGTCTCAAACGGCGAGGGCGCCTTCGGTCTTACAATTAATACCACTTCTACCGCAGGCGACAACGATGTCTTCCTGTCCGATGTAGGCCAGGGCACGACCACAGATCACTTACGATTTCTTAATATAGATGCAGGTACAGCGTCTATCTTCCTGTTTGGCGACATTACTACGAGTGATAATGGCGCCGGTTCGGGCGATGTGACCTTTGTTGCTGCAAATACGATCCTGGGCAACGATCTTACGATAAGAACGACCGGTGGTGATGCGGACTTCTCCGGGACAATTTTAAGTGGGGATGGTGTCGACAATTGGGACCTTTTGATTGATACCGATGATGAAAATGCCGCAACTGCAGAAGGCGATGCGTTTGTCGCGGGTGCAGGAAACAATGGTGGTAGTTTTCTTGGTAATCTACAGATACAAACACAAGGCCTTGGTGCCGTAGGTTCTCTCACACTCATTGATGATATCGGTGGCGCTCCGACGTTTCTTGTTGAAGGCGATCTAAATTTTGGTTTTCCTGCAGGCACAATTATTACTGGCGATACGATTCTTGACACCAATGCCGACAACCTGGGTGCATCAGGTCAGTTCAATATTCAAAATGACCCTTTCTCTGCTAACGCTCCAGGCTTTAGCGTCACCGTGGATACCAGCAGCCTTGATGGTGCTGGTGGTTTTATTCGTTTTGGTGGTGCGGATAACAGCGCTGGTGATTTTCTCAGTAACCTGATTGTTGATAGTAGAGGCGCAACATCCGACGGTACAATCGTGGGATCTGGTTCAACTTTTGCGGTGGATGGCGGCGCAACCGCCTCGATTGTCATCGCCGGTAGCTTTGAACTGGGTACCGACGTGACCTTCGATACTAACGCTACTGCAAGTACGGACGCTGGTTTTGTCGATCTCAGCAATGCCACCATCAGTGTCGATGACACATTTACTTCAGGCCCCAAGGATCTCATTATCGACACCTCGGCCACCTCCGGTGCTTCCCAGGCCGGTGGTGCTGTCATGCTTGGCGCATTTAATGACGCAGGCGGTTTCTTTGTTAACGATCTGAGTATTGATACTTCTGAGGCAGGAGCAGGTGCCGCCGGTGATCTTCATCTTGCTGGTGATATTTTTCTTGATGATGATGCGGCGGGAGGCGGAACCGCGCCGGTCTTCACGCTTACCGGTGTTCAACAGGTCATCCTTGATAACAGTGTCACTATCGACACCGAGCAGGGTGACGATGCGGATGCCGGGGGCATTGCTCTCGCGGGCGACACGGTTTCCGCAGCAGTAGCCGGCGCAGGCCTTGTCATAGACACTTCGTCAATCAGCAACAATGGTGCCTCAGTATCGCTGGGTGAATTTAATGCCACTGCCGGTTTTTCCGTCGATAGCCTGGACGTGATCGCCACCGGTGGTGCGGCGAATATTTCGATTGATCCCGGCGCCGGGCTGGTGGTGGAAAATAACATTGACCTGGAAGCGGCCACGGACATTTACCTCGATGATGGTGCCCTGGCGACGAACAGTGGCGATATTTTCCTCGATGCCGGGCAGGATATCCTTGATAACGATGGCGGTACCAATGTCAGCCTGACCCCGGGCAGCGGTAAGCTGGACCTCACAGCGGGTAGAAATATTGGCGCTACCGGTGCGGGCCACATTGATATTGCTGCAGGCGTGACCGACCTGACCCTTGAAGCGGGCGGCAGTTTTTTTGTCAACGGTGCAACGACCGCGTTGAGTAGCCTCACCACCATCGTTGATGCTGGCAACGCTGCGGCGACGGACACCTACTCACTCACGGGTTTTGCCAACAGTGTTGGCACCTTCCTGACAGACAGCACCAATGACCTGCTTGTCAGTGGCCTGGTCAGCGGTACAGCGCTGAATGTCACCGTTGCCGAACTCACCGGCGACATCATACTGGGTGATGACTCCACGGCGGCGGCGGTTGATGTAAGTGCGTCTGGTGGTGACGTGAGTATTATTGCTATTGCGGGTAGCATTTTCGACCAGGACGATTCCACTGCCGATAACTCACCGGCGAAAGCGAACATTTTTACCCTTGATCCCAATGTGGTTTCCCTCAGTGCCGGCCAGGGTGGTATTGGCACCAGTGGTGGCGCGCATGAGGACATCGATGTTGATGGTACCGATAATCTATCCATCACGAGCCTGGTTACAGCCAACGTCGAACAGACTGGCGGTGATGGCACCGTAGACCTGCTTTCGTTCAACGTGGACCCGGTCAATGGCACCGTCGACATTAACTTTACCGGCAACAGCGGAGACCTGGTCATCGACATCGATGAGAGCGCTGGTGCTGGAATAACCACGGTCAACACTGTAACAAACGATTTTATCGGTGGCGGCGCCCCTGCCACTGATTTTGAATTTTCATTGTTCAGCATCACTGGCGATATTCGGGTGCTGACAGGTGCTATTCTCGACCTGGATTCGGGTGGTGATGGTGGTGCGGATGTCACCCTGTCTACAGATGGTGGATCCATCACGCTTGAAGATAATGCCATCGATGCCGGTGGCAGTAATGTGACCATCTTTGGCGATACCTTTGTCACCCTTGGAGACGCCGCGATTACAACGGATGGTGCTGGCACTGTCACGGTGGTTGCTGATGGCGGTGCGATTAACGAAGGCACGAACAACACAAACAATAACATCATTGCCGATGGTGCAATCTTTTTACAGGGTGCCGGCATCGGCACAACGAGTGCGTTGGACGTCACTCACAATGGTGGAGGTGCGGTTAATCTCAACCTGAACCGTGAAAACGCCGGAGATTTTAATATCAACTCCACCGGTGCAACCACGCTCAATAGTTTTAACAGTAGCGCTACGGGCTCAACCACCATAAGCGCCAACAGTCCCATCACCGTGGCCGTGGATTTGATCCAGGCCGGCGACATCACCCTGCATGCGACAGAAGATGCAGGGACTGCCGCCGGCGATGATCTCACCGTGAATGCTGGTATTACAGTTCGTTCAACGGCCGGTGACGTTATTCTTAGAGCCGGTGACCAGATCGATCTTCTTGCTGGGGCCGCTGTGGATACCACAGGCGGTCTTGGTACTGTCGAACTCAGCTCCAACTTCGGCGATAACGATATTGGCACAATAGGTGTCGCAGCTTCTGATATCAGTCTTGCTGATAATGTCACCATTACCTCGGCCGCACTGGCCGCGGATGCTGTGACCTTCAGTTCACCGGATCTCGTGATTGATACCACCGGCGGTACTGACATCTCAGCGACGGGTCTAGGGGGTGGGGTTCGCCTGTTTACCGACGATGGCACCACTGACATTTACATCGGAAATACATCTGGAGCAGCTGATTTTGAAGTGACCGATGCTGAGCTGGCACTGATTAGTGATCTTGATGTGCTGACCATTGGTCAGAGTGGAACGCAATCCGGAACCGTCACCATAGAAACGGTCCTTTCTCCTGTTACTGATGCTGCCATCATTGTGAATGCCGATTCCGGCGCTGGCGGCATTGTTCTTGACGATGGTGCGGGTGCAACGACGAATGCGCTGGCAACAGGCGGCAGCGGTGATGTCACCCTGAATGCGGGTACAGGCGGCATCACTGCTGTGGAAGCGACCAGCAACGATGATGCTGAGATCATCACGGCTGGCACGGTTACCCTAAATAGTGATGGCGTGGTGGGTTCAAGCACCAACCGCATTGAATTTGTCGCTGGCCAGACTGATGTCAACGTTGCCACCACGGGAGCCGGTGACAATGTATTCCTCAACGGCATCGGCGACCTGACCCTTGGCACGCTTACAACGGTCGACGGTAATATTGATGTGATTACCGACGCCGGCGGTTTTATCCTGGAACTCCAGGGCAATATCAGTTCCTCCGGCGGGAACATTGTCCTTGCGGCTTCGGATGACGTGCAGAGTTTCTCTGCCGTTACTGTGAACAGCGGTGCCGGCACACTCACTGTTGAGGCAGACAGTGACGCTGACGGGGCCGGCATACTTGACTGGCAGGGCACGCTGTTGACCAGTGCCAATACCACCGCCAGTGCAGTAACGCTGATTGCCAGCGATATAAATCTAATCGGTGCGGTTAGCGCCACCGGTGGCACCAGCGCAACCATAAACATTCATAATGCGGATGCGACTGCGACCATGGACATCGGCGGTGCCGGTGGTGCCACGGGTATCAACCTGGGTGATGCTGAACTGGCCAGCCTGACTGACTACGTCACCCTGGTCATCGGTGAAAGCGGTGTGCAGAGTGGTAGCATAGAGATCGTGACGGTGACCAATCCTGTCACCGCCGGCAACCTGGAAATTAACACCACCGGTAGCATCACGCTCAACGATGAAGATAGCAGCACTGCCCTGGATGCGGGTAGCGGCAACCTGGCTTTAAACGCAAGCGCGGGCAGCATCCTTGCGAGCAATGGTGGCAATGACACCAATGGTATCGCGGAAATCGCTACCACAGGTGCATCGGTCTCTCTTAACGCATCTCAGGCAATCGGTTCACTGACTGACACGCTTGAGTTCGCCGATAACGCAAGCAGCACACAACAGGTCGTCAGCGTCACCGGCTCACCAACTTTTAGCGTTTACCTCAATGGCCTGGGTACCCTGACCCTGGCCGACGTATTATCCGGTAGTGACTTGACCGTCAATACCGCGAACACTTTAAATCTTACCGACACAATTAGTATCATCGGTGCAAATGATGTCTATATCACCACAAGTGCGGGTGGGGTGAACCAGTCTGCCGGTGGCATTATTGCCGACAGTTTGGGAGTTGTTGGTACGGGAACTTTTAATTTCGGTGTGGCCAACGACATTAATACCCTGGCTGCCAACGTTACCGGTGCCCTGACATTTACTGAAGCCAATGCGCTCAGTCTTGATACTGTGGGTGCAGTATCAGATGTTTCCGCGACCACTAACCTGACCCTCAATGCGGGCGGTGCGGTAACCCAGGCGGGCGCTAACGGAGAAATCTTTGCCAATGGGCTGGAACTACTCGGCGCTGGTCCTTACACGCTGACCCAGGCCGGGAACGATGTTAACCAGTTTGCTGCTAACACTACAGGCAATGTCAGCTTCCGCGATGCGGACAATTTTGCCATAGGCAGCGTGGGCGCGACCAACGGTATCAACACTACCAATAACGATGTCAGCCTGGAGATTGGCAGTGGTACCGTGACCCAGAGCCAGGTCATCGGTGCCGGCAGCGGTGTTGCAGGTCTTGAGCTGCTGGGTGCAGGTAGTTATACGCTAACCAATGTTAGCAACTCGATTTCTTCACTTGCCGGTAATATCACAGGCGACCTGTCGCTGGTAAATGACGGTGCGCTTTCTATAAATACGGTCAACACCGTGGGTCTGACAGCGAACTCAGCCACGATCACCGCTAACAGCCCCCTGACTTTCTCACAGGACGTGAATGTTGCCAGCACGTCGACATTCACCGCGGGTAATGACAACACCATGACCGGTGACAACGTAACCTTCCAGGATGGGGTGACGGTTACTTTAACTGCGGCAACAAATGAAGCTCTGACCTTCAATGCCGGTGACGGTATTAGTTTTGACACGACAACAGTGGACAGCATAGTCACTGCGGGTGGTGGTACTCACCAGGTCAACCTCAATGCTGGTCTTGATGGCACGGGTGGTGGTGATACTGATGAGGGTTCAATCACCCAGACCGGAGCCAATGAAGCGGTTGTGACAGACAACCTGGTGATTACTTCAGGCGATGGTGTCGGTGCAGCCGGTACAGCCTTGCAAACTGATGTTTCAACGCTGGATGTAACAAACGCGACCACCGGTGCGAATGGTGTAATTAATATTACTAACGCCACTGCATTGACAGTCTTAAATGCCACACAAACCACCGACGCGGATGCCGCTGATATTACCCTGACGGCGACCACCGGCGATATCGAGATTGATACCATCACCACCGGCGGAACCGCCGGCGACGTGACGCTCAACGCGGTAGCTGGTTCCATTACCGATGCTGACACAAACAGCACCATCACTGCCGATGATCTCATCATGGATGCGACGGGCGCGATTGGTGTTATCACCACAAACCGCATTAATACCACTGCGAACACCATTTCCGCCCAAACTTCTGCTGCCGGTGATATTGCCATCAATGATTCCAGTGCCGTGCAGTTTGGTGACAGTGGCGGCATTGGTGATATCAGCACATTTGATGGCGCTATTGAACTCATTTCAAATGGTACGGCGACGGTCGAAGTTGTGACCGCCGGTGATAATGGCGCTGATGAAACCCATGACGTATCGATTACTTCGACGACCGGCAGCATTCTTTTAGGTAACGGCGCAGGTTCCGGGGCAATCACATCCGATAACGACGTGACGCTTTCCGCAACAGCCGGCGCGGTGAGCGATAACACCGGTGGAGCAAACCTCATCGTTGCAAATACCGGCACGGGATTACTGACGATTTCATCAGATACTGGTATCGGTAGCGGTAACGCCATTGAAACCAATGTCACCACGGTTAACCTCACCAATACCACCAGTGGTGCTGTCGAGATTGCTAACGCCACCGCGCTGACGGTGCAGTCTCTTAGCCAGGCGGCCGGGGCAGGGGACGTGAATGTCAGTAGCACCACCGGGGATATTGTCATTGATAACGGTGGTATCACCGCTAATGATAATAATGTGCTCGTTACCGCAACCGCCGGGGGCATTGATGACACATCTGTAGATAACACTGCACAAATTACAACCACGGGAAGTGTCAGTCTTACGGCGTCTACTTCCATTGGTGCTACCGATGCGGTGGATGTGGCCAGCACCGGCAACCTTACACTTGATGCAAACGATGACATCAGGGTGAGAGGTGACGGTGGTAGTTTACCTGATCTGGCGATCACTCTTGATCCCGCAGGTGCCCCGACAGTTGCCATCACCAACTTCAGCAACCTGACCTCAACCTTTGATACAACAGGCGGCAACCTTGACCTGACCCTGGATTCCAGCACCGCTGCTAACCTTACTGTTAGCACCGACACCGGCAACATCACGGTCACCAGTTTTGATACCACCGGCGCTGGTAATCTTTCTGTAACTTCGACTGCCGGCGATGTCACCATTGCCGATGACGGTATCAATACCGGCTCCGGTGATGTCACCGTGATTGCTGGTATGAATGTACGTGATGGCAATATTGCGGTGGATGATGACACCCTTGTAACTGCGGCACTGGCCAACATCGAGACCGATGGCGGCACAGTGACCATCACTGCTAACGGCGGCCGTATCGGTGACAGCAATGATGATGGCATCGTTGATGCTAACGAAGACATTGACATATTTGATGCCACGCCGGGTGCGACTTTCTCCAACCTGAACGCCACTTCGTCTCTTGATGTCGTACAAATCCAGAACAATGCCACCGAGTTTGGTGACCTGACGTTCAGTTTTGCACCCGACAGCAACCTCGTTGCTTATTCAATTCTTGGTAGTGGTGGCGCAGGTTTCACCGCCAGCAACGGCGCGGCAACCAATCCGCTGAACATTACCTTTGACAACAACGGTACAACTGCCAACCTGGATGTCACCGCAACCGACGGCGATATCGAATTGGCAGCGGGCGCAATTACCAATATCGGTTCGGGCAATGTCACCCTGACGGCAGCAGCAGGTACTATTAATGAAGCCGTGAATGATGATGCGGGTGTAATAAATACCGAGATCGATACTGACGGCATCATTACCCTCAACGCGCAGGATGGTATCGGCACAGGCAGCGCCCTGGATGTATCGGAGGGAGCGGGTGCAGCGGGTTTCAACCTGGTTATCAACAATACCACGAGCGGTAATATCAATGTACGCGGCAACGGTGCGACGACATTGACCGGGTTCACCAACACCGGCACGGGAACAACGTCTCTTACGGCCAGTAGTCCGCTAACTATTTCAGTGGATGTGATCCAGGCCGGTGATATCACGCTCACAGCCCTTGAAGGTAGTGGAGCGGATCTCGACGATCTTACCGTGACTGCCGGGACTACCGTACGCTCAACCGGCACCGGTGCTTTGCAGGGTAGTGTATTACTGCAGGCAGGTGACGACATCATCCTCGGCGATGGCGCGACTGTAGAAACTATCTCTGCCGATACCGACAAGACCGTGGTACTGAATGCCGGCGACGACGGAACCAATGCTGATGATGATAACGATGGCGGTATTACCATTGCTGACAATGTCACCATCAACAACACCAGCAGTACGGCTGTTAACTCGATCACCTTTAAGTCGATCGACGACATAAATATAGATACAACCGGTGGAACAAGTGTTACAGCCCAGGGAGCGGGTGGTGGTATTCGAATTTATACAGATGGACAGGGCGCAGCGGCAGATGGTACCCGAACCATTGAAATTGGAGGCGGTACCGCGAACGTCAACCTCACTGACGCCGAGATAGCCCTTTTTACCGATTTCGAAAATTTGACCATTGGCGAAAGTGGTGTACAGAGCGCTGATGTCACGCTCACTACTTTTACATCGCCCGTTACCAATGCAACGATTATCGTTAACGCTGACTCCGGCGCAGGTAGCATCATTCTTGATGACGGTGGGGCAGGTACGGCCATCGACAGTGGTGGCACAGGAGCGATTACCCTGGTTGCTGGCACTGGCGGTATTGATGCGACAAATGCTACTTCCGGGACAAATGCCGAGATTGAAACTACCGGCACCATAACCCTGACATCAGGGGGTGCCATAGGCTCTTCAACCAATCGAATTGAATTTAACGCCCTGCAGAATGATATCAATGTAACCAATGCGCCGGGCGGCGTGTTCTTTAATGGTATCGGCGATCTGAGCCTCGCGACCATCACCACCGGTGGTGGTGATCTTGATGTTACTGTCGCGGCAGGTGCCAACAGCCTGACTTCAGGCGGCGTGGTGACGCTTGGCACCGGTGGTGTAACTTACACCGCCGACGAGATTGAAATTACCGCGGCTATGAGCGGCAGCGGTTCTGCTGTTTTTCAAACTGCGACCACATCGCAGGACATAGATATTGCCGGCGCAGGTGGCAGTGGTGCACTTGATTTGACAGCAGCTGAATTGAGCAACCTGGCAAATGGTTTCTCTGACATTACAATCGGCAGTGCGACAGGTACCGGTGCGATTACGGTTGCTGCCGTGTCTTTCCAGGATCCGATCACCATCGTTTCCGGCGCCGGTGCAGGTTCAATCACCACCTCGGGGCAGATTACGGGCACAGACGACTCGTCTGTCACCCTGAATAGCGGTAGTGGCGGTATCGACCTGGGTGCCAACATTGACACCACGGCCGCCACCAGTAGTGGTGGCATCACACTTTCAGACGCTGCCGTGCTTTCCGCAGACGTTATCCTCACCACGGGATCGGGCGGTGCAATTTTAACCAACGCCATCAATGCTGATGATGCTTCCGCAGTAGCAACAGATCGCGCACTGACCCTGACCACAACGGGCACGGTGACAACCGGCGACCTGGGTAATGCGGCTAACGGCGAACTTGAAGGCGGCGTGATTATCAGCGGTTCTACCATCAACCTCGGCTCAATTACCACATCAGCCAATACCGGTGGCAATGACGGTGGTGATGCAGCCGGTGGTGTCATGGTCACGGGTACCAGCAATGTCACCATTGGTAGTCCAATCATTGCTATTGGTGACGGTGTAGGAGCAGGGGGGGGCATCACCCTGGATGCAGACAGCGACGGTGACAGTGCGGGCGCGGATACCCTTTCTGTAAACAGCATTACCACCAACAGCGGTACGGGCACAGGCGGCAACATATTTCTGAATGATAATGGCACGACACAGGCCGTTATTGATCTCAACGCCGGCCTCACAAGTACCGGTGGTACATCCGGTGGTAATGTTGTGCTCGGCACCAACACCAACCTGATATCAGACATTGTTATTTCAACTGGTGCTGCGAACGCAGGTAATATCACTTTTGACGCTGCGGTTGATGCCGATACTGCTGGTACCGAGTCACTCACTCTGACCGCCGGTACGGGCACAGTAGTGATGACAGGCCTGGTCGGAGCCACAAATGCCCTTAACAATTTTCTCGTATCGAGCTCCGATGTCACCACCCTGACTTCCAACGTGCAGGCCAATGATATTGATGTCACGGCTGCCACGGATCTAAACCTGGCCGCCACGACATACACGGCACTTACCGGTGATGCGGAATTCAGGGGGCCGGTGAATCTCACACAGGCCGGTGGTACGACGACCATCAATACCTCGGCGGGTGGTGGCAACATCGTATTTACTGCCACCGTGGATGACGATGCAGCAGGTGACACCAACCTTAGCCTGAACTCTGGCGCTGGCAATGTCGCCATTACCGGTGCGACTGGCGGTACCACTGCTATTGGTGGATTCCTGGTAAGCGCATCGGCTCAGGCAGATGTTGCCAGTATCAGCGTTGATGACACCGTGGGTAACGGCAACATAGCTATCACCAGCGCTGCCATTAATCTCAACGGTCCTGCCTATGACTCAACCGGTTCCGGTTCAATTACCTTTACTGGCCCCACGGTCCTGACCCAGGCCAATACCGTAATGTCCACAGCTGGCGGTGTTGGTAACGACATCACCTTTACCAGCACGCTTGATGGCACCACGAATTTTGTTGAGGGCCTGCAGTTGACGGCCGGTGGTGCTTCAATTGATTTTCAAGGCGGTGTGGGTCAGACCGTTGACCTCGGCGATGTTGATATTGTTTCCGCACTGAATGTCACCACGGCGGCAGCAGGATTTAATGCGAACACCTTTTTACAGCAGGCGGGTACAGGTACCACGACCATTGGTGGCACACTACTCACCGAAGCCGTCGGCGGCATTGATATCACCAGCGACACCATCACAATTAACGCCCTGCTGGATACGCAGACCGCTGGCAACGCGGGTACTGTTACCCTCAATGCAGATACCAATGCGCTGACGCTAGATGCCAATGGCGATATCAACAGTGACGGTGCGGTCGACCTGACCGGTGCCGGTGGCATCAGCACTGCCGGCGATGTGACTGCCAGTGATGCGGCCATTACCTACAACTCGGCCACGACGTTGACGGGTGCCGTGGTGGCCGATGCCGGCAATGGCACTATCACGCTTGACGGCACAGTGGACGGCAACTTTGACCTGACATTGAATACCACGGGTACCACCGACATTAACGGCATTATTGGCGGCACTACTGAAATCGCCAGCCTCACCACCAATGCCGGCGGCACAACGGAGATTGGCGCGGATATCAGCGTCAATGCCGGTGGTATAGATATTAACGACAACGTTGATCTTACCGCCTCGGTAGCATTATCAACTATTGCCACAGGCGGTATCGATTTTGCCGGCACCGTGGATGGTGCCTTCAACCTTACCCTGGACGATGACGGAGCCGGAACCGTGTTCACCGGAGCAGTGGGGGGCACGACACCCATTGGTACAGGCACCGGTGCAGCAATTACGATCAATTCCTCTGCTTCGACCGAATTTGTCAGCACCGTAGATACCGCTTCAGGCATTGTCCAGGCGGTAGCAGCGGGTGATGTGACTTTTCGTCAGGACGCGACAATAGGTGCCGGTGACACAGGTAGCACCTTTAATGAGAATGTCGTGCTGGATGGTTTGATCTTTAGCGCAGACAACACGGTAGCTTTTGGTACCGCAGCAACTGATACGGTAACACTGTCCGGTGGCGACGTGACACTCACGACAACGGGAGCCGGGGACACACTGACGGTCAACTCAATTGTGGATGGTGGTGTCGACCTCATTCTAAACACGGCAGATGCGGCACAGTTCAATGCTGCGGTGGGTGGCGGTACGTCCATCGGTGATGGCACTGGCGCGGCGATAACGATCAACTCCACCGGCACGACAGAATTTGTCGGTACCGTAGATACCACTTCAGGCATTGTCCAGGCGGTAGCAGCGGGTGATGTGACTTTTCGTCAGGACGCGACAATAGGTGCCGGTGACACAGGTAGCACCTTTAATGAGAATATCGTGCTGGATGGTTTGATTTTTAGCGCAGGTAACACGGTAGTTTTTGGTACCGCAGCAACTGATACGGTAACACTGTCCGGTGGCGACGTGACACTCACGACAACGGGAGCCGGGGACACCCTGACGGTCAACTCAATTGTGGATGGTGGTGTTGACCTCATTCTAAACACGGCAGATGCGGCACAGTTCAATGCCGCGGTGGGCGGCGGTACGCCCATCGGTGACGCCACCGGTGCGGCGATAACGATCAATTCCACCGGCACGACAGAATTTGTCAGCACAGTGCAGACCGATTCTGGTATCGCCCAGGCCGATGGCGCCGGGACGTTAACTTTTCGTGATGATGTGACCATCGGTGCTGGTGATACGGACACGACCCTGGACGCTGATGTTGTACTGGATGGCCTGACGCTTGATGCCCAGGGGGCAGTGACAATCGGTAACGCCGGTGGTGATAGCCTGACAATTTCAACGGCCCTGGTGACCATTGATACAGTCACCAACAACTCTGCAGTGGATATTAATTCTGCCACTACATTGGGTGCGGATTTAACAGTCAATGCCGGTGCCGGTCAGATCGATGTGGATGGCACGGTAAATGGTGCCAACGATTTAATTCTTAACACAACAGGTGATGTCAATACCACGGCAATCATCGGTGGTACTACTCCCTTGCTGAGCGTTGATATAGACGGCGCCACCGTAAGTGTTTTTGACATCAATACAAGCGGTGGCAATATCGATGTTAACGGTACCACGCTAGTTAACCTGGATGGTGGTAACTACATCACCACTGCCTCCGGTGACATAATTTTTACCGGTGACGTGGTACTGAACCAGGCGGGTGGCACGATCAACGTGACCACGGCTCAAAGCGGTGCAGATGATGTCACTTTCAACGATAATATAGACGACGATTCAACCGGCGACACCATCCTTAGCGTGACTGGCGACACGGTTACCTTCGGCGTCGATGCCGGTGGTACTGAGGATGTCGGTGGTACCACTCCCATAGGTGGACTTGTTGTTGTTTCAAGCGGCACCACCAGTTTCAATGACAGCATCTTCACTGATGGCAGCGGTGGTGCTGGTAACGGTGATGTTGACCTTACTGCTGTCACCACGCTCAATTTTGCTGATAGTAATACGCGTACTATTGATACAGACGCGACTGGCGGTGGTACTGCAGGGTCGGTGACCTTTGGCTCTGCAATCAATGATGGCAATGTTGACCTGGTGATCGATACCACGTCGGCAGCTGGCACAGATAATTTTGTGACCTTTGCAGCAGGTACCTCGGTGACCAGCCTGCAATCCCTCGATATCAATGCAGGTGCAGTCAATGTGCCGGGAACTGTGACTACGACCGGCACCGGTACGGTTACTATCACTAACTCGGCATTACTTGATATTGCCGTGGCTGCTGATTTCAACCTGACCGGTGCCTTTACACAGGATGGCGCGGGTGCCGTAGAAACGGCTGGTAACATTACTACCACCGACGATGCGATTTCCTTCATGGGTGCGGTGACACAAACCGATGACCATGCCGTGGCCTACAACACCGGCGCAGGCGCAGGCGACGTCACATTCATGAGTACCCTCGACGGTGAAGGCACAGACTTCACAGAAAACGTCACGATTACTGCCGGCGGTGGCAGCGTGGACTTTCAAGCTGGGGTAGGCCAGAGCGTTGACCTTGGTGATGTAGACATTGTCTCTGCATTGAATGTCACCACGGCTGCAGCAGGTTTTAATGCGAACACCTTCAGGCAGCAGGCCGGTACCGGTACCACCACGGTAAACGGTGCAATGCTGGCAAATGCAGCAGGTGGCATCGATATCACCAGTGATACGATCACGATAAATGCCCTGCTGGATACGGCAACGGCGGCAGCAGGCGGCACGGTGACCCTGAATGCAGACACCAATGCGCTGACGCTGGATGCCAATGGCGATATCAACAGTGACGGTGCGGTCGACCTGACCGGTGTAGGTGGCATTTCCACCGCCGGTGATGTGACCACCACCAACGATGCTGTGACCTACAACAGCGCTACGACCCTGACCGGTAACATTCTCATCAATACCGGCGCCGGTGCAGGTACGGTGACCTTTGCCAACACCCTGGAAGGTACAACGAATGACACGGAGACCCTGGGTATCACGGCGGGTACTGGTGCCATCGATTTTGATAACACGGTGGGTGCGGCAACCTCGCTGGGTGCCATCACCATCACCAGTGCGGGTAACACGACAGCGGATAACACGATTGATGCCGCAAGTGTGACGCAGGTGGCAGGCTCCGGCACCACGCAGTTTGACGGTGCGGTCACGGCAACCGTGGGTAACATTGATGTTACTTCTGACACTATTAATGTGAATGCCCTGCTGGATACGGCAACGGCGGCAGCAGGCGGCACGGTGACCCTGAATGCAGACACCAATGCGCTGACGCTGGATGCCAATGGCGATATCAACAGTGACGGTGCGGTCGACCTGACCGGTGTAGGTGGCATTTCCACCGCCGGTGATGTGACCACCACCAACGATGCTGTGACCTACAACAGCGCTACGACCCTGACCGGTAACATTCTCATCAATACCGGCGCCGGTGCAGGTACGGTGACCTTTGCCAACACCCTGGAAGGTACAACGAATGACACGGAGACCCTGGGTATCACGGCGGGTACTGGTGCCATCGATTTTGATAACACGGTGGGTGCGGCAACCTCGCTGGGTGCCATCACCATCACCAGTGCGGGTAACACGACAGCGGATAACACGATTGATGCCGCAAGTGTGACGCAGGTGGCAGGCTCCGGCACCACGCAGTTTGACGGTGCGGTCACGGCAACCGTGGGTAACATTGATGTTACTTCTGACACTATTAATGTGAATGCCCTGCTGGATACGGCAACGGCGGCAGCAGGCGGCACGGTGACCCTGAATGCAGACACCAATGCGCTGACGCTGGATGCCAATGGCGATATCAACAGTGACGGTGCGGTCGACCTGACCGGTGTAGGTGGCATTTCCACCGCCGGTGATGTGACCACCACCAACGATGCTGTGACCTACAACAGCGCTACGACCCTGACCGGTAACATTCTCATCAATACCGGCGCCGGTGCAGGTACGGTGACCTTTGCCAACACCCTGGAAGGTACAACGAATGACACGGAGACCCTGGGTATCACGGCGGGTACTGGTGCCATCGATTTTGATAACACGGTGGGTGCGGCAACCTCGCTGGGTGCCATCACCATCACCAGTGCGGGTGCAACCACGGCGGATAATACCATTGACGCGGCCAGCCTTGCGCAAACGGCAGGGTCCGGGTTGACGACCCTGACCGGGGTTGTCACAACGACGACCGGAGGCATCGACATTAACAGCGATACCATCCTGGTTAGCGGAGGGCTTGATACTACCGCAGCAGCAGGGGCGGGCAGTGTAGCCCTGACAGGTACGAGCGGTACTACGCTGGATGCAAACATCACTACTGCTGGCGGCACGATCACCATAGATGGTGCTGGTGCAGTTACCGTGGGTACCAACCTGACTCTCGACAGCACCAACAGCGGTGCTACAGCGGCCGGTGCGGACATCACGTTGACCAGCGGTGCAATTGATGCGGACACAGACGGTACGCGTAGTTTCACACTTGACGCGGGAACAGGCGGCACTATTAATGTCACAGCAGACATTGGTGCGACAGGCACAACGACTAATAATTTCTCTGCTTTTACAGTAGAAAACGCAATTCAGGCTAACCTGGCAGCTGTTAACACTGATGGTGGGGATATCAACGTGGGTAACAGTTCGGATGTGACCACCATAAATGTGAATGGCGTGCTTTTTACTGATGGTGCTGCTGGCGGAACATTCCAGATGAACGGCGGCGGTATCACATTAAATGCAGCCCCAGTTGTCGGTGCCAACAATATTATCCTCAATGGTGGTGGCCTTGATGCCATTGTTGGTGCCGATATCACTTCAAGCGGTTCCATCACGATCTCTGCAGTACGTGACGTAATTGTTCGCACTGGCGTGACAATCGACACCACGGGCAGCGCGGCCGCAGATATCAATCTGCTGGCCGATAACGACGGTGCGGGCGTAGGCGACGGTGTGGGTGGCGTGGTACTTGAAGGTACAGCCGCAGTTACCGCAGGTAATGATGCACTGCTCGAGGGCTCAGACGTATTTGGTGACAATGGCACAGGGAATGTAAGCGGTGGTGTAGATACCAGTGACGAAAGTGTGTTCCTTGATACAGGAAGCACCGTTTCCGCTGCTAACGCAGGCTCAGTGACACTACGAAGTGATGTAACGAATTCTCCAGATGCTGCAAATCGCTCAGGCATAACAATTAATGGCGCAGTAAGCACTGCGGGTGGCGGTGGGGCCGTGACAGTGCAGGCCTTTGATGATATCAACATGGGTGCTGCTTCCAGCATCGCCTCGAATGGTGACAATATTACGTTGACCGCCGATAGTAATTCTTCAAACGGTGGTGATTTCACCATGGTCGAAGGTGCGACGGTGAATTCCGGTGCCGGCACCATCGATATAGATTCTGATGGCCTGACAGTTGTCAGCGGTATCACCAGCGACAATGCAACCGCATCTGCGGTGAATATAACAACGGTTAGCGGAAATATCAGGGATGCAGGCGATGTCAGCGCATCTGATATCACCCTGACCGATGCTGCGGGTGTACTGACATTGGTAAGCCAGTTCGGAATTGGTTTTACTGGGCCAAATGGTGGCGATGCCGATGCAGCACTTGAAATTATCGCCTCGACTATTGACGCTTCAGTAAACACAAACAATAACATTAATATTGATAGCCTGGGCGGTACTGCTGCCGCAACAGGTGCCGTCAATTTTGACGATATCCAGGTCTCTGGTGGTGGCGATAACATTAACCTGACAGCAGTAACAGCCACGACATTAACAAATCTCGACACTGCTAATGGCACCATTACAGTTGCAGTGACAGGCGCTGATTTGCTTGCGACTGACGTTGCTACCGGAACAAACAACACGATAGACCTGTCCACGGTGACCACCGGCGACGTGACCGTCGGCAGTGTTACTGCAGGAACAGGGCAGGTGGATATTACTTCAGCCGGTGACATAGACAGCGCTGCTGATGACGGCGTGGCTGACATTAGTGCCGGTACCATCAACCTTGTGGCCACCGTAGGCGGTATCGGTAATACCGCGCCGCTTGATGTCTCCGCAAGCACCCAGCTCAACGCTGATACCACCGCTGACAATACCGCTATTGTAATTGACTCTATTGGTAATCTGCCTGTCGGCCTGGTTACCACAGGCGGTGGTGGCGATGTGACCCTGGATTCCACCGGCAACATCACCGCGGTAGACAATGGCGTAGCAGACGTTGTGGGTGACACTGTCAACCTGGTTGCTGCCGCTGGCGGTATTGGTGTCGGCGCAGGTAATACAGTCGATGTGAGCGCCGGCACGGCCCTGAATGCCGACACCGACGCCGGTGATAACGCAAATATCTTGATTGATTCTATTGGTGACCTGGTCATCGGCCTGGTAGATGCCGGCGTGGCGGGTGGTGATGTGACCCTCGATTCCACCGGCGCCATAGACAGCCTGAATGACGATGGCACGGCCGATATTGAAGGCAGCACCATCAACCTTGTGGCCGCTGTCGGAGGCATTGGTACCGGCAGCATAGTCGAAGTCACCGCCGCGACAGAACTTAACGCGGATACCGATGCGGGTGACAATGGTAACATCGTGATTGATTCTATCGGCGATCTCATTATCGGACTGGTGGATGCCGGTGTTGCGGGTGGTAACGTGATACTGGTTTCAACCGGCGCCATTGACAGCACCACGGACAATGGTGTCGCCGACGTGGAAGGCAGTGGGGTTAGCCTGACTGCCGCGGTGGGCGGTATCGGCACAACGTCCACCGTTGATGTTACAGCAGCAACATCACTGAATGCTGATACCGATGCGGGTGATGACGGCGATATCCTGATTGACTCTATCGGCGATCTCATCATTGACCTTGTGGATGCCGGTGCTGCGGGTGGTAACGTGACCCTGGATTCAACCGGTGCTATAGACAGCCTTGCCGATGATGGCACGGCGGATGTTGAAGGCAGTACCATTAATCTTATTGCCGACGCCGGCGGCATCGGTAACAGCAGTATTGTCGAGGTGACTGCTGCAACACAGCTAAATGCTGATTCTTCCAATGACAACAGCAACCTGCTTGTGGATTCCATCGGCGCGCTGCCACTTGGCCTGGCAAATGCCGGGGGAGGGGATATCACAATAGATGCTACGGGTGCGATCACCGATGCCAATGCGGGAACCGATAATCTTGTAGGTGATCTTGCTACCCTGACGGCAGCAGGCGGGATTGGTGCAGCAGCCAATGAGATTGAGTCAGACATTAATAGTATAGATGCCACTACATCGGCGGCGGGTGATATAGTAATTGACGAAGCTGACGGTATAGACCTGGTCAATCTTGACAGCAACAACGGTGATATCATCATCGAAACACTGGCTGCCGGTGCAATAGACGTTGATACCATCATTGATCAGACAGGAACGAACACTGTCAGCCTGACTACGGCGAATGGTGACATTGATGATGTCGGTGCCGACAGTACGATAACTGTAGGTGGTGCCGGTGCAATCGTGATGGTTGCCGGCGGTACTGGTGGTGGTATTGGTATTAGTAATGCCATCAACACCAACACCGCGGGCGGTGCGACGTTTAACCTGACCACCAATGGCACAGCCGCAGCTGGCGACATAAACATCGTAGAAAGCACCTCCACCAACACCAGCCAGTTCACCATCACTACGGCCGCCACTGCGCAGACAGTAACACTTACGGCCCTTGACTGGACCACTGGCGGTGCCCTTGGTGATGCCGCAGATGACCTGACTCTAATCAGCAGCGGCGGTGGTATAACAGACGGTACAGCCACCCTGACCGCCAACGTGCTAACCCTGGATGTGAGTGCCACGGGCGGCGCGGCCATCGGTGCTACCGGGGCCGGTGCCATTGACACGGCTGCTGTGACGCTGAATGCGGATGCCAGCAACGGCGCAGGCGGCATTTACATTGCAGAAACTGATGCACTGACCATTGGTACCGGTGACCTTGATACCGGCACCGGCGATCTTGAGCTGACAACCAATGGCCTGTTGAATGACGCAGGCGCTGCAGCAGTAGTCAGCGTGGGCGGCACATCTATCCTGGAAGCTGGTGCTGCGAACAATATCGCTCTTGACTCACCAACCAACGACTTTGTCGGCGTGGTGACCGTCAACAACAGTAATTCCGTCACTCTTGATGATGACAACAACATCACGTTTGGCGCAGTTACCGCTGGCACCAATTTTAATGTAGATGCAGGCGGTATTATCCAGCTTGGTGGCGCGGCAACGGTCGGCGGCAACCTGGATCTCGATACCACGGCGAACGGCACGGCTGCCGGCGCAGATATCAATGACAATGCCGGGGCAGGTTCTGTCACGGTTACCGGCACCTCGATACTCGATGCCGGTACAGGCGGTTCCATTTCCCTGGTCAACGCGGCCAATGACTTTGATGATGACGACAGTGGCGACCAGGTCAATGTGACCAACGGCGTTAACCTGGCCATTGTTGATACCGATAACCTCACCTTTGGTGGTGTCAATTTGACGGGTAATGCAGACGTTGATACTACCGGCGACGTGGTTTTTGACGGTGCTTTTGATGCCCAGGATCTTGATGTAAACACCGCGGCGGCAGGCACCATTACCGATTCCGGTACCGGTGTACTGGATATTAATGGCACCACGACATTAAATGCCGGCGCGGCCAACAATATTATCCTTGACAGGCCAACCAACGACTTCACAGGCGATGTCACGGTGACTGCGGCAAACCAGTTGTCTGTTGACGATACAAATGCCCTGAGCTTTGGAGCTGTCACCAGTAATGCCCTGACAAATATTGATGCGGGCGGCGTGGTGACCTTTAACGGTGCCTTTACCGTCAATGGCGGTGGTGTATTGAATGTGAAATCTGACGAGAACGGTGCTGGCGGTAATATCAATGCCACCACGGGTACCGATGTCATCACTGCAACTGGCAACGCGGTGTTTGATGCAGGCGGTAACGACATCAACCTGCTGGCGGTCACCAATGACTTCCAGGGGCTGGTGACCATCAATAACACCAATGACCTGAACATTGATGATGCCAATGGTATTAATTTCGGTAACATGACGGTGACAGGTAACGCCAATATCGATGCGGGCGGCCTGGTGGATTTTCAGAATACCGCAAATATCACCGGTAACCTGGATGTGACCACGGCGGGTGGTGGTGATATCACTGACAGTAGCGGAAGCCTGGATGTTGGCGGTACTACTAACCTGGTTGCTGCAGGCAATGCGATTACCCTGGACAATGACACCAACGATTTCCAGGGTGACCTGAGTGCCAGCACTGCGGGCGGTACTACGATTACCGTGCATGATGCCAATAGCCTGTCAGTAGATACCATTAACTCGGGTACAAATCTCACCCTCAATATCGACAGGGGTGCGGACGGCGTATCATCTCTTGATCTTAGTGGTGCAACACTCACCGTTGGTGGGACGGCCGCCTTTGATGCTAATGCTGCAGCGACAGGCTCCAATGACACCCTGCTGGCGACCAATACCGCCAACACCTGGACTGTCACCGGCGCCAATGATGGCACCTTTAACTTTGGCGGTGTTGTGGGCACCTTTACCGATTTTGTCAACCTTACCGGTGGCACGGGCACTGATGCCATTAATATCTCCACCGGCTCCATCAGCGGCAATATTGATGGCGGCACAGGTGCCGTGAATGACACCCTGTCCTACGCAGGTAATGCAGCTGCGACCATCACCCTGACCGGCACCGGTACCTTCGATGGCTTTACCGGTACCGCCACTGACATCGGTGGCACCTTTGATAATATCAACACCGTAGTGGGAAGCGGCAACACGGATACACTCATTGGCGATATTGCTGCGGGCGGCGTGTTTACGGTCCAGGCTGGAAATGACACCTATGTCAGCACCAATACCCTGTCTTTCAGCGCCATTGAAAATCTCACCGGTGATGATGCAGGTGACGATACATTTAACATCAACCAGGCTCACACAGGAAACCTCAGCGGCCTGGGTGGAAACGATACTTACAGCGTCACCGCCGCGTTAACTGGTGATATCACCGATACCAGCGGTAATGAAAGCTATACATCGACAGCCCCGATCACGGGCAACATTACAGATAATGTCGGTGCTGATAACTATAACATCGGCGGATTGTTAACCGGCACAATAGTAGACAGCGGCACAGATAACGATATCTACAATATCAGTGGCGGTCTCACCGGGCCTGGCACACTGACCGATGCCGGTGGCAACAACACGCTGACATTTTCAAGTACTGTTGCCGGAGCGGTCACCACCGGTGCCGGTAACGACACGTTTAATCACAATGCGGGTAGCCAGTTAAATGGTGGCGTGACACCGGGTGGTGGTTCCAATATCCACAACTTTAATGGCGGTACCGTCACCACGATGACAATCAATGGTGACGACACCATCAACCACCAGAACGGCGTTTCTTTCGCTAACAACATCATCGGCTCCGGCTCAGTGACTTTCCCCAACGATACGGGTAACGCCACCTCCGACCTGACAATTGGTCCCGGCGGATTGTTGTTGCCGACAATGACGGGATTTGCTGGCGACCTGTACATCGGTGGCGCCATCACACCTGCGGGTAACCCACTTGATGGCAACAAGCAGCTCTTTGTCGGTGCAGCTAACCTGGATGTTAATGCACGTATCCTGACCAATGGTAATATCACCCTGATTGGTGAGCAGGTTAACCTGCTGCAACTGGGAGATTTCAACAATCCGTCAATCAGCGCAGGTGGCCAGGGTGGTTCCCAGGTGGCAATTATTGCGACCGGGGCGGATGCCCAGGAAGGCGGGTTTATTGATGCGCCTAATCCGGCTTTTGCCATAGAAGGCGGCAGGGCTTACTTGCTGGCGACGGGTAACGTGACCAATGGTCAGAACATTGAAATCAATATTGCCGGCGGGGAATTCGTACTCGCCATCGCCGATGGTGCACAGGCTCCACAGTTTGCGTCTCTTGATGCCACGGTTATTGATGGTAACCAGGACGACGCGGATTTTCTGAATAATACCCTTGTCAACTTCGGCTTCGCTAATTTCGGTATACCTAATGTCGGTGTCAATTTCGGCCTGGCCAACTTCAACGTCAATGCTTCCACCTTCGCTTTTGCCAACGAGCAGGTTGGCCTGGCACAGGTTGCCTTTATCGACGTGGGTCTGTTTGAAGAGGACCTGACACTCTACGGTGTTATCGGTACCGGTATGGCCCTTGCCCTTGCCCAGTGTGAAGAGGTTGAAGGTTGTGCCCCGGATATCTCCGAGGCTGAGCTTGATGAGCTGATTGCCGGTCTCAAGGCTCGCATCGAGGAACTGGAA
The DNA here is from genome assembly GCA_965243105.1 of Gammaproteobacteria bacterium. Lineage (GTDB taxonomy): Bacteria > Pseudomonadota > Gammaproteobacteria > Eutrophobiales > Eutrophobiaceae > WLWS01. The sequence continues at coordinate 436,035 of CBDEUC010000001.1, forward strand.
CGCAGGCTGAGTGAAGGTGAGGGCGATGCCGCCAAGCTGCGCGAGCTTCTTGAAGGTTACCAGGAAGAACTCGAGAACTACGAAGGCTACAAGAAAGAGCTGGCCGAATACTACGGTGAAGACGATTACGACGACGAAGAGGATGACTTCGAGATTGAAGATGACCTGCAGACCAAGGCAGGCCAGATCCAGCGGCTCAGTGAAATCCTTGAAGTGGCCCAGCGCCGTATCGAGTGGCTGGAAAGCCTGAAAGGTGATGCCGATGCCAGGGCCAGGCTCAGCGAGGCTACCGGCATTGAGCTCACAATCGAGGCCATCGATGGCATCATCGATGCCACGCGCCAGGAAATCAGCATAATCGAGCGCCAGATACAGAACCTGCAGGATGGTACTGAAGCCATGTCGAGGCCGGTATTCTGGGCGGAAACGGGTGATTACAACGGTATTCATCACCTTGAGTACGGTGCCTCCCTGTTGACCATTGGTGTTGATTCGCTGGCTTCCAACTTTGGCCGCTACTAGGGAGATTTGAAAATGAAAAGCACACTGCAATCACTTCTTTGCCTGCTTTTTGCCCTGGCGTTTAGCGCAGCCAATGCGGCGGGGATCCTCACTGACGAGGAAGCTGCAGAAGCTACCCCTGAAGCCCTGATGGAAGAGGTGGCCGTATTCAAGAATATTCGCCAGGCCATGACCCTTTCTTTGAGCCGGTGTGAAAGCGAAGCAAAGTGTGACTCTGCCGCAACCACAGAAGAAGTGCAGCAGATGATCAATGCCATTGACGCCCGCGTGGATGGTCTTGGAGCACGCCAGGAAGCGGCGGGTAATTCAGCCGGTCTGACGGATGTTATCGTTGCCTACGCGGATGAGCGTGGCGGCCTTAACCGTGTCATGAAAAAGGTCGATAGCATGATCAGCCCGGTTGTTGAAAACATCGACGAGTCTGAACTCTTTGGCGACGATGGCGACGACTCAGCGCCAGCAGAAGACAGCGGTGGAGAAGCTGGCGAGTTCAGCGATCTCTTTGCCGATGAAGACGAAGAATTATAATTGAAGCCAGTACAGGAGCAGTTTGAGAAAATATGAGTACAGCACAGCAGTCCCAGCCTCTTTTTTACAAGAACGTAGTACCCATCAACAAGGAACAACACGGTGAGCTCTGTATTGAGCCAGTAGAAGGTTTCGAGTTTGCCAATGAATCCAGCAGCCTGTACATCGCTGCGATTGAATTCGCCCAGGCTGCACGCGAGTATGCCATCGTCTTTGGTAAAGACAATGACGACATGGTGTTTCCAAGCGTGGTACTTGGCCTGGAAGCCGGGCAGAATCTTTATGTTGATGATAAGGGGCAGTGGAACGCACGCTATATTCCAGCCTATGCACGTCGCTACCCATTCATCCTCGCCCGTGCCAACGAGCAATACACCGTGTGCATCGACGAAGGCTACACCGGTTTCAATACCGCGAAGGAAGGTAAGCCGTTATTTGACGCTGATGGCGAACAGACCGATATCCTTTCCCAGGCAGTGGACTTCCTCAAGGAATACCAGAACCACGTGGAATTGACCCGCGCTTTTTGTGAAAACCTCAAGGAGCTGGATCTGCTGGAACCCATGACCGCGAACATTGAAATGAAGAGCGGTGAGAAGCTGTCCATCGGTGGTTTTTTCGCAGTAAACCGCGACAAGCTCAAGGCCCTGAAGCCGGGTAAGCTGGCAGATCTTGTCAAGACTGACCAGATGGAGCTGCTTTACCTGCACCTGCAATCACTCAGGAATGTGAACCTGTTAATGGAAAAACGCGCATAATCGCGCGTTTTTGTGATTTGCCTCACGCACGGGCGTGAGAATTTTGGTCTATTATTTCCGTTAACCCGTACATAACCCACACATGGAAAATAGCACCTTGCCTGTCAATGCCCTGCAACCTGTCCTGATCGCCGCGCCCTACCAGCACCATGGTGGAAGGCAACGTGAGCCTGTGTCTGAGGAATTTGATGCCGAAACGGTCTCTGTCGTGGCTGAAAAGGTAGAAAAGGTTGTGCCGCTAAGTGAGCCCGAGATAGTTGAATCGCGCCAGCAGCGGGCCAGCCAGCCACAGGTGCCGTACCTGCCCGGGCGAATCCTCGAGCCTTCCTCGCGAAGCATGCCGGGGCCACAGATACTGTCTGCCCTTATCGAGCGAATGGGTGGTGCGGGTGTGAATTCCGGGCCGGGCCAGCTGATACGGGTCAGCGCCTAGCCTTAAAAGCTACTCGTTGGGGATCTCCATGGGTTCCCCCGGTTTCTTGTCTTCCTTTGTTGGACCGTATTTCTGGATAAACTCCAGCGACAGCTTCTCTGCTTCCTTCATTTCTTCCTCGGTGAGCTTTTCCCGTGCCTCGGGCAGGGCAGAGATGGATTTCTTGTGGCCGTGTACGGCACCCACGCGAAACCAGCTATAGGCAAACTCATAATCCCTTGGCAGACCCTGGCCATTCATGTACAGCATACCCAGCTTGTACTGCGCCTGTGGCACACGCTGCTCCGAGGCGCGACGAAACCATTCCCCGGCTTCCTTGTAGTCCTGTTCGACACCCTGGCCCTTCATGTGCATCATGCCAACATAATACTGGGCATAGGCGTGCTCAGAGGACTCTGCGAGGGAGCGCATGGTGGAATAGGCCTTGTCGTACTGCCCCATCAGGTAGGCAACAACGCCATCGTTAAATTCAGCCCTTGCGGGCAACACCGCCAGGCACAGCAAAAGGCTCAGGTACAATTTTTTCATGGATACTCCAGGTAACTGAAATCATTACAAATAAGCTGGTTATGCCAGCCCTTACAGCACTCACTTTTCGAGTGGGCCTACAGCTTAGTCCGAAAAGGGGCAAAATTGTTTCACGAGCATGGCCCGAAGTAAACAAAATTGAGGATTTATCTCTATTTAAGCCGTTTTCCTCAATTATTTTGTGTTTTGCGGGTGGACTGGGCAGAAAACAGGGGGAATACAGGGAATTTCATCGGTCCGGGTGCTGCGGGCGGGCATGAAAAACCACGCGCAGCCTCGAGACACAATCAATAGATGGGTAACTTATTGATTAGAATAAAAAAACCCCGCCGAAGCGGGGTTACATGAAGCTAAGGGTATATTGTTGATACTACAATGTGCGCTTCCTAGATTGCGCACGGAAAAGACTATAACAAAAGGGATCTGGTATTGAAATCACCCAAATGGGGTATATCGACCTGTATGCATGACAGTGCTTGAGGACAAATCCTCGCGCAAACGCTATGCTCTCGGCTTTTTGAAGAACTGCCACGAATTTCTCATGGAATATGACCGTTAGAACACGTTTTGCCCCAAGCCCGACAGGGATGCTGCACATCGGTGGTGTGCGTACTGCCCTGTTCAGCTGGCTCTATGCGCGCCACTGTAACGGCGAGTTTGTCCTGCGTATTGAAGACACCGACCGGGAGCGCTCCACCGATGAAGCGGTGCAAGTCATCATTGACGGCATGGCCTGGCTCGGTCTCGAATCGGACCAGCCGCTTGTCTACCAGAGCCAGCGCGGTGAACGTTATGCCGAGGTGATCCAGCAACTGCTGGAAAAGGGCGATGCTTATCACTGCTATTGCAGCAGGGAATCCCTGGATGAAATGCGCGAGGCCGCCATGGCTCGTGGTGAAAAGCCCCGCTACGACGGCCGTTGCAGGAACCCGGCAACAGCCAGTCCGGCTCACGACAAGCCCGTGGTGCGCTTCAAAAACCCGCTGGATGGGGACGTGGTGGTACAGGATCTCGTGCAGGGCAACGTGGTGTTCCAGAACAGCGAGCTGGATGACCTGATCATCTCACGCTCAGACGGTAGCCCCACCTACAATCTTTGCGTGGTGGTGGATGACATGGACATGGGAATCAGCCACGTCATGCGCGGTGACGATCACCTGAACAACACGCCGCGGCAGATGAACCTGCTCAAGGCTCTTGGCGCGGAAGCGCCATCCTATGCCCATATCCCGATGATCCTCGGGCCCGATGGCAAGAAGCTGTCAAAACGACACGGCACGGTGAGCGTGCTGCAGTACCGGGAAGAGGGGATCCTGCCCGGGGCCCTGTTGAATTACCTGGTGCGACTGGGCTGGTCGCATGGGGACCAGGAAGTGTTTTCCCTCGAGGAAATGATAAAGCTGTTTGATATTGCCGACGTCAACAAGGCCGCTTCCGCCATCAACCCGGAAAAACTCCTGTGGCTAAACCAGCAGTACATCAGGGACGCGAGTGATGCCGCACTGGCCGGGATCATGACGGAGAAATTCTCTGCCATGGGCATCCCCACGGATGACGGGCCAGCGCTTGAGAAGCTGGTGGCGGTGCAAAAAGAGAGGGTCAAGGACCTCAATGAGTTGCTGGACCAGAGCCGCTGCTTTTACGAGGATTTCGACGAGTTTGATGCGGCCGCGGCAAAAAAACACCTGCGCCCGGTAATCGCGGAGCCACTGGCCAGCCTGCGTGATCGCCTGGCCGGGCTGGCGAACTGGGAAAAAGAGCCACTGCACCAGGCACTGGAAAGCACCGCCGGGGAATTCGAGCTCAAGCTCGGCAAGATTGCCCAACCGCTGCGCGTGGCAGTCACCGGTGCGGGCGTGTCACCGTCCATTGACGATACGCTTTTCCTGGTTGGCAGGGAGCGCTGCCTGGCACGCCTGGAAATGGCCCTGGACTACATAAAACAGCGGGCAGAAACTTGACATGAAGAGGGGCCTAACGTACAGTCTCGCGGCCATGGCGTGAGCCGCTTTTTTGCCCGTCTCTTTTTAAAAAAAGCAATGGTAAGCAAGTAGTTACGCTGGTAGAGAAGGCAAACCTTCTTGAATCAAGGGGCCATAGCTCAGCTGGGAGAGCGCTTGCATGGCATGCAAGAGGTCGGCGGTTCGATCCCGCCTGGCTCCACCAAGTTTGATTGTATTGGACGTTCATCAAGTCCCCATCGTCTAGAGGCCTAGGACACTGCCCTTTCACGGCGGCAACAGGGGTTCGAATCCCCTTGGGGACGCCATACACATAAAAGAAGGCCCGTTTTGGGCCTTTTTTTATTTAAACCTTCATCTCAATATCGGCTTGACTCACTTTCATCGTCATGTTGCAGTGCTATAATCAGCCGCCCCTGGAAAAATCAATTAAGTGAATGATTTATCAGGAATAATTAAATATTTAGCCAGGCCCGGTTAATCACTTACTCTATGAAAATACTCGTAACAGGTGCAGCAGGATTTATCGGTGCCGCCGTTTGTCGTCAGCTGCTTGAACGCGGTGACGAGGTTGTCGGTGCGGATAACCTGAACGACTATTACCCGGTGCAGCTCAAGAGAGACCGCCTGGCGGGTCTCGAGGCAAAAGCGGGCTTCCAGTTTGTGCAAATGGACATAGCCGAGCGGGATGCCGTCAGTGCGCTATTTACAGGGCACAGGCCGGAAAGAGTGGTTAACCTCGCGGCCCAGGCCGGTGTGCGTTACTCCATAGAAAATCCCGGGGTGTATGGTGATGCCAACCTGGTGGGCTTTCTGAATGTCCTGGAAGGCTGTCGGAACAGCGAAGTAGAGCACCTGGTCTATGCCTCGTCGAGTTCAGTTTATGGTGCAAACACGCGTTTGCCATTCTCGGTCGAGCACGGCGTGGATCACCCGGTGTCACTGTACGCGGCGACCAAGAAAGCCAACGAGATGATGGCGCATTCCTATAGCCACCTTTATGGATTGCCCACTACAGGGCTGCGCTATTTTACCGTGTACGGGCCATGGGGCAGGCCGGACATGTCACCTTTCCTTTTCGTCAAAAAGATCATCGAGGGGGACAGCATACAGGTCTTTAATAATGGCGATCACATGCGCGACTTTACTTACATCGACGATATCGTCGAGGGTACAATCCTCGCGCTGGATAATATCGCCCAGGCGGATACGAACTGGGCCGAGGGACGACAAATCGCCAGTAGCGAAGCACCCTACAGGTTATATAACCTGGGCAATGGAAACCCGGTGCGTCTGATGGAATATATCGAGGTTATCGAGGCATGTGTTGGTCGAAAGTCCGACAGGGAATTTCTTGAAAAGCAGGCCGGTGACATGGATGAAACCCATGCGGATATCGCTCACACTAGTGCGATGCTGGGTTATGCACCAAAAACCTCCCTGCCGGCGGGTATGAAGAATTTTGTTGATTGGTATAAATCATATTTTGGGATTAGCGAATGACTGAGGACAGAAAAATATCAGTGGTGGGAATGGGCTATGTCGGGCTGCCGGTAGCCGTGGCATTTGGCAAGAAGGCCAGCGTAATTGGCTTTGATATCAACCCGGCAAGAATTGAACAACTGAAGCAGCACGACGACATTACCAATGAGATTTCCCCGGAAGAACTGAAACAGGCGGACATCCAGTTCACGACGGATGCCAGCGATCTGTCCAGGGCTGATTTTCACATCGTTGCTGTGCCGACACCTATTACCGATGCCAAGAGTCCGAACATGGATCCGCTGATCGCTGCATCACGTACCGTGGGCAAGCAGTTAAAGAAGGGCGATATCGTGGTATATGAGTCGACAGTTTATCCCGGGGCCACGGAAGAAGACTGCAAGCCGGTGCTTGAAGCGGAGTCGGGCCTGCAATGTGGCAGGGACTTTTTTATCGGCTATTCACCGGAGAGGATCAATCCAGGTGACAAGGTGCATACATTCACCAACATTATGAAAATAGTGTCCGGTGAAACACCGGAAGTGCTGGATATCGTGGCAGACGTGTACTCATCGGTGGTGGAGGCTGGTGTGCATCGCGCACCGTCGATTCGCGTGGCCGAGGCTGCAAAAGTCATCGAAAATACACAAAGGGATGTCAATATAGCCCTGATGAACGAACTGGCACTGGTATTTGAACGTCTTGATATTGATACCAATGATGTCCTTGAAGCGGTAGGCACCAAGTGGAATGCCCTGCCGTTCAGGCCCGGCCTGGTGGGAGGGCACTGTATTGGTATTGATCCCTATTACCTTTCTTACAAGGCCACCAAGTCAGGTTACATCCCGGATTTGATCCTTGCCAGTCGACACATCAACGATGGTATCGGTGGGCACGTGGCGTCGAAATTAATAAAGACACTGATCCAGACCGGGTGCCAGGTGGAAAATGCGGTCATTACCATCCTTGGCCTCACCTTCAAGGAAAATGTTTCGGATATTCGCAATACGCGGGTCGTGGACATCATTGGTGAGCTTGAGGACTACGGTGTCCATGTGCAGGTTCATGATCCCCTGGCAGAGCCGGAAGAGTTGCGCGAGGAATACGGTATCGAATCGGTGGCAAGAGATGATTTGAAAAAAGCCGACGCGGTAGTGCTGGCGGTATCACACCAGGAATACCTGGACGGTGGGTGGAACTATATTTGCGATTTATTAAATGGGCGCCGGGGAGTGGTGTTTGATGTCAAGGCAGTGCTGGACAGGGTTTCCATACCCGAAGGCGTCACACTGAAAAGACTGTAAGCGGAGAAAAAACCCTTGAATGTAACAATGCTTGGAAGTGGCTATGTCGGGCTGGTGTCCGGCGCGTGCTTTGCAGAATTCGGTGCGAATGTCACCTGCGTTGATGTTGACGAGGAAAAAATCAGGCTGCTGAATGAAGGACATATCCCTATCTATGAGCCGGGCCTGGATGTCCTGGTGGAAAAGAATAAAAGGGAAGGGCGCCTGTCTTTCAGCACGCAAATGGAACAAGTTGTTCGCGAAAGTGACATCATCTTTATCGCGGTTGGGACCCCCTCAAGGCACGGCGACGGTCACGCTGATTTAACCTACGTGTTCCAGGCAGCCAGGGACATCGCTCCCTACCTCGAGGGTTACACGGTAATCGTGGACAAGTCCACGGTACCTGTTGGCACGGCGCGTAACGTGCAAAGGACTATCGCGGAGACGAATCCGGATGCGGATTTTGACCCGGCTTCAAACCCCGAGTTTCTGCGGGAAGGTGCTGCCATATCCGATTTTATGCGCCCGGATCGTGTAGTGATTGGCGTTGAGAGTCAGCGCGCGGAGAAACTGCTTCGGGAGCTGTATCGACCACTAAACCTCATTGAATCACCATTACTGGTCACCGGCCTGGAAACTGCAGAACTCATCAAGTATGCATCCAACGCGTTCCTGGCTACCAAGATCAGCTTTATCAACGAGATTGCCACGCTGTGCGAGGAAGTGGGCGCAGACGTGCACGATGTTTCCAGGGGGATGGGGCTGGATGGACGCATTGGCAGGAAGTTCCTGCATCCCGGCCCCGGCTACGGTGGCTCCTGTTTTCCCAAGGACACCCGCGCACTGGCGCGTATTGCGCAGGAGCATGGCGCATCAAGCCGTATTGTTGAATCGGTTATCGAGGTGAACGAGGCGCAAAAGGCCCGCATGATTAACAAGGTGCGCAAGGCATTGGGTGGAAGTGAATCGGGCAAAACGGTTGCCGTACTTGGACTTACTTTTAAACCGGAAACCGATGACATGCGAGAGGCACCGTCCCTGTCAATACTGCCCAAGCTGGTTGAGAATGGTATGAAAGTTCGTGCGCATGATCCCAAGGGGATGCAAGAGGCGAAACACCTTTTGCCCGGAACTATCGAATACTGTGATGAGCTACAGGACGTTTTTGACGGCGTGGATGCCATCATTTTGCTTACCGAGTGGAACGTATATCGCGGCATGAACATGGCAAAGGTACTGGAGAGAATGTCAGGCAATGTCATGATTGATCTCAGGAATGTTTACGAGGTTAATGAAATGCAGGCTCTCGGCTTTGACTACCACTGTGTCGGCCGCAGCAGCGTCTCAGTCGATAGATAAGAAAAAGACAGGCCATTCAAGCACTTTAGGTACTAAGTTAGAAAGTAGTTAAAAAGTAGCCTGCAGGGTTCATGCACAGTTCACATTTTTCACCAAAAATTATTGGGATATCTACCCTAAACGAGTGATAATTCCGGGGTGGGTACGCCAACTTCAAATTCTGTCCCTGTTGTAGTAGTTACCGGTTCCGGTAACGACCAGATTGACGCCTTCTTGTGGGATCGTGCCTGGGGCAAGACTTCTGGCGCCAGTAAAGTTGAGCTGACTTTCAGCTTTCCCCAGGCCGGTGCGACTTTTCGAAATCCTTATTCAGGCTTTGATGAACCGGGAGTAGTTGCAGGGAGCAGCAATAACTTTATTCCCCTGAATGCCGGTCAGCAAACCGCTGTTGCGGATGCGCTGGATGCCTGGTCGAATGTAGCCAATATCAATTTCACCCTCGTGGCTGACACCGCGACTTCGGTGGGTGATATTCGTACCGCCTTTACTGATCTTGACCGGGGCAATGGCATCGTCTCCTGGGCTTATTTTCCCAATGACAGTCCTGTCGCCGGGGATATATGGATTGATTCAAACGATATTCCAACCAGCACCACCTTTACCCCGCGCAGTGAACAGTTCAAGAACCTGCTGCACGAGATTGGTCATACCCTCGGTTTAAAGCATCCTAATGATGGGGGTGGTGTAGGCGTCAGCCTTCCGGTCGATGTTGAAGGACAGTATTACCCCATCATGCTGCAATCCTCGGAGTTTGTCGTGGACGGTGCCCCTGACCGCTGGCCAACTACACCGATGGTGCTTGATATCCAGGCTATCCAGTACATTTATGGCGCCAACACTTCTCACAATGCAGGCGACACGACTTATTCCTACACCGACACTGGAGAGTACTTCGAAACCATCTGGGATGGTGGCGGTATAGATACCATTGATTATTCCGCATCGTCCACAGGCGCTACGATAAACCTGAACGGCGGAGAAGGGTCCTCGCTGGGTTCTCACATCACTTTTACCCGGGTGGACTCCTCGACACACGTTGAGGATCGCACAGTTTACATCGCGTATAACGCCAATATTGAGAATGCCATTGGCAGTAGCGCGTCCGACAACATTATCGGCAATGCGCTGCGAAACGAGCTCAGGGGCGGGCTGGGACACGACCAGATATTTGGTGAAAATGGTCACGATCTGCTGTTTGGTGATGCTGGCTTTGACACCCTTGATGGCGGGGGCGGCCGGGATACACTGGATGGCGGAATCGGTTCCGATACCATGCGCGGTGGTGCCGGCAACGATAAATACTACGTGGATAATGCCGGCGACGTGGTCATCGAATCCAGTAGCCAGGGCACTGACTGGATACTGAGTTCCGTTGACTACACCCTGCCAAACCATGTTGAGTGGTTAACCCTGACCAACGCCTTTGGTTCCACAGGAACGGGTAATTCCATTAATAACATTCTCAACGGTGCTGCTGGAAACGATACGCTTATCGGCGGTGCCGGCAACGACCGTCTACGTGGTTTTGACGGAAATGACGTGCTGGATGGCGGCGTTGGCAGTGACCGCATGGAAGGTGGTGATGGTGATGATGAGTACCACGTGGACAGCACTGGTGACACCGTCACCGAGCTGGCAGGCGAAGGTACCGACCTGGTGAAGAGCACAATTTCCTACACCCTGGCCAATAATGTTGAGAACCTGACGCTGCTGGGTACGGGCAATATCCGCGCCACGGGTAATACCCTCAACAACGTGCTGACCGGTAACTCGGGGAATAACATCCTCAGCGGCGGCGGCGGTGACGACCAGATGCTGGGTGGTGAGGGAGACGATCGCTACTTTGTTCGCCAGGCCGGCGATATTGTCACGGAGCAGGCGAGTGAAGGCGTTGACTGGGTGTTCACTACCCTGAGCTACACGCTGACGGATCACGTGGAACGTGTGACGCTGCAGGGCTCGGGCAATATCTCGGCGACGGGCAATGCGCTGGCGAATTCGCTGTTTGGAAACAGTGGCCGCAACACGCTGGACGGCGGTGCGGGCGTGGACTTCCTGCGCGGCTATGCTGGTAACGACAAGTACATCGTGGACGACAGTGCTGACCGGGTGGTGGAGTCGAGTCGCCAGGGAACGGACTGGGTACTGAGCTCGGTGGACTTTGTCCTGCCGAACCACGTGGAGTGGTTGACGCTGACAGATCCGGGCGGACTGACGGGTACGGGTAACAGCCTGAATAATATCCTCAACGGCAGCAGCGGTAATGACATGCTGAACGGCCTGGCGGGTAACGACCGTCTGCGCGGGTTCGAGGGTAATGACATCCTTGATGGTGGCCTGGGTAATGATCGCATGGAAGGTGGCCTGGGTGATGATGAATACTTTGTGCAGAGCACCGGTGACATCGTGACGGAGCTGGCGGGCGAGGGTACGGACCATGTAAAGAGCAGTATCTCCCACACGCTGGCGGCGAACGTGGAAGAATTGACGCTGCTGGGTACCGGCAACCTGCGCGGTACCGGCAATGCCCTGGACAATACCATTAATGGTAATAGCGGTAATAACACGCTGAGTGGTGCAGCCGGTGACGACCAGATGATTGGCGGGCTCGGTAACGACCGTTATTTTGTCAGGCAGGCAGGCGACGTCGTCACTGAGCAGGCCGGTGAAGGTGTTGACTGGGTGTTTACCACGCTCAGCTATGTTCTTCCGGCGAATGTTGAACGTGTAACCCTGCAAACTACCGCATCTCTAAATGCGACCGGCAATGCACTGAACAACTCGCTCTTTGGTAATAGCGGAGCAAACACCCTTGATGGTGGTCCCGGGGCTGATTTCATGCGCGGTGGCGGGGGTAATGATCTTTATATCGTTGACGACACCAGTGACCGGGCCGTGGAAAGCCTTAACGGTGGTACCGACACGGTAGAAAGCAGCGTGGATTTCACTCTCGCGGCGAACGTGGAAAGACTGACACTCACCGGGACCCAGGATATCAGCGGTACCGGTAACGATTCCAATAACCTGCTGCTTGGTAACAGCGGTGATAATAACCTCTCTGGTGCCGGTGGTCGGGATACGCTTAATGGTGGTACCGGTGCTGACACGATGCGCGGTGGAAGCGGTAACGACAGGTATGTGGTGGATGAAGCGGGCGACGTAGTGATTGAAGCCAGTCGCCAGGGCACCGACTGGGTCCTGAGTGACGTAGATTTTACCCTTCCCAGCCACGTTGAGTGGTTGAGCCTGACGGGTGCTGGCCTTAACGGCAACGGCAATAACCTCAATAACCTGATCAACGGCAATGCAGGTAATAATAATCTCAATGGATTAGCAGGCAACGACCGTCTACGCGGTTTTGACGGAAATGACGTGCTGGATGGCGGCGTCGGCAGTGACCGCATGGAAGGTGGTGATGGTGATGACGAGTACCACGTGGACAGCACTGGTGACACCGTCACCGAGCTGGCAGGCAAGGGTACCGACCTGGTCAAGAGCACAATTTCCTACACCCTGGCCAATAATGTTGAGAACCTGACGCTGCTGGGCACGGGCAATATCCGCGCCACGGGTAATACCCTCAACAACGTGCTGACCGGTAACTCGGGGAATAACATCCTCAGCGGCGGCGGTGGTGACGACCAGATGATCGGTGGTCTTGGCAATGATCGTTATTTTGTCAGGCAGGCTGGCGATATTGTCACGGAGCAGGCGGGTGAAGGCGTTGACTGGGTGTTCACTACCCTGAGCTACACGCTGACGGATCACGTGGAACGTGTGACGCTGCAGGGTACGAGCAATATCTCGGCGACGGGCAATGCGCTGGCGAATTCGCTGTTTGGAAACAGTGGTCGCAACACGCTGGACGGCGGTGCGGGCGTGGACTTCCTGCGCGGCTATGCTGGTAATGACAAGTACATCGTGGACGACAGTGCTGACCGGGTGGTGGAGTCGAGCGGCCAGGGAACGGACTGGGTACTGAGCTCGGTGGACTTTGTCCTGCCGAACCACGTGGAGTGGTTGACGCTGACAGATCCGGGCGGACTGACGGGCACGGGTAACAGCCTGAATAATATCCTCAACGGCAGCAGCGGTAATGACACGCTGAACGGCCTGGCGGGTAACGACCGTCTGCGCGGGTTCGAGGGTAATGACATCCTTGATGGTGGCCTGGGCAGTGATCGCATGGAAGGCGGCCTGGGTGATGATGAATACTTTGTGCAGAGCACCGGTGACATCGTGACGGAGCTGGCGGGCGAGGGTACGGACCATGTAAAGAGCAGTATCTCCCACACGCTGGCGGCGAACGTGGAAGAATTGACGTTGCTGGGTACCGGCAACCTGCGCGGTACCGGCAATGCCCTGGACAATACCATTAATGGTAATAGCGGTAACAACAACCTGCTGGGCGGGCTTGGAGACGATACCCTGGTCGGTAACGAAGGTAATGATAACCTGACCGGCGGCGGTGGTAACGATCTCTTTATATTTGATGACAATAGCGACCTGGATCGTCTGCTGGACTTCAGTGCCGGCGCGGGATCAGACGATGTCATTGACTTCAAGGCGGTGACCTCGCTGACCTCATTTGTTGATGTTCAAAATGCCGCCACGCAGGCTGGTGCTGATACGGTGATCGACCTCGGGGCAGGAAATTCTGTTACCCTCGTTGGCGTGGATCTGCTGGATCTACACACCGACGATTTCATCTTCACCTAGATTAATTCCTTAAAAATGAAGTTGTTCACTTTTTGAACGAGATGAATTAGAATGTTCATCCCATGAACAACGTCAACAAAGAGGACTCGCTGACCCTCGAAATCCTTGAAGCGGTTGAAAGAAACGAGGAATTGACCCAGCGGAATCTCGCCAGTGAGCTGGGTGTGGCGCTGGGACTGGCAAACTCTTACCTGAAACGTTGCGCCCGCAAGGGTTATATCAAGATCCAGCAGGCCCCGGCTAACCGCTACCTCTATTACCTGACGCCAAAGGGATTCAGTGAAAAGAGCCGGCTTTCGGCCAAGTACCTGTCTACCTCCTTTGACCTGTATCGGCGCGCGAGCAAGTCATTCACCCTGATTTACACGCAATGCCAGCGGGTGGGGCAAAGAAAATTACTGCTTTGCGGCTTATCCGAGCTGAGTGAAATTGCCTATATTCGCGCCCAGGAGTTTGATATCGAATTAAGCGGTATCTGGGAGCCCAACAACAGCGTCAGTGAGCACCTGGGATTGCCGGTATGGCGAAAATTTGAAGACGCCAGCGACAGTGATGCCTACCTGGTTACCGCCCTGAGAGACCCCCAGGATATCCAGCAACAGCTTTTTCAAAAGGCTGGCGACAAGGATGTGCTTGCCCCTGAAATACTGGGTTTAAATACTTCTGTGCAGGTGGAGCCCGGTGATGACTGAGAACAGTACCGCAAGAGTCGCTGTCGTCGGATGCGGTTACTGGGGTAAAAACCTGGTCAGGGTTTTTGCCGAAAGTGCTTCCCTGCATGCGGTGTGTGATGACAACCCTGAACTGGCCGCGGCTTTCGCGAATCAATATGACGTGCCATCCCAGTCGCTCGATGAACTCCTGGCTGATGATGCCCTTGATGCCCTGGTGATTGCGACACCTGCGGTGACCCACGGTGAAATTTGTGAGAAAGCCCTTGCAGCAGGCAAGCACGTGTTCGTGGAAAAACCTATAGCCCTGGACATACATGTCGCGGAGCGCCTGGAAGACATGGCTGAGAAGGCCGGGCGTGTCCTGATGGTCGGACACCTGCTTCAGTATCACCCGGTTTTCCTGCACCTGAAACAGCTGGTTGATGATGGACGTCTTGGTACATTGCGTCATATTTATTCCCACCGCCTGAATCTCGGAAAGATTCGACGGGAGGAAAATATCCTGTGGAGCTTTGCCCCCCACGATGTCTCAATGATTCTTGCGCTTACCGGTAAGGAGCCAGAAAAAGTAACGGCAATGGGCGGGCGTTACCTGCAGACAGATATCGAAGACATCACCACCACCCATCTTGAGTTCGGCGGTGGTATCAATGCGCATATTTTTGTTTCCTGGCTGCATCCTTACAAGGAACAAAAACTGGTCGTGATCGGCGAAGACGCAATGGCAGTCTTCGACGATACAAGAGACTGGGAGGATAAGCTGGTTTTGTATCCCCATCGTATTAACTGGGAAGAGGGTATACCCGAGGCCGCCAGGGCGGATGCAGAAAGCATCAGGGTGGATGCCGATGAGCCATTAAAACTGGAAGCCCGGCATTTCCTTGACTGTGTCTCCGGTAAAACCCGTTGCCGAACCGATGCGGCGGAAGCAATCCGCGTCCTGAGGGTTCTGCAGTCATCTGAAACAGCAATGAAAAACAGGCGGACCGTAACTATGAGCCATGATCCCGGTAACGATGATACTGACGTTTTCTGCCACGAAACGGCCTGTATTGATGATGGTTGTACTATTGGAAATGGAACCAGGATCTGGCACTTCAGCCATGTACTTGGCGGAACGAGTATTGGCAGGGACTGCACTATAGGGCAGAACGTGATGATAGGGCCCGATGTCAGCGTCGGTGAGCAGTGCAAGATTCAGAACAATGTCAGTATCTACAAGGGTGTAACACTAAAGGACAGGGTATTTTGCGGTCCTTCCTGCGTGTTCACCAATGTCATCAACCCGCGCGCGGAAATTGACAGGAAAGATGAATTCCGCCCGACCCTGGTTAATGAGGGTGTCACCATTGGTGCCAATGCCACCATCCTGTGTGGCATCGAGATCGGTGCATATGCCTTTATCGCTGCCGGGGCGGTGGTGACCTCTGATGTGCAAGCGCATGCATTACTCACTGGTGTACCTGCTCGACAGGCAGGATGGGTTTGCAAGTGCGGTGAGAGTATCGATGTTACAGGCAGTAATGAGTTGAAGTGTAAGAGCTGCAGTCGCGTGTACCAGCTGCAGGACGAGAAACTTTCCGAATTAGCAGGAAAGTAAAGCTAGGCTTGAATATTGCTGAAATTTTTTGAGGAGAAGAAGCTTGTCACTACTTAAAGATAAAATAGTACTGTTAACCGGGGCAGCTGGCACGGTCGGCAGGGAACTGATCAAACGGATTCTTGAACAGGGTCCGAGGGAACTCCGTGTGATCGATAATAATGAATCAGAAGTGTTCAATCTTGCCGAGGAGTTTGGAGAGCCGTACCGCGCGTATTCCATGGGCAGTAATCCCACGGCAAACCAGTTCCAGGCTTACGTCGGTGATGTGCGGGATGCGGACAAGATTGATATGAAAATGAGGGGTGTGGATGTCGTCTTTCATGTTGCCGCCCTGAAACATGTCATCCTGTGTGAAAAATCCCCCTTTGATGCGGTGCAGACCAATATCATGGGCGTCAAGAATATCGTCAACAGTGCGCTTGCGAACGATGTTGAAAGAGTCATCTTTACCAGCTCAGACAAGGCCGTTAATCCCACCAGCGTAATGGGCACATCAAAGCTCATGGGGGAAAGACTGGTCAGCGCATCGAACTCCCTGCGTGGCAGCGGCCGAACGGTTTTTTCATCAACCCGTTTTGGCAATGTGATTGGTTCACGCGGTTCTGTAGTTCCAATTTTTTACAAGCAAATACTGGCTGGTGGTCCATTGACACTGACCGACAGGCGCATGACCCGTTTCATTATGACGATCGAGGAAAGTGTGAGATTGGTATTACGTGCGGCAGAGCTAGCACGCGGTGGAGAAGTATTTGTTACCAAGATGGAGGTAATTCGCATTGAAGACCTTGCAGAGGTCATGATCGATATGCTTGCTCCCAATGCGGAGATAGAAATAAAGGAAATCGGTGCCAAGGCAGGGGAAAAACTCTATGAAGAATTGATGACTGAAGAGGAAACAGGCAGGGCCATTGAACTAAAGGAAATGTTCGCGGTGTTACCTGCCTTCAGGAATGTTTACGAGGATATTGAATACGCTTATGAAGACGTGGTGAGTGAGCTCGTTGAAGATCCTTACGTGAGTGCTAACAGCACACCAATGAGCAAGGAAGATATCAGGACTTATCTTGAAGAACACAAAATTCTGGAACATATAGCTAACGAGGAGTATTAAAAATGCGAATATTAATCCTGGGTGGGGACGGTTACCTTGGCTGGCCGACTGCCATGGCCTTCGCGGCAGCTTCACATGAAGTCTGCGTGGTTGATAATTACCTGAGACGGGAGATTGCCCTGGAAACAGAGTCGGAAGCGTTGATTCCGACGCCAAATTTGAGTGAACGTGCAAAGATTTTCCAGGCACAAACCGGCAAATCGATAAAAGTGGAAATTGCGGATTGTGCCAACTACCGGCTCTTATCCACTATTGTCAGGGATTTTTCACCTGAAGTTATCATCCACTATGCAGAGCAACCGTCGGCGCCTTACTCAATGAAGGGTTTTGAGCAGGCCAACCTGACCCTGCAGAATAATCTCTCGGTTACATTCAATACGATCTGGGCAGTGATTGAACATGTACCGGACTGCCATATTGTCAAGCTGGGCACGATGGGTGAATACGGCACACCAAATATTGATATCGAAGAGGGCTGGCTGGATATTGAGCATAAGGGTCGCAACGATCGTTTCCTTTTTCCGCGACAGGCTGGCAGCCTGTATCACACCACCAAGGTACTTGATACTGACCTGTTGTGGTTCTATGTGCGCGTGCATGGGCTTCGGGTTACCGACCTGATGCAGGGACCGGTTTATGGTTTATCCACCAGCGAAGCTGACATGCATGAGAGCCTGACGCCAAATTTCCACTACGATGATATTTTTGGCACGGTGGTTAACCGTTTTCTTGTGCAGGCAGTAGCGGGAATACCGCTTACAGTCTACGGCAAGGGAGGGCAGACCCGTGGCTATCTCAATCTCAACGATACCCTGCAGTGCGTTGAGCTGGCGATGAACAACCCGGCCGAAAAAGGCGAACTGCGCATTTTTAACCAGTTCACCGAGCAGTTTACCGTCAATGAGCTGGCCGACCGTGTAAAGGAAGCAGCAAAATCCGAGGGTATCGATGTCACTATCGAGTCGATTGCGAATCCGCGCAAGGAAATGGAGGAACACTATTACAATCCAGCTCACAGCGGGCTGCTGGACCTTGGACTTAAACCCCACTACATGACGGAAGAAGTTCTTGTCTCAATGCTGCAGAGGATTATTCCCTACAGGGAACAGATAGTTGCGGATCGGGTTATGCCAAGGGTGAGGTGGTCAGGTAAGTAGATTGTATCCGGGGTCTATTTTATGAGGCATGCTGTATTTATCTCGTTCTATCCCAACCTGATTCCTCGAAACTGGTCGATGGTAAGGTCGCTGAAGGAAAATGGCTGGCGTGTAAGTGTCATCCTGTGGAATCGTTACGAGGGCTACGAGGAAAGCAACAGTTATTGCGATCTCGTCGATGAATGGCGTCGAATTGAGCTTCCCGCCGGTAAGGGTAAAGCGAGCCTGTTCACCCTCATGCCGCAGCTTTATCGCCTGGCCAGGCAGGAACTCGAGACACTTGGCAAGGTCGACCTGGTCTCCGTGTCCCATGTCATGCTGTTGCCGGTACTGGCCTCTTGCCGGGAAACACTTCGGATATACGATGCTGCCGAGTATTTTGTTTATGATCTTTCAAAATACTTCCGTGGCCTGTCGGCCTTGTTCAGACCGCTGTTGAGTTTCATGGAGTCACGATTCCTGGCAAGCGTCAATGGCATCACCCTGGTGGATTCACGTGATGACTGGCTGGAGAATCACTATCGCTCGGTTTCATCATTACCTGTACAGGTGCTTTGGAACGTGCCATCCCGCGATGATGATCCTGAAGACCAGAATCACGAAGAGCATCGAAGCGATGATCCTGCGCCGCTTGTAGCATACGTTGGCGCCTTTAAAGCTTCCAAGGGTTTCGATGTCATGCTTAATACAATCCCACTGGTGGTAAAGGATGTTCCTGATGTGCGTTTTGCCTTTTATGGTCAAAGCCAGCGCTCAAGAACTGCTATCGAGGCGGAATTGCGATCACGTGATATCGAAAACAATGTACAAATCCTGGATGCCCTGTCCTACCAGGACCTGTTAATGGAGCTGCGTTCCGCCAGGCTTGCAATAGCCTTGCTGCAGGGTGAGAGGAATCAGCTAATCGGGAAGGGAAATAGCAGGAAAGTGTTTACCTATATGCAGGCGGGTTTACCTATCGTTGTGTCCCGCTCATGCAAGGCGGCAAATATCGTGGAAGAAAACAACTGTGGCATCACTGTAGAAAGTGATGCCATCGAATCAATAGCGGAAGGAATCGTGTCACTGTTGAAAGACAGGCAACTCGCCTGTGAACTGGGAAGAAACGGCCGCAGGGCTTTTGAAGAGCAATATAACTGGGAAATCGAGTCCCGAAAATACCAGAGATTTATCGACCAACTCCACTTTGCCTGAAAAGAATTCTCCATGAAACCACAATTTTGTATTTTCGCACGTAAGCGCCTTAGACATAATTCCCGGGTAGTACGCCAGTCAATGGCCCTGGTCGAAGAGGGTTTTGATGTAACTGTTGTCAGCCTGGAAAACCCCATTCCGGAATTACTGGAACTTGTGCCGGATGTCACATTTATTGAAATCCCCCTGAATCCGTGGCCGATTGCCTTCATGCAAAATGTGAGCAAGGTGGCGCGGTTGTCAAGACGTGTTGGCAGGCTGATGCTGGCAGGGGTGATGATGATTTTTCTTGGAAAGGAAGAAGTCATTCGAAGAACTGAGTTAAGGAGAGAAAGAAAAGAGCGCACGCGGCCCAGCCTGCTGATTCTTGGTGCGAGGAAGATCCTGAATCCCTTTGTCAACCTGGCACGTAGCAGGCAGTTTGCACGCAGGGCAGCGAGGAAGCTGAAAGGAAAGAAAATATATATTTGCCAGGCTCATGATTCTTTCGCCTTGCATGCTGCCGACCGGCTGATGAAACGAGGCGGTGTCAAAATGATTTATGACGCGGTTGAAGCTCCTGACCAGAGAAGCGGAACAGCACTATCGGGCACTCCAGACTGGATGAAAAAACTCGAATCCGAGTACGACGAAAGGATAATCCAGTCTGCCACGCAAACAATATGCGTTGGACCTTCACTGGCAAAATGGACTGCTGAACGTTATTCAGTTGATTTACCGATCGTGGTACGTAACTGTAGCCTGGTTGAAAGTACGGGCACTGAATCAACCTTGCGCGAGGACATCGGGCTGCCCGAAGGATGTATGCTGGGTATCGTGGTGGGTTCGGTATACGTGGGCCAGGGACTGGAGGTAATCGGGCAGGCTATCCAGCACATGGATCCGCACATTCATATCGTCTCCATTGGTCCTGAGTCCCAGCAGGGTTACAAGAAGGAGCTGGTAAGCAAGCTGGAAGCACTAGGGGTCAGTGACAGGCTGCACCTGTTGCCAGCGCAACCGCAAAATACCGTGATCAGTTATGCATCGGCGGCGGATTTTGGTGTTATAGCACTGCAGCCCGACAGGCTTAATCATCGTCTTGCATTACCTAACAAGATCTTTGAGTACATTCGTGCCGGTCTTCCAGTCGCCTCCGGAAATATTCCTGATATATGTTCCATCATTGATAAATACGGCATTGGTGCCATTTTCGATGAAACCTCTCCAGGGGACATAGCCGAAAAAATAAACGCGATAACGCGGCCCGGGGAAATTGAAAAGCTAAGTGCAAAGGTGTCTGAAGCAGTAAAAGAACTAAACTGGACTGTTGAACGCAAGACTTATATGAACGCGGTCAATAACTGTATAGAGCAAAAAAATTAATCAGGTGAAAGAATGAATACACTTGTTGAATACTGGAGCAGGCGAAGTCTCCTCAAGTATCTTGTCATTACCAAGTTAAAGGTGAGTAAAAAAGATCTGTTGCTTGGTTACGCCTGGTGGATACTCGATCCCCTGTTGCTAATGTTTATTTACTGGCTCCTGGTGGGTGTTATATTGGAGAGGGGCGGCCCACAGTACCCGTTGTTTGTGTTATGTGGCCTGGTGCCGTTCAGGGCTATAGCAACCTCAATGGGGCAGTCGGTGTCCTCAATTTCCTCCAAGTTTTCAATTATCAGCCAAATCAATTTTCCAAGAATATTTCTGCCACTGTCAGACGTGCTTTCCAACTTTATCAAGTTGGCGTTTGCCTTTATCGTAGTGGCTGTATTTGCGGCCTTCTATGGGAAATACCCCGGTTTTCTAATGCTGGCACTTGTTGTGCCCTTTGTTATCCAGGTTTTGATAACCACCGGCATGGCGCTTATCCTGTCAATTCTCGGCGTTTTTGTCAGGGATTTCCGTAATCTCGTGCAATTCATTGTGCGAATTTGGCTCTACGGCTCACCGGTACTTTACTCGATCGAGCGTATCCCGCCGGACTGGCAGGATTTGTTTCTTCTTAACCCGATGGTCTCAATCCTCATGATGTATCGTGACATTTTTATCCATCAGCAGTTTCCCAGTACCAACCATATTCTCATTGGACTGGCAGAAGCCATGCTAATCATGGCTATCGGTTTGATTATTTTTCACAGGAACGAATCAAGAATTTTAAAGGCTTTATAACTATGACAGCGATTAAAGTCGAAAACGTTGGTGTCAGGTATGAACGCACCAAGGTAAGAGACAAAAACATAAAACCATTTGAACTGGCATGGTGGTTGAACAGCAAGGAAAGCTTCTGGGCGCTCGACTCGCTTTCCTTTGACGTCAAGGAAGGACAGGTGCTGGGGGTGATTGGAAGTAATGGTGCCGGCAAGAGCACCTTGCTCAGGTTGTTGACGGGTGTATTAAAGCCTGATGTCGGCAAGGTGCAGGTCAATGGCAAGGTTTCGGCCTTATTGGGCCTGGGTACCGGTTTCCAGGCGGATTTATCAGGGCGGGATAACATCTACCTGAGTGGGATGTACATGAATATGTCGGAGCAGGAAATTGACGACCAGTTTAATAACATCGTTAAATTTGCAGGCCTGGAAGAGTTTATTGAGACGCCCATACGATATTATTCAAGTGGAATGAAGGCGCGCCTGGGTTTTTCCCTCGCGGTACATGTTGATCCTGAAATCCTGATTGTTGACGAAGTACTGGCAACCGGAGACCGGGCTTTTCAGAAAAAGGCAAAAAACAGGATGACTGTCATTATGCGAACAGCAAAAGCAATCGTCCTGGTTTCGCACAATACTTCGTTTATTAAGGAATTTTGCGATGAAGCTATCTGGCTGGTACATGGCAAAGTAAAGATGAAGGGCAGTGCCAAAGACGTAGTTGAAATATATGAGAGAGAAAATTAAAGGTAGATAAGGTAATGGGCATATTCAACATAGCAGTAGTGGTCCTTGCAATCATCATGATTGCAATGAGTATCAGGAATTTTAAAAAGCACGATATCAACCTGAGAATTGCGCTGGTATGGATTGTGTTATGGCTGGCAATTGCAATCACGGCTATTTATCCAAGTTGGCTTGATATCGTTACGCGGATCAGTGGTTGGGAAAAAAGGCTTAATTTTGTGCTTGTAGCGAGTGTCGTTGGCCTGATTTACTTCGTCTTTCAACTCCAGGCAAAAGTAGAACATTTACAAAGGATGGTAGCGAGGAGTATCCAGGAGATCGGGCTGGAGGAGTACAGGAGAGAAATAAAAGAGCAGTCTGAGAATACGACAGCCAATTCACACGATAAAAATCAATAGCATGCAAAAAGGAAAACTTGTTGTCTTATTGAGAACTGTTTGGAAATTGAATGAGTCTATCTAGTAAATCAGGAGAATTGCCGATTGTGTTTTTTATAGGTGCTGGTCGTTCCGGCACCACGGCATTGTCGGAATGCATCGGGCAACACTCAAAAATAACACACTGGTATGAGCCATATTTTATCTGGGATAAGTATCTTGGCTCCGGTGATACCGATGTAAGAAAAGCCGAGCAGGCCACCCCTGAAGTTATTGAGAATATCAGGCGGGAATTTGGCTGGTACCTTGACAAGAGCGGTAGTGATTACCTTATTGAAAAATCTCCTGAAAATTGCCTCAGGATACCCCTGTTACATGCGATTTTTCCTGAGGCAAAGTGGATTCATCTTGTCCGCGACGGTAGAGATACTATTCTGTCTATAAATAAAGAGTGGCATATGCGCAGGAAAATAGTGGAAGAAAGAGATTTGCTTCAACTATTTGCCGTTGTCCAGGAAGCCCTCAGCCTTCAGCCATACTGGCGTAACAAGTTCCAGCTTCTCTGGTTCGAATTCAGCCAACATATGCGCTCCGGATTTCGTACTGTCCTGAATAAATCGAGATGGAAAGGAAAGGTTGGTTATGGCACCCGTTTTCCAGGCTGGGAAGAAGCATTGGATGAAATGAATGATCTCATGTTCAATGCAGTGCAGTGGAAGAATAGCCTTGAGTATTCTTTGCATGATCTTCAATCCATACCACAGGACAGGATTCACAATGTTCGCTATGAAGATGTCGGCAATGCTCCTGAAGAGGAACTAAAAAAAATATTTGATTTTCTTTGTGTGGATAACTCCGAAGCCGCATCAATAGCGCCGACTTTTTATCGGAGTAATAGCGGCAAGTGGAAAAATGCATTTAGCATTGAACAGAGAAAGGGTATTTGCGAGATCATTAATGAAATGTTGATTACACTGGGCTACGTCTCGGATGATAGCTGGGTGCTGGATGAATAGTACCCCCGAAACCTCCGCAAACGGAGAGCGAAAATGGATGTCCAGGGCTGTAATATCCATACTACTGGCCATTGGCCTCGGTTGGCTTATATGGCAGTACGCTGATTCAGATGAGCTTCTCGAATTGCTCATTAACAGTTCCGTATTTTACCTTGTCGTCTCTTTTTTCCTGATCTTGCTGTTTCAATACCTCAGGGCTCTCAGAATGTGCCATATCCTGGGACATCAGGCGTCATCAAGATCCATGTTCTCAACGATGTGTTTGCAGTTTGTTGCTAATGGCTTTTTACCGGCCGGACTGGGTGAACTTGCCCTGGTATATTTATTAAAACAAGGTCATGAAGTCAGGTACAAGACAGGTGCAGTGGTAGTACTGTCGGTGCGTCTTCTTGATGTCTCCATCTTTGTACTGGGTTTTGTGCTCCTGCTGGCAGGCGCATGGGAGATAGTGCCGCGCGCAGTCCTCATGGTAATGCTGCTAATTACTGTGATCTGCCTGCTGATGGTTGCGGTATTTGTAATAATCATGTCAGTAAACCGGGTGCCGGAAACCAGCAGTACATTGCTAAATAAATTACTTCGTTTTACACACTCATTGAAAGATGCTGTAGCCCTTGTAAAAAGCAATGCGCTCGGATTAAAAGTTTTCTCATATACGGTGGCAATATGGGTTTGCATGTACCTGTATTTCTGGGCCATCGTCTGTGCTCTCAACGCAACAATGACTGCACTGCAGCTATTCTGGGTGTACATCCTGGTATTCCCGGTAAATATTCTTCCTGTGAAAGGGGTAGCGAATATTGGGACACATGAGACTGCATGGTTTATTTCTCTCGTCTTACTTGGTTATGAAGACACCATGGCAGCGAACATTGCCTTTGGCAGTCATGCCCTGATGCTATTTATAATTCTTTGCGTGGGAATGATGGTATTTTTTATGCGTCTTTATTCACAATTCTTTCGACCTTCCCTTCGATAAACCAGGCATCGAACTATCCAAGATGGAAGGCAAGAATTCGACATTAACAATTTTGGATAGTCATGACCGGGACTCGTCGTGGAAAAATGGCTGGAAGACCTATGTAGACAGTAATCCCCGGGCCAGCCTGCACCATGTTGCTGGATGGTATGAGGTTATTTCTGAGAGCTATAGTGTCAAGCTCAGGTATTTATCGGCGATAGCTAAAGATAAAACTGTCGGAGTGCTTCCACTTTATCACGCAGAGGGAATTTTATTTCGAACCAACCTTTACTCCCTCTATGGTGGGGCATTGACCGATAGCCAGGAAATCGCCTGCTTGCTTTATGACAGGGCGAAGAAAATTCTTGACGAAGAAGGGTTGGGCAAACTGGTGATCAGGGCAAGTCGAGATGAAATCCCGGGCATGAACCGGGCTGAATCCAGTGCGTCTTTCAGGTTATCACTGGCTGAAAGAGACGTAAGTATATGGGATGGTCTTGGAAAGAAAACTCGATGGACATTGAGGCAGGTAGAAAAGGAAAATTACCAGGTAGAGCCTGTCGAAGTTAACGAAAATGCGCTTTTCCGGTTCTGGGAAATCTACGCGTTTAATATGCGCCGGCTTGGCACCCCTGTTATGAGTCGAGCCTACTTCATCTCTCTCAAGAATGTCTTTGGCAGGAATCTTCGACTTTTCACGATCGAGCTGGATGGACTGGTCGTCGGGGGTATGCTTTGCCTTGTTCACAATCACTCAATTCATAACATGTATGCGGCGGTGATGCCTGAGCACCAGGCCAGGAACGCTAATTACCAGCTCTACTGGAGCGCAATTGAGTTTGCCATGCAAGAGAAGCTGAAATTTTTTGATTTTGGTATTAGCGCAACTGGAAGTGGTGCATATCACTTTAAAACCAAGTGGCGTGGCGAAGAATTATCCATGAGTTCCTGGTCAAGCAGTGAACCCGGAAGCGCGGCTAGCCGGAAAACCAGCAGCATCAATAAACTCTGGTCTCATTTACCTCTGGTTATTTGTAATAGTGTAGGGCCTGTTGTTCGACAAAGACTGCCATTCGGCTAAACTGCGTCTCAGGCCTGCAGTATGGAACGGAGGATTTGCTCTATCCTGTTAAAGTAAATCTCGGAGCCGCTGTAAGCTGGTAGCGTCAGCAGGCGGCGTCCCCTGGATTCTTCAGACTTTTCCAGCTGATCGTATTTGTGCCAATCTTTTGCTCCACCACAAAGAATCCCATTTTTTAACAAAGCATCGCGACATTCCTGCATAATCGAAGCCTTATTGAACACTACTGGCACTCGAACACAGCTGCCGGTATCGACACAATCGGGGTTTGGGACTGTAATGCCATTTAAACCGCCCAGGATAGAGATCAGTTGCTTTGCGTTCTGTCGCCGCTGGCTTATTTCCTCATCAAGCTGTTTAGCATTACTCTCAATGTACCGGAGCACAAATCCTGGAAGCAAGTGACCCTTTGAAGCTGATATTGCAGGAGATTCCTGTTCCTGTTGTTGTGCGAAGAATCGGGACATAAGTGGCCAGACCAGGGGTGAGACAATGAGTCCCGAAAACAGCAGTTTTAATAAATGTACGGTGCTCTCCATGAAAGTTGCTTCACGCGAATTGTTACTTTGCTGAAGAAGCTTCTCGTACTCGGGGTTACCTGGCACGATTACACCACCACCACCCGCTGGCAGACTCTTGCCCGCTCCGAAACTGTAAACCGTGCATTCTGTCCTGACTACTGAGGGTAGCTTCGGTGGGCTGCCATAGGATTGGGCCCAATCTGCGATAATGGCCACGTCCTCCAGCTCGTTTATGGAATGGGTGACTACAGGAGCCATTCCAAAATAAGACACGATAATAACAGCAAGTGTGTTGGGTCCGAGGGCGCTGGAAAGTGCTTCACTCGTATAGAACCAGTTTCTATTATCTATAGCAACGGTCACTGGTTGAAGCCCGGTTGAAGTCACAGCACTAATTACATTTGGACAGATGAAATCCGGCACTATGACTTCACGTCGCGTGCCGCCATCGCGGGATGATAATGCCTCCAGGGCAGTAAAGAGGGCGTCCGTCGCTGATGTGAAAGAATGAGAATACTGAGACTGTCCTTTGCTAATTAGCGCATGACAAATTTGCTGTATTCTGAGAGGATACCTGACTGGCGGTAACAGGGGGCGGCCAGATTCTGAAATTTGATTTTTTTTCATTTAGTGTTGAAAAATGCGCTTCAAATCCTGACACGATGTGCCAGTAATCCTGATAGTCCAGTATAACCCTTTACTTCCTCAATTAATAATAAGCTCCCGTACAAGATAATCTATCCATGCAGTCCGAAATACATCTTTCCCATCAATGTCCGGCATGCAAGACCACCCTGGATGTACCTGCCATGGGGGATTTTGACTGCAGTAATTGCGGTGCACAGTATCGGCAGGCAGATGGCATTCCCTGCTTTCTTGATACCGACGTGGATTCCTCAGTCCGTTCAGCCTATGAAAGTAAGGCCGATGACCAGGTCGATGAATCAGTAAAGGCCGGATACAAGTTTCCAGTCCAGCAGAAAATCATGCAGAACGCATTTTCCGAGGTCGTCGGTCCGCTCCGCGGTGATGAATTACTGATGGATGTAGGTTGCGGAACCGGCAGTATCAGCAAGCCGCTGGCAGAGCAGGTTACAGTGGTGGGTGTCGACCTGGCGCGTGGGGTCCTCAAGTATGCCAGGCAAAATGGACTGCACCCCTATCACGCAGATGCCCTGTCATTGCCTTTTGAGGGTGGACAGTTCGATTGCATCATTTCGCCTGAAGTTCTTCAACTCATCGATGATACGGAGCAGTTTTTTCGGGAAATGCACAGGCTTCTGAAAAATGATGGGCGCCTGCTTGTCTCTACCCTGAATCAAAAGTCACTACTCAGGCGAATGTACCGGTTGGTCATGCGGCCTGATATTAAAAAAAGCATACATGCTCCAAATCAGCATGACATTGAGAGTCTTGTCGGTATCGCGAACTCCTGTGGTTTTTCCCTGGAGAAGGTCATTTGGACACACTCTCCACTCATGTTTCTTCGTCAAAGCAGCAAGATTGAGAATCCTTTCGGGATCTTTGCGGCCAACTACCTGTTGGAATTACGCAAGCCTGCCTGAATTCTGAATCTGAATATAAGCACCCGTGTGGTAAAATAACCGTCATATCTTCTAAACGGACAAAGAGATATTTCTATACCTCAAAAATAATAGAACCATGAACGAGAAAAATATAAACGGGGATTCTGAAAGCGGTAAACCTGCCTCGAGCAAGTTACCTAAAGACGCAAAAATCCTGCTTGCCCCTACCAATTTTGCCGGCATCGCCGGATATGTAGCAGATGGACTGAGGGAACGGGGCTATCATGCCGACCACATGATTTATACCATGGGCCAGGAAAATCCATTCGGTTTCAATACAGGTGAAATTGTTAACCTGAAGGAGTTGGGAGGAAGAATTCCCGGGCAGACACAGGTATTGAAGAACTGTCTCGATCGAGACTATGACATATATCATTTCTGGAATCGCTCACTCTTTTTCAAAATAGACTATACCCAGGTATCGGGTGCAGACATCATGATGCTCAGGGCCAGGGGTAAGAAAATCATACATCGTTTTACGGGCTATGATGTCAGGCTGGAGACACAGGACAAGGAAGTAAATCCTTATTCAGCATTTAATTACGGGCTTGAATACCCGGTTAAAGAAGAAATGCGCCGTATCCAGATTGAATTTCTTCGGCAGTATGCCGATGGTCTACTCGTCCAGGATCCCGAGCTTCAACAGTTTTGCCCGGAGGCGAAGATTATCCCGAGAGCCCTTGACCTCAAGAAGTGGGACTATGTTGGCGTCTCCGAGCAGGCTCCGGATTTTCCGCTGGTCGTTCACAGTTCTTCGGTAGCCGCCTGGAAGGGCACTGAGTTTGTCCTGCAGGCTGTTGAAGACTTGAAGGACAGGGGCGTTAAATTTAATTTCAAACTGGTCGAAGGTATGCCGAGTCATGAAGCGGCAGAATGGTATAAACGCGCCGATATAATCATTGATGGATTGCTGGTTGGCACAACGGGTGTGACGACCCTTGAAGGCTGGGCACTGGGCAAGCCGGTGATCAATTACACCAGGCTGGACCTGTTTGAGCCATTTTATGGACAAAAAGTGCCGGTTCTTAGCGCCAACCCTGACAATATCGGTAAAGTACTGTACGAGGCGATCAAGGATCACGAACACCGTAAAGAACTGGCCGTCGAGGGTCGCAAGCTGGTAGAAAAGTTCCATGATCTTGACGTCGTGATTGACCAGTTCGTGGATTACTATGGAGAAATCTACAATTCCTCACCAAAGAAAATTCAAGGTGATGCTGATCTTGAATATATGCAAATGCAGATATTTAACTGGCAGGGAGAAACCCGGCGGGCAAACAGGGCAGAGAACAATGAAAAGAATATCAGGAAGCAGATAAACCAGCTTAAAGCTCAAAAAAACAAGAAGGTTGCCAAGCAGTCACTACTTGGCCATGCCAGGGAATTCATGAGGAAACATTTCCTTTACTATGATGGCAAGAATTTCTTCAAGAACTATGTCAAGTGGACTTTCCGACTGGTTGAAGGAAGTCTCGCATTTCGTGTTAATGCTGCTGACCTCCTGCGTAACAAGCCCTATGACCTTTACCAGTCTCATGATGTTTTTGCTGCCTGGGCTGCGGTGACGATGTCCAAGGTATACAAGGGTGCATTCATCGCTGATGTAGTGGAGTTACCCAGGTTACAGGAAAGGAATGGATCTGATTTTAGAAAGATCACCGTGCCAGGCGCGGCCTTTCATAACGCTATTGATAAGAATAATTTTAAGAAGGCTGACGCGCTTTTGACAGTATCCGAAACACTTCAGGACTGGTTACAGGAAAATATAGAAAAAGAGACGCACGTGATACGTAACGCCAGGCCATTTTTCTTTGACCTGGATCGTAATGCGTTGAGAAGGGAAATAGATGTAGATGAAAACGCCACGATTATTGCACAGATCAACACACTGGGCCCTCCCTACGGCATCGAAGAAACCATTGAGGCGCTTGCAGGATTGCCGGAAGACCATGTACTGGTACTTATCGGCCGATACATGAATGATGAGTTTGAGAACCATATCAACCAGCAAATTGACCGGCTCAAATTAGGAAAACGGGTATTTTATCTTGGTGTCAGGCAGGCGGAAGAAATGATTCATCTTACCTCTGGTGCTGATGTTGGTATCTGTGTGCTGGACAAGGCGCGTGGTAATAATCGACATGCGCTTCCAAACAGGTTGTTTGACTTTATTGCCGCACGTATCCCGGTTGTCGGTAGTGACACAGGTGATATCGGCAGGGTAATCGAAAATTATGATATGGGGGAAGTGATCGACTCCCGGGATCCCCAGCAGATCAGCGCTGCAATAGAGAAAGTGTTAAAGAAGAAAAAAGCCGGTGATTACGAGGTTAGCCTTAAAACCGCTTCAATGGAATTGAGTTGGGATAAAGAAAAAGATCACTATGTAAAACTCGTCGAAAACACGCTGGTGAAAAAAGGTAAAAAATTACCAGCAAAAGTCTGTATTCTTGCGCGCAAGAAAATTGAGATGAATAACAGGATAATCAAGCAGGCCGCCGCGCTTTCGGCAAGGGGACACCAGGTCACTGTCGTTGCAGTATCGCTTCCCTCGGAGGTATTCATAGCAAAGTGTCCCAAGGTCGATTTTCGCGTTATTTCTGCAAACTATCAGCCCAAGCATGTAGATGAGTAGCTTTGGGGATAGCTCACCAAAGCGTTTGTTCAATGCAAGACGAAAATTCTTTCCCTGTTATTATTATTGGCTCCGGTCCGGCGGGGCTTAGTCTCGGATATGAGCTGAAAAAAAGGAATATTTCCTTCATCATCCTTGAAAAGGGCGATATTGCCGCTAACTCGTGGCACCAGATGCCTACGAATCTAAAGATGTTGTCAATCTGGTTATCAAACCGGCTACCGGGCACTCCGCTGAAGCTTTCCCAATATTATTTGCAACACAAACGAGAAGACTTTGCGGCTTACTTGACCAATTATGCCGCTAACTGGCAACTACCCGTACACCTGGATTGTGAAGTCAAAGATGTAGCCAGGATTGATGATGGTTACCAGCTGAAAACTTTGAATGGTATGACTTTTAGTTGTAAACACCTGGTTAATGCAAGCGGTTACTATTCAAATCCTTTCATTCCTGGTTTTGATGGCCAGGATAAGACCAGTATTCAGCAGATACATGTGGCTGAATACAGGGACCCTGCTAATGTAAGGAAATTAATCTCTAAATCGTCAGGCTCGGTATTGATAGTTGGTAAAAGAATTACAGCTGGGCAGTTATTGCTGGAACTTGTAGAGAGTGGATTTGATGTTTCGATTTCGTCCAGGTCGGAGTTACAATTTTCCAGGCCGATTCCCGGTGCTGGCTTTTACATCGCGCCGGTATTTCTACAAGTCGAGAATCTACTGGTAAAACTATTGCCGGAGAAAACCGGTGATACTTACCCACCAATGAGGGGGGGTAAAACCAGGGAATATGTAGAAGCAGGCAAGGTAAAGTGCTATCCGAATATACAGGGATTTGGAGAAAGTACTGTTGAATTTGTTGATGGGCAACGTGCGAGTTTTGACCTCGTTATCTACGCGACAGGATACCGGCCTACAATTCAACACCTGGATCAATTTACGGGAAAGCTGGACAGCAAGGGTATCCCGGAGATGGATAATTTTGAAAGCAGGGAAAACCGGAACCTTTATTTTCTAGGGCTGGATAAGCAGAGAACATTCAGGAGCCGCTACTTGAGAGGGATAGTAGAGGACTCAAAGGTTCTTGCGCAAATACTTCACGATCGGATCAAGTCATAAGGAGCCCTGGGTCCAGTTTATTCAGGGTACGATCTCATAAAGCTCAGATTCCTGGTATTTTCGCAGGGAAGTAATCGTGGGCTTATCAAAATTAAGTCCTTCCTGTAGTACATTTTTCTGGTACCAGGGAACGTGGTTGCCTTCAATTTTCCTGGTGTGGTGAATAAATTTTATTAAATCACGATCGATCACTGGTTTTTCGTCATAGATTTCAGCCATATCAAGAGCCTTGCTATCCACGGCGTAAATTTTGAACTTTCTGCCATGGTCCTTGATGATTTCAATTTCCGAAAGGTAGTCAAGCCGGTCCAGCCACGGAATCGCAGTATGATTTACACCGAACATGGCTGCAATGATGTAACGGGTATGTTTTGACCTGATAGCATCTCTTAATACTTCATCAGCCAGCATTAAAACTACCGGCTCCAGCTTTTTGAAATGTGCACGATGAATGCCCACTGCGTGATAATCATGAGAACCAGGCATAAAATCATCATAATACACCCAACCCCTTGTTCTCGCGGCCTGGTGGTAAGGAACAAAATCAACTTTCATTTTTGCAGGTATTAACCAGGCTGCCCCATGCTGATAGGCAACTTGCCCTATCATCACACCCTCATCTGGCTTTACATTAGCCTTAATCCAGTTTGCCAGTACCTTGCCCCGCATACGAGCCGAAAAAACCTGTTTTTCATTAAATAACCTGAAAACCAGGTTGTTGTTTTTCAGATTCTTAATCGTCGCCTTGTTTTTAGTCAAAGCCGTAGTTTGATATACACCTAGCACAAGAAAAACAACGAGCAGTGCGACAGGTTTCATCCTGTTGGAGCTAATGAAGAGAGTATCAACTATTATGACCACCACTGCTGCGAGAGCAACGTAAAGACAGGCTATCAGGAAAAGAACCTGTGAAGGGCGTAAATCAAGTTGACCACATACAGCGGCAAATGGAAGGAAAACGACGATGGCAAGGATCAATAGTGTGTGCGACTGACTTTTCCGGGTGACAAGGAACAAGGAAAACAAAAGGCTGAGCCCCATTGCCGGCAACAAGGGAACCGAGGTATATATACTTCGACTCTCGTCGTTTGGAACAAAATAGAGCCAGAGCCCTTCAAAACCATACTTGAGCAGGGCTATGGGATTAGCGTTTTCAGAAAGGAGGAATCCGATGCTTTTACCATAGGCCTTGCCGGATGATATGTCTGAAATTTCAGTTGCGGTGAAATGACTGGTAATCATTGCCAATAACACAAACACGAAGCACGAGACATAGAAAACAATTAGCTCCTGTTTGCGAATTTTAAGAGCACCGACCAAATGGGCAAGCAGGGGTAGAGCGCAGAACAATATGGCCAATTCCTTCACCCAGAATGCGTAAACGGCAAGAAACGCTGAGATGAGTATGCGATAGGCTGATGAACGATTATCATGGATGAAGTACATGCTCCACAATAAAAGTGCGGGCCAGGCTGCATCCAGGTGCCTGGGCAACCAGTTAATCATCGCGGGCGATATGATAAACAGGGATACAGCAAGAATTGCCGCACGTCTATCAAACATACACTGTGTTAACGCGAATAATCCTGTTACAAACAAGACAGACCAGAAACATTCAAATGCAGCAACCGCAAATAATGAATTTGCGAATACCTTGTAAAGCAGGCTTAGCAGCAATACAAAACCAGTGCGGTCCGATGCTGGATTGCCGGCTGCATCTGTAAACCCAAGTCCCTCAGCAAAATTTCGAGAATAGACCAGGTAGTGGGTCAGGTCCCATGATACGAAAAAATTTGCAGGAAAAAATATGAGGACACAAATACCAGTCAGCCCGGCATATATCAAAATATCACTGCGCTGAACCCCCATTATTTTCTAAGCGGCTCACCAGGGTTTTTCGGGAACGGAATATACTCCTCATCCAGGCTGACACCAAATGCACCTTCAATCATTTCTTCCTTGAAGTACCTGTACCCCTCGGCATCTTCTTTTTTTATTTTTTCCGCCAGGATTGGAATTTCATCAGCTACATGAAGCACAAAGTCTTCGTTCCTCTCGTATTTATCAAGCCTGTAAACCAGCGTTTGGGGATTGAGCTGGGCAAGTTTTTCAGCGTGTGGATGCTGGTCAAAATAGTGCCTGAAAAACCAGGTGCGACTTTCAAGGATAAAATATTTGACCTCGTTCTCTTCTGCGGCTCTTAACAACTGGTCTTCAAACAGTGAACGAACGAAAAGGCAGGGTTCTTTCTGCCAGCGGCACCACTTGTCGGCCCTGACATGATTCCATAGAAATAACATTTTCCCCTGGTTTTCATAATGCTTTCTACTCTTAATTGTACTTACCGGTGGTTCGGTGAAAGGAGTAAAATTAATACCACCGTAGGGGAGGCGTTTTACCTTGTACTGACCACCTGTCTCAAAATACAGGGAACGAAAAAAAGTATACCCGGTGTAGATTGTTTCCCCGGGCTTGATGCGCTTCTTTACCCAGTGCGCGGTCTTGGTGGAGTTCCTGTTTATGATGCCGCGTGTTGCCCACTTGCTATTCAAGCCCTTGTACTTTCGATAGCTGACCGATTGTAACTTCCATTGTTTATACACCGGGATCTTGTCATAGCTGGCCTGTGCCGCCCCGGCAGACACAGAAAACACCAGGATCAGTATGAGGCGGATAAATTCCATGGAAGCTATCTTGTCTACGATAAACCCCAGGCAATAAGCAACGCCTATAAAACCTCCCGTGTAAAACAGGAAATTCTGCCCGGTACGCATAAAGATGTACCCCTGGGCCACGATTCCTGGTAAAAACAACAACATCAGGATTAAAATAATTCGTGGCCGTTCGCTACGGAGGCTCGCAACCAGTAATCCAATCCACCCGCCTACAATTAGAGGCCACAGGTAGAGCGACTTGATGTTCCTGTTGAAATAAGTTTCAAGCCCTGACCAGAAAAATTGAAGCGGACCGAGGATGCTGAAGCCACTTTCGCTATCCACATCTGATAAACGATCCATTGTCCGCTTACCTCCACCCAGCAACTTGGTCCAATCGTCGTTGGAAAAGTAAACAAAAAGGAACCAGGGCAGAATAACCAGGAGGGCGACACCCTGCTGCATGAGTAATAATTTTCTTTTTTCAGGCGAATTTCTACAACTGCTCAGCAGTAATAATACTGCAAGAGGGAAAAAGAAATGCAGCAGTGCAAGTTCCTTTACGAGAACCGCGGCACCAAAGCAAATCCCGGCAATAATTGATGCGAGCCTGGAATTCTTATCCAGGCTGACAACGCAGGCGTATACCCCGGACAACACGAAAAACGGGTAAACACCGTCTATACTGATAGTGCCGTAGGCGGAGTTAAAATAATCTGCGGTGACCAGTAGTAAACCGGTACATATTGCCACCCTGTCTGTAAAGAGCCTCTGGGTCAGCAGCATACAAATAAGAATATTAGCTACAAACAGGATACGTAAAACAACCATCGCCGCAAATGGAGTCGCACCACCAAAGAAATAAAAACCGGATGACAACAGGAAGGGATATCCCGGACCTCGCTTGGCATAGGTGTATCCATGACCGTTAAACAGGTCTAGTGCTTTTTCAAGGTAAAACACAGAGTCCGGTGTAACCCTGATATTCGTAATGGGCGACAGGACCAGTGCAAACAGCAGAGGAAGAAACAGGAACAACAGGCTGGTTTTGCTCTTATTATTCAAAATCAAAAAATCCCTCGACTTGTTGTGAACAGATGCAATATGTATTAAAAATATTTTTATCGACGAATAAGCCCGACTACTGTTGCGCAGGTTTATTTATTTCAAGTCGAATAAACCATGGCTCTTTCCTGAACAGGCTACAAAAAAGACGCCGAATTATATCAAACACTCCCACAATTATATTCATTTCTCTGCCAGTTTTGTGTTTCATCGTGCGTCCATAAATCAGTTCGTAGTTGACCTCTGCACCGGGAGACAGTCTCCTGATGGTGTCGATATATTTTTCCGGGTCCTGGATAAATGTAAAGCCTTGCGGAAAATTGAACCTGGCCATGAATTTCATAGCTTCATCATCAAGACACACCGGTTCAATGCGCAATATAGAACCCCCGGGCCTTAAAAGCTTCCAGGCCAGTTCATGGGCGGCCACGGGATTGTTCAGCCGGTAAAATACAGACTGGAAAATAATCAGGTCAAAGCTTTCCCATCCCGTCTCGCTTTCCCAGTCTATTTTTGAAAATTCCTTGATCCAGTACTTGACCGGTATTTCATAGTGCCCAAGTATCTCTGCATAGCCGGGGTGAATTTCCGTACCAAAAAGCTCGCAATTATTTTCACCGTAGCATTGCAAGTGGAACCCATCGCCACAACCTACATCCAGCACTCGCCCCTGGGAAAAATTTCGCGGAGGTAGTGGCGGATGAGCGAGAGGAATGAGTACCGGCTTCAGAATATTGCCCAGCAAGCGCATGACCGGGTGTCCTGAAAATGTCAACTTGAAGAGCAGGCGAGTAGGAAACGCAGCAAGTCTCTTGACAAGCGTTCCCTTTTTTAATGACAGGGATTTGTAAATATCAGCAAATTCATTTTCGTCATATCTTGGGTTGACGTAATAGACACCTGTAGCCCTGTCGATATCTATCAGTCCTTCAAAGTCCTCGATGCCCGGCATGGCCTGTGAAGTTTCAGAATAGCGGATGCTGAATGCGGTATCACTGCCGGGTTCTGCACCTGAATAGGGGCAGGGCATCTTTTTGAGTCTTAGTTTTTTCAGGCTGGACATTGATAAATTATTTGAAAGTGTAAGTAACCGCTCAGATTCAATTTTGCCGGGAGTTGGTTTACATGCTCTTGGGGGGAGTAACCGCTTGTCTGGAGTAGTAAATTATGTCATTGTCGAGAATATATTTAAACCGATTTTATCATTAATATTCAGAGTCTTAGACCCTATGGAAAGCCCCTCTAGCTCAACCGTCACAATTCAGGCTGTCCAGCAGGGCAGCCA
Source organism: Gammaproteobacteria bacterium (assembly GCA_965243105.1). GTDB lineage: Bacteria > Pseudomonadota > Gammaproteobacteria > Eutrophobiales > Eutrophobiaceae > WLWS01. Next base: position 472,528 of record CBDEUC010000001.1, read on the forward strand.
GGCGCGGGATGAGTGGAAAGCTACGCGCATTAAACTTGAACAAAGCGGAAACGCGTCCACGGTTCTCGGGGAACGTGCGCCCAGGAAAGCCCTCAGGCGACTGAATCCCTACCTGAGAAAACTACTTGAACTGAGTGGCCTGTACGAAAGAGGTCGTAAAAATGCCTACGATATCAAGGAAACCGAACTTGTTTTTGAACTGGCTGGTTTGCCCGCTGAATTTAGTGACTACAAGGTGTTACACCTGAGCGATCTACATTTCCCAAACTTGCCGGAAACCACTCAGAAGGCATTACAGCTTCTGGATGGCAGATCCTATGATCTGTGTATATTGACGGGCGATTATGACAGTCGTTACTACATGAAATCGGAATCGGTAAAGTCAGGTATGCAACAACTCATGGAGGTGTTGCAGGTTCGTGATGGCTATGTCGCAGTCCTTGGTAACCATGATGGGCATGAGACAGTAGCGATGCTGGAAGATCTCGGCGTAACAGTTTTGACAAATCAATCTGTAGAGTTGGTCAAAGGGGCTGCCAAAATTCTTTTTACAGGAACCGATGATGTTTCGGTATTTTATACATCCCGGGCAGTAGAATCTCTGCAAAACTCGCCCAGGGCGTTCAAGATTGCCCTGGTTCACAGTCCTGAACTTGCCGAGGTGGCAGAAAAATCGGGCTACAGCCTGTATCTCTCCGGTCATACACACGGTGGACAGGTCTGCTATCCCACTGGCAAGCCCATCGTGACATTCCTGAGGAGACACATGGAATTGGCAAAAGGCCAGTGGAAATACGGAACCATACAGGGTTATACCTCTTCAGGCCTGGGGGTGGCTGTATTACCCGTCCGCTATTACTGCCAGGGAGAAATCACCAGTATCACCCTGAAACCCTTGCAGGGGTGAGTCGGTAATTATGACGAATTTATTTCGTTGCCAGATTGGCGGGCCATTTCAGTACGACGCAGGCTCTTTCGCCAAAGTAGGCGGAGAGTCCCTGGTTGATTATTTCCAGCTAGATTCTAATCATTTCCTGGCTTCATCAGGGCGAGGTGCGTTTGCCGGGATACTTGATCATGGAGTTGACGCAAAAGGAGAGATAGTTCTTCCCGACTATCTCTGCAGCGAGGCGTTGATGCCTGTGATCGAGAAGCGAGGTATGTCTTACAAGCTGTATGATGTAGACGATAACTTCCAGGTGGGACATGAATCACTACTGCAGCAAATCAATAGTAAAACGGCAGCGGTGATGCTGATTAATTATTTTGGCTGCATCGACAATAGTGAAATCGCTTCAAAAGTACGGGATGAGTTTTCGAATGTTCGGATTATTCTAAATAACGTACAGAATCTATATGGCATGCGTCAAAACGGAAAGCAGGGTGCCTGGGCAGATTTTCAATTTTGCAGTCTTGGAAAATTCCTTCCGGTGGCGGATGGCGCTATCGGTATCGGCAAGAGTAGTTTTGATAATATTTCCATGCCGGCGACTGATCAAAAACGTATTTTGACATATGTCACCGCCGCGGCATTGAAGAAATATTCCATTGAAATTGCGGGTGAATCAAGCCAGGCCGAACTATCTGCCTATTACCAGGAGTTGTTTGCTGAGCTTGCCAACTCGGTAGACTTTGAGTCGCGGCAGATCTCCGGCTTCAGCCAGGAAGTCGTTTCTCATTTGCCACTGGATGATTATGCGAACACCAGGTGCAACAACCATCGAGTCCTGGTCGATGGGCTTGGGGACATTTCGGCAATCCAGATTCCCTTTCGTTCTCTCGAGAATGAGCAAGTTCCCCTGGCATTTCCGATATTAGTGGGGGAAAAAGATCGCGATCAGTTACGGCAACACTTGATAGATGAATATGTCTACTGTCCTGTACACTGGAAAATGAATGAATCCTTCCTGCAGCGCTGCAGTGAAAAATCCAGGCTTCGAGCCAGGAGGCTACTAAGTCTACCGCTTGATCAAAGATACACTGATACCGATATGGACAGGCTAGTGAATTCAATAAGAAAGTATTATTCTGCCAGCTAAATATAACTCCCCTGGTCAATCACTTTATGGAAAAGAGAAAAGCGGTATTTTCAGTCGATGTAGAGTCCTGCTATGAGGGAGGAGAGCAGGGGCTTTACACCTATCTTGATATCTTCAGGGACACAGGCATCAAGGGGACTTTTTTTGTGACCGGCGATATAGCCGAGAACTTTCCGGAAATCGTAGAAGCCATATTGAAGGATGAACACGAAGTGGGTTCCCATGGCTGGCGCCATCCTACAATAGTAGATCCGCCAGGTGAACGGGGAAAATTCCTGACTGAATTGTCTACCGATGACCTTGAACAACACCTCGGAAACTCAAAAGATCTACTTACGCGCATGGGTGCGAACCCGCTTGGATTCAGGGCGATACAATTTATAGCTAATCGAAGTGTGTTTGACATTGTTGGACGACATTTCCAGTATGACTCGTCTCTCACAGACAAGGAAGACAGCGACGTGTTACCGGATAACCTGGTCGAGTTACCATTGGCCACTTTCAGGGGGAGTAATGTGAAAGTTGGCACCCCGGTGTTTTTTTCCCCCGTGTTTCCACTGCCGATGTCCCGCCTGCACCTTGGGTCGACATCCAGTCCACTTGTGCTTTACGGGCACGCATTTGATTTTGTGACTTGTAATACAACCCTTCATACCAGCAGGTTCAAAAGATTCTGGTATTACAATCGGCTGGGACCGGAGCGTGCCGTTAACTTGCGCGCGATTATCGAAGGTGCGCAGGGCAGCGGGATTGAATTTGTTACCGGTGCAGAATTAATGGCTAACTGATGAGAAAGAAGGTCTAGCTTCCCAGCTTGGGATCAATCAAAGTTTTAAAAATTGCCTTGAGTACCCCGAGGCCATACCTGATCATACCCTTGTAGGAAGTTCCGGAAGTCCTGTCACGAATATGAACAGGTACCTCCTCAACCGTAAATCCTTCACGGGAAAAGCGAATAAACATTTCGGCCGCCATGTACTGAGGCTCAATCATTTCATCCAGAACCGGTTCCACCCTCGCAAGGGATGACGTTCTGAACGCGCGCATACCACACATCGTGTCCGTTAATTTGAAACCGGTTAGCCAGTTAACCAGGTGCGTGTAATAAGGAAGCAGAGTTTTCCGGGCAAATGATGCGTTGGGCTGGTTGGTTCCCAGGATACGCGAGCCAACAATAATGTCGGCATCGGAATTGCGCATTTTTTCTACAAACTGGGGCAGGTCTTCAGGAGCATGCTGTCCATCAGCGTCCATTTCGATGACGATTTCACAATCCGGATCGATTACACCCACTTTTAGCCCTGTGAGAACGGCAAAGCCCTGCCCGAGGTTTACAACATGACGGACTACAGATGCCCCTGCTTCACGGGAAATCCTGATGGTTTCATCATGGGAGCCATCATCAATAACGACACACTTGTAACCCAGCTCAAGTATTTGCTTGATAACAGGCTCAATATTCAGCGCCTCATTATAGGCCTGCAGGGTAACGACTACTGAAGACATGATAGCCTGGCCCAGGTTGTCCTAGGCTGCCTTTCGATCATCAGACTTATTCTTTTTACTGATGTATTGCCTGGCTCGATTGAAACCGATACGGGGAATGAGCTTTGACACAGTGCACATATCGAATACGGCAAGCGCGGCATCAACATAGAAGTTATGGCCAATCGGCGGTGCATAGTTGCAGTCCTGGCAAAGATTATTGGTTCTCCTGCCTTTAAGGATGCTTTTTCTGAGTGCTACCATTTCCTCGCCGTTCCACATGTCGTAAATATTGTTATTCATGACATTACCCAGTGGATACCTGGCGTCATAATCATGGACACAGGGAGACACGTTACCATTGCTGTGAACCACGAGTCCAAACCAGGGGCGGTCACACCAGTTATAGTTATCGATGATATCAGGAATGTCTTCAAACCATTCAATCAGGCCCTTTATCACGGGTATAACGCCGAGGTGCCTGTACTGGCTCCAGTATTCCATGAAGTCGGCACTCTGGTGCTCGGTCTCCGGCATCTCGATCATCTGCATGATCACAGTAGGATTACCGGGACCTTTCATTTCGAGAAAACGATGGACATTCTTCATAACTTTTTCGTACTTGGCGCCGATTCGAATCGATTCGTAAATTTCCTTGGTTGTCCCGTCCATGGAAATAGTCAGCACATCAAATCCAGAATCAATCAGGCGCCTTGCATTGCTTTCATTCAAAGCGGTGGCGTTGGTCGATGTATAGGTCCTCAGGCCTTTTTTCTTGGCGTACTCCACCATGTCAAAAAAGCGCTTGTTCATTAGAGGTTCGCCATCTGAATGCATGACGATGAGTTCAGCTGTACTTGTATCGACCTGGTCTATGGTCCTTGTGAAAACCTCGTAATCCATGTTGACCGTTTCACGCTGCATGATAGTCGTCGGGCACATCGGACACTTCAGGTTGCACCAGTTGGTTGACTCGACGTAAATAATGTTCGGGCGGCCGGTAACCTCCGGGTTACGTTTACGAAAGGAAGAGACGAGTTTCATCCTGTTCTTGATGTGTGAAACTGAAAGTAAGTTTTTGTCAAACCAGCGTAGCATGCAGGTTTTCTCCTGTGTCTTTAAGAAGTAATTGATCTTAGGGAGCCCGGGTGCCCGCTCTGCTGCCCCGTGGCTGTAATGGTGGAAAAGACATGCCCTAGCAGTACCATTTTCCTTGCCCGATAGTGCCGAAAGCTCCTGAAATTCATATCAGGCCTGAAGGGTAACACATTTTTTCTTATTTAACATGCACTTAAATAGTTCAATTTAGGGTGCATAACAGCGTTTATCCTGCCCTGGCAGGTCCTCCCGGCCTGTCCCTGCGGCCGTGGTCTACAGTTCAAGAACCGGCAGGTAGCTCGGAAACATGCCGCTTTCCGGATCCAGGCCGGACCCAGCGGCGGCATGGGTAATTTTTTCGTAGCGTTCAGGGTCGTGCACTGCTTTTTTCACAAAAAAACGGCTTCTGTCCCGGGAAAAATTGCATTTGAACCGAAACACACCCGGACGCCCGCCCATAAAGTCGATCATCGGGTAACCTCCCTGCTTTGACCAGAAGATGGCCTTGGTGAACAGGAAGTTATTAATGTTTTCCGGCCAGAATTCAGGTTTGGAGGCTGAGAGGAAGTAATACGAAGTGGGCATGTCATGCACCATTATCGCGCCACCGCAATATTGACCATCCTTTTCCACGACGAGCAGGTTAACTATGCTAGGCAGGCGTGTACGAAGGGAATCGAAGTAATCCCAGGTAAAGCGCAAATGCCGCGGTGCGGATTTACGCTCCATCTCATTTGTATAAACCTCGTAGAATTCGAGCCAGTCTTTATCATCGTCATTATTTGCTTGCCGAATTTTAAACCCGTGTTCTTCTGCAATCAGGTAACGCCGCCTGTTGTCGTTGGAGAAACCTTTCCAGACAGCGTCGTTATCCTGTTCAAGGTTGACATAAACCGTATCCCGTTCGTATTCCACGGTACCAGGGGGGTAAAGCTCCTGGTTGGCAAGCATGGCGTCACAGCGGACAAACTCAGAGACAATTTTTCTGTCAGCAGCAAATGATTCAAAATCTTTCCAGAAGGCTTGTAACGTTTCTTCAGCCGGGCTTTTGTCATTACATAGCACACCGCCGTAGTACCAGGCGGAGTAAATATCTACAGAATCGCCTGCTGCCGACTGGATTGCTTCGCTGACCGTTTTTTCCCCTATTTTCCGAACGAAATAGGGATAGTAGAAGAAAGTTTCGCCATCCTGGAATATATATAATTCCACGTCATCTCGATAATAATCTGCATGGCAGGCAAGATAGTCGGGATGAGCATAGACATGCCTGTCCTCGAGTAGGGAGTAAAAACTGTGCCACTCCGGAAGCTGTTCTGTGGTTAAAAGCTTGCGCCCCATTTCTGAGTTCCAGGGTTTCAAAAATTATCAATGCAACGATCGGTGGCATTTAGCCGCTGGCGATTATAAGCACTGTTAGTCCATTAGAACAGCTTGGGATTCCGCGCCTTGCTGCACCTGGGTTTGCAAGGTGAGCCATGGGCCTCGCAGGCAGAGGGCGTTGCATGCAGCAGCCTGTAAAAGATATTCGACATGGATATGCCAGACGGTATAATCCCCATGCCCAAATACCGGGGGCAAATTGTTGTAAACTTGCTGCGTACATTCATATATTTAGCGCTCCCGGGGTCCTGAAGAATGAGGAGGGCACCGCCGAAGTGCCTGAATTTCAGTTTACTTTCCAGAAACTCCGGGTTTGCCAGTGCCGTAGTGGGCAGTTGAGCTGGTAATATTCGGGTCAGTTGGTGAGCGAATTGAAGGGTGCCTTGCCGGGAGGCAAAGTTGCATTACCGGAACAAGAATAAGTTAGCAAATCGATAAACTGAGGAAAACGAATGAAAGTTTTAATAGCTGGGGCAATGGGCTACGTAGGTGCGGCCCTGATAGAAATCTATCGTAACCGGAAAGATATTGAAGTACTCGCTGTAGACAAGGAGTTCAATCCCCGGGCTGTCGTCGAATATCCAGAAAATGTGAAATTTATTCATGCGGATTGCGAAGACCTGGACCTGATGAAGTTCCTGATGCGTGACATCGATGTGCTTCATTTCCTGGTAGCAGAGGTGGAAGCCGAGAAAAGCATTGATAAGGAAGAAGCCGTTTGGAAAACCAACTACGAATTACCAAAATCAATCATCGGTATGCTGCCGAGTTCGACTCGTTTTATGTTTCCCTCGACAGGAAATGTTTTTGGTGGCGTTAGTCCGGATGGCAAGTTTCTTGGTTTGACAGAGGAAGACACCCCTGCGCCAAAATATGCCTACGCTGAAACAAAGGTTGCGGTGGAGAAATTTCTCAAGGAATCAGGCGTCAATCACACCATTGTCAGGTTTGGGACAAACCACGGTTACTCACCCGGCATCAGGTTCAACCTGGTGACAAACATATTTTTCAAGCGTGCAATCGAAGGCGAGGCGTTGACAATTCACGGCACCGGTGACAACTACCGGCCGACAGCCTGCGTAAAGGACTGTGCCCGGGCGCTGGACTTCCTGTCAGGCAAGAATGAAGCTAATGGTGAAACTTTCCATGTTGTTTGTGAAACATTCAAGATACGAGAGTTGGCAGAGAACGTCGTTAAGTATGTTGATAATCCGGCCAGTAAGATCGATTTCATCGCCAAGGATGTACCTTTTAACGCTTACGGTTTGAACTCTGACAAGATACAAAAGCTGGGTTTCAAGTTTGAATATCCTCTTGAAAAAAGCATTACCGAGATGAAACAGGTGTTCAGGCAGCTGTCTTCCCTCAGCCTGGAACAGGGCAAGTAATCGCGTGTAATCAGGTTTTATCATGATTCAATTTATTGAAAGTGATCCGGGCAATTTTGAATTGCAGGAAAACGTGATAATCGGTCTGCAGTATCGTGACGGCTGCAAGGCGGTAGTGATTGGTGAGAACTCGGTAATCCGGGCTAACTCGGTCATCTACGCGGATGTTGTGCTGGGCTCAAATTTCCAGTCGGGCCACAATGTCATGATTCGGGAAAAGACGGTCATCGGCGATCACGTGACTGTTGGAACCAATACCGTTATAGATGGCAACGTGGAAATTGGGAGCTATGTCAAAATTGAATCAAACTGTTACATACCCACCCACGTGAAGATTGGTACTCGGGTATTCTTCGGGCCCAATGTTACGCTGACCAATGACAAGTATCCCCTGAAACTGCGTGATGAGTACGAACCGCTTGGCCCCGTGATTGAAGACGGGGTAACCCTTGGTGCGGGTTCTATAGTATTACCCGGAGTGACAGTCGGTGAAGATGCCATGGTTGCAGCCGGAGCCGTTGTCACAAGTGATGTGCCGGCTGGAAGCCTGGTTGTTGGTTCTCCGGGCAAAGCCAGGGAAATGCCTGAAAAACTCAGGGAGAGGAACATGGCTCTCTCCTGGAGAAAGTTTCTTGAATGAATAAAACCAGTATCGCAATAATCGGCTGCGGAAAGCAGGCAGACAAGCACATCAGTGGTTTGCGCACTGTGCCTGGAATTGACCTGGTGCTGACCGACAGTGACGAGGGCAGGGCCAGGACACTGGCTGAAAAACACGGACTCAAGTGGGTACCATCTGCCGACGATGTTTTTGCTGATGACAGCATAGCTGCAGTGGATATCTGCACGCCAACCCCGAGTCATTTCGGCCTGATAAATAATGCCCTGGACACCGACAAGGATTTTCTTTGCGAAAAACCTCTCACTGCCACTCTCGATGAGGCGCGTAAGCTTGCTGAGCGAATCGACCAGGGAAACCGGGTTGGCATGGTTGGATATATTTACCGGTTTTCACCGATATTTGAATTGGGTTACAACATTTTCAAAGAAGTGCCAAGGGCCGGCGAGAGCATGGTACTGGGCCAGATCAGTACCGCTTTTTTTCGCCTGAGTGGCCGCGGTTCACACCAGGCATGGAAACACATGCGTGATGAAGGCGGCGGTGCGATCAACGAGATGCTGGTGCACATGGTGGATCTTGCCATCTGGTATTTTGGCCCGGTGGGTGAAGCCAGGGTTCTGAGTTGTGATTTGCTGAGACCCGAACGCCTCATTAACAACGATAACCATGTAGTTGACGCCGAAGACTACGTGCTGGTTGAACTAACGATGGAGAATGGTATCAAGGTCATGTGCCAGTCGGACCTTGTGACACCGGCATTCGTACAACTTGCCGATGTCCAGGGTGAATATGGGACTTTCGTCGGCTCGATCCAGAGCCATTACCCCTCATACCTCCACCTGGAACGGGAAGTGGCCGGATATCACGCAGGCCGAAATGACTTCCAGTTCGGTCAACGTAATTTATTTGAAGCGCAAATGGCTGAATTTGTAAATTCAGTGAGAATAGGTGAGCAACCATCAAGGTCAACCGTTAAAGACAGCGTGTTGTTGATGGAAGCCATGAACAAGATTAAAGAGGAGATTGCTTAGTGCAAAATATTGCTGTCGGAGAAACTAAACTTACTGAAAACGAAATTGATGCGGCCGTTGCCGTCATGCGCTCCGGGGCCCTGCGCCAGGGTGCGGTTTGCAAGGCATTTGAAGAAGAGTTTGCTGAAAAAGTCGGCGCCAGGCATGCAATATCATGCTCGAGTGGATCTGCAGCACTTCATCTAGCCTATCTTTGTTTTCTTGAGCCCGGTGATGAAGTACTTGTTCCATCCTTCACTTTCTTTGCAACCGGGGGAATGGTGTCAATGGCCGGTGGTACCCCGGTATTTTGCGAGATTGATCCAGTTTCTTTTCTTATCGATCGTGATGACGCGGAGAAAAAAATTACCGACAAAACCACGGCTATCTCCCCGGTTCACCTGTATGGCAATCCCTGTAATATCACCCTCGTAAGGGAATTTGCTGATAAACATGGATTAAAGATCATCTGGGATGCCGCACAGTCCCATGGCGCCCGGTTTGAAGGTAAAGACATCGGGTCTTTTGGTGAATTCGTGTGCTATTCGTTTTATCCGTCAAAGAACATGTTTGTCGGAGAAGGTGGCATGGTCTGCACAGACAATGATGATTTCGCGGACATGCTGAGATTTAAGAGAATGCACGGCCAGTCCGGCAAGTACTACCATACTATGCTGGGGCTGAACTACCGAATGACTGATGTTGAAGCTGCAATAGGCCGGGAACAGTTAAAACGACTGGATGATATGTTGGAAACCAGGAGTCGAAATGCCGAGATTCTGAATGAAGGCCTGGCCAACGTCGACGGGATCCGTGAACCAACGACGACCGCGAATGGCAAGCATGCGTGGCACCAATACTGCATTGTCGTCGATGAAGATGTTTATGGCATGAGCAGGGACAAACTCATTGAAAAACTCAATGATAATGGCATTGCCACGGCGATACACTATCCGCGCGGAATGCATCAGCAGCCTGTTTTTGAAGAGATGTATGGAACACATTCACTCCCGATCACCGAGAAGATGGCGACAACCATACTGGCCCTGCCAGTGCATCATGGTCTTGTGGAAAGCGATCTTGAAAGAATAGTCGGTGTTATCGCCGGCTAGCTAAAACGGCCCCTGGCATAGTGAAAGCCAGTTTGAAAACTGCCTGGATACTTAATCACTATGCTGTCATGCCTGATGAGCCAGGCAGTACCCGGCACTTTCACCTGGCGCGAGCGATGCGGGCCAATGGTTGGCAGGCCCATATTATCGCCTCCAGTTTTGGGCACTGGAACAAGGTCCAGAGAATTTCCGGCCACGGCCTGTTCAGCGACAGGGAGGTGGACTCCGTCCATTTTCGCTTTATCAGGAATCCCGCCTATTACTCAAACGGTGTGATGCGAGTTCTAAACATGCTGGCCTTTTTCCTGTTCGTGTTGCTGCCACGAGGCACATCAGGTTTACCTGCACCGAAGGTTATTGTCGGTTCAAGTGTCCATCCCTTTGCGGCTCTCGCTGGAGGATTACTGGCGCGTCGTCACAGGGTTCCCTTTGTATTTGAGATTCGGGACCTTTGGCCTGAAACACTGGTCCAGATGAAAGGGATGAATGAGCGAGGAGTTGTCGCCCGCTTGCTGTACCGCCTGGAAGGGTTCATTTTGAAAATGGCTGACCGCGTCATTGTCTTGCTTCCTGATGCTGATCAATACCTGGCGAGCAAGGGTTATAATAAGCAACTTGTTCACTGGATACCCAATGGAGTGGAGATCGAAGAGCTGAAAGAGAGCGAAAGTGATCCTGCTAGCCTGAGTTTTATGTATCTCGGTGCCCATGGCGAGGCAAATGATCTTTACACAATGCTGGAAGCGATACGCCTCTATCAACAGCAGCAGGATACCGTAGAAGTCGAATTCCGGTTCGTCGGCGAGGGTCCTGCGAAGTTCGATGCTATGCGATGGGCAGACAAACACCAGCTCACCAATGTCCACTTTGAAAACGCGATACCAAAGCAGCAGGTACCCGCGATGCTTGCCCGGGCCGATGCCTGCATGGTGGCTGTCAGGGATATTCCAGGTTTGTACCGTTTTGGAATTAGCCTGAACAAGATTTATGACTACATGGCCGCCGGTAAACCGGTACTTGCCTCACTGAGTGCGTCTAATAATCCTGTATCAGAAGCGGGCGCCGGACTGTCAAGCGAGGCGGGCAGGGCGGACCTGCTGGCGCAATCGATTCAGCAGTTTACCAGGCTGACGCGGGAAGAGCGGCGGGAAATGGGACAGTGCGGCAGGGATTACGTATGCCGACAGCATGACTATGCTGTACTCGCTCAAAAATTTGCCCTGCTGCTGGATGAGCTTTGCGTGGAATCCGTCCCGGGAGTGAATTCATGAAAAGACTAATGGACCTGGGTATTTCGATCACTCTCCTGATACTGCTACTTCCGCTACTTTTGCTTATTGCCCTGGTTATCGTGTTGACCCTGGGCAGACCGGTTTTGTTTGTACAGGAGCGTCCGGGTAAAAATGCCAAGGCCTTTTTGCTTTACAAGTTCCGCAGCATGAGTGCCGCAACTGATGAGCAGGGAAATCCACTGCCGGATGCACAAAGATTAAGCGCGACCGGGAAGTTGCTCAGGCGACTGAGCCTGGATGAATTACCCCAGCTCTGGAATATCATCAGGGGTGATATGAGCCTGGTAGGCCCCAGGCCCCTGCTGATGGAATACCTGGAGCGATACTCGCCGGAGCAGGCAAGGCGTCATGAAGTGCGGCCGGGTATCACTGGCTGGGCACAGGTAAATGGCAGAAATGCAATCAGTTGGCAGGAGAAGTTCAGTCTGGATGTTTGGTATGTAGACAATCATAATGTAGCACTGGACCTCAAGATTATGTGTATGACCCTGTTAAAAATCATAAGGCGCGAAGGGATTTCCGAGGAAAACCACGCAACCGCGCGCCCGTTTGAGGGGAACTCGTAATGAGCTGCCTGCTTGTATTTGGTGCCGGGGGGCACGGCAAGGTAGTGGCTGAGACTGCCCTTGCGAGCGGCGAATGGGAAGAGGTGTGCCTCGTGGACGACCGCCATCCGGAGCTGGAGGAAGTGAATGGACTGCGGGTAATTGGAAGCTTCGAGCAGGGTATGCAGATGCAGGGAGATTATTCATTTGCTATTGCGGCAATTGGAGATAACGCTTTAAGAGCCAGGACCACGAACGAACTGTTGAGCAGGGGATTCCAGGTACCCGTGGTGTGCCACCCCACCACGGTCATCGCTTCATCTGCCAGCATAGGTGCCGGTTCTGTCCTGCTGGCAAACGTCGTCGTACAAAGTAGCGCGAAAATCGGCGTTGCGGTGATACTGAATACTTCGGTTTCAGTTGATCATGACTGTAACATTAAGGATGGCGCACACCTCTCTCCCGGTACCCACCTGGGAGGTGACGTGACTATTGGGGAACATGCATTCCTCGGTGTTGGCGTTTCGGTTATTCGCGGCATTAATATTGGAAGGGATTCGATTATTGGTGGCGGAGCTGCGGTGGTAAATGATATCGAAAGTCGCTGCACTGCAGTTGGCGTTCCTGCAAAGAAGATTAAGAATAATGAGTCAAGCTGAATATAAAAATGGCTTACCGCCCTGGCCTGTTTATAGCGAAGATGAAATAGAAGCCGTATCCACGGTGTTACGTGCCGGTAAGGCTAATTACTGGTTCGGTGAGCATGGGAAATTATTTGAAAAGGAATTTGCTGATTATTGCGGCAGCAGGTTTGCACTGACTGCGGGTAATGGAACTCTTGCCCTGGAGATGGCCTTGCATGGCCTCGGAATTGGCCAGGGTGATGAAGTTATAGTAACCCCGCGTTCCTTTGTTGCCTCAGCAAATTGTATCGTCCAGGCTGGTGCCCGACCCGTGTTTGCGGACGTTGATCCAGACAGCCAGAACATTACTGCGGCTAGCATTGCGGAAAAAATAAGTGCGAAGACAAGGGCCATTATCGCAGTCCACCTGGCAGGCTGGCCCTGTGAAATGAATGACATCATGGACCTGGCCAGGGACAGGAGCATCAGTGTAATCGAGGATTGTGCCCAGGCTCACGGTGCTACCCTCAATGGTATAAAAGCAGGCAGTCTTGGTCATGCTGCAGCATTCTCCTTTTGCCATGACAAGATAATTTCAACCGGCGGGGAAGGTGGCATGCTGGTGACTGATGATGAATCTGCATGGGGGAGAGCAGCCGCACTTCGGAATCATGGAAAGGATCCGAGGGCCTATGAAGCCGGCGTAATGGGAACACAAGAGCAGGGACAAAAAGATACCTTTGGCAGCAATTTCCGAATGCCCGAGCCGCAATCGGTTATTGGCAGAAAGCAATTGGCTATGCTTGATGACTGGTTGGTAAAGCGACGCAGGAATGCAGCCATGCTTGATAAATCCCTGGATGAGCTTGCTGCAGTTCGTGTTACCGTGCCGCCAGCTCATATCGAGCATGCGTATTACAAGTATTACTTTTTCCTCAAGCCACAGGCTTTGAAAGCAGGTTGGGATCGGTCCCGGGTTATTGCAGCTATTGCTGAAAAAGGTATTCCGTGCTCGCCTGGCACTTCAGGGGAAATATATGCGCTGGAAGCCTATTCAGAAAGTGATTTTGCTATTGACCGGGAATTGCCGGTAGCCCATGAGCTGGCTTCAACCAGCGTTATGCTGCCTGTGCCGCCCACTTATGATGAATCCTGCATGGAGTATGTCTGCGATTGCGTAAGCGATATAATGAGTGAGGCCAGCGCCTGACAGGCCATCTTACGTTGCATATATTTACGCGTTAATTTGATGAAAGTTGCCCGTTTACTGATCGCCCTTAGAAGCAGGTCCGTGGCTTTTGCCCACGATTTGCTGGTGATTCCAATCGCCTGGCTGGCGGCTTACTGGCTTCGATTCAACCTCGAGACTATACCGCCGCTTTTCCTGGATACGGCCTTGAAAATGCTGCCGCTAATCATGGTAATCCAGGGCGGGATATTCCTCTTGTTTGGCCTGTATCGTGGTGTTTGGCGTTTTGCTTCGATACCTGACTTTATTCGAATTGCCAGGGCCGTTTTTGTCGGTGTCATTAGCAGTCTTGCTATCATATTTTTGCTCACGCGGATGCAGTATGTTCCACGTTCAGTAATCCCACTTTATTCCCTGTTGCTCTTTTTTGTCCTGGCAGGTAACAGGTTAGTGTATAGATGGTTAAAGGATTATCGAATCAACAAGTACACTGGCAAGCGGGTTCTGATTGTCGGTGCGGGTGAAGCAGCTGAATTGCTCATACGTGATATGCTGCGTCAACGCTACAGGCAATTCCTTCCTATCGCTATTGTTGATGACAGTCAGAGTAAAATAGGCAGGGAATTACATGGTATTCGAGTGCACGGCGATACTTCGCAGATTCCTGCACTGGTAAGCAGGCTAAATGTCGATCTCATCCTTATCGCTATTCCGTCATTAAACTCAGAAAAAATGAGAAGGCTTGTTGAGTGTTGTGAGCGAACCAGCGTTCCATTTCGAACATTACCAAGGTTTGAAGACCTTGTTTCGGGACAGGTTACGACTACTGCCCTGAGAGAAGTGTCTATCGAAGATCTCCTTGGTCGTGAAAAGGTTGAGCTCGACTGGAGCCTTATAAACGTGGGCCTTTCCGGCAAAAAAATAATGGTCAGTGGCGCAGGCGGATCGATTGGCTCGGAACTGTGCAGGCAAATAGCAAGCCTGGCACCGGCTAGCCTTATAATTTTTGAACGCAGCGAGTTTAACCTTTACCGCATAGCCAATGACCTGGAGAAAAACTACCCGCAGGTGAGAGTTATCTCCGTGCTTGGTGATGTATGCGATGAGCAATCAGTCAACAAGTCATTTGAAAAACACGAACCTGATATTATTTTTCACGCCGCCGCATACAAGCAGGTGCCCTTGCTGGAAGCGCATCCCCGCGAAGCGGCCCAAAACAATGTAATAGGAACGATTACTATCGCGGAGGCCGCAAAACGCATAAAGGCAGAAAAGTTTGTTTTTATCTCCACTGATAAAGCGGTAAACCCGGCCAATGTGCTCGGGCAAAGTAAACGCCTGGCTGAATTGTATTGCCAGGGTATGGACCAATCCTCCGAAACCAGGTTTATTACTGTCAGATTTGGCAATGTGCTTGGTTCTGACGGTAGCGTGGTACAACTTTTCCGCAAGCAGATTGCGCAGGGTGGCCCCGTCACGGTCACGCATCCCGAGATCGTGCGATATTTCATGACTATTCGGGAAGCCTGCCAGTTAATCCTGCAGGCGGCGGCAATCAAGGACAGGGGTGATGTATTTGTACTGGATATGGGAGAACCAGTAAAAATTGCCTACCTGGCTGAGCAGATGGTCAGGCTTTCAGATATGGAACCCGGTAAGGATATTGAGATCCAGTATGTCGGACTTCGAGCAGGTGAAAAGTTATATGAAGAATTGTTCTATTCCTACGAATCAAACGAGAAAACGAGCAATGCGAAGATATTACGTGCGCGTCATGGAAGAGTGGATGCGGGTAAATTAAACGAAGTTATAAAAGAATTACGTCTCAATATCGATAAGGTTGATATCCAGGGTATAGAAAGAACCCTGAAGCAGTCCATAGCTTCCCTGGCTGACGATAGCAGCGGTAAGGACAACGTTATTTCTCTGCCAAAATAGATAACTGAATTAACTTTTCACGTCGTAAATAAATCCGGCAATCCATGTCTTCCTCCGAATCTCGAACGAGACTTATTCCAGCTTTCCTGGCGAACAGGGACAGCATCGCAGTAGCGCTGATGCTTTTCATCCTCATTAGTTTTACCAGCAAGTCCCTGTATAACTATCCTGTCGGTATACTGGCGATTGCCGGGCTGGGAATGTCACTTAAATCATTTGACAAGTTCTGGCGCATGCCGCTGGCCCCTGCATTTGTTTTTCTCTTTCTTTGTTTATGGCTGCCCTTGTTAATATCCCTTGTAGATGCGGTGAACATTGAACGGTCTGCACGTACAGTACTTTCTTACACAAGATTTCTCTTTGCGGGCCTGGTAATACTGTATTTGCTGAGATCAGAGAAAGCCCTGGAGAAGTTTAATCTTTTGCTTTTTATCGCAATCACCGCGTGGTGTATTGATGCGCTTATCCAGTATTTCCTGTCATATAATCTTCTTGGTTTCCCCAAGCGCGTCGGGTATGTGACAGGTATTTTTCATCCTGAAATAACTATTGGTCACATCACCGCAGTATTATCACCGCTTTACTTTGAAAGTCTCAGGAAGTACAGCGAGGGACGAGAATGGATGTGGTTACTTGTGTTGCTCGTATTTGCCGTTGTGCTGCTTAGCGGACGGCGAGCGTCGTGGGTAATACTGGCCGTTGGGTCAGTAGCTTACCTTTTATACTATCTCAAGCTGCAAAATTTCAAAGAGGCCGCATTGAAAAATGCAGCGCTTCTTTCTGTTATCACGGCGCTTATCATATTTACCGTTATCGCGACGAATCCAATTCTCAAGATGCGTATTAATGCCGCCATGAACCTGGCCAGTGGTAACTATGAACTGGCAAACCAGGGCATCGGTAAGAGACTGGATATCTGGGATACCAGTATTAACATCTATAGAGAAAACAAGATCAATGGCATTGGACCGAGAGGTTTCAGGTATGCCTATAGCGATTACAGTGAGGACGACAATTATTTTCATGCCTCCGGCCAGACACACCCTCACCAGTTAATGCTGGAAGTCCTCGCTGAGACAGGCACGATTGGTGCTGTAGGTGTCTTAATATTTACCTTGTTTTTACCCTTTTATTTTTGGCGCCAGGGTTTGCTCATGCACGTAGCACCAAACATGATCGCGATATTGGCCGCTGTATTCCCGATTAATACTCACATGGCCTTTTATGGCTCATATTGGTCTTCCGTATTCTGGTGGTTGATGATCCTGGCATTTGTCACGGCAACGATACGATTGAAAAGCTCAGACCTCTAAATGCCCCGATTGCCTGTCGGTTTTGAAAAGTGGATCGCACCAAGCAGTCGCTGGTATTGCTATACAGGGCGGATAGCCAGGGCAATCTACAGGAGCAAAGCGGGATTGAAGAACTTGATAATGGGAATGGCTCCCCGGGACGGGCTCGAACCGCCGACCTAGTGATTAACAGTCACCCGCTCTACCGACTGAGCTACCGGGGAATAACAGGGAGCGTATGGTACTTGGCGTTATAAATTCGGTCAACCTGAGATATTCCCGTGCTTTACCCGCTTCTGGCCGGGCCTTACCTGGTCGGCATTCTGCCTACCCTGCTTGTGTTACAATTACCGCACTTTGAGCGGATTTAAGCGATGACCGACAAATTTTCCCTGGATGCAGATTATGAACCAGCTGGTGACCAGCCGGGTGCGATTTCTCAACTGGTTGAGGGATTGAGGGACGGACTCCTGCACCAGACCCTTCTCGGTGTTACCGGCTCCGGAAAGACTTTTACCATTGCCAATGCCATCCAGGCGGTACAGCGGCCCACCCTGATCCTGGCGCACAACAAGACCCTCGCAGCGCAACTTTATGGAGAGATGCGTGAATATTTTCCCGACAATTCCGTGGAGTATTTTGTTTCTTACTACGACTATTACCAGCCGGAGGCTTACGTACCAACCACGGACACTTATATAGAGAAGGATGCCTCCATTAATGAACATATCGAGCAGATGAGACTATCGGCCACCAAGGCCCTGCTGGAGCGTCCGGATACAATCATCGTTGCTACTGTCTCTGCCATTTATGGTCTTGGTGATCCGCAGTCCTACCTCAAGATGGTATTACACCTGGACCGGGGTGACCGAATAGACCAGCGCTTTCTTCTTCGAAGACTGGCGGAAATGCAATACACCAGGAACGAGATCGAACTTCACCGCGCAACCTATCGTGTCAGGGGGGATGTCATTGATATCTACCCTGCAGAATCTGATCGTGAAGCAATCAGGGTCGAAATATTTGATAACGAAATTGAATCCATATCGCAGTTTGATCCGCTAACCGGTGAAGTGGTGAGAAAGGTTCCGCGTATTACCATTCATCCCAAGACTCATTACGTCACAGATCGGCAAATTCTGCTTGACGCCGTGGAGGTAATCAAGGAAGAACTCCAGGACAGGCTGCAGCAGTTCAGGGATCAGAACAAGCTTGTCGAGGCACAACGGCTTGAGCAGCGTACGCGCTTTGACATAGAGATGATACTGGAGATTGGTTACTGTGCCGGCATTGAAAACTATTCGCGACACCTTTCCGGTCGACAGGTTGGCGAGCCGCCGCCAACGCTTTTTGACTACCTGCCACCCAATGCTTTACTTATCGTTGATGAAAGTCATGCGACGATCCCGCAGCTGGGAGCGATGTACAAGGGAGACAGGTCACGCAAGGAAAACCTCGTTGAATACGGGTTTCGATTGCCCTGTGCACTGGATAACAGGCCACTTCGCTTTGATGAATTTGAAAAGCTTGCACCGCAAACTATTTATGTTTCTGCAACGCCGGGCTCCTATGAAAACGAGCATTCGGACCATGTCGTCGAACAGCTGGTCAGGCCTACCGGGCTTGTTGACCCACCGGTAGAGGTCAGGCCGGTGGCGAGCCAGGTGGATGACCTGCTTTCCGAGATTAACGCCAGGGTTGAACTGGATGAACGGGTGCTGGTTACAACCTTGACGAAGCGCATGGCTGAAGATCTGACGGACTACCTGGCAGAGCATGATGTCCGGGTACGTTACTTGCACTCAGACATTGATACTGTTGAACGAGTAGAAATCATCAGGGATCTTCGACTGGGAGAATTTGATGTGCTGGTGGGCATTAACCTGCTCAGGGAAGGACTTGATATGCCGGAAGTGTCACTGGTGGCAATCCTGGATGCAGACAAGGAAGGCTTCTTGCGTTCTGAAACAACGCTGATCCAGACAGTTGGACGGGCGGCAAGAAATATCAATGGCAGGGCAATAATGTACGCCGATAGCATCACGGGCTCCATGAAACGGGCGCTTGAAGAAATGGAACGACGAAGGGAAAAACAGCAAACCTTCAATATTGAACACAATATTACCCCGCTTGGCATTAACAAGGCGGTGGCTGACATTATGGAAGGGGGATATTCTGCGGGCAGGCCGGGGGGCAGGAGAAAAGTCAGGGTGGCGGAGGATCCTGATGATTACACGGGTATGTCGGCTGAGGCCTTGATGAAGAAGGTTAAGCAACTGGAAGAGCAGATGTACAGGCATGCCCGTGACCTGGAATTCGAGGAAGCCGCTGCAATTCGTGACAGGATCAAGAAAATCCAGACAGAGGGCCTGGGAATACCGGAGAGCCAGGCAGGATGAGTGTTGCAGGCGATAAAAAGGTAAAAGAGGAAATCAGGGAAAACGCCCTGGAATATCACCGTTCCGACCCACCGGGCAAACTGGCAATTCGTGCCACGAAGCCACTGGCAAACCAGCACGACCTGGCCATGGCGTACTCGCCGGGTGTGGCGGCCGCCTGTGAAGAGATCGTCGCTGATCCGGTCCAGGCGGCGTCCATGACATCACGCGGTAATCTCGTTGCTGTTGTCACAAATGGCACCGCGGTGCTTGGCCTGGGTTCTATTGGTCCTCTTGCAGCAAAGCCCGTCATGGAAGGGAAGGCTGTACTGTTTAAAAAATTCGCCGGTATTGACGTGTTTGATCTTGAAATTGACGAGAAGGACCCGGATCGCCTGGTTGATATCATTGCCAGTCTCGAACCAAGTTTTGGCGGGATCAATCTCGAGGATATCAAGGCACCCGAATGTTTTATTGTAGAAAAGAAACTCAGGGAGCGTGTCAATATCCCGGTATTTCATGATGATCAGCATGGCACTGCCATCATCGTTGCGGCGGCAGTGTTGAATGGTCTCAGGATTGTCGACAAGCAACTGCAGGATATAAAGCTGGTCACCTCGGGTGCGGGTGCCGCCGCACTGGCTTGCCTTAACCTACTGGTCAGCCTCGGTGTTAAAAAAGAAAACATCACCATCACGGATATCGAAGGGGTAGTTTACCAGGGGCGCACGGCAGAAATGGACGAATACAAGTCGGTCTATGCCCAGGATACCGACGCCCGCACGCTGGCCGATGTCATCAAGGATGCTGATGTTTTTCTTGGACTGTCTGCTGCCGGTGTATTAAAACCGGAGTTACTCAGTGATATGGCAAAGCAGCCGCTAATCCTGGCCCTGGCTAACCCGGTGCCGGAAATACTCCCGGAAGACGCGATGGAAGTTCGACCCGACGCGATTATTGCCACCGGGCGTTCAGACTATCCCAACCAGGTTAACAATGTGCTTTGCTTTCCCTACATTTTTAAAGGTGCGCTTGATGTTGGGGCAACGACAATTAACGAAGAAATGAAAATTGCCTGTGTACATGCAATTGCGGACCTGGCCCTTGCCGAGCCGTCAGAAGCGGTGGCCCGTGCCTACGGTGGTAGTGATATGAAGTTTGGGCCTGAATATCTCATTCCAAAGCCCTTTGATCCTCGATTAATCATTCGTGTTGCACCTGCAGTGGCAAAGGCGGCGATGGACAGTGGCGTGGCAACAAGACCCATTGAAGATCTCAAGGTGTATCGACAGAAACTGATTCACTTTGTGTTCCAGACCGGCTTCCTGATGAAACCACTTTTTGACCAGGCAAAGCAGGACCCAAAACGCATTATTTATGCCGAGGGCGAAGAACATCGCGTGCTGCAGGCGGCCAAGCAGGTGGTTGAGGAAGGGATTGCATTTCCTGTCCTGGTTGGGCGTCCTGATGTTATTGAAAAGCGGCTGGCGGACCTGAGTATTGAACTGGAGGCCGGAAAAGATTTTGAAGTGGTCAATCCGCTTTACGACGAACGTTATGCAGATTACTGGAATTACTACCACGAATTAATGGGGCGCAAGGGAGTAACACCGGCACAGGCAAAAAATATCGTTCGCACCCAGTCTACGGTAATTGCGTCACTGTTTCTGAAACGGGGTGAAGTGGACGGCATGCTTTGCGGTACCGTGGGCGCCTTTGCCACCCACCTCAGGCATGTGACCAATATTATTGGTATGAAAGAGGGCGTGAAAGACTTTTCTGCCATGAGTGTACTGGTACTGCCCAGTGGTACATTTTTCCTGTGCGACACCCATGTCACACCTGAACCGGGTGTAGAAGAAATCATAGAGATGACCTTGCTTGCCGCGGACATGGTCAGGCAATTCGGCATTAAACCGAGGATTGCATTCCTGTCCCACTCAAATTTTGGTAGCAGGGATTCCGAGTCAGCTGTAAAAATGAGAACTGCTCTCGAGATAATCCAGGAACAGGATCCACAGCTTGTTGTAGAGGGCGAAATGCATGCCGATGCCGCGGTGTCTGAAGAGATTCGAAATCTCTCTTTACCCGGGTCCAGGTTAAGTGGAAAGGCCAATTTACTCATTATGCCCAACCTCGATGCGGCCAATATCAGCTACAACCTGATGCGCATGGTGGGCGGGGGTGTTGCCGTTGGACCCATCCTGCTGGGCGCGGATTTGCCCGTTCACATAGTCAACAGTACGGCGACAGTAAGGCGCCTGGTCAACATGACGGCGCTGGCCGTGGTAGGGGCGCAGAGTACAAGTGCCGCAGAGGAGTGAAAAACAGCAGTTTTTCCCTATAATACGCAGTCGGCAGTTATATATTACAAAGACAAACATACCTGGTATGGGAGGGGAGTGATGAAAAATATACTATTTACCATGACAGCAGCGCTGGCACTTTTTCTGGCAGGCTGTAGTGGCGACAAAGGTGGTGAAGAGGCTGCGGCACCGGCAGCTGATGCTGCGATGGAAGCAGCACCCATGGAAGACATGGCGCCGGCGATGGGAGCAACCATTGACCACAGCCAGGACGAGCAGGAATTTATGCTGCGTCGGACCATTGGTGGGCTTGAGCGTATGATCGAACAGTACAAGGCTGATGGTTACGACAGCGCTGAACTGGAAAGCAGCCTGTCCCAGGCCCAAAGCGATCTTGCCGCCCTCACAGGTGGTTAACTGCTTGAGATAAAAAGGTAAAACCTGCAGTTTTTACCGGGCAGGCCTTGTGATACCGATAGTTTCATGTATCCTGTGCGGCCTTTGGTTACTGAGCTGTTCCAGGCCGAATGAATTCGGCCCTACTGGAGATGTAGAAACAGCAATTGTAGGGTCAAATTTATTTGACCAACGAGTATTAGGCGCGTAGCTCAGCTGGTTAGAGCACTACCTTGACATGGTAGGGGTCGTTGGTTCGAGTCCAATCGTGCCTACCAAACCACAAAGCCGGGGCCCTGTTCGCAGGGCGCCCGGATTATCTCTTTAACAAGTGGTCTGTTGTGGGGACCACCACTGAAAATACGAGGAGATAACATGCCCGTTATCACGTTACCTGACGGCAGTAGCCGCCAGTTTGAATCCCCTGTATCCGTGCTCGATGTCGCCGGTGATATTGGACCCGGCCTTGCCAAGGCGACCCTTGGTGGTGAAGTCGATGGCACCCTTGTCGATGCGTCTCACAAGATTGACTCGGACAGTTCGCTGCGCATCATCACCGAGCGTGATGACGAGGGACTGGAAATTATTCGTCACTCCTGCGCCCATCTCATGGCACAGGCGGTAAAGTCACTTTTTCCAGAAGCCCAGGTGACTATCGGACCCGTGATCGAGGATGGTTTTTACTATGATTTCGCCTACGAACGAGCCTTTACGCCGGAAGACATCCAGGCCATCGAGAAAAAAATGCAGGAACTGGCAAAGCAGGATTTCGAAGTTGAACGTTCCCTGATGGGACGTGACGAGGCAGTCCGGTTTTTCCGCGACATGGGCGAGGAATACAAGGCCGAAATTATCGAGTCCATTCCAGCGGATGAAGAGCTCTCCCTTTATCAACAGGGCGATTTCATTGACCTGTGCCGCGGACCACATGTCCCGAGCACGGGTAAAATCAAGGCTTTCAAGCTGATGAAACTGGCCGGGGCCTACTGGCGCGGCGATTCCAGCAACGAAATGTTGCAAAGGATTTATGGTACGGCATGGGGAGACAAGAAGTCTCTCAAGCAGTACCTGCACCGTCTCGAGGAAGCGGAAAAACGTGACCACCGTAAACTGGCAAAAAAACAGGATCTTTTTCATTTCCAGGAAGAAGCACCGGGCATGGTGTTCTGGCATCCCAAAGGCTGGCGCCTGTATCGTGTTGTGGAGGAGTATGTCAGGCAGAAAATGCGTGACCACGGTTACCAGGAAATTCGTACGCCCCAGCTGGTAGACAGGAGCCTGTGGGAAAGATCGGGTCACTGGGACAAGTTTCGCGAGGACATGTTTACCACGGCCTCTGAAAACCGGGACTATGCGGTCAAGCCCATGAACTGCCC
The DNA here is from genome assembly GCA_965243105.1 of Gammaproteobacteria bacterium. Taxonomy (GTDB): domain Bacteria; phylum Pseudomonadota; class Gammaproteobacteria; order Eutrophobiales; family Eutrophobiaceae; genus WLWS01. Next base: position 496,000 of record CBDEUC010000001.1, read on the forward strand.
CTGTCATATCCAGGTGTACAACCAGGGGCTGAAAAGTTACCGGGATTTACCCCTGCGTCTTGCCGAATTCGGTTCCTGTCACCGGAATGAGGCTTCCGGCACCCTGCATGGCCTGATGCGTGTGCGCAATTTCGTCCAGGATGATGCGCACATTTTCTGTACCGAGGAGCAAATCCAGGAGGAAGTTTCCAATTTTATTGACCTGCTTTTCGAGGTTTACGCCGATTTTGGCTTCAGTGACATTATTATCAAGCTGTCGACCCGCCCCGAAAACCGCGTGGGCAGTGACGAAATCTGGGACAAGGCAGAGCAGGCCCTGCAGCTGGCAGTGGAAAGCAAGGGCCTGGAATGGGAGTTGCAGCCCGGAGAGGGCGCATTTTACGGCCCCAAGATCGACTTTTCCCTGCGGGATTGCATCGGGCGTATCTGGCAATGTGGCACGATCCAGGCCGATTTCTCCATGCCGGGCCGGCTTGGCGCGGAATACGTGGACGCCAACAGCGAAAAACAGGTTCCGGTGATGCTGCACCGGGCGGTACTGGGCTCAATGGAGCGATTTATCGGAATTCTCATCGAAGAACACGCCGGCGCATTTCCCCTGTGGCTCGCACCGGTGCAGGTCGTGGTGGCCTCGATCACGGAAAAGCAGACCGACTACGCCGAAAAAATCGCGGAATCCCTGAAAAATCAGGGGTTCAGGAGCGAAACTGACTTGAGAAATGAAACGATCGGCCTTAAAATCCGCGAGCAGGCAATGCAGCGTGTACCCTACCAACTGATACTGGGGGCACGCGAAGCTGAAGAAAACACTGTGGCCGTGCGTACGCGTGATGGCGAGGACCTGGGAGCAATGACACTTGAAGCTTTCGTTTCCCGCCTGGAAGAGGACATCGCGTGCCATGGCCGTAATATTTTGGAGGAATAAAATATCGTCGCAGAAAAGCAGAATCGTCTGAATGAAGAAATTACGGTTCCGGAAATACGTTTAATCGGCGCCGACGGGGAGCAGGTCGGAGTAGTCAGCATAGATGAAGCACTGAGACTGGCAGAGGAAGCCGAACTGGACCTGGTAGAAATAGTCCCAAACAGTGAACCACCCGTATGCAGGGTGATGGATTATGGCAAGTTCCTGTTTGAGCAGAATAAAAAGAAACACGCGGCGAAGAAAAAACAGAAGCAGATCCATGTCAAGGAAGTGAAGTTCAGACCTGGAACCGAGGACGGGGATTACCAGGTAAAGTTGAGGAACCTGCTTCGCTTCCTGGGTAACGGTGACAAGGTCAAGGTCACCTTGCGATTCAGGGGCAGGGAGCTGGCACACCAGGAACTGGGTGCTCGAATGCTTGAGCGGATAAAGGCGGACCTTGAAGACCATGGAGTGGTAGAACAGTTTCCAAAAATGGAAGGTCGGCAAATGGTTATGGTGCTGGCACCAAAGAAATAGAATTGAAAGAATTAGCTGGAGTAATGTTATGCCAAAAATTAAGACAAACAGGGGTGCTGCCAAGCGCTTTTCCAAGACTGGCTCGGGAAAGTTAAAGCACAGGCAGTCCCATCGTAATCACATACTGACAAAGAAAAGTACCAAGCGGAAGCGTCAACTACGTAGCATCATTCTCCTGAATGACCGGGATCAGAAGGCAGCCGCACGTATGGTGCCGTACATTTAAGAGGAAAGAGTCATGCCCAGAGTTAAACGCGGTGTAACCGCACACGCAAGACACAAGAAGGTACTGGAACAGGCCAAGGGTTATCGTGGCCGTCGCAAAAATACCTACCGTGTTGCCAAGCAGGCAGTCACAAAGGCTGGTCAATACGCCTATCGTGATCGTCGCCAGCGCAAACGCCAGATGCGCGCACTGTGGATCGTGCGAATCAATGCGGCTGCAAGAGAGCAGGGTTTATCCTATAGCCGCCTGATTGATGGTCTCAACAAGGCAAACATTGCTGTCGACAGGAAGGTACTTGCAGATATCGCGGTAGCAGACAAGCCCGCCTTTGCGGAAATCGCAAACCAGGCCCGGTCCGCACTCAACGCCTAGGAATTTTTGCAGGGATCATTGAGCAGGGGAACGGCAAACCGTTCCCCTTTTTTATGCCATGAAAGAAATCGATCAGCTAATCAGTGAAGCCAGTGCTTCGGTGGATGCCGCGGCTGATTTGCGTGCGCTTGATGATATTCGCATCCACTATCTTGGCAAGAAAGGCGAGTTAACCCAGCGCCTGAAACAGCTGGGTAGCCTGCCGGCGGAACAACGGCCTGCTGCCGGAAACGCTATCAACGAGGCGAAGAAAGCCTTGCAGGAACGTATCGCTGAGCAGAAGACCAGGCTCGAAACACGCCAGCTGGATGAAAAACTCAGTGCCGAGAAGCTTGATCTCACCCTGCCATCCCGCGGCCAACGTAGCGGTAGCCTGCATCCTGTCAGTCTTACCCTGAGAGAAATTGAAAAACTTTTTTCCCAGGCTGGATTTGAAGTGGTAGACGGGCCGGAAATAGAAGACAACTACCACAACTTTGAGGCCCTGAATATTCCCGAAGATCACCCGGCCCGGGCCATGCACGATACTTTTTACTTTGGTGAAGACAGCCTGTTGCGCACGCATACCTCAAATGTGCAAATTCGTTACATGAAAGAGAACAAACCTCCTTTTCGAATTATTGCGCCCGGAAGAGTTTATCGCTCTGATTCTGATATGACACACACTCCGATGTTCCACCAGGTCGAGGGCCTGATGGTTGATGAGGACATCACCTTTGCGCACCTGAAGGGCCTACTGGAGGACTTTGTTAAGCACTTTTTCTCAAGCGATATTGCCACAAGGTTTCGCCCATCCTATTTCCCCTTCACTGAACCGTCAGCTGAAGTGGATATCATGGGTAGTCGTGGCTGGCTGGAAATCCTTGGCTGCGGCATGGTTCATCCAAAGGTACTGGAAAATGTCGGCATCGACAGCGAACGTTATTCCGGTTTTGCGTTTGGCATGGGTGTCGAGCGTCTTGCCATGCTCAAGTACGATATTGATGACCTGCGCATGTTTTTTGAAAATGACATGCGCTTTCTCGAGCAATTTAAATGAAGACCTGTAATTTCCACATAATGCAGGGTGCGCGACCATGAAAATCAGTGAAAGCTGGTTAAAAGAGTGGGCAGACCCCGGGCTTGGCACGGAAGAGCTGGCAGAGCAGTTGACCATGGCCGGCTTCGAGGTGGACGGCGTGGAGTCCTGTGCGGCCGCATTCGACAGGGTAGTGGTAGGCCGTATCACTGGAATAGAGTCTCACCCCGACGCAGATAATCTCAGCGTTTGTGATGTTTCTACCGGTGACACAAGCCTGGCAGTGGTCACCGGCGCAAAAAATATTGCCGAGGGGCGCTGTTATGCGCTGGCAGTGCCCGGTGCCACCTTGCCCGGTGGAATAGAAATCAGTGAAAGCGAGTTTCGAGGAGTCACCTCCAGTGGCATGTTGTGCTCTGCACAGGAACTGGGCCTGAGCGCCGACGCCGACAAGTTGTTTGAACTGCATCCGGACGCAGTGCCTGGCACCGATCTCGCTGAACACCTTGGAATGGAAGATCATGTGCTGGATCTCTCGCTGACGCCAAACCGAGGAGACAGCTTCAGTGTTTCCGGCATTGCCCGGGAAGTCGCAGTACTCAATGAACTATCCCTTTCGGCACCGGATATTGAAAGTTTGAAAGCCGGGATCTCCGATGAACGGCCAGTGAGACTGGATTGCCCCGAGGCTTGCCCACGTTATGTTGGACGTATTATCAAGGGAATCGATATCACGGCCCGGGCACCTGACTGGGTGCTGGAGAGACTCCGTCGTTCCGACGTCAAGAGTATTAACGCCGTGGTGGATTTGACCAACTATGTCATGCTGGAACTTGGTCAGCCCATGCACGCCTTTGATAACGAGAAGCTCACCGGGGAAATCGTGGTGCGTATGCCGCAACCTTCTGAGCGACTTACCCTGCTTGACGGGCAGGACTGCGAAATAGCCATGGATACCTTGCTTATTTCCGACGATTCGGGTCCGCTTGCGCTGGCCGGTATTATTGGCGGGCTTGATTCAGCAGTCAGCGACACCACCAGCGAGATATTCCTCGAAAGTGCCTATTTCACTGCTGCCGCAGTGGCCGGGCGCGCCAGGCGCTATGGTCTGCATACAGATGCATCCCTGCGCTACGAAAGGGGAGTGGACTATGCGCTGCAGGAAAAGGCAGTGGAGCGATTGAGTTCCCTGATCCTGCGGTACTGTGGCGGAAGCGCCGGCCCCGTGGTGACCACGCAAAGTAGCGAGCATGTTCCGCAGCCCGCCGCCATTCGCTTACAGCCCCGTAATATCGAGCGCCTGCTGGGTATCAGTGTCGAAACCGGGAAAGTGCAGCAAATCCTCGAATCCCTTGGCATGGAAGTGGTAAAAGATGGGGATTGCCTGCAGGTTACCAGCCCGAGCTTCCGTTTTGACATCTCTATCGAGGCGGACCTCGTGGAAGAGGTGGCCAGGATCTATGGCTATGACAACATACCGAGTTCTTCCCCCAGGGCTGGTCTCAGCATGTTCGGCAATAGCAGTGATGACAGGCTGAGGGAATTACAGGCATGCCTGCTTAACCGCGGTTATAACGAGGTGATCACCTACAGTTTTCTCGAACAACAGGAGCAGGAAAAACTGCTCGGCAAGGTTGATGCCATTGCGCTGCTGAACCCCATCTCAACTGACCTCGGGGTGATGCGTGTTTCATTGATCCCGGGCCTTCTGTCCGCGCTGGCCTATAACCACAATCGCCAGCAGGACAGGATTCGGCTGTTTGAATGGGGTCGCATTTTTCGGCAGGGTGAAGAAATAGAGCAGGACTTGATGATTGCCGGCATTATCACAGGTAATAATCATTTAAAACAATGGGATAGAGAAGATACTTCATCTGATTTCTATGATATTAAGGGTGATCTCGAGACCCTGCTTTATCCGGATGACCTGGAAAACCGGCTGGAATACCGTGAAATTAACCATCCTGCCCTGCACCCGGGTCAATCGGCAGAAGTCTGCCTTGAAAATCAGGTAATTGGCTGTGTTGGCAGCATCCACCCGGCACTTGCCGGTGCCTATGGATTGCCGGGATCAGTGCTGGTCTTTGAGCTGAATCTGTCGCTAATTTCGGAAAAACCGACCGTAAAGTACGCTAAGTTCTCCAAATATCCCTCAATCAGGCGTGATATTTCCATCGTCCTTGACAAGGAAATTGCCCTCGGGAGCGTTAAAAAGAGCATTCGGGAGGTCGCTGACAGCCTCCTGAGCAACCTAGAGTTATTTGACCTATATGAAGGGGAAGGTATTGATCCAATGAAAAAAAGTCTGGCTTTGGGCTTGACCTTTCAGGCATCTTCCAGCACTCTTACAGAAGAAGAGGTTGAGCGTGTTCTTTCCCAGGTTCTCGATACGCTCTATAAAACATTTGGTGCCACACTGAGAGACTAATATGGCAGCACTGACAAAGGCCGATATGGCTGAAAAATTGTACGAAGAACTTGGTCTTAACAAGCGTGAGGCCAAGGAAATCGTTGAAATGTTTTTTGAAGAAATTCGCTCTGCGCTGGAAGCCGGAAACCAGGTCAAGCTATCTGGTTTTGGAAACTTTGATCTCAGGGACAAGAATCAGCGACCAGGCAGAAATCCGAAAACAGGTGAGGAAATCCCGATAAGTGCGCGACGTGTTGTGACTTTTCGTCCTGGCCAAAAACTAAAAGCTAGAGTAGAAGCATATGCTGGAAGCATCCAACAACAGTGAATTACCCGCAATCCCGGGCAAACGCTACTTCACCATAGGCGAGGTAAGCGACCTTTGCGCCGTGAAACCTCACGTGCTGCGCTACTGGGAGCAGGAGTTTCCCCAGTTAAAACCGCTGAAGAGACGCGGTAACAGGCGTTATTACCAGCGCCATGATGTTATCCTTATCAGGCAGATCAGGAGCCTGCTGTACGAGCAGGGTTTCACTATCGGGGGTGCCAGGCAGCGGCTGTCTGGTGATGAAGCTCGGGATGATTCTAACCAGAGCCAGCAAATCATTCGGCAGTTACGCACGGAACTGGAAGAAGTACTGGACCTGCTAAGGAGATAGTTTCAGCAAGTCCGGCGAGCCAGGCAGGTGTACTGCAACTTTCCAGCTCAGATGTTCCCTATACCAATCCTGGTATAGGCGTTATTATTCCTGTACTTTTTCCCAGGGCAAGTATTCACAGTTTATTGCCTGTATATCGTGTCGGGGCGTGGCGCAGCCTGGTAGCGCACTGCAATGGGGTTGCAGGGGTCGGAGGTTCAAATCCTCTCGCCCCGACCATTTATACAGGGACCTTTTCATTCAATTGTGGCCAAGGTTCGCAAGCCAATTGTCACTCAACTTTGCTAAAATAGCCGGACTCTAGACCGGGGTGCCCGGCCGGCATACCGGCCAGTGGCTAACTCCCAAAATAAATTTAATAAAGCAGTTAGAGGAAATTCAGATGTGCGGGATTGTAGGTGCTGTTGGTCAAAGGGATGTCAGCCCGATTCTACTCGAGGGATTGAAACGACTTGAGTACAGGGGGTACGACTCGGCAGGTGTCGCCGTACTCAGCGGGGCTGAGAAAAGCCTGGATCGGGTTCGCGTGCTGGGCAAAGTGCACAACCTCGAAACTTCACTGCAGGAAAAACCACTCCCCGGTGGTACTGGTATTGCCCACACACGATGGGCAACCCACGGAAAGCCCAGTGTCAACAACGCCCATCCTCACATTTGTCGCGACAGCGTCGCGCTGGTTCACAATGGCATTATTGAAAACCATGAATCACTTAGAGAAAAGCAAACTGCATCGGGTTACGAGTTTCAATCAGAAACAGATACGGAGGTCGTGGTTAACCAGGTCCACGAATACCTGCAGGAAACGAAAGATCTTCTCAAGGCTGTAAAGCAAACAATAGAGCAGCTCGAGGGAGCCTATGCTCTCGGTGTGATCTGTGAATCGGAGCCTGATCGACTTGTGGCAGCAAGGCGCGGCAGTCCGCTCCTGATTGGCGTGGGGATCGGGGAGCACTTTATTGCTTCTGACAAGTTTGCCCTGTTACCGGTTACCCAGCAATTTATCATTCTTGAAGAGGGTGATATTGCGGACATCAGGCGGGACTCCATTGATATATATAATGAGCATGGCGAACGAGTAGAACGTGCTGTGACGACTTCCGAGCTGTCCGCGGACGCGGCGGACAAGTCGGGCTACAAGCATTACATGCTGAAGGAAATCTATACCCAGCCTGCTGCCATTGCGGACACGCTTGAGGGCAGGCTACGTAACGGTGCGATCATCGAAGAGGCTTTTGGAATGTCGGCGGCCGAAGTGCTGGATAAAACACGCGCGGTGCATATCGTTGCCTGTGGGACAAGCTATCATGCAGGGCTTGTCGCGCGCTACTGGCTTGAGGAAATAGCCGGTGTACATTGCAGTGTTGAAGTGGCCAGTGAATACCGTTACCGAACATCGGTTGTCCAGGATGACACGCTTTTTGTCACGATTTCCCAGTCAGGTGAAACTGCCGACACCCTGGCGGCCCTGCAACTCGCTAACCAGCAAGATTATTGCGGTACCCTGGCAATTTGCAATGTACCTGAAAGTTCACTGACACGGGAATCTGATCTTGTATTTCTAACCCGTGCCGGTGCAGAAATCGGCGTGGCATCTACGAAAGCATTTACTACTCAGCTTACGGCCTTGTTTATGTTTGTTATGACGCTGGCAAAGCGTCGGGGTATGCCTGAAGAACGACAAAAGGAGTTGGTGTCCTTGCTGGAGAGCCTGCCCGGCAGGATAAACCAGGTACTGGAGCTTGATGAATCGATCCAGGAACTGGCCCAGCAATTCAATGACAAGCAACACACGCTTTACCTGGGCAGGGGTACCATGCTGCCCGTGGCAATGGAAGGCGCACTCAAGTTAAAAGAGATTTCCTACATCCATGCCGAGGCCTATCCTGCTGGCGAATTAAAACATGGGCCACTTGCTCTTGTTGATGATGATATGCCCGTTGTTGCGGTTGCACCGAACAACGAACTACTGGAAAAACTAAAATCCAATTTGCAGGAGGTCAGGGCGAGGGGCGGACAACTGTTTGTATTTATCGATTCTGAAGCTGATATGGAAGAAAGTGAGGGCGTTGCAGTAATAAGAATGACACCTGTAGATGAGCTGGTGGCACCGATTGTATTTACGGTTCCCCTCCAGTTATTTTCATATCACGTAGCAGTGTTAAAAGGAGCGGATGTTGATCAACCGAGAAACCTGGCAAAGTCCGTAACCGTGGAATAATGGATTGGAACCATAGCTATGAGTGAAACTGTTTCTGATAAGACTTACCGAATCATGGTCGTCGATGATGACGATGATATCCTGGCATTGCTGACAACCTGGCTGGGCAAGGAAGGATTTGAAGTATTGACCTGCTCATCCGGTGAGGAGGCGCTAAGCCAGTTATACAATGTGCACCCGGACCTGGTGATCACTGATTTGTTCATGGGGGGCATGAGTGGAATGGAGGTCCTGTCTTCAATCCATAAAGATAACCCACTGCTACCTGTAATCATGTTGAGCGGCCAGGCAAAGATACCCGATGCAGTGAAGGCCACCCACCTTGGTTCTTCGGCATTTTTAACCAAGCCGATTAACAAGGAAGAACTTTTCAGCCAGGTCAGGAAAGCACTACGAATATCTTCAGAGTTTGTTACCGCGCAACAGCGACCTTCATCAGAAGTCGAGGTAATTTATCGTAGTAATGTCATGGCCGAGATTGTCGACCTGGCTGAGCTTGTGGGTGACAGCAACGTGACGGTATTCATCAGCGGTGCTACTGGTACGGGTAAGGAGGTGATCGCCAAGGCAATACACCAGTTTTCCGATCGCCGTGATAATCCATTTATCGCCGTAAATTGTGGCGCAGTGCCTGAACAATTACTTGAATCAGAATTATTTGGCCATGAAAAAGGCGCATTCACCGGGGCCAATGCCAGGCACGAGGGCCTGTTCCAGGCAGCGAACAACGGTACGTTGTTCCTTGACGAAATCGGTGATATGCCACTGTCATTACAGGTCAAGTTACTTAGAGTGCTGCAGGATTTTGAAGTCCGGCCTGTCGGGTCTACCAGGTCATACCCCGTGGATGTCAGGATTATCTCGGCGACCCACCAGGATCTTGATAAGGCCGTTGAAGAGGGCGAATTTCGCGAAGATTTATTTTATCGCCTGAAAGTTGTGCCGATTGACATGCCATCGCTGGCTGAACGCAGGGAAGATATTCCGTTGCTGGCCACCCATTTTCTCAAGAAAAGAGCAGAGCAAAACAAGGAAGATGTGAAGCACTTCGCACCGGATGCCATGGATTACCTGTTGTCCGCCTCGTGGCATGGAAACATCAGGCAATTGATTAATGTTGTGGAACTGTGCGTGACCCTGAGCAAGACAGACACCATTCCGCTGAGCCTCGTCCAGCGAGCCTTGCAGGATCAGCCTGCGCCATTACAAACCCTGAAAGAGGCGAAGCAGGAGTTTGAGCGGAATTACCTGGTCAGTGTGCTCAGGGTGAGCCAGGGACAGGTAGCAAATGCTGCAAGGATCGCCGGACGTAACAGGACAGAATTTTACAAGCTCTTGAATCAACACAATATCAATCCTGTGGATTTTCGCAGTACCAAGGAAACGACGACATCCTAAAAATCTAAACGTATGGGGACAACTATGAGTGAGGCTAGAATCACGGTAACCGTTGACGAAGACCTGGAAGAACTGATTCCAGGTTTCCTGGAAAATCGTAAAAAAGATATCACAGCACTTTCCGAGGCGCTGGACGGCGGGGATATACCCAAAGTGCAGTCCATCGGACACAGTATCAAGGGTGTGGGTGGTGGATATGGTTTTGATGGATTATCAGAACTGGGTGCCCAGCTGGAAATCGCGGCGAAAGAGGGAGACGCTGGCAGGATTGGTGAGTTGATCTCTGAAATGACACGGTACATGGACAGTATTGATATCGTTTATGAGTAACTGAGTACTTATTACCATGGCGAAAATCCAGGAGGATCAGAAGGGGCGATGGTTTGCCTACGGGGTGACGGCGGCGCTTGGTATCGCTTTCAGCATGACCCTGTTGTCCATTACCTGGGAAAATGCCCTGGACAGGAATATCAAGGAGTTCGCTCTTGAATCTTATGCCCTTCGAGAGGCGGTATCTCGAAACGTCAGGAGTGCGCACAACGTAAACAATAGCTTTTCCGCATTTTTTGGAGCCAACCCTGGTTTCACCGATGAACAGTTCTACCGCTTCAGTCGCACCCTGCTGGACGAGCACGTGTTTATAGAAAGCGCTGTTTACTGTACCCCTCTTGAAAACGCTGATTCACAAAAGACACTGAACGATTGCAAGGTCGTTAACCGGGATGAAGACTCGCCGGTGGCGAGAGAGGAACTGTTTGACGGTAATTACCCGGAGATAATCAAGACAACACGCGCCAACAAGGACATCCTTACCCTGGCCAGCAGGGGTGATGAGGCGCTTGGAAAGAAATACTGGATGTTCAAAAGCCTGCATCACCAGGACTCTAACGCGGCAAGCGGGCAGATGATACTGCACGCGGCACTAGTCGATACGGTGAAACTTTTTGACACCACGGCCGCTAAAAACTCGTTGTCATTGACCATGTTCAGTAATGCTTCAAATTTAAGCGCCCGGGAAACCCTGTATAGCAAGACAGTGAAAAGTGTCGATGACAGCTGGACCGTGGCATTCATGGAAGAAGAGGGAATGACCCAGTTTCCTGCTTATTCGATAAGACTTGGGGTTAACAAGGAACTGGGCTGGTCAGAAGTAGACAAGGAACTGGTGTTTAACGCCCTGTTAATTGGCGTCGGTATCACACTCCTGATAATCGCCCTGGTGAGAGCCAAGGACGAACAGTCAAGGGAATTGAAAGAGAGAAACATTGTCATTGAGCGACAGGTTAAGGAGCAGACCCGTGAACTGGCAGAGACGCGTGACCAGGCTCTCGAAGCGTCAAGGGTAAAGTCTGAATTCCTCGCCAGTATGAGCCATGAAATTCGCACGCCATTGAATGCCATCATTGGCATGTCCAGCTTGCTGGAAGAAACTCCGCTGAACAGTGAGCAAAAGAACTATATCAATGTATTCAGGAAAGCAGGAGACACGCTGCTCAGCCTGGTGAATGATATTCTTGACCTTTCAAAAATAGAGGCCAAGCAGCTGGTTCTTGAAGAAATCGAATTTGACCTGCTGGAAACAGTTGAGGAATCTGTCGAGATTTATGCACTTAAAGCTGCCGGGAATGGAATAGAACTTCTCTCGCATATTGATGTTGACGTTCAGAATATGCGCGTAGGCGATCCCGCCAGGCTGAGACAGATTATCCTCAATCTCATCAGCAATGCGCTTAAATTTACCGAGAAAGGAGAAGTCGTTGTCAGGGTTGAAAAGGATGAATCGGATGACAGCGGTGACCTGCTTCGTTTTTCCGTGAGAGATACCGGTATCGGTATTCCAACAGAAAAACTGGAAGCTATTTTTGCCAGTTTTACACAGGTGGATTCTTCCACCACGAGGAAGTATGGCGGGACAGGTCTTGGTCTTACGATCTCAAAGAGCCTGTCAGAAATGATGGGCGGTAAGATCTGGGTTGAAAGTGTCGAGGGAGAGGGCAGTACCTTCCTGTTCACTGCAAAGCTCGCAGCCAGCGATAAAGTGCAGGACGAGGGTGCCAGTGCCAGGGTTGATCTTGGCGGTACCCGTATCATGGTCCTGGATGATAACCAGGCCAGCAGGGAAATTCTGTCTACGACTTTGAGTGCCCATGGTGCAATCATCCAGGAACAGGGTAGTTGTGAAGCCGCACTTGAAATTCTTGGTAGCAAGTCGGCAGATACCCCTTCTGTTGTATTACTTGATTACAGGATGCCCGATATGGATGGTTTCGCATTCATCGAGGCAATGAAAAAGATTAACGCAGCACAGAAAATATTTTTAATGTTGGGGGCGGCTGATCTGAACCAGCATATTGATCATATTAAGAACGCTGGAATAAGTGGTTACATCGTCAAGCCGGTGAAAAGAACAGACCTGCTGGCCCAGCTCGAATCAAGCCGCGAAACCACCGGTAGTACTGATAAATCAACTGGCCCATCTGCGACGGCCCATGGTGACCTTGCACCATTGAAAATCCTGCTGGTAGAAGACAACCCGGACAACCGCTTACTGATCAAGGCCTACCTCAAGAAATTGCCCTGGGAACTGGATGAAGCAGAAAACGGGCAGGTCGCAGTGGACAAGTTCCAGGCCTCGGACTATGACATCGTGTTAATGGATGTGCAGATGCCCGTAATGGATGGTCATGAAGCAACCCGCTCAATTCGTGCGTGGGAAAATGACAATAGCAAGGATCAGACGCCGATAATTTCCCTTACGGCACACGCTTTCAAGGAAGAGATCGACCGTTGTCTTGAGGCAGGCTGTAACACCCACTTGAGCAAGCCGGTGAAAAAAGCCACGTTGATTTCCACCATCCAGGAATTCACCGAGAAATCCCTGGCCTGACAGCTCTCCCGTTAACGCAGTGCGCTTTGCACCGCCTTGAAATGCTCATGTTTTGAATCACGTACCCATTCAAAGGCAACAGATTCTGCATCCAGGATGGAAATGTTGGCTGCGCGAAGTCGAAGCAGGGCAGTTTCATAGCTTTCCCGGTGACGTGAGCATATGGCGTCAGCCACGACAAAAACCTGGTAACCCTGCGTTTTCAATTCCAATGCTGTCTGGATAACGCAGACATGGGCTTCCATGCCGGCGATAATGACCTGTTTTTTACCAGAAGCCTGTAGATCGCGGGAGAAATCTTCAGAACCGGTGCATGCAAACGAGGTTTTTTCGTAGCGTCCGGCCGACTCCGGCAGCATCCTGACAATGTCTTCTTCCAGGTTTCCCAGGCCCTGGGGATATTGCTCGGTGGCAAGCACAGGTACGTCGAGCAGTCGTGCTGCATTTAACAGGAGCCCAAGATTTCGCTGCAACCTTGCCAACACCTTGGCTGGCATTACTGCGGTTAAATGAGTTTGAATATCGATTATGATTAGAGCTGAGTTTTCAACATCGCAAAGATGGCCTGTCTCCTCTGACATTTATTTTCCCCTCAATTAAATAGAAATATTTTGAAAAACGGAGTCTTTCAAAATACATCTGGGTCACCTACGGAGGTGCAGGGCTTGTACCAGTCAGCTGGCGGCTCTCAAAAATCTACTTTAACCACTGGCTGACAAGCATCAGGTCACCAGCCGACAGGGTACCAGCAGAACGCTTCAGACGCAGCGTATTTATTATATAGTCGTAGCGCGATCGGGAATAATTGCGGCGAGCCTGGAAGGTAATGCGCTCGGATGAGACGACATCGACGGCAGTTCGAGTTCCTACCTCAAATCCGGCCTGGGTGGATCTGAGTGCAGTTTCGCTGGATATCACGGCCTGTTTAAGTGCCTTGACCTGGCTTATTCCTGATATTACCCCGAGGTATGCCTCTCTTGTCCGTCTCTGCGCCTGGCGACGGGCCTGCTCAAGACGTTCAATTTGCTGGTCAAGGCGCTGGTGGGCCTCGCGCGCCCTGGAACTGACGATACCTCCCTGGAAAAGCGGGACATTTAACTGCACTCCAACAACCGTAGATCGAATCGCACTTGAGCCAAACCGACCGCCGCTCTTGTCATAGCCATGGCGGGCAACAAGATCGAGTGTCGGCAAATGCCCGGCACGTTGTCGCTTGATCTCTTCCCGTGCGGTATCCACGGCGAACCTGGCCGAGAGTACATTGAGGTTTTGCTCAAGTGCGGTTTGTGTCCAGGTGTCTATCTCTTCAGGCTGCGGTTTCACAAGCGGCATCGCGTCAGTGAGTCCGCTTAGCTGGTCGATATACTGACCGGTTATCGAGCGCAGGTTTTCGCTGGCATTGTCGATGGCATTTTCTGCCACGATTTGCTGGGATACTGCCAGGTCATAACCGGCCTGAGCCTCCTGTACGTCGGTAATCGCGGTCAATCCCACCTCGAATCGTTGTTTTGCCTGGTCCAGCTGCTTACTCAGCGATTTTTTCTCCGCCTGCGCAAATTCCAGGTTGTCCCTGGTCGCAAGAAAGTCGAAGTAAGCCTCCGCTACCCGAATCATCAGGTCCTGTTGTGCCGCCGAAAGTTCCGCATCGGCCTGCCTGATCTGGCTGTTGGCCTGTCTTAACTGGAAAAAACGATCACCGCGAATAATAGGCTGCGTGACGTCCAGGGCGTAACCATGGCTGTTAAAGCTGGCGTCACCGCTAAGCCCAAACGGCCCGTCGATTTTTAACTCCTGGTCGTTGCTAAAGGTATTGGCACTGAGGTTGGCAGAAGGCAGGAAACCCGCAATTGCCTGGGGCCTTAATTCCAGCGTTGCCCTTTTTGCCGCCGCTACCTGCCTGAATTCGGGATCGCTGGTCTCTGCGATGTTGTAGACATCCTCAAGATTCATTGGCTCGGCAATGGCATTAACGCTGCAAACAATAATTGCCGCAAATACTTTGAGAATTCCGGGTTTTCTCATCTCGTAAAACATGACATCAAAAATTCTTGGTTTAAATATAAATTAAAGTTCAAAACTTGAGGGTGAGTTTGCACCAACAAGGGCCGGCAATTCAGTTTCCAGTATTACTTCCGTCGCGTAATCCGATTCACCAACTCGCCTGACAAGCCGGGCTTCCATCACGGGCGCCTCACCTACAACTGCGAAGAGGCGACCACCGATGGCCAGGTTTTCCTGTATTGCCATATCCAGCGTTGGCAGTGATCCCGTCAGGACGATCACGTCATAGGCTTTATCGTACTTCCAGTCCCCAAAATAGTCTGACTCGGCAAGCTTAACGTTATCAATACCATATGATTTTAGCCTTGTCGTCGCTTCTGCGATGAAATCACCGTATATGTCGATAGATTCCACGTTGCTGGCAAACCTGGACATTAACGCCGTGAGATATCCGGAACCGGTACCAACTTCAAGAACAGAATCTGTTTCCTTTAACTCCACAGCCTGTAACAGTCGCGCCTCCATCTTGGGCGTCATCATCACCTGGTCATGGGCCAGCGGGATATTTAAATCGGCCAGCGCAAGCCCCCTGTGCTCCTCGCTGACGAAATCTTCCCTGTGAATTTCCTGTAGCAGGTCAAGAACATTGGTGTCCAGCACTTCCCATGGGCGAATTTGCTGCTCGATCATGTTGAAACGGGCTTGTTCGAAGTCAATCTGGCTATTCATGGCGTAAGCGCCTCGTCAATTTTCTAAAGGCGGCATTATATAGCATCGCGAAGCTCGCTGCCCATAGCGCGATTTACTCGAAATTTTGCCAGGGCAAACAGGAACGGGGTTTTGGGGTCAGCGACCTATTCTTTGTCGGGCCTGGCTGCGCCGGTCCGCCAGGAAGGGGCGGGCATTCATTCGGATAGCGATGCCTTGCCCCGCTAACAGCTGGCTCAACTGCAGGGGAATAGCTTGCTCGCGGCGGTGTGCCCGAGTACCTGTTCCATGCAATAGCCCGTCATTTCCTCTTCCAGTTCGGCCCGGTAGGAAATCATGCCGTCTTTTTCCTGTAGAGGCGATGCGAATAGACGTTCTTCCGGGTACATCCTGGACAGCCGCGAAAAGAATGGTTTTGGAAGTCTGAAACTGCCCAGGCTTACCGAGTGAAGACGTTCCTCGTCAATGACGGCAAAAACAGAGTCGAAGAATTCCGAGTAAAGTTGCCTGAAGTCGGACTGGTATACCAGGGGGTCAAATCGCAGGCCGATGTTCCAGCCGCGATCCTGCAGTTTCCTGATTGATTCAAGTCGTCGTTCCAGTGAAGGGGCACGGTGCTCCAGTAAGCGGGCACTGCTTGCTGGCATCAGGCTAAATGCGACGACTACGTTTGGTACCGCCTCGTTGCCAAGCAGGGAGCGGATCTGTGTGCTCTTTGTTCTCAGTTCCAGTAATGCCTGCGGATATTTGCTGAACAGTGGAAAGAAGCTTTCCACGAATCCGCTGACCGGCTCAAAGGCCAGGCTGTCGCAGTCGTAGCCTGAAAAGAAATGAACGGGGTGACTTTCGTCGATGAGGATCCTGTTTTCTATTTCTGACTGGAAGTCTTCGTAATTGACAAACAGCACATAGTGCGCGGAATGATACATTCCCTGCAGGAAGCAGTACCGACAGTCATAAATACAGTTCAGCATGTGTGAAAAGTAATAGTTGTTTTGCGCGCCAATGTGATAACCGTCGGGAGGGCGGCACAGGAAGTTGTCATGTTTTTTTGCCAGTATCAGGGACGGTTTCTGTTTTTGCAGGCGAAAACTCTGTGCCTTCCTGTTGAATATTTCCGTATACCGATTACAGGGGGTGATTCTTACATCCCTGAACCTGTCAACAATCTCGAGAACACGTGGATGATTTGCCACGTCGTTTTCAATGTAGAGGGAGTTAATCACGTGCTTTTTCACATTGAAGACTGAATGGTGCTTGATCCATGTGCTTGCGTAAGCTGCAAAGTAGCTCGGCGGCATTCATACCTGGCTCAATCAGTTCACGGGCCTGCTGTCGAGGGAATAAAACACGATATCGCTGTAGCAGGCTGAGCAATTGTGATTGTTGCGAAGCAGTAAAATGTGCGACATCAAGATACTTTTCCTGCTCCTCGCGTATATCGGAGCTGGCGGGCAATTGCCTGGATAATTTTAAAAGGGAGTCAGTGAATTCAATAATACTTTCCAGCCTGTCAGCAACCATTTGGCTCACTGCATTTTTATTTACCCCTGCAAGTGGGTTGTCCTCATTATCCGAAACAACTTTCAGTGCGTGTATGAATTCAAGGGTGCTGATACGGCAGGCGGCGTGAAATACACCACTTGCTTCCATGTCATACAGGCTCCCGGAGTATTCATCGGATGGACGGTCAAGCGTCAGGACAGAGGCAGTTGGAATCGCTGTGTCTACCAGCACCTGTGGATACCAGGTCTGTCCACTCCCCGCGTCTTCCACGCGGTCACAAAGTAATAGTTCACCAACCTCGTGGTCCCGATGACCGGCAATACCCAGGTTGATCCAGATATCATTGGCATTGCCGGGTAAGCTGGTATGGCTGTACAGGACAGCACTGGCCGCAGCGATTTTTCCCATTCCGCAGATAGTTAGCGAGATGTCCTGCTCTTTATCCAGGTAGATATTGAAAAGCCCCTCATCACCCTGGTGTTTCAGGGAGTAATGTTCTACCAGGGGCTGTGCCTCGCTTTTAAAAGCGCAGATAAAATGGAGCATCGTGGTCAACTACCTTGAGGCCTTTAGACCATGGCTGCTGGCGGGACGGTGGTTGCTGTATCTTGCCTGCATTTCCCTGAATTCTTCCACGCATTCGGGATTCCCATGTTTCGCGGCACCTTTCAGATAAATTTCAATTTTACGCAGTAATTCCTCCACTGCGGCATCGTAATCCTCAACTGGCAGACTTGCACTATTAATAACATTATCCAGGGCGCGAACCCTGAAACGGTCCATGCCAAAATACTTTCGGGATAACTGGTCCGAATGCCCTCCATATTTGACAAGAAGGGGTTCATCAAGGAAAAGGACAGGGTATTCAACGCTTAAACGCAACCACAGGTCATAGTCTTCACAAACAGGAAAACTTTCATTGAAGTATCCTGTTTTTTCAAACACCTCAGCATGTAACAGGATAGAAGAAGGAGACATCACGCAAAGGGGAAGACATTGCTGAAAAATATAACCGCCGAACTTTTTATGCTTTTTTAACTGTTTCAGCGGTGAACCATTTCTTATCCATGACTCGTTGGTATGGATCACCCTGTAAGCAGGTTGCTTCTCCCAGGCCGCAAACTGTTTCTCCAGCTTCGAAGGTAGCCATTCATCATCAGAGTCGAGCAATGCAATCCATTCGCAGCTTGCCGATTTAATACCGAGATTTCTTGCTGCACTCACGCCCCTGTGGTCCTGTGTCAGCAGGGTGACTCCTGGGTACTTCGAGGAAACAAGCTCGCAGCTGGAATCGGTAGAGCCATCATCTACAACAAATATTTCCTGCGCAGGGAGAGTTTGCGCGAGCACTGAATCAATCGCCCGTTCGAGCAAGTGGGAGCGATTATGGTTTGGAATAACAACTGATATATTTTTTTTCACTAAAGCAGTCCAGTCAGGCTTCGTGTAAAATATCATTTCACCTTGATAAAGGGAAAATCTATTGAGCAAGCTGGCCGGAAAAACAGCCGTAGTGACCGGTGGAAGTAGTGGGATCGGAAGAGGTATCTCGCTGGCTTTTGCCAGGGAAGGTGCGCGGGTTGTGGTGAACTACAATAATAATGAAAGTGGTGCGAACGAAGTCGTAGCACTTATTCAATCTAATGGAGGGCAGGCATTCGCCATTGGCGCGGACCTGTCAACTGAAACGGGAGCACATGATCTTGTCCAGGCAGCCCGTGAAGAGCTGGGCAGCATCGATATATGGGTCAATAATGCTGGTGCAGATATCCTGACCGGCACCTATGCAAGGGATACCGACCAGGCCAAGCTCAGCAGGTTGATCGGTGTCGACCTGGTGGGAACGATGAACTGCTGCTGGGCAGTCTTGCCATTGATGCAGGAGAACGCTGGCGGCCTGATTATTAACATGTCCTGGGACCTGGCAATCCACGGCTTCAGCGGACGAAACCCGGAAATGTTTGCCGCGGTGAAAGCCGGGGTGCTGGGGTTCAGCAAGTCCCTTGCACTGAATTGTGCGCCGGCAGTTCGTGTCAACGTTATTGCACCAGGCTGGATACAGACTGCCTTTGCAGATGAGGAGATGGACCAGTCGTATTACCAGGCACGGATTGATGAGATCCCTCTTGCCAGGTTCGGCACACCCGAGGACATTGCCGCGGTGGCAGTGTTCCTGGCATCCGGTGATGCAAATTACATCACCGGCCAGGTAATTAACGTCAACGGTGGTTTGATCTGAGTGCTACTTGATTGAAAGTAGCTCTATTTCAAAGATTAGTGTCGCATTGGGGCCAATGTCACCACCAGCGCCGCCAGGGCCATAGCCGAGTTGAGAGGGTATAAACAATTGCCACTTTGAACCAACAGGCATCATCGGAAGAGCAATTTGCCAACCCTTTATGACCCTGTTCAGATCAATTTCAAGGGGTTCTCCACGCCCGTAGGAACTATCAAATTCCTTGCCATCAAGCAGGGTGCCACGGTAGTGCACAAGCACCGTACTATCTGCAAGCGGCTTCTCTCCTGAGCCCTGCTTGATTATTTTATACTGCAAGCCGCCCGGTACACTAACAACACCTTCCTTTTTCCTGTTCTCGGCCAGGAATTTCTCACCCTCGGCACGATTGCTTTCTCCCAGGGACTTTTGCCGTTGCATTTCCTTTTCCTGGTAGCTGTTCATGGCATTGCGCATAGCCTCAATATCAAGCTTCAGTGGAGCGCCGGTAATAACGTCACGCATGGCCTGCAGGAAAGAATCGACATCGAGATCAACATTCTGCCTGGCGATAGTCTGGGCAAACTGGACTCCCACGGCATAACTGAAGTTTTCTTTTTCATTAGCCGGTTGCTTTTCGGCATGTACTGCAAGTGGCAGGGTGATGCAGGTAAAAAACAGGATGTGAAGAACAAATTTCATAGTAATTCCTTGGATTTTGGTAAACAGGGGGAAAATGGCTTTATGTTAATGGGACAGGTGTTGCGAGTATTAATTCAATCGCCACGCCGCTTCGCATGGTCATGTAATTTGCAGGTTCTTGTTACCGGTCGTAAACGATGTCATAGATCAGGACCCTTGCACACTCCGGCGCCAATACCTGCTTTACACGCTTGACGTGCTCTTCGTGAACCAGGTAGGAGTCCAGGGATTGCTGATCCTTGAAAGACATGACCATGCCAACATCAAAACTGTCGTCGACGACATCCCGTTCGCTGGGCAGGGCAGTGCCAACCTTTATCTCGTCCAGGCTGTCTATGATAGAAAGTTCTCTTGATACCCGGATGACCTCTTCGATCCTGGCATCATTACCCTTGTCTTTTAACCAGCAAAGCACAATGTGGGTAATCGCGCCGTCAGCGGCAAGGGAAGGAGCACTTGTTAACATAAGTAAAACAAGGGTTGCGAATTTCATGGTGTTATTTTACTCGTGGAGCGCAGCTAAATTTGAATTTGAGGCTAACAATCATACAGGGGCATCGTCAATCAATTAACGAATTGATTGTGGCGTGCCTGGCTAATGCGGGTATTTCTCACGCGGCTTCGACAAGTTCCAGCGCTTTTTCAACGACTTCAATTCCTGCGCCCGGCTTGCAGGATTCCTCGCTCAGGTGTCTTCGAAACGCCCGGGCCCCCTTGTGCCCACGAAATATTCCCAGTATATGTCGGGACATGTGTTTCAGGTAAATGTCCCTGTCCAGTTGTGCTCTCATGTAATCCATGTACTGGTTCAGCACATTGGCGCGACTGGGAGCCACGCTGTTTTCACCGTAAATCCTCTGGTCCACTTCTGCTAGCAAGTAGGGGTCATGGCAGACAGCGCGGCCCAGCATGACGCCATCGAGTGCCTGAAGGTGCTCCTCGCATTCATCAAGAGTCAGGATTCCGCCATTAATGATTATTTCAAGATCCGGGAAATCGCTCTTGATACTGCGCACAACCTCGTATTTCAGAGGCGGTATTTCCCTGTTCTGCCTTGGACTCAGGCCGCTAAGCCATGCTTTACGGGCATGAATGATAATTGTCTCGCAGCCGGCATCCCGCACCAGCCTGACAAAATTCACGAGTTCCTCGTAGCTGTCCTTATCATCAATACCGATACGGGTTTTTACGGTGACCGGGATTGAAACGGTAGATCGCATGCTGTGGACACACTCCGCCACGAGTGCAGGCTCTGCCATCAGGCATGCACCAAACCTGCCGGACTGCACCCTGTCGCTGGGACAGCCTACATTTATGTTGACCTCGTCGTAGGCAAAATCTTCCGCCATTTGAGCGCAGGCTTGCATTTCTCGCGGGTCAGAACCTCCAAGCTGAAGACCAACCGGGTGTTCCGCGTCATTGAATTCCAGGAAGTGCCTCTGGTCACCGTGAATAAGAGCACCTGTTGTCAACATCTCGGTATAGAGCATCGCGCGATGTGACAGCAGGCGCAGGAAATAGCGGAAATGACGATCGGTGTGAGTCATCATCGGCGCAACGCAGAATTTCCTGTCAAGGCTGGTCATAGTTTCATCATTATATTTCGACTCTATGCGGGAGAACAGGCCGTATTACAGGCAAACTACCTGGCGTCATCACCGAGTAGCTGGGAGGTAAACGCAGTTCGCAGGTAAAAGCCGCGCGGAAGTGTAGGGCGGGCATCACCCTGTTCATCGTGCGTCAGGGTCAGCGCCCGGGCATTGTTTGCTTTTGGGCGAATTTGCAGGTACTTGCCATGCCTTGCATTAATGGCGGGCAGTTCCCCGGCATTGATCTTTTCCATATGCTCCTGCCAGTCCGTTCGAAGACTTTGTTCCTGTGATTTACTGGGACTCCAGAGAAAGCCACTGCCAACGCGGCGTTTCGACAGCGGAATGTCGGCAGATGCTTCTACCGGCACCCACAGTACTCTCCTGAGCTTTGCCCACACCACGGAGTCTTCCCATTGCTGACCGATGCTGCCTGATAGCGGAACGGTACATACAAAAGTCGACTCCTTTGGACGGCCATTTTCCGCAACTGGCAGGGTCTTCAATTCAACACCGATGAATTGAAAGTCTGGTTCCGCCAGGGTACCGGCAGTGGCACCGAGATATGCCTCGAGGAGTTCTCCAACCCAGCCCTTGGCACGAAGCAGGTTGTTCGGAACGTCTTGCTGAATTTCAGCAGCCACCTGCTGAATAGTCATTCCGGACAGTGCGTTAACCCGTTGCATTAACTCCGACTCGGAGCGGGGAGCTGTGATCAGCCTTGAGTCGTTCAAGCCAGCCTTCTAAATTCTGCCCAGGGCGTCCGCGATGGACTTTTGCAGGCATTCAATTTTCACATCGTTGTCTATCACCTGGTTCTTTTCATCAGTGATAAAGAATATGTCCTCGACTCGCTCCCCATAGGTCGCGATTTTTGCTCCCTGCAGGGTGACATCACAGAACTCCATGGCCATACCGATACTGGAGAGAACACCCGGCCGGTCGGTGGTTGTGACCTGCATGATCGTACGAGAATTGTTCTCGTCATTGGAAAAAAGCACCTGCGTGGCAATTGGGAAATGCTTGAGCTTTGAAGAGCGCACGTGGGATAACTTTTTCGCAGGCATATCGAGACTGGATAGCTGCTCGGTCAGCACGCTTTTTATTTCACGGACCCGCTCCTTGCCTTTTACAGGATCACCTGATTTCTCAAGCACAATAAAGGTATCAAGGGTGAAGTTACTTCCCGATGTAACGATCCTCGCATCCACAACGTTCAGCCCGAGACTGTCGAGGGCCTGGGTAGTGCGGGAGAACAGGTTTTTCTTGTCCTCGGTGTAAATAAATATCTCTGATCCGCCACGAAACGTCTTTTCCCTGATAGCGATCAGTAATGAACACGGTTTTTTTGCCTTGCTGATAGCCTGTGTGTGCCAGGCAATCTCATCAGGTGCGTAGCGAATGAAGTAGTCTTCCCCGAGGGAATCCCAGAGGTCACTGGCTTCCTGTGCAAATTTTGTCTGGTTCTTGATCAGGGACAGGGAAGCGCTCTTGATTTCTTCGATGCGTTCATCCTTGTCAATTGGGTTTTCCAGGCCGCGGCGAAGCGCCAGCTTGGTTTTGTTATAGAGATCAGCAATCAGTGCATCTTTCCAGCTATTCCACAGTTGCGGGTTTGTGCCACAAATATCCGCAACCGTAAGCAGGTAAAGATAGTTCAGGTGCATTATGTCACCCACCTGCGAGGCAAAATGATGTATTACCTCCGGATCATTTATATCCTTGCGCTGTGCTGTCTTGGCCATGAGCAGGTGATACCGAACCAGCCATGCCACCAGGCGACAATCAAATTCCGGAAGCTGGTGGTTACGGCAAAACTCCAGGGCATCTTCGGCGCCCAGTTCTGAATGACTACCGCCTCTTCCCTTGGCGATGTCATGAAACATTCCGGACAGGTAAAGTAATTCCTGTTTCGGGATCTCCCGTAGTACTTCGTTGCAAAGGGGGAATTCATCTGCATACTCATTCAGTCCAAAAAAGCGCATATTTCGAACCACGAAGAGTATGTGCTCATCCACTGTATAGGCATGGAACAGGTCAAATTGCATCAGGCCCTCGATTACCGAGAAGGCCGGCATGTAAGCCGACAGGACCCCGTAACGATGCATTCTTCTTAGTTCATGGCCAACGTGCCTGGGTTGACGCATTATTTCCAGGAACAGCGTCTTGTTGGCGAGATTGTCGCGGTAGTCGTCATCAATCAGGTGTAGCGATTCCCTCATCAGCCGAATGGTACTGGCACGTACACCCTTTATATTTCGATTCTGTTGTATCAGCAGGAATATTTCCAGGAGCGCTGAAGGTGTGCGCTTGAATACCCGGTTATTACACACCTCGAGAAAGTCGTTACGCACCTGGAAACGCTTGTTGATTGGCTTTATTTTTTCCCGGCGTTTTGCATATAAAATTGCTTCCTGGAAATGCTGTAGCAGCATTTCATTCAGTCTCGCCAGTTCGCGAACTGTGCGATGGTAGACTTTCATGAATTGTTCAACGCCGCTATTGTCCTTTGAGGCGTATCCGAAAACCTGGGCCACGTTCTTTTGGTGATCGAAAAGCAGGCGATCTTCATGTCTGCCGGCGAGGCTATGCAACGCAAACCTGACTCGCCATAAAAAATCACGCCCGGCCGCAAGAATTTCATACTCTTCGCTGGTAAGAAACTTGTGATCAACCAGTTCGCTGAGCCGGGAAGCACCGAAGTGTCGCTTGGCAACCCAGTCGATAACCTGGATATCCCTCAAGCCACCCGGACCTTCCTTGATATTTGGCTCAAGCTTGTGCTCGGTACCATCGTATTTCTTGTAACGTTCAAGTTGTTCTGCCCACTTGGCCTTGAAAAACTTTCTTGATGGCCAGATCCGTGCAGGGCCGGTAAGACGTTGCATTTCCGTAAACAGCTTGCCTGCTCCAACGATTAGACGAGACTCCATCAGGTTGGTGGCGATGGTGATGTCTGATTTCGCAGAGCTGACACAATCACGAACGCTGCGCACGCTGTGCCCAACCTCGAGACCAATATCCCAGAGGAACGTTAAAAAATGTTCAATCTCCGTTTTAAGCTCTTTCTTTATTCGGTTTGGAGCGAGGATAAGGATGTCCACGTCAGAGCCAGGATGGAGTTCGCCCCGGCCGTACCCACCCACGGCGGCAAGTGCCAGGTCTTTGCCACTGGTGTGAATTTCCCATGCACAAATAAGCAGCTGATCAATAAACCAGGCGCGACTGTAAAGGATTTGCTTGACCGAGACGCCGTTATCAAACTGGGCTTTTAAGTATTCATCACCTGCCTGTAGGCTGCTTTTAAACACGGCCAGCCGGGCGGCGTCGGAATCTTCCAATTGACGGCGAAAAGCTTCGCCATCAAACAGGGCGGGGTCTGCAATGTTTTCCTGCCAGAACACAGGGGCTAGATATTTTCACCGGGTCTCAGGGTGAGAACCTCATATCCGCTGTCTGTTACCAGGATGGTGTGCTCCCATTGCGCAGACAGGCTGCGATCCCTGGTTACCACTGTCCACTCGTCGGGAAGTAGCTTCACGTGCCGTTTGCCAATATTTATCATGGGTTCCACGGTGAATGTCATTCCAGCTTCAAGCGCGACGCCGGTTCCCGGATGCCCGTAGTGCAAAACCTGCGGTTCCTCGTGAAATACGCGCCCGATCCCGTGTCCACAATATTCCCGCACCACGGAATACTTGTGTGATTCGGCATGCTTCTGGATTGCGTGCCCTATATCGCCAAGTTGTAAACCGGGCTTGATCATCTGTATGCCAAGCGCCATGCAATCGTAAGTAGTTTCCACCAACCTTTTTGCCCGAATCGATGCTTCACCCACCATGAACATCTTGCTGGTGTCTCCGTGAAAGCCGTCCTTGATAACGGTGATATCGATGTTGATGATATCCCCGGACTTGAGCTTCTTGTCGCCCGGGATACCGTGACAGACAACGTGGTTGACGGAGGTGCAGATAGACTTGGGAAAACCCTTGTAATTCAGGGGTGCAGGTACGCACTGTTGCTCATTGACGATGTAATCATGGCAGATTTTATCAAGTTCTCCCGTGGTCACCCCGGCAACGACGTGGGGTTCTATCATCTGCAGGACCTCGGAGGCGAGCCTGCCCGCGACGCGCATTCGTTCGATTTCTTCCGGGGATTTGATACTTATTGCCATGATTTTGTAGCTAATTCCTTGATTTTGTCAGAAAAATTTGTTGTGGCGCAGCATCTATGGTATAAAGCGCCCGCGCAAAGCGCAATCTAAACGCTCAGTGGGTTGCTGGCAATCACCTGGGCATTTTTAAATACACACGTACACTAAATCCACGTATTAGGGTGCCGGACCTTTAACAGGGGCGGTTAATACGCGAGGTGTACGGAGGCTTAACCCTGAAGGAGATACATTATGTCATCTGTCACCATGCGTGAAATGCTGGAAGCGGGCGTCCACTTTGGACACCAGACCCGTTACTGGAACCCCGAAATGGCCCCATACCTGTTTGGCCATAGAAACAAGATCCACATCATCAACCTCGAGCAAACTCTTCCGCTCTATAACGATGCCATGAATTTCATTGGCAAGCTTGCCGCGAGAAAGGGCAGGATCCTGTTTGTCGGAACAAAACGCTCCGCGCAGCAAATCGTCAAGGAAGAAGCACAGCGTTGTGAAATGCCTTACGTGAACAAGCGCTGGCTCGGAGGCCTGCTCACCAACTACAAGACGGTCAAGCAGTCCATTAACAGGTACAAGGACCTGGAAGAAATGGAAGCAGACGGCAGTATTGATCGAATGAGCAAAAAAGAAGCCCTGCGTTATCGCCGTGAGCTTGAAAAGTTACAGTCCAGCCTGTCCGGCATCAAGGATATGCCCGGTCTTCCGGACGCCATGTTTGTTGTCGATGTTGGCTATGAAGATATTGCTGTCAAGGAAGCAGGTATCCTGGGTATTCCCGTTATTGGGATTGTTGATAGTAATAACAGCCCCAAGGGTGTCGACTACGTTATTCCCGGTAATGACGATGCAATCCGCTCGATTCGACTTTATGCCAAAGGTGTTGCAGATGCGATCCTGGACGGGCGCCAGTCGATAGCTCATTTGGGTGGTGCCTCCGAAGGTGACGATTTTGTGGAACTGGATGAGTCCGGTGCACCAATGGTTGATGAGCAGGCAGCAAAAGCGAAAAAGAAAGTCGTGCGCAAGAAAGCGCAGAAAGTAGAGGCTGATGAGGTCAAAGATGCTGAGGCCGATACAGCCAAAGAGGTAACACCAGCGGAAGCCACGCCAGCCGAAGCAGCTGGCAGTGACGCAGCTGAAGAAACCCAAAGTGAAGCAGCAGAAAGTGAAAGCGTTGCAGTCGTAGAAGAATCCGCTGAGAAACCTGCTGAAGAAAAAGTAGCGAAGAAAAAGACGACGACCAAGAAGAAAACCACCAAGAAAAAGACAACGACCAAGAAGGCAACGGCAAAAAAGGCCACAACCAAGAAAGCTGCCAGCACTTCTAAAACGACCAAGAAGAAGGCCGCCGCGTCAGACGACAAGTCGTAGTGACAGGCGAATGTCAATTCAATACAGGATACAACTACAGGAACATTAAGGTATTAAGGGTTAAGAAATGCAAATAACAGCAACATTGGTTAAAGAACTCAGGGAACGAACTGGTGCCGGAATGATGGACTGCAAAAAGGCACTCCAGGAAGCAGACGGCGATATCGAGGCCGCCATTGAAAATATGCGCAAGGCTGGCATGGCCAAGGCCGCCAAGAAGGCTGGTCGTATTGCGGCAGAGGGTGTCATTATCATCGAGTCGGGTGAAGGTAATTCGGCTGTCATGGTTGAAGTGAACTCCGAAACGGATTTTGTAGCGAAGGATGAGAACTTCCTCGGTTTTGCAAATGCCGTTGCCCAGACAGTGCTCGCCGCGAACCCGGCAAACATGGACGAGCTTTCAGCGGCCAAACTTGCCGGCGGCGACGGTAGTGTTGAAGAAGCACGCCAGGCCCTGGTGAGCAAGATTGGTGAGAACATCAATGTTCGTCGCTTTACCAGGGTAGACGGAAAAGGCGACAGGCTCGGCGCCTATGTCCATGGCGGCCGCATCGGTGTGCTGGTGGATATCAGCGGTGGCGACTCAGACCTGCCCAAGGACGTAGCGATGCATATTGCGGCCAGCAGGCCGGTTTGTGTTGCAGAAGCGGATGTTCCGGCTGAGCTGTTGGACAAGGAGAAGGCGATTTTTGTTTCCCAGGCCGAAGAAAGCGGAAAACCCGCGGATATTATTGAAAAGATGGTCACGGGCAGAATGAAAAAATTTATCAAGGAGGTCACGCTTCTTGGCCAGCCTTTTATCAAGGATCCTGACCTGAGCATGGAAAAACTGTTAGCTGATAATGAGGCCACGGTAAACAGTTTCACCTGCTATGAAGTCGGTGAAGGTATCGAGAAAAAAGTCGAGAATTTTGCAGAAGAGGTTATGGCCCAGGCCAAGGCCTCAGAAAAATAACTATTCACCCGGGGCATTGCCATTGTCGAAAGAGCAACCAGCATCTTTGAAATTTAAGAGAATCCTGCTGAAACTAAGCGGTGAGGCGCTCATGGGCGAGGCCAATTTTGGTATCGACCCGGCAGTGATCAAGCAAATCGCGCTGGAAGTCCAGGAATTACATGATGCAGGTGTAGAAGTCGCCATTGTAATCGGCGCCGGTAATTTTTTTCGTGGTTCGGGTCTCGCGGCCGCCGGAGTGGACAGGGTGACGGCAGACCAGATGGGCATGCTTGGCACTGTAATGAATTCTCTCGCACTGCAGGACGCCATTGAGCAACTGGGTATGCATGCTCGCGTCATGTCCGCAATTGTTATTAACGAGGTGTGCGAGGACTACATCAGGCGCAGGGCAATAAGGCACCTTGAGAAAAAGCGTGTTGTCATTTTTGCTGCGGGCACAGGCAATCCTTTTTTTACCACCGATTCCGCTGCCAGCCTGCGAGCCGTTGAAATAAACGCGGAGCTTTTGATCAAGGCAACCAAGGTAGATGGTGTGTATTCAGCCGATCCAGTGCTGGATAAATCTGCCACCAGGTACGATGTTCTTAATTATGATGAGGTCATTGAACGAAAGCTTGGCGTGATGGACACAACGGCTGTTGTGCTTTGCCGGGAAAACAATATGCCATTGAGAGTACTGAACATGATGGAGAAAGGCGCTCTTATGCGTGCAGCACAAGGTGAAGAAGAGGGTACCCTGGTAACTTAAAGACAAGGTGAGCGACTATGGTTGAAGAACTCATTAATGATGCAGACACTAGAATGAAGAAAAGTCTTGAAGCCTTCGCTCACGAGCTTTCAAAAATTCGAACAGGCCGGGCCCATCCCAGCCTGCTGGAGCATGTCA
Organism: Gammaproteobacteria bacterium; assembly: GCA_965243105.1. GTDB lineage: Bacteria > Pseudomonadota > Gammaproteobacteria > Eutrophobiales > Eutrophobiaceae > WLWS01. The sequence continues at coordinate 524,745 of CBDEUC010000001.1, forward strand.
TGGTCAGCTACTACGGTAACGATGTGCCGATTAACCAGGCGGCCAATGTCAACGTGGTTGATTCGCGAACACTTGGAATCACGGCATGGGACAAGAGCATGATTCCAGACCTTGAAAAGGCCATCCTTAATTCCGATCTCGGCCTGAACCCGGTAACAGCTGGTGAAGTTATCAGGGTGCCATTGCCCCCGTTAACAGAAGAACGCCGCAAGGACCTGACCAAGATTGTCAGGAACGAAGCGGAAAAAGCCCGGGTTGCTGTTCGAAATATTAGACGGGACGCAAATACTCACCTCAAGCCCATGGTGAAAGACAAGACCATCACTGAAGATGATGAACGAAAAGCTGAGTCCCGCGTTCAGAAACTGACAGATTCGCATGTCGCAGAAATAGAAAAAATGCTGGAAGCCAAGGAACAGGAATTAATGGAAATTTAAATTTGCTGCGAAAACCGGTATTCACTTTTACCATGCAAATTTACCTCCTGTGATTAAAATTAGTCTTGTTTTACGCCGCGGCGCAGCGCAGCATTTTTTCTCTTCACGGTAATCCTCGTTTAACTCAATGCCTCCTGGTACCAACAAGCCTGCTCACGTAGCCATTATCATGGATGGCAATGGACGCTGGGCGAAAGAGCGTGGACTGCCAAGGGCAGCAGGTCATCGTGCCGGCATCAAGGCACTGCGAAATATCGTCGAGCACTGTTCCAGTCATGACATCCAGGCACTCACGGTTTACGCATTCAGTAGCGAAAACTGGCGGCGACCCCAAAAAGAGGTCGGCCTGCTAATGGAGTTATTTGTTTCCGCCCTTGATGAACAAATTTCCGACCTGCACCGCAACGAGGTCAATGTCAGGTTTATCGGTGACATGAGCCGATTTCCGGATAAATTACAGGCCTCGATCAATTCAGCCCACGAGATGACAGGTAACAACACTGGACTGCAGTTGCGCGTCGCAGCCAATTATGGAGGACGCTGGGATATCACCCATGCTTTCCATCTCATCATTGAGCGTGTGCATAGTGGAGAAATCAAGATCTCTGACATCGACGAGGAGCTTATCGGCAGTGCACTTGAACTTGCGGATTTACCTGAACCAGACCTGTTTATTCGTACTGGAGGGGAACGACGCATCAGTAATTACCTGTTATGGCAGTTGGCTTACACGGAAATGTATTTTTCGGACATCTACTGGCCGGATTTCTCCATAGAAAAATTCCAGGAAGCCTGTGAGTGGTTTGAGAATCGACAACGTCGATTTGGCCGCACCTCAGAGCAAGTGGCCGACTAGCACGATGCTCAAGCTCAGGGTAATCACTGCACTCATCCTTGCACCATCCGCTGTCGCGGCGATACTTTTTCTGCGCAGCCCCCTGTTTGCCCTGGTTATGGGTGTGGTCATAACACTTGCGGCGTGGGAATGGGCCAATATAAGCGGTATACAGGCAACAGCGAGTAAAATAGCTTATGCGCTACTCAATGGCCTGCTAATGATCCTGGTTTACAGCATTGGCAACGAATATGCTTACCTTGTTATCACGCTGGCCGCGGTAATCTTCTGGTTAATCGCCCTGGCATTAATTATTGCCTACCAGAAATCTTCCCAGGGTGAATTCCGGCTACCCGTGCACGCCCTGTACCTCGGTCCGCCTGTTCTGCTTCCGGCCTGGACCAGTCTCGTTATGCTGCATGCCCATGAACCGGCTGGCGCAAGGCTTGTCCTACTACTTATGGTGCTGGTATGGATTGCCGATATTGCCGCCTATTTTTCAGGCAAAAAATGGGGCCGAACAAAGTTGTGCGACAAGGTCAGCCCCGGGAAAAGTCGCGAAGGCGTTTACGGTGCCCTGCTGGGGGTCATCATAGCTGCAATCGTGGCGGCAATGGCTAAGCAGCTGGGGCCGCTGGATTCGCTCATACTCGTGGCAATTTGCCTGCTTAGCGTGGTCGCATCGATTGTGGGTGACCTTTTTGAAAGCCTGGTGAAACGTATTGGGAATGTAAAAGACAGTGGTAACATTCTACCGGGGCATGGCGGCATCCTGGACAGGATTGACAGCCTGACGGCGGCCCTGCCGGTTTTCGTGGCATTACTGTGGGTATGGGAAAAGGGTATATGAAAGCAGTCACAATCCTGGGTTCTACGGGTAGCATTGGTGTAAACACGCTGGATGTCATTTCCCGTCATCCAGACAAGTACAGCGTTTTTGCCCTGACAGCCAATACCGGTGTTGAAAAACTGGCCGAGCAGTGCCTCAGGTGGCAACCCCGGTTCGCAGTCATGGCGGATGCTGCCAGCGCGGAGAAACTTGAACAGCGCCTCAGCAGCGCTGCCTGTGATACCCGGGTCCTTGGCGGCACTGAAGGGCTGGAAACAGTGTCTGCAAGCCCGGAAACGGATTACGTCATGGCTGCCATCGTCGGTGCAGCCGGGCTTTTACCCACGCTTGCTGCCGCCAGGGCAGGCAAAAGGGTCATGCTGGCGAACAAGGAGTCGCTGGTGGTTTGTGGGCAGGTGTTCATGGATGCTATTCACGAAAATCAGGCAGAATTACTACCAATTGACAGTGAACACAATGCAATTTTTCAAAGCCTGCCGCCTGGTTTCGTCGATGGCCTGCCGCAGGCAGGGGTACGACGCATCCTGCTGACGGCCTCGGGAGGCCCGTTCAGGACGAAAGAGGTGTCCGAATTAATATCTGTTACCCCGGACCAGGCCTGTGCTCATCCAAACTGGGACATGGGCCGAAAAATATCCGTGGATTCAGCCACCATGATGAACAAGGGCCTGGAATTAATAGAAGCCTGCTGGCTGTTTAATACGACGCCGGAAAATATCCAGGTAGTCATACACCCACAAAGCGTAATCCATTCGATGGTTGAATACACAGATGGCTCGGTGATAGCGCAGCTGGGTAATCCCGATATGCGAACACCGATTGCATACGGCCTGGCCTGGCCTGAGCGAATAGAGTCGGGCGTTGAGTCATTGAACCTGTTTGACGTTGCGCGGCTGGATTTCGAGGAAGCAGATCTCGAAAGGTTTCCCTGTCTCAGGCTTGCTGGCGAGGCAATGACACGGGGCGGAACGGCTACAGCCATACTTAATGCGTCCAACGAGGTAGCGGTTGCCGAGTTCCTGGATGACAAGATTCGCTTTACTGATATTGCAGGAGTTGTTGAAGCTACGCTGGCCCGCGCCGACATAAAGGCAGCAGATAGCCTGGAGTCTGTGCTTGAAGCCGATTCCCAGGCGCGGGAAATTGCCCGCACCCTGGTGAGGGAGTTGACTAAATGATCGATGTCATCCAGTCCATCGTTGCCTTCGTATTCGTGCTTGGGATCCTGATCACCTTTCATGAGTACGGTCATTTCCAGGTGGCTCGCTGGTTTGATGTCAAGATCCTGCGTTTTTCCATTGGTTTTGGAAAACCCATCTGGAAGAAAACTTTCGGGCCGGATAATTGTGAATTTGTGATTGCCAGCCTTCCTCTCGGTGGTTACGTAAAAATGCTTGATGAGAGAGAAGGGCAGGTCAAGGAGAGCGAAAAAGACCGCGCATTTAATAACAAGCCGGTACTGCAAAGAATACTGGTGGTTATCGCAGGTCCGGCTTTTAACTTCATGTTTGCCATCTTTGCCTACTGGCTGATGTTTGTTGTGGGCGTGGAAGATGTTAAACCTTATATCGGTGAAGTAGAGCAGGCCTCCATTGCCGAGGAGTCCGGTATCAGGCCGGGCGACCTGGTTCTCGCCGTTGATGGTAAGTCGACACCAACCTGGTCTTCGGTCATTGATACAACGGTAACGAATGTTGTGGATGCCAGGCGAGTGCAGTTCACGATTCAGCGCAACGAGGGAAACAGCAGGGATGTAGCGATAGACCTCTCGAGAATATCCATTGATGACATGGCCTCAGGAAAATTGTTCAAGGCGATGGGAATCTATCCAAAGCGTTATGTGATACCGCCAATCATGGGTGAGATCATTGCAGGTGGCGCGGCCGAGGCCGCAGGCCTGCAAGTGGGTGACGAGGTCGTTAGAGTTGATGGTGAAAGCGTGAACGGTTGGATGGAATGGGTCAAGCTGGTGCGTGCCAGGGCGGGGCAGCAACTACAGGTTGAGGTCCTGAGATCGGGTGATACTGTCAACCTCACGATTATTCCACGCGCAGTTGATGAGGAAGGAGAGCGCGTCGGTAAAATTGGCGCCGCGGTCGACCAGGCTTTTCTCCAGGATAAGAGCTACTACGCAGTGGAGTCCTACCCGGTATTTGCGGCTTTTCAAAAAGCCATGGAAAAGACCGTGGAAATGTCCCTGCTTACATTAAAGATACTTGGCAAGATGCTGGTTGGTGAGGCCTCTGTTAAAAACCTCAGTGGGCCCGTGAGCATCGCAGAGTATGCAGGAAAAACCGCTGAACGCGGGTTGACCACTTTCCTGAGTTTCATGGCAATCATCAGCGTCAGCCTCGGGGTGTTAAACCTGTTGCCGATCCCTCTGCTGGACGGCGGGCACCTGCTGTTTTACGTGGTAGAGGTCATCAAGGGAAGCCCGCTCTCGGAAGCCTTTCAAATTGCCGGGCAACAGTTTGGCTTGATAGTTTTACTCGGATTGATGAGCATTGCGCTTTATAATGATATCTTGCGTCTGATGGGTTGAATTTTTTGAACAAAACTCTGCAAAATACAGGTAGTTACGGCTGCCAGGCCGCAGGGTGATATTGTGATATGAAAATAATAAAAATATAAGTTTCATGAACATAAGAAGAAGTGTTTATAGTCTACTTTACCTGGTGCTCCTGGCTGTTAGCAGCAGCCCCGCGTTTTCTGCCCAGGAGTTCGTTATCCACGATATCCGTGTTGAAGGCCTGCAGCGCCTTACTCCGGGCACGGTTTTCAACTATATGCCGGTGGAGGTCGGGGATACCTTCAACGAGCAAATATCCATCGAGGCAGTCCGCTCGCTGTTCAAAACCGGTTTTTTTGATGATGTAAAGCTGGAGAGGGATGGCAATATTCTCGTGGTCCTGGTGAAGGAGCGCCCGGCAATCGGCAGTATCCAGATTGAAGGCAACAAGGACATCAAGACAGAAGATCTGCTGGATGGACTAAAAGAGGTTGGTTTTGCAGTAGGGCGTGTGTTTGAACAGTCCCAGCTTGATCAGCTGGAACGTGAATTAAGACGCCAGTATTTTTCCCAGGGTAAGTATGGCGTTCGTATCACTTCGGAAGTCACCGCGCTGGATAACAACAGGGTATCTGTTTATATCGAGGTGTCTGAAGGGAAGGCGGCGCGAATCAAGAACCTGAATATTATAGGTAACAGTGCTTTTAAAGAGAAAGAGCTGTTAAAGCAGTTTGAATTGACAGGCAAGACCCTGATCTCCTTTTTCACCAAGACGGATCAATATTCCCGGCAAAAACTGTCTGCTGACCTTGAAACCCTGCGTTCGTATTACCTGGATAACGGTTACATCAATTTTAATATTGATTCTACACAGGTTTCCATCACGCCCGACAAGAAAGATATTTATATCACCATTAATATTACCGAGGGTGAGCAATACACTATTTCGGGTGTAAAACTTGCCGGTGAGTTGATACTGCCTGAAGAGGTCCTGTTTAATTACATCGGCGTTAATGCAGGCCAGTTATTTTCGCGGAAAAATGTTACCAACAGCAGTACCTGGTTGACCGATCGTCTTGGTTCTGAGGGTTACGCATTTGCAAACGTAAACTCTATTCCTGATATCAACGAGGAAGACAAGACGGTTGAAATGACTTTCTTCGTTGATCCGGGAAAACGGGTTTATGTCCGCAGGGTCAACTTTTCAGGAAACACCAGGACACGGGATGAGGTCATACGCCGAGAAATGCGACAGCAGGAAGGCGGCTGGATTTCGACACCGGCTGTGGAGCGGGGGAAAATCAGGTTACAGCGTCTTGGTTATTTTAATGAAGTTAATGTAGAAACACCCGCGGTTCCCAATTCCGCTGACCAGGTCGACGTAGAGTACACGGTAGAGGAAAAGCCATTTGGTAACTTCCTTGCCGGCGTGGGTTTTTCCCAGGTGCAGGGCTTGATACTTCAAACCAGTATTACCCAGGATAACTTTCTTGGTAGCGGAAAAAGAATCCAGTTTGCCTTTAACAACAGCCGGGTGAACAGGCGTCTTGGACTTGGATACGTTAATCCTTATTACACGATTGATGGTATCAGTCGTGGGTTCAACCTGAACTACCAGGAAACCCAGGCATTTGATGCAAACGTGACGGCGTTTGATAGCCGTGTTTACGGTGGTGGTGTGAGCTTTGGTATACCAGTCAGTGAATATAACTTCCTCAGTGTCTCGTTTAACTATGAGAACACGCAACTTTCCAGGGCAAGTGCCCAGTTCGCAACCCAGGTCGGTGCCTTTATCCAGGAGTTTGGTCGCAAGTTTGATATTTTTCGAATCACTGCCGGGTTTGCCTACGACACGCGAAACAGGGCGATCCTGCCTGACCGGGGTGTGCTACACAGGATATCAGGCGAATTAGCCACGCCTTTTGTCGGAAACTCACTTGAATTTTACAAGATCAATTACCGTACCCAGTACTACCGTCCATTGTTCTGGGACCTGGTGTTAACGCTGAAGGGAGATTTTGGTTACGGCGATGGCATAGGCGAACTTGATGGCTTGCCATTTTTTGAAAACTTTTATGCTGGTGGTCCACGTTCAGTACGTGGTTATGAAGAGAATACGCTTGGCCCACTGGATAACTTTCGCAGACCGCTGGGTGGTAATATCAAGGTGGTTGCAGGTGCTGAAGTCATTATTCCAGTGCCATTTCTCAAGGACTTTGACCAGGTAAGGATGGCGGCATTTTTTGACGCCGGCAATGTATGGTGTAGCGGCAACAATATCATAGTGACCAACCAATTTGGCGCTACTTCGGAGACCTGTCCCGAGGCTTCACGATTTGGTTTTGATAATCTCAGGTACGCGGCGGGTTTGAGCGGAATCTGGGTCTCTCCATTTGGCCTGGTTAGCGTCAGCGTGGCCAAACCCATTGGTGACAAGCCCGGCGACCAGATACAACAATTTCAGTTTACTTTCGGCAATTCCTTCTAGAAAATACGCATATTCAGAGGGTTATCGGAGAGTGTCGCGGGGCAGGGACGATAAAATCGTTAATTCACGAAATATTAACCGGAGCAAGAGCATTGAAGAAATTTAGTACATCCATGATTGCCATGATGTTTGCCATAGCAATCACTCCTTTCGCACAAGTGAGTGCCGAGGACTATAAAATTGGCGTGGTTAACGCTATTCGCATTCTTGAGCAGTCACCACAGGCCGAGAAAATGCGTAAGCAAATTGAAAAAGAATTTGCCCCCCGCGATCGAGAACTGGTTGCCTCCCAGAAAAAACTGAAAGAGCTGGAAGATCGCCTGCAGAAAGATGCTGCAATAATGAGTGACTCCGAGAGAATTAAACTCGAAAGGGACATTGTTAATCAACGTCGTGATCTAAAGCGAAGCCAGGATGAATTCCGGGAAGACCTGACTTTTAGAAGAAACGAAGAAATTGCCAAGATTCAAAAGGAGATTGTCGCTGCCATTAACATGGTAGCCAAGGAAGCAGGTTTTGACATGATTTTGAGCGAAGGGGTATTGTTCGCAAGCGCAAAGGTTGATATTTCGCAGCAGGTAATCGATCACCTGAACAAGAAAAACGCCAAGTAAGCGAAATCTTTTCATGAGTCATTCGCTCGGTGAAATTGCAGAAATTTCAGGCGCCGAGCTAATTGGCGACGTTGATGCCCAGGTAGTCGGAGCCGCATCGCTTGCTACCGCCAGCGCCAACGAAGTAAGTTTCCTTGCAAATAAACGCCACGTTCGTTACCTGTCGGAAACCCGGGCTGCCGCGGTATTCGTATCCGGCGAGTATGCCGAGCGCTGTCCGGTAAACACCCTGGTAAGCCAGGACCCATATCTTGCTTTTGTCAAAGTGTTGCGCTTTTTGCATCCGTCGCCTGAAATTGCGCCGGGAATTCACGCTGCCGCAATTGTTTCACCCGACTCCAGGGTGTCCAAAACAGCCAGTGTTGGAGCGGCAGCTGTAATTGGTACTAATAGCAAGATAGGAGAGCATGCTGCCATAGGTCCTGGCTGCGTAATTGGTAACGATGTTGAAATCGGTGAAGGTACCAGGTTGTCGGCTAATGTATCTGTTTGCGATGGCGTGACAATCGGCAAAAACTGTACATTGCACCCGGGCGTAGTGATTGGTGCAGACGGTTTTGGAATTGTCCAGGAAAATGGAACATGGCTGAAGATTCCGCAAACCGGTGCGGTCCAAATATTCGACAATGTCGAAATTGGTGCTAATACGACGATAGATCGTGGCGCACTGGACAATACGATTATCGAAGAAGGTGTTAAGCTGGACAACCAGATCCAGGTTGGACATGGTGTAAAGATCGGGGCACATACAGCCATAGCGGGTTGCGTGGCAATTGCGGGAAGTACAAGTATTGGTAAGCGCTGTATGATTGGCGGGCTATCTGCCCTTAGCGGTCATATAGAAATTACAGATGACGTGATAATTACTGGTATGTCCGGGGTGAATAATTCCATAAAGGAAGCTGGTATTTACTCGTCGGGGGTTCCGATTACGGATAATGCAAAGTGGCGAAAAAACATGGCGCGTTTGAAGAATCTCGATGATATAACGAGACGCCTTGTGACCCTGGAAGAAAAGCTGGCAAAAAAAGATTCAAACGATTAATAGCGGGTAAAAGAGAATGTCTATACTGGACATAAATCAAATAAAACGCATCCTGCCGCATCGATATCCATTTCTCCTTGTTGATAAAGTCGTGGATTTCAAGACAGGCGAATACCTGGTGGCGATAAAAAATGTGACTGTTAATGAGCCCTTTTTTCAAGGTCACTTTCCACAGGAACCAATTATGCCGGGTGTCCTTATTATTGAAGCCCTTGCCCAGGCAACTGCCCTGTATGGCGAGCTTGCAGTAGAAGGGGGAATGAGCGAAGACATACTGTACTACCTTGTCGGCGTAGATAATGCCAGGTTCAGGCAAACTGTCGGACCAGGTGACCAGTTAAGTCTTCGAGTTGATTTCGACACCGTCCGACGCAATATCTGGAAGTTCAAAACTACCGCAACAGTTGATGACAAAGTTGTCGCATCTGCAGATTTAATGACAACTATTGCGGAACCCCGGGCTTGATTGATTCCAGGGCCATCATACACCCCAATGCCGCTGTCAGCGAGGATGCCACCGTTGGGCCATTCGCTGTTATTGGTGCGAATGTCGAAATTGACAGCGGTTGCTGGATTGGACCGCACGTCGTAATCAACGGTCCGACCAGGATCGGCAAGAATAACCGGATTTATCAATTTTGCTCAATTGGGGATGATCCGCAGGATAAGAAGTACCAGGGGGAAAAAGAATCAATTCTTGAAATTGGTGAGGGTAACGTAATCCGCGAGTATTGTTCCATCAACAGGGGCACCGGCCTCGGCGGCGGCGTCACGCGCATCGGGGATCACAACTGGATCATGGCATACGTCCATATTGCCCATGATTGCATCGTGGGTAATGAAAATGTGTTTGCCAATAACACAACTCTTGCGGGTCATGTCGTCATAGAAGACTTTGTCATCCTGGGCGGTTTTACCGGGGTCCATCAATTTTGCAGGATCGGCAAAAATAGCTTTGCCGCCATTTCCAGTATCATCGTCAAAGATGTGCCGCCCTTCCTGATGATGTCAGGAAACACTGCAAAACCTACCGGGCTCAACAAGGAAGGCCTCAAGCGCCACGGTTTTGCGAACAAAACCATCAAAAATCTCAAGCAGGCGTATAGAACAATATACCGGGAAGGCCTGCTTCTGCAGGATGCGCTGAGTAAGCTGCAGGATCTCGTTGATGAATGCGAAGAAGTAGCGGGGTTTTGCAAGTTCATCGAAGATTCAGAGCGGGGTATTGCTCGATAATGCTGGCGCCATTGAATGACTGCCAGCTACTTTCATAGTGACAGCCCATGCTGAGGGTCGGGGTTGTCGCTGGCGAAGCTTCAGGAGATGTACTTGGGGCGAGGCTACTTGAAGAGCTAAAAGAGAAGTACGGGGAAGTCAGTGTAACAGGTATAGGGGGGCCGCTGATGCAAAAGCAGGGTTGCGTTAGCCTGTTTCCGATGGAAAGACTTTCTGTCATGGGAATTTTGGAAGTTGTGTCCCGCTTACCCGAATTGTTAAAAATCCGTAGTGAGTTATCGAAGCATTTGCTTGCTGAACCACCGGATTTGTTCATAGGCATAGATGCCCCTGATTTCAACCTGGGGCTGGAAAAATCCCTGCGCCAAAATGGCATACCCGTGGTGCATTACGTTAGCCCATCCGTCTGGGCATGGCGAAAGTATCGAATCAGGAAAATAGCCAGGTCTGTTGATCTCATGCTAAATCTGTTTCCGTTTGAGCTGGATATTTACCGGCAAAACAATATCCAGGCTCGCTTTGTCGGTCATCCCCTGGCGGAGCAGGTAGGAATGACGCCAAACAGGCATGCTGCGAGAGAACGGCTTGGTATTGATCACGACGGCCTGCTTATTGCCCTGATGCCCGGAAGCAGAGAGCGGGAAATAAAACAGCTACTGCCAAAGTTTCTCGAAGCGGCTGCAATCATTCGAGAAAAAGAGCAGGCGGCCCAATTCATCTCCAGCGTTCTGAACGAGACTGCCGCCAGCCAATGCCGTCACATCCATGAGCAGTTAAACTATAGTGTAGCCCTTGAGTTATACATTAACCGTAGCCACGATGTACTGGAGGCCGCCGACATTGTTTTACTTGCCTCGGGAACTATCACCCTGGAAGCCATGCTTTTTAAAAAGCCGATGGTTGTCGCCTATGAATTAAACCCACTCAGCTACCTCGTTGTAAAGTTGCTTGCCCATGTAGAGCATGCATCACTCCCGAACCTGCTTGCCGGTGAAGAACTGGTCCCGGAATGCCTGCAGCAGGATTGCCGCTCCGAATTGATGGCAGATCATATTCTCGAGCTGTGGCGGGACAGGGAGCAAAGAGAGCGACTGGAGCAGAAGTTTGCGATGATTCACCAGTCCCTGTTACCTGGGTCAAAAGACAGTGCAGCAGGCGCAATCAGTAATTTTATTGACTCCAGGTTGGCAGCCGGTTCGTGAGCACACGAATTTCATCTCAAAGCGGTAGTATTGCCGGCGTGGATGAAGCTGGTCGGGGTCCACTCGCCGGGCCTGTTGTTGCAGCCGCGGTGATACTTGATGAAAAAATTGCAATCCCGGGTCTGGGTGATTCCAAGGCCATTTCTGAAAAGCGGCGTATGAGCCTGGAAGTGGAAATAAAAGAGAAATCACTGGCCTGGAATGTTGCCAGGGTAGAGCATGACGTGATTGACCGTATCAACATACTGCACGCAAGTATGCTGGCTATGCAACAGGCGGTAGAGGGGCTGGAGATCACGCCGGACCATGTACAGGTGGATGGAAACCGCTGTCCGGATTTGACCTGTAGCGTGGAGGCCATCGTCAAGGGTGACTCGAGGATTAAGGTGATCGGGGCGGCTTCGATTCTTGCGAAAGTGGCTAGAGATCGGATAATGATCGACATGGATGAAAAATTTCCAGGTTACGGTTTCGCCAGGAACAAGGGGTATCCCACCAGGCAGCATCGCGAGGCATTACAGCGTCTTGGCGCGTGTGAAATACACCGGCGTAGTTACAGCCCGGTACAAATGTGTCTATTGTAGGGTTTATGGCGGTGTCGCAAAGTTTCGTTCACTTACATGTTCATTCTGAGTACTCCCTTGTAGACGGCCTTCTTCGTGTGGGACCAACCGCTGCGCGCGTAGCGGAAACCGGGATGCCGGCAATGGCTCTTACTGAGCAGGGAAACCTGTTTTCTCTCGTCAAGTTTTACAGGCAAAGCCAGCAGCTTGGGATCAAGCCGATAGCTGGCGCTGAGCTGGTCGTGGAAGCGACCCGGGATTATCCATCCAGTGGAATAGTCCTTCTCTGCCAGGACGAAAGGGGTTACAGGAACCTTTGCCACCTCATTACCCAAAGCTTTACCAGTGGACAGAAGCAGGGTGTGCCACAGGTGTCACTGGACTGGCTTGCTAACTCCAGTGACGGGCTAATTGCATTGTCATGTGCACGACAGGGTAACGTGGGACAGGCCATTACAAACGGAAACATGGACCATGCAAAGATGTTCCTGGACCGGTGGCTGCAAATATTTCCCGATCGATATTACATCGAAATTCAACGCACCGGTCGACCGCGGGAAGATGTGTATATAGAAAATGCGATCAACCTGGCCCTGGACAATGAAGTGCCAGTAGTGGCGACAAATGATGTGCGTTTTCTTTTCCCCGGCGACTATGAAGCACATGAGGCGAGGGTCTGTATACAACAAAGCTATACCCTTGCGGACTCGAGACGTCCGCGAAATTACAGCCAGCAGCAGTACCTGAGAACTGCGGACGAAATGCATGCATTGTTTGATGATGTACCGGAGGCCCTGGAAAACACCCTGCTTATTGCGCAGCGCTGTAACATGTCAATGGATCTGGGAAACTACTACCTGCCTCATTTTCCTGTACCTGCAGATAGCAGTGAAGATGTCTACCTCAGGGAAGTCGCCACCAGCGGACTGGAAAAAATCCTGTCCGGCTTCGCGGCCGAGGATATAACGGAGGAGATGAAGGCCGAATACCGCGACAGGCTGGAAGTAGAGCTGGAGGTAATTAACAGCATGGGTTTTCCAGGCTATTTCCTCATCGTGGCAGACTTTATTGAATGGGCCAAGAACAATGGCATACCAGTTGGACCGGGCCGAGGTTCCGGGGCTGGCTCCCTGGTCGCTTACGCCATGGGTATCACGGAACTTGATCCAATCAAGTATGAACTCCTGTTTGAAAGATTTCTGAACCCGGAGCGTGTTTCCCTGCCAGACTTTGATATTGATTTTTGCATGGACCGCAGGGACGAGGTTATTGAGTATGTCTCGCAGAAATATGGCTTTGACCACGTCTCGCAGATTATTACCTACGGTAGCATGGCGGCAAAGGCGGTAGTGAGAGACGTTGGCCGCGTACTTGGCCAGCCCTATGGCTTTGTCGATCAAATCGCAAAATTGATTCCGTTTGATATCGGCATGACGCTTGAGAAGGCCATGGCTGATGAACCGGCGCTTGAGACCCGGTATCGCGAAGAAGAGGATGTCAGGGCGTTGATTGACCTGGCAATGAAGCTGGAAGGGATCTCGAGGAATGCCGGTAAACATGCCGGTGGTCTGATTATTGCACCGAAGCCACTTACCGAGTACATGCCGCTTTATTGCGAGCAGGGATCCACGGTAACGTCCAGCCAGTTTGATATGGGCGACGTGGAATCGGCGGGACTCGTGAAATTTGATTTCCTCGGTTTACGCACTCTCACCATAATTGACTGGGCAGTAAAGGATGCCAATCGACTGCGCGCAATCGATGGAAAAAGCGAAATTGATATCCTGAAGATTTCCCTCGATGACCCCACGACTTACAGGTTAATCCAGCAACGTAAAACGACCTCTGTTTTTCAGCTGGAGTCGGACGGTATGAAAAAACTCATTGGGGATCTGAAACCAGACCGTTTCGATGATTTGATCGCGCTTGTTGCCCTTTTTCGACCCGGGCCGCTGCAATCAGGCATGGTGGATGATTTCGTCAACAGGAAACACGGCAGGGAGAATGTTAACTATCCGCATCCTTCCCTGGAGCACATCCTGCAACCTACATATGGAGTCATACTTTACCAGGAGCAGGTTATGCAAATTGCCCAGGTGCTGTCAGGATACACCCTTGGCGGTGCGGACTTGTTACGCCGAGCCATGGGTAAGAAGAAAGAAGAGGAAATGGCCCAGCAGAGAAGCGTGTTTGTTAGCGGCGCCGAGCGTAACGGAGTAGAAAAGGAAACCGCCACAAAAATATTCAATCTCATTGAGTTGTTTGCAGGCTATGGTTTCAACAAGTCACATTCCGCCGCTTATGCACTTCTCGCTTACCAGACAGCCTGGCTCAAGACACACTATCCATCTGCATTTATGGCAGCTGTGTTTTCTTCGGACATGGACAACACCGATAAGAGCGTGGTGCTCAAGGAAGAACTGGCAAGCCTCGGCGTTACTCTATTACCACCGTCTGTGAATGAAAGTCATTACAAGTTCAGCGTGAGAGATGAGGAAACTATCAGGTATGGCCTTGGTGCGATAAAAGGTGTAGGAGAGGGAGCGATTGAGAATATCGTGCAGGAGAGAATTGAGAATGGATCTTACAAGGACATTTTTGATTTCTGCAGGCGTGTCGAATTGCGCAAGGTCAACAAGAGGGTACTGGAGGCCCTGATCAGGTCGGGCGCAATGGATGATCTTGGCCCGGGGCGGGCCGTGTTGATGGCCAGCGTCGCAAATGCCACCCAGGTCGCGGAGCAGTTACATAGAAACAAGAGCCGGGGGCAGGATGACATGTTTGGTCTCGAGGTTGACACTGGAAGTGACACCACCGGACAGGACTGTACCGCGGCGGGGTTTCCCGATGTCCCGGACTGGGATGAACTGGAGATGTTGAAAGCGGAAAAGGATACGCTGGGTTTTTATTTTAGTGGCCATCCCATTTCAGCCTACGAGGCTGAACTCTCGCAGGTTCCCTGCACAATGCTTACGGCTGTGAAGTCCGGCCCGGTTACGGTTGCCGGCTTTATTGAAAGCATACGAATGAGAACGGGTAGCAGGGGAAAGACCGCAGAACTCATGATCGATGATCGAAGTTCACGGATGCAGGTTTCCCTCTATCCGGAAGTTGCCCAGAGATACCAGGAGCTGATCCAGAAAGACAGCCTGGTGATCATCAAGGGAGAAGCAAGAGAAGATGATTATCGTGGCAGCGGATATTTTATAGACGGTAAGGAAGTATTAACACTGGACCAGTTAAGACAAATCCGCGCGAGTCTCAGGCTTAATCTCAATGATAAAATGGTCCAGAATGGTGTAATATCAAAATTACAATCGCTGTTGAGCAACCACGGTAGCGGCAAGTGCCCGGTATGTATTGATTACACCAGCAGCGATGCCAGTGCCAGGGTGGAATTTGGCGAGTCCTGGAATGTGAATATCACGGATCAGCTTGTGAGTGAATTAACAAATTTGCTTGGGAATGAACGAATAAAGCTGGACTATAATAGAAAATCCTGAGGTAGCGGGACTTGAACTAATGAATTTTCTTGAATTTGAACAACCAATAGCCGAACTCGAAGCCAAGATCGAAGAGTTGCGTTACGTGAGTGACGACAGCGATATCAATATCAGCGACGAAATCGGCAAGCTGGAGAAACGTAGCCAGGAGCTGACAGCCTCTATTTATTCGTCATTGAGCGCCTGGCAGGTATCCCAGGTAGCGCGTCATCCTCAGCGTCCCTATACCCTTGACTATATAAATCTAATATTTACCGATTTTCACGAGTTGCACGGAGAGCGCCATTATGGTGATGACCCTGCCATTGTTGCAGGGCTGGCCAGGTTGGCTGATCGACCGGTGGTAATCATCGGGCACCAGAAGGGCCGCGATATCAAGGAGCGTATAGAAAGGAATTACGGAATGCCAAGGCCCGAAGGATATCGCAAGGCTTTGCGGATAATGCAGCTGGCGGAAAGATTTTCCTTGCCAGTGGTTACCTTCCTGGACACACCCGGCGCCTACCCGGGTATTGGTGCAGAGGAACGTGGGCAAAGTGAGGCGATTGCGCAAAACCTGATGGTCATGTCAGAACTGGCAACACCGATAGTGTCCGTCGTGATCGGTGAGGGAGGTTCAGGTGGTGCACTCGCCATTGGTGTTACTGATAAATTGTATATCCTCGAGTACAGCACTTACTCGGTTATCTCGCCGGAAGGTTGTGCCTCTATTCTCTGGAAAAGTGCAGAAAAGGCAGATATTGCAGCTGAATCCATGGGTATTACAGCGAATCGACTCAAGGAAGTTGGTGTTGCCGATGAAATCATCAAGGAACCTCTTGGTGGCGCACACCGGGATTATGATGCTATTGCCGGCTCAATTAAAAAAGAGCTGACCGATACCCTTGAGGAACTTCAGCGAATGGAGACAGATCAGCTTCTTGCAAGGCGTTATGACAGGTTGCGCTCATACGGATATTTTAAATAGATATCGAGTGATCAATAAGACATACGACATTATATAAGCTAAGTGCACTTAAAGGATTCCCTTAATAATTTTCTTTCCGGATTAGCAAGCAACACTCCAGTATATGTCGCCTACAGTGGTGGCCTTGATTCACACGTGTTAATGCACCTGGTTTCGCAGTGTGACGGTGTTCATAGTGGTCCATTACATTCCATTCACGTTAATCATAACTTTTCACCCTCTTCGGGTGACTGGGCCAGGCACTGTACATCGGTGGCAGAGTCCCTCGGCTTTGAACACCAGGCGCTGGAAATTATTGATAAGCCGGATGCCGGTGAAAGCCTGGAAGCCTGGGCACGAGAACAACGCTACCAGCTCATGGTGTCAAAGATGCCTGGAAATGCGGTGCTTCTCACTGCGCATCATCTTGATGACCAGGCGGAAACTCTCCTCTTACAGTTATTCAGGGGCGGCGGGGCAAGTGGTCTTGCTGCCATGCCCACTTATAGCAAGAGATATGGTGTGTTGCATGGAAGGCCACTCCTTGGTTTCAGTCGGGAAGAAATCGCCGAGTATGCCCATTCACAGGAGCTATGCTGGATCGAGGATGAAAGTAATACAGATTCAGCCTTTGACAGGAATTACCTGCGGCACCAGATCTTTCCGCTGCTACGACAACGCTGGCCGGCATTGTCGAAAACCCTGGGCCGGGTGGCTGAACACCAGGCGGTGGCACGGCAGATTATGGAAGAGATGGGGAATATTGACCTGGATTACATACTGGACCCAGCGACAGGAGGGATCAATATCGAGAGGCTGGAGAAATTGCCAGCGGTTCGCCAGTCTAACGCCATCAGGCAATGGATCAAAAGTGATGGATTACCTCTTCCCGCCAGCGTGCACCTGGAAAAAGTATTTGATGAGGTTGTAAAGGCCCGTTCTGATGGCGAACCGCTGGTTACCTGGCCAGGTTGCGAAGTCAGGCGCCATGACAAGTACCTGTACGCAATGAGACCGCTGGCGGAACATGACAGCAAGCAGACTATTGAATGGCCCCTTCGGGAGAAATGTCGTGTCGGAAGCGGCAGCCTGGTCGCAATGAGAAATAAGGGCAGGGGCATAAAAGCGGACATTATCAAGAACGACAGTCTCCAGGTTCGCTTCAGGCAGGGAGGTGAGAAAATATGTCTCCCGCGCCAACAGCATGCAAAGGAATTAAAGAAGCTATTCCAGGAAAATTCTGTCCCGCCCTGGGTTAGAGAACGAATTCCATTGCTTTATCACAATGGGGACCTGGTCTGCGTTGGCGATATCTGGTTCGCGGCTGCCTTCCTGAGCACGCCTGGTGAGGATTCATGGCAGATACGCTGGGACCCGGGTCCGGAATACACGGGCTTGCTAACGCAGTGTTATGAAAACTAAGGTGTTTCACAGGGCTCGCTCCTGTCTTGAGGAAAAAGACCTTGATAAGAAACTACTCCTGTCTTCCAGTTATGCTGCGGAAGTTCGCGACGCTGCGCTTGACTTAAACTATGACGGCCCAGGAGAAATAAGTATCGGCCGACCTGCCAGGCCCGTGCTGGTATCGCCTTCCAGGTTGAGCAAGAGAGGGTTTGCCAGCCAGGCACTCAGGGTCGCAATGGCTCACGCTATAGCCCATATTGAGTTTAATGCGATCAACCTTGCCTGGGATGCAATCTGGCGCTTCAGGAATATGCCGGAAGAGTATTACAGGGACTGGGCCGGGGTGGCGCATGACGAAACGCGTCATTTCATGCTATTGAGAAATTATTTAAAACAGAATGGAAGCGACTATGGTGACTTTGACGCTCACGATGGCTTATGGACCATGGCAGAAAATACTGCCAGCGATGTACTGGACAGGATGGCAATAGTTCCCCGTGTCCTGGAAGCACGTGGACTTGATGTGACACCGGCAATGATTGAAAAATGTCATGAGCAGGGAGACCGGGAAATGGCGGAAATACTCGAAACAATTTACCAGGAAGAAATTGGGCACGTACGAATTGGCAACCATTGGTACAGTGAACTGTGCAAGGAAAGAGGCTTGGAACCCCTGTCGACATTTTTAAAACTGGTAAGAACATATAATGTTGCGGACAGGAGTTCCAGGATTAATGACCACGGAAGAAAACTGGCCGGGTTTAGTACCGAGGAACTGGATGCTATCAGGAAGCTCTGACCGGGTTACCGGGCGATTATAGTTTGTAAACTTCAGGTAACAGGAATACTCAAGATGGTTCAACTTGACGAAAAAAGTGTCGCACTTCAGCGTCTTTATGAAAAATGGGTCACGCGTGATAACTGGTCCCTGTCAGAAGCCACTTTCCTTTTCCTGGGACTTGAACCCGGGGAGGAAAACGGGGATTCCACGTACCTGCTGCTGGAAGCAGAATTAGCCAATGCAGCGGGGAAGGGTGAACTGGGTAGCCAGGATTCCTCGGTACCTGGTGACCAGGATTATAAATTTGAACCGAGGGAAGTATTTACCTGGGCCCGGAAGAAGGGCATAGAACTGCCACTCGAGCTGGTGAACCTGATGGAATTTGTAATAAAGACTACTGCATTTTCATCGAGCGATGAATTTACGCAGGAAAATGATGTCACCGCTTCGTCGGGAAAGGATGCCGAGAACCTGCTCGGTGCGTGCGTTTCAGTGTTGGCGAACTATCCCGATGAATGTCGCAACCAGAAGGGCAAGGTGACTACTGAACGGATACTTAAATTGCTTGATAAGCATTCAGATCGCCTTTTCCCCGGTGAATTACCTGGTCTCTCATCAACCAGTATCAGGGACCTTGTAAACAACTGGATATTAAAACTCAGGGACTGAAGAAACCGTACGACGGGTTTAATGGACGGGGGTTTTCGTGATCTGCATGGCAGTATCGTCTTCCAGTGGATAATCATCTGAAAACTGTGTGAATCGAAGAAAGATATCACCAATTTCAATAATATCGCCTTCCTCTATCTTTTTGTTCGTGACTTGCTCATCATTTACAAAAACACCGTTCAGGGATTTCATGTCCAGGATGAAAAAATTGCCATTGTTGTAGCGATGGATTTCAGCGTGAAGTCTTGAAACCGAGTTATCGTCAAGAACGAGTTCGTTATCGCGGCTTCGACCGATTCTCCAGGTCGTGTTAAGTATCGGGTAACGTTTTGACTTTTCTTCCTGTGTAACAAGGTAGGCGAAAGGTTTTGTCTGCTGGGGTACACCCGAGACAAAACTATCCTTTGATGGTTGTTTGCGATATGTCAGGATCAGGGTAATCAGGGAGATAATAAATAACAAAACGATCGCAATTGGCAGCCCATACCACAGCCAGAAATTGACCTGCTCTGGTTCAGTGGTGGGCGAGATAATCCTGATTTCTGGCTGACCCTGGGCCACCGGTGCTGGTGCAGGTGATGGGGTGGGTGCCTGGTTCTGAACTGGTCTTTGTATCGGGCTGCGCACTGCAGTGCCTGCAATGGTTACAGGCACCCTGAAATTAATATCGCCGATATCACTGGAAAATTGCAGTTTTACATTGGTAGTCGGGCGAGTAAGCACATTACCCAGGGCTGAAAGATCAACGGTAAATTCGCCCCCGGTATTTACGTTCTTGAATACTTCACGGTAGAACCGGCCAGGCAAGTTAAACGCTTCATCCGATTCGGTAAAAGTCCCCCCGGTTTCTTCGCTAAGCCTTCTAAGTGTTTGCAAGGCAACCGACAGTGAAACCGAGCGCGGAAATCCAACGCTGTTAATCACCACTCCCTTCTTGCGCGCGGCCTTCACCACGTCATTGTGAAAATAGGCTTTATCCTCGGCCTGGCCGTCAGAGAAAAGGTAAATAATTTTTCTGCTGGACGCTGTACGCGACAGCTTCTCGATTGTCAGGAGTAGC
Source organism: Gammaproteobacteria bacterium (assembly GCA_965243105.1). Lineage (GTDB taxonomy): Bacteria > Pseudomonadota > Gammaproteobacteria > Eutrophobiales > Eutrophobiaceae > WLWS01. The sequence goes on from CBDEUC010000001.1 coordinate 544,887, forward strand.
GAGCGGTATAGTTCTGTGGTTCGCCCTTCCGCTTTTAACCCGGTGAGCGCGGTGGAAATCGTGGAATTACTTGAGCCGAGTGGAGCCAGTATCTTTAGCTTCTTGTCAAATGCAGCGATACCAAGCTTATAGTTCCCGGTAGTAGATGAGACGATTTCCTGTATCTGTACTACGTTTTTGTCGATCACGTTCTGACGGCCAGGATCACTCGTATCAACCAGGAAAAAGATTGAAACAGACTCGTCAGGAAAACTTGTGTTTAAGGAAACTGGAAGGTCGGTTTTTGCAGCCGTTGCAGTGACATTATTTACGCGTCCACCTAGAAGCGGCCTGTAATTACAGGAAAGTTGCTCGCCTACAGTCTGTTCACATCGAAGATCGAGGCCATCGCTGATCCGGTCCCAGCTCAACACGGGAGTGCTGCTCAACAGCGATGTAACCAGCAAAGTGCATAAGAAGAGTTTACGAATAGTGGATGCTGTCATCTATTTATCCGGTATAAGTGGGTCCGGTAAATCATAAAACTGCATGTTAGTGGAAATTTGCCCCAATCGCGTGGCATCTTCAACCTGAATTTTTCCAGTCGTATCATCAGGTTCTTCTATTTCACCCAGCAAGGCAATATTTTTACTCAACTTGGCGTTAGCAATAACAACTTTTTCATACAAGTCATTGGTATAGGGGAACCTGTATGCCCTGGGGGGTGTATTCGTGCTCATGTCATCAATGTGCATTAGCCAGAGGTAAATCGAGCCCTCGTCACCTGTAATCTTGTCCGGTTGCTGTACATGCGCAGAAATCAACCTGAAGTTACTGGGTGGGATTTGCTCTGTAGGCCAGCCAAGTAATGGCGGAAATGACATGTAGCTTATTACGTAAAAGACGGATGTTACGATGATCGTGGCTGCCTTTACTGGCCATGACCACTTGGAATACAGATTTACACTCAAGAGCAGTATAGCAACCAGGATATAAGCTGCGATTAATCCCCATATACTTAAGGTAACCAAAATATTTCTCCTTGATATTATTCAAACGAAACGAGTTTTTTGGGAAGAAAGTTGAGTCCGTAAATCTTGCCGTCTCCCCCGATTTTGAATCTTAAGGCTGTTTTTTCATCCCCTGCTTTTTCCAGGTTTACGATACCGTAATATATAACTTCAAGTGCTGGATTGACTTTTACCAGTCGAACATTCACATCTACAGGCTTTGAGGTTTCTGTTGCATAGTAATGTAGATTAACTACATATTCTCCTTTAACTACCCCTCGTATGGTCACGACTTCCTGGTTCAGCGGGTTCTGGATAGTCTCCCCATTGATATCAATAGTGTCGTTGAGAAGTCCCCGGTCATCCCGGTCAAGGTGCAGCAAACCCGCTTCGGGAGCCCGGAACCAGATAACCTGGCCATCGGGATCCTCAACCCAGGTGTCGATGTCATCGGGACTATTATCCTCCCAGGTGATAGTCAGAATATATTCCGCCTTTGGGTCAATCAATCCTGACTTCGCATCAGGATTCATAAACATGATCGCTACGAGGAAAAGAAAGGTGAACCCCAGCAGCGCATTAAACAACAAGTCCGTAAACGGATCAGATTCCTGTCGCCGTCTTTTGTACATTCGCTCAGGCTACATGGTTTAGTTTGGGCAATATGTACACGCTGCTAAGGTGCTTGGCAGCATCAATGATGTCGTCAGCACCACGGTCAAGCATGTGGTACTGCATCCCTGCCAGGATACTGCATACAAGTCCCGCGAACGTGGTGAACAGTGCCGTACCCATTCCGGAGCTCATGTGCTTGAGAATTTTCTGAACTGTACTGAGGTCAAAGTCCGTAACGTTTGATACGGTACCAAGCATAAGGACAAAGCCGACGATGGTACCCAGCAATCCAAGTTTCACCATGACATCGGCGCAAAACCAACCGGCGTCATGGGGTTTTTTCAAGCGGGCCTCGTAGACTTCCAGTAACTCGTTACTTTGCCGTGAGGTTTCCGAATTATTATTGATACTTTCATGTTCCGTTTTGTAAATCAGGTCATGCAGGTATTCAGATAACACGGAATCCGGCAGCACGTGACTTCCATTAACATGAACAACCCCATTATCAAGACGGACGGCGAGGTTTTTCTCATTTGTCCGTAAAAGTTTCTCAATATTCATTGTCAGGTTGAGCTGGCTTGACAGGTACCAGGCGCGAGTACTGCAATGCAGGGTGACAATAAAATAGAGAAGGGTAATGGCCCAGGATATCCTGCTTTTATCTCCTGCGAAAAGAAGCATCAGGATGTCTTCTCTCCATGTTACGTAAAGGGCAAATACGATTAGACCAGTAAGGATCATCCAGGCCAGTAGCAAGTGATGGTAATCTTTTTTCAATGTTGGTTTCCCGGTATTAGTTTGTTATTCAGCTGTGCCCGCCTGTTCGCTTCTTTCAAGTTCCGGCCAATCGGTTGCGGCAAATTCTACTATGTCCCGAATCTCTGTATTTACTTCTCTTGTAACCTTGTTAAGAGCAGCGTTCGAAGAGTCCTCGGGATAAAGCGACGCAAAAATTATGCGTTCTTCACCTTTGTCATACACGGAAATTCGTTGAGGACAGAAACGGACGTATTCAGGGGCCAGCTCAAGCATCCTTTTCGCATAGCTCAAGTTGCAAAACAATATCACCTCGTTATCGGGAAAGCCAGTTGAACCCCTTTCCCTGATAGCCTTGCCGATGTGCAAGCGAACGTTAATCCTGAAATTACGTTCTGTAATAGCAAACTCAGCATCCTCAAGAATGTGGCGAACAGGTTTATCGCTTTTTACCTGCAAATAATCACGCTTATCCTGTTCGCATCCACTGAGAAAAAATACGAGGCCGGCAAACATGAAGAAAGATCGTGCTTCATGGAGCAAGGTGTACAGCCCGGGAGGAGAAAACCAGGAATTCATTTCACTCTCTTATTGTTACGCGGGTACCAATTGAGACATATTCGCGAAGTGTGGTGATCTCGCTGTTTGTCATGGCAATACAACCTTCGGTCCAGTTCATCGCTTCATGGATCTGTAATCGTTCATCCGTGGTTTCTCCCAGTCCATGAATACCGATGTATCCACCAAGCGGGGTATTTTGTGGCGGTTTTTGTCTACCCTTGAAAGCAAAAGCGATTCTCTTGAAGTCTTTCGCGGTAATCACGGAGTTCTTGTACCCATACCAGGCATCAAGCAGGTTGGGGTAGTCTATTTGCATAAAGAAATGAAACTTGCTGTCCGACTTGAAATCCATGATCTTGTACACCCCTATGGGTGTTTTATTGTCTCCAAGACGTCGCTTGGTACCCTTGCCGCCTTTTCCAAGTGATATTTTAAAACTGCGTACTGTTCTTTCTCCCTTTACAACATGTAATAACTTTTCCGACTTGGAAATCAATAGCTGGTAGGAGTCTTCAATTGCCGGGAGGCTGAGGGGGAGAAGAAGACCACCAAGGAGCATGGCATACCGAATCCAGGAGTGCCTTGCGAGGGCATGGAGTCTTCCGCGAAAAGAATTGTCGGCTAAGCTGATGGCCTGGCGCATAAACGTGAATTAATGTCTCAAATCAAGACATTATGTCACTTTGCCCGGATTCGGCAAACGCTCAAACAGGTTTCCTGGAGCAGCCCAGGATCAAACAAGGGCCCCGAAGAGCCCTTGCCGTTTAATACAAAGTAACGATGTTATTTGTTGTTGATGTACATGGTTACTTCGAAACCAAAACGAATATCATCGTATTGTGGTGTTTCCCAACTCATGAGTATCCTCCTGTTAAGAAAATTTAAAGTTTACCGGTAGGCCGGCACCTCATTTACAGCGAAAATGATGCCAGTTTTCATGCAATCACATAAAAAACTAATAAAAACAAGCATATAAGGGACTATTGCAAGGTCCTTGAGGGGACCTACAGGGGGCGAAAGTGAGAAAACTGGTTCGCTTAGCACACTGCGATTGGTCTATATGAACCACATCAGTATCGAGTATACTGCCCCCATGCTGTCCCGTCGTCGCTCATTGAAGAATCTCCTGCTTATCCACGAAGTGGCATTTTTGCTGCTGGTCGCGGTAACCGGTGCCCTTGGTGGTTTATCGGCCTTTTTCTGGCAGGAAACCTCTTCCGAGTCTGTGCGAATAAACAACCTGATATTCGTCACCGAGCAGATCCGCAGTGAGTTATTCCGCCAAATTCAGCAGGTGATCAGGGCACGACTTACTGAGGACCAGAGTGCCTATAACCAGTATCGCGCAAATTCACGCCGCATCAGCGAACTTTTTAATGAACTTCGCAGGAACTCACTCTCAAGGGAGGAAGCAGAGCTCATCCAGGACCTGCAGTATTCATACCGGGTAATACAAAATGATATGAATGCAATTTTCACCGATCCCTATGTCGCGGACAGTGCTATTCGCCTGCAGATTGTCGACCCGAGGTTTTCACAGCGTTTAACAGCGGTGTTCGAGGGAAAGTACCTTCGATTTAAATCCAATCTCACGGATAAACACGCGGAACTGGACCGCACCATAGCCGTATGGACGGAGTACGCGCCGATACTCATACCCGTGTTTTTTCTTGTTGCATTGGTGCTTGTCCTGTTTACGCGTCATTTCCTGATTCATGGTTTTGTCAGGCCGCTGGCATCGATCATAGAGGGCGCAGCAATCATGCGTCGCGGAGAACTTGAACATCGTATTCCTGAGAGGGGAGTTGAAGAAGTTGCTGAAATCGGTGATGCCCTTAATTCCATGGCCGAGGATCTTTCCCGGAGCCGGGATGCGCTGGTGGAAACAGAGAGACAGGCGGCGCTTGGTGCATTGATACCGGTAGTGGCACACAATGTTCGAAATCCGCTCGCAAGTATTCGAGCGACAGCACAAATGCTCGATGATGTTAACGACCAGGAAGAATTGAAGGAAAGCAGGCAGGCTATCATGGATACGATTGATCGCCTGGGTCGTTGGGTTAGCGCCCTCGTGTCATATCTTCATCCGTTAAAACCACAGTTCAGGAAAGTGACGGCTTCTCATTTATTTGAATCCAGCCTGATTATGCTGGATTCAAAAATTTCTGAAAAAAAACTTGAGCTGCGACGCACCGATTGGGAACTGGATATTGAGTTACTTGTAGACCCCGACTTGATGGAGCAGGCACTTTACTGCCTCCTGTCAAATGCAGTCGAAGCATCAGGCATTGGCGATGAGATTGAATTATCAATGCAGAAGGGTGCAAACGAATTCAACCTGGTCATAAAAGACCAGGGACCGGGGCTCAAATTCAGCCCGGAGCAGGGCAACCTTGAACCCGGCCCATCTACGAAAAAGTTTGGTACGGGCCTGGGCATACCAGTGGCCTATAAGATATGCCAGGCACATGGGTGGAAACTTGAATTTGACAGCACATCCAAGGGCACCAGGGTTATCGTGAGTTGCCCATTAGATCAAAACGAAGAGACGTAATAATGACGACTGATTCAAATTTACCAATCGATCCGGCAGTCGTACCGGTCATAGAAAAAAACATTCTCATCGTTGAGGATGAAGATGTTTTTGCCCGCGCAGTGAATAAAAAACTCACCAGGGAAGGATTCACTTGCCACGTATGTCCGACGCTGGAAATTGCCCGGACTAATTATAGAGAACATGCAGCTGATCTCATCCTGCTGGATATGAGGCTCCCGGATGGATCGGGCCTGGATTTCCTTGAAGAAATTGGAAACAAATCCGGCAAGCCTTTACCTGTGCTTGCCATGTCTGCCTACGGTGAAATTGAAGATGCAGTTTCAGCAATGAAGCTGGGAGCCGCTGACTACCTGAAAAAGCCAGTCGACCTTGAAGAGCTTCTGATCAATGTCAGGAAGGTGCTTGAAAAAGATGAGTTGACCAGGAAGCTGGATTACTCCAGTACAAGGGAGAAACACGCCGTTGAAGGAGTTGATTTCCTGGGCAACTGTGCCGAGATACAGGACGTGAGGGAGCAGGTATCGCGCATTGCTCAACTTGGCAAAAACAGCCAGGCAATTCCGCCGACTATTTTGATTCTTGGTGAGACAGGAAGCGGCAAGGATGTGGTTGCCCGCCTGTTACATGCCAACAGCGCACGAAAGAATAGACCCTTTGTGCACGTGGATTGTGCCAGCTTGCCAAAGGATCTCATGGAAGCCGAGTTATTTGGTCACGAAAAAGGGGCATTCACAAATGCACATACCGCGCGGGCCGGATTGATCGAGGCCGCTGAAGACGGTCTGCTATTCCTTGATGAGATCGGGGAACTACCTCTCGACCTCCAGTCAAAACTTCTCGCGGTGCTGGAACGTCGCATCATGAGACGGATCGGGTCATCACAGGAGCACTCGGTTGCGGCATGGTTTATGGCAGCGACAAACAAGGATATCGAAAAGCTGGCTGCGACGGGTGAGTTCCGCTCAGATTTGTACTACCGCCTTAACGTGTTGACCATCTCGATGCCTCCCCTGCGTCAACGAGGTGAAGACATCATTCTATTGGCGGATCACTTTGCGCAGCAGACCGCAAAACGTTACGGCTTGTCTACACCTGGTATCGCGAAGGATACGAAAACGGCGATGATGAATTACCCCTGGCCCGGTAACGTAAGAGAACTTAAACACATGATTGAACGCGCGGTCTTGCTAAGTGGCGGTGACGACATTTCTCCCGACTTACTTCAGCTACCGGGGGCGATTAACGATAGTGTCGCTCCAGTACAGGTCGATAGCAACGCGACGCTTGAGTCTGCCGAACTTGGCCTCATAAAACAGGCGATGGATAGAACAAATGGAAATGTATCAAAAGCTGCCAGGGAGCTTGGCATTACCAGGATGGCGCTGCGTTACCGCTTGAAAAAACACGGCCTCCAATAAACATCAATTTTACGTTTCAGTTTAATGTAGTTTCATTCTCGGTCGGTTTCGTCTCGTGAGGATGTTGGCAATGGTTGTTAAGCCGGTGCGAATGTAGCCATGTAGTGCAACCTGGTGCATTTTGTACAGGGACAGGTAAACAAAACGCGCCAGCAATCCCTCTATAAAGATACTGCTTGACCATATCTTCGCTATATTTCCCATCAGGTTGCCAACCGTGGAATAACGACTCAAGTTGATCAGGGAGCCGTAATCGACATAGTGGTATTCCGGTAATCCGGATTCTCCATTGACACGCTTTTTCATGCTTTTCACAAGCATGCTGGCCTGTTGATGTGCAGCCTGTGCCCGCGGGGGGACACTATCACCGGTTTGTGGATCCGTGCAGGCAGCACAATCGCCAAATGCAAAAATGTTCTCGTCGCTGGTCGTCTGTAAAGTGGATTTCACCAGCAACTGGTTGATGCGGTTGCATTCAAGCCCATCGATCTCCGAAAGAAATTGAGGTGCCTTGATACCAGCCGCCCAGACCAGTATGCCCGCGCTTACTGTTTTGCCGCTCTCTGTTTCAAAACCTGAGGCCGATGCCCGTGTAATACGTTCGTTGGTAAGTACGTCGATGCCAATATTCTCCAACTGTTTCTGTACTTCTGCAGACATGTGCTCAGGCAACCCGGGAAGCACGCGGTTTGCAGCCTCAATAATCGTAATCTTGAGCTGTTTCTCGGCGTCGATGCCATCCAGTCCGTACCTTATCAACTGCCGTGTTGATTCGAATAACTCCGCTGCGAGTTCAACACCGGTTGCACCAGCACCGGCGATAGCAATGTGCAGCTGGTTTTCACTGGTTTCCCCGGCACTCGTATGGGCTGTGTAGCAGCTTTTCAGCAAATGCTGGTGAAAAGCATCGGCTTCTGATTGCTTATCAATAAAGTGACAATGTTCCGTTACCCCGGGTACGCCGAAGTCATTGGAAATACTCCCGACCGACATGATGAGAGTGTCGTATTGAAACGTTCGAGCCGGGATATATTCGGTTCCTGCTGAATCAATGGCTGGAGCGGTAATCACAGTTTTGTTTTCCCTGTCCACCTTGACTACCCTGCCCAGCCTGAACCTGAAATGGTGCCAGTTAGCCTGCGCAAGGTAACTCAACTCATCTTCATGGGAGTTCAACGAGCCAGCAGCAACTTCATGTAAAAGTGGTTTCCAGAGATGTGTCAGGCTTGCGTCAATGAGGGTGACTTCAATTTCATTTTTCTTTGAAAATAGATCACCCAGGCGGGTAGCCAGTTCAAGCCCGCCGGCACCTCCGCCGACTATTACAATTCGATGATTAATTCCCATATTCTTTAAAGGCAATGATCGCGATTTTTTCTGACAAGGTATCGCATGTGTATAATGGCAGCATAATAACACAGCAGCATTCGCGCTATTGGAGAAATAAATGGACAAAGAAACACAAACTGAACTTGAAGCCGCAGCCTTTCGAAGACTTGTTCAACACTTGAGAGATAATACGGATGTGCAAAATATTGACCTGATGATACTGGCAAATTTTTGCCGTAATTGCCTGTCCAAGTGGTATCTCGCCGCAGCAGAGGAACGGGAAGTTGCTCTCGATATGGAACAGGCCCGGGAAATCATCTACGGCATGCCGTACTCGGAGTGGAAGGACAAGTACCAGGCCGAGGCGACCCAGGAACAGAAAGATGCCTATGCCGCGAGGCAGGCAAAGTAGTTGGTACCATTACAATCATAGTCCGAAAGTCAGACGCCATGGAGGGCGGTTGCCAGGTTTCACGACCAGTTAAATTCGGGAATTCTTCGCAGAATTAACAGTATCAAGGAAAACGACAGGAAGTGATGAAACTGGTGCCGGATGAGAGATTCGAACTCCCGACCATCCGCTTACAAGGCGGGCGCTCTACCGGGCTGAGCTAATCCGGCAAGGATTGATGTATTTCACAATTCTCTCGCTACCGCGAGGGCTGCACAAAGTATAAGATCAACCTTTCAATTACAAGTATTTTCCTGTCTTTGACGCGCGCCAAATGCTTGAACTGGTGCACGCATTTTCAACTTCAGGCACGTGCTGTCGGGCCACTTGATTTGAAGACGACCTGTTTTGACGCGGGAACAGGAAATAATTTACCTATTCCATCACTTTAGGTAGCTAATTATTTGATTTACATAAATTAACGAATTAACATCACTTGCTCACCAAATTGTTGAAAAAACTCGGGACCATCCGCGGAACACAAATAAGCCATGAAAATCCTAATAATAGATGACTCTGCTGATTTTCGTGCTTTGCTGCGTCTTTACCTGAACAAGGAACTGGATGCTCCGGATATCGAAGAATACGACCTGGAAAACCTGGGTAAGCCGGCTGATAACTTTGACTGGTCGCCTTATGACCTGGTATTCCTGGATTACCAGCTTGGTGAAGATGAAGATGGCCTGGCATGGTTGAAAGAGTTTCGAAACAAGCCCAACTTTCCCCCGACAGTTATCCTGACAGCAGAAGGTGATGAGTATATTGCGGTACGCGCCGTAAAACTTGGCGCCGCTGATTATATTAATAAAAAGGATGTATCGCCCAAGCGCCTCAAGGAGCTGGTCGAGGATGCCATCGAATTTGGAGAAGAAGTGGTGGTCGAGCAGCAATCCATGATGGATGACGCGACCCGTATAATTAAAAAGATAAACACCGACAAAGAAGCATTGCCCGAGCAAAATCTTGATATTGGTTACAAGTTTGTTCGATTGATCGGGCAGGGAGCCATGTCCCACGTTTACCTTGCGGAGCGGGTCATAGACAAGCAGTCACTGGTGTTGAAGGTACTTGACCTGACCAAGGCAGAGTCCCAGACACTGATTGATCGATTCCTGCTTGAAGCAGAGCTGATTGCCGATCTTGATACACCTTTTGTGGTGAAAATTTATGAACACGGGATGACCGAAAACTATGGATATATTGCCATGGAGTTTTTTTCCCGTGGCGATCTCAAGCAACGCATGGAATTGAATATTTCACCCGAAGTCGCATTTAATTACATGCAGCACATTTGTTATGGGTTGTCGGCTATACATCGAATTGGGGTAGTGCACCGTGATCTAAAACCTGCAAATATCATGTTTCGCGGTGACGACAGCCTTGCCCTGGCAGACTTTGGCATATCCAAGCGCATAGAGCAGGGCACTGGTCTTACAAGTATCGGCCAGGTCCTGGGTACGCCCCACTACATGAGCCCGGAACAGGGTGAAGCCCTAAGCGTGGACGGCAGGGCTGATATTTACAGCGCCGGCATTCTCCTGTACGAATTATTGACCGGCGAAAAACCATTCAAGGCGCAGACTCCCGCCGCGCTGATTTACCAGCATGTCCATGGCGATATACCCCTGCTCCCCGAGGCACTGTCAAAGTACCAGGAAATTATTAACCGCACCCTCGCCAAGAAACCTGAAAATCGCTACCAGACAGCAATGGAGTTGATTTACGTGCTCGAGGAAGCGGAGCGGGATTTTCAATAGCCGGAATCCCGGACTTTTTCCTGGCTGAATACCAGTGACAGGAACATCTCAAATGAGTCTTCGCATTCGCCTTAGCATCCTCATCACGGTACTGTTCATATCAGTATTTATCGGAGCGGGCGTCTTCCTTATCCAGAGCGCTCGGGATACCGTGCTGGAGGATATCAATTCCAGTGCGTCGCATACATTGAAGCTGGTGGAAGCCCTGTTGGAGAGTGTCGAAGATATCGACGAGCCGGCAATCCAGCAGCTGGTTCTTGAAAATCTTTCGCAGATGGTTTCCGGCAGGGACCTGCAAATTGTTATCAAGCGATATTCTGAAGGGCTAAAACCATTTCCTCCGGCTTCAAGACCTGAAATCAAAACCGGAGCGCCCGGCTGGTTCGTGAACATGGTGCAGCCGCCACCCCTGGAGTTCAGGCGCATAATTTCGCTCGCGGGGATCAGCGGTGTGGAAGTCATTATCCTGGCGGATCCTTCGGCAGAAATAACCGAGGTCTGGTTTGAAACAAGGAATGTCCTGTTTTTCCTGATGCTGTTTATTATCCTTGCAAACTTTCTCCTGTATTTTGCACTTGGGCGTTACCTGTCACCCATTTCCTCCATTCTCACAGCACTTGAACGCATTGAGCATGGTGACTATCGCCAACGTCTTCCCCAGTATGAGCTGCCAGAGCTTTCAAGGATATCTGACCGGGTAAACCACATGGCTGATGTTCTACTGGCCAGTAGAAATGAAAATCGAAAGCTTGCGCAAAAAACACTTGCGATCCAGGAGCAGGAGCGTCGGCACCTTGCCCAGGAACTTCATGATGAACTGGGGCAGTCCCTGTCTGCTATCAAGGCTATTGCAGTTTCGATTGAAAAGCAGGCTGACGAGAGTGAAGCATCCATTCGAAATAACGCGGTCACTATTGGGTCTTTTTCAGAGCGCATGTACGAAGTGGCCAGGAACATGATGCAAAGACTAAGACCTACTGTACTCGACGAACTTGGCTTGCTGGTAGCGCTTCAGGAGATGATTGACGACTGGAACCAGCGTCATGGGGATGTTTTTTGCCATTTTAACTGCCGTGGCGATATTTCCGGGCTTGATGAAGATGTTAATATTCACCTCTACAGGATAATCCAGGAGAGCCTGACCAACGTTATCAAGCATTCAAAGGCCGAGGAAGTGTTCATCGACCTGCAAAGGGACACAAAAAAGCTCGAGATTAGTATCCGTGATGACGGTTGTGGATTTGAGCCCGAGGGTGTCAATCGCGGGCTGGGTTTGCTGGGCATGCAGGAAAGGGTGGAGGCCGTGAATGGAAAAATTACTATTGATAGTAATACGGGCGACGGAGTCCATATAGAAATAATTTTGCCCCTGCCAACGATGCAGGGCGATGAGACAAATGGAGTGGTTTAAATGATTAATGTGATGCTTGTAGATGATCATGCCGTTGTACGTGCGGGATACCGGGTGCTGCTCGAAAACGCAGAAGATATTGAGATTGTTGCAGAAGCAGAAACCGGTGAGCAGGCCTGCAAGGCCTATGTTGATCACGGTCCTGATGTCATCGTGATGGACCTTTCCCTGCCCGGGATGGGGGGACTGGAAGCGATACGCAGGATCATTGCCCGGGATTCAAAAGCGAGGATCCTCGTATTTAGCATGCACGAGAACACTGTATTCGTAGACCAGGCACTCAATGCCGGAGCGATGGGGTACATCACCAAGAACTGTGCACCTGACGTATTACTGAATGCTATCAGGGATATTGCCGGCGGTGGAATTTTCCTGGCTCCGGACATTGCACAGCACCTGGCATTTCAAAAGTCACGTGGACAGGATTCTCCATTTTCTATCCTGTCCACCCGTGAGTTTGAAATTTTTTGCCTGCTCGCCGAAGGTCTTAATACCAGCCAGATTGCGAAACGTCTTTCACTGAGTTACAAGACGGTGTCGAACTACACTACGCAAATCAAGAGCAAGCTTGATGTGGGCACCGTCGCCGAGATCGCCCGCCTGGCAATCAGTCACAACATAGTGCAGGTGTAACGCGCAACTAGTCGTCGACCACCACACCCCAGGGAAACTTGCCAACCTCGATTGTCTTGATATTGGTGTTGCTGTCGGTATCGATGACGCTAACTGTTCCGCTGACACCATCGGTTGTGAAAATACGTTTTCCGTCTCTTGTTTTTGCAAGGCCCCAGGTACGTTTACCAACGGGAATACCCTTTATCAGCTCCATCTTGTCGGCATCCATCACCAGTATCTGGTTAGCCCTGCCGCCCGCGACGTAGATTGTTTTTTCATCGTTACTTAACAGGATATCCTTGGGCTTGGCTTTTTCATCGGCGATCTTGGCCTTGGAAAGAATCTTGAATTCTTTCATATCGACCTTTTTTACTTCTCCGCTGATCTCGGAAGTTGAATAGGCAAGATCTCCTGCCTTGTTAAATACGGCAGACCTGGGGCGAGCACCAACGAGAATATTGGCCACGATATCGTGACCGGGTACGGCAATCACGTGCAGCATATTGGTGGACTCACTGGTGACAATGACATGCTCGCCCGTGGGAGAGATCGCCACCCCTTCAGGTTCAAGTCCAACCGGGATTTCAGCAACCTGGCTACCATCTTTTGGATTGAATACCGTGGCTTTCGCGTCATCCTCATTGGAAATGTAGATGTTACCGTTCGGGTGTACCGCAAATGTTTCCGGATCAGAGCCAGATTGAAACTTCCTCAGTACTTCAAGGCTGGAAGGGTCCACGACAGCGATCAGGTTTTCTTCGCTTACCGCGACGTAGAGCTCCTTGCCGTCCGGCGACAAACCGATACCCCTTGGTCGCTCCCCGATGGCGATAGTGGCCTCTACTTCGAGCGTGCTGCCGTTAATGACGCTGATGTCATTGCTGCGCTCGTTAGTGATAAATATTCTACCCGTGCCGGCGGCGTGAAGGGCCGGGCTGGTAAATACGCATAGTAGTATCAACTGGCGAAGAAAATTCATTGACTGCTCCTGTTAATTTATTTGTTTTGAATCATTTATCCTGTTCAAGTTCCTTGTTACTTGACACATTCTTTTAGCCCAAGACTATCAATATCATTGGAAACGCCCCGTACTGGTGCCTCTCCCAGTAATTTACTTCCTTCGACAATCAGCATGGGCTGGCGTAACTGGCCGGTTTCCCTGAAAGTCATGTTGATGCCTTTCTGACCGTCAAAGGCCAGTTCATGTTTCAGGAACGCCAGAAGCGCCGGTGCGCTGTCAAGCTGGTTCCTGGCAATGGCATCTGAACTCATCTTGATGGCTGCCCAGCCTGCCCATGCATGGTCATCCATTGCAATGCCAAAGGCTTTACGATATCGCTTGTTAAGATCCCTGGCCGCGAATTTTACAAAATCACCGTGCCATGTCTGAGCGCTTACGCTGGCGGCCGGATTCTTCTGCTGCCATTGTTGCACTGCATCCTGTCGCATCTTGCTACTGGCAATAACATGAAGCACGTTTGGCATACAACGCGCTCGCAGCTCATCCTCTTCAAGCACAAGGTTGAATACAGGGTATGTAGGGTAGGAAGACTGGATCGCACTGAGCTCATCAGCATTGCTTGCCACGAGTATAGCCACCAGGTTTTCATTCGCGAAGGGGATTCCTGCGGCGCTGTCGTAGACATCAAGGTGATATTCCTGACCCAGGAACTGCCCCTGTAAGTTCGCCTCCTTGAGACCCTGCTGAAGACCGAGCAGGGATGCTTCCGAGCTGTCGCCAATAAAGGCGAAATCATAACGCTGCTGTGCGTACGCGAGATGTGGCAATGTGATAATAATAATCATTATCATTTGCGCGAGATGCCTGGAGAATATTTTCATAACAGTTCAGTCACTTAATCAGTTTATTAGTCATCTTTGTGCCTGGATTAAGTGGCCATCGTGTTCCACTTAAACTGGCGCTTTACTATACCTTCTCGAGCTTTATAATTCCGCGTAGCAAACAGCGCTAGGATACTAGGCTATTTGATATAACTACAATATGAAAAATTCCCTTGTTCAAGTCGGATTTTTCAACGATCCAGTTATCAATTGAGGAGGAGTCGCGATGCTTAAATCCCTGCAGATTGAAGCAGAGAAATGCACCGGTTGTCGGCAATGTGAAATGGCCTGTTCGTACCAGGCCGAAGGTATTTTCAATCCGGCAAAATCACGTATCAAGATTTTTACTTTTCACCACGAAGGACGTTTCGTCCCCTATACCTGTACACAATGTTCCGAAGCCTGGTGTATGCATGCATGCCCGGTGGAAGCGATCGTGTTGAATGAGGATACCGGCGCGAAGGAAGTTATCGCGGATCGCTGTGTGGGATGCAAGGTCTGCACAATTGCCTGCCCGTTTGGAACAGTTAACTACAGCCAGGATGCCAACGTGGTAACAAAATGTGACCTCTGTGGCGGTGACCCTGAATGCGCCAAGGCCTGCCCCACGGCAGCCATTACCTACGTGGATGCCGACCAGACCGGCATGGCCCGAATGCAGGCCCATGCAGCTGGCGCGCTCGACTCTACTTCATAACTTTACGATAAGGGGACCAAGAATGGCCTGGACAAGAAAAGTATTACGCATCAACCTGACCGAGGGCACTTGCAACGAAGAGCCTCTCAACATGGAGTGGGCGGCACAATACCTCGGGCAACGCGGACTCGCATCCAAGTACCTGATCGAAGAAATAGACCCCAAGTGCGACGCACTGGGTCCTGATAACAAGCTCATCATGACCACGGGCCCCCTGACGGGCACCATGGCTTCGACCGCTGGGCGTTACTCCGTGGTGACAAAAAGCCCGCTGACGGGCTGCATAGCCTGTTCAAACTCTGGCGGTTACATCGGCGCCGAGATCAAGTCCGCTGGATGGGACATGATCATATTTGAAGGTAAATCACCAAAACCGGTTTACCTCTACCTGGAAAATGAAAAGGCTGAATTGTGCTCTGCCGATGAAATCTGGGGTAAGTCCTGCTGGGAGGCGGATGAGTGGCTGCATAAACACTACCAGGATCCCCTGTTACGTATATCGGTGGTGGGCCGTGCTGCAGAGGCGGGTAATCTCTACGCTGCCATTGTTAATGACATTCACCGTGCAGCCGGACGTTCCGGTGTCGGCACCGTGATGGCTTCAAAAAATCTAAAAGCGGTTGCTGTTCGTGGCACACGAGGAGTCGGCAACATTGAAAAACCCGCTGAGTTCATGAAGGCGGTCAACGATGGCAAGGAAGTACTGGCGGAAAATGCCATGACAGGCCAGGCCCTGGGTGCTTACGGTACCCAGGCCTTGATGAATATCATCAACGAAGTGGGTGCAATGCCAACGCGCAATATGCGTGAAGTGCAGTTTGAAGGTGCCCACAACATATCCGGCGAAGCCATGCACGAGCCCCGCAAAACCGATGGCAAGAAAAACCTTGTCACCAATGCCGGGTGTTTCGCCTGTACCATTGCCTGTGGACGTATCTCGGCAATGGACCAGGGGCACTTTTCCGTGCAGAACAAGCCGGAATACTGGGGCGCCAACGGTGGGCTTGAATACGAAGCAGCCTGGGCTTTGGGTTCTGATACAGGAATCGATGATTTGGAAGCACTGACGTATGCCAATTTTATTTGTAATGAAGATGGCTTTGATCCCATTTCTTTTGGCGCTACGCTCGCTGCGGCCATGGAAATGTTTGAGATGGGTGTGATAACAACCGAACACACCGGCGGCATGGAACTCAAGTTTGGCTCGGCCGAGGCTCTGGTCTGGGCTGTCGAGGTCACGGCAAGAGGAGAAGGCTTTGGAGTTGAATTAGGCCTTGGTTCCCGGCGTCTTTGTGAAAAATATGGCCAGCCCCAGCTCTCAATGACGGTTAAAAGCCAGGAGTTTCCTGCCTATGACCCGAGGGGCGTGCAGGGTATAGGACTTGCCTATGCGACATCAAATCGCGGAGCCTGTCACCTGCGTGGATACACCATTGCATCCGAGGTTGCGGGCATTCCCGAGAAAACCGACCCGCTGGTAACGGAAGGAAAACCGGAACTGGTGAAGGCTTTCCAGGATGCCACATCCGTTGTCGATTCCACGGGTCTTTGCGTCTTCACAACATTTGCCTGGACACTTGAGGACATTGCTCCTCAGGTGGACGCTGCCTGTGAAGGTGACTGGACACCTGAGAATATGGCCTTGGTGGGTGAACGTATCTGGAACATGGAGCGGGACTTCAATATCGCCGCAGGTATGACTGCAGCAGATGATACCTTGCCAGAAAGACTGTTAAAGGATGCCGCAAAAACGGGTCCGGCAAAGGGCAAGGTGAATAACCTGGGTGAAATGCTGCCGAAGTACTACGAGATTCGCGGCTGGACTCCTGAAGGTGTGCCGACTGACGAGACACGTCAACGTCTTGGCCTTTAAGCGGGAGAACCCAATATGCAACATGTAATCATTGGCGCCGGCCCTGCCGGCGTTATTGCGGCTGAACATGTCAGGAAGTTTGCGCCGGGCGACTCGGTAAAGCTTATCGGCGACGAACCCGAACCACCTTATTCAAGGATGGCGCTGCCTTACTACCTGATTGACAAGATCAAGGAAGAGGGCACCTACCTGCGTTCTTCCTCGGATCATTTTTCCGATATGGGAATTGATGTAGTCCAGGATCGCGTTACCGCGGTGGACACCGGCGCAAAGAATCTTACCCTGCAAAATGGTGGTGAGCTTGCTTTTGACAAGTTGCTCATCGCCACGGGTTCTCATCCCATCAGGCCGCCAATCCCGGGCATGGACCTGGATGGCGTGCATTCCTGCTGGACACTGGAGGACGGCCGCGCCATCGCAGAGAAAGCCACCAGGGGTTCCCGTGTTGTACTAATGGGTGCCGGTTTTATTGGTTGCATCGTGCTTGAAGCACTGGCCCTTCGTGGCGTTAAGTTGAGCGTGATTGAAATGGAAGATCGCATGGTGCCAAGAATGATGGACCAGACTGCAGGTAATCTTCTGAAGAAGTGGTGTATTGAAAAAGGTGTGGATGTGCATACCTCTACACGGGTTGAATCAATAGAGCAGTCGGGTTCTGAGCTCGCCGTCAAGCTTGATTCCGGCGATACCATCAGCGCCGATGTGGTGATATCTGCTACGGGTGTTCGCTCAAATATCCAGTTTCTCGAGGGTAGTGGTATAGACACAGACCTGGGAGTTCTGGTTAACGAGCACCTGCAGTCCAGTCACGAAGATGTTTATGCCGCTGGTGATGTATGCCAGGGCAAGGACTTCTCCACCGGTGAATACAGTGTCCAGGCTATACAGCCTACAGCGGCCGATCATGGGCGTATCGCTGCGCTTAATATGACCGGTAAGAAGATTCGGCACCAGGGCAGCGTAAACATGAACGTACTGGATACACTGGGCCTGATTTCATCCTCCTATGGTCTCTGGATGGGTACCGACGGTGGTGACTCCGTGCAACTCACCGACGAGGAGCGCTTTCGCTACCTCAGCCTGCAGTTTGAGGATGATGTACTGGTGGGCGCCCAGTCACTGGGCCTGACCAATCATGTAGGCGTGCTAAGAGGACTGATCCAAACCCGGCTCAAGCTCGGCGTGTGGAAAGAACGCCTCATGAAAGATCCTACCCAGATCATGGAAGCCTACCTTGGAGCGACCCAGTCAGTAGGACATAACGCGGGAATTCTCTAGTTCCACCTGGGTGAGTACAAGACTTCCTGTAATCGCTATACACTTATTCCGCGTGAAAGGTATTTCACGCGGAATAATCTGCCTGCTTCCCGATGAAACTCACTTTTAAGCTTTACGCCAGCCTGACCCGGTACCTGCCGGAGCACGCTGAAAATCACGCGGCTGTTATCGAGATCGATGACAATGACGCCGTGCCTGAAATTATTAAACGTTACAATGTGCCCGAGGAGGATGTTCACCTGGTTCTCCTCAATGGCATCTACCTGCAGCCGGAAGAAAGAATCTCTGTTCGCTTTTCAGAAGGTGACACGCTTGCTATCTGGCCGCCCGTCGCGGGTGGCTAGCCGGTGTCCGGCAGTTTCGCACACATGGCATATAAACAGTCCCGTGATATGACTATCACGCACAAGGATTTTTTCAGGCTTTTACCGCGGGCATTGAATGGCCTGGAGTACTCGGTAAGCGGCAATGAGATCGCCGTGATTGACGGAACAAAACAGGTTCAGATCAGGATTTCCGACGAAGAAGTTCGGCAACTGGCGAGTGTCAAGTTCCCACGAACGAAGGTTGAAATTGAATTACTGGGCTTCGGTGAAGATGAAGCAGGCCAGTTCGTCACCCGTTTTGACCTTGCCTACCGAAAGGGAGGCGGATAGGCGAATAAATTTCGATAGCCGATAAGGATATCGATATTGTTTGTATAGCGCAGCGAAGAAAGAAGAAATTACCTTAAATAACAGCTAGTTATGGTGACGACATCAATCCTGAATGTGCACATCGTTAAATCGGTCTTTCGAGTTGAATGGCCAGGTTGTTGTCAAAAAGTAACATAATTTTTCATTAGCCACGGTTTGTTGCAAAATAGTGCTTAAAGCTTGTAAATGGTCTGAATTTATAGTACTTTTTACGCCGGTCTTTGCTGAGGAGAAGACCGAAACAAATAAAAGATTTGGTGGCTTCTGTTGCAGTAACTAGACTCATCCGAATTTGAAGGGGGAGGAGTCAGGCTGGGGAGGCCGAACTTAAACTCTAGAGCCTTAAGTAATAATTGCGTCTTTCTTTAGGAGGAAATGATGAAATATTTAAATAAAACAAAGCTCGTTGCAGCAATCGGTGGTACTGCTCTTGCAGCTACGCTGAGCGCACCTGCAAACGCAGCTATCGTTCTTGGTGGAGAGGACGGTTGGGAAGTCAGCTACGGCGGCTTTATTAACCTGTTCTACACCCAGTCTGACTGGGATTATGCGAGTGGCGTTACTGAAGACAGTGCTCACCTCAACGAGGGCCTGTTGCCAGCATTCCACACCATGACTGTTAAGACTCCTGAAATTAATGGTCTTAAAGGTACAGCCCAGATCACATTTGCTCCTGACTCATCCGGTGAAAAGGGTGGCCGTCTGAACAAATCAGGCGTTGCAGGTACCAGTTCCCGAATCGATATGCGTGAAGTTTTCTTCAACGTTGAAGGTGACTTCGGTACCATCAGTGTTGGTAACACGCTGGCCCTGTTCAACCGCCATGCCATCCTGAAGGATTACACCCTGTTCGGTGTTGGTGCCATGGGCAGCCCGGACGGTGGTGGTACCACCCTGGGTCGTATCGGTTATGGTTATGTTTATCCTGACTTCCGTACCCGCTTCACCTACAAGACCCCGAACATCAATGGTTTCGACCTTGAAGTTGGTATCTTTGACCCGCAGGAACCCCTCGGTTCAGGCGTTGGCGCATCTGAAACAGATTCTCCACAGTTCCAGGCTGAAATGAACTATCGCAGCGACATGGAAGGCGGTAACTTCCACGTTTGGGCCAGCTTTCTCTGGCAGGAACAGGAAATTGCCCTGACCGGCGGTGGTACAGATGATTCCGAGTCTTTTGGCTGGAACATCGGTGCTGACATGAACTTCGGTGGTTTTAACATCATGGGTACCTACTATGATGGTGAAGCACTGGGTACTCACCTGTTCAACATCAGCGGTGCCGGTGATGCAGGTTGCTCCGCTACTGCCTGTGCAGAGTCTGACAACGACGGTTTCATCATCCAGGGTGCTTACACCTTCAACGGTAAAACCAAGGTTGGCATCAGCTTCGGTGAGTCCACCGAAACACCTGCTGGTGGCAGCAAGGTAACCAACTCCCTGTGGACAGTTGGTGTTTACCACGATGTTAACTCATGGCTGAAAGTGGTTGCTGAATACGGCGAAGCCGACACCGAAGCTGCTGTTTTCGGTCCTGCTGAGCATGATGTATTCTCTATCGGTGGATTCCTCCTCTGGTAAGAACCAGCCAGTAGTACAAGCTGTATACAGAAAAGGCGCACTTTTAGTGCGCCTTTTTTCATTCTTCTGAATAAATTTGCTCTGAAAGTTGTCTAACAAACTGATGAATAAACTAAGGATTATCGCAATCTTCCTGGTGCTCTTGCTGCCAGCGGCCAGCGGCTATGCGGATGAGGTGCTGTGGAAATCCGGTGCAAACCTGTACATCAAGCTGGATAAGCAGGACAAGTACAAGGACGGAAGCTATATCCCAAACCAGCACCCGGTTAGCCTGAATCCACAGGAAATCAGGGATTCCCTCAATTCAATCCTGGTCTGGAACAAGAGTTTTTTTACCGGTGCCCTGAAAGACGACGATGAGGCAGAAAGTGTTTTTTCCCTTGAGCAGGCCAGGCTGCTGGGAAGCTACATAGCTGCAGGTCTTGCCAAGGCCCGTCCTGACCAGGATATTCACTTTGCAGTGACACGCAGGAAGAAGAGCTTTCTCATCATGAAAGATACGACCTACACCTCGGGGCGTGCGTTTTACCTGGATGGCAAGTTACACGTTATCCTTGGCGAATACGATAAACTGGGAGACAAGTTCAAGGAACGTGCCTACCAGGGTTCAGGTAGTACTTCTGAAATCAGGTACTATTTCAAACCAGGCAAGCGTGCAAAGAAATCCGGTTTTAAAAAGGCGATTATACTTTCAGATGGTCTTGATACTTACAAGGACAATGGAAAAACCAGGAAGGACTGGTTTGTCATTGATATAAAAAAGGCATCGGCGGCGTATGCTGCATTACAGGCAGGGGAAGAGTTGCAGAATGCAACCACGGTCGTTGACGAGAGATTACGCCAGGAGCAGGAACGCTCGGCCCGCGAACGGCGCGAAATGCGTCTTGAAATGGCAAGGCTGCGCAAGGAAATGAAACAACAGTCAAGCGGACAGAATGTTGAAAGAACAATAGAGGAGAGGCTGGAGCAGCTTGAAGGATTAAAGCAAAAAGGTTTTATCTCCGAAGAGGAATATAGCGAAAAGAGAAAGGAAATTCTCGGCGATATCTGATTGCTACCCTGCTGTTCACCTGCAACCCGGTCATAATTAAATGCAAAGCCTCTATCCTGAGATTGAGCCTTTCTCTCAAGAAACATTCAGCGTTGACGGCCACGAAATTTATTTCGAGCAAAGTGGTAACGCGAATGGTATTCCCGTAATTTTCCTGCACGGTGGTCCGGGCTCAGGCAGCAATGCCAACCACCGTCGTTATTTTGATCCCGATAAGTATCACATCGTTAATTTCGACCAGCGTGGTTGTAATCGCTCAAAGCCCAACGGTAAAACAGAATTCAATACCACCTGGAAACTCCTCGAGGACGTCGAAGAAATTCGAAACAGGACGGGTGTTGAAAAATGGATGTTATTTGGTGGTTCATGGGGTGCAACACTTGCCTTGCTGTATGCACAGACCTATGCAAAGCAGGTCTCAGGCATTGTGTTAAGAGGGACATTCCTTGCCCGTAAATGGGACCTGGACTGGTTTATCAATGACGGTGCTAACCATGTGTTCCCGGAGTATTGGCATGAGTTCATAAGTGTTGTTCCGGAGCAGGAGAGAACCAACCTGGTAGAGGCTTATCACCGCCTTGTTCATGGAAAAGATAAAAAAGAAAGGGAAGAAGCAGCCATGGCCTGGTCCACCTGGGCCGGCAGGATAGTCACATATTTGCTCAAGGGGGTAGATCCTGGTTCGTATCGGCCGGATAACGTCGAGCAGACCGTAAATGAAGTTCTTATCGAGACCCATTACGCCAGGGAAAAATACTTCATCGAGGAAAACCAGATACTGGAAAACCTTCACAAGATCCCGGATGTCCCGATACAAATTATCCACGGAAGACGGGATCTTACCTGCCTGGTGGAAGCATCATGGCTGCTGAAACAGTCGTTACCCGGGGCGGAGCTGGTCATCGTAAAAGAAGGAGGGCACCTTGCCGGTGAAGAGCCCATGGTAGATGCATTGGTTACTGCAACGAACAAGATGGCAAGGGTTCTAAGATGAACTCCGGCGGTCCTGCTAAACCTGCCCTTATGGGTATACTGAATGTCACTCCAGATAGTTTTTCCAACGAGGGTGAGCATTTCCAGAGAGATGTCGCGATAGAACACGCACTATTGATGATAGAAGAGGGAGCGGACGTTCTTGATATTGGTGGAGAATCAACACGCCCAGGTGCAGACAGGGTTCCTGTTGAAGAACAGCTGAACCGGGTTATCCCCGTTATTGAAGCCCTGGATACAGGCCCCGAAAATTCGGTCCCTATCAGTATAGATACGACTTCTTCAGTCGTGGCGAGAAAGGCATTCGAGGCTGGAGCCAGCATCATCAATGATGTTTCTGCAGGGCGCGAAGATGAACATATGTTTGCCTTTGCGGCAGAAACAGGTGCGCCCTATATCATCATGCATATGCAGGGACAGCCAAAAAATATGCAGGACGCGCCGCGCTATGAAAATGCTCTCGAGGAGATACTGTCCTTTCTTTTACAACAGGCCTCTGCCGCTGAAGCCGCGGGCGTAAATCGTAATAACATCCTGATTGACCCCGGCATTGGTTTTGGTAAGAGCAAGCAAAACAACCTGGACCTCATCGCTAACCTGGGAAAGTTCAAGGATACAGGCTACGGGGTTCTGCTTGGTGCAAGTCGCAAAAGATTCATGGGGTCAATTTGCGATATTGAAAATTACAGCGAACTGGTAGGCGCGACATGTGCGACCACTGCATTGGCTGTCATGGCAGGTGTAGACATGATTCGTGTGCACGACATCAGGGAGAATCGGCAGGCGCTTGATGTGGCTTTTGCCCTCAGGCAAAGCGTGATTGATTGAGATCAGTCGCACTAGCAAAAATTTCTCGACTTGAATTTCATGTCCTTAATCCAGCTACTCCTGTCATAGAGTTGTTGAGCGATTATATGCAGTACTCCTTCGTGTTTTTGCACCTTCCCGTCTACCTGTAACAGGCTGACGCTACTTATAAAGTTTCGGTACCGGGCGATCACCGAGGACCAGATGATGATATTCATGAAGCCGCTTTCATCTTCCAGGGTAAAAAACATCACGCCGGAAGCTGTTCCCGGTCGTTGACGGCTGGTAACTATGCCAGCTATTCGCGCCGGCGTATCATTTTGCAGGCTCCACAAGTCTGCAGCTTTCACCGCTCCCAGCTTTTCCAGTCGAGGTCGTAGCAAAGCCAGGGGGTGACGTCGCAGGGTGAAACCAGTGCTGGCATAGTCTGCCAGTATGTCCTCACCCTCTGAGGGTAAGGGAAGCATGATAGAAGTATTGCCTGTTCTGCCAGAGGCGAATAGCGGTGTATGATTCTTTGCATCAAGCGCGCTCCAGTAACTGCGATGCCTGTCTTCACTCATGCCACAAAAAGCATCTGCATCTGCGAGACACTGTACAGCCTTGCTGGATAACGCGGTACGCTGGATGAAGTCCTCTATACTCCTGTATTCCTGTTTTTCTCTTTGTTCAACAAGCAACAATGCATCTGCTTCAGCCAGTCCTTTTACGTGACGAAGCCCAAGACGTAAAGCGGGGGCATCCTTCCGTTTGTTATCGGCAAAATCGAGCGATGAATCGTAATTGCTGTGATTAATATCAACCGGTAGTATGGAAACATTGTGTCGTTTTGCATCATTGAGTAACTGCGCGGGGCTGTAAAAACCCATTGGTTGGCTATTCAAAAGGGCACAGGTAAAAGCAGCGGGGTGATAGCACTTCAGCCAGGAAGACGTGTAGGCCAGCAGGGCAAAGCTGGCTGAATGTGACTCTGGAAAACCATACTCCCCAAAACCCTTGACCTGTTTATATATCTGCCGGGCAAAGCTTTCGCTATATCCACGCTGTTTCATGCCGCTCAGCAGTTTTTCCTCAAAAACTTCCAGGCCACCCTTACGATTCCACGCGGCCATGCTACGACGTAACTGGTCTGCTTCTCCCGGGTTAAAACCTGCCGCTACGATAGCAAGTTGCATCACCTGTTCCTGGAAGATTGGCACACCCAGTGTTCTTTCAAGTACTTTCCTTACAGCTTCTCCCGGGTATGTAATCTTTTCCCGCCCATTTCGTCTTGCAAGGTAGGGATGCACCATTTCCCCCTGGATAGGCCCCGGGCGTACGATAGCTATCTGGATAACAAGGTCGTAGTAATTGCGAGGCTTCAGGCGGGGTAGCATACTCATCTGTGCCCGGGACTCTATCTGGAAGACCCCTATCGTATCCGCCTTTTGAATCATTTCGTAGACAGAGGGATCTTCAGGAGGAATGTTACTGAGGGAAAGCTGCTTTTCCTGGTAGCTGTTGATGAGATCTATAGACTTGCGTATGGCGGTCAACATGCCCAGCGAAAGCACATCTATCTTTAGCAGGCCGATGGCCTCCAGGTCATGTTTTTCCCATTGAATAACACTTCGGTCGGGCATACTTGCGTTCTCTATCGGAACCAGGTGAGAAAGTTGTCCCTGGCTGATAACAAAGCCGCCGACATGCTGTGACAGGTGACGCGGAAAATGGAGCAATTCGTTTACCAGGTGGACAAGTCTCCTGACAGGTGGACTTTTCAGCGAAAACCCGGCGCTCTCAAAACGCGAGATAATATCCCTGTCCCACCATGTGATCGCCTTGCTCAGGCTATCTACCTGGGTAAGACTCATACCCAGCGCTTTACCTATATCCCGAATTGCGCTCTTCACCTTGTAAGTAACAACAGTCGCAGTAAGCGCAGCACGATCGCGCCCATACTTCCTGTAGATATATTGAATAACCTCTTCGCGACGTTCATGCTCAAAGTCCACATCAATATCGGGTGGCTCGCCGCGTTCCCTGGATATAAAACGCTCAAAAAGAAGATCCATACGTGCAGGATCAACCTCGCTAATACCAAGGCAATAACAGACAGAAGAATTTGCGGCTGAACCTCTTCCCTGGCAAAGAATATCCTGTTCTCGAGCAAATTTTACAATGTCATGCACGGTGAGAAAGTATTGCTCATAATTTAATTCATTAATCAGGGCCAGCTCTTTCTCTACAAGCCTGGCGACCTTGCCAGGAATCTCACCCGGCCATCGTTTTTTCAAACCCTGTTGCACGAGGTGCCGTAACCATGATTCGGGACTATGCTCCGCGGGCACAAGCTCTGCCGGGTATTCATAGCGAAGCTCATCCAGGGAAAACTGGCAGCGCTTGCTGATCCTGGTACTCTCTGCGAGTAAGGCTGGGGGGTACAGCTTTACCAGCCGCTCCGGTTCACGCAGATACCTCTCCCCATTGGCATGTATTTCATAACCAAGTTGATCAAGTGGTTTGCCAAGTCGAATGGCTGTCAGGGTGTTTTGTAAGTACCGACGTTTCCTGGTGTGCATGTGAACGTCACCGCATGCACAGAGATTCAAACCCAACTCCCTGCCAAGTGTTTCCAGTTCCTCCAGGTACATTCGATCATTTCCATCAAGCATAAGCTCTACGGCTATCCAGCAATTTCCGGGAAACAGCTCAGATAACCAGCTTAATTCCTCCGTTCTGCCCGTTGTTGATTGCTGCCTGGGCAGGTAAAGGGCGAGACAGTCACGCGGGAGATGCTCAATGAAAAGAGAACGATCAAGATAATAGTGACCCTTGGCGGCCCGTCGACGGGATTCAGTAACCAGGTTGGAAAGTTGACCATAAGACTTGCGATTCGTGGCGAGTAAAACACAGGAGGGGCCTTCTTTAATTCGAAACTCACTGCCAACTATCAGCCTGATGTCCTTTTGTTTAGCCTCCACGTGAGCACGTACAACCCCTGAAAGACTGCATTCATCGGTAATAGCTATTGCCCTGTAACCGAGAAAGTCAGCCTGGCTGACCAGTTCCTCGGGATGAGATGCACCTCTTAAAAATGTAAAGTTACTGATGCAATGAAGCTCAGCATAACCAATGTCTTTTTTCATCTCAGCCAAACAGGCCATGCAGGTACCAGCAGCTTTCTGACTTCAGATCGCGATAAATCCATAGCCCACCAGCGAGTTCATCTATGGCAGTGTAGTAATCGCGTCGTATATCCTGTCCATCCCACCAGCCTGTTTCGATGCGTTCCGGACCCGAGCAGATATGAACAGGCCCTTTATAGTAAAGCCGGTTTGTTTTTTGCCTTAATAGCTGAGGTTCTGGTAATAACCAGAGAGGACGCTTCCTTATAGCTATGGTGCTACTGCCAGCAGGTTGTTGATGAAGTAAACCGGCATATTCAGGACGATGATCGGCACAGCAGGACAGGTGTGAAATATTTTCCTGCCCCAGTCTAACCCGTAGCTGGTCCAGCAGGCCCTGGATATCTTCTTCGTCATGGCTACTCCGGGGATCGTGCCTGAATAATTCACGTGTTTTGCTATGAAACTCATGAAACTCCTCGGCAAGAAGTTCAAGGCCGATGACAGGTCCGGGTAGCTGGCGCTGTTCAAGATCGGTTTCAACCAGCTTCAGGAAATATTGCTTGTCCCGTGAAGGCTGTCTCAGGAAAAAATTCATGACAGTTGTATCGCGCTGCCTGTGCTCCAGGTAGATTAGAAAATGATTTGTATAAAAGTCGTAGTGCCTCAGAAAAACAATCAACTCATTCAAAAGGTTGTCAATGTGAGGCAGCAAGCGGTGGTTTTGCTTTATATCCCGCATAAATGAAAACCGTTTATTAAAACGGGGCGCAGGATGGTGAGGAGATAATAGCTCCTGCTTTTTACCAAGGAGGATCTCCAGGTAGCTGACAAAATCTGCATCAAAACGTCTTGCCAGTTCATTAACAGGTAAACGCCAGAGATCCCTCAGTACACGCACGCCAATTTTATCCAGCTGTGAGAGAGATTTATCATCAATAGGCAGGGCATTGACCGGCAAATCACCTGACACGGAACGTAACTCGTCAAGACCATGGATTATGCTTTCATAACCTGACCTGGCCAGTAGCAGGCTGGCAGCAGGAACAGGGGAGACAACCGTGTTAAAGGTAGAACTCAGTTTTTTTTTAAGGCTTTGCGCCAGCTTTTGTTGAATCAGCTCCAGTGAACCGAAGTACCTGATACTGCCAGCAACCTCCAGTAGAAAAGACGTGGGGGGGGCAATACTAACCCGTGAACTTAATTGCATGGAATCTGTGACCAGTTCCTGTAGCTTGTCCTGCTGCGTGACGGGGTCAATATTCGAGCTCTTCAATGTCTCGCAAACCGCAAGCGCGGCATTGATTGTCATGCCCCGGGAAATCCCTTTCTGCCTGGCTAATTTCGATGCATTGTGCACATAGTGCATGCCCGCGATTTCTTCAAGAACAACAAATGCCGAATTTTGATAGTCATGTCCTGAGCATTCAAGGTCTAACTCGGGGAGATCGACAGCCAGCCATAGATCAGTCCTGGTTAAAGCAGCGTTTTCATCCTGGGGGTGAGCCTGTTGATCAACATTCTCATACCAGGACGAACGATCAAGCAGGGTACGCATAACAAGATCACCTGGTAAAACCAGGCTTAAAAATCAGCGGCACTCCGGTCGGGGTATGGGGTGGGGTGCGGGGAGTCCGGAGTGACGCTGTGGTGAATCTTGCCTGTAATTTACCGTTTAATTATTGTTGTAGTAGCCTAGTGAAAAGGCAGCTTTATCGTGGCAGAGCGATAACGGTTTGCACCACGGGCCTTGATAACATGGGCATGAAGGCCCTGGTCGGTATGTTTCAGGCGTAATTGCAGTGAAGCCGGTGAGTTTTTTGCTTCCCGGTGGCGGAATAATACGCCGGAAGTTTGTCCTTCGCTGGCAGCCAATTGTAAACGCCTGACAACGGCATTTGGCAGGGAGTCCAGCCAGGCCAGCACGAGACCACAGCTCTCGGACTGCAGGGCCTTTTCCACGGACCACATGGCATCCTTGCAGGTGGTTTCAGGATCAATATTGATAATGTAATTAATGTCGACACCAGCATTTGCCAGGGCAGGGGCATAGGGAATATAAGGTGGTGCCACCAGCATCACCCAGCGTTTTTCGCTGGTAATGGAACGCATCAGCGGCAGTAGTAGCTGTAACTCACCAAAGCCCCACTGGGGTGTGAGCATTTCCA
The DNA here is from genome assembly GCA_965243105.1 of Gammaproteobacteria bacterium. Classification (GTDB taxonomy): domain Bacteria; phylum Pseudomonadota; class Gammaproteobacteria; order Eutrophobiales; family Eutrophobiaceae; genus WLWS01. The sequence continues at coordinate 573,438 of CBDEUC010000001.1, forward strand.
TCATGGCACTCCTTGGCCAGCCACCTTCCGGAAGGATGGCATCCAGTGCCGGGTAGCCGGTGGGAATGCCACCTGATTTTAACTCGGTGATTTCGTCACCAAGCCAGACGTGCGGATTGTTGATTATAAGATCTTGTAATTGGCTATTTATCATTCTATTTCTCCAGCTTATTCTCGTCAGCAGGGCGTCCAACACTATGCTCAGCTGTTACCGAGCATATGCGGCTTATTTTGTTAACACTGTTTAGAGGGGACGTATGACTCCGACCGCGATACCTTCTATGTCCAGTGTGCTTTCTTTCAGGTTGACCTCTATGGCCCGGAAATCGGGGTTTTCCGCTTCCAGGTAGACCATGTGGCCTTGCCGGTTAAGGCGTTTGACAGTGACCTCATCCTCCAGTCGTGCTACTACGATTTCTCCATCCTCGGCAGTGGGCCGGCGGTGTACAGCCAGCAAATCACCATCAAGGATGCCTACATCACGCATACTTTCTCCCTGTACACGTAACAGGTAGTCGGCTGCAGGCTGAAAAAGCGCCGGGTCTACCTGCTTGTAATCTTCAATATTCTCCTCGGCCAGCAGAGGTTGTCCTGCCGCAACCCGGCCGACCAGGGGCAGGCCCTGCTCAAACATGTCAATTTGTAGCAGGCGTATACCCCTTGATGCATTGGGTATGAGTTCTATGGCTCCTTTACGGGCAAGGGCCTGCAGATGTCCACGTACACCGTTGGTAGAGCTGAGATTCATGGCCTGCGCAATCTCCGCCACGGTCGGGGGCATGTTGTTATCCCTGATACTTTCTCTAATAAAATCAAGGATTTCGAGTTGTCTGGCTGTTAATGTAATCATGGTGTTAATATAAACAGTGCTTTTATGAGCAGTATAGTAGTATTTTTTTAATGATCAAGCAGGAATTGTAAAAATCTTTTATCCATGGGTCCGTGGTGGGAGAATTCAGCCATGTGTGGACGTATGAACGTAAGTGACAGCCCCTTTGTCAGGGAGCTGATGAAGACGCTGGGACTGGCTGTTTTCCCGCAGGCGAAGAACAATATCGCTCCCGGCAGCAGTACTGCCATCGTGTTTGAAGAGGCCGGTGAGCGGCACATGCATGAAGCCACCTGGTCGCTGCTGATAGAACCGAAAAAAAAGGGGCCTGGATACCGCCCAAACCCGAAGTGGAAAACATTCAATGCCAAATCCACGCGTCTTGAAAGCAGTCGCCTGTGGTCATCGGCGATAAAATCCCAGCGTGCCATCATCCCGGCCAGCTGTTTCTTTGAATGGAAAGACAAGGTTTGTTACGCCGTGGGGCCAGCGGACAGTGCCATCGCCTTTGCCGGTCTTTACCGGCGCTGGCAGTTCGCAGATGAGACGGTTTATTCCTTTAGCGTGATTACCCTGCCAGGACAGGATAATTTCAGCCATATACACGATAAAAGTTATCCCCTGATGCTGGAAGAAGAAGATTTTGAACGCTGGCTTGATCCCGAAATCCGGGAAGTGAATGCGCTCAGGGATATCCTGGATACAGGGATACGGCGGGAAGTGACGGTGACACCGGTGGAATCACCGACGACCATGGTGGTTTCCGGAGAAAGCAGGCAAATCCTGCCACAGGCTGCCTGAGCTGGATCAGTTGCCCGGCAGCTTTTTCTCCATGGTGATCAGGCGGTGTTCCCCGGCCATCACTTCAGAACCAGGTACAAGCACATAGTCCAGTCCGGCATAAAAATCCTCCAGGTAATGATGAGGATGTAATTCCAGGTGATTGAGCCCCATATCCAGCGCGATATTCTCGAGCTCCTGCAACATCAGCCTGGCCAGGCCCTTGCCTCGATGCTCTCGGGTAAGCGCGACCCTTGCGATTTCTCCTTCAGTTTCTGAGAGCGCGACCAGCCGAGCGGTACCGACGTCCTCGCCGTTTACCTGCAGTAGTACGTGTATGGCAGCTTCATTCAGACCATCTTCTTCAACGTCATGAGGAATACCCTGCTCATCAACGAAGATTTGCTGGCGAATGCGCCGGGCTGAGGCCAGCTCTTTTGGGGCGCTTGCTCTTGTAACGGTGGTACCTGTCTCCATGCTGTGATCATAACCTATTGTGAATAGGGCTGGCAGTTTGGCATCAGGGACAAAAAAAGCCCCGCCTTGGTATTCAAAGCGGGGCCAACACATGAACTGAATCTAGAGGGGGAGGATTAAGATGTCAGTTCGGGATCAATTAGTGTTATCCAGGCTTGATTAGTTCCAGCTCTGTAACTGGATTTTCCAGCTGCCATCGGCCTGCTGGCTGATGACATTGGTCATTTCTCCAAACAGCTCGCTTTCAACGCCATTTGAGACCTTTGTCGCTATCCAGACGGCGCTCTGGTAAACAACATTTCCGTGTTGCCTGCTGTTGATGGTCTGAAGACGAAAGTTGCCGGTGCCACTCGTGATTTGCTTTTCCCAGAAACGCCTGATGTCCTCGCTTGTCTCAAGAATTTCAAGGCTTGGAGGTATAACCACTGCATCCTCGCTGTAAAGTTCAGCAAGTGCCCGGCTGTCTCCAGCTTCAAAAGCCTGTTCCAGGGTATTGTTGTCAAACCAGCCTGTTGCCTGCTGTGTTTCCGTTAAGGCCATTGCAGAACCAACGGCCGCTGCCATGATAATTGCGTAGATAGTTTTCATTGCTTTTTCCTCAAGTTGTTAAGTTCGTTTGCGGCACCTGCTTTAGTGCCTGAGCATGGCGTGTAAGATAAGGCTTGATAAAAAAGTTTACAATAGTAGAATTATTAAAAAACTGTTAACTAATATTAAACAATAGATTTTCATGCCATGGACAAGATAAACAAGCTCAACAGCATAGAAGTGTTCCTGCAGGTGGCGCGGCACCAGAGTTTTTCTGAAGCGGCGACACAGCTTGGAATATCCAAGGCGATGGTGTCAAAGCACGTCACCAATCTTGAAAATGCGCTGGGTGTTCGATTGATGAACCGCACGACCAGGCAAATCAACCTTACCGAAGCCGGGATAGCCTACCGCGACAGGGTCCAGGAGATCCTGCACGAGATATCCGAGACCGAACAATCCATTGCGCAGCTGGGTTCAGAGCCCCGTGGCACCCTGCGTGTCATGGCTCCCACTTCTTTTGGATCCTTTCACCTGGCACGAGCAGTCTCCGGGTATCGCAAGATATATGAAGGGGTTAGCGTAGAGCTGGTGCTGACAGAACGGGAGCCGGATATTATCGAAGAGGGCCTGGACATGGTGGTACGTGTTGGCCTGCTGGAAGATTCCAGTCTCGTTGCAAGGCACATAGCAGATGCAAGGATGATTGTCTGTGCTTCGCATGAATACCTTGATGAACACGGTACACCGAAAAACATCGAAGAACTGAAGGAGCATAATTGCCTGGTATATTCCGGGCGACAGCCACTGGGGGAATGGCGTTTTTCAGTCAATGGTAAAGTCAAAAAACTGAAAGTCAGTGGGGACGTCAGGTCAAACGTTGGTGACGCGCTGCGCATAGCGGCGATCCAGGGTAGCGGACTGGTACAGTTACCGGCCTACATGGTTGGCCTCGACGTGGGGGCAGGGCGCCTGGTACCGGTGCTTGGGCAGTACTGCCCGCCGGCAAGACCTATTCACGCTATCTACCCGCATCGTCGACACCTGTCAGCCAAGGTACGAACTTTCGTGGAATACCTGATCGAGTTATACCAGCCGGAACCATACTGGGAACACTGGGCGGAGAGTTAAGGGTAACGCGATGCCGGCAAACGTGATAATTCTTTTCAGGGTCGCGCTTGTCGTCGCGGTACTGGTGATCCTTTACCTGACAACGACACCGGTACAATACGAAGTGGGTCAGAACATTAATGACAAGGTTTCCCATGCACTGGCCTTCCTGTCCTTATCGTTCCTGGCTGACTATTCTTTTCCACGCAGTCATTTTTCAATACGAAAAATAGTACCGGTGCTGGCCTATGGTGTGCTCATTGAGTATATCCAGTACTTCCTTCCTTACCGCGAGTTTTCCTTGCTCGACATGGTGGGAAACACCGTGGGACTGCTCATTTACATACTCTTTATACCGCTTTTTCAGCGCGTGCCCCTGCTGAGGCAGCGCCAGGTGATCGATGATGACTAGAACTCAAGATGCTTCGGTGTACGTGGAAAGGGGATCACGTCACGAATATTGGATACGCCGGTAAGCAGCATCAGCAATCTTTCAAAACCCAGGCCAAAGCCGGCATGGGGTGCGGTGCCGTATTTCCTCAGCTCGAGGTACCACCAGTAATCGGATTCGTCAAAGTCCATTTCCCTGATGCGCTTTAGCAGGTAATCATGACGTTCCTCACGCTGGCTGCCACCTATTATCTCGCCAATTGAAGGTACCAGCACGTCCATCGCCGCCACGGTCTTTTCGTCATCATTAAGACGCATGTAGAATGCCTTGATGTCCTTTGGGTAGTCATAAACGATTACCGCTTGCTTGAAGTGCTTTTCCGTGAGGAAGCGTTCATGCTCTGACTGTAAATCTTTTCCCCAGGCAGGTTCGTATTCAAATTTCTCGCCTGCTTTTTCCAGTATTTCGATGGCTTCCGTGTAGGGCAGGCGAATAAAACTTTTGCTGGCGATATTTTCAAGTGTTTGCATGAGGCTCTTGTCGACGAATTTTGCAAACAGGTCAAGGTCAGCACTACACTCGTTAATCGCGTGGCCCACCAGGTACTTGATCATCTCCTCACCGAGGTCCATGTCATCCTCGAGATCGGCAAAGGCCATTTCCGGTTCTATCATCCAGAATTCAGCGATGTGGCGAGAGGTATTGGAATTTTCAGCTCGAAAGGTGGGACCAAAGGTATACACGTTGCCGAGGCTCTGGCAAAAAGATTCAACAGACAATTGCCCGGATACCGTGAGCATGGATTCCTTGCCAAAGAAGTCCTCGCCGTAATCAACCTTTCCATCTTTCATGGGGGCATTACCTGGCTCCAGGGTAGTGACGCGGAACATTTCACCCGCGCCCTCGCAATCCGCACCGGTAATAATCGGCGTGTGGATCCAGCGAAACCCCCTGTCCTGGAAAAACTGGTGAACCGCGTGGGAAAGACTTGAACGTATCCTGAATATCGCGCCGTATTTATTGGTCCTTGGACGTAAATGTGCAATGGTCCGAAGAAACTCATCGGAATGACGTTTTTTCTGCAGCGGGAAGTCTTCCGGGGCGACACCCAGCAATTCCACGGCAGTGGCCTGGACTTCCCATTTTTGTCCTTTACCCGGGGATTCCACCAGGCGTCCGTCTACTTTTATCGCGGCGCCGGTAGCGATGTCCCTGATCTTTTCGTAGCCCTCCATGGTGGCATCCGCAATCACCTGGATGTTGGCCAGGCAGGAACCGTCGTTAAGCTCAATAAAGGAAAAATCCTTGGAGTCGCGGCGAGTTCTTACCCAGCCCTGGAGACTGATCGACTCGGCTGCGTTTTCACTTTGCAGGTAATCAACTATTCGTGGTTTCATATTTTTCTCGCAAGGGTCAGGCCGTCACCGACAGGTAACATTGAAATATCGACGCGTTGGTCCTCATGAAGTGCCTGGTTAAACTTCCTGATGGCAGTGACTTCGGCGTTTTGTTTATCCGGGTCAATCACCGAGCCACCCCACAGTACATTATCTATCCCCATTACTCCGCCAGGCCGTAAAAGTTGTAAACCAAGCTCAAGGTATTCCTGGTACTCTTCTTTTATCGCGTCTGCAAAAACAAAATCGTATGTGCCGGCCTGGCCACTATCCAACAGGTCCTGGAGTGTCTCAAGCGCGGGTGCCAGCCTTAGTTCAATACGCTCGCTGACTCCCGCCATCTCCCAGTAACGACGAGCTGTCCTTGTATAATCCTCGTTCACGTCACAGGCGACCAGGCGTCCGTCTTCCGGCATACCCAGTGCCATGCAGAGACTGCTATAGCCGGTGAATACCCCGAGTTCGATAATTCGCCTTGCACCAAGCAATTTCACCAGCAGGGTCATGAACTGCCCCTGCACCGGTGAAATCTGCATTGTCGCCCAACGATGAGAGGCAGTCTCCTCGCGCAGTTGCCTGAGAATGAGATTCTCTCTTAAACTGACGGACTCAAGATAGGCGTATAGCTCATCAGTCAATTCGATTATGTTACGAGACATGGTGTTTACTTTATTGTTATTTCAGGATGTCCTGGTGGTCCGTGATGAACAAAAATAGGCTGCAGCCGGCGAATACCAATTGTATCAGGCTCATACAGATAACCGATACCCATATCTTCTCCGACCCCGAAGAAGAGCTGGACGGTTTAAACACAGCGACATCACTGTCCAGGATCATAGATGGGATAACCGCAGAAGAACAGGCAGACCTGGTGGTGCTCAGCGGCGACCTCGTACACGATCCAGATCCTTTAGCCTATGCCAATTTAAGTGCGCTGCTTGAGCCCTTGACGATCCCGGTCTTCTGTCTTCCGGGTAATCATGACGACCCCGGGCTGATGCAAAAACAATTAAACACTGGAATAACGCGTACCGATAAAGAAATTATTATCGGCAACTGGACGCTTATCCTGCTTGACGATTTTATTCCGAATGCCCATACCCATGCAGGAGCCCTGGATAATGACGAGCTGGTGTTCCTTGAAAATGCCCTGCAAAAGACTGGTTCTGAAAATGTCCTGATTTTTTTGCATCACCACCCGGTACCCATTCTTTCCAGCTGGATGGACGGCATGATGCTTGAGAACCCGGAAGATTTTTTCAGCATCGTGGATAGTTTCAAGCAGGTTCGTTGTATCGGTTGGGGGCACATACACCAGGAGTTTCGTAGCAGCCGGGCCGGCGTGACCCTGGTCGGAAGTCCGTCCACCTGTATACAGTTTAAACCCGGAAGTGACGCCTATGCCCGGGATAATCTCGCTCCGGCTTACAGTGTCTTTGAGTTATCACCCGGGGGAGGGGTGGAGGTGCAGGTAAAGCGAGTAGGGTAGAGCCGGGCTAGCACTCCACGATATTAACGGCGAGACCGCCCTTTGATGTTTCCTTGTACTTGGTGCGCATGTCCATACCCGTTTGACGCATGGTTGCAATTACCTTGTCCAGGGACACCTTGTGAATGCCATCCCCGAGCATGGCCATGCGTGAAGCATCGATCGCCTTGACCGCGCCGATGGCATTTCTTTCAATACAGGGGATTTGTACCAGGCCACCTATCGGGTCACAGGTCAGACCGAGATTATGTTCCATGGCAATTTCAGCAGCATTCTCTACCTGCTCATTACTGCCACCCAGCGCTGCCGTGAGGCCCGCAGCCGCCATCGAGCAGGCCACGCCAACCTCGCCCTGGCAACCGACTTCGGCGCCGGATATTGAAGCGTTTTTCTTGTACAGCGCACCGATGGCAGTGGCTACCAGGAAAAAATCATGAATACCCCGTTTACTGGCATCCCTGCAGAAGCGATCGTAGTAACGCAATACAGCAGGAATGATCCCTGCCGCACCGTTGGTGGGTGCCGTGACCACTTTTCCCCCGGCAGCATTTTCTTCGTTTACCGCAATAGCCCAGAGATTGATCCAGTCCATGGCGGCCATCGGATCACTCAGCGATTCGCTGTCTCGCGATTCAAGCCGCTGGTAAAGATCACTGGCACGGCGATTCACTCTCAGGCGACCGGGTAACAGCCCGGTGTTGTTGCAGCCACGCTCGATACAGCTTTCCATGGTTTGCCAGAGTTCGTCAATTTTCCCAAGCAGGCTGTCTTTATCTACCCGGCTTAGTTCATTTGCCATGACAATTTCTGCAATACTCAGCTGGTTTTCGCGACAAAGCGAAAGAAGCTCCCTGGCTGAAGCAAAAGGGAAAGGCAGGTTTTCCTGCTCCGCGGGTTCACTGGCCCCGGCTTGTTGTGATTCACTTTCGCTTACAACGAATCCACCCCCGATAGAATAGTAAATACCCTGCAACAAAAGATTTCCCAGCTCATCAAGCGCACTGAATCGCATGCCATTGGAGTGAAAGGGCAGGAGCTTGCGACGATTAAATTTCAGATCCGTATCAACATTGAATTTTATTGGCCTTGTATTCATTAAGCGCAAAATGCCGTCCTGCCTTATGCCATTCACCAACTTGTCAGCATTGTCAGGGTCAAGCAGGTGCGGTTGTTGCCCGGATAATCCTAGTAATAGCGCCTTGTCCGTGGCGTGGCCGATGCCGGTAAGTGCGAGAGAGCCAAAGGTCTCAGCGCAAATATTGCTGACCTGCTGTAGCAGATGTTTCTCTTCAAGTTCAGAGCAGAAGCGATAGGCCGCAATCATGGGCCCGACCGTGTGTGAACTTGACGGACCAATACCAATCTTGAATAAGTCCAGTAAGCTAACGTTCATGCAGGCACTCGCTGAAATAAATCATTTTCAGGCCATGCTGATGCGCAGGTATTCCATGAGGCGAGTTACAGCTTCTTCATTTTTATTGGAACACCTGATCAGGCGTATCGACACTTTTCCCAGCCTGGGAAATTTCCTGTCGGTCTTGATGATTTGCAGGTTATCAGGGACAGTTCTTTTTGCCAGAACGGTCACACCGAGTCCTTCTTCAATGGCAGACTGGATGCCGCTTAGATCGGGGATGGTATACACTATTCTCCACTGGCGATTTAGTTTTTCCAGTTTTTCAATGGCTCGTTTTCGGTAAATACAGCCGTCGGGCGCCACGATAAGCGGAATAGGCTCCTGTGTTTGTGCGTTAAACCTTTCCTTGCTAACCCAGACAAGTTCGTCAACCCAGACTTTTTCTGAGCCCCTGGTCGAGGTGTCATCCTGGAGTGCCAGGATAAGATCAAAATTCTTGCGTTGCTTTGCCGACAGCAGGTTGATGCTAAGGTCGCAGCTTACATCAAGTGATACGGTTGGATAGGTCTTTGAAAAACGTCCAACAATTCGAGGCAGAAGTGTTGTGGCAAACTCACTCGGTATACCAAGGCGAATATTACCGGAAATAGATGGCTTGATTATGCTGGATATTGCTTCATCGTTAAGCGCAAGGATCTTGCGGGCATAATCAAAGAGGATCTCGCCATCTTCTGTCAGCGCCAGCTTTTGTTCCTCGCGTTGAAAGAGACGTCGCTGCACAAGGTGCTCGAGCTTTTTCAGCTGCATGCTAACAGCAGGTTGCGAGCGGGATAGCAATTCACTCGCCTGTGTGTAGCTTCCGAAATCAGCAACGGTGACAAAGGAGCGCAGCACATCCATGGGAAGATTTTTCATTAGAAACCGACCATGTATCAGAATATGTTATTAAGATATAAAAAATATTAATTATTCTTATGTAATATTGTGCGCTAGTATACTCCCTGTGTAAAAATATGAAAGCTATAGAACGGGGGTCCTTCAAGGGTTTCCCGGTGTAAGCTTGACTGCCCGCGGGTGTAGCCGGGGTAAAAACCATGAATATGTTTGAATCAACAAGTCATACCGTGGCTGGCGGAGAAACCAGGCAAACGGCACTTCACTCCCTGCACCTGGAAAGGGGTGGAAAACTGGTGGAGTTTGCAGGTTATTCGCTGCCGCTGCATTATTCCGGCGGAATAAAAGCAGAGCACCTGCACACACGGGCCCGGACCAGCCTGTTCGACGTCTCTCACATGGGGCAGCTTCTTGTTTCCGGCGAGTCCGCCGGTAAGGCCCTGGAAGAACTTGTCACGGGCGATATGCAGGACCTCGCCCCTTATCAGCAGCGTTATACACTCCTCACCAATGACAGCGGCGGCATCATCGATGACGTCATGGTCACCCGTTGCCCGGAAGGGCTGCGGCTGGTGGTGAATGCTGCTCAGAAGGAATCGGTACTTCACTACCTCGACAGCAGGCTCAGTTCTCACCAGGTCACGCTGCAAAGTGGACATTCACTGCTTGCCCTGCAGGGACCCGACGCTGCTGCGGTGCTGGAAAACCACGTAGCTGGTGTCAGCCAGCTGGATTTTATGCAGGGCGGGAAATTCCAGCTGGGGGCACAGGAGTATTTTATAAATCGTTGTGGCTATACCGGAGAGGACGGTTTTGAAATTTCACTTTCGAATGAGCAGGCGGAAATCCTGGTCGCGCTGCTATTGGACGATGAGCGTGTTGCCCTGGCTGGTCTTGGCGCACGGGATTCATTACGGCTTGAAGCCGCGTTCTGCCTGTACGGAAAGGACATCAACGAAAACCGGACTCCCATTGAAGCCAACCTGTCCTGGGCTATTGCGGCAAAGTACAGGAGTGGAGCGACAGTACCGCGGTTTCCGGGTGCAAGTCTCATCATGCAACAGTGGCAAAACGGGGCTGCTGAAAAACTGGCAGGCCTCCAGGTCAGGGGGAAAGTGCCGGTAAGAGATGGTTGTCGCATTCTCGGCAAAGATGGCGAAAGAGTTGGCGTCGTTACCAGCGGCGGTTTTTCGCCTTCCTTATCGAGCCCGGTCGCGTTGGGTTACGTAAAAAGCGAATATAGTGTGCCTGGAACTGAATTACAGGTGGAAATCCGTAATCGTTTTCATACAATTCTGGTCAAGGACATTCCCTTTATAAAACACCGGTATCACAACCGGTGACACCGGAGTTAAATGGTATGAGTGATTTAAGGCTTACAGAAGAACACGAGTGGCTGCGACTGCAGGAAGATGGAAGTGTAAGGGTCGGTATAACCGATTATGCACAGGAACAGCTTGGTGACGTGGTATACGTAGAATTACCCGAATCCGGTAGCCGTGTTAGTGCAGGTGATGAGGCGGCCGTGGTTGAATCTGTAAAGGCAGCAGGCGAGGTGAAAGCACCAGTGACAGGTGAAATTACCTCGGTGAATGAACGCCTGGGAGATGAGCCGGAACTGGTCAATAGTTCCCCGCTGGACGACGGGTGGTTTTTCACCATGAATATTGACGACCCGGCCGAGCTGGATGCCCTGATGGACGAAGACGCGTACGCAGAATTTGTAAAATCACTCTAGGCCTGTAGCACAAGCAAGCGTCGAGTATGCAGTTGCTCGACTGACAATTTACCGCTCCTCAAGAAGGGGCTACATTTACCATGAGCTGGAGAGGTCAGACCTGGTGAAGAAAAAACAGACACTCGCAGAGTTGGAAATGCGAGGGGACTTTATTCGTCGGCACATTGGGCCGGATCGTAATCAAATTGCCAGCATGGTTGATGAACTGGAGCTTCCCTCGCTCGACGATATTATCGACAGGACAGTTCCTGGCAGTATCCTCGCGAAGGAAAACCTGTCACTCACCCACACCATTAGCGAACGAGAGGTAATCACGCGACTGCGTAAAATGCGCGAAAGGAACCGCGTATACACCTCCATGATAGGCATGGGTTATTACGGCACTATCATGCCCGCCGTTATCAAGCGAAACGTGCTTGAAAATCCCGCGTGGTACACGGCTTACACACCATACCAGGCGGAAATCAGCCAGGGTCGGCTTGAAGCCCTGCTTAATTTTCAACAAATGATTATTGATCTCACGGGTATGGAGATTGCCAATGCTTCGTTGCTTGACGAGGGAACGGCGGCAGCCGAGGCCATGAGCATGTCAAGACGTGTAGGCAAAAATCGTGGTAACAGCTTCTTCGTCGACCAGGACTGTCATCCCCAAACTATCGCGGTGGTTAAAACCCGGGCCAGGTATTTTGGTTACGAGGTCATCGTCGGCGACCCTGTAGAGCAGGACAGGCTCGATGAATTTTTTGGGGTACTCCTGCAATACCCGGGTAGTAGTGGTTCAATCAGAAATCTTGACGGGATTATTGCAGCTGCTGAAGAGAGTAGCACCATAATCACTGTTGCGGCAGATATCCTTGCACTTGTTCTGCTGAAATCCCCGGGGCAACTGGGTGCGGATATCGTTGTTGGCAGCAGCCAGCGGTTCGGTGTGTCCATGGGCTATGGCGGCCCGCATGCGGCATTTTTTGCAACAAGGGAAAAATATGTTCGCTCGATGCCGGGGCGTGTTATCGGTGTGTCCGCGGACAATAATGGCGAGGTCGCCCTGCGGATGGCGCTGCAGACCAGGGAACAGCACATACGCCGTGAAAAAGCGACCAGTAACATTTGCACCTCGCAGGTGCTGCTGGCGGTGATCGCCGGCTTCTATGCGATATATCACGGACCAAGAGGCCTGCGATTAATTGCCGGGCGGGTACATCGGCTGAGCCAGGTTCTTGGTCTCGGGCTTCAGCAGATGGGGTTTCAACTGGTTCACCAGTGCTTTTTTGACACGCTTACGGTCACCGCGACAAGTCGTGCCAGGCGTATTGCCGCAAAGGCGAGGGAATCACGCATCAACCTGCGAGTAGTGGATGCTGATACGCTCGGTATCAGCCTCGATGAAACCACTACCGTGAAAGAAATTCGCAAGGTCTGGGCTGCATTCGCTTCGAGCTCTGACAAGCTTCCCGACATAGAACAGCTGGATGAACTGGTAGAAGAAAATATTCCAGCAGCGATGCTACGAAGGGACGAGATCCTGGCACACCCGGTATTTGAGCTCTACCATAGCGAAACAGAAATGATGCGTTACATGCGCTGGCTGGCACGCAGGGATATCGCCCTGGATCGGGCCATGATTCCACTCGGCTCATGCACCATGAAGTTAAATGCAGCGACAGAATTACAGGCCCTGTCTTACAGGGAGTTCAGCTCGATGCACCCTTTTGCTCCGCTTGAGCAGTGCCAGGGTTACCAGCAGATGTTTGAGGAGCTGGAGGACATGCTATGTGACCTGAGCGGGTTTTCGGCTTTTTCACTGCAACCCAACGCGGGATCCCAGGGCGAATATGCCGGGCTGCTGGTGATAAGAAAGTTCCAGGAAGTGCATGCAGAAGGACACAGGAATATCTGCCTGATACCTGCCTCGGCCCATGGCACCAACCCTGCCAGTGCGGTCATGGCTGGAATGAAAGTGGTGATCATCGCCTGCGACGAAAATGGCAATGTCGACCTGGCCGATCTCAGGGCAAAGGCCGGGGAACACTCCGCATCATTATCAGCCCTGATGATCACTTATCCTTCCACCCATGGTGTTTACGAGGAAGCGATTTGCGAGATTTGCGACATTGTTCATCAGCATGGCGGGCAGGTGTATATGGACGGCGCAAACATGAATGCCCTGGTTGGCATCAGTCGCCCGGCAGAAATTGGTGCGGACGTGATGCACATAAACCTGCACAAGACCTTCAGTATCCCGCATGGTGGTGGTGGGCCGGGTATGGGGCCAATCGGTGTCAAAATGCATCTCGCACCCTATTTGCCGGATCATCCGCTGGTAGAAGGGGTCAACCCTGCTGCGGGAAGACACGGAACCATAGGCACCATAGCCTCCGCACCCTGGGGTTCAGCCAGTATTCTCAGTATTTCCTGGGCCTATATTGCCATGATGGGAGCGCACGGCCTGCGCCGGGCAACCATGGTCGCGATACTCAGTGCAAACTACATCGCACGGCGACTATCCGCACACTATCCCGTGCTCTACACGGGCAAAAACGGCATGGTGGCACACGAATGTATTATTGACCTTAGAGACATCAAGGAATCATGTGGAATAAGCGTGGATGACGTTGCCAAGCGACTCATTGACTACGGTTTCCATGCCCCCACCATGTCGTTTCCGGTTGCCGATACACTGATGATCGAGCCAACCGAGAGTGAAAACCGTCGTGAGCTTGATCGATTTTGTGATGCGATGATATCTATCAGGAATGAAATCAGGGAAGTGCAGGAAGGCAGGGCAGACCCTGCGAACAACCTGCTGACCAATGCGCCTCATACACATCGACTCTTGCTGGAAGACTCATGGTCAATGCCCTATACCAAGCGTGAAGCGTTTTATCCAATGGACAACATCAGGGATGATAAATACTGGCCCCCTGTAGGCAGGGTTGACAATGCGAGGGGGGACAAGCAGCTATTTTGTGCCTGTGTGCCGGTTGAAAACTACCAGGAAATATCGCGGGGCTAACCGCGGTAGAACTGCTATACTTGCACTGGTAGTGCATCATATTTTGAGTGTCATGAAAGGAGTTAAGCCTGGGGACGGGAGAGTTACACACCTCGAGCAAGCGGGTTTCTTGGTGTTCGGCTGAAGGCCTCCTCCTAAAGAAACTCCTTTCCTCGACCTTGGCTCCTTTCATGGCACTCAAACGAACAGGGATCCTCGCATCTTTTCCGGCGAGAGGATAATGTGCTAGCATAATTCCACCCCAATTCAAGGACGAGCCTGATGTTTCGCAAGGAAGCGATATCAGCCAAAAAGCATGGATTGCAGGGGCGAGTGTTTTTTCCTCGGCCCGTGCCTCTCCACTTACTTGGTTATTTACTCATCACAATTTTCGCGATCGTTTTCGCGCTGCTATTCATGGGAAGTTACGCCCGCAGCGAGTTGGTCAGGGGGCATATCGTCCCCGAAAGCGGCGTCATAAAAATACGCAGCAGGTTGGCCGGCACACTCGCATCACTCCCGGTTGTACAGGGAGAACGGGTTAAAAAAGGGCAGGTGCTCGCGGTAGTACATTCCCACCTGGCAAACAGACAGGGCGAATCCGCCAATACAAAGATGTTGCAGTCACTGCTGGTGCAGAAAGAGGAAGTGGCCAGGCAGGTAGAGCTTGAAAATAGACAATATGCATACGAATCAAGGCGAGTTGAGCAGGAAATAGAAGCTATCAGGTTGGAGCTGGAGGTTCTTGGGGCTCACGAAGTACATGAAAGGCGATTATTGGCTTCCCTGGAGGAAAACTATAAAAAGAAATTAAGCCTCAATAAACAGGGTTTTATAAGTGATACAAAACTGCAGGAAGAGGAACAGGGCTGGTTACGCGAGCTGGCCCGGAGGTCGCTGTCTGAAAAACAGTACATTCTTAGCAAGAGCAAACTGGCTGGTTTGCAAAGTCATCGACGGAAACTCGAGATTCACAATGCTGAACGGCTGGCACAGCTGCGTGAAAAGAAATCGAGGATAGAAAGTCTTCGTGCGGAACTTGATAGCCGCAGTACTACCTCCATCCTGTCTCCAGTGAGCGGTGAAATTATCGCAATCAACCATCCTGGTACAGGACACTCGCTTACAGCTGAAGAAATATTGATGTCTATCACAGCGGAGCAAAATGAGCTTGTCGCAGAGCTTTTTGTTCCCAGCCGGGCTGTGGGTTTTGTAAACCCGGGACAGGAAGTGCGTCTGCAGTACGACGCTTTCCCTTACAAGCTCTATGGTTCCTATCCTGCCGAGATAAGCAGGATTAGCGCAGGTATTTTCCAACCGGGAGAATTGCCGGTACCTGCTGGCATACATGAACCCGTCTACGTCGTCAGGGCAAAGCTTTCTTCTCAACATGTAAGCGCTCATTCAAAATACATAAGACTACAGACCGGGATGACCTTAACAGGAAACATCATTCTTGAACGGCGTAGTTTTATGCAATGGTTATTGTCACCGCTGTACTCTATAGGGCGACGTTCATGAATGGGACCCTGCTTAATATCTTCGGATTAAAAAAGGTTCCCCTGGTATTACAAAATGAAATATCTGAATGTGGCCTGGCCTGCCTGGCGATGGTGGCGGGATATCATGGCCATAAAGTTGATATTGCGACCCTTGGAGCCAGGTACGCCACAGGATCCAGTGTGCTGACCTTGAAAGGGCTTATTGGCGTCGCGGACAGGTTGGCGCTTTCTTCACGGCCTTTAAGTGTTTCCTTATCAGCACTGTCAAAAGTGGAGCTGCCAGCAATTATTCACTGGGATTTCAATCATTTTGTTGTCCTGCAGGGTATCAGGGGGAAACGTTATTCACTGCTGGACCCGGCCACGGGAGAGAGAACCGTGCAGCGTGAAGAGTTTTCCGAGCACTTTACCGGGGTGGTGCTTGAGCTGATGCCGAGCCCCGGATTTCAGCGCAAAGAGGAGAGAACCAGGCTGAGCTTGCTGGATCTCTGCGGAAAAGTGCCTGGTATTACATTTAACCTGCTACAGGTATTGATGCTTTCTGTTGTCCTGCAGCTGTTACTACTGGCCAGTCCTTTTTACCTGCAGTTAGCTGTTGACGAAGCCCTGCTCAGGTTTGACAGGGAGTTCATGCTGGTGTTGGCACTGGGCTTCGCTGGTCTCGGGTTAATTCAATTCCTGGTACAGGCACTTCGGTCTTACATTATTCTGTATTTTTCAAGCATGCTGAGTTACCGGGTAGCCTGTAATACATTCAGACACCTGATGTCCTTACCCCTGTCTTTCTTTGAGAGGAGACATACGGGTGACATTATTTCGCGTTTCAAATCAACAGAACCCCCGATCGCAATGCTCTCCGAGGGAATGGTCACTGCACTGATTGATGGTGCTATGACCATGAGCACCCTGGTCATGATGTTTATTTACAGCCCGATGCTAGCGCTAATTGTTACCGCATGCTGCATGTCCTATCTCGCGCTGCGAATGATTTTCTATAGACCTTATTACCAGGCTCAGCAGGAGGTGATTCAAAGCCTGGCCAGTGAAAACTCGGTTTTTATTGAAACATTGAGAGGCATATCAAGCATAAAGTCACTGGCAGGGGAGTCACAAAGACAGGTTCTATGGCAACAACGTTATGCCGATGTCGTTAACGCACGCGCGAGGAGCCAACGATGTAATATCTGGTTTGAAAGTATAAACGGGCTAATATCTACGATAGAGCATGTATTGCTGGTATACCTGTCCATAATGATGTCAATGGCAGGTGAGTTTACTGTCGGGATGATATTTGCATTCATGGCTTACAAGAGACACTTTACCGAGAATGCTGTTGGCTTCATCGACAAGTACCTGGAATATCGCTTGCTGGATCTCCACCTGTCCAGGGTCGCGGATATTACCGCGAGTGGCAGTGAGGTTCGTTCAGTAATAGTCGCAACGGCGCCAGGCAGGCCAGTTGCTGACTTGACGCTACATGACGTCAGTTTCCGCTATGAAGAAAGCCCCGCTCCACTGTTGGATAATCTCGATATCTGCATAAAAAACGGGGAGTCAATTGTCATCACCGGTGCATCAGGATCCGGTAAAACAACTTTATTGAAAATTATGACCGGGCTACTGTCACCAGACAGTGGCCAGATCTATCTTGGTAGCACCAGCATTTTTAACTATGGCCTGGACAGGTATCGAAAGCAGATTGGAGTGGTGATGCAGGAAGATACCCTTTTCCAGGGGTCAATTGCAGAGAATATCGCCCAGTTTTCAGAACGCCTTGACATGGAAAAAGTACGGCAGGCAGCACGACTCGCAATCATTGATGATGTAGTGCAACAGATGCCGATGGGATATGAAAGCCAGGTGGGTGACCTCGGAGCAGCATTGTCGGCCGGACAAAAACAAAGATTAATTCTTGCCCGCGCAATCTACAGGGAACCCTCATTGCTTTTTATTGATGAAGGCACCGCCCATCTTGATGCACTCACTGAGGAAAAGTTATATCAATCGCTGGCCAGCCTGAAGATAACAAGAATAAGCATTGCACACAGGCCGGCAGGCACTGAATACGCCGATCGGGTATTGAAACTGGAGAATGGACAACTTAAACAGGGAGAAGCTGGCTCATGGGCAGGGACGAAATTCTGAACCTGGTAAAATCAAGCGAGCTGGAGCGAAATGACCTGCATTACCTTCTGGACAGTATTCGTAAATTGCTTGCCAGGTCTGAATCTACCACTTCGGAAAAAGTGGAAAGCTTCTTGCGAAGCAGGGACGATCTTGCAGGGATACAGCTGGTAAATGTAGCAAGGCATTTATGCATGAGTTCGAGAACTCTTTCAAGGAAACTCCGGCGCGATGGAACAGGTTTTCACCAGCTGCTGACAAGAGAAAGAGAACAGCGCTGCTATGCCTACATGGAGCAGGGCATAAGCTGCGGAGCCATGCTGACCCACTTGCTGGGTCTCTCCGATATATCGCACTTCTACAAGTCGTTTAGAAAATGGTCCGGTGTCAGTTTTTCAGACTACAAGCGGATCATGGCTGAAAAGCACCGAAACTATGACATGAATGCTCAAAGACAAAACTGATCCCCTGCCGGATAATTGTTCCTGCAACACCATTACACATTTTCAAGGAGAGAAATCGTGATGAATCTGGAGCAAACTGATGTAGTAGAACTGGATATAGCAACATTGGAAAATATTTCGGGCGGTATATCCCTTGGCACAGGAGCCGGTGGTATCTTTAGCCCTGCGAATATAGCCACAGCCGGGCGCCTGGTTACCGGGCTCGGCTACCTGGGTAGCGCTTTTGGCGTTGGTTATGCCATTGGAACTTTTGGTTACCAGGGGTACAACAAGCTCAGGTATCGCACTCCCTGAGCAAGTTTATGCTGGGAACCCGATAAACCCTGGCACCTGCAGGAGGTTTACATGCCAAGTGCAGGTGTTAGCTTCTTAAATGGAATGATTGAGCATGTATGGATTAATAGAACTGAAACAGGATGCCGTTTTTCTCAACAGGCTATTCTGGCTTATCGTGTTACTCCCGGCACTCTTTTACCTGGCGTGGGGGCTATTTCATTATGGAGTTCCCGGTTTTTTCCAGGCCTTGCACGCAATAGGCCTGGTGAGTTACTGCCTTGGATTTATCATGCTTATTGCTGTTCACGAAGCCCTGCATGTACTAGGAGCATTAGTTGCCGGGGTTCGGTTTTCCAGTATCAAGTTCAGCGTGGATAAAAGCAGCCTGGCTATTAACTGCGCCTGTCACCAGGACATGTCAATCGCGGGGTATATTGTATTTCTCCTGGCGCCTGTAATGGTGCTCACACCCTTGCTTGGCTTTTTTGCACTTACTCTTGACGGTGAATTCTGGCCAGTCATGCTTGTGCTTTCAACCACCGGGTGCGCGTATGACCTGGTAGTGGTAGCGGGTATTTGTGGCATCTCAGGAAACACCAGGATCGTGCCTGAGTTTGAAAGCAAGGATGGCAGGGTTTACCTCAGGGCTGCATGATGCCCCGTAACTTCTATTCAGCCAGTCACCTTGTTGCGCAAGTATACCGGCATGGCCTGCTTGGCCATGCAGGATTTTCCATGTTCCAGGCTTTCAAGTGCCAGGGGAAGCATGTCTACTGCCCTGGGTAATTGCTCGGGATTTATGCCGGCAAGATAGCTACGGGCTTTCCGGGAGAGAAGGTCCTGGTATTTGCCCCATCCTGTCCCGCAACCATAGATTTCAGTATCGAGACTTAATTCAAGTTCACCAGGGTTACAAACAGTTTCAGCTCCAATTGGCTGGACACAATGATTCTCACCCTGCTGGAAAAGACCCCAGTAAATTTCTCCCATTCTCGCGTCTATGGCAGCCAGGATAGTCTTGACCTCACCGGAATAACCCTGGGCCATGGTTGCGAGTGTTGAAATGCCCAGCACTGGAACTTGCGCGGCAAAAGCCAGGCCCTGGGCGATGCTGGTACAGAGCCTCACCCCGGTAAACGCTCCGGGTCCACGGGCGAATGCGATACAGTCAAGTTCCGCAAGTTCAACACTGGCTTTACCCAGCAGGTCGTCGACCATAGGCAAAATAAGCTCAGCATGACGCCTGGGGGCGACCTCATAGAGATCATAAATGTCGTTGCCAGATTGCAGGGCAGCGGAGCAGGCTTCGGTTGTCGTATCCAGAGCAAGTATTTTCATTTGAACGGGAGTATGAAAGAGGAAAACCCGGATGCGAATTGTACAGTGGTCGGGACAATTTACCTAGCCTGCAAGCACAACTGGCGTCAATGACTTGAGGGCATTTGTGAGTCGCTTATAATGCGACTCATGTTTGCCCCCTATGAATTATTCATCGGCCTGCGTTATATGCGGGCGAAACGCCGAAATCATTTTATTTCATTCATTTCCCTTATATCAGTGTTCGGTGTTGCTATCGGTGTTACTGCATTGATTACCGTTCTTTCTGTCATGAATGGTTTTCAAAAAGAGTTAACCGATCGCACCCTTGGGATGGCTTCACATGCCACGGTACTGGAAAGGAGCGGCAGTCTGGATAACTGGAGGGAGGTCGCAGGAATCGTGCAGAGACACCCGCAAATTTCCGGTGTTGCTCCCTATTTTCGAGCGGAGGGAATGCTGGTTAACGAGCAACAGGTAAGTGGAACCGTGATACGGGGAATACTGCCGGAAGAGGAACCAAAAGTATCTGTTATCGCGGAAAAGATGATAGAGGGGAAATTTGAAAACCTGGAGGCGGGAGAGTTTGGAATAATCCTCGGCCTGGAACTGTCCCATGCACTGCACGTGATACCTGGCGACAAGGTTACACTGGTAGCACCACAGGCAAACATCACGCCTGCTGGAATATTGCCCAGGTTAAAGCGCTTTACGGTTGTTGGGGTTTTTGAAATAGGTATGCAGGAATTTGATGGTGCGCTGGCGCTGATACACCTGGATGATGCGAAAAAACTTTTTAGAAAGAAAGGTCCTGATGGAATTCGAATCAAGACAGTCGATATCATGCAGGCACCTTCCGTGAGCAGGGAGGTCATGAAAAATATTTCCGGAAACTACTGGGTACTTGACTGGACACAAAGACATGCCAACCTGTTCCATGCACTGAGAACTGAGAAAATTGTAATGTTTGTCATTCTCACCCTGATTGTCGCTGTCGCTGCATTTAACATTATCTCCACGCTGATGATGACAGTAACTGACAAGCAATCCGATATTTCCATACTCAGGACCCTGGGCGCCAGTCCAAACAGCGTCATGGCGATTTTTATGATTCAAGGCACAGTGATTGGCGTAACAGGAACCTTGCTAGGCGTAATTGGCGGCATCTGGTTGGCGTCAAATGTTGAATGGCTGGTGCAGTCCATAGAAAACCTGCTGGGCATAGATTTTCTGCCGGGGAATATATACTACATCAGCACATTACCGTCGGAATTAAACTGGACAGACGTGAGTGTGATAAGTGTTGTGGCATTCCTGTTTAGCCTTTTTTCCACTATCTATCCCGCCAGGAAAGCATCCGCCACGAACCCTGCCGAGACACTGCGATATGAGTGATGTGGCCTCCCTGAGCTGTACCAACCTGCACAAGTCTTTTGAAGAAGGTGATTTGAAGGTTAATGTTTTGCAGGGTGTCGATCTCACCGTTGCAGCCGGAGAGAGGATCGCCATCATGGGATCTTCCGGTTCTGGAAAGAGTACCCTGCTGCATTTACTGGGTGGACTTGACGATCCTACCGAGGGACGCATCCAGGTAGGAGGGGAAAATATTTCCGTGCTCAATGAGCGAGCAAAGAGCGAACTGAGGAATAACAAGCTTGGGTTTATATACCAGTTCCACCACCTGCTACCCGAGTTTACGGCCCTGGAAAATGTTGCTTTGCCGTTACTAATCCGGGGCGAGAGTGCCGCGGTTGCTATGCAGAGTGCGACAGGCTTACTTGAAAAAGTGGGATTGCAGGACCGCCTTCAGCATAAGCCGGGAGAACTATCCGGGGGAGAAAGACAGCGCGCAGCAATAGCCAGGGCTATGGTCACCCGACCGGAGTGTATCCTGGCCGATGAACCCACGGGAAACCTGGATGAACAAACGGCGGAAAAGGTATTCGAGGTAATGCTGGAATTAAATACCGAGTATAAGGTCAGCTTGCTTATGGTGACCCATAATGCCAACCTGGCGAGCAGGATGGATGCAGTATTTGAATTGCGCGATGGTAAACTTGAAAAACTGTAGGCAACTAGTTATCACCTGACCTGGCAATTTTCTTTTCCTTTCGTTCTTCCCATTTGCGAATAATTGCCATACGCCACAGCATCCTTACTGTGAAATATGACACCATGGCAGACAGGGAGGCCAGCGTGAAGCAGCCAAGTAGTAGTGCATCCCAGATGTCATAAATGACCTCACCTAGCCAGTCAGCAGAAAATTCAAAATCCAGATCCACAGGTGTTTCCTGCAGCATGAAGGCACCAGTCCTGTAAGCTAGGTAAAACAGTGGGGGAATAGTCACAGGATTTGATACAAAGACAAACAACATTGCCAGTGGCAGGTTGACCCTGAAATAAATAGCGGCCAGGCCTGCAAGCAGGGTTTGCCCCGGGACAGGCATAAACGCAAAAAACAGGCCGAGCGCAATTCCGCCGGCTGCTGAATGGCGATTCAGGTGAAATATGTTTGGGTCATGCAGGATATCGCCCAGGAATCCGAGCTTTCGATGTTGCTGGAACTCATGATGCTCCGGAAGCATCCGCTTGAAAAACGCTCTTAATCCCATCCTTATTCCAGTTTACCGCACATCTAAAGAGACGCTATTATAACCGAATATCAGCTCATGGAAGAATTGGAATGCGTACAGGATGTATGTTTTTCCTGCTTGGTGTTTTGCTGCTTTGCAGGCTCAGGGAATTGCCGCCGGGTTATATTGGTTTTTTTCTGCCTCTTGTTGTTCTAACCGGCTACCTGTCTTCACGATTACGACTCGCCTCGTATCTTGGTGCGGGGCTGCTGGTAGCACTTGTCCACGCCACGGCATCACTGTCGAATGAACTGCCTTCTGTGCTCGAAGGACAGGATTTAATTATTGAAGGGGAGATTGCTTCGCTGCCAGTCCTTCATGCACGTAGCTGGCGTTTTGAGCTACAGGTAGATACGGCTAAGGGGGTGGACGCTATTTCTCATGATTTCAGGGGGAAAGTCAGGCTTAACTGGTTTGACAGGCGGCAGGTGCTACGGGTGGGCGATCGCTGGAAATTGATGGTGAGACTGAAACGCCCCAGCGGCTTTTCAAACCCGGGCGGATTTGACTATGAAGGGTGGTTGTTCCGCAGGGGCATTCAGGCAACGGGCTACGTAAAGACCGATACGGGGAATGAACTGCTAAGAAAGCAACGTGGGATAACACTGGGTACATTTCGCCAGGATCTACGAGATAAACTACTGGCACTCGGCGCACACAGCGAACTGGGAGCGCTTTTACCCGCCCTGGTCACAGGCGACAGGAGCCAGGTATCCAGTGAAACCTGGCAGGTATTGAGGGCGACCGGCACCAGCCACCTGCTTGCCATTTCAGGATTACACATCGGCCTGGTTGCCGGATTTGGATTCCTGCTTTGCCGCTGGTGCTGGCCATTTAGCCGCTACCTTCCAGCTCCGATCGCTGCGACCCTGGCTTCTCTCCTGGTGGCCACGGGCTATGCTGCCATGGCAGGCTTTGCGGTGCCTACCCAGCGGGCTTTATTGATGCTGGTCATTTATTCAGGAGCAAAGTTAATGGGTAAACAGGCGGAAGTCTCATGGATAATCTGCCTGGCCCTGTTTTTTGTCCTGTTGCTTGACCCATTCTCCAGCCAATCTGCAGGTTTCTGGCTTTCCTTTGGGGCAGTCAGCGTCATCCTGTTTGCAATGTCCTCGAGGGTTGCTACAAGTGGCCCCTGGTGGCGATGGGGACGGGTGCAGCTTGTCGTGGCGACAGGACTCTTACCACTGCTGGTATCCTGGTTTAACCAGGTGCCTCTGTATGGATTTATTGCTAATACCCTCGCGGTGCCGTGGGTCAGTTTCACTACCGTCCCCCTGGTGCTGGCTGGAAGCCTGTTCGTGTTTGTGAACGAAAATACAGCCTCCGTTCTGCTTAATCTTGCACTCGGCAGCCTGGAGATTTTATGGCCGCTGTTGCAGGGCATTGCCGACTTGCCCCTGCGTCGAATCGATTCGCCATCTCCCGGAATATTGCCGCTGGCAGTGGGTTTTTTCGGCGTCGGCTTGCTGTTACTGCCGGGTGGCCTGGCAGCCAGGCGTATTGGGTTGTTCTGGTTATTGCCGCTGGCCATGCCTTCAATCGCCAGTCCCGAATATGGCCAATTCAGGCTGCTTGTATTTGACGTGGGCCAGGGCACGGCTGCCATGGTGATGACCAGGCAACGGACTCTCCTTTTTGACACCGGACCGCGATTCAGCAGTCGTTTCGATGCCGGTAGCGGCGTCATATATCCCTATCTCAGGCGAAGCGGTGTGGATAGCGTGGATATGCTCGTGCAGAGCCACGCAGATATTGACCACATCGGAGGGCTCGCTGCACTGGAAAAGCTGGTTGAGATAAAGGTTGTAAAGAGTAGTGTTCCGATTGAGTATGCAGGAGCGACGCTCCAGCCCTGTGTTCGCGGTGATAACTGGCATTGGGACGGAGTTGACTTTCAAATTCTCCATCCTGGAAGAGATACACCATTCCAGGGTAATAATGCCTCCTGTGTTTTAAAAATTTCGAGTAAATTCGGTTCTGTTTTACTAAGCGGCGATATAGAACAGAAAGCAGAGAGAGCGCTTCTCAGGCATCAGCCGGGCAAACTGCGTTCCAGGGTACTGGTTGTACCACATCATGGTAGCCTGACGTCTTCGACAAGGGGCTTCATTCGGGCTGTCCGACCCGATATATCAATATTTACCACGGGCTATCGAAATCGATTCCATTTCCCAAAACAGGAATTTGGTCGCCCGTACAGCGCTGATTTACTTGGTTTTTCCACTTCCTTTTTCACTCAAAACCCCTTCTGGCGATTTGGTGGCTTGCTGGAGCATAAACCCTCTGCGTAATCACCGTGTCAGAGTGCCTCAGTTGGGCTGACAGCGCCTCAATATCAACACCGCTATTCCGGCTTTTCGTTGCAAATGTGCGCCTTGCGTCCCTTGCCTGGATGCCGTTTCCCCTGTCCAGCCCAATCGCTTCTTGCGCCTTGTTAAAGGCTTTACGGAAGCTGTGATACTTGACCTTATTGCCGTTTGAATGAAAGACATAAGGGCCATTTACCGTTTTGCTCCTGTCAAGAATGATCGGTATTGCCTCCTTGGTTAGCACAATCGCCACAGGGCCGCCGCCGCGCATCTTTCCCGATTTGTGATCGGAATCATCAAACCAGATCAGTTTTTCTTCCCCGTCTATCCTGTCCCACGTAAGATTAAGGCACTCTCCTGGTCTTAACCCCGTCGCCAGCATAAACTGGAATATAGCGCGATAAGGCTCCATTAAAGCAACAATCAGGCGCTTCCGTTCATCCTCCTTGACCGTCCGTCTCCGTGGTGTCGTGGGAAGATCCCGCCCCATCTTCTCGAAAGGGTTTGGCAACTCCCAATCCATCCACATCTCCGCTTCCTGTATCGCTTTTGAGGCTTTGTTCATGTACTTTTTTACCGTGTCATTTGCCAAGGGTTTGCCTTTGTTGCCATCCCTTAGCAGGTATTCACGGAACGTCCGTACATCTTCGCGGGTTAGTCGCTTTGGGTGATTGCCCCAGGTCAACACATTGTTTCTTGTCCTGAAGTAATTACCCATCTTGTTATAAATAACCCTATCCCTCTCCTGCGTGTTCCCTTGCTTTTTAATAAAGCCCTTGCTCTCCATGTACCACTTAAACACTACGGTTAGCTTCTTCTCCACTCGCAGACCTCCCCGAGGCCCACGGCTACCCTCCAGCAAGGTTACTAAATCCTCTATTTCGATGCTAGTCATGAACCTGCTCTCTATCCTTTCCTGGCGGGCTCATCTCGCATTTATAACAATAAATACGCCAGTAACTAACGGGCTTACCGCATCGCCAGCATTGGAATAGGTGGATAATCTGCTCCATCCTCAATCCTCCGCGTGTTCGGGTTGATCGCCGTTAAGAATATCGTCTATTCCTTCCTTTGTGGGCCATGAACCATACTCAGTGATATGCTTTGAAGCCGCGAGGACGCGCTCGTCAACTTCAGTGAAATCCACAGAATCTGACCCGTTTTTCTTCGCAATCTCAATCTCCATGAGTAAACAGTAATCCCATAAAGTTGTGTTTTCGTCTTTGTGCATCCTCAATCCTCCATCAGCTTTGTAAGCATGGCTTGCCGTGGTTCGGGTGAAACCCGTATTTCTTTTCAGCCGCCTTTCTCGCCGCCACTGCATCATCTATGTTTCTAAAATACCCAAGCCTTTTTGACATTTTTCCTATTCTAATTTGGGCCACCCACCTTTTTTCTAGCTTGGCCCAATACACCCCGCAATATCCGCTTTTGTTGGTTGAGTACAGAGGCGAGTTTCTTTTGTTTTGCGATTCCGTGGTTTCCCTTAAATTAATCCATCTGTTGTCGTCTTTAATGTGATTAATGTGATCTATAACTTTTTTAGGAAAAGAGCCGGTCATAGCCAAGAATGCAAGCCGGTGGGCAGAAATGCGCTTTCCTTTGTACGTTATCATTCTGTACCCCCTGTTATCTATTCCCCCCGCAACATCTCCCGCGCTCATCCTTCTGGTTGGCGATATTGTCCATATCATGTCACCAGTCTCAGGGTTATATAACAGCGGGAAGCCGGGCACAGGGATGGTCTTTTGTTTTGGGGTCACACTTCTTCTCCAGGTGGTTGTGGTTCTGGAATCGTCTGCACTGCGTTAATACACTCGGCCATGTAGCAACCAAGCGCATCAGGTCGGAATAGATAAATCCTGTCGTACCAGCATTTTCGGACGCTCCCTTTGTAGTGAATCCACACCCATCCTTTGTAGCCTGTCTTTTCAAATTCCTCAACACTCACCCACCTTGCGGCGCGATCTTCTTGGATCAAGCCCTTTATAAATCGCAATAGCGGCTGAACTGTTTGGGCATGGCCTCCCTTGCGCTGGAAAATTTCATGTATCCCTCTTTCAATCCGCTCATCGCTTATTCCTGGTTGGGTCATTCAATATGCTCCGTGATTAGGTGTTGAATGATATGCTCCCTAACTTCGTCGGAAGGGCTGGAGAATTGACTCATATCCAGCGCATACAGCCAGCTTACAATGCGCTCGTTTTGATCTTTTCTGATCCGTTTCTCGGCCTCGGTTACTACGGTTGCCGCCTTAAAGTACCAATCATAAAAATCATTAACCCGCTTTTTGATTTCTGCATCTGTTTCCATCTATCTCTCCTTTAGTGCGTCGGCGGCCAAACCTTTTAATCTGCCTGAGTGCGCATCTAATGGGCCATGAGCATATGCTATTTCCTCAAGCGCCTCCCTCAAGCGTTGGTTTTGGGTGTCAGTGGCGCGGGTGTTCCAATGATTTATAGCTTCTTCTTGGTAGTGCCACCAGCAAGTCTGCAAGCCGCAGATTTCACAACGAACTTGATAGCCGTGAGTCTGTGTTGCAACTTTTCGAGGGTATCTTTCACCGTAGTCTTGCCCTGCAAATATTTTACTATCGTAATGAAGAACCCCTGCGGCTTTACCGCACGACGGACAAGGCAACAGCTCACTCATTCTCCACCTCCAATAATTCCAAAGCAGCAAGGCAGATGGCGTTCATGCTGCATCCCTCCCATGATTCGGATGGAATCCGTATTTCTTTTCAGCGGATTTTCGGGCACAACAAGCCTCGAATTTACCCTTAAAAGACCCGAGGTTTATATCTTGTTTTTTAACAACTATCCGGACTGACCAGGTTTTATCTCTCTCAGACCAATAAAGTCCATTTATTCCTGTTTTATTGTTTTTCTGTAGGCGCTTGTTTCGCTGGTTATCAATCCTCTTAACTTCCCGCAGGTTGTTCCATCTATTATCAGCCCTGTCGTGGTTAACGTGATCTACTTGGTGACCTGGAAGCGGGTATCTCCCTTTCATGAAAAGGAAAGCTAATACATGGGCATAATGACTTTTCCCGTTCGCCCATATCCTCACATATCCGATTTTCGAGACATTCCCCGCAATCTCGCCTTTCAGTGCGTTTGCACTGCGCTTCACCTTGTTGCGAAACTCGCCAGTTTCCGGATCATACGAAAGGACTTTAGCCAACTCCGCAAGCTGGTGTCTTTGTTTGTCGGTTAGTAGGCTCATGGATAAAGCGCCCCTGCCAATATCGCAGCCGACACCATACCGAGAACAAACAGCAGTAGAACGAATAAATTGCCGCCGTTATTATCCATCCCGGCCAATCCTCTCAGCTACCCACTCGCCCACTTCATCGACAAAATCATTCCTATCCCAATCCTCTCGCGCATAGCTGGCGTCAAAGAAATACCAAACGCTGCCAACGAACCAAACGGGGAACCACAAAAGGATCAAGACAATAATCATTAAAAAGGTTTTAAGGTTATCCATCATCTCCCTCCTGCGCCTGGCGTAGTTGGTTTGCTAATTCTCGCAAATGTTCTTGGCGAATCATCGTCCTGTCGTCGCTACCATCCATTAAGCCGGCGTGATAAATGTACTCAGATGCAATCGCCTCTCGTTCTTCCTGTAGGAGTTCTTTTGCCATTTGCTGAATATCGCTATTGCAGGCCGGAGTAGTTTCAAGCATGGCTGTAACCTTCTCCGCTATCCTCTCGTCGCTAATCACGATTCCACCTTCATTGGCTTAACTCCTTCCAGTTTTCCCATTAAGAGAAGGCAGCAATCCGAGTAAGGCATACATCCCTTTTTTTCATATTCTTTAGCCATATCTCTAAGCCAATGCCAAACCTGATTCCTTGCTATTCCGTTTTCATCTTTCCTGGTGAGTGCTTCGGTTTCGTTAACAGCAAGCCTTATTGCTTCGCTTATCATATAAACATCATCGCCCTGTTCAGTCGGCTCAATCGACCTGGCAAATTTTATAGCTAACTGCTCGATTCTATCTTCGCTAATCATGATTCATCTCCTTGCATTTCCCCGCGAATATGGACAGGGTGGCGCAAATCCTCTCCGCACTCCGCGCAAGCATCTGGGTTGTTACCAAAGCCGCCTTCCCATGACTGGCTAACGTGGTAGTGCTTTCCTTTCTCCCCATCATCCAGTCTGGCGAGGAATTGGTTTATCTCGTTCAGCAGATATTCGTAATCCTTAAACCTTTCCTTCCAGTAATCCGCAATGTCGCCATCATCTATAAATTTCTGGCATCTATCGGCATCCATAACAAAATGGACTCGACACTGCCTGAATAACCCCTCAGCCTCCTGCAACCGCGCCTCGGCTTCATAGAACTTTTGCGCCCATTCTTGCCGTTGGTTTTGTTGCTCCCGCATCATCTCCTTCATCTGGTCGTGCAGGTTTTTCCAGTTGTCTCTTTCTGCCTCGGCTTTTTCGGCTCTTTCTTTTTGCTTTAGTGCGAATACTTCACTGCTTATGAATTCGGCCTGCAACCGCTCATTCTCAGCAAGCAGAGTGTCTCGTTGGTCGCATATCCACTCAGCCAGAATCGAAAGTTCCGTGCCGTCCGCCGTTTCCCACTCAGAAACATCGAAGTTATATTCCGAAAGCAAGCCGCCAAGTTCGTCCATGAATTTGTTTAGGGTTAGTTGTTCGGCATCTTCGAGTTTGGCAAGCAGGGCATCTCTTTCGCCTTCAAGTCGCTCCGCAAGTTCTTTGTAGGTGTAGCCCTCTGGATTGCTTTCGACAGGCGGGTAGAAATAAACCAGTTCAGACAGGGCATCGTAGTCGGAGGCGCGAATCCAGTATCCATACTCATTCTCAACAACGTCATTGGGGGCAACCCCTCCCACGTTTATTGCATACCGCTTAACCTTCGCTGCTTGTGTCATGCCCACGCCCTCAAATATTCATTTGCCATCTTAAATTGCTCAAAGCCTTTCCTTTCATCGGGCCAGGAAATCGGATCCCGCAAATTGCACAATCCCGCTTCCTTCCTTTCTCTGTGCCTCTTATGCCGACAGGGGTTACAGATTCGTTTCTGCTTTGCCCTCGGCCTCTCCCCGCACATATCGCATAAAGAGACTCCCGCAGGCGATTGGGGATCAAGGGGGAGAGTGGTGCCCACGGGAGTCATTGACTTGTTTTGATCGGATGGGTTGTTCCAGTTCAATCCTTTCCGAACATGGTATATACAGCCACTTGACACCCCGTAACGCTTGGCAAGATGGGTGCCCGGTTCATCGCTGGCGAGTATTTCCTCTACGTCTTGCGCCGAGAGTTTTGCTGACGGGTTATTCTCGCCTGTTCGCATCATGCGGCCTTCATTATTTCGTCTACTGCTACCTGCTGAGCCGGAGCAAGTTTTGAGTTGATGTGCTGAAACGTCCACTTGCTGCAGTCCGCAAGAATCTCATAAGCCCCGCCATCGTCGCCGCCTTCGATCAACTCGATGACGTTATGCGTTGCCGACTCCAGTTGCATTTTCCCTTCCTGCATGTTGGCCTTGTTCTTCTCGCCCTGCTTCATCTTTTGACCCTTCTCGCCTTGAGGGAAGCAGAGCTTATTTAAAGCGGTTTGCGCTTCGTAGGAAAGGGAGTGGATCAAGCCCGCCAGGTTGAAGAAATCTTCCTCGTTTACGCATCGCTGATATTCTTCCAGTTCTTCCTTCGTGTAGTGCTGAGCGGGTTCCTCGATGCCTTCGTGTGAGTTAAGGACTTCGATTGCCTCGTCTATCCTTGCTTTGCCGTTGGATTGGGGCCATGACTTGCTTGCCCGCTTCACCAGTGTTTTTTTACGCATTTCATCAGGCCATTGCTGCCACGGCCCTGACTTCGCTTTACTGGTTGCCTGTACCTGCGCGAGTTCTTTGGCGGTCATGGTGTCGGTCATTACAGACCCATCCGGAAGCTTGGCGATGCAATACCCGCCGACTAACTGCCCGCGATCTTCTGCGAATACATCGGCCTTATGATCCGGCTCTTTTCCAGACCCGTTCCACTGGAAATCATCCCGTTCATATACAAGAACAGCCTTTGCCCACATAATCGCCCCGCAGTCCGTCGCCAGCTTCACAAGCCCTTTGTAGCTAATATCGAGGCAAATCTGATTGTCTCTCGGCACAAGGTAAGCATGGCCTTGAGCGGGGTTCAGGCTGATACCAATGGCGGCAACATTCAGGATTGCGCTTTTCACGCTTTCCTGATTCCTGCCCGCGATGGACATTGAGTAATCATTCTTAGTTAATTGCTGTTTGGCGAACAGGCATTGTTGTGCGTACTCAACAGCGCCGTAAACATTCTGAACGTCAAACTTTGGCTTAACTTCCGCGAGAATTTGACTAAGTTGCTTCTCATTCACTTCGCACTTCCTCCCTGATTTCCTCAACATCGTTTCTATTGAAAAAGGGATCGGCTTTCATTCGCTCAACGTGGCTTTCCAGCCTTTCCAGGTATTTCGTCAACTCCGGATCACGCTCGTAAGGCTTCGCGGGTAATTTCTCAGGGTTCATACTGGATTCCTCGGCAGCTTCCCCCAATACTCAACATTCGTCACGGTGTCGGTAACGCCATCCAGAGCCCACCACTCACCATCCGCATTAGTGCTTTCTCTTGCCCCAACTCTAAACGAACCATGATCATCCACCGTCAATACTTCTTCGCCATAATTCGGCAAGCTATCTTCTACGTGTAGTAGCTTCATCTTCTGTCTCCTTAGTCGCCAATCTCTGCGCGACTCTTTCTATTAGTTCATCAATTTCCTGCGAGGCGTTTGCGCCAAATTCCAATAAATCGCCAGGTACATAAGCCGCGAGGATGTTTGTTAATAACTCCCGTTCCTCCACCGGATTGATCTGCTCAATCAATTCCTCCGGAGCCTTGGCGAATGAATCGCACCACTCGGCTTTGGCCTGTTCGTAGGTTTCAGATCGCTTTGCCTGGAAATGCTCAAATCTGATTAACTCGGCTGTGTTGCTGTCAGGCATTCGGGTCATTTTCCCCCTCCCTCCTTAGTTCATCCTCCATCGCCAGCACATCCTTGTAAGCCTGTATGGATTCCCTTTCATATCTCGGCTGATTGAGCAGGACAAAGGCACCGACATTGCTAAGCATCCGATTAACGTCTGATGTGCTTAATCCGGTTTTCGTCGCCTGGGGTGCTTTAGGGGTGGTTGCTGCGTAATCGTGTTGGATGTTCATGACTCACCCCCTTGCTTTGGCGAGGGCTTGCCTACCCATGCAAAACCCGCAGGCAAATTCTGGGCGCTGGTCTGAGCAGTAACATTCACTATCATCGACCAACTGTTCAAGCGCCTCATACATATCCGGCGCGGCGGCTATTAGATGGGCGTTGGCGTTTACCTCTTTCACACCGCCATCACTGGACATATCGGGTTCGGCGCAAGCAATAAGCTGGGGCAGGTCGTCATTCTCCGGAACGAGGCGGGCCGTCACAATCTTTGTCCTTTCCCATTCTTCCTCAGCAATTCCAGAGCCATCTTTGAACCCGACTTGCCACGGCCCTTTAGTAAAATTAGCCTCCATCACACTCTCCCTTCAAATTTGGTTGAAAATAAATCCCCGCTTTGGATGTCCTCGTTTTTCTTTCCGGCGTGCTTGTTGCCTACGTCGATATAACGTGTGAACTTCCGGCGTAGTGGTGCTGGCGGGTCTACGACATAAACACCAAAATCCTTTTCCATAACCTCAACGCCTTCCTTGGCGCAGTGGGATTTGATGTATTCCCGTGTTACGGGGTTTTCGGTGGCGATGATCATTTCTTTTCAAACCGGAAAGATTTGAAGCAGAAGATTTTGCGAACACCATCAACAAGAATCTCCGGCAGGTGCTTGTACCTCTCAAAATGGAAGGCGGGGTCAGCGTCGGCCCGCATCCCGCAAATCAAACATTTCTTCATCCTTTCTCTCCCGTGGTTTTCAAACTGTGTAGAGAATAGTATGCCAAAACTTTACAACATGCAAGGGAATATTTACAAAAAAGTTCCTATATTTGCCTGCCGTTATGAATAATAAAAACAAATACAACGAGTTAGAGGCTTTATTGTTGGCTTCCAAGGAAGGGAAAACCACCATTCCGGCAGGGTTAATTGACCTGATCCCCATAGGCATGACCTTTGTGGAGGTCAAAAGCGGCCTGATAGTGTGGTGTAACGAGCAGTTAGCCGATGACCTGGGCTACGAGGGCCACGAGCTTTGGGGAAAGATGACGGTGTATGACATTACGCCGGAATATGACTGGCATATTACACAGACTCAGTTTGAGTCAGTTTCCAACTTCGGCAGGTTCGGGTGGTATGAAAAAAGCTACACGCGGAAAAACGGCGATTTGATCCAAATCCGCATTAAGGGATACGCGGTGGAGGTAAAAGGGGAATATTACGCTGTTACAGTGGTAGAGAAGATTTAGCCCGCGATTTCCTGCAGAGCCTCTAATTCATTTGGGGTAATGGTATTCTTGTCCTGGTTGCGGGAATAAAGAAGTAAAGCGATTTTTACCCGT
>CBDEUC010000002.1:0-683581 GCA_965243105.1 Gammaproteobacteria bacterium
CTGCGTATATCGAGGGCAGCAGCATATTTTTACCCTACGGTACGATTGTCATTGCAGATGGTTGTTCGGGCTTGCGCTATTTGACAGTCGCACTGGCGCTTTCCTATTACCTGGTGATCACTTCAAGCCTGACCAGGTCGATGGTTCTGAAAATAATAGCACTCGCAGTAGTGCTGGGACTGCTTGTAAACTGGATCAGGATTTATTCGCTGGTTTTGATCGGCTATTACACCAGGATGAAGTCATCTCTGATCGAGGATCATGAGATGTACGGCTGGATATTGTTTTTTATAGTATTGGCGCCCTTGGTGATTCTGGCTCGAAAACTCCCCCTATATATCCCACCTGTTACAGAGGGAATGGACAGGGTCATCATCCGCTACCGGACTTATACCCTGGTGCTGGTTGTGAGTGTTTGCGGCCCTGTTATATTTTTGGGCATTTCAACCGGACTGGAACAACCCCGGATCGAAAAGCTGTCCAATACCAATGAAATCGAAGCCCAGGGCTACGAAGTACTGGATAAGCCAATTCGGTCTATACCTGCGCCAGACTGGCAGGTCTCTGTTGCTCAGGAAGAAGCAGGTGCGAGGCAAACGCTCAGTACGGGCCTGTACTGGCAGAAAGTGCTGGGAGATTCACTGGTTCCCTATCTTCCGGACATCTATAACAGGGATGTCTGGCGACTCAAATCACGAGATAAGTTGAAACTTATCAAAAATATTAATGCTCGAGGAGAGTCCCTGGTAAATAAAAACACGGGAAGAATAAAACACGTACTCTACTGGTTTCGCCTGGGGCGATTCTCTACTGGAAATTACAAGCTTGCCAAGTTACTGCAGATCCCGGCAGTTTTTCTGGGAATCAATGATTTCGAATTTACTCGACTGGAAGGCTACTGCAAGGACGAGACCTGCAAGGATACCAGCATCAAGCTGACGGAATTAGCTGAAACATGGATAGTCACACACCCAATCCCATGAAGTAATTATGCTTGATGGCTGCGGGACAAGTTATCGCCAACCCAGCTCATTAAAGGAGTCAGAAAATTTCTCCAGGTGGCGAGCCTTTATTCCATCATGAAGTGGAAGCGTTAGCAGGCGATCCGCGATACTGCAAGCTCCTGTATATTTGCCATTAGTTTGCAAGCAGTCCGGAATATCCTGTATATCCCACATGGGTTTTTTGTACATGGCAGATGCCCCGAGACCGGCACTATTAAAATAATCCAGGCAACGATCCCTTTCTCTTTTGGACTCAAGCAACACCGGGTATCTCAAAAGTGTGCCCGTGCGACTCTGAAGCACTACCGGAAGGTTTATAATTGCGCCTGCCTTGCCAGAAATATTTGTTCGAAAAAAGGTCTCGGTCTCGCGTGACCGGTTGGAATAGTTAGAAATATTCGCACCCAGGATCGATTCTTCAAGGGTGCCTATTGCCCGAATTGGGACTGGTTTTTTGTAAATCGTCTGACCTGTTTTAAAACCCGGAACAGCATGCAAAAATCCATATGGAAAGGGGTGTCTGAGTATATTGTAAGCATGTATTCGGGTAAGCGACTTGAGCCAGGAAATACTGCCGGCGTACTGTGTTTTGCAAATATCCTTAATGAATTCTGCATGGGTAGAGTAAATACCTGGTTTTAGAAGAAGCAAACCACCACCAAGTAATGACACCGGTTTCCCCCGACCAAAGCTGAAGCAAACATAGTCTGATTCACCGGTCAATGATTCACGAGTAGTTGGAAACCACTGCGCATTGTCCTGTACAAGGGTTACATGCTGAGCTTCGCACACCTCGCTAAGCTCGAGGATCCTGTCCCGAATGCCGAGGAAATTAACAGCGACAAGGGCAAGAGTAGCTGGCCCGATAGCCTTTTTAACGGAATCAAGGTCATAGCCGGGGTCGTCTGCGCCTATATCGCAGATCACCGGCACAAGATCGGCCGCAATACATGCGCTTACGAGATCCGGACATGCGTAAGCAGGTATGATGACCTCGTTCCTGTCGCTTTCCTGGTTACGTTTACAGATCATCAGGGCCAGCGAAAGGGCCTGGGTCGCGCTACCTGTTAACAAGCAGTGATAATCTTTGAACTTCGCAAGTACAAGATCTGAGACACTCGTTGTGATTCTATCTCCGACTGGCGCGAGCATGACAGGCTATCTCTTTGAGGGCTGCCAAACAAGCATCCTGGTGCCACTCAAAAACAGTACCAGTGCATGTGCAATCGCGACGTTAACGAGAAGAAAAAAATAAATAATACGAATCACGGCAAATCTTCTAATGCTTGTTGAATAATGGGCAACCAGGCCCGACAGGTAAAAGACAAGCTGCCCGCAAAGCAAGAATTGATATTCGGGGCCTGCACTAACGAGCAAAAGATTGACCAGAAAGCTTAAAAGCAGAAAAAAAGGAACGCTCCAACGCATTACCTTGTGTGAAAACACCTGGAAAGAAAATAAGCCGAAACTCACTGGATTCAGTACATCAAGATGATTGGCCATGCCGGTCATGCCGCGTAACACCGTACGTACTTTACGCTGGTACTCTTTACCTGGGTCGCTCAGATCCTTGTAATAACCGAGCACATCCTGCGCGGTTACGGCTTTAAAACCGAGGCGCGCACAATTTATAGCTGTATTGAAATCGCTGGGTGAGTTCACATCCCAATTTTCTGCTACTTCTTTTCGACAGGAAAAAAAGGAACCGGAGAGTCCTACAAGACCAGCGGCTGCCGATTCCAGCTTGCGTAACCACATCTCGTACTTCACATAAAGTCCTTCCCCGGCGATTTCACCAGACTGGTTTATAAAACGATCTTCGCTGGATATTGCACCAATACCTGTCGACGCGTAGTACTTGACCAGGTGATTGAGGGCTTCCCGGGGTATAGAGGTTGCGACATCTGAAAACACCAGCACATCACCGGATGCCATTGCTATCGCACATTTTTGCGCGTATTCCTTGCCATTGTGCTGGTCAGCCCTGACCAGCTTAATGCCCTTTTCCTGGTATCCGGAAACGATTTCCTCGGTTCGGTCGTTGGAGCAGTCTGACGCAACAATAATTTCCAGCTTGTCAGGAGGGTAATCGAGCTTGAGGCTATCCTGAATTTTTGATTCGATGCGAAGTTCTTCGTTATAGACAGTAATAATCAGGCTTATTTTAGGCGTCTTTTCCCACTCCCCATCCTCGGCACGGGCTGTATTGCGGGTAAGGAGTAGAAGAATAATGGGATAGACAAAATAGCTGTAAACAGCACCCGCAAGGCTGATAACTAGAATAGACTTGAGCATGTTTCAATAATAAAAACAGCAAGTTAAGGCAAATAGGGAGGAGTTATAATAGCAGGATTAGTATCAAACTTACCAATCCTTGGCGGCAAGCTGCTCAAAAGGCTCGCACTTGATATCGCGCTTTGACAGCAGGGATTTATGAACATAAAACGAATCAAAGCGATAATTTTTTACGAACACATAATTATTATCAAATAATAGACGGTTAACTTCAGGTGTGGGTCTTTCAATGGTCATACAATCAAAGCTATACCTGTCAAAATCCAGGCCTCGCAATACCCTTTCTTCACTGCCTTCAACATCCAGAGACAGGTAGTCTATGTTTCTCGGAGCTCGACATTCATCAAGGATAGAAGTCAAGGTCTCAGTCTGGATAGAAATAATTTCTGCCGACTCCAGTTGCTCGCCTCTTATTCTCTGACTGTTATCAGTGTCTTCTGCAACAATGCCTCCAAGATAACCATTATCGATTCGAAAATTGACGGATTCAGACTTGTCACTAACCGCGACAGATTTTTTCTGGCACTTGCGATTTTTCTCAAGCTTCGAATAGAAATAGGGATTTGGTTCTATGCACAGGCCGTCCCAGGCGAATAATTTTTCAAGACAAAAGGTATTGTTCATTGAAATGCCGTCAGCAGCAGCAAGGTCGACAAAGTAACCATGCCGCTTAAATCGAGTCACCTCAAAAACTACCCATATATCCTGTTTTTTCTGGCTTTTAAAAGGATTAAATTTTGAAAAAATTC
The DNA here is from genome assembly GCA_965243105.1 of Gammaproteobacteria bacterium. GTDB lineage: Bacteria > Pseudomonadota > Gammaproteobacteria > Eutrophobiales > Eutrophobiaceae > WLWS01. The sequence goes on from CBDEUC010000002.1 coordinate 4,049, forward strand.
CCATTATCTTCTGGTGTGTATCAACAACCCTGGCTGTATTATACTACGGGACAAGACGCTTCAAACTTGTCCATTAGAAAATAATAACACAATGCTGAAAATCACTCACTTTGCGTCAGGTGATTTATGGGCGGGTGCCGAAAAACAGCTATTCACTCTTGTTTCTGAACTAATACGACACCATGACGTAGAGGTCATCGTCGTGCTGTTAAATGAAGGAGAGCTGGCAGAAAAGTTGAAAAACCAGGGTATTGATGTGAGAGTATTTGACGAATCAATCAATCATTCCCTTGGCCTTTTGTCCCGCATCGCCGGTTTTTTGCGCACTGAAAAACCTGACATCATCCATACACATGGATACAAGCTAAACGTACTTGCAAGTGCGGCTAACCTGCTTGCTCAACGGGCAAGTAATGTGCGAACGATCCATGGTGCTCCGGAACACGAGTTCCAGATATTTTCAAATTTACCAGGCTATGCTGCAGCATTTCTCGACCGCTGGACCGGGCGATTACTTTGCAAAAAGATAGTCGCCGTGACCGAAGACCTGGAAGTATTGCTTCAACAAGTATTTCAAAAATCAAGGCTCATGACCATCGTCAACGGAATAGATATTGGCAATGCAAGTTTCAACATTGATGCAACTGATCGAACCAGGGGAAAAAGCGGGCATAATATCGGTATTGCTTGCCGGTTAAGTGAAGTAAAGCGAGTAGATATATTTCTGCAGATTGCCGACATTCTTGTTGCGGAGAATTCCAGGGATTGGCATTTTCATGTATACGGTGACGGCCCACTCCTACCTGGTATGAAAAATATGGCAAAGAAACTCAACATTGTTGATCGCGTTGAATTTCATGGTCATGCTCATGACATGGAACGCCGTCTTTCGCAGCTGGATTTGCTGATAATCTGTTCTGACCACGAAGCTATGCCCATGGTGGCACTTGAATCCATCATCGCCGGCACTCCCGTGCTGGCGCACGCTGTTGGCGGGCTCAAAGGATTACTCTCTGACCATGCTGATATTTTGCTTGTTGACGAAAATGTTCCGGCTCAGTATGCACAAAAAATAAAGAATTACTTCGATATAGACAATCCATCGATAATTAGTGATTTGCAAAGCAAGATAAAGAATCACTATTCCGCAGAAAGGAATGCAGCCAATTGGATGGACTTGTATAAAGAGGTAATATAAGCAACAAGGGTAGGAAGGGATTCAAAACAATTCGATTTACTGAACGGGAACCTTCATAGGGACGGGCACGAGTATGGAGTTGCAAATTGAACTACGTAAATTAAGGAATGTGTTTATATTAGTAATATTAGCATTGCTATTGGCCAACCTGGCAGGGGTTGTGCTGAAGCATATTTTTGATTACGAGTATGCGATGGGCCTGGTGCCCCTTTTTGACTTTAATACTGAGCAGAATATACCGACGCTGTTTTCATCCCTGCTACTGCTGCTGGCCAGCCTGTCGTCGCTGCTCATGGTCGCAGTGACATTGCAAGAGGACAGGATATCGTATGCCTGGATCGGAATGTTTTTGTTATTTTTATTTCTATCTATCGACGAGTCGGCAGCAATTCACGAACGCCTTGGCGCGGTTAGAAATCTTTTTGGTGAATCTGCGGGTTTTTCAAAAGTATGGTTGTCATATTACCTGGCTGCTGCAGTGATAATTTCGGCATTTTATGCTCAATTCGTGTTTAAATTGCCTGCACAAACCCGTAATTTGCTTCTTGTATCTGCTGCCTGTTACCTGGGCGGTGCTGCGGGTGTCGAATTACTGGGAGCGAGATATGCGGCAAGTCATGGTAGTGAAGGGGTGATTTATGCTTTATTTTATAGTGTTGAAGAAACCCTGGAAATGCTTGGAATTGTTCTGTACGTCTACACGGTACTGTCCTACCTTGTTACGTCAAAAGGCAGGGTGAATATTGGACTAACCGGGGGTAATTAGTGGTTCCAGTGCCATCGAGGCTGTGTAGTGCTCGTGGTATCATTTTTCGGTTTTTAATTAACAAAAATGCAAATTTGCCCGATAGATTAACCAGGTAGATAGTGAAAAAGCTTATCGCGACAATATCTGTGGGAGAGGAATTCGATGCAATGTCGCGTATCTCCCATTCCTTTATAAAATCTTATGCCGCAAGAGTAGGCGCTGATTTCTTTGTCCTGTGTTCCCCGGTTGAGAGCAGTACCTGGCCGGGATTTAACAAATTTGAGCTAGGAGCATTACTCAAAAGTTATGATCGTATGCTTTACCTGGATACGGACATTCTGATTGCCCCATGGGCAGATGATTTGTTTGAAAAGATACCGGAACATAATTTTGCTGCGACTTATATTCATAATAACGACCCTGATTCCTCTCCGGCGATTAGTAAAGGCTGGATAAAGGGTGACATCGAACTGGTTCAGCAGATATTTGGAGATATCCCGTGGAATGGCGAGTATTTCAATTCCGGTGTCATGCACTTTAACTCAGGCCACCAGGAATTATTCCAGCGAGGACTGGAAATGTCAGAAACGTGGTGGTCTAACAAGCAAAGAATATTTTCCGACCAGACTATTTTTAATTATCTGGTCGCGGAGTCAGGAATGAAAACAATGGATTTAGGGCATGTGTATAATCATACCCCTGCTTTCAATCACATTGCCCATCGCTACGAAAGCCAGTTGATACACTATGTGAGGCTACGTAATCACAAGCGGGGAACCAGGTTGAGGAATATGAAACGAGACGCAATGGTCATAAAAAGAAAATGGCTGGCGGAATTACTTAATCGACAAAAAGGTTTGCGGAGTCTTGTCGACAAACTCTGAAATAGACCTCAATCTGCAGAATAGTTAAATTTTTCCAGGGTTTTACCTGCGACCTTCCTGATTATTGCTTTTTGCTGATCGGACAACTTCGATATGCTGGCCTGGTTGAGGTTTTTCACGGGTTCGTTCCGCTCATGGATGTTGAAATCATTGTTTTCGTCAAATCCTGAAAATCGTGAAAGGCCGGCAAAATCACAGATATTATTGAGAGCGTCCAGGGTGTTTTCCGCGAGGTCCTCGTATCGAATCCAGAGCAGTTTATTGAGAAAGGGTTCGTCCTCAAGTAATACTTCGTAACTTCTCGCCCACTGGTTAGCGCAGAGTTCCAAAGGCCATTGTCTTCCCTCGTTATCTGGGTCAGCTTTTCTATGAATACCTTCAGCCACAGCATAGCCATTGCGGACAATAGCTATAAAACATGCGGGGGCAAAATGTTGTTGCAACCACCGGGTTCGTGGTGTGTTTGGCGGTGATTTTTCCAGGAAAACCGGCCTTGATGAGTCCAGGCGGATCATCCACTCTTTTTTTATCCTGTGTGGATTTGGTCCCTCATCCTGTTCGGTGAGCCTGAACAATTCTTCTCTTTCAGCCCACATTCTTGGAAACCCAATCTCATAGTCCTTCACAAACTGGTTTGTGAGGAAGTGCCCTTCTGTTGGCAGGGCAGAGATATCAGGATGTGTAGCCAGGAGTTCTGAAAGCAGGGTTGTTCCGGAGTTGTAGCAACCTACGAGAAAAATCCATTTGTCCGGTTCTACCACAGGGGTAACAGCGATCTTTACTTCACGATGAATTGTCCCGAGTGTGTCCCTGAAAAATTGACGTACCTTCATAGTTGAGATTGGATAGTTAGTTAAAAAAGCCGGCAGACGAATTCATCAATAACTGTATAATGTAAACAGTTCAAAATTTAAACTAACCAGCTCAGAATTGCTACAACTTAACAAGTATGAAAGTACTGGTCCTGGCACCCCGTTTCCCCTCTCTAAATCAGCCGTGGATAGATACCTATCTTGAACAGCTGATAAAAAACAATATTGAATTTGAAATCTATTCTACGATAAAACAACCCGAAGAATACAACTCCAAGGTTGATGATCTGAGGCTACTGGATCATGTTCTCAAGTTTGATGCTGAGAGTGTAGGGTTTCCCGCGTTTTTCCTTGGCCAGTGCATTAAGCACCCGGTAAACAGCTTCAAAGCCTGCAAGGATTGTTTCAAGAAAGCTTCCACCCTGAAAATACCAGCTATTGAACGTATTCGGTCATTCCTGTTGATGTTTTATTTCGAAACCAGGCGTGACATTTTTACAAGATTTGACTTGATTCATTCGCACTCGGAAATGACCGGCTATACCTTCCTGCACCTTGCAAAGATACTTGATATTCCCATGGTGTTGACTTTTCATGGTTTGCCTCCCAGTGGAGTGGCACAACTGGACAGTAGAAAAAGAAACCTGTTGTATGGCAACCTGGAGCGGGTCCTGGTAAATACCAGGTTTGCAAGGGAACAGGTAGTTAGCCTCGGAGCTGAGCCTGCAAAAACGACCATCATTCCGCAGGGTTTGCCAATTGATGACTTTCCCCACCATGAAAAAGAACTGCCTGAACATGAATCTACAATTCATATTTTGACGATAGGTCGTTTTCATCGCGATAAAGGCCAGGAATACGCTCTTTTAGCGCTTAAACGGCTCAAAGATGCAGGGGTCTCGGTAAATTGGCATTTCGCCGGAGTGGGTAGTGGTGTTGAGACACTTAAGCAACTGGCATCCCGGCTTGAAATTGAAAATGAGGCCATGTTTCATGTCAATATGAGTGACCAGGGTATTAAGGACCTCTACAAAAAATGTCACGTATATTGTCTTTGCAGTATAGATACCGCAGTGCATATCGAAACCCAGGGAGTCGTTTTGCAGGAAGCCCAGGCCAGTGGATGTGTTGTGGTGGCTACGAAAGTGGGAGGAGTGCCGGAGTGCCTTGCTGATCGGGAGAATGGATTACTCGTCAAGCCCCGGTCATCAAGGGCAATATACCATGCCATCATGGAATTGATGGCATCCCCTGACGAGCATTGGGCAGCTTTGCGCAAGGCAGGGCGCGAAAACGTAATTGAAAATTTTTCAGCAGATGTAGTGGGCAAAAATATGGCAGCCATACTGTCCCAGAGCAAGGTTACACATCAGGTTAGTTAACCTGGTTTATTAAGATTGGCTCTTAGACCGGTAAAAAACTGCCTGATATACCTGTTAATATCTTCATCTTTCCTGATGTGGAGCATGACAATAATTACACCAACCGCAACCATTAGTGCTCTGCCTATTAATTCAAAAAACATGTTATCGCTGAATGAATAGGTGGAGAAGTACCCGATAATTGCCGTTATCAACAACATTTGTCCCATAAATAAAACATCAATATTCAAGTCATACAGATTACGACTGGCGCCCAGGCTGATGATGAACTGGAATAGACGAGCAAGGCAAAGCGCTAGCGCGGCTCCCACAAAGCCCAGTTCGGGAATCAGCAGAAAATAAAAGACTGTTACGGCCAGTGCAGTCAGATAATTATTATTCCTGATAATTTTTGTATTTGACGTGGCATGGAAGCTGAAATTGAGAAACATGGTGGAACAGTTTATTAAATCCGCCAGTACCAACCACATCACAGCCTGGTAGGACGAATGGAACTTTATATCTGACATATAGATGATAATAGGTTTGCTAAAGACAATGACGCAAAATGCGCCAAGCACAAGCAACACGCATATCGTTTTGTGCATATTCCGGTAGATGGGCGGTGTCGGTGCGTCGGCCTTGTAGTGCTTGAAGCGTTCAACTTGCCAGTATTGGTTGATTGGTGTCCAGACGACCAATACTAAAATTTGCGATAACTTGGCGGCAAGGACAAAAAGTCCAACAGCACCCAGGGAGTCAAGTTCTTTCAAGTAGTAACTGTTAGATGAACCAATATATAACCCGGCGAATCCAGCTAACCAAAGTGGCCAACTGAACTTTATAAGTTCAATGGCTTTTTCCTTTTTAAACTTAAAGCCGGTGTTGCGAAGAGTATAGATGCATAGCAATATTGCAAAAGCGCTCGAAGCACTTACCGAGCTAATCACGACTCCCAGCACACCCATCTGTTCGAATACCACGAGCCAGATGTTCAAAGACAGCTGTAATATGAGTTTTGCAATTCCCAGGGAAACAAATAGAACTGGTTTTTCCTGTATCCTGATGTAAATTAAACCGTAGTTTTCAATGCCCAGTGTCACGAGGTTGATGCTATACAGCATGACAACGGTTGAGAATGCCACGGAATCGAACAGGAGCAGGGCGATCGAGGTGCTGTTTAGCATGACAACGATTGTTGTGACCAGGCATGCACTGACAGTTACTATCCATGCAGTTGAAATAATATGCATACGTTCGCTGGTGTCACTCTCTCCATGATAGAACTTGGGAATTGCCTGCACGAGCTTTGCGCCAAAAACAATTTCCACAAGATTTAAAGAGAAAATCAGTAAACCGATAATGCCGTAATCAGTTGGGCTCAGAAAACGGGTATATATAGGAAGCATGAGGAAGCCCGTCAACTGCCGGGCTATATTGCCGACGGCATAAATACCGGTATGCTTTACAAATTTTTTAACCTGCTTGTCGCTCAATTTAGCTTAGCCCTGTCCCTGGTGGCCGAGAATTTTTCTCAGCGCCGATGATAATTGCCGGTGACTATTTTCAAGGGAATAATGTTCCCCGACTATAGATTTCGCATATTTCCCCATTGACTTCCTCTTGCTGTCTTCATCCAACATTCTTGCAATGCAAGCTACGGCCGACTGGACGTCTCCCTCAAGGTATATATAGCCGGATTTTTCATTTTCAGTTGCACCGCATACTGAAGGATTAGATGGCACGATTACCGGAAGTTCGGCATACATGTACTCTAAAATAGAAAGAGAATAACCTACTTCCCCCCTGGAAGGATGGATAGCAAAATCACAGCCTGCCAGAATACCAGGCACATTATCAATCATTCCGGGAAAGGAGATATAGTCTTCCACTGATAAGTCTATTGCCTTTTGCTTAAAAGTATTGAGATCCGGCCCATCTCCACAAAAAAGAAAATGAAGGTCTTTTCTTTGCAAATGATTGACCAGCAGGTTCATGCAATCGATCACAAAATCGACGCCCTTGTATCGATTAGCCCTGGACGTCATGACCATTATCTTGCGCCCAGGCGGTATATCCATATCATTGCCCAGGTCTACCGTCGCAACCTCCCCGGGTGGCAATATGCCATTTCGAACAACAAAGCATTTTCGATCCGGAAAGCAATCAACATTAAGATGCCTGTCCTTGACATAATCAGTTACAGATACAAGTGCATCAGCGGCAAAGACGCTTCTTGCAACAAGGGATTTGAGTAACCTGTTAAACAAACGAGGAGGCTGACGCTCACCTGGACTGTGATCATGGACAATTATTTTCCTGACTCCGGCTAATTTGTAGAGTAAGTATTTCCAGTCGATACTTCTTCGGTCAGAAAAATAGATCCACTTCACATTATTTTTCCTCACAAACCTGATATTGGATAATACATCTGCAAGGCCAGGATCATGCCAATCATGTTCACGCACATCGAGCCTGGAATTCTCGATCGCAGAAGGGAGATTGGTTATTTCGGGATATACAAGCACGCAGTTATATTCATCGTGGTATTGTTCAGAAATTAAGCACCAGTAACTTTCAATCAGCCACCAGGCATACCCGACATCTGATTTCCAGTTCGCTACCAGGAGGGCGACACTATTATTCTTCTTGTCGGTTAACATGTTCGATACTACCAGGGTGTTACCCTGTCAAATGAATCGAACTGATATCCAAGTCGTTCAATATCCTCACGATAAATACTCGCTACACGATTAATGCTTTCGGATGTATAGACGGTCCTGTAGTCATCTTTTTTAGAAGGATTTATGTGTGGCAGTTGCGTTTTTACACCGATTTTTTCGGATACCAGGTTGAAATCCCGCGTCAATTCTTCGTAATAACCTATAAAATCGATAAGACAATTTCCATGTCGATCAGTTATGAAGCAACACTGTGGCCAGAAGTGCAGGTACGAAAATTTACTTTCGGGAGTCAACCAGTTAAGGACAAAATCGTTAAAATCTGAGAATTCGCCGAGGTGTTCTTTTGCCCAAACGGCATCCTTCTCATCCCAACCCCCCTGTTTCAGGAATTTCCAGGCGGAATAAAGTCGGTCCCATGGATTACGTACAAAAGCAAACTTGAAATAATCGGCGAATATTTTTCTGCCAAAAATGACCCGGTACTGGACAGAAGTGTAGTGATAGGGAAGCTCTCCAAACATCCCTGTCGCAACAGAGGTGCCTGCAGTCTTGGTAATATGTACAAAAATACACTGTAACTGATCGTACTTTCTTAAGGAAAAATTTCCCTTGGCAGATTGGTTAACGCGCGAGCGCAAATCGATGAATTCTGATTTGTGCCTTTGTTTATACAACCAGTATCTCGTCTCGTAGGGAACGAGTCTTCGGTATAATGACCTGAATGGATTCATCATTAGTTGAGATCGGTTATATCCGGCTAAATTTGATGCCCTATATGACCCTGGCAGTAAGTACTTTGATAGTGTTGCCGCGACGGGGTGAGCGCAATCCTTATCAATATCGTCATAATAAACTGGAGCATTTCTGTTTTTGTTAAAGCCCTGGCTCCAAGTCTGACGAATTTCCGGGTGCAGTTTAAAGTACAATGCCAGAGACTGTAAATAGCAGTACCGCAAACCCAAAAGTCGTGAGCTGACAGGCGAATAAGGAGATAGTGTAATTATCTATATCCTTCTAATCAGTTATAATTGGCTGCAATCCAAGCTCGTCTACCAGCGAATGTATATTTCTGAAAAATTTGTCTTTGTGGAGTTACATAAGACCGGTGGCTCCCACATACTAAAGTTATTGGCTGATGCCACTGACGGATATGTTGAAGGCAAACATAACCGTGTCCCAGCTGCATTTCACAACAGGTTTATCATTGGCTCCGTGAGAAACCCCTGGGACTGGTATGTTTCGCTATGGGCCTATGGCTGTTCAGCCAGGGGAGGAATTTATCATCGTTTAACAAATGGTCTCGATTTCGGCTACTATCATCGGCAGCTATGCAAGGAGATGGGCAGGGACTGGTTGTCACCGGGTATCCTGGCCCGACAGATTTACCATGACTTGTTAAAACCGGTTCCGCATTGGACAGCCCTGTACGCTGATAGCGATGACATTGGAGCCTTCCAGGAATGGCTTCATTTGGTCCTGAGCGAAGAACGAAAGTTTGATATAGGTGAAGGCTATGGCTTTTTCCCGTTATCGACCGGGACTGGTCTTATGACCTATCGTTATCTCAAGCTTTTTACCAGCATGGGACGCGCTCTGTACAACCCGGATTATTTACGGGGAATTGAAACCATAGAGCAGTGCTGGGAGGAATCCGGCATTGTTGATTTTATTGTTCGAAATGAAAAGCTTGAAGAAGACTTAATCAAGGCACTTGAGCTTGCGGGAGCGGGGCTAAATGAAGCTGCAATCGAAAATATCCGCGTTAGCGCAAACAACAGGTCCAATACCTCGCGCCGAATGGCCACAGAAGATTATTATGATGCGGGCTGCAGGGAGCTGGTTCAGCAACGCGAGGCCTTCATCATCAAACGTCACGGCTATCACTTTGAGTGAAATGCCAAATTGAAGTATTTTAATAAAAACTAATAAAAACAATAATTTAACGTTTTTTGTTGAACATATTAGTCAATGAATCATCTTCAATTTTCGCAGACGTTTGTGAATGTTTTCACATTATTGCCTGTGATCAGAGACAGTTATTGAGCCATAATAAGAATTAGCTTTACGTAGGGTCGGATAATTTGCGTCAAACAGGTTTTGCGATTCCGAGAATTCTATTAAATATGGCCTTTTATTTTATTTGATTCGCAAGTGAATCATATCAGGAGATTGCTAGAATGAGTGGGAAACAACTGGGCAGGCATTCAATCTATACGTTTCTTTGTTTTTTTGCAGCCATTTCGCTCGGTCACGCAGCGACCTTGTTTGAAGATGATTTCGAAGCAGACGTGACCGGAAACGCAAACCCGGTGTGGAACTGGCAGCCTGCCTATGTCGGCGGTACTAACCAGTTCGGCATGATGTATGGCACTGGAGATATGTACACTCGTAGTCTCGCTGTAAAAAATTCCGGAAACTATTCTCTCAGGCTGAACTTTGAAGGTCGCAACGACTTCTGTAATTTTTGTAACGCCGGGTCACAAAATTTCGTCATGCAATCAGGTAGCAACAACCAGGTCATGTTTCTTGATGATGGGGGCGCAAACCTGGGGCCCTATTTCACCAGTATTCCGGATGCAGAGGTTCGTGTTTACAACAAGACCGATAACTGGGCCAGGTGGAAGGCAGTGTCTGTATCGGGTAACCGTATCGATTTCGAGGGTAATGCACCGGTGCAAAACGATATGGGCGGCGATGGAGACTTTGATGCCGGCGATGAAATAACAATTGAAAAAACCTGTGCACTGAATACCCAGAAGAAAAAAGACTGTAACCTCGCCATCAATTATCTGCAGGGTGTAGACCCGGCAAACGATTTCCCTTACGGGGGTACCCTTGCGAGACGAATTTATATGTACGTTCCATCAGCTACTACCATGCCTGATGCAGGATTCAAGATAGCCTACTCGCACTTTCGTCGAAGCGGTTCAGTTTATTCGCAGGTGCTCGTTCTGAGAGTCCCAAGAGGAAATAAAATCGAGATTGACAACAAGGGCTTGTACGGTAAGTACGAAGGTACCGCATTGACGCTGGATACCGACACCTGGTACTACCTTGAGGAGGAATATGTTCGAGAATCCAGCAATGGTGGTACAGATGGGATATATCGTCTCTGGGGTTCTCGAGGTGACCAGGCTACATCAGTACCACTGGTTGAGCAGACTGGCATCACTTACGGCGAGCTTGTAGACATGTCAATCATTGGTAATTTCCAGCACAATAACAAGGCACGCGGTTCTCTGTACATTGATGATGTCAAGATAGCGACCAACAGAATTGGTCCCGTCAGTCCGTTACCGATTTATCCTCTTGCCCCGGTGAATGCAGATATTCCCTGAGTATTTGCATTCTGCCCGGCGACTTCTTTAGCCCGGGTTTAATTTATATTGGCGCCGCTTTTAAGGACGTCCGTCCGAGGCATCCTCAGTTGTTACGTTTGCCGCTTATAATTAGCAACGGTCCGAGAAGCCTGCCCAAGTAGTAGAGGTAGAAAATTGCAGAATTAACCAGGATCGTGGTTAATCCACTGTGGTTAAACTTGTAGTAAGAGCTTGAGAGTAGCAGTAAGACAATCATTCCCCCCGCGGCAAGCATCCACGGCATGTTACCCAGCATGAGGCCTGTCAATAAGAGCAGGTGCAGTAACGCAAACATGACTGTTCCCAGGGCGACTTTTGAGCCGAAGAGAGAGGACAGGCTGCGATAATCGCCCAGGCTATGCCACATCTCTCGCCTCATAAAAGATCCTATACTTGTAGGAAAACCTTTGTGTATACAAATGAGTTTTAGATCGGGTAATAATTGCATTCCCGATTTCAATGCCCGTTCGCAAATTTCATAGTCCTCACCGGTTTCCAGGTTCGAATCAAAACCATCAAGCTGAGTAAAAGTTGCAGCAGACATTATCATGTGGGCGGAGCCAATATGCGTGTTCCTGGGATCATGCGAAAAGGAATGAAACCAGTACCTGTTGAACCAGTTCCTGGATCCCGGGTCAGGGAAAACATGGGCGCCGGTAATAATATTTTTCGAAACTATGTCAGTATATTTTTCTCTGACCAGCTCTCCCCACGGGGAGAGTAGTCGAGTATCAGCGTCGAGGAATATCAACAGAGGATGCTGTGCTCTTTGAGCGCCGATATTTCGAAGTTCTGCGATTGTACCGGCTGTTTCTGCATTCAATACGGATGCGCCCGATGATGTACTGACTTTCCGGGTGTCATCTGTGGACCCATGATCGGCAACAATGATTTCGAATTCCTCAAATGCTATTTCTGCCTGTTCCTGTATGGAGGAAATGGTTGCCTGAATGTCATGTTCCTCGTTGCGGGCAGGTATAATAAAGCTTGCCTTCAAAAATTTAACTCCTTGCTCCCTAAGTAGCAGGAAATAACTTAGAATACCTAACTATACCATCATCCAGTTTGAACAATGTGCGGAATCTCCGGTATCTGGGATACCTCTCTAGGACCTGATCTTGTCAGGCAAAAAGTTTCGGTAATGTGTGCAAACCTTGAACACAGGGGGCCAGACAACACCGGTACCTGGCAGTCAAGCAGTCATCCCTTGTGCCTGGGACATACCAGGCTATCCATCCAGGATCTGTCCAGCCTCGGCAATCAACCCATGCTGTCGGCGACTGGTCGGTATGTCCTTGTATTTAATGGAGAAATGTATAATTTCAAGAACGTTAGAAAACAACTGCCACGGGACTATAAAGAATTTCGAGGAGGAAGTGATACCGAGGTAATCCTGGCAGCATGTGAATGTTGGGGTATAGAGCACGCGTTAAAACTTTTTCACGGCATGTTTGCCCTGGCTGTTTATGATAACGAGACTGCGACGTTGAAGTTGGCGCGGGATAGATTCGGCGAGAAACCGCTTTATTTTTACACAGGAGAAGAAGGGATATATTTTTCATCCGAACTTTCCCCCTTACTGGTAGCACTTGATAGAAAGCATCAACTAAGCAAGGAATTACTTTATGGCTATTTTAAATATGGCTATTTCGGACCGGAGGTTACACCTTTCGATTCTATTAAGAAGTTGGCACCTGGACAGGTTCTGACGATTAACAGTCGGGATATAGCGTCGAAAAGAATTGATTACAGCGACGACACCAGGTCTTATTGGCATCTTGAAAATCAGGGGGCTGCGGGTGAGATACGGACCTTTGATGAAGCGGTCGACAAGTTCGAAGGTATCCTGTCGGGTGTTATTGAAAATCAGCTTATTGCCGATGTAAATGTCGGCGTATTTCTCTCAGGTGGTATTGACTCAACGCTGGTTACTGCGATTGCTGCGGAAATCAGCGACATTCCAATTAACAGCTACACGATAGCCTTTGACCATGAAACATATAACGAGGGGGAGTACGCGGCGGCTATAGCCAGTCATTTAAAAACAAATCACCATGAGATTCCTGTTGACTCCAACGAATGTCTTGACGGAGCTCTGAATTTGTTTGATTTTTTAGATGAACCTTTTGCAGACTCTTCAATTTTACCTTCGTACGTTGTCTGCAAACATGCTGTGCAGGATGTCAAAGTGTGTTTATCAGGCGACGCGGGAGATGAATTTTTTGCTGGATACAATCGATACCATTGGGGAGCAAAGCTGAATTCTCATGCGCTTGGGCTACCCAGCGCCCTGAGAAAATCACTTGCGGCCATCCTTGAATTCCTTCCTTCCAGCCTGGTTGACCGCTCTTACCTCATGATGGCGGCTGCATTATCTGATAGAAAAGCCGACAAGGATATGGGCAAAAAGATTCATAAGATAGCTGATGCCCTGCGCTGTGATGACGAAGTACAGCTTTACAGCCAGCTACTCAGTTTTTGGGCAGACAGTCCACTAGGTTACAGTCCATCGGAAAATCACCCGCTTCGAGGCCATTATCCCTTTACTTCTGCAGGCTTTGTTACCAATGCAATGTTGTGTGACCAATCTTTTTACCTGCAATGCGATAATCTTTTCAAAGTGGACAGGGCTGCAATGGCCAGTGCCCTGGAAGTGAGAGTCCCATTCCTGGACCATGAATTGGCGGCTTTTTGTAATGCACTGCCGCCTGAGTACAAGTGGGCTAAAGGCGAATCCAAATTATTGTTGAAGCATTTGCTCGACAAGTATGTGCCCAGGTCGCTTATGGACCGACCGAAGATGGGCTTTTCGGTACCATTAAACGACTGGTTCAAAAACGAGCTTAAAAGCTGGTCGGTGGAGTATATTAATGCCGATCTTTGCAATTCACTTGGGATTTCACCGGAGGCAATAGCTACAGCGTGGGATGACCATCAAAAAGGCAGAGCGGACAACGCCAATGCCCTCTGGACCTTCATTACATTTGCTCGTTGGCACGAGAAATTTAATCAGTATATTCAGTAGCTACCTGGATAGCGGATTCAAAGGATGTTTTTTGAGTCGAAGAGATGGGCGCTCAATTAACAGCCAGGAAATAGTTGCAAATGTGAAAGTCGCTGCAAACAGCATAGCGGCATGTTGTATCCCCCCATATAGATTGTGGTAAAGCAGGAAGTTTACAACCGGCATGTGATAGATATAGATCCCGTATGATATATCATTTCCGTTCAAGAGTTTTCGGCTCAACGAAGGGAATGAGTAAGCCATTGAGAATACGGTTACTGCCAGGAAAAGGAATATCAGTGGGTTCATATTATTGAAATAAGAGATACCAGCCTTAATGCAAATAAAAGAAACCACGACATATGCTGCTAGTAAGTAGACCGCCCTGTTTTTTAGATACCGATAGAGTGTGTCGAAGTTAGTCTGGAAAAACATACCCAGCAGGAACATGTAAAACCAGGGGAAAAAAGATATTCGAATGATTTTAAATATAATGTTCTCCTGGTACGAAAGCGGGACATAAGCATAGATCCTGTTGATGAAGAGAAATAAAGCTATCAGGACCAGTATCGCAACATTTTTGCGGCTGATATTTCGAAGAATCAGGTAGAGCAAGGGGACCAGTATATAAAACTGTATTTCTACGGTGATTGTCCACAAGCTACCATTAAGCACACCATCACCATATGCCCTGAGATATTCAGGGTTGTAAGCCTGGAAAAAAGTGCTCTTGGCTAGAAGAAGAACAATCAAATCCAGCAGGTTAACCGAGACACTATCAAGATATCCGGTCAGGTATACAACCAGTATAGATATTCCTACACAGACGAACAGACCCGGGAAAAGTCGCAAAAATCTATTTTGGCCATATTCAATATAATTACTATTGGTTTCGAAAGACTTGCTGATCAGATATCCGCTAACAAAGAAAAATATCGGCACTCCGGGAAACATCCTCGATAAAACCGAGAACACCTCTACAATTCCTGTATGTTCAATTTTCAGGTAGATAAAGCAATGATGGAACACTACCTGGGTAGCTGCGAAGAGTCTCAGCAGGTCAAAATTATTGGTTTTGAATGCAGTAGACATTGAATAGCTTGTAAAACGACTCGGTTTATTACCTGTTTATCAGGTTAAGTGGATAAAAAAGAGTTTGGTACCACCGGTTCATTTTTTTGTATTTTTCAACGCATTCCTTGAAATTATTTATCCCGGATATCTCATTATTGAGACGCTGTAAAGCGACCTCGTACAACTTAATATCATGTTTATTATAGTGTCGAATAGCGGCGAGATCCTCGTCTGTCACCTGGTCAGTGTTGCGACTCTTATTGAGGTTTCGACGTCGATACAGGGGTGCCTTTTTCCATTGCATATACCTGGATAAAACCTGGAGACTCTCGTCAAATTTTTCACTAATGCCGACAAAATCATAAAAGCTTTCAAGATTATCTATGGCCTCGGACAAATGTGAATCATCAACCTGGTTATATGGGATTGATCTGACTTCTCCCAGCATCCAACGTAGCTGACCATTATTAAGCCCGGGTGAATGGCCGTTCTCAAGAAACTGGGATATGCTCAGGTTCTCCTTGTGCAAGAGCTCATGAAACTGGTTATTTTTGTTTAATTTTATGTAAAAGTACTGAGATATAACACGTTTTACAGGGTCACGTAGAAAAGTCAGGTATCTTGCCTCGCCATTTAAATATTTGTGCAAGCCAAAAGGCAAATGACCTTTAACCAACACCGGTCCTTTATTTTTAGATTCGAGATCTTTTGAAATACGATTGATCTCCGGGTCGTTTAATGAATCAATGAAGACATTATAAGTACGGTCCTTAGAGACCTTTCCGGAAAAAATACCGTGCATAGTACTGCCGGCGGTTTTTGGTATGTGTTGAAAAATTAGTATGCTATGCATTTTACTGTTTTCATCATTATAGAAAGTGTTTTCAACACCAGTGTCAGGACAAACCGGGGGATTTTATTTCTGAGCATGGTACTTTTGTGCTACGACGTTATGATGTGCCGTGGACATGGCAAGGTTCATCCAGTAAAAAGGATAGTATAGTATCGTCACAAACTGGCCGCCAACAATAAACGCAAGCATTGATGCATTTAATGCCAGAGCAATGTTTTCGTTAAATATATCTTTATTCTCCCTCGCCAGCCGTCGTGTGTGATTGTTCATTCGATAGTTTTTTAGCATCAGGAGAAAAAGCACAAAAATTCCTATCGTTCCGGTTTCCGAGAGTGCCTGGATAAAAATATTATGGCATGCTGAAACAATTTCCACGGTTCCGGAGGATACATCGCGCTCAAGTTCTTTCTCTTCGAAAGAAGTATAATTTCTAAGATAGTATATATTGTAGTTTTCGTAACCCACTCCAAAAAGCGGCTTTCTTTTATACATATCAACGCCTTTTTCCCATAGATAGAGCCTGTGAAGAGAGTCGGAATCTTTCCCGATATTCCTGAACCTGTCTTTTGACTCCTCGGGCAAAAAAAGCGTGACCAGCACGCCCAGTAAGGCTATACCCAGCAAAATATTCTTCTTATATTGTGTAAATAGAGACATGTAAAACACACTAAAAACCATTGCTATTAGTCCACCTCGAGATGAAGAGCCAATGACAGATAAAATAGCAGAGCAGGGAAGAATAAAAATCAAGGCGAATGTTTTTGCTTTCGACCAGTGGGTTCTTAACGAAAATATGAAATAGTAGGCCAGTGGAAAAAACACACACATTTCAATGGCAAACTCGCCGGAATTCTTGAACCAGCCAGGGGAGCCAGATAGACCCCATGAAGCGAATGAAAATCCTCGTTCTGCCCATACTCGATACGCGTGTTGGGACATTTTCAAGTTGACAAGGAAGAATACAATTAGAAATAGATAGAATCTTTTTTCGGTGTCAATCTGCTTAACAATAATTACAAACAGTATAATCCAGTTGATATGAATAACGATGCTGTCAAATGATACAGAGCTGTTATACGCCAATAGTGATGAAAGAAAAATGACAAACGAGTAAAAGTAAAATAATTTGCTTATACCCTCTGCATCAGGGACCCTGGGGCCAGTACTTTTCCTGGAAAGTGTAGAAAGAATGGCTATAAGGATGGATATCTGCGCCAGGGGAATAACGTCAAGCGCCGGGTATATTGTCTGGATTCTAGTGTATTCAATAATGACGTAGATACATAACCACCAGAAACCTGCGGACTGTTTCTTGAATTCACCCAGGATAGAGAAGAAATTCAGTTTATACAGTTCGTTCATACTTGCTATCTTTATAGAGCAGCCGGGCTCTCAAACTGTATAGGGAGGGCAGTTCAACATATTTATGCAATAAAAATGAAACTAATATTGCAGTGCCAAGTGTGATTGCAAAAACGAGGTAATTGTTCATACCCGTTTTATGCAAGCTGTCCATGATTATATAACCTGAAAACTGGTGAGTTAAATAAAGGGGGTATGAAATATCTCCGAAAAATACAAAAACCGGCATTGCTGGCAGGTAAAACTTATCTTTAGCAATCAAAATAAAAATAAATATAACAGCGATATAGAGAATACCAGCGAATGGGTCATTCAGCAGAAACTCAAGCACGACAGTTATTAACAGCATCATAATATGTAATGGCTGGAAGTGCCCCGTTTTGTAATACTCATGCAGGATAATCCCACCGATAAACAAATGGATATATTTCAATATCATGTATTGAGTCACGAGCCATGGGAACCAGCCATGATAAGTCTCCAGGTAATAGGCCGCGGCCTGGATGCCCAGCCAAAGCGCCAGCACGCTCATCAGGTATTTTCTCTTTGCCATGAAGAAAATCAGGGCAAACCAGAAATAGAAAACAAGCTCATAAAAAAGACTCCAATATACGGGGTCCACGTGACGGACTTTAAAGACTGTTTGTAACATTGAGAGGTTTATTATGAGCTCACTGAGGCTGCGATCGAAGAGGCCGGTGTCAGTGAGATTTATCACTGCAAAAGTCATCAAGGCTGCGACCCAGTAAACCGGGTACAATCTGGAAAATCGTGAAACTATAAAATGATGTGGCGTTTTGGACCTGTCGAGGGTTAGATATATGACAAACCCGCTTATCACAAAGAATATATGTACTCCCAGGTGACCCTGGCTGAAAGTAAAAGGAAGGCCGAACTCAGGATTAAAATTATTAGGATAAAAAAAGCAGTAATGAAATAAGACTACAATTAGTGCGGATATACCCCTTAAACAGTCGATGCCTTTTATGCGTCGCCCGGCCAATTAGCTATCCTCTTTAAGTAATGCTATAACAGCAAAATAATAAACTACACATAATACCATGCGACTGAATAAGTTAACCGGCTTACGTGGATTGGCTGCATTGATTGTGTTTATTTCGCACTCTGCCAATGAAGGATACTTGCCATCCATATTCGGGAAAGGGTTTGGCCAAATCGGAGTCATGATATTTTTCTTGTTAAGTGGCTACCTAATGGGCTATCTATACATATGCAATAATTTTGACGAATACAACGTCAAAAAATATATTCTTGCGAGGATTGGAAGGGTTTTTCCACTCTATTTATCCGTAGTCACACTGTCAATATTGATCACCTATTTTGTGGACGCTTCATTTCATTACAATATTGAAAGTATCAAAGATATCGTGTTTTCATACTTTTTTGTAATGGCCAGAAAAGAATTGTGGACGATACCAGTAGAGGTGCAGTTCTATTTAATATTTATAATTTACTGGTGGGTATTTGCCCGAAGTAAAAGTCTGTTGTTAGCTATACTTTTTATCTCTGTGACCACAATACCGACGTTGCTGACAGTGTCGATTAAAGGCGAATACTTTAAAATAGTCAGTAGTTATTCGCCAATATTCTTTGCCGGTGTGTTGCTTGCAATAAACAATAACTCTCTAAAATCAATCAACCCGAAAGTCATTAATATTCTTGGTATAATAGCGTTATTCAGTTTGTTCGTAAATGTGCCGGAGACAAGAAGAATGCTGGGTTTGTACTACAATGACACCACACTTTATCTTACCTGGCTGGATCCAATATCATGGATGATAATCCTGGTGTTATTTATCGCAACAGTACTAAACAGCTCATCTCTTAAGATTCTTGAAAGCAGGGCTCTCATTTTCCTGGGAGAGATATCATTTGGTTTTTATCTCTTTCACAGGCCGGTGTTAAAGATTTGCAATGAGTATTTCGAACAGGGAATTGGAACGTTGGCAGTGCCTCTTCTTTTGACATGTATTCTCGCAGGTATTTCTTTCTATTTTTTTGAAAAACCAGCAGCTGGGAAAATCAGGAGTTTTGCATAGCAGCTCATGGCAAGAAATAGAGTCATTGTCTTTGTCCTGGGTTCTATAGCGTTAATTGAATTGGGTATAGCTGGAATATTGTTTTTGAAACCGATATTTGGTGATAATCAACAACCTGTTAATCCAGGTTACAACAAAAGTCTAACCAGCTATCCGTACTTCCTCGATAAGACTTCGTTCTTTGAGGAGAATGGCATATTGGAGCCGTCTGTAGTTATGCTTGGCGATTCAATTACCGACAGGGGAGAGTGGAGTGAATTATTCCCGGGAATTTCCATTGTAAATCGGGGCATCGGTCGGGATACCAGTTATGGTGTCTTGCAGAGAATATCGCAAGTAATTCAGTCTCGACCTCAAAAGGTGTTTCTCATGATAGGTATAAACGACATAAACCGGGGGTTTAAGCCGCAAGATATACTTGAAAATTATGAGCAGATAGTAACTAAATTATTGCAAGCCGACATTCAAGTATATATCGAATCAGTTTTGTATACACACAGCAGAAATGATCGCGCCAACGAAGTGATTGCTGAGTTAAACAGATCCCTATCTGAACTAGCACGAACCAGCAATAAAGTGGAATTTATTGATCTGAACAGGGTGCTGGCCAGCAATGCCAGGCTCTCACGAAAGTATTCAAGGGATGGCTTGCATTTAAATGGTAGTGGATACAAGGCCTGGGCCCAGGAAATTAGTCCTTATTTAATACACTAATATGTCCTGGGTGACTTAGCTCAGCCGATCGCTCAATGCGTTTGAGCAGGAAATAATTCTACGGACGCAGATATCAAAATATTCTTCGTTTGTCATATAAGGGTCATGAATATACGGAGCAGGGGGGTCGCCCCAAAGCCCGAGTAAGGATCTCTGACAATCGAAGTTTTCGAAATAAGACATATGTCGAGGCTCCATACCGATAACAAGATCATTTTTTGAAGCTAGATATTCCGAGACGGGAGTAGCCCTGTGATCCTCTATATCAATGTCGTATCGGCGCGCTATTTTCAGAGCGGTTTCATTCGCCCTGGCGCCCTTGGTACAATGCAAACCAAAAGATATGCTTTCCACGCCGGCCTGCTCCAGTAATTTCCTGGCAATCGGGCTACGGCATATATTACCGCTACAAACAAATACAAGTCGTTTCACATCATGAAAATCAATTACCTGGTAACTTCTCCATAGCCCAAGGTATTGGGTAAAATAATAGAACGAATGCTTGAGAAATCCCGATTTTGAGCCGTACTTTTGATTTACAATGCTTAATGAATCAGTATCCATGGATTTAACAAAACCAGTTTTATTTAAAAGATATTAGACTTGATGATACGAATACTTGTTCTTGACGCGAATCAGCGTGCAGCGCTTGCCATTGCCAGGTCATTAGGTAAATGTGGTCATTATATCATCACTGCTGATTCAACACGAAATGCCCTGGCAGGCCATTCCAGGTATTCTCAAGAGTATCAATGTTATCCCGACCCTCTTAATGATTGGCGTTCTTTTGTTGAGTGGCTTACAGATATTATTGAATCCAAAAAAGTGGACTTGCTTATCCCGGTCACTGATCTTACCAGTACGATTGTTGTCGATAACGAGAACAGACTGGCAAATCTCTGCACTATCCCTTTTACAGGAAAGACCAGGATCGAATTACTTGGAAATAAATGCAACCTGGTTAGATTCGCTCAAAAGATGGATACACTTTGTCCAGAGTCCATATTTGTTGATGCTGGGCATTCTTTCCCAGAACCCGGCGATTTACAGTTTCCCGTTGTTATTAAACCCGCAAGTTCGATCTATAAACACGAGGGGAACTATTTTCGATCAGAAGTTACAGTTATCAATGACCAGCAGGCTTATCGAGAGTTTTTGCAAGAGGCGGCTCACGTTATAATGCAGGAAGTAATGATACAGCAGTACATTCCAGGCCATGGGGCTGCAATATTTGTTCTTTATGACCATGGAGAACTCCTTGCATATTTTAGCCATCGGAGGCTACGCGAAAAACCCCCATCCGGAGGAGTGAGTGTATTATCTGAGTCAATGCCTGTTTCATCCGTGTTATTGGAATCCACGCGGAAGCTGTTAGATGAAGTAGAATGGCATGGAGTCGCCATGGTGGAATACCGGGTTGATGAAAGCGGAAGGCACTGGCTCATGGAAGTTAATACCAGGTTCTGGGGTTCATTGCAGCTTGCTATTGACGCAGGAGTGGATTTCCCGAAGTGGCTATGCCAGTTATCAACGGGTGAAGTCCCGAACGTCACGAATAGTTACCGTGAAGGAACAAGGTTACGCTGGTTTCTCGGAGACCTGGACAGTCTGTATCTTTTCCTGAAAAAACGGGACACAGGTATCATGGCCAAGATAACAAGGGTTTTGGAGTTTATTTTTCCGCTTACCGGCTTTAGTCGGCATGAGGTCAACCGCCTGGATGATTTCGCCCCGGCAATCTACGAAGCGAAGCAGTATGTAAAACTCTTGTTTAATACTTAGCCGATTCGTATAACTCTTTGTAGCTTTGCAACATTAATTCTTCCGAGAACTTCTTATTGACTGCAGCAGGTCCGGATTGTGCTAATCGTTGTGAAAGGGTTGTATCAGACAGTAGCCGTTTAATACCGGCGGAAAAATCCTCGGCGTTACCCGGCTCGACCATGATCCCGGTAACCTCATGCTCTACTATCTCTTCTGGCCCACCGCATCGCGTTACCACCATTGGGAGGCCACATGCCATGGCTTCTATAGTCGAGATGGAAAATCCTTCAGATGTAGAGGGAAGCAGGAATAAATCTAATCCCTTTAAGAAGCTTGCACTGTTATCCTGATATCCAATAAAGAAGATATCGTCAGTTAAATTTTTCTCCTTGATTAATACATCAAGCTTGTCCATTAATTCGGGCTTCTTGTGCCCTGCAACAACTATTTTCAGCCTGGGATACTCGTCCTTAAGAATAGACATGGCTTCGATCAAAACATCATAACCCTTGGCCGGACGCACATTACCCAGGCACCCGGCAATTATAGAGTCTTCGTTGATATCAAGGCTTGATCTCAGTTCATCACTCTTATCACCAGAGTAACGATGAGAGGGGATGCCATTATAGATTACAGTTGTTTTGGATGGCTGGAGCAGGTTTTCACTGGCAATGACCCGCATGAGCCCCTGGGAAACGGTGACATATTTATAAATCGCCCGGTCCATTATCCATAGTTTAAGTTTTCTGAATCGCTCATTCGGACTAACATCAACCATCCCGTGAAATGTCGCTATCACAGGTGTCCTGGTTAACCATCCCGCCATCGCGCTGTACACAGCTGCCCCAAGAAGATGTGCATGGATAAGAACAATATTTTCGCTGCGAATGAGTTTGATTAACTGCAGCAGAAATCCCAGGTTAAACCTGCCGCGGGATTCTAGAATACGAGTCGGGACCCCTCGTTTCAGGAGTTCATCATTAACCCAGCCCGGGCCTCGAATGAGCGCAATGGATGAGTACCCGTGAAGTCTTGATTTGTCGGCCAGGTTGATGAAGACAGACTCGGCTCCGCCGGGACCTGTAGTATCGATAATATGAAGAATTGTTTTCATAAAGGTAGTAAATTAACATTTTCTAAAGAGAATATAAGCCTGTAGGCCTGTAATATTGTGAAGAAAATAACGAAAAACCTTTTTTCATGGCTCCTTGCGCGTTATGGGCCACATAACTGGAGTGCAAGGGAACCGAGGCTCTGGATTCTCATGTATCACAGGGTCCTGACCCAGGAGGAAGCTGTGTCTGCGAGGGAAGAGCCGGGCATGTATGTTACACCGGAGACCCTGGAAGCAAATATAGAGTGGCTAAAGGATTTCGGTGAGCTTGTTAGCCTGGGTGACTGGATTCGCATGCGGCAGAATAACTCTGCCTTGCCAACTCGCTCTATCGCAATAACATTTGATGATGGTTGGCAGGACAATTACAGGCATGCGTTCCCGATTTTGCAGAGGCATAATGTCCCTGCTGTGATTTTTGCGGTGACGGGATATGTCGGAACGCAAAAGCTTTTTTGGCCGAATCGTCTCGCTGCCCAATTACGATACCTGGATGACGCTGAAGAATGGCCTGCCAGTTTTTCCTGGCTTGAACGTGTAAGTGATGTAGCGCCTTGTCAGCTGACAACACCGCATGCACTTAGTGAACTGATTCATGCTTGCAAGGTATATAGTGACGAGGAAATGCATAATTTCCTGGATATCAGCGAAAAGGCACTAAATGCGGAAGTCAGTCAACGGTCAATGTTAAACTGGGATGAATTAAGGGAGATGCAGTCCTCGGGTCTTATTGAAATTGGTTCTCACACGATATCGCATTGTCGACTCAGGACAGGTGTGCCAGAGTTCGAGATCGAAAATGAAGTAATTCAGAGTAAAATGCAGCTGCAAGATCAACTAGGCTCAGATATTAATTTGTTTTGTTATCCAAATGGAGATACTTCGAAGTACGCCTGTGAACAGGTAGAAAAGCATTATTCAGCGGCTGTATTGACTGAAAGTGGGATAAATTCCCCTAATGTGAATTCGCACAAGCTCTGTCGTATTGGGTATCATGAAGATATTGCCAACAATAAAGATTATTTCCTGGCCCGTCTTTCAGGCTGGGTCTAGTCTGTCCAGGATAAATTGCCGTTTGTAGAATCGAACCTGCATATGTCAGAAAACATTAGTAAGAATCCGTCCCGGTGTGCGATGACAGTCGACGTGGAAGATTATTTTCATGTTGCGGCTTTTGAAAGCAACATTAAAGTCGAAGACTGGGGTTCAATGCCTTCAAGGGTAGAGAAAAATACGGGTGAACTGCTCAGGATATTTGATGAACATAACATCAGGTGCACTTTTTTTGTGCTTGGATGGGTTGCGGAGCGACATCCTGAACTTATAAAGGAAATATCAGGCCTGGGCCATGAAATAGCTTCTCATGGCTATAGTCACAAGCTTGTTTATAACCAGACGCCGGAAGTATTCAGGGAAGAAACAAAAAGATCCAAGAACCTGCTTGAGGATATTGTTCAGAAAGAGGTGGCAGGATACAGGGCCTCATCCTATTCCATTACAAGACGGTCGCTATGGGCCCTGGACATTCTCATTGAGCTGGGATTCCGATGGGATTCGAGTATATTTCCGGTAAGGCATGATCGCTATGGCATTCCCGGAACACCATCGAGTCCATATGACATCCTGTTCGAAAACGGCGAGAAAATATTGGAGTTCCCCTTGACGACTGCCGACGTGGCTGGAGTGCGAATTCCGGCCGCTGGAGGAGGGTATTTCCGCCTGTATCCCTACTGGTTGTCCCGTTTTTTGTTAAAGCGAGCATGCAGCGACAAACCGGGTATATTTTACCTGCATCCCTGGGAGATTGATCCCACGCAACCCAGAATTGAAGATGCCAGTCGTTTGTCCAAGTTTCGTCATTACAATAACCTTGATGTGTGCTCGCAAAGGCTTGAAAGACTCATAAGAGACTTTCAGTTTTCAACAGTAAGCGACGTGCTGCAGGAAATCCCCGGACGTCAGTCATTGGACGTCAACGCTCTACAGTAATTAAGGGCCTAAATTTCAATTCCGCGGTACTAGTGTGAATAAGAATATAGTTGCAGACAACGAACTGGAGCAGATATTACGCGAGATTAGTCGCCTTACCAGTGAAAAAAGTAACTGCTCTCACTCCCTGGGGATTGCTCGACGAAATAACCAGCAGTCCGCAGAACTCGAAGGCCGAATGAGGGCGATAAAACAGGAGTTAAAGCAACTCAGACAAAAGAAAAAACTACTGGAATCTTCGGTTGTGTCAGACGCAATAGCAAAAACAGAAACTGGGGATTTGCCTGGAAGGTTCACTACTGCTTGTGCGGCTCAAACTGCACATTCAAAAACATATCGTGTTGCCAGTCACCTGGAGTCTACAGCGGACACATGGGATAAATATGTAGAATTACACCCCTGCTCAAGCCCATACCATCGAAGTATTTTTAGAAAAATCATTACTGATAGTTTTGGAAAGGAAGACCATTCTCTCATGGCTTTCGATCAGGACGATAATGTGATGGGAGTATTGCCATTACTACGGTTAAAAAGTCGTCTTTTCGGGGACTTTCTCGTGTCGATGCCGTACTTGAACTATGGAGGGGTGCTTTCTTCAAACCAGCTGGCGGAAGCAGCATTGCTCGAGAAAGCATTCGATGTCTGCTCGACCCTTGGGGTACAACACATGGAGTTAAGAGAGCTTGTGCAGCGAACGACCATGGCATGTCGGAGTGACAAGGTTAGTATGATCCTGGAGCTGCCATCCTCTTACGAAGAATTGATGGCGAAGTTGGGCAGCAAACTTCGAGCACAGGTGAAGAGGGCGGAAAGAGAAAAAGTTAGTACCAGGATTGGTGCTGCCGAGATTTTAGATGACTTTTACAAGGTATTTTCAGTAAACATGAGAGACCTTGGCACTCCTGTCTATAGTAAATCAATTTTTCGTTCTATTCTGGAAAGCCCGGAGACGGGTGCAAGTGTCCTGGTGGTGTACCTGGGATCCAGACCGGTGGCCTGTGCTTTTTTAATTGGTTACAGGGATGTTCTTGAAATACCCTGGGCGTCTACACTGCGGGAGGTGAACGCTTTAAGCATTAACATGTATCTTTACAGTAGAGTACTTGATTATGCCATTAAAAACTCCTATCGTTTTTTTGATTTTGGGCGTTCAACAAAAGACAGCGGCACCTATCATTTTAAAAAGCAGTGGGGAGCTGTGCCCTTGCAAAATCACTGGAATTATTGGCTGGCAAATACCTCAGAATTACCTCAACTGAACCCCTCGAATCCGCGATACAAGCTGATGATTAAAACATGGCAGAAAATGCCCACAATAATTACCAATTTACTCGGACCCGCTATCGTTAAGCACCTGCCCTGAGATATGCATTGCATGGTTTGTACTGCTCAAATGAACATCCCGTTTTACTCCTTACTCCAGCAATCAAAATATCAGATATTCAGGGCGATTCACCAGGGGAAGTGGGATTGACCACTAATATTATCGGCCTCTCTGCGTACTATCACGATAGCGCGGCTGTCCTGTTGAGGGATGGGGAAATTGTCGCAGCTGCACAGGAGGAAAGGTTCACCAGGATTAAACACGATCCGGCCTTCCCGACTAACGCATTGAAATATTGTCTCAAGGCCGGAGAAACAGATCTTTATGGTATTAACCACATCGTTTACTACGATAAACCCCTCGTCAAATTTGAACGATTACTGGAGACCTACCTGGCTTATACTCCAGGTGGAATAAAATCGTTTAGCGCAGCAATGCCAGTATGGCTAAAGGAAAAATTATTTCTCAAGAAAGTCCTTCGCCGCGAGTTATCCCAGCTTAGTGGTATTCATGAAAAGAAATTACCAAAATTACTATTCAATGAACACCATCGGTCTCATGCGGCATCTGCCTTTTATCCCAGCCCGTTTAGTCGTTCGGCCGTGCTGTGCCTGGACGGCGTCGGGGAATGGACGACAAGCTCAGTCTGGTTGGGGGAAGGGAATCAGTTAATACCACAGTGGGAAATTAATTTTCCGCATTCACTTGGCCTGTTGTACTCTGCATTCACCTACTACTGTGGCTTCAAAGTAAATTCCGGGGAATACAAATTGATGGGGCTCGCCCCATATGGTGAACCCGTATATTGTGACCTGATAGAAAAAAAACTTCTCAACATAAAAGAAGATGGTAGCTTCCGATTGAATATGGAGTATTTTGATTTTCCTACAGGGATGACGATGATCAACAGGTCCTTTGAAAAGCTTTTCGGAAAGGAAAGAAGAAAACCCGAGTCAGAAGTTGTCCAACACTACATGGATGTCGCCAGTTCAATACAGGCAGTCACGGAAAAGATAATCCTCATGTTATGCCATACTATTCATGCCGAGCTAAATTCGGAGAACCTGTGTCTTGCCGGGGGCGTAGCCCTTAATTGTGCTGCAAACGGGAGATTGAAAAGAGAAGGACCGTTTAAGAATCTCTGGATACAACCGGCCGCAGGGGACGCTGGCGGCGCGCTCGGAGCTGCACTTACAGCATGGCATGAGCACCTCGGAAGTGAGCGGCAGGCGCAAGTTACCGACAGAATGCAAGGTTCTTATCTTGGTCCCATGTACTCTACCGAGGAGTCCGAGGAGGTTCTTGATAAAGCCAATGCGAAGTATGAATTCCTGGATGACAATATACTCACGGCGAGAGTTGTAGAACTTCTTGAAATGGGACACGTGATTGGATGGTTCCAGGGGAGAATGGAATATGGTCCGCGCGCGCTGGGGAATCGCTCCATCCTGGCAGACCCCCGTAATGAAAAGATGCAGTCCGTGATGAACCTGAAAATTAAAAACCGTGAATCATTCAGACCATTTGCACCTGCGGTTGCAGAAGAATGGGCCGGTGACTGGTTTGAGATGGATTACGAAAACCCTTATATGCTTATCGTTGCACCAGTGAGGAATGAAAAAAGAATCGAGTCGCCTGCCACAAAAACCAAGGTGACAGGATTACAGATGCTGGATTTACCGCGCACTCAAATACCCGCAGTGACACACGTTGATTACTCTGCGCGTGTACAATCGGTTCAACAAGATACTAACCCAAAATTCCACAAGTTGATAATGGAGTTTGGAGCAAAAACCGGTTGTCCTGTATTGGTAAACACATCTTTCAATGTAAGAGGTGAACCCATAGTGTGTGACGTGAACGATGCTTATCGTTGCTTTATGAACACAGAGATGGACTACCTGGTAATTGGGAACCTTTTATTGAATAAGTCTGCACAACCGAAATACTCTGTAGCTAATATACAGACAAGCACCCATGAACCAGATTAGCAAAAATAAAGGCTTCGAAACTGAACGTTCAGAGCTGCGAAAATTTGGACTTTTGTCAGGTTTTCTCGTTTTACTTATATTTTGCGTCATCCTGCCCTGGATTTTTGAAACTGGAATCCCGTCATGGCCCATACTGGTTGCCTTGATTCTGGGAGCACTCGCTCTCGCTCACCCTGAATCTTTATATTATATCTATAAACCATGGATGAAATTCGGTGTTATCGCGGGAACTATCAATTCCCGCATCATCATCACCCTGCTTTTTTACCTGGTCATGATGCCAATGGGCATTGTTATGAAGATTTTTCGCATTGACCCAATGAGCAGGAGTTTTGACGAGACATTGACTAGCTATAGAATAGACAGTAGGACTAAGCCAGAAAATAATATGGAAAACCCCTACTGATGTTTGAGTTGCTTGCTGATCTTTGGGGATTTATGAAAACAAGGAAGAAATTCTGGTTGGCACCAATAATCACTATTATGTTGTTACTGGGAGGATTATTGATGATGTCACAGGGCTCTTCTGTTGCACCGTTTATATATACTCTTTTTTAGTATCAAAAAAAGCTCTTTTTGCCGTACCTTATAACATGAGTTAAGTCATATTAATTAGTCAGCTAAATATGGATACTGAAGTCGTAATAATCGGAGCGGGACTTGCCGGCACAACGCTAGCCGGAGTCTGTGCCAGAAACAATATATCGGTCCTTGTCGTGGACAATCAGAAAGTGTATCCGGACGCATTCAGGGCCGAAAAGATTGAGTATGACCAGGCTGAGCAAATGAGAAAATTGGGTATTTTCGAATACCGAGTGCCGGACGCAGGCCCGATCGGCAAAACCATCAACTACAGAATGGGAAAGAGAACGGAGTTCGATACTGTCGAACAGTATGGACTTAAGTATGGCGATTTTGTGAACCGTTTGAGACACGAATTTCTTGACAATCAGAGCTTGATAATTGGGAACGTGACTTCGCTTGATAGCTCTTATTCTATGCAGAATGTTTATTTGTCAGATGGCAATAAAATCAGTTGCAAAGTAGTAGTGCTGGCAACTGGAGGATTATCATCGATTGCATCTAATCTAAGGTATGAAAAGAGGTCCAATCCATCTCTGAGAACCTATAATGTCGGGTTGTACATAGAACCGGAGAATATAGATTCATTTGACTTTTCAGGATTCAATTATTTCCTGAGTCCGGTCAGAGATGGCATTGATTACCTCACGCTCTTCAAAATTGATGATCGAATGCGAATTAATCTCTTTACCCAGCTTAAGAGAAACGACAAAAATGCTGTAAATCTAAGGAAAGACACCTTGGCACGTATCAAGCATTATTTTCCCGACCTTGAGGAGCAAATAGGAAAAATTAAGGCAGCCTCAAAAACTCAGGTATTTTTCACTGATTTTTACCGACAACGAAATGTTGGAGAGAGTGGGGTGGTTATGATAGCTGACGAATATCAGAGCGTTTGCCCGGCAACTGGCACAGGGCTGAGTAAGGTATTCACGGATGTTGATGTCCTTGGAAACGAATACCTTCCAGGGTGGTTGAACACCGGCGTTCCGACATCACATGATATTATCGAGTACTATAATGATAAGCGTAAAGCAGCCTGTGATAAGTTATCACTATACCAGTGGATTTATTATCGTAACGGCACCTATAATTTCTGGCAAAAGCAATGGTCTAAATTAGACACAAGGTTGCGAAACTGGTTTGGTTTATGGTGAGCTAATCTACGATATTCACTATAAAGCTCACCGCTTGAGGTCCCTGTCTCCAAAATTCAGCCAGTCGAATATGCGGGTTATTTTCCAGCCACTCTTTACAGGCCCTCTGCTCGCCCGAGTCAGGTTTACCCTTGAATCTGAACCAGTCGTCAAAAACAAGAATTGTGCCCTGTTGCACAATATCGGTAAGAAAATTCAACACTGGAACGGTTGACTCATACAGGTCGCAGTCAATCATTACTACCGCAGCTTTTTTTAACCCAAGTTTCTCGCGGGTTTCAGGAATACAGGTATCGTTGTAAAACCCTTTCACAGTAGTAACCCGAGCAAGGTCTACCTTATTTGATTCAAGGTTGTTTAGAAAATCCTGTTCCGAGCATGAATAGGAGCCCTCGGCATAATCCACCATCCGATCAAAATCTTCGCCAGAGGGCAGTCCTTCAAAGCTATCAAATGCAAAAAACCGAGGTTCCGTACTCTTCCATGCTAAATATTCCGGGGTGTCATATCCTATGCTGTAATGATTTTCCCGTTGTGAAATCATCGAATGGTAAGCTACAGAAAAAGAGTAGCCTCTCCATACTCCAAATTCAAGATAGTCGCCTTCAACCTGGTTCCAGGCACAAAAAGATGCGGCTGCCCGTATACATCCGTTGTCACCAATATAATTTGGCGGCAACTGGAGAAATCGACGTAACCGGGTGCGAAAGAACTCCGTGACATTTCTTTTTATTTTTCTAAGCATTTCTAATTTATTCCATTGGGCAATTATTTGTATTCGACTCTTACAATTAGAGCGGAAGTGTTCTTCTAAAAAGATAAGCGAATGTCAGCAACTTCAAATAAAACGACGCATGCCTCGATACTCCGAAAACAGCGTAGTTATGATTAAGAGTGTTAGCCCAGTTATCTTTATAGTCTTCATCACCTCTAAGAAAATCAAAAACAAGGTAGTCTTTTTCTTTAAAGTGATTAATCATATGCATCAGCAAGTACTGGCCAGGCCCATTTGATTTGTAATCGCGGTCATAAACTGGCACATAGTAATAGAACTTTCCAGCAAACTTAAATCCGAAATGACCAGCTATTATTTTCCCATCGCATCGAATAGTAGAAACAGAAATATATTTTGCGAAATTATCGCTGGATATCAAATCGTCCACAAAAGCTACTGTGCTCGAATGGCTAAACCCAGCTCCCGGAAATTGAATGCTATGGAGCTCGCGTAACTCACGCAGGGTATCTTTTTCGGCCGGAATATCAATCGTGATATCAATACTTGATGAAGATAGCAACTTTTTAAAGCGACGGCTAACATTGCTAAGCTTTTTTGCCTCTCCAAATACTTCATTGAGCCTGATGCAAGGTGTGATACTGGACACATAATAGGTGCCATGAATGGATTCAGAAAGATAAGACCTGAAGAGATTAGACACGGCATCGGCATCATTAAGTCGATCTATCATAAAGAAATCCCAGTTTCCTGGTTGAATTTCAATAAGCTTGCTGACTATTCTTTTTGTGGAAACCTTCCTGTTGATTTCTTTCGATATAACAAAAGATGAAAAGTCTGCCGAATTACCTGAAGCATGCACTAGTGCTTTGAATTGCATGCCCTTAATTTTTAGCGTTGATACTGCAAATGGAAAAATGCCGACAAGCTTGTTGTCGGCATCATGCATAAGAAGCAGGAGAATATCTTTTTCCTCAATTCGCGAATAAAAGCCGCGTATCCAGTCGAAGTGTTCAAAAATGCTGAAGCTTGCCTGGTTTTCAACCAGGTTAATCCAGTCATTCTTCAGCTCGTCAAGCTGTTCCAGCTTCCTGATGATTCTAATATTCACTTATCTTTACCGATGATTTTTATTAATTATTTCCTGTTTCGTAACCTGTCCTTGGCAACCTCAATCCACGAAATATATTGTAGAAAGTCGTAGACATTATCAGGCATTGCATACCTTGGCAGCTTGAACATCTTTCCTGGTTCAATAATATCTGTCATAACGCTACCAGGTATAGTGGATACACAGGCCAACACTCCGTTTTCATTCAATAATTTTGCCTCCCTATTCGAAAAATCGTTGGCTCTACCCGTAGGATATGCAAATACCGGCGGTGCATCATCGATTTCACGATTGACCTTCTCTATTGATAACTTTATCTCTGATTCGGCTGCATCATCTGACAGCCTGGATAGTATACGATGGCTTTCTGTGTGAGGGGCGATTGAATGTCCAGCGCGAGTAAATGAACGGGCATTATCCCAACTCATGGGTAAATAATTCCCAGGAATCTCAGCAGGTACTTTCACACCAAAAGATTCGTAAATTCCCTCTAGGTTTTCATACAGTCTTTCGTTGGACACGGACTTGATATGATCTCTAAGTCGAGAAAGCTCAGTAGAACGACTGTCGGATGTAAGATAAATCGAGAGCTCTGTATCATCGTAGCGCAGCATATGCTGCCCCGGTGATGCCCTGTCAATAATATATGCAAGCTGGTCATCCCATGGCCAAAGTTCCTGGTCAAGAAATCGTGTGATGACAAAACAAGTCAGCGGAATATCAAATTCCGCAAAAAGTGATGAAGCCACCTCGTATTGGTCAATGAATCCATCGTCCATCGTAAAGCACACTGACTTATTGGGAATAGGTTTGTCATCCTTGATGGAGCGGGCGAAATCATAAAGTGATATGGCCGAGTAACCATTCTTTCTAAATACTTCGAGGCAGTTTCTAATATGACCTGTTTCATGTCCCGTAATATTACGGTCAGGTTGAGAGAAACGGTGCATCATCACAATCGGGAGAAAATTGCCAATGATGGAACCCATAGCCTGGTCAGGCATTCGTGACAACAGGTCCACTATATTGTTTTTGAAAATCGATTTTGCCCCTTCAAATTCCATTGCAGCAAATATGTAATTAAGTCTTTCTATTCTCAAATTGGCTCATTAATCGAAACAACAGGAACAAGCCTGTAAATATGACGATGGCAAGCCATGAATCATGATGAGCTGCTTTCGTAAGAAGTACAAATAGCAAGAAGCTGGAAATTAGTATTGTGATCATTTGAATCGAAAGGAGCATGGCTTTAGAAAGCTTCTTGTAAAACAAAAAAGAAACCAGGTTCAAGGCAATGATTACCAGGGCGCAAATCACAACTAATTGGATCTTTTCGTCATGTAGCCGAAAATAATCAGTGATGACACTATCATTTGCGCCGCTGCTAAAGGAGTTGCCGCTTACCGGGTCTCGAGGATATTTTTGATAATGTGATTCAATATCTTTGACCACGTAAGCTCGATTTATTGTAATTCGGCTTGCCGGGTTTTCGCCATTTCTCGGTATGGCAAGTATCCTGGCAAGAGTCTGCCCACCACTCTCGAGCTGTCCGAATATTGTATATTCACCATCCAGATGGGGAGCGTTTCCAAGCATTATTGAGAAGGAGCTCCTGGCGCTGTCAGGAGATTCCGGCATTCGTGCCATGGATAACACGCCTTTCCTGTGTTTAAGGACATCAGTGAATTCTGCTTTTATCGGTTTTAGCAAGTCATTCTGCTCTTGTGTAAGTGATACATTGCGATCAGTGATTTCACTTGTCTGAATAATGAAGCCCGGTATGACACGAAAAAAGTGGGTTGAATCGTAAGCTCCCGCATTTATCAGTCTCGTAATTTGCTGTGTATGCAGTGGAGCAATATCTGGATAGAAGGCAAAAACGAGCATGCCAAGATCAGTTTCCATAATGACCCTGTGTTGGGATATTTTCACGATATTCACCTCCACTGATGCTGATGGGTATGGCACCAGGAATAGCATCAGGAGGATACATCTTAAACTGGCCCGCATTTCAATCAGCCTCAAGTTGCCAGTGCAGTTCTGGTTCTCCCCGTTACATCAGAAATCTGCATCATCAGGGGATGGGAAACCGTGCGGTTTTTTAATTTCCAGATGACACCGTCAACGAAGAAATGATGTATTTGAATTGCAGCAAAAAAGATTCCAGTGGAAAATAATTCTGAATGGCCTAATGCAATTCCAGAGAATGGCAGAATATAGAATAACATTGCGCCACCAATAAAATTTACGCCTAGCCATCGTGCAGTCTCCTTGAGTGTATAGGCTGTAGAAGGCTGGATCCCTTTTACATCAAGTTTTTCTTTTAGTTGTAATCCCCAGGCGATAAGTATGTATTGCAGACTGTGAAACATGGGTACAAATTCCTGGAATGACGGCATGTATACTGACTGTACAAACCAAAGGTACTGTGTGGCAGCGGGCAGAAGTACTACAAAGGGAAGTATTTTGCGTTGCCTGTAACACCAATACAGGGTAGCCAGTATTGCCCCAAGTACTGCCAACCACATTAGTGCTTCAGCCGAATTAGCCAGCCATTGTGGAACACCGATACCTGGATACTGAATGCCGTAATAGCTATGTCCGTCTCGACTGACTTCCGCACGGATAGTCGATACCAGGTATGTGCCGAAAACAAATGTAGCAAGGATTTTTCGTTCTATCGCGGTAAACCGGATTCCGCTTCTCATCGCGTAGATAATCGTAATACCAATGGTTTGTCCGCTGAAGTGATAGGGAGACCAAAGCAGAAAAAGTTTCACAAAATACGGTGCAACAAGTTCGGGGAAGCCAAAGGAAAGCAATACGCCGCCGAAAACGACAAAAGGTATAACATATGCGGTTATGGGATATTGCTCTATGTTTGTTCGACTCTGGTACAACCTGTATGTCGACATGGAAAAGTGGGGCCAATTAATCACCCATGAAAGATATATCGCTGCAGTAATAACGGCCGGTGTTCTCGCATCTGTATAGAACAGTCCAAAAAGCAAAAAGGCAATGAATGAGGATCCACCAATAAAAAATATGTCAACAGGGGCGTTGACAAAATAGCGAGCCTTAACAATGTTCATATCGGAAAAACGAATTTTCCTGTTCCTCCGGGTTAGAAGCTTGCCAGCAGGTCTTACTCGATTTCAGCGAGAAGTGCCTTTGCCTCTTTAAGTTCTGGAAATTCGTCAAAGTCGGATAGTAACTCCTGTAGTTCTGTTTGTGCCCGACCTAATTCTCCTGCGGCCTTTAATGCTGCGGCATAGTGAAACCTGATACTGGGTATTTGGGGACCTCTTTCCCTGGCTGGACCAAGGTAAGCAAGTCCTTCTTCAACATTTTCCTGGGTGAAGAGCACCCAACCGAGGGTATCCATAACTTCCGGGCTTTCCGGGGCAAGCTTGTTAGCTCTTCGTGCGTAGTCCAGTGCACGTTCAGGATCAGATTCAAGGTGAGCCCAGGCCAGGTTGTTTAAAGCAACAACATTATCAGGATTAGATTCGAGAACCTTGTTGTAGCGTTGAATTGCCTGACTGTTCTCGGCTCCCTGTTGGTGAAGACTTGCCAGAAACAGGTTGGCAGCCGAATCCCCCGGGTTTTCAGACAGCCAGTCGTTAACAATTTTCAAGGCCTGAGGCCGGTCTTTTATATTGTCATGAGCCTGCGCAAGTTTTATTACGATCGCAGTGTTTTTGCCAATTTCATATGCTTCTGAGTAGTAACCAATGGCCTTCTTAAAGTTTCCTTTTGAAGATTCAGCATCGCCTTTTAGAACGATGCCATCTGCAGCATATCGTTCGATACTCATTATTTTTCCTATGACACGCTCAATCTCTTCATCATTTTTTTGGTTTATCGCCAGTCTCGCGAGTGTCGAAAGGGCTCCAAAATGCTCTTTATCGCGTTCCAGTACTTTTTCAAGCTGTAATTTAGCTTGCTCAATTTCTCCCGACTGAATTTGTGCAAGGCCCAGCTGAAATGCTACTTCTGCTGACCCAGGTACGAGTTCATGCAGACGACCAAGAATCTCAACGGACTCACCTGGCTTACCATTCAGTCGAAGCGCGTGACCGTGAAGCAACATTACTGCAGGGTTATCCGGTGCGAGACCATAAGCCTCCAGGCTAATTTCAAGAGCCTTGCTGTACAGAGGCCTGGCAAGATAGTGATTACCAAGCAGGAGTTTCGGTTGAATTGAGGAAGGATTGCTTGAACTCGCCTTTTCAAGGATCGACACCATTTTTTCCTGGTCTCCGTTCTCGCTGGCGATATACGCAAGACTTATGAGCGCGTTGGTGTTGCTCCCATCTATGCTTAGTATTTTGTTGAATTTTTCCCCGGCTTCCCTGAGTTTTCGATTGGCAAGATCCATACGAGCGAGGTTACCTAGTGCAGGAATAAATTCAGGCTGAATCTCGAGAGCCTTGTTGTACTGGTTCCTGGCGGCCTTCTCATTCTTTTGTGCCTGGTAAGCTGCCCCAAGCAGATTGTGAGCAACAGGATTACCTTCGTGTTTTTTTACCAGGTCCTGTGCTGCGATGACTGCATCATCGACTTTGTTGGTTCTAAGGTGAGCAAGTACCAGGAGAATCTCTGCCCGAATCAAGCCCTGGTCCAGTTCAATTGCAGATTCGAGTTCACTGATAGCGGCATCCATTGAACCCTTTGCCATGTGACCCAATGCCAACTGCGTGTGCACAGCCGCCGTTTCCGGGTTTACCTCGGCAGCTTTTTCAAGATACTCGATACCCTTTTCCAGGTTGCCTTCTTCCATGAGGGCGCTTCCCATTAATGCCAATACTTGCCAATCTTCCTGGGCCTGGCTTGCTGCATCAGCCAGGGTGTCTACAGTAGCGCCGGGTTTTTGGAGTCTCAGTTGTATGACTGAAAGCAGTTTGACAGCAGGAAGATGATTTGGAAATTGTGCCAGGAATTTTGAAATATGGGTCTCGGCCAGCGTATATTGACCTTCTTCGTGGTAAAGTCGGGCAAGCAGCAGCAGGCTTTCAGGGTGCTCGGGCAAAACACTGAGAACTTCCTCAAGTAAAACCTTGGCGCGTTCCTTGTCATCTTTTAGCAGTGCAACGTAACCACGATAATATTTCACCAGGGGATGTGTTGGGTACTTTTGCGCGACTGTGTCCACCGGCACCATCGCTTCATCCAGTTTCTCCTGTATTAGAAGTGCACGTGCAAGTCCGAATTGTGCTGTCGCATTGAACCTGGCAGAGAGGTTTGCTCTCTCAAAGGCCTCCTGGGCCTTTTCCGGGCTTTCCTGCAGGAAAGCCAGTTGCCCTTTCAGAACCCAGATCTGCGAGTCTTCAATATCAATTGAAAGAGTTTCTTCAATTAGTTGTTCTGCCGTTTCAAGATCGCGTTCATACAGGGCTATCTGGATAAGTCCATTTCTTGCACGTACTGACTCGTTGTCCCGACTTAGAGCATCATTGAATATTTTTCTTGCCTCTTCGATTTTCTGCAGTCCAAGGAACGCATCAGCCCTTATAAGCATCGTTTCAAGTTCAAGCTCATTCTCAGAATAGGTTTGCTCCAGTATCTCCTCATGCTTTCCCTGCAGCAGCATGGCACGAAGTAACATCTTTTCGAGTTCGGGGTTTGTATATCCGAGGGATTGTGCCTGGCTAAGCTCCTTAAAAGCGCCTGCTCCATTTCCCTGCTGTAGATAGATATTTCCCACCAACCACCTGGCCTCGGGTAAGTTGCTCTCTTTCTGCAGTGCGTTTTTTAGTTCGAGCAGGGCAGAATTGACGTCATTTGCGGCGATAAATTCCCGTGCGGCGGCCATGTGTTCTTCTACACTCTTTGATGAGCCGAGGCCACAGCCACACAACATCAGTAAGTAAATGACGATTACAGGTCCGATTCTGTTTAAGGAAGAGAAGGGAAATTGCATAAATACGTTTCCTTGATATTCACTTGATTATAAAAATTATTCCCTGAATTGTACTTTTAATTCAATGTACTCAACAGATCTTCCGCTTCCTGTCTTGAAGGAAAAGAACCATGTTCTTGTAACAGGGATTGCAGGGCCTTTCCGCCCCGCTTAATTTCACCAGACAAAATTAGTCCAGCGGCGAAATGATACTTGATGTCCGCAGACCCAGGATCTTTTTCAATGGCGGTGTCAAGAATATTCAAGCCTTCTTCAAACTTTCGTTGCTTTATCAGGATCCATCCAAGCGTATCCAGAACCGCAGTTTCGTTTGGAAGGAGGAGGTTGGCCTTCCGTGCCAGTTCTTCGGAACGCTTAAGACTGGAACTCATGTACATCCATGCAAGATTATTCAGTACGACTACATTATCTGGATGTTCAGCCAGGATGTTTTCATAAGCTTGCGTAGCCCGCTGTGTGTTTCCTACCTGCTGGTGCGTTCCAGCAACATACAGTCTTACCCGGAGATCGGTCGGGTTCTGTGAAATCCATTGTTCAGCAATGTCCAGTGCCTTTTCAGTATCTCCAGTCAATTCATAGGCCTGGGCAAGCTTGGTTACCACAAGCCCTTCAGGCCTGATGTCATAAGCCCTTTTGAAAGCCCCAATCGCTTCTTCCGGCTGCTGCCTGGCGATATAGATATCTCCCTGCATGATATCTGCATCGATCGCAGCGCCCTCAATCTTCCGCACGCGCTCCGTGTATTCCTCGGCGAGTCTGAATTGCTTTTCAACAGTGTGAATTCTTGAAAGAGACAGGAGCGCGCCAACGTGATTGGGATCACTATCAAGAATCTCCATCAATGATTTCTTGGCGAGATTAATTTCGCCAGCTCTAAACTGCGTCAGGCTAAGTTGATAAAGTGCAGAGTGAGAATCTGGTCTTAGTTTCACCAATGATTGCAGCGTGTCAATTGAAGCTGTAGCACGGTTATTTAATCTTTGCGCCTCACCCAGTAGAA
Source organism: Gammaproteobacteria bacterium (assembly GCA_965243105.1). Lineage (GTDB taxonomy): Bacteria > Pseudomonadota > Gammaproteobacteria > Eutrophobiales > Eutrophobiaceae > WLWS01. The sequence continues at coordinate 42,850 of CBDEUC010000002.1, forward strand.
GCAATGTCTCAGGATCTTCCGGAGCGATGTCGTGAGCTTCGGAAGCCAGCGCCAGCATCTCCTGGTAATTTCCAGTTTCCTGGAAATAGCGTGCCAGCAAAATTTTAGGTCTCAATGAACCGGGAGCCGTTTCCCTCGCTCTCTTAAGATAGGTTTCAACTTGTTCAAAGTTGCGTTTTTGACTTTCCACCTGCGCCATGTAGATAAGCGCTTCAACGTTATTTTCGTCAATACCAAGTACACGCTCGTATAAGGCTTGCGCGCTCTCAGGTGTTGCAGAGCTAAGCTCAAGTCGTGCGATGTTGACCAGGGCGGGTATGAAGTTTGAGTCCAGTTCCAGGGCCTGCTCGAAATATTTCCTGGCAGTTTTACTGTCACCCTTCTCAAGATAAACCGCTCCAATCAGGTTAACGGCGAGCGGACTCTCGGGATTTTTCTTGTTCATTGACTCAGCTGCCAACAAAGCATCGTCGAGCTTTTCATTATCAATGTATGTCAGGATCAGCATGATCTCCGCCTGGACTAACTCAGGATCAAGTTGAATTGCGGATTCCAGTTCCGAGATCGCCACTTCAGTATTACCGGCCTTGAGATTTCCAATTGCGAGCTGCGTATGAATTGGAGCGACATCGGGTTCCAGCAAAGCTGCCTGCTTAAGTAACTCCATACCGGAAGCAATATCACCATTGTCAATATGAGCACTGCCAAGAAGAACCATCAATTGGCTGTCTAATTCTACGTCTCCACTCAGATCTTCAAGAGCTGTAATGGCCTCGTCGGTCTGCTGAAGAGCCAGGCGAATAACTGAAAGTAGCTTGATGGCGGGAAGATGATTTGGATGACTTGCAAGAAATGTCGAAATGTATTCCTTTGCCTGCTCCAGTTGCCCCTCGTCATAATGAATTCTGCTTAATAGTAAAAGGCTTTCAGCATGAGTGGGCAACATGCCAAGTACGCCTAATAGCAAAGCTTTCGCCTTGTCGTAGTCATTTTCCTGCAAAGCAATGAAGGCACGAAAGTATTTGGCTAGTGGATGCTTTGGAATACGATTCTCGATAGCCTTGATGGTTTTACGTGCATCATCAAGTTTCTGTTGGACCAGGTATGCGCGTGCCAGGCCGAACTGCGCTACCAGGTTGAATTCCGCCAGGCTAATCGCCCTGTTGAAAGAAGCTTCAGCAGTTGCCATGTCATTTTTCAGAAAACCGAGTTGTCCTTTCAGGATCAGGATTTCGACATCATCAGCGTCTATCTCCTGGGCTTCCTCGATGAATCGGCTGGCCTCCTCGAGATTCTTGTTGCTCATTGCGATGTGTGCGAGACCTTCACGGGCCTCTATCGAGGAAGGTTCTTTGGCCAGGGCCTGGTTAAAACTCGCGCTGGCCCTGTCCAATTCATTAAGGCCGATATAAGCATTACCTCGAACTACCAGGGTAGCGGCGTCAGGATCCTGCTTCTCCAGGGTCTGGTCCAGGGTTTCCTTGTACTTCTGCTGTAAAAGCTGGGCGCGAAGCAGCACGACATCCATTTCGGGATCTGTAAAGCCCATGCTTCGAGCCTGCTCGATCTCTTTAATCGCCGGAGAGCCAAATCCGTAATCAAGATAAATTTTCCCCAGTATCCAACGAGCTTCCGGTAAGTCACTTTGCACCTGCAGCGCGCTTTTGAGCTCGATCATGGCTTCGTTGTGCTTGTTGGCCTGAAGATATTCGCGGGCTTGTTGAATCCTGGCGTCAGCATTCACCTGTTCGTCGGAAGAACAGCCCGCCAGAAGAAGGCTGAGGATCAGCACTATTGTGCCAAGGACAATATTGCTGTGTTTACCGGGTACAGCCATAGAATCTCCCCTATTTGACTGATTAAAAAGAAAAAATTAAAACAAGGGCCTGTGGTATTAGGCACTACCAGGAAGGCCGTTCGATTTACCCCTCATTCTACAATGGAAAGCCTGACATGTTGTAATACGACGCATTGCGCAATGTGGACAAGCACAACGTCGTGTTAGAATCACTACTGCCCCCCGAAGCGCTGGCATGTGTCGATAAACTTTACAATATTCCAGCTGGCATCGGCTCGGGCAGGAGTGCAGGCGGGGTCGCTGGTTTTTTTAAAAGATGACCTGTAACTGTTTGAATATTATAAATAATTATAAATTTCGTCAGTCAGGGAAATGGCTTTTACAACAGTTTTAGTTGAGCTTCAGCCTGGCCAGCAGGGTTTCAATGCTGGGCCGGTTGAGAATCTCGAATTACCTGGTCCCGGGATCCACGACAAAATGTCAGCATATTTTACAATTTTGTCTATTTTGGGCATGTGATGATGCCCTGGGAATTGCTAACTAATTGATAATATTATGGTATTTAAACTTTGGCATCGATATTGCTTATTAGTACCTGAGTAAATTTGTAATACCAAATTAAACATAGAGGCTAGACAAACGATGAAAATTTTCAAATCTACTTCAATCGGACTTGCACTGCTGGTTTTTGCGGGCATGGTACAGGCTTTGCCGTATGGCACCTACCACCTGAGCAACCATCCAGACGGATCAATGGCACCACCGCCTTATGGTCTGAGACTGGATAATTTCATTGGTTCAGACGACTATACCTTTGATTTCAACCATACACAGAGCAGCATGAGCATGAGCTGGGACGGCACGGTCCTGAGAATCTTTGGTACTATTTTTGGCGGGCACGATACTGGCGGCAGCTACGGCGCGACCGACCTGTTTGACGTGGACTTTTCCTACAGCACTACGCCTTTCGGCAGCATCACGGATAACCACGCTGGACCGATGAGCCTGACTATCAACACACCGACTTCTGGCGGCATGGGCACCACGGGCGCTGGTTCTATTACAAATGGAACTACTACCTGGCTGCTGAGAGACAAGGCCAACGGTGCTGGTAACATTTTCAACCTTGAAAGTGGACACCGTAACTTCCCTGGTCTCTCCGGTTGGGGCTGGCTGCAACATGATGGCGGTTCCGGTGGATCTAACTGGAGCAGCTGTCCGACCTGTGACTGGCTTTTCACAGTGCCGGAGCCAACAGGATTATTGCTACTTGGCATGGGTCTGCTGGGCTTTGGTCTGAGACGCGGAGCAAAAATAGCCTAAGGCTTTTAACCTGCGATTGTGCAGGTTTACGGTTGAGGTATCTACAAGTTCCACAACCGATTAACCAACTAACCTCTATGTAAAACCCGTCAGGAGCTTCGCCCCTGGCGGGTTTTTTTTATCCCGGGTTCGGGTTTATCTAATTACGTTCACCGCTCCGTCAAATCTCTGGGTGACTGGTATAATATAAATATGCAAGTCTTCCTTGAAAAAATCTTCAAATTTGTATTTCAATCAAATGACTTTCGCGGCAGGATTTGGCTCCTGAGCTGCCTGCAAAATATCACGCGACGGTCCCTGTTTATAAAGTCTGTTTATGGCTTTGACATAAGGGCCAACTTCCTCGATACGACCTGGAAACTTGCATGTAAGGGTTACCCTGATTCCAGGGTTGCCGATGAGATCACCAAAATTGAGCCTGGTCACTGTTTCATTGACGTTGGTGCAAACCTAGGAGTTTTTTCCCTGCTGGCGGCGGAAAATCTGGAGGCAAATGGATTAGTTGTTGCTTTTGAGCCGAATCCGCTAGTATTTGAAGACCTCGTGATGAATTTCAACCGCAATAAACCTGCATGTCATTATCAGTTGCTTAACATGGGTATTGCAGAAGATACATCGATAGTTGGATTTGAGTCTCCAGATTTTCATTCAGGCAAGGGTAAGATATCATTTGATACAGGGGCCGCGAGCAGAACCCTGGTGACTTCTCCTACGAAAATGGTGTTTCTCTCTGAGGCAATTGGAGAGAGACAGATCACCTTGAAGATTGATGTGGAAGGTGCTGAATACCTGGTGGCTAAGTCAATCCTGGAGAGCGGGTTACTGCCCAAAATACAAAAAGTCATCGTCGAAATTGATCAGTCTTATTTACATTCTTTCGGGACGACACGGGATGAGCTGTATGGTTTTTTCGAAACAAAAGGTTTTGTGCCGACATACAACGAAGATAAAAAACATTTCGACGAAGTGTTTATACACCGGTCTCAGTTTAATTCGTCGTGAGAGAATTGATTGAAAGACCAGTTGTTCCAACTCTGAATTCAACTTAAACAAGTAATTTATTAATTATGAGCCTGTGTCCTGTAATACTTGCTGGTGGTAGCGGAACACGCCTGTGGCCGCTATCCCGCCAGCACTTTCCCAAGCAATTTATCAGCATGTTCGGCGACAGTTCTATGCTTCAGCAAACCATGTTAAGGCTGGAACAGGATGGCCTTGGCATCAGCGTGAGCCCCACCCAGGTTATTTGTAATGAAGTTCATCGTTTCCTCGTCGTCGAGCAGGCACGCGCTATTGGTCATCCACTTCAGCAGGTGGTTCTTGAGCCGGTTGGCAGAAATACCGCTCCTGCCCTTACCGTATCAGCACTTTCCCAGGGCAATAACGAGGACGCGGTGCTGCTTATGATGCCGGCTGACCATCTGATAAAGAACAATAAAATTTTTCGAAACTGTATTCAAAGTGCCTACCAGGAGGCCCAAAAAGGAGCTGTAGTTACCTTTGGGATTAGACCGGATCGACCGGAGACTGGATATGGTTACATCGAATGCAGTGAGGCATCGACAGAACTGGCGGATATTGTCAGTTTCAAGGAAAAGCCGCAATTGGAAGCCGCTGAAAAATACCTGGCAGAGGGAAACTACCTGTGGAACAGCGGCCTGTTTATGATGAAGTCGTCACTCTGGCTGGATCTGATCCGCGAGGCGAATCCCGAAATCCTGGATTGTTGCAGTAAGGCCATTGAGAATGGAAAGGAAGATGGTGATTTTTTTCGTCTTGATGAGCCTGCTTTTTCTTCCTGCCCGTCGGATTCGATTGACTACGCGGTCATGGAGGGTATTGGAGATCACTCCTACGCGCGGGCCAGGGTGATAGCCATGGACGCCGGTTGGTCTGACATAGGCTCCTGGGATTCGGTATGGGAAGAAAGTGATAAAGACGAAAATGGTAATGCAAGTAGCGGTGACGTCTTGCTTGATGCTACAAAGAACACCCTTGTAAAGGCAGGAAAACGTCTTGTATCGCTGGTCGGTGTCAACGACCTGGTCGTAGTAGATACGCCGGACGCAGTCATGATTGCAGATAAAAACTATTCCCAGGAAGTTAAAAACCTGGTGGATACCTTGAAGTCGACCGGCAGGGAAGAATATGAAAATCATAGCCAGGTTTTCCGACCGTGGGGAAGTTATGAGACTCTCGAAATGGGAATTGGCTTCCAGGTAAAGCGAATTGTGGTCAATCCAGGTAAACGATTGTCGCTGCAACTGCATCATAAACGCTCAGAACACTGGGTAGTTGTAGATGGTATCGGCACAGTAACGCTGGATGATAAAGAGTTTGAACTTGGCGCAAATGAATCGACCTATATCCCCGTGGAAAGCAAACATCGGCTGGAAAACAAAACAAGCAAACCTCTCACTATTATAGAAGTGCAAGTCGGTAGTTATCTTGGTGAAGACGACATTGTTCGTTTTGATGATGATTTTGGAAGAGCCTGATTCTTCCTGAATGGGAAAATTGGTGGAGCCGAGGAGGATCGAACTCCCGACCTTCGCATTGCGAACGCGACGCTCTCCCAACTGAGCTACGGCCCCAGGTATACGCCTGGCAGTATTATTGCCAGGAAAAATCACGGCAAAACCATGCCAGCTAATCGTTTTATAGGGTATTGCCATGCCCCTTGCAAGAACCTTTGCTGTTATTACCAGTCATACTGAGGAATTTACCGATATTGAACCGCTAAAATGCACGATACGTTGCCACTGCTTGAGCATACGGATTTCCCCCCCATAGGTCGTATCTCCATAGATACCCTGCAAATAAATATTGGTCTCAAGTGCAACCAGGCCTGTTTACATTGCCACGTTAACGCCAATCCCTATCGCAGGGAAAAAATGAGCCGGGAGACACTCGAGGTCGTGCTGGGGTTTTTACAGAAACAGCGGGTCCAGGCTCTTGATATCACGGGAGGTGCGCCTGAATTACACCCGGATTTTCGTAGCCTCGTATCAGATGCACGGGCCCTTGGTGTTCACGTCATAGACCGTTGCAACCTGACAATTCTCGAGGAAGCGGGGCAGGAGGACCTGGGTGAATTCCTGGCAGAAATGAAAGTGGAAATAATCGCCTCCTTGCCTTGCTATACCCAGGATAACGTAGACAACCAGCGTGGCGATGGCGTATTTGAATCCAGCATACGGGCACTGAAGCACCTCAATAGCCTGGGCTATGGTCGTGATGACCCAGGCATGGTATTGAACCTGGTTTATAATCCACAGGGACCCAGCCTGCCTCCACCACAGCAACAGCTTGAGCAGGATTACAAGAGAGAACTGATGGAAAATTTTGGAGTTACTTTTGACAGGCTTTTCAGCCTCGCGAATATGCCAATAAACAGGTTTGGAAGCACCCTGGTGAGCCAGGGAAAATTTGACGATTACATGGGTCTATTGCGCGCATCACATGATGAGAGAAACATTCCTCAACTTATGTGCCGTACTATGCTGAGCGTAGATTGGCAGGGGCGCGTGTACGACTGTGACTTTAACCAGATGCTCGGGCTTCACATTGAAGACGCTGAGAATAAGCCGGTCTACCTCGCGGATATCATTGATGAGGGAATGAAGCAGGACAGCATCAGGGTCAAGGATCATTGCTACGCCTGTACCGCAGGTCAGGGCAGCAGCTGTGGTGGAGCGTTAAATGGCCGCTGATGCACGCAAGATATCAATTATTATTCCGTGCCTTGATGAAGCAGCGCGTATCAGGCGCTGCCTGGATCAATTGCAGGAATTCCGGGTTGCGGGGCACGAAGTTGTCGTCGTGGACGGTGGTAGTAAAGATGATACCGTGGAACTTTGCAAGGGACTCGCTGACCGGACTATACAAAGTGCCAGGGGGCGCGCGCAGCAGCTGAATGCAGGTTCGAAAGTTGCAAGTGGAGATGTACTGCTTTTTCTGCATGCTGACACCAGCTTACCCGGTGATGCCCTCTCAAGCCTGGAGCAGTTAGCACAGGGACCGGTTTGCTGGGGAAGGTTTGACGTCAGGCTTTCAGGCCGACACTTCATGTTCAGGATTATCGAGACCCTGATGAACTTTCGTTCACACATTACCGGGGTCGCGACGGGAGACCAGGCCATTTTCATTTTTTCAAGTCTCTACCAGCAGGTGGGTGGTTTTCCAGATATCGCACTCATGGAAGATATAAGTATCTGTTCAAGACTGAGGAAGGTTAGCTGGCCGGTACGTATTAAGTCCCGGGTGATCACCTCGAGTCGTCGCTGGGAGAATGGCGGGATTTTCAGGACCATGATGCTGATGCATGTATTACGCTTACGCTTTGCGCTTGGTGCTGACCCCGCAAAACTGGCAAAAGCCTATGAGTAAGCAGGGCGTGCTACTGTCGATTTTTACCCGTGTGCCTGCCGCAGGACAGGTAAAGACGCGCTTAATCCCCGCACTGGGAGTCGAGGGTGCCACCGAATTGTACTCGGCGATGCTTAACAGGACCCTGCAGGTAGCCCGGGCATCGAGCGCTGACGAAATCGAGCTGTGTTGCACACCGGTGAATAGCCATTCCTCTATCCTGGAACTGGTGGATAAATACAGGTTGGCTACATCAGTTCAGCACGGTCGAGATCTCGGCGAGCGGATGCACAATACGGTGAGGGAAGGGATGGCAAGCCATGCTGCGGTCATCATACTCGGCTGCGATGTTCCGTCAGTCGAGGTAAAAGATATTGACCGGGCGGTAGAGGAGCTTGAATCGGGCATGGATGCGGTACTTGGCCCGGCCCTTGATGGCGGATATTACCTCATTGGTCTTCGTCAGCCCTGCACTTACCTGTTTGAGAACATTCAATGGGGCAGTAATAGCGTGATGGATACCACGCGTTCCCGCTTGCGCGAACGGGGAATGAATTGGAGAGAGCTACCGGCATACAGGGATATTGACAATAAGGAGGACCTGGCAAGCCTGGAAAAACACGAGGACCTTCACGCCATTATCAAGAACCACGCATTGACTTCAAAGCGGGTGAAATCTACAGCTTAATTCAGCTCGTCAGTACGCTTTAACTTCTTGATATTCTCACGTTCCAGCTTGGCGATAAATCGTGAGAGTTCATGCCGATCTGAAGCGGACAACTGGATAAAACGCGCTCCGACGCGAACTGATTGAGAGGTATCGTGTGTCTCTATCCTTGATACCTCCAGGGAGCAGACAACCTTTTTACCTTCAGGGGTATGGATGATGCAGGTAGGAATTTCATCCCCAACTTCGATGTTGCCCGGCATGGGTGTATTGATCCTCGCACTGATTCCACCAAGGGAAATATCGCGCAGTTCTGCGTGTAGCAACACATCTTCAAGGGTGGATAGTGCCACGGGTATCGAGGTACTGATACCGACGCCGACACGAAAACTTGCGCGGCGTTGGTAGTAGAATAGTGATGAAGGATAGCTAACCTTGTAGTATTCAACGCCTTCCTGTTCAGCAATCGCCAGTATTTCCACGCCAAACCCCAGTTCAATGCCGTTGAGTTGTGTATCAATCCTCAGCTTGCTGTTCACGAGGGGAACCTTGATCTCATGCCGTGGATATAGTTCATCAATCACGAGATAATTTCTTTCCTGGTTAATTTCCAGGAGCATGCTGCCAAAAGACTTTTCATTGTTACCAAGCCTTATGGACAGGAGAGTATGGTTTTTATTGAGTTTTTTCAGCAGGCTTTCTATTTCCGCGCGGGACTCGACGCGGAAACTTGTGCTTTGCACAGGCATTGTGAAACCTGGACTCGAATCGTCCTTGTCATCAGAGATATCTACAACGCTATTCATCTTTTCTTGCCGGGCTGATTCGGTTTTACGAATTATTTAAACTAGATCTTTGCGAATATTTGATTGGTCCTGTGATCGGTATTTTCGCCGCGCTTGTCGTACAACTCCGGGTCGCCGTTGGAGTTACCCAGCATGATTGCCAGTAATCGCTGGTTGAACTGTCGACTTAGTTCAATTATTCCGCCGTTTACGAGGTTTGCGTCCCTGCAACAACCAAGGATGCTGCCGAGTTTTTCCCTGAACAATTGCCTGATTTCCACTTGTAGATCTTCGCTGGCCCGGGATTCCGACTGTTTCCTGGCGATTTCAAGATCCTGTAGTTTCTCGATGAGCGATTGCTTGCTTTTCGTGACATCATCTAGCTCGTCAAAGCGACGCGCGGCCAGGGCAGCCTGTTCCTTGCCCAGTATTTCAAGTAAGTCACGGGCGACGGCTGAATATTCATCCAGCAGGCCGCCAATATTTTTATCATGGGATGGGTTCATTAGTTTTTATTCAGACTTGCTGGATAACAGGCTCTCTATCTCAGCCATTTTTTCAGCGGCTTTTCCCGAATCAACCTTGAAGGTTCCATCTGCAATAGCCTTCTTTACACTTTCCACTTTTTGCGTGTCGACGACGGGTTGGCTGGCAATTTTAGCTTCCAGCTTTTGAAGTTTTGCCGCGGTATCGGTAAGGCTGACTTCCTGGGCGGCAGCTGACGTCGCGCTCTTGTCCCTGTCAGCCGGATTATCACCGGTTTCCGATGTTTGATTTTTAACCAGTTGTTGAACAACTGGATGCTGTGTCCCTTTTACTTCATTTATCATGTTCTAACCTCAAGTTTAAGCATACTTTCCTGTTATCGGCGCCTGTCTCCCAATACTTTAGGAGAATATAAGTATCTAATTAATAAACATAAATAGTTGCATCGCGAGTGACAATACCTTCCACAACCCGTTTTGAATGTCGATTCCTGGCCTTGATTCGATCACCCACAGCGCCATCCGTCAGGGCCTCTCCGGTTGAGCGTACTTCAAAATTATCCAGTTTAGCCAGTAGCGTAATTTTCTGGCCCCGCTTGATCACGGTCGGTGCCTTGAGATATGTCGATAAAAGCGCCTGTCCCATCTGTAAGGGTCTGCGCGTGACAAAGCCAATCGCCTTCTCCTCCTGTAAAAGGTAGCCACCACCGAGGCGACTGACCTCTCTCCGTTGCATCTCAACACCAGCATCATCCAGTACTTCACCCTGTGCCATGGGACGAGCGGCTACCGCGATTTCCTTGAAGATCCTGATACTGACAGGAACATGTAAGGACCAGGGTTGTTCACCTTCACAGCTGACAGAAACAATAATGCTATGGGAGAGCTTGCCCGCATAGGGTAGCTGGGCCTTGAGCGGGCTTGTGCACGAGGCCAGGTTCAAGCGTGGATCAAGCTTGTTAGACTCGACGACCACCTCGTTATTGTCCTGCTGCACGTGGGCACGAACATATTCTTGTGCAAGCTGGCGTATCTCATCGAGCGGGTGACGTGTTGCCGCTGTTAATACGCTGCTGGTTAACAGGTATTGTAGAAGGAGCAGAATTTTTACCTGGAATCTCATCTTTCTAAGCCATAAGTACATTCAATATTCAGTCAGGTATCTCGAAGCAATTACTGTGCCTCTTTTGAAACAGGCGTGGTGTTTTCAGCACTCAGCATCAAGAGCTGTACCTGAAACGGCTTTACAGCCGGGTGAAACGCAGGCCCACCGGACTAAAAGCGCCAGGAGTTAATTTGTACTTCAGCCAGGCCGGTAGGCAATTATTGCCTGCAATGTTTGCCGATTTGTCCTCACTTAAAATGTCGTGTTCATAAAAATAAACACAATATCAGTCACTTAATAGCCAGCCCGGGTATTGGCATAGCTTCTGCATTGACAGTCATCAAGTTATTTTGACGCAGGCAAGCAGATGAACTCAGATAAAATTTTTGGCATACATTTAAACGCTGTTCAAGTTCGCGGAGAGCGAGCCCAGATCCTTGCCCAGAACATGGCCAATGCTGACACGCCGGGATACCAGGCACGGGATGTCAAATTTCAGGACATGTTGAAACAACAGGGGTCAATGGATTTACGCATCACAACCACCCGTTCATCTCACCTGGGAAAAGCAGCTGCTGCAATTGCACGATCAGACGTCAAGTACAGGCAGCCCCTGCAGGCCTCGCTCGACGGGAATACCGTGGATATGCAGACCGAGCGGGCCGAGTTTATGCGTAACGCATTGATGTACCAGACGTCACTGCAATTTCTCAACGGACGTATCAAGGGTCTGATGACCGCTATACGAGGAGAATAACATGGCATTAATGGACATATTCAATATCTCCGGGTCCGCAATGAGTGCGCAGAGCTTACGAATGAATGTCACGGCAAGTAACCTCGCAAACGTCGACAGCGTTGGTAAAAGCGAAGCTGAAACCTACCGAGCACGTCAACCGGTTTTTGAAACGATGATGGAAGGTTACCTCGGAAATGCAGGGGGAGCCGGAGTTCGAGTATCAGGCATTGTTGAAAGTACAGCCGCCCTCAGGGAGAGATATCAACCCGAGCACCCCAATGCCAATGAGCAAGGATATGTGTTCCTTCCAAACGTAGATGCTATAGAAGAAATGGCAAACATGATCTCGGCTTCCCGTGCCTACCAGAATAACGTTGAAATTATTAATGCTTCCAAAGAAATGTTACTTCGCACGCTGAGTCTTGGACAGTAACAGGCGAATTAGTAGAAGAGGAATCAAATATGGATGAAACAAAATCAATATCATCATCTGGATTGTCGCAGTTCGCTTTACAACCTGAACAGTCAAAGGCCAGGGATGAGCTGGGACAGTCAGAGTTTTTAAAATTGATGCTCACGCAGATCAAGTACCAGGACCCTCTTAACCCTTCCGAAGGTGGCGAGTTTCTAAGCCAGCTGGCGCAGTTTGGAACGGTAAATGGTATCACCGAGTTGCAGTCATCATTTGACGGCTTCGCATCCGGTATGCAATCAAGCCAGGCGCTACAGGCTTCAACCATGGTTGGTCGCTCAGTTCTTGTCGAAGGAAACCATGGATACCTGGAGACGGGATCAGTAGTCCAGGGCGCGATTGAACTGGAAGCTTCGAGCGGTAACGTAAACCTGCTCGTGCATGACATGAATGGTCAGCTGGTTCGGCAAATGGAACTGGGTACGCAGCCAGCCGGTACCCACCGCTTTAGCTGGGATGGTTTTAGTAATGTCGGACAGGCCTTGCCCCCGGGTATATACCAGGTGTCAGCACAGGCAAATGTAGATGGAGAAATCATATCCCAGCCGACCTTCATTCAGAGCAAGGTTGAAAGTGTCACCCTTGGCGGAACCGGAATGGAGTCGACACTGAACCTGAAAGGTTTAACAACTGTAGCTATCAGCCAGGTAAAAGAAATACTGTAAAAATTCAACTATCAATACTGGAGAAAACATATGTCATTTCGCGTCGCAATTAGTGGATTAAAAGCAGCATCCGGTGATCTCGGTGTTATCGCCAATAACGTCGCAAACGCAACGACAGCAGGCTTTAAAAAGTCACGGGCAGAATTTTCCGACGTGTTCGCGGTCACCGATCTCGGTTCCAGCACCAGCACACCGGGAAGTGGTGTGCGCCTGTCGTCAATCACACAGCAATTTACCCAAGGCAATATTACGTTTACCGACAATAATCTCGATCTTGCTATCAGTGGACGAGGCTTTTTTGTCGTAGATGATGCCGGGTCCCAGGTCTATACAAGGGCAGGAAATTTTGGAGTCGACAGGGATGGCTTCCTGAGTAATTCCCAGGGTAAACAGTTGATTGCTTTTAGTGCAGACTCCAGCGGAAACATTACCGGCGCCGCCGCACCGATTCAAATTAACACGGCGAACATTCCTCCCCAGGCAACCTCCGCCATGACTGCAAGCCTGAACCTCGATGCATCTGAAGCCCAGCCGGCAGTGGCTTTTGATCCAAATAATCCTGCGAGCTACAACCACTCAACCTCGACAAGCATTATCGATACGCTTGGATCTACTCACCTTGCCAGTCTTTACTACAGGAAAACTGCTGTCGCTAACCAGTGGGAAGTGTACACACAGGTCGATGGTGTCACAGTGGGTGGTCCGGACACCCTGCAGTTTTCCACCGGTGGTGCCCTGACGGTCCCGGCCGGTGGCACAGTAGCCGTTCCGGCGTTTACCCCGGCCGGCGGTGGTGGCTCCATGAGTATCACTGTGGATTATGCAGCAACCACCCAGTTTGGCAGTCCATTTGCAGTTAACGCATTGTCCCAGGATGGATTTGCCACTGGCCGCTTGAGTGGTCTTGATATTGGTAATGACGGCATCATCTTTGCCAGGTTTACCAATGGTCAATCGCGTATCGAGGGGCAACTGGCCCTGGCAGATTTTCCCAACCCACAGGGCCTCACCCCACTAAGTGAGACCACATGGGGAGAAACCTTTTCATCGGGCTCAGTGGTGGTGGGTGCGCCCGGCACATCCAGCCTTGGACTTATTCAATCAGGTGCCCTGGAAGACTCAAACGTGGAAATATCGGAAGAGTTGGTCGACATGATCATCGCGCAACGTTCCTTCCAGGCAAATGCAGAAGTTATCAGCACCAATGACACCATTACTCAATCTATTATCAACCTGCGGTAATTAATAAATGTCCGAACTCATGATTAATGCAGGAGTGAAAAAATAGTGGACCGCATGCTTTACCTGTCAATGGCGGCTGCAAAGAACACTATGCAGGCGCAGACCGTGAATAGTCATAACCTGGCTAATGCCAGTACACCCGGATTCAGGGCGGATCTTGCCCGGTTTATTACATCGCCCGTTGATGGCGTTGGTTTTGACTCCCGTATATATGCAGGACAGGAGCCCACAGATATCAATTTCCAGGCAGGGGCCATTCAGCAGACAGGTAATCCGCTGGATGTGGCCATCGAGGGAGAAGGCTTTATCGGTATCGTTCTTCCCAATGGAAGTGAGGGCTACACGCGCGCGGGCAACTTCCGTATCAACAGCGCCGGCATGCTTGAGACCGGGGGCGGTTTTCCTGTTATGGGTAATGGAGGTCCGATTGTCATTCCACCAGCGCAAAAAATAGAAATTGGTACAGACGGTACGATTTCCATTCGGCCTGTGGGCCAGGATGAAAGGACGCTTGCCACGATTAACAGGATCAAGCTTGTTAATCCGGATCTTGGCAACCTGCAAAAATCAGAGGACGGACAGTTGCAATTGAAAGATGGCTCAATCGCTGCACCTGACGCATCCGTAAGGGTGACATCCGGCGTGCTGGAGTCAAGTAATGTAAATATGGTTGAAGCCCTGGTGGAGATGATTGCACTGGCTCGACAGTTTGAATCCAACATCAAGGCGATTCAGACGGTCAAGGAAAATGATGAAAGCGCGGCACAATTGTTGCGTATCAGTTAAGTAATATATAACTAATTTGAGGAGCAGATTATGACTGCAGCTTTATGGGTAGCAAAGACCGGGCTGGATGCTCAGCAAACCAGGCTGGCGGTGATTTCAAATAACCTGGCCAATGCCAATACAACCGGCTACAAGAGTTCCCGCCCTATTTTCAATGACTTGCTTTACCAGACAGTAAGACAGCCGGGCGCACAATCAACGCAAAACACGGTACTGTCATCCGGGTTGATGATGGGAACCGGTGTGAGAACAGTAGCAACTGAAAAAATTCATGCGCAGGGAAACATTGTACAAACAGAGAATGCACTGGATGTTGCAATACAGGGCAATGGTTTCTTTCAAATACTATTACCGGACGGCAGCACGGGTTACACCCGTGATGGATCTTTCCAGCGAGATCCCCAGGGTCAACTGGTAACAGCGGCAGGTAACGTGTTGCAACCGGCGATTACAATTCCTGCTAACACCCTCTCGGTCACAGTTGGAGCAGACGGCACGGTGAGTGCACTGATTGCGGGTAATACTTCTCCAACTCAGATCGGTTCGATACAGCTGGCAGATTTTACTAATGCAGGTGGTCTACAGCCTATAGGCGAGAATCTCTACAAGGAAACGGTATCGAGCGGTACCGCCCAGCCAGGCACACCCGGTCTTACCGGTCTCGGCACCCTGATTGGGGGAGCGCTTGAAAGTTCAAACGTAAATATCGTAGAGGAGTTGGTCAACATGATTGAGACCCAGCGAGCTTATGAAATGAATTCCCGGGCGATTTCTACAACCGACCAGATGCTGCAGTATGCCAGCAATAACCTTTAAGGGTTCAGCACGGTTCCCGTTTAAAACAGATTCAAGGTAATCAAAAAATGTGGATTGACTATTTAACCAGGTTGCTAGCAGTGAGCTTTGCCTTTCTTTTTACTCTTGGTATGACGGCCTGCCAAAATCCCCCGGTTCGTGACCCGGAGTTTGCCTCCGTGAGACCAGCGTTACCGCCGCAGGCAAGCGCGTCAAACGGTGCGATATACCAGGCAGGTTTTGACCTGCGCCTGTATGAAGATGTCAAGGCACGCAGGGTAGGGGATATCCTGACTGTCCGGCTGGTTGAAAATACCGATGCAAGCAAGACCACCAATAGCACGGTGGATAAATCTTCAACAACGACCGTTACAAACCCGACAATCCTTGGTGCCAGCCCCCAGTTCAATGTGCCGGGCTTTGTGCCCCTGGATAACACCAATAATCTTAGCCTCGAAACTAACCTCAGTGCCGATCGGGAATTTGAGGGGAGCGGTGCGGCCAGCCAGGCAAACCAGTTAAGTGGCAATATTACCGTGAGCGTTGTTGAACTGCTTCCAAACGGGAACCTGCTGGTGCGGGGTGAAAAACGAGTCACTATTAATAATGGGAATGAGTACCTTCGCCTGTCCGGCATGGTGCGCCCACTTGACGTACAGGCAGATAATTCGATCCTGTCCACCCAGATTGCTGACGCTACGATCATGTACACGGGGGATGGGCAAGCTGCGGATGTCAGCGTGATGGGTTGGCTGTCCCGTTTCTTTACCACCGCCATATTTCCATTCTAGTGACTAAACCAATGACCCAGGGAATTACCATGAACAATATGATGAAGCTGCTTGTGCTGCTTGCGTTCACCTCCAGTGTCTCTGCAGAGCGTATCAAGGACCTTGCCAGTGTCGCAGGCGTCAGGGACAACCAGCTGATAGGTTACGGACTCGTAGTGGGGCTGGATGGCACCGGTGACCAGACCACGCAGACCCCTTTTACAATTCAAAGTCTAAAAAGCATGATGGCCCAGTTTGGTATCACCCTGCCGGCCAATAGCAATCCTCAATTACAAAATATTGCCGCTGTAGTGATTCATGCGAGCCTGCCACCTTTTGCCAAGCCAGGGCAGACAATTGATATCACCGTGTCGTCGCTGGGAAATGCAAAAAGCCTGCGAGGCGGTAGCCTGTTGATGACACCACTCAAGGGTGCTGATGGTAATGTCTATGCCATGGCGCAGGGCAACCTGGTTGTAGGCGGTTTTGGCATCGAATCAACGGATGGTTCAAGCATTTCTGTCAACGTGCCCAGCTCGGGACGTATTCCCAATGGTGCCACTGTTGAAAGAATAGTACCTACATCCTTTTCCATGGGTGATCACATCGTGCTCAACCTGCATAAACCTGACTTCACTACCGCGAAACGGGTTACGGATGCGGTGAATGAATGGGTGGGCATCGGTACAGCGGCAACCCTGGATGGTTCATCGATACGCGTTACCGCGCCCCAGGATACCTCGCAGAGGGTTGCCTTTACTTCACTGGTAGAGAACATCACCCTTGAGCCGGGAGATGCGCCAGCGCGTGTCATTGTAAATTCAAGAACCGGTACCGTGGTAATCGGTCGACACGTGACGGTTACGGAAGCGGCCGTATCCCATGGCTCGCTGGTGGTTACCATCAGCCAAAATCCCATTGTCAGCCAGCCAGGGCCCTTTGCTGAAGGTGACACTGCGGTGATTGCCAATTCGGATATCGATGTGGAGGAAGAAGACAGTCGCATGTTCCTCTTCAATCCCGGCGTTTCACTGGATGATATTGTAAATGCGGTCAACAGGGTGGGTGCGGCTCCCGGGGACCTCGTTGCCATTCTCGAAGCACTGCAGCAGGCCGGCGCGCTGCGTGCAGAACTCCTGGTTATCTAGAGCGTCGCCCGATAGCTGATATAAATCATGAATAGCGACCTCGCAACAGCTCGAATCTACACTGACTTCCAGGGTCTTGCGGACCTGAGGCGTTCAGCCAGGCAGGACTCTGATGAGGCCTTACACGAGGTTGCGGCGCAGTTCGAGGCCATATTCATCAAGATGATGTTTAAATCAATGCGAGACGCCAGTCTTGCAGATGGCCTGTTTGATTCAGACCAGTCTGAAATGTATCTCGATATGCTTGATAACCAGGTTGCCCTGGATCTCTCCTCCAAAGGCGTTTTTGGCATATCAGAGATGCTGGTCAGGCAACTGGGTAAAAACAATGGGAGCCAGTTAGCCGCGCCGGTCAATGCGGCTGCGGATGATAATGTGCAAAGAGAGAGAGTGGAGCCTGGAAAGGTCCAGTTCAGCTCTCCCGGCGATTTTGTTTCCAGGTTAATGCCCGATGCCAGCAGGGCAGCGGAAAAGCTTGGCATCAAGCCGGAACTACTGGTTGCCCAGGCTGCCCTGGAAACGGGGTGGGGAGAGAGGGTCATCAAGCGCACTGACGGTAGCAGCAGTTTTAATCTTTTCGGGATAAAGGCCTCCCGAAACTGGGAAGGAGATAGCGTCAGGGTCTCTACCCTGGAATACAGGGATGGTGTCATGCAAAAGGAAAAAGCCGATTTTCGTGCCTATGGTTCATTTCGTGAAAGCTTTGATGATTATGTAGATTTTGTTACAGGTGACCGGCGTTACAGTTCAGCAATAGATCACCATGGAAGCTCGGAAAAATATATTGAAGGCTTACAGCAGGCAGGCTATGCCACCGATCCAGCCTACGCTGCCAAGGTCCTGGATATCATGCAAAGAGCCCGGGGCTAGGGAGACGACGTAGATGACCATACAAAGTACTGCCATCAGCGGCTTATTGACTGCCCAGCGCGGACTCACTGTCACCAGTCACAACATATCCAACGTTAATACGCCGGGTTATAGCCGGCAGGAAATAGAGCTGAATGCCCGGGAGGCAGACTTTCGAGGTAATGGATTTGTTGGAAATGGCGTAGAAATCACCAATATCATCAGGGTGCATGATTCTTTTATTACCGGCCAGCTTCGCACCAGTATTTCAGCGGAAATGGAGGCGAGTTCATTTTTGAACCTCGCAAGCAGGGTCGATAACATCCTGGCCAACGAGGAAACAGGCTTGACGTTGAGCTTGCAGAATTTCTTCAATGCAATCCAGGATGTAAATGATCTGCCATCGTCTATCGCCGCCCGGCAATCCATGCTAAGTGAAGCAGACTCCCTGGCGTCGCGTTTCCAGTTTCTTCACTCGCGACTGTCGGACATGAGCTCGGAGATTCGACTGCAGTTGAGTAATGGCGCGCGAGAAGTGAATACGCTTGTGGATGGTATTGCCAGGTTGAATGTCAGGATCACAAAGGCAATGGGTGACGCAACGGGTCAGTCGCCAAATGACCTGCTGGATATGCGCGACAAGCTTATAGAAGACCTTTCCGAGCTGGTCGGAGTGAATGTTGTTGACCAGGCAGACGGCGCAACAAACATATTTATTGGAAATGGGCAGCCACTTGTCCTGGGTGGAAGTCCAAGCGTGATAAATACTTCGGAGACCTATCCGGGTCACTACCAGATACTGGTTACAAGTAACTTTGGCACCTCGGACATCACGCAGTTTGTCCAGGGTGGCAAAATGGGTGGAGTATTGAATTTTCAGAACCAGATGCTGGAGCCGGCGATAAATTCGCTTGGTCGCCTCGCCATTGGCCTGGCTGAGACATTTAATACTCAGCATGAACTTGGGCAAAACCTTGACGGGGAAATTGACCGTGCGTTCTTTGCTTCCTCGACCCCGGACGTGATCCCGCTAGGGACTGCACCAAACAATGTCAATGCTACGATTACTGACCCTACTGCATTGACCGACAGCAATTACAGCCTGGTCTACAATGGAGCCAATATTTATACCCTGACCCGCCAGTCTGATGGACAGGCGACAACAATCAATACCGGAGGTGCCGGTGTGTTTGTCACCGCACCTGTTGACGGAGTAAGCCTGACAATCAATGCAGGCGCAGCGGTAAATGATGAATTCGTCATAAGACCGACGGTTAACGGTGCGGCAGATATCAGGACACTCGTCAGTGACCCACGCAAAATAGCTGCGGGAGCAATTTTGCGTTCAGGTGAGGCTACCGATGCAGTGGGAGTGCCTCAAAATACCGGCACCGCGCTTATCAGCGAGGTCGATGTATCAAGTGTAACGGGGTTACCTCTGGCTACGCCGGTGACACTTACATTCGATGCTGCCCTGAACCAGTTTAATGTCTCGGCGCCACCCGGTGGAACGCTGGCATACAACCCGGCTATTGAGAGCGGCGGCAAGCAGTTCACACTGGCTGCGCTTGGCAACGCGACATTCTCAATATCCGGCGATCCGAATGACGGGGACCAGTTCGTTATCGAAAATAACTCAAACGCGGCTGGGGATAATCAGAATGGCCTGAAACTTTCCGCATTGCAAAGCAGTAACCTGCTGGTTAGCGGGACATCTACCTACCAGGACAGCTACGCGCAAGTGGTGGCGGAAATCGGTAGTAATACCAGGCAGGCGCAAATCAGCGGAGAAGCATTGGGTGCATTGAAGAGTCAGGCACTATCCGCGAGAGAGGCTGTATCAGGTGTAAACCTGGAGGAAGAAGCGGCAAATATGCTGAAGTACCAGCAGGCATTCCAGGCAGCCGCACAAATGATCGGCACCGCCGATCGAATATTCCAGACTCTGTTACAGGCGATGGAATAATGAGCAATATGCGAATATCAAGCTCGTTGTTTAATCAACGAGGCCTTAACGGTATCCTTGAACAGCAGTCCCGGCTTATTGATATACAGACAAAGATAGCCAGTGGAAAAAGAATCACGTCTCCATCGGATGATCCCTCCGGTGCTGTTCAGATTATTCGCCTGAACCAGACCAAGTCAATTACCGAGCAGTACATTCGTAATAGTGATACAGCGACGGACAGGCTTCAGCTGGAGGAAACCGCGATCAAAAGTGTCCAGGACTCCCTGGTCCGCGTTAAGGAACTCGCAGTGCAGGCAGGCAACACGATTTTGAGTGACCAGGACAGGCGAGCCATTGCCAGCGAGATACGTCAACAGCTACTAAGTATTGTCGGTCTTGCAAACACCCAGGATTCTAATCTTGATTATTTATTTGCTGGAAATGCAGTATCGACAATACCTTTTACTCAACTGGCAGGCGGGCAGGTTGTTTATAATGGTGACCAGGGACAAAGAGGGATCCAGATAAGCTCCGGGCAGCAGGTTAATGACAGTGACCCGGGCACAATTTTTATGGATATTGTCAATGGCAATGGTGAATTTACCGTGGTGCCCGATAATGCGAACACTGGCACCGGCGTAATCGACCCCGGACAGGTATTTGACTCCTCGGCCTATGTGAGCGATAGCTATACAATCAATTTTGTTACAAATGGTAACGGTAATCTCGCATATAACATCACAGGTGGCGCCAGTGGACAAGTGGTGCCCGCTTTACCGCTGAATGCTGTAACAGATGCGCCGGATTACGTTGAAGGTGCCGCGATAAGGTTTAATGGAATAGAAACTAAAATTGAGGGTACTCCAGCCGTAGGAGACAGCTTTGACGTGGATCCCAGTGGCCGGCAGGACCTGTTTTCAACACTGTCAAACCTTGTTGCTGCACTGGAACGGAACACGCTGGGACCTGAAAACCGGGCATTGTTAAGAAACGACCTATCGACAGCGCTGGAAAACATCGATCGCGCACAGGACAAGATGATCGAGGTGCGTAGCAGTATCGGTGCAAGGCTCAAGCTTGTAGAAGAACGTACGCTTGCGAACGAGAGCTTCCTGGTCGATGTAAGTACTATATTATCTGATGTGGAAGATCTCGATATTGTAAGTGCGGCTACGGAATTACAGCAAAGACTGACCTCTCTTCAAGCCGCGCAGTCCGCCTTTGTCAGGATACAGGGTCTCAGCCTTTTCAATTTCATTCGCTAAGACTACCAGGTCACTCCTCAACACTTCGGTTCGGCTTTAACAGGACCAAAAATAGATTACTCTACCGGGCAACAGGAAATATCGACGAAATTTGAAAGGCGAATTACAGCTTTTTTTCAATAGTCTTAAAGTTTTTTATTTCTCCACCGATAACCCTATCGGAAGCAGTAAATATCCAGCAAGTTTCGCTGAATATATCTGCTAAAAATCAACTTTACCCGCCCGTTCTCTAGCACAGAAACAGGGTTTTGGAGGAATAAACGATGCCTCAAGTTATTAATACTAATGTGTTCTCTCTGAACGCACAGAGAAACCTCAACACGACAGGAACTGACTTGTCCAAATCATTACAGCGCCTGTCTTCCGGCCTTCGTATTAACAGTGCCAAGGATGATGCGGCTGGACTTGCTATCGCAAACCGTATGACTTCCCAGATTCGAGGTCTGAATCAGGCTTCAAGGAATGCCAACGATGGTATTTCCCTGGCCCAGACAGCTGAAGGTAGTCTTGGAACGGTAACCAATGCCCTGCAGCGCATAAGAGAGTTGTCAATCCAGTCAGCTAACGCTACAAATAGCGCCACGGACCGTGCCGCCCTGCAGGCGGAAGCATCCCAGCTGATTGCAGAAATAGACCGCGTTGCATCTACATCCAGCTTCAACGGTGTAAACCTGCTGGATGGAACTTTCACCAGCCAGCAATTCCAGGTGGGTGCCGATGCAAACCAGACCATTACGGTGGCTTCTATTGCCAGCGCTCGAACGGCTGACCTTGGTGCCAGTTATTCATCAACCGTGGCCGGTGGAACAGTCACAGCAAACACAATCGCAGCTGGAGACGTGATCATCAATGGCGTGACCCTGGGAGCCGTGGCTTCTGATGCCAAGACAATTGCGACAGCAATCAATGCACTATCAGGAACCGGCGTCACAGCTACAGCCCAGTCCCTGACAGTGTCTGGTGGAACGACTGCTGCTCCAGCAGCCGGTATCGGTACCATTACCATTAACAGCGTAGCGACTGCATCCATTGACCTTAGTGCAGGTGCGAACGCAGCAGCTAACCGTACAGCAATTGCAGGTGCAATTAATGCTATTTCCGGTGCAACTGGTGTTACCGCGGTTGACGACGGTACAGGTATTGACCTTGTCGCAGCCGACGGTCGTAACATCACACATTCCGTGACCCAAAGCTCCGGTACGTTTACTGAAGCTGCTCTTGGTATCGCAGCTGGTGCAACCACCCGTAGTAGTGTCACGCTGACTTCAGCCGGTAGTGGTGGAATCACGATTGGTGGTACGACCCCGGCCGATGCTGGGTTTTCAGCCGGTACAACTGCTGCCACTCTCTCCGGTACTGCCGTGTCTAACCTGGATATTTCGTCTGTAGCCGGTGCAAACACTGCCATAACTTCAGTGGACGCTGCGCTTGATGCGATTAACTCTTCCCGCGCAGACCTGGGTGCTATCCAGAGCCGATTTGAATCAGTGGTATCCAACCTGGCAACGACCTCGGAAAACCTCAGCGCTGCACGCAGTCGAATCCTTGACGCTGACTTTGCAGCAGAGACCGCTGCTTTGACACGGTCACAGATTCTGCAGCAGGCAGGTGTTTCTGTACTGTCACAGGCTAACGCCCAGCCACAGTTGGTATTGTCCTTACTACAGTAAAAAAGTAACACAGCAAGATGGCCGGCCAGGTAGTGAAACTGGCCGGCCTGTAATAAAGTCCAAGATCGATTGAAGGTGAAAGAATATGCCTAACGAAATATCGTCAGAAGGCGTACTCAAGATGAGCAGCAAGGTTGTAAAACCAGCTGTGTCTTCGATTGCCGCTATCAAGCGGCCAGATGTCGTCACCCAACGGCAGGAATTGCCGGAGAAGATGGGAAAGGACGACCCGGATATCGAACTCCAGGGCAACAAGCCTTCCCCTGAACTGATTCAGAAGAACGTAGAGCAAATTAATGCCAAGGTTCAAAATATTCAACGGGACCTGCAGTTTAGCGTCGATGACGAGAGTGGCAGGACGATAATCAGGGTCATAGACAGCGAGACGAAGGAAACAATACGGGTTATCCCACCCGAAGATATTAACGGGATTGCTCAACGACTGACAGATTCATCAGGTGTGCTTTTTAATTCAATAGCATAATTGGTGTGAAACCTGCATGTACCTGGTAAATTCAGTCAAGGGCGAATTATGATATCCGTACCAGGTCTTGGGTCAGGGCTAGATGTAAATTCAATCGTCTCACAGCTCATTGCGGTAGAAGGTGATACCAAGACATTACTTCTGGCAAATCAGCAGAACGGCATTGAAGCAGAAATTACCGCGTTTGGGTCGATCAAGAGTGTCTTGTCAACACTTCAGAATTCCACGAGCGCATTGAAATCACCTGCAACATTTACCGCGACCACTGCGAATTCATCTGACGTCACCAAGTTCACTGCCACAACTTCAGGTAATGTGAGTCCAGGCATATTTGATATTGAAATCAGGGAGCTTGCTGAAGCACACAAGTTGCTATCACCGGGCTTTGCTGACGCGGATACCGTGGTTGGCGAAGGAGGCCTGACCATCAGCGTTGGCAATGACAGTTTTGTAGTCACTGTCGATAGCTCCAACAGCACAGTTTCAGGTATCAGGGATGCTATCAACGATGCCAGTGATAATACGGGTGTTACTGCAACGATCATTAACGTGGATGATGGTGCAGGAGGTACTGAAAGCAAACTGGTCCTGACATCAGATACAACCGGCCTGGAAAACGCAATTACTGTCGTGGTGAGTGATTCAGATGCCAATCACACTGATTCAAGTGGTTTATCAGCGCTTTATTACGACACCAGTGATGGAACAACCCCGGAACAACTCAGCCAGGTAAATCCCGCAGCAGATGCGGAGATATACATAGATGGCCAGAGAGTCTATAGCCCCAGCAATACAGTAGTTGATGCGATACAGGGTGTAACACTCAATCTCCTTGCCGAGGATTCAGGTACAAACCATACCCTCACAATATCAACCGACAAGGAAAGCATAAGATCATCAATTGAGCTTTTTGTGTCGAATTATAATTCCTTCGTTTCCCTCACAAATAATATGACTGCATTCGAGGCCGAGGCGGGCGCAGCCGGGATATTCCTTGGAGATGCCACGGTCAGGACGCTGAGGCAGCAATTACGCTCAGAGGTTGCAGGTGCAGTAACTGATATAAGCGGACCCTATAGCATGTTGCTGGATCTCGGAATAACCACGGAGTCTGACGGTACGCTCAAGATCAACACGGTGACTCTTGATAACGCACTAGATAGCAACCTGGATGAAGTTGCCGGGTTATTTTCTTCAACTAATGGCATCGCCAGCAAGTTGGACAGTGTACTTAATGAGTATGTCAAGTCAGGCGGGATTATAGATTTAAAAACAGAAGGGTTGAATACAACGATAGATGGCATAGAAGCGGAGTTTGAGCAGCTTCAATTATCGCTGGATGCATTGGAGGAGCGACTACTGGCGCAGTTTTCTGCACTCGACATTCTCGTAAATGAACTGAATTCGACAGCCAGTTTTCTCGAGCAGCAATTCCAGTCGCTGGCAGGTATTAATAAACCAAAGTAAGACAAGATATAAGACGGCTAACTGACTAGAGGTCCAATTATGAACAAGACTCAGGCAGCAAATATCAGGGCTCTTCGACAGTACACGTCGATGGGTACAAGAACAGAGATTGAAGGTGCATCCCAGCACAGGCTTATCCAGATGTTAATGGAGGGAGCACTAGCAAGGATTATCAAGGCGAAGACCTATTTAAAAAGCGGTGATATCCACATGAAAGGGGAGCTCATCAGCATGGCAATATCAATTATCGGCGGCCTGAGAGACAGCCTGGATCATAAAGCCGGGGCTGATATAGCCGGTAATCTCGACAGGCTGTATGAATATATGTCAATGAGACTGGTAGAAGCCAATATTAAAAATGATGTAGCTGCCCTGGATGAAGTGTACGAGTTGATGAACGAGATAAAAGGCGCCTGGGATGCCATAGGTCAGCCGCCTCCTCATGTCAATAGCATGTCTGCACTGGATCGACATGCAGTTTGAATTTCTACCATTACGAGTAAACAGCTTTGAAAACAAACAAGAAACTCGACGAGTTGCTCAGGGAAAGTCAGCACTGGCAAGGGAAAATCAGGGAAAATGATTTTGAAGCCGTGATACCAAAACTGGAAGAGCATTCAATACAGTTACGACGCTGCATTCAATCCATTGAAGAAAGTCCGGTCAACCAATCTTACCTGGATAATCTTGCAAGAATTATTGAGCATCACCGGATGAGTATAGAACTCATCAACCAGCGAAAGAATGAGATATCAAAAAAATTGCTGGGATTGAGAAACGGTCGAAGCCTGGCGCACACGTATAATCAATCCGCCAGGCCGGCACAGCGATAATACCTAGAAATCACACTGCGGCTGAGGCTTTAAATCAAGAACCGCAGAGCCACCTATCTTTTCCCTTGAAGCATAAAAGCTATTGCTGTTATTAAGGCTGTAGATATAAATTTTATGCTTGGCACCTGTGCCTGCAGTAGACCAGACCGGCGCTGCTACAGGTGTCTCTTGCAGAAGGCAACGATGCAGGCAGGTATATTCACTCACGATGGGTTTGTCATATCCTTCAGCTGCTACGCTACCAATGCAGGCGAAGCGGTCATCATTAACCGAGGGATGCCATATTGAACCGTCCATCCTCGCGCCACTTCCCTTGTCTGTCCAGAGACGATGCCATTCATCCGGAGAACGAAGCAAAGCATCAGCACTGGCCTTGTCTGCGTTGATGGCCAATACACACGCTGACGGGGCGTCATAGTTGCCCTGGGCATAACCGCCTGTCAACATGAATCCAGCAGGAAGTTCGGGTACATAAAACGTACCGTCGATTTTTCCGCCGGAGCCCTTGTCCCGATAGGAACGCCTGTATTGACACACACGTGCTACCGATATGCCATGGCTTCCCTTTAATGTGATTTCCGCCGGAGCGGACTTCACCGTCTTCACCGTTTTCTTTTCAGGTAGTTTTTGTTTTTGAGCCTTGGCCGGTTTTTCGCTTACCTGGTCCGGATTTTTCCACTCCGAGGCTGCAAAAACCTGGCATGTTAACAAGCAGAACAATAGCGGGATAGATAAACGATGAAGGCGAATCATTGATGACTCCAGTAGATACAATTTGTACAGATATTAACAATTTATGGGGCTTGCTGCAGTTTGAATAAACAGTAACAGCAATGTTGCTAAAACGCGTAGAACAGGGTACCCGCTCCCGGAACCCAGTAACTCATGTGTTCAAACAGAAGTGAGAGAAACGCAAACGTGGTGACACGAGTGACTATAAAATAACGCCGACAAAATTTTGACAACAGCTGATCCTGATGCTTAACTTAATTGGAACAACTTAATAATAATATCGCCGCAATGGATGGAAGTATCCTTGTAATCGAGGAAAACTCAAAACATAACAAGCACATAGTAGAAATTATGGGCTTTATGGGGTATCAGTATATTCTGCAGTGTCCACCAGCAGAGTGTAGCCAGCATTTTTCTGAAGAAAACAAAATTAGCCTGGTTCTGCTTGGTTCTTGTGGGACCAAGAAGGATCTTCAAAATGTATTTCGAGAAATTCGCGTGGCTGATGCTCATGTTCCCATCATTCAGCTGATAGACCTTGATAACAAGCCGGGCTTTCTGCAGGAAATTGAGAGCGGTTGTATTGCCAGGCTTGAATTACCCCTGACCTATGGTCCCCTTGATACTGCGCTGCAGCAGGTCAGCATTTATCGACAACAACGACACGAAGACGGTGATCCACGCTCGATGAAATTGTTTCGAAGTCTTGGTGGTTCGAGCGAAAGTATCAAGCGTGTACGTCGCATGGTAGAGAAAGTAGCCCACACCGAGGCAAATGTCCTCATAATTGGGGAATCCGGCTCGGGTAAGGAAGTTGTGGCCCGCAATGTTCACTACCATTCTGAACGTCGAAATAAACCCTTTGTGCCAATCAATTGTGGCGCTATTCCTTCAGACTTACTCGAAAGCGAACTTTTCGGACACGAGAAGGGCGCTTTTACAGGGGCCATTACGACTCGAAAGGGCAGGTTTGAAATGGCTGATGCCGGCACCCTGTTCCTGGACGAGATTGGAGATATGAGTTTGCCAATGCAGGTCAAGCTGCTCCGTGTGCTCCAGGAGCGTACTTACGAGAGAGTCGGCAGCAACAAGAGTATTACAGCAAATGTTCGTATCATTGCAGCAACACATGTCAACCTGGAAGACGCGATCGTGGCGGGTCGTTTTAGAGAGGATCTTTATTACCGCCTGAATGTGTTTCCCATAGAGATGCCTGCATTGAGAGATCGAATGGAGGATATTCCCCTGCTAATAAACGATCTCGCAGAAAGGTTGCAGCATGAAAGCGGTATTTCAATCTCCCTGACAAATCAAACAGTTGAGTCGCTATCCCGGTATTCCTGGCCGGGGAATGTAAGGGAGCTGGCAAATCTCATTGAACGTCTCTCAATACTTTATCCAAATGGAACAGTCGACGTTCATGATTTACCGGAAAAGTACCAATCATCTGAAGTGATGGGGAAAAGCGCTGAAGCCAGCGATGAAAATTCACTGCAAAACCTTCCATCAGCGAGCCAGCGTCTGCCCAAGGACGGCCTCGACCTCAAGGATCACATTAACCAGGTTGAGTATAATCTCATTCGACAAGCCCTGGATGAATCAAACGGTGTTGTTTCTCATGCCGCAAAGCGTTTAAAGATGGGCCGTACAACGCTCGTTGAAAAAATGCGTAAACTGGGACTGGCGCGCAAAGAAGGCGTGTCAGCTATTTGACGATTTTTATCATTCTTTCCTGATTTCTAATTGCCTGTCCAGGCAAGAAGTTTAAAAACATCTATAAAAACAGGGTGAAATAGCACTGGCATAAACTTTGCTCAAGCATTTTTATCGTTGATACAAATGCAAGGGTAAAAGACAAGATGCTAGAGCACCTGCCCAACTCACAGCAAAAGTTCTACGGAAAAGAACTTGAATCTGCTTTCTCCAGTTTTAACCAGGCATCCTCGGCCCTTGAGGAAGTATACAGGGAGCTGGAAACGAAGGTTTCCTCACTTAATTCAGAGTTAAGCGAGGCGCGTAATGAAAAAATCCAGCAGTATGAAGAAAAGGAAAGGATCGCCAACAGGCTGCAACATCTTTTAAATATACTACCCGCTGGCGTAGTAGTGCTGGATAACACTGGCACTATCACGGACAGCAATCCGGCCGCTGAAAACCTGCTTGGTAAGCCACTGTTGTCCATGCAATGGCGGGATGTTGTTGAAAATTCCTTCTCACCACGATGGGATGACGGTCATGACATTACCCTTGTAGATGGGCGTAGTGTAAATATCTCGACCCAGTCCCTCGACGGTGAAAGTGGTCAGCTGGTACTACTCAAGGAAGTCACTGAAACGAGGCAGCTACAGGAACAGCTGGGTCAGCTCAAGAGATTATCAGCAATGGGTGAAATGGCCGCGTCATTGGCTCACCAGATTCGAACTCCCCTGTCTACCGCAGTCCTGTATGCTTCCAACCTGAAAAACACCTGCTGCGACCGTGCCCGCCAATTGCGATTTACCGAGAAATTGCTGTCACGACTGCAACACCTCGAAACCCTTATCGAAGACATGCTTTTATTTGCACGCGGAGGCAGTTTCGATTTCAAGTGCTACAGGATAAAAAGCCTGCTGAAAGACTTTGTGAATAGCATCGAGCAGGACAAGGACATGGTCAAAATTTCACTCGATGTCAGCAAGCTGGATGAATCACTCGAGGTGGATGTCAACCAGCATGCAATCAGCAGCGTTATTCAGAACCTCGTTGATAATTCCACTAATGCAGCCACGGGCCCTTTGCAGGTAATCATCGAGGCAAGCATAAATCCCGAAGGCTGGCTGGAGATCCTGGTTAGTGATGATGGTCCAGGGATTCCCGGCGATGTGCGGGACAAGATTTTTGACCCGTTTTTTACCACCCGCTCCAACGGTACTGGCCTTGGATTGGCGGTGGCAGACTCAGTAATAAAATCCCACGGCGGAACAATCAGGCTCCTGGAAGAGAACGAGTTGACCACGTTCAGGATAAAACTACCTGTCGCCGGTGAGTGAAAAAATTGTAGCCAGAGTGTGAACCAGAGGAGAAATGAATGAGAGCGTCGATTTTGGTAGTGGAGGATGATATTCAATTAGCCGAGGCATTGAGAGACACCCTGGAACTTGTCGGATACCAGGTGGTACTGGCTTCGGATGGTAATACGGCAATTCATTGCCTTGAAGATAACGAGATCAAGCTTGTTGTTAGTGATATACAAATGCAAAACATGGATGGCATACAGCTTTTACAGCGAATTAACCATCTTTATCCGGAAATGCCCGTTTTGCTGATGACAGCATACGGAAGTATTCAGCAGGCCGTTGCTGCTATCCAGGCCGGGGCTCGAGATTACCTCGTTAAACCTTTTGAGCCACAGGTCCTGGTAAGCAAGGTAAGCCAGTGTATGCCGCCCGAGTCCACTGCCAACAAGAATGTAATTGCTTCTGACAGGAAAACTAAAAGCCTGCTAAATCTTGCTGCAAAAGTAGCAAAGAGTGATGCGACGATACTTGTTACGGGAGAAAGTGGTACTGGGAAGGAAGTCATTGTCCAGCATATTCACAATAGCTCTGCACGTAAAAACAAGCCTTTCGTTGCAATTAACTGTGCAGCGATTCCAGACAACATGCTTGAAGCGATGTTGTTTGGATATCAAAAAGGAGCTTTTACCGGTGCCTACAAGTCCTGTGCCGGAAAATTTGAACAGGCACAGGGAGGAACCCTGTTACTGGATGAAATATCTGAGATGAACCTTGGCTTACAGGCGAAATTACTGCGGGTATTGCAGGAGAAAGAGGTCGAAAGGCTGGGGGATCAGAAAATGATCCCGCTTGATGTCAGGGTAATGGCAACCTCGAACCGTAACATGCAGGAACAGGTCGCCGAGGGTGGTTTTCGCGAGGATCTCTATTACCGCCTTAACGTTTTTCGACTAGAAATGCCGGCTCTTCGCGAAAGACCTGGCGATATCCTGCCACTGTCAATGCATTTCCTGCAAAGAGACGCAGGCAACACAGCACTGAAATTGACCCTGAAAGCTGAGCAAAAACTGTTGGAGCACGATTGGCCAGGGAACATAAGAGAGCTCGATAACGTAATGCAAAGAGCCCTGATATTTCAGAGCGGTGAAAATATTGAAGCTGAAGACATCAGGTTTGAAGAACTTGCTCATGAAAAAAGGAACCTGGACATTGAAGAATCTGCAGAAATACCTGAGACCCTTGGCAATGACCTGCGTGTCCAGGAGCGGCAGACGATTCTTCGAACACTTGAAAAGTGCCATGGTAGCCGAAAGCATGCTGCAGAAACCCTCGGAATCAGTCCGAGAACGCTGCGCTACAAGTTGGCCCGTATGCGGGATGACGGTATAGCAGTTCCAGGGTAATAACGAGACAGGTGAATACTATGAATGAAATTAGTGTAGACCAGCTACTAGTACAAATGCGGACCATGGCCGAGAAGGCACAGGGTCTGCAAACAACTTCACCGCAGGCCGCGGGCCCTTCTGATTTTTCTGACTTACTCAAGTCGTCCATCGACAAGGTGAACGAAGTTCAGAAAGATGCCGGGCAGCTCGCCCAGGCTTTTGAGCTTGGTGATGAAAATGTCAATCTTGCGGATGTAATGATTGGCTTACAGAAAGCTAACCTTTCATTCCAGGCCATGACCCAGGTACGAAACCGCTTGGTTAGCGCGTACCAGGATGTCATGAACATGCAAATCTAGAAAAAGCAGAGGCACTGATAGATGGCTGAGACTGTACTTATTCCCGCCGATGTAAAGCGTGCAATCATAATCCGGCAAGTGGGTTTTCTCCTGGTGCTTGCCGCTAGCGTGGCCCTTGGCGTATATGTCGTTATGTGGTCACAAACGCCCAATTACGGACTGCTATATGGAAGTCTTTCGCACCAGGATGTCAGCGAGGTGCTGGATACGCTGCAAAAATCCGGAATCGAGTATCGTGTGGACGAGGGTTCCGGCGCGGTGATGGTGCCGAGTGGACAGGTTCACGATGCTCGAATAAAACTCGCTGCTGCTGGTTTGCCGAAGAGCGCGAGTACCGGTTTTGGAATGCTCAGGGAAGAACAGGGGATAGGCACAAGTCAGTTTATCGAGCAGGCGAGATACCAGCATGCCCTCGAAACCGAGCTGGCGAAAACGATTGAAAAACTGGGATCAGTTCGAAGTGCCAGGGTACACCTTGCCCTGCCACGTCAATCGACCTTTGTAAGACACAAGAAAAAAGCCAACGCTTCAGTACTACTGGATCTTTATGGCGGGCATGAAATCGAATCTGAACAGGTGTCTGCCATTGCCAGCCTTGTAGCCGCGAGTGTACCAAACCTGGACGCTGAGAACGTCAGCATAGTTGATCAAAAGGGCCGGCTCATGACTCTTGATGAAGGCCAGGATGGACTGGGTCTGAGTACCAGCCAGTTCAAGTACACGAGAAAGGTTGAGGAGTCCTACGTAAGAAGGATTGAAGACATCCTCGCACCTATTGTTGGTGTTGACGGGGTAAAGGCAGAAGTGACGGCAGACCTGGATTTCACCAGCACCGAGCAAACCAGGGAATATTACAATCCGGACCTTCCTGCCTTGAGAAGTGAACAAATAGAGGAAGAAGCCCGGGGCGAGGCACGTGAGCAGGGAGGTATACCGGGAGCCCTTTCCAACCAGCCTGTGATAGCAGAAGTTCAAAGCGATAACCCGGTCCCTGCAGCTGGAGAAGAAAGCACATCTACAATGCAACGCCGCGCCACTCGTAACTACGAGCTCGACAAGACAATCAGTCATACGCGAATGCAAATGGGTACCTTGCGAAGATTGTCCATCGCAGTCCTGCTGGATCACAAGCGGGTTCTTGATGAAGAGGGCCAGGTCAGCTACACGGAGCACTCTCCCGAGGAAATCCTGCAGATTACCGGTCTAGTAAAGGAAGCGATTGGCTATAATGAGCTTCGCGGAGACAGGGTCAATGTGATCAATGCTGAATTCAGCCGTCCTGGTCCACTGGAAGAGTTACCGGCAGAGCCTATCTGGCAACAGGCGTGGGTACTCGACCTCGCCAAACAGCTGGCTGGTGCCGTGTTTGTTCTTTTCCTGGTATTCGGAGTTTTGAAGCCGTCGCTGAAGAACCTGGTTAACAAGGAGATCAGCCTGAACCAGGCAGTGCTGGCGGCAGCGCCCGCCGCATTACCTGCAGCGGCTGGAGCACAGGCTGCAGGTATGGATGAAAGAGCGCTGCCGGCCTCGGGTGATTACCCGCAGCTGAATAGTCCCGATGGTCACCGGAACTCAATGGAAACAGTTCGCGGCATGGTAAAAGATGATCCCATGCTGACAGCACAGGTCGTCAAGGGTTGGGTAGGTGAAGAGTCATGAGTGGTGTTCAGAAGGACGGTCTTGACTATGCGCAGCGGGCAGCAGTCCTGTTAATGAGCATAGGAGAAGAGTCTGCATCTGAAGTATTGAAGCACATGGGTCCCAAGGAAGTGCAAAGAATTGGTGTGGCAATGACCACGCTCCAGGATGTCAGCAAGGATGTTGTAAACAGCGTCATTGAGGAATTTCTCGACACGATAAACTCGCAAACTTCGGTTGGGCTTGGCGCAGAAGAATATGTTCGAAATGTCCTGACCAATGCGCTGGGTGAGGACAAGGCTGCCAGCGTCATTGATCGAATACTACTTGGCGGAAATTCCAAGGGGCTTGAGTCCCTGAAATGGATGGAGCCACGTGCCGTTGCCGCATTGATTCAGAATGAGCACCCTCAAATCATTGCTATCATCCTTTCCTACCTGGATAGCGACCACGCGGCGAGTGTGCTTGCCGAGTTTCCGGAGAAAGTCCAGGCCGATATCCTGCTTAGAATAGCAACACTGGAAGGTGTGCAACCTGCCGCGATGAAAGAATTGAACGACACCCTGGAAAAGCAGCTCAAGGGTGGAGGTAATGTCCAGTCTTCTGCAATTGGGGGTGTGAAGATCGCGGCGGAAATACTTAACTTTGTCGAAAGCTCGGCAGAAGCCGGGATCATGGAGAAAATCAAGGAATCGGACGAGGGGCTGGGCCAGGAAATACAGGATCTTATGTTTGTGTTTGACAACCTGATCGATGTTGACGACAGGGGTATTCAAACAATCCTGAGAGAAGTGTCCACGGATACCCTGTTACTGGCGCTTAAAGCGACAGACGATGAATTAAAAGAAAAAATATTTGGCAACATGTCAAAACGGGCAGCTGAAATGCTGCGCGATGACCTGGAAGCAAAGGGGCCAGTGCGTCTCAGTGAAGTAGAAACCGCCCAGAAGGAAATACTCACCATAACGCGACGTTTGGCAGATGAAGGACAAATTATGCTTGGCGGCGGTGGCGGTGGTGAGGAAATGATCTAGATTTAATTGTTTCAACATGGCTAACCTTGTATCCAGCTTTAGTGAAGAAAACCCGGACAACATCCGCTCCTGGGAAGCTCCTGTTGTAGAGGGACCAATTACCGGGCAGCACGAATTACCCGGTAAACCACCCACTGCAGGAGAAATGCAGTCACTGCAAAAGGAAGCATACCGGGAAGCATTTGAACAGGGACGCGAGGAGGGCCTGAAAAGTGGCTACGATGAGGGAATGCAGCAGGCACAGGCCAGGCTGAACGCGCAGATTGTCACTTTTCAGAATTTGATGCTGCAATTATCAGGACCACTAAGTTCTCTTGATGATGAACTGGAACAAAGTATCGTTGCCCTTACCACGCAGATAGCAAGGCACCTCGTCAGGCGGGAAATGAGACTGGAGCCCGGCGAAATTGTCGCGGTTGTGAGGGAAGCAGTAAATATCCTGCCCGTGTCAGCGCTTCGACCACGAATTTTTCTCAACCCTTCTGATGCCAGTGTAGTCAGAAATGCACTTAACCTCTCCGATGATGAATCTAGCTGGAAAATCGAGGAGGACCCCACGATGACAAGGGGAGATTGCCGGGTAGAGACCGATTCTTCGCTGATAGATGCCAGCGTCGATGCGCGTCTTTCCGCCGTCGCGGCAAAATTACTGGGTGGAGAACGGAATACGGACAGCAATGATTAGCGTCAGTCGACAACAGGAGTTGAACCGTCGCATACAATCGATGCTATGTGTCGACCTGGAAGACACTGCATTAACCGTGCAGGGCAGGTTAACACGAATGATTGGCCTGACGCTTGAAGCCGATGGCTGCAGGGCTGCTGTAGGAGACCGATGCAGGATAGCAAATGCCGGGATGCAGTCGGTCGATGCCGAGGTAGTGGGTTTTTCCGGCGACAGCCTGTTTCTTATGCCGACGGATGAACCCTATGGACTTTCTCCCAATGCACGGGTGATCCCGGTAGGTAAAAGTGCAGACGTCGCAGTAGGTGACGGAATTCTTGGACGAATTCTAAATGGCACGGGACAACCTCTTGATGGTCGTGGTGCTCTGAAAACTGACGCCCGCGTGCCCTTGAAGGGGCGGGCAATAAATCCGCTTCTACGCGCACCCATAAGAGAACCCCTTGATGTGGGTGTTCGTTCGATAAATTCATTCCTGACCGTGGGTCGAGGGCAGAGGCTGGGCCTGTTTGCTCCCAGTGGTGTAGGTAAAAGTGTACTTCTCGGCATGATGACGAGGTACACCGAGGCCGATGTGATTGTTGTCGGTATGATCGGGGAAAGAGGACGGGAAGTTAAGGAATTTATTGAGCAAAGCCTGGGCGATGATGGTCTTCAGCGTTCGGTCGTGGTGGCCACACCTGCGGATGACCCTCCGCTTATGCGATTACACGGCGCGATGCTGGCAACGAGTATTGCTGAGTACTTTCGGGATTGTGGAAAAAATGTGCTTCTACTTATGGATTCACTAACGCGGTACGCGCAGGCACAAAGGGAAATCGGTCTTACCATTGGCGAGCCACCAGCTACACGTGGATATCCGCCATCCGTGTTTGCCAAGCTACCGCAGCTGGTGGAACGTGCAGGTAATGGACCGGAAGGAGGAGGGTCGATAACGGCTTTTTATACTGTACTGACGGAAGCTGATGCGCAAAACGATCCTATTGCAGATTCAGCGAGAGCAATCCTCGATGGACACATAGTATTATCCAGGCACCTTGCTGATGGTGGTATGTATCCTGCAATAGATATCGAGCAGTCCATTAGTAGAGCCATGAATCAAATTACCACTGAACAGCAGCAGCATATTGCCAATTCACTAAAAAAATCTTTTTCGCTTTATGAGCAAAATCGCGATCTTATCAATGTCGGGGCGTACCAGCCGGGTACCGACAAGCAGCTGGATGCCGCCATTCAACTTCACCCCTACCTGCTGCAGTTTCTCAGCCAGGGGATGAGGGAAAAGGTCGACATCACGTCCAGTAACGAACAGCTGACTACCCTGTACAGTGGTATGGAGGAAATTCAACACGCAGTTGGAGAATAATGCGCATGACCAGGACAGAAAAACTTGCTCCCGCCTACCGAATAGCTGAACTGAAAAAAAGGGATGCAGCAAAGATCGCTGAAAATTCAAGACAGAAAGTGCTTGAGTATGAAAGGAAGCTGCAGGAACTCCTCGAGTTTCGCAAGGATTACAGCTTGAGTAACCACCATTCAGGCAGTGTACTTTCTGCATCTCAGCTGGTTGAACACCAGAAATTTATGCGACAGCTGGATGAAGGGATCAGGATAATCGAAAAACAGCTTGAAGGTCACAAGCAGGATTCCGAGATTGATCGGAAGGTGTGGCTGGATGCGTATCAACGTTCCGATGCCATGGATAAGCTTATCGGCAAGCTGAAGAAGATGGAGCAGGGAGTGAGGGACAATCGCCTGGAGAACGAAATAGACGAGCGTTCGCAAAACAGGCGTATTGAGAGTAAATAGTATTGCCGACACATTGCGGGGAGCAAAACTGGCATGTCGATTGCAATTTCCCCTGCATGCTTAAGATGGAAGACAAACAGTGATTGCAGCACAGCTTTTCAAGCCTGGTGATATGGCGGGTTTGCCCGGCAACACTTCGAGTAGTTTGCTCGAAGGGAGCACGGAATATTCACAAACTATTGATTTTAAAGAATTAATAAATGAACCTGTTTTTGCGCTGGAATCCCCCCTGCCTTTCATGCAGGAACTATTAACTAAAAGTGAAGATATACCAGCACTGCAATTACCTGCAGCTCCCGGCAAGGAATTGCCGCTTTCGACTGGCAGTGTCATTGCTGGGCTGGTGCCGCGCACGACAGGCACGAGTTCGAGGCAGGTTGATAAGGAACCAGGAAATCTCGTAATAAACACCCATGAGCGCCTGCGAGAAATCCCCGGGGCTGCCTTGAGGGATACTGGCGAAATAACACGCACCCCGGTTGAGACAAAGGTCGAAAGCAACGAGATTGACCCCGTACTTGAAACCAGGTTACTAAGGGAAGTACTCAACTCGCAGGAGGCAAACAATAGCCTGCGACCTGAGAATGCCAGGTCGGTGTTCGAGATTGTCAGGCATGAGGGAATGAAACTGGAAGCTTCAAAAGAAGCACTCTACCAGCCTCAGCTCAGCGCGGTGACAAAAACTGATGCTGTTGAAAGTATCAGACAAGCAGAGACACCTGCACGATTGTCGATCAATACACCGGTCCAGGACCAGGGCTGGTCTGAGGGGTTCGCAGGTCGAATCAGCTGGATGTTGAACAATAACCAGCACGCTGCCAGGATAAATGTGCATCCTGCAGAGCTCGGACCCATTGAAGTAAAAATCCAGCTAAACAATGAGCAGGCCAGCGTAAATTTTGTGGCAGGTAACCAGGTCACACGAGAGGCAATTCTCGAGGCATTTCCAAGGTTAAGGGAAATGCTTGATGAACATGGGCTCAACCTGCACCAGGGTAGTGTATCCGATAACACTGCCGAACAGGGAAACGAGCGGCATGAGGATGTTGAAGCTGAACTGTCTCACGCAACAGCCGGTAATTTACATGAACCGGGTAAAGAAGTTGAGATTCATTCCACGATCAAGGCCCCTGGGCTTGTTGATCACTTTGTTTGATACACTTCATCACGGCTAGTTTGCTGTAGCTGTTTCAACGGTCTTCCCTGCCAGGTTCGCGCACTATCCCCGGTTAATTATCAATGCGGGTGTTCTACTTCGCACACATTACAAAGCCGATCACAGGTCCATTGACAGTGTTCCAACAATTTGAAGTCAATTTGTTGACGTTCCTTGAAATAGCAGGCAGCAAAACCCAGTAAAGAAGCCAAATTAGTTGCTGGCACAGCACTTGCTATCAAGTAATACGAACACAGGAGATAATTCAATGGCTGAAGCAGAAGCAATTAACGAGGTCCCAGAGGAAGGCGGTAAGAGTTCCAGGTCTTTCCTGGTTATCGCCATCGTCGCCATATTAGCCGTATCCGGTGGCGCGACATATTACCTGACCCACGGGAAAGGAACGGCGGAAGAAGTAGCGTTGGAAGAGGGTGCTGAAGGTGAGGAAGCTGCAGAAGAAGAAATACCTGTTACGCCCTACTATTTTTCACTCAATCCTCCATTCGTAGTCAACTTTGTGGGGAAGGGGCGTGCCAAATTCCTGCAGGTTAATATTGATGGTCTCACCAGGGATCCAGGTGTCAAGGAAGATATCACAACTCACCTGCCCCGAATCAGGAATAGCATTGTATTTATTCTCAGCAGTCAACGTTATGAAGACCTGAGTACACCTGAGGGCAAGGAAAGTCTACGTAACCAAATACTCGAAGAAGTCAGGAGTATTCTAAAGAAAGAAACGGGTAATGGTGATGTGGAAGATATCTATTTTACCAGCTTCGTGATGCAGTAAGCCCATGTCTACAGATATTCTCTCACAAGACGAAATCGATGCCCTTTTAACGGGCGTCGATTCAGGTGAAGTAGAAACAGATGCAGAAGACGATGCCGCGCCTGATGAGGCACGCTCTTACGATTTCACCAGCCAGGACAGGATAGTACGTGGCAGGTTACCTACGCTTGACATGGTCAATGAAAGGTTTGCCAGGAACTTTCGTATCAGCCTGTTTAACTTTCTCAGAAGGTCCCCGACCATCACGGCAGAGGGAGTAAAGATGAACAAGTTTGGTGAATATATTCACAGCCTGTTTATGCCCTCTAACCTGAACCTGATAAAAATAAAGCCGCTTAGAGGAACGGCACTCTTTGTACTGAACCCAACACTTGTTTATTCAATAGTGGATAACTTTTTTGGTGGCACAGGAAAGTTTCATACAAAGATAGAGGGAAGAGATTTTACCGGTACAGAGTTACAGGTTGTACATTCAGTCCTGGAACGGGCATTTCATGATTTACAGAAAGCCTGGGCTCCAATCTTACCACTTGAATTTGAGCACATTGGCTCTGAAGTAAACCCCCAGTTTGCAAATATCGTTAGTCCAAGTGAAGTCGTAGTCATTTCGACTTTCCAGGTAGAACTGGAAAACGGGGGCGGTGATATGCACATGACCTTGCCTTACTCGATGATTGAACCCATTCGCGAACAGTTACATGCCGGTGTGCAAAGCGACACCTCTGAAAGAGACGAGCGTTGGGGGCGCGCGCTTAACGAAAGTATAAAGCTGGCACCGCTGACTCTAAAGAGTCGCCTCACAAAAATAGATATGACCCTGGGAGAGCTAAAGGAACTGAAAACAGGGGACGTGTTACCGATTGAATTACCAGAAGCTGTAACAGCAACTATTGAAGATGTGCCGGTACTGAAGGGAAGTTACGGTGTTTCACGTGGGAACTGCGCACTCAAGGTTACTGAAATATTAAATAACGAAGAACAGAAAAGCAGGGCTTTATAGAGGAATTAACTATGTCAGAACAAATTGCTGAGCCGGGAACAGATACGGGTGCCGCAGATATGAACCAGGCGCAGGGCATTTCTGATGCTGATGCAGCCATGGCTGAGGCGATGATGGAACAGGCTCCACTTGATGATCTGAACGCAGAGAGTGGAGCAATGGCCGCGAGTGATGAAAATCTCAACGCCATACTTGATATCCCCATTTCGTTATCAGTCGTTATCGGTCAGACCAGCATCAGCATTCGCAACCTTTTACAACTAAACCAGGGTTCAGTAGTAGAGCTTGACAGGCTGGCAGGGGAACCACTTGACGTGATGGTAAACAATACGCTGGTCGCACAGGGTGAAGTTGTCGTGATTAATGACAAGTATGGGATCCGCCTGACTGACGTGATTAGTGCGCTGGATCGCGTTCGCAACCTGCAGGCCTGATTGAGGTCAGGGGAGCGCTTGCAAGTGAAACAAAACATTTCGAAAGAGATAGTTTACTTACCCCTGTTCCTGCTCTCCACAGAGGTCGTTGCAGCCGACACAGCACTGGCGGGAAGCGGGATAATTTCAATTTCCCAGGTATTGGGACTGTTGCTCGGCCTTCTTGTCGTGTTGTCGATTTTCCTGGTGCTGGCATTCCTTTTAAAGCGAGTTTCCGGGATCAAGGGATTTAGCAAGGGGCACCTTGAGATAATCGATACTATACACCTGGGCAGCAAGGAAAAAATCATGGTTGTGCGAGTGGCTGAAAACTACGTGCTGCTTGGTGTTTCATCCAGCGGTATAGCCCTTCTGGATACCCTGGACGGGCAAAGTGTTTGCGAATCTGAAAGTACGGGACAGGCAACTCCGGGTTTTGCACAGCTACTTTCGTCCGCAGGCATAACCAGGGGATAGCAAATGAGGCCAGCTCTTTTCCTGTTTTTTACACTTTGCCTGTTTTCAACATCAACCTGGGCAGCAGGTGGGCTGGATATCGTGACTGTTGCGGACAACCAGGGTGGTGGACAAACCTACACCCTGAGCATCCAGATACTGGTACTTATGACTGTGCTGACCCTGCTTCCGTCAGCGCTGTTGATGATGACCTCATTCACCAGGATTATCATAGTACTGGCCATTCTCAGGCAGGCACTTGGCACCGCCCAGACACCTAACAGCCAGGTTCTTATCGGCCTGGCCCTGTTCCTGTCATTTTTTGTCATGGCACCTGTGCTTGACCAGGTTTTCCAGGGTTCGGTTAAACCTTATCTATCCGAGGAAATTGAGTTAACCCAGGCCGTGCAAAATGCAGCCTCGCCCATGCGCGAATTTATGTTGGCCCAGACAAGGGAGAATGACATCAATTTGTTTCTTGAATTGTCCGGGCACGAATCAATTAATTCAGCGGAAGAAATACCATTCAGCATGCTGGTGCCGGCCTTTGTCACATCAGAGTTGAAAACTGCTTTCCAGATCGGCTTCCTGATTTTTATACCATTCCTGATAATTGACCTTGTGGTGGCGAGTGTTCTTATGTCCATGGGTATGATGATGTTATCTCCCCTGATTATTTCATTTCCTTTCAAGTTAATGCTTTTCGTTATGGTAGACGGCTGGGCCCTGATCATGGGCACGCTGGCGACAAGTTTCTATGTTTGATGGATCAAGATTATGAGTTCGCTTGACATCATTCAGAAAAATACGGCGAGGGAACAGTCTAAGTGAATGCAGATACATTGCTTGGCATTGGCCAGGAAGCCCTGCTGCTTTTGTCCCTGCTGTTACTTGTCCTTCTTATTCCAGCCCTCGTAATTGGTGTCCTGGTGAGTATGTTCCAGGCGGCGACGCAGATAAATGAAATGACACTGAGTTTTATTCCAAAGCTACTGGTCACGCTTCTAGTGATGGTGTTGACAGGTCCCTGGATTCTTCGCCTTGTGACGGACTATACCCTGCGGCTGTTTCACCAGATTCCGGGTTTACTTGCTTGAAATGACATTGCTCCTCGACGAATCAATGATTGGCATGCTGGAATCCTGGCTGTGGCCATTTTTTCGAGTCGCCGGCCTTCTCATGGCCGCACCGGTTATCGGGACGAGATCAGTTCCAGTCCGTATCCGTCTCGTTCTGGCGATCGCCATTACCCTGGCGCTTGTACCGGTTATCCCCATGACACAGTACCAGGAGCCATTTACCGCAGCATGGTTGATGACCTCTATTCAGCAGGTGCTGATCGGTGTGGCCATGGGTTTGACAATCCGGACGATATTCGTTGCCCTTGAAATTGTGGGACAGGCCATAGGACAGTTAATGGGCTTGATGATGGCTGCCATGGTCGATCCGCAAAATGGTAACCAGGTCCCGATCGTCGGGCAATTTTACCTGCTGTTTGCCACCCTGCTTTTTCTCAGTGTAGATGGTCACCTGATGATGGTAAGTGCACTCGCCAGGAGTTTTCATGCCTTGCCGGTTGGCAGCGGGGGTATTGCAAGGGAGTCTGCCTGGCAGATCGTAGAGTGGGTTGGAAGCATCCTGTCCACTGCCGTCCTGATAGCCTTGCCGGCAATCGTGTCACTGCTAATCGTAAACATGGCGTTTGGCGTCATGACTCGAGCTGCGCCCCAGCTTAACATTTTTGCAGTTGGCTTTCCGGTGATGATCATTCTCGGCGTGCTAATCATCCTGTTTACGCTTGATGGTTTTTTCCCCCATATGACTTCACTTTTTGAAGCATCATTCGCCATGATTGACCGCTTGCTGGGGAAATAACGTGGCAGAGGGGCAAAACGAAGGACAGGAACGCACTGAAGAGGCGACCCCGAAGCGCCAGCAGGAGGCGCGCGAAAAAGGCCAGGTTGGTCGCTCCAGGGAGCTCAATACCATGGCACTGCTGCTTATTTCCTGTGGTGGGTTCTTTGTGTTCGGGGCATACATGATCAATAACATTTCGTGGATGATGGTGAGTTACTTTACCGTTGACCGGGATACCATCCTCAGCACACCCCTGCTGCCTGTCCTGTTTGTTGAAGGTTGCTTTGATGCCCTGCAGGCAATTTCTCCAATATTACTTGTCCTGTTTGCGGCCGCACTTTTTGCGCCAATGAGTGTGGGTGGCTGGATGTTCTCCATAAAGGCGCTGGCGTTTAAATGGGACAAGATGGACCCGGTAAAAGGATTTGCACGAATTTTCGGTGCCAGGGGGCTGATGGAACTCCTCAAAGCACTGGCCAAGTTTTCTCTTTTGTCCGGCTTTGCCGTGTTGCTGCTGTGGATAAAAATGGATGAGTTGTTGAGCCTTGGACACAACGGGCTGGAGCAGGGCATGGCCGATGCTTCAAGCCTGATCCTGTGGTCATTCCTGATGTTGAGTGCTACGACGATTCTAATAGCCGGTGTTGATGTGCCCTTTCAGCTATGGCAACACTCCAAGCAATTGAAAATGAGCAAGCAGGAAGTGAAGGATGAACAGAAGGAAACCGAGGGCAAGCCGGAGGTTAAAGGGCAACTCAGGGCCATGCAACAGGAGCTGGCCAATCGTCGTATGCTTGAAGAAGTGCCAAATGCAGATGTTGTTATTACCAACCCGACTCACTATGCCGTGGCCCTGAAGTACGACCAGGGCAAGATGGCAGCACCCAGGCTAGTTGCAAAAGGTGTTGATTTTATGGCTCAACGTATACGCCTGGTAGCTTCACAGAATGACGTTAATACTTTTTCATCACCGCTACTGGCGCGTGCTATCTACTTCAATACAAAACTCAACCAGGACATACCAGCAGGCCTGTACCTGGCCGTTGCACAGGTGCTGGCCTATATCTATCAACTTCGTGCAAGTCGCTACGATCGAAATATCGAAGTTCCATCAAAACCCGGCAACCTGCCGATACCTGCAGAACTGAGGACTGAGTGATGTCATCACAGGGCTTACTTCTTGGCGGAATAACGAATGTAAATCGCATCGGACTCGGAGCGCCGTTGCTGGTGATGGTCATCCTCTCGATGATGGTCATCCCACTGTCACCTTTCATGCTCGACATGCTGTTTACTTTTAATATCTCGCTTGCACTGGTTGTGCTGCTTGCAGTTATATACAGCAATCGCCCCCTCGATTTTGCAGTATTTCCGACGGTACTGCTCATAGCCACTTTGCTCAGGCTCAGTCTCAATGTTGCTTCTACCCGTGTCGTGCTGCTTAACGGGCACACCGGGCCGGACGCGGCGGGAAAGGTTATCCAGGCATTTGGTGACTTTGTCGTGGGTGGAAACTATACAGTAGGTTTTGTTGTATTCGCTATCCTGGTGATAATCAACTTTGTCGTGGTTACGAAAGGTGCCGGTCGTGTATCGGAGGTGAGTGCACGTTTCACCCTTGATGCTATGCCCGGCAAGCAAATGGCCATTGATGCCGATCTCAATTCCGGAATTATAGACAGGGATGAAGCCATACGACGGCGCTCGGAAGTTTCCAGCGAAGCTGATTTTTACGGTGCAATGGACGGTGCCAGTAAATTCGTTCGTGGTGATGCCATTGCGGGCCTGCTCATATTGTTTATTAACATTATTGGTGGTCTGGTAATCGGTGTTGTTCAGCATGATCTTGCGGCCATGAATGCCGCACAGATCTATACACTGCTGACCATCGGTGACGGACTGGTGGCACAAATTCCTTCACTTTTGCTATCCACGGCAGCTGCAATCATGGTTACAAGGGTCTCATCTGAGCAGAACATGGGACAGCAAATCCTGCTGCAACTTTTTCAAAATCCTCGCACCCTGGCGGTTACAGCGGCATTGATAGGTATCCTGGGTCTTGTACCTGGCATGCCCAACATTGCGTTCCTGGCTGTTGCGACAGCCGCTGGTGCTTCTGCTTACTGGCGTTATATGAAACAGCTGGAAGTAGCAGAACCCTTGATTGAAGAGGAGGACATACCAGGCATCCAGCCGGTACAGGAAGAAAAGGAACTCGACTGGAATGATGTTGAGGTCATAGACCAGATCGGTCTTGAAGTTGGTTATCGATTAATACCCATGGTCGACAGGGAGCAGGGCGGCAAGTTACTGTCGAGAATAAAAGGGGTTAGAAAAAAGCTGACCCGCGAACTCGGTTTTCTTTTACCCTCCGTGCACATTCGTGACAACCTGGACCTGGAGCCCAGTAGTTACAAAATTACCATAAAAGACGCAACAGTTGCCCGGGCTGAAGTTCACCCTGACAGTGAACTTGCGATAAATCCCGGGCAGGTGTTTGGCGAGCTTCCGGGTGCGATGAGCAAGGATCCCGTATTTGGACTTGAGGCC
Source organism: Gammaproteobacteria bacterium (assembly GCA_965243105.1). GTDB lineage: Bacteria > Pseudomonadota > Gammaproteobacteria > Eutrophobiales > Eutrophobiaceae > WLWS01. The sequence continues at coordinate 87,374 of CBDEUC010000002.1, forward strand.
GTGTGGATCGACCCGTCATTACATGACCAGGCCCAGACCTATGGCTATACCGTTGTTGACGCGAGCACAGTCGTTGCAACACACATGAGCCAGGTGCTGCAGGACCACGCTTATGAATTGCTTGGACATCACGAGGCCCAGGAAATTCTTGACCGTTACAACTCCCACGCCCCCGGGATTATTGAAGAGATAATTCCAAAGCTCTTACCGCTTGGAACCGTAGTAAAGGTAATGCAAAACCTTCTTCGGGAAAATATTCCAATCCGCGATACACGAACGATCCTCGAAACCCTCGCCGAGAATGCTGCCAGGACCCAGGATGTTGATGTGCTCAGTGCCGCGGTAAGAATTGCCCTTGGGCGCTTAATCATGGAACGAATTGCCGGTACGGAAGGTGAAATACCTGTAATAACGCTGGATATGTCGCTGGAACAGATATTGCAACAGTCACTGCAGGGAATGATGGAAGGCGGTGGAAGTATTGAACCCGGCCTCGCACAAAAAATGCTGTTGTCCCTGAAAGAGTGTGCTGAACGCCAGGAAGTCAATGGAGATGCTGCAATATTGCTGGTTCCAGACAATCTCAGGGAGATGATGGTGCGCATGGTAAGGCAGAACGTTCCACGGCTTAACGTACTCGCCTTTAGTGAAGTGCCAGAAAACAGGCAACTAAAAATTGTCAGCACAGTCGGTGGAGAGGTGGAGGTACAGGAAAGCGCTGCTTTGTAAACATATAGTGAAATAGCCAGGTGAAAAGTTAAACATGAAAATACGTAAATATTTTGCCCCTGATATACGCCAGGCCATCAATATGGCGCGGGAAGAGCATGGGGACGATGTCGTCATCCTCAGTAATCGCAAGGTATTGGGGGGAGTAGAGCTTGTCGCGGCCGAGGACTACGACGACCGCTTGTTTGACAATAGCCAGCCCAGGGGAGGTGAAACCAGTCCCGAAGCAGGCAGCGAGAGCACGGCTAATGCCAGCCAACCTGCAGCTTCAGCGGAAAATGAGAATGAATCGTTTGTAAACCATAACACGAATTACCGGCTTAACGATGAGCCAGCACTCGACGAGGTAAGAAAAGAGATCAATTCTTTACGAGACCTTCTTGAAAGCCAGATGTCAGGCCTGGCCTGGGGAGAGGTAGGCCGACAGCATCCCCTCTGGGCTGGCTTGATAAGAAAACTCGGAAACATGGGGGTCAATCCCTCGCTGTCCAGGCAACTGGTGCAGCAGATCCCTGAAAACTATCCCTTCGACCAGGCATGGAGAACCACCCTGGCCTTGCTAAGTTACAGGATCCCGGTAGAGAAGAAGGAGATCCTCGAACCTGGCAATGTTCTAGCACTACTGGGAGCAACGGGAAGTGGCAAAACAACGACGATCGCAAAAATGGCAACCCAGTGCGTGTTGAAACATGGCCCTGACAGCGTCGTGGTTGCTTCAACTGACTCTTATCGCGTTGGTGGTAAAGAACAGCTACGAAGTTATGCACGTATTCTTGGTATTCCAATGCGTACCATAAACAACCGGTCAGAGCTGGTGGATTTACTTGACCAGTTCCAGGGCCGCAAACTTATCCTGGTCGATACAGCAGGACTGAGCCCGGTAGATGCAAGGCATGCCGAGCAACTTGCAATACTCAAGCCCCTGCAGGCGCGCATAAGCTCCTGCCTGGTTTTGCCGGCAATCGCACAAATGCCCGCACTTGAACAAATCACCCAGTTATATAGTCCGCTTCGTCCACGCAGGTGTGTCATCACCAAGCTGGACGAAGCCAGCTCGATAGGTGGTGTGATCTCAATTGCGGTACAGAAGAAATTGAGAGTGATATTCCAGAGTGATGGCCAGCAGGTGCCGGAAGACCTGCACAGGGGAGATGCTGCGAAGCTCACCGCCCGAGCTGTGTCTATCATGAATCGTCACTCGATAGAGCAGGAAGACGTGTTGTTTGAACAGCACTACGGGAATCACGTGATTTACAACCCCATGGGTGATAGCTATGAACACTAAGGAGAAAAATCCCGTCAAGGTTATAGCTGTCTCCAGCGGCAAAGGTGGCGTTGGTAAAACCAGTATTTCCATCAATCTTTCTATGGCCTTGTCACGTGCGGGAAAGGATGTGCTGTTGCTTGACGCCGATCTTGGCCTGGCGAATGTCGATGTTTTACTGGGGCTGCATCCCCTGCGAAACCTGTCACATGTCTTGCAGGAAGAGTGCAGGTTAAACGACATTATTATTGACGGTCCCTCGGGAATAAGGATTGTCCCCGCCGCATCCGGGATAAAAATGATGGGCCAGCTTGGTGAGGCACAACATACTTCCCTGGTACATGCTTTTGACGAGGTGACACAAAAAACTGATGTGCTGGTCATAGATACATCAGCCGGGCTTGTTAACAGCGTCCTTTCATTCTGTGCAGCAGCCCAGGAAGTACTGGTAGTCGTGTGCAATGAACCTGCTTCAATTGCAGATGCTTATGCGCTTATCAAGGTGCTCCATCGTGATTACCAGGTGAATCATTTTCGTATCGTCGTCAACATGGTTGATGAGCGGCAGGAAGGGCATGGACTTTTCAGGCGTCTCGTGGCCGTGTGTGACAACTACCTTGACGTGGTACTTGATTTAATGGCCATCATTCCCCGTGATGGGAAAATAGTGAAATCCGTTAAAAAACAAAGGGCTATCCTGGATTGTTACCCCGGGTCACCGGCTGCGCTGGAATTCAAGAATATGGCGGAAGCGGTCGATAAATGGCCAAGAACAGTCCGTTCAAGGGGCAACGTTGAGTTTTTCCTGGAACAGGTCATATCGGCCCAGTCGCTTGACCAGGTTGGGAGTGCGCCATGAACAGCCAGATTGCCGCGTACACGCAAACTGCTCAGGTATCAGCGAATTCGCAGGAGCAGATAATTGAAGATCATGCGGGCCTGGTAAAACGCATTGCTTATCACCTGATAAGCAGGTTGCCTTCTTGCGTGCAGGTTGAAGATTTAATCCAGTCAGGAATGATTGGTTTGCTGGAGGCCGCCGGTAACTACGATGCGAGCCAGGGCGCAAGTTTTGAAACTTACGCCGGGATTCGAATACGCGGCTCCATGCTGGATGAAATACGAAAAGGTGACTGGGCTCCGCGATCGCTGCACCGAAAGGTAAGGGAAATATCCCAGGCTATCAGGGATATTGAAAATGAACAGGGAAGAGATGCGAAAGATACAGAAGTCGCTGAAAGGCTGGATATGAGCCTGAACGAGTACCACCAGGTGCTACAGGACGCTAACAGTCATCACATTTTGAGTTTTGAAGATTTGCCCACCAAGGATGCAGACATGAGCGATGGCCTGGGTGAGAAGATCCCCGGGCCGCTGGAAGCACTTGAGGACAACGATACGAGGCAGATACTTTCGCAGGCCATTGATACTTTGCCGGAAAGAGAACGACTGGTAATAGCCCTTTACTATGAGCAGGAGATGAACCTGAGAGAAGCGGGCGATGTCCTGGGAGTGAGCGAGTCCAGGGTTTGCCAGATTCATTCCCAGGCCATGTTCAGGCTGAAAGCGCGGGTAGCGCAGATGGTAGAACTGGACGAGGAGTAATAGCTCGAGCGGCAGTCGCTGACAGTTTTGATATATATGCAGATGGAGACGAATCGTGAATAAAGACATGAAGATACTTGTTGTAGATGATTTCTCAACGATGAGGAGAATCATAAAGAACCTGCTTCGTGATCTTGGTTTTAGCAACATCGAGGAGGCTGACGATGGAAGTACAGCATTACCCATGTTGAAAAATGGTGACTTCGATTTTCTCATCACGGATTGGAATATGCCGGCGATGCAGGGCATAGACCTGCTAAAGGAAATCAGGAAAGACCAGGAACTTGCGGCTCTACCAGTGATGATGGTTACTGCAGAATCAAAGAAAGACCAAATCGTCGAAGCAGCCAAGGCTGGTGTCAATGGGTACATAGTTAAACCCTTTACAGCCCAGACGCTAAAAGAAAAGATCGAAAAGATCTTTGAACGCTTTGATGCCGCCGCATGAGCCAGGTTTTCGGTATGGATGTCGCCACTGCCAGGAAAAACCCGGATCTTGATGCGCGTATAAATATCGCCAGGGAGTTATTGACGGCGCTTGAAAACGGTGACGAAAAAAAGAGCAGTGATTTAATAACCATGCTCTCGCGCGACTCGGAGGCCAATCTTTTCGACGAGATTGGAAGGCTGACAAGAGAAGTCCATGATGCGATATCCAACTGTAGTGACGGCGATCGATTTTCTGAGATAGCGAACAGCGATATACCTGATGCAAGGCAAAGACTCAGCTATGTCATCAACAAGACGGAGGCCTCCGCAAACAAGACTCTCGACATCGCCGAGAACCTGCTGGCGGACTCCGAGAGAAAGCTCGAACGGTCAAGGCAGTTGAGGATAAAGTGCGAGTCAATGACTTCAGGAGATATGGCGCAAGCCGAAGCTGACCAGTTTGCCGAGGTACTTCTTTCCTATTTTAAGCAGCTGGACGATGAAGCACAGGAATTCAGAAATTCTATATCAGAACTAATGGTGGCCCAGGATTTCCAGGATCTCACCGGGCAGGTGATACGGCAGGTAATAGAACTTGTCCAGGAAATAGAGCATCGCCTGGTAGAGGTAATCAAGAGTGCAAATCCTGTCAAAGACAGGAAACCTGTCCTGTTAAACGATATTTCTGCTGAAGGCCCGCAGGTTACCACCACCAACAGCAAGTCAATCGTCAATGACCAGGATGACATCGACGAGCTACTTTCAAGCCTGGGCTTCTAGGTCGTGTGATTCAGGTATGAGCAGGTTTCTTTCATGTCCATAGATATCAATGATGATATTGTCCAGGATTTTCTCGTTGAGGTGGGGGAGATACTCGAGCAACTGGGCGAAGAGCTTATTGAGCTGGAATCAGAACCCGGGAACATGGATGTTCTTAATGCTGTTTTTCGCGCATTTCATACGATCAAGGGGGGCGCCGGTTTTCTCGGTCTTGAAGCGCTGGTGGATATCTGTCACAAGTCTGAGAACATATTTGACCTGCTACGACACGGCGAGAAAGAAGTTACCCAGGACCTCATGGACAAGATCCTGCTGGCTCTTGATGCAATTCAGCAAATGTATGCGGAAATACAGGAGGGGAGGACCCCTGACCCCGCGCCTGCCGATCTAATTACCAGCCTTGCAGAACATACGACCAGGGACAATACCGAGGAAGCTGCCGAGCAAGCTTCCCAGCCCGTCGAAACGCAGGAGGAGGAAGTATTACAGGTTGCACGCGGTGACAGCGAGAAAATGGAAGAAAGCGCGTCAGCAGAAGATGAAATCACCGACGAAGAATTTGAGAAGTTGCTGGATGAACTCCATGGCAAGGGGAATGCCGTATCCGCAGTGGCAGTGGATACCGGCGAGGTAGATACCGAGCAGTTAGGTGAGCAGGTGACAGACGGTATGGCGACAGTCAGCCCTATAAGGATGGAAAGTGATGCTGGCGCACGCCAGTCGGGCCCAGGCGCTGCACAGGAGAGCGCGCTTGACAGCAGTGTCAATGAAAAGCAGTTGCACAGCATTGCCGACGCCGACAAGCCGCAAAAGGACAACAAGTCAGCGGAGAAACGAAATTCCAGCGACAGTACAGTGAGAGTGGAAACCGATACCCTGGACAGGATCATGAACATGGTTGGTGAACTGGTCCTTATAAGGAACAGGCTGGTAAACCTGGACACGCTCATTGGAAATGACGAAATGTCGAGCACTGTCAACAGTCTCGATGTGGTGACAGCTGACCTGCAGGCCTCGGTAATGAAAACACGCATGCAAGCGGTAAAGAAAATATTTGGACGCTTTCCAAGGGTCGTACGTGATGTAGCCAGGAATCTCAACAAGGAAGTGGTATTGAAAACGGAAGGCGAAGAGACTGACTTGGACAAAAACCTTGTAGAAGCGCTGGTTGATCCCCTGATCCACCTCATAAGAAACGCGGTAGATCACGGGATAGAATTACCGGATGTCAGGGAAGCGGCTGGAAAACCACGCCAGGGGAGTATCCTGCTGTCGGCGGAGCAGGAGGGTGACCATATCCTGCTGAAAATATCAGACGACGGTGCAGGCATGGATGCAAATGCCCTGAGAAGAAAGGCGGTAAGCAAAGGTGTCATGGACGAATCCAGTGTCAATCGTCTCAGCGACCAGGAATGTTTCAACCTGATATTTTTACCTGGATTCTCAACCAAGGAAGAGGTTTCAGACATTTCCGGGCGAGGCGTGGGAATGGATGTGGTAAGAACCCGCCTTAACCAGTTCAGCGGTACGGTATATATTGAATCTGAGCTCGGTAAGGGAACGACAATTCATATTCGCGTTCCTCTCACGCTTGCCATCATGCCCACACTCATGGTTGAACTTGGCAAGCAGGAGCAGGTATTCGCACTTCCCCTGGCAAACGTGAATGAAATACTCGACTTTGACAAGGAAAGCCTCAACGTGCTTGATGGGCAGCAGGTACTTTTGCTGCGTGGTAAACCTTTGCCGCTTTACCAGTTGGGTAGCTGGTTAACTCCCTGTTCGGCCCAGGCTGAGTTCGAGGGACATGTGGTCGTTGTCAATATTGGCACCATGATTATCGGCTTGCTGGTTGACAGGCTGATTGGGAGGGAAGAAGTTGTGATAAAGCCTCTCGGTGCACTTCTTCATGGAACCAGGGGTATGAGCGGTGCTACCGTTACCGGTAATGGAAAGATAGCGCTGATACTGGACTTGCCGGGACTGGTACAGTCATATGCAGGGTATCACTAGTACCAGTGAAGGGAGCATTTCCCGGTGAAGGTGATAACGATCGCCAACCAGAAAGGTGGCGTTGGCAAAACCACGACATCCGTATCCCTGGCCGGTCTACTGGCGCAACAATCTGAAAAAACTCTCCTGGTTGACCTTGACCCGCACGGCTCACTTACCAGTTATTTTGGATTTGATCCCGATAATATCGAGGAGAGCGTTTACTCGCTGTTTGACCGGAAAGTGAAAAATTCGCGAATGCCCCTTGCAAGCATGCTGCGACATACGCCGGTGGAAACGCTGGACCTGCTGCCAGCCAGCCGCGCATTACTTGGCCTGGAACGACAAAGCATCAGGCATGGCATGGGATTGATAATTCACGAGGCGCTTGATTCCTACAGTTCCCACTACAATTACGTGCTAATCGACTGTCCTCCGACGATGGGAATATTACTACTTAATGCATTGGCAGCCTGCGATCACCTCGTTATCCCTGTACAGACAGAGTTCCTTGCAATCAAGGGACTGGAAAGAATGCTGAATACACTTGACATGGTCAGCCACTCCACCAAGGAAGACCTGCAGTACACGGTTGTGCCAACCATGTATGACCAGAGAACCAAAGCTTCGCGCAGGAGCCTGCAGAATCTCCAGGAGGATTTTGCTCACAACCTGTGGAAGGAATACATCCCGGTGGACACCAATTTCCGCGAGGCGAGCAAAAAGGGGCAGGCACTTTGCGACACCAACCCGCTGTCGCATGGTAACCAGGCCTATGCACGATTGCTTCAGCACCTTCTCCTGTGCCTGGAAGAAAAACCCGTCGTCTTTTCAAACACCGCCTGAAGTTTCACTCTCGACATCAAAAAGTGGCATGAAGAATGCTTCTTAATCCCCAGGTAAGGAATTTTACCTGCAAGTGACAAATTTCGGTGAATTCTGAGGATTGCTCATGAATCAAAATGCTGTCGAAGAAATCAATGAGGTGCCGGACGATGCCCAGCAGTGGATAACGTTCCGCCTGGGAGAAGGGGTTTACGGCGTCAATGTTCTAAAGGTGCAGGAAGTATTGAAATACACCGAGATTACACCCGTACCCGGCTCGCAGGACTATGTCCTGGGCATTATCAACCTGCGCGGCTACGTGGTTACCGTAATCAATACCAGAACTCGCCTTGGCATGCCGCCCAGGGATATTGACGATGAAGCCCGGATAATATTTGTTGAAGTTCGTGGACATATTATCGGGATGCTGGTGGATTGTGTCACGGAGGTCCTCAGTCTAAACACGTCTGATGTTGATCGTTCTCCAAGTATCAGCAACGAAGACCAGGGGAAAGGAGGATATATTGAAGGGGTATTCAGCACTGATGAAGATATCCTCATCCTGATGGACGTGGAAAAGTTATTTGAAGATGACGAGTTATCAGAGGTAGCGGCCTACTAGGCAGGCACGATGCCCATGACGGATATTGGCAAAGTTCGACCTGGAGTAAAAATCATGCCGTTGAAGCAGGAAAACCGGCCAAAACAAAAACGGCAGGAGAAGGAAAATGGGAACAGGTCGGAGAACGCGGAGAATAAGCTCGAAAAGGCGCACCGGGTAGACGAACGAATCTAGGCAGGTTGAACAATGACAAATATTGAGTCGCTTTTAATTCCAGGTGTGTTTTTTATCCCCGTATTTATCCTGCTGGTAATTTATATTTCACTTCAGTCAAGCAAGTTGCGAAAGCTGGAGCAAGCCCTGTCATTTCATTCCAACAGGCTGGATGAATGTACTGCAGAAATTTCGGCTCTTTTGAAGTGTGAAAAAGGAATTGGAAGTCGACTCAAGCAGCAACAACAGCAGGTACGCAATATTATTGAGCGTCAGGATAAGCTCGAAGTGAGTGATGGAGCAGGCACCAGCTATCGACAGGCCATGGTGCTGTTAAACAAGGGAGCGAGCACAGATGAATTGATCGATGCCTGCGATATGTCCCGGGGAGAACTCGAGCTCCTGTCCCGCCTGAATGAGGCTTCTGCCGCAACCAGGTCCAGGCTTTCCCGCCGGGGCTGAAACCTGCCAGATATATGGAATATCGCGGATAATTGCACCGCGAGCACTTTTTGTTTACCCTTCGCGCTCTATTTTGCCCTGTTTGACGCAGTTGGCCTCACCTTAGGGCGATAGACCAGATTAGGAGAGGCGCCGACAAATTTGCCAAGAGCAAATTTGGACGTTCGAGCGAGAGCGAGGACGGTACGCAGTACCGAGGCACAAAGTGCCGAGTCAGTGGTTGAAGGCGCACGCCTTGAGAAGTGGTGCATGGATGCACCGGTTACGAAGCTAAGGATGCAAAGTGTGTATACGTTGAATAGCGTATCGAGGGTACGACAATCTTCCGCAGGAAGATTAGACGTTGGAACGAAGTGACAACGCCCGGTAGGGGTGAGCAATCGTTTGAAACGATTGCGAATCAATCCCGTAAAGTTGAATGAGTAGGAAGAATTAGGAGAGGTGGCCGAGTGGTTGAAGGCGCACGCCTGGAAAGTGTGTATACGTTGAATAGCGTATCGAGGGTTCGAATCCCTCTCTCTCCGCCAGAATGTAAAAAGCCCTCGCAAGAGGGCTTTTTACATTTTGCAGTGAGTAGAGGACATGATGAGAAGCCTGGGCTTCGACAAACTCCCAAAGGGAGTTTGGACGGCGGAAGCGAAGTGGACGCCGCCCTTTAGGGTGAGTAATCGCATCAAGCGATTACGAATCAATCCCTCTCTCTCCGCCAGAAACAAAAAAGCCCCTTAATGGGGCTTTTTTGTTTCTGCCTCCGAGTTCGGGTTCGAACCCGAGAAGAGGGCTTTTCATATTCCAAGTACTACTCCTCTCTTTCATTTAATCATCGCATGGTGTGCTATATAATCTGCCGTTTTTAGTGGAAAGAGACGAAGATAGTGTCAAATCAGAATCAGCTCAACCTGGCAATCCTGGGCGGTGGACAACTTGGCATGCTTTTATGTGAAGCAGCCAGGAAACTCGATATAAATACTGTCATTGTGACGCCGGATGCCGATGGCCCTGCCATGGCGACAGCGGCAAGTTCGATAATTGCGGACATGACGAGTAATGGCCTGGCGGGCAGGTTGGCTGATATCGCCGATGTGGTCACCTATGAGCTGGAAGACATTCCCGCTTCGCTTCTTGAGCAGTTAATATCAGAACAGGATGAACACAGGATCGAAGTGTATCCCGCCGCGGAGCTCCTCGGGCTGCTGAAAAACAAGGCGACACAAAAGCAGTGGTACCTGGACAATGGGTTTCCAACATTACCGTTTGTCATCGAGGAAGCACCCGTGAATGTGAAGAAGGGCTTGCTACAGTTTGGATTGCCCTTCGTGCAAAAAGCGCAAACGGGTGGATACGATGGATACGGCGTACAGGTCATAAGGAATGAAGCCGAGTTGGAAAACCTGTGGAATATTCCAAGCATGATAGAGCGATACGTCGACAGGCCAGTTGAGCTGGGCGTGGTTGTAGCCCGTTCCGGCGCTGGGGAAATAATTAATTATCAGCCTGTTCGCATGGAATTCGAGCAGGAGAAAAACATTCTTGACGCCGTCATACTGCCCACGGGCCTCGATAAACGGATTGATGATGACGCGGTGGAGCTGGCAAGAGCCGTTATCGACAGCCTCGAAGGAGTAGGGGTATTTGCGGTTGAAATGTTTCTTGTCGATGATGAGCTTTTGATCAACGAAATATCACCACGCGTGCATAATTCGGGGCATCATACGCTGGAAACAAGTAACGTTTCCCAGTTTGAACAACATGTGCGGGCAGTATGTAATTTGCCCCTGGTGATGCCGGAAAAACCGGCGGGCTCCGCCATCATGGCAAATTTACTGTATTCTGATGAGCTGGAGTTCATGCTTGGAAATCCGACGGGCGTCAAGTCCTCTGATGACGGGGATGTACACCTTTACTGGTACGGTAAAAAAGAAGGTCGCCCGGGAAGAAAAATGGGGCATGTTACCTGCCTGGGACTAAATCTCGAGGAGAGTAAGGTTCGCACAGGGCAGTTTATTCAGCAACTGAAACAGAAAAATGAAGGAGCGGCCGCATGAGCGCACAGGTCAGTATTATCATGGGAAGTGATTCAGATTTACGGGTTATGCAGGCAGCTGCTGATATTCTTGGCTCTTTTGAAGTGGAATACGAAATTTCAATTGTCAGCGCACACCGAACCCCGGAACGTCTCTATGAATTTGCAACAAATGCCGAGTCTCGTGGCATCAAGGTAGTTATAGCAGGGGCCGGTGGTGCCGCTCATTTGCCCGGTATGGTTGCTGCGTTATCTAGTTTGCCCGTCATCGGCGTTCCGGTAAACGCGACTGCGCTTGATGGAAATGATTCTCTGCTGTCGATCGTGCAAATGCCAGCAGGCGTGCCGGTAGCAACGGTTGCCATTGATAACGCCACCAATGCCGGGATACTGGCCGCGCAAATACTGGGCACTGCTGACGACGACCTTAGAAATAAAATTACCGCTTACAAGCAGTCTCTAAATGACAGGGTCATGGAGAAGGTTGCAAAAATGGAGGATGAGCAGGGCTAGTTCTACCGGCTGAAGCTCAGGTTTTCAGTTTACCTGGCAGCGGTAGATCGCGGATCCTTATCCCGCTGGCTTCATAAATAGCGTTGCACAAGGCTGGCAGGAAAGGCGGTGTATTTGGTTCACCGACGCCAGCCGGGGGCGCATCACTCTCTACGACATGCACATCGATTTTAGCCGGAGCCTGGTTCATTCTTGCTACGAGATAATCATTAAAATTATTTTGATCAATCACGCCATCACTCGCCGTAATCTGTCCAAGACCACAGCTTAAACCATAGACGCATCCGCCCTCGCACTGGGCCCTGACATTTGCGGGATTCACCACTGTACCGGCGTCGATCGCCATGTAAACCGAGGGAATCGACCAGCCGCCATTTTCATCAACTTTAACCTCAACGACCGTGGCGACGTAGCTCAGAAAGGAGCGGTGCACAGCAATACCGAGGTGACGTCCCTGCTTTTTCCTGGAATCCCAGTTTGCCCTCTTCGATGCGATTTGTATCACGTTGGCGAGACGTTTTGTGTCGATAGGATAGGTATCGATTGACTCCCCGTAGTTATCGTATTCAACACCTTCCGCTGCCAGGTCAACGATGCGTGGTTTCCCAATCAATTCCAGCAGGTAATCCCTTGGATCGCGACCAGCCGCTACCGCCAGTTCATGGGCGAAAGACTGTGTCGCAAAAGCGTGGTAAACATTCGCCACAGAGCGTAACCAGCCAATTCGAACATGCGCCTTCGCCGGCCCTTTTTCCAGGCGCATATTGGCAATATCAAAGGGGTTGTCGGCGAAACCCATGCGCATTTCCTGGGGCATACCGACTTCAATCGCGGGATTAAAGGTTGAACCAATGCTTGGAAAAACCGTGCGTTGCAACCAGGCGATGGTTTTACCCTGCTCGTCGATAGCCCCTTCAACTCTCTGCGCACTGACCGTGTGGAAATAGCCATGCTTGATGTCATCTTCACGACTCCACATCACTTTGACCGGCACACCAGCCTGGCGTGACAGCAAGGCGGCTTCTACAGCAAAGTCAGGTTTGGATTTCCTGCCAAAGCCACCACCAAGAAAGGTGACATAAACCTTCACGTTTTCGTCTTTAAGACCCAGTGCCTTTGCCACCTCTTTCTGTGTGCGCTGGGGTGTCTGCACCGAGGCCCATACTTCGACCTCGTTCGCCTTTACCCAGGCTGTTGCCATTGGAGGTTCCATCGGGGCCTGCGACAGGTGAGGTACCGTGTACTCTGCTGAAATTCGCCGTGCAGCCGTCTTTAAAGCACTTATGGTATCTCCATGTTCACGCACAAGTTCGCCCGGTTTACGCACGGTGTCGAGCATGGAATCCCTGAATTGCCCCGAGTTGTATGTCGCATTGTCACCATGTTCCCACTGTATCTTTAATGCATCCCGTCCCTTGAGAGCGGCCCAGCTGTTGCTTGCAAGGACGGCCACACCACCAAGGGGTTTAAAAAGGGGAGGTGCGGATGAAGACTCGAGTTTCACGACGTCAACGACGCCTTCTACATTTCTTGATGCCGCATCATCAAGTGACTTGATGCGGCCATGCAATACCGGCGGTCTTTGAATCACGGCAACCAGCATGCCGGGCAACTGAACATCTATGCCGTACTCAGCACTTCCCTGGACGATATCCTGCATATCGACCCCGTCGATAGATTTACCGATAAAGCGCCATTCCTGTCTCTTTTTAAGAACAAGCCTGTCCAGTTCAGGAAGTGGTAACTGCGCGGCTTCTTTGACCAGGGAAGAAAATTGTGCCCTGCGTTTGCTGCTGGCATGGATAACTTCTCCATTACTGCAATGGCATTGCTCGGGTGTTACTTTCCATTGTTTCGCGGCAGCCTGTCTCAATAGATAATTCGCTGCGGCCCCGGCCTGCCTTAATCGAGTAAAATTCTGACGAATACTTTTCGAACCATCTGTGTTCTGGTCACCGTATTCCGGATTTGCCACCGTTCGTGCAATTTGAACCCTGCTCCAGTCGGCCTCAAGTTCGTCCGCAATAATCTGCGCAATACTGGTTCGAACCTGCTGTCCCATTTCGGCGCGATGGCAGTTTATGGTGACATTGCCTTCTTCATCCAGTGTCACAAACACGCTGGGCAATAACTCAGCTGGTAATTCTGCTGCAGTGACGCTATGCAGCGCGGGAATAAGATCCACGCTCAAGGCGAGTGCCCCAAGGCTGGCGGATTTCTTCAGGAATTGCCTGCGGTTGAGAGGATCGGCATCGATCATTACATTTTACCCGCAGCAGATTTAATAGCCGAACGAATACGAACATAGGTCCCACAACGACAGATATTGCCAGACATAGCCTTGTCTATCGCGTCATCGTCCGGAGTAGGGTTGCCAGCCAGCAGGGCCGCGGCCTGCATGATCTGACCAGTCTGGCAGTATCCACACTGGGGAACATTTTCTTCAACCCATGCCCGCTGGAGCGGATGCTGTCCGTCGGCGCTGAGTCCCTCAATGGTTGTCAGCTGCCTATCTTCTGCTACCTGCATTGGTGTCACGCAGGCTCGCACAGGATCGCCGTCAAGGTGAATGGTACAGGCACCACACAGGGCCTGGCCACAACCATACTTGGTACCGGTCAGCCCCTTGATATCACGCAGGTACCAGAGGATGGGCATGGATGCATCGCCCTCATACGTGACTGTTTTTCCATTTAAAGTGAGCTTCATCTTGACCTCGAGTAGTTAGTCCAAACGACAATAATTTCTTAGTAGTTCCGGCGATTGAATATATAGTAGTTGAGATAAAGGGCGACTACAATTGCCCGCTTTACGGGAATATTTCCCCTTGTCACGATTGGAGAGATGAAGTGTTTATTGATGGTGAATGGCTCGATTTAAAAGACAAATTTCCAGTATTTAACCCCGCAAGCGGAGAACAAATTGGCGAGGTTGCTGATGGCAACGAGTCGCATGCCGCGATAGCTATAGCCGCAGCCGGCAAGGCATTCCACCAGTGGTCAAGGCAAACAGCCTACCAGCGCTCGACCATCCTTTACCGGGCCTACGCGCTCATGCTCGAACAACAGGCCACGCTGGCAGAATTAATGACCCGCGAACAGGGCAAACCTCTCAAGGCGGCCATGAACGAAGTCAAGTATGCGGCTGATTTCCTGCTCTGGTTTGCAGAGGAAGCCAAGCGTCTTTACGGGGAGACGATACCGTCCGCTCGCGCCGACCAGAGGTTTCTTGTACACAAGTCACCTGTCGGTGTCGTTGCCGCGATCACGCCGTGGAATTATCCGATCTCGATGATCACTCGAAAAGTCGCCCCGGCACTCGCAGCAGGATGTACCATCGTACTCAAACCTGCCGAATCGACGCCGCTATGTGCAATTGCAGTTTTTAAAATTCTTGAGCAGGCGGGAGTTCCAGCCGGGGTGGTAAACCTTGTGACAAGTGCGAAACCTGCACCTATTGGCTCTGAGTTTTGCAGTAATGCCATCGTTAGAAAGCTGACTTTTACAGGCTCAACCGATGTTGGCAAAACCCTGGCCAGGGATGCAGCCCCCCAGCTCAAGAGAGTATCCATGGAGCTGGGTGGTCATGCGCCATTTATCGTATTTGATGATGCTGATCCTGTTCACGCTGCCAAGGGTGTTTCACTGGTAAAATTCCTGAACACGGGACAGGCCTGTATCAGCCCCAACAGGATATTTGTGCAAAATACCATCATGGAGCCTTTTCTCGAGGTATTGCAGGCACGAATTGAAAAAATGAAGGCTGGTAATGGCATGGAGGAAGGCGTTTCCATCGGACCCCTGGTGAATGAAAACGCGCTGGAGAAAGTTGATCGCCAGGTGAAGGACGCGATTGACCTTGGCGCAGTGCTGCATCACGGGGGGCACAAGCTAAGTGAGGATGGATTGGATGAGGGTTATTTTTATGCGCCAACGCTGCTCAGCGGGGTTACCGAAGCTATGCGTATCTACCGTGAAGAAACATTTGGCCCCGTTGCCCCAGTTATGGGCTTTGACACGGAGGAGGAAGTGCTGGAGATGGCGAATGACACCAACTATGGATTGGCGTCCTATGTCTACACAAGGGACATTTCACGAGCCTTTAGAATTTTTGAAGGATTGAATTTTGGCATCGTTGGCATCAATGATATTAACCCGACGAGTGCCGCAGCACCCTTTGGTGGAATGAAAGAAAGCGGTCTTGGTAGAGAAGGAGCGCATGAAGGTATTGAAGAATACCTGGAAACAAAGCTGGGTGGGTTTAGTATCTAGAGCGGCGCTTAGTTTACTATTTTCAAACTTGGCACGTTGACAAGCGTACCAGGCATACCAATGCAATATCCCTGGGCGTAGTCAATACCGAGGTTTCTAACGCATTCCAGGATTTCAGGGGATTCAACGCATTCGGCAATAGTTTTCTTTCCAAAGACATGGCCCAGCTCATTGATACTCTTGACCAGGGCCATGTCAGTGGGGTCTTTCATGATATCCTGAATAAAGGCACCATCTATCTTGATAAAGTCGACCGGTAATTTCTTGAGATAGGCAAATGAAGAAAGGCCTGTTCCGAAATCATCGAGCGCGAAGTAAAAGCCCCTGGCTCGAAGTGTTTCCATGAACTTGCAGGCTTGTGAAAAATTCGAGATTGCAGAAGTTTCGGTTATTTCGAAACAAATTTTTGATTGTGGGACATGGTACTTTTCAACAGTTGACTCAATATACTCAAGAAATTCCATGTCGGTAATCGAATGACCTGACAGGTTGATTGAGCAAAGTTCTATTTTTTCGAGCAACACGTTATTGGATAATATTGACCTGCAGGCCTCGGCAATCACCCACTTGTCTATCCTTGTGATGAGACCAAAACGTTCTGCTGCAGATAGCATCGCTGATGCAGAGATCAGGTTGCCACGTTCATCTTTCATGCGCAGCAATATTTCGTAGAAAGTATTCTCCTTTCTTTCCGAATGCAGCGAGTCAATTGGCTGGGCAACGAGGAACAGGTTATCGGTAAGCAATGCCTCGTTAATCTTGTTTGCCCATTCCATTTCGCTTTGACGCACAGCGAGGTCACTATCACTCTCTGCATACACCCTGATTCGATTACGTCCCTCATCCTTGGCCATGTAACAGGCGCTGTCGGCGGCTTTTAAAAGATCGTCACTTGTGCCGGCATTCCCGTCTATTGTGACAATACCCATGCTCACACCAACGCTGAGAACGTTGTCATCCCAGATAAAGCGAAAATCATTGATACTGTTGCGCAGGTTTTCCGCCGTATTTATTGCATCCCTGGATTCGCAATGCTCCATCAACAGGCCAAATTCATCACCACCAAGTCGTGCAAGGGTATCCCGACTCCTGATTCCCGACTGAATCAATCCACAAAGCTGCCTCAATAATTCGTCTCCGGCGGCGTGACCAAAGGTGTCATTAATGATCTTGAACTGGTCAAGATCCATGTAACAAAAGGAATGCACACTTCCAGTGGTTATCGCACTATCAATAAGGCGGTTCAGGCGTTGTTCAAGTTCACGCCTGTTAATCAGGTTTGTCAGGCTGTCGTGGCTGGCGTTGTAATTCAGCTTTTCCGTCAGCAATTTCTGCTCGGTTATGTCCATCCCCTGTACGATGATATACGAAGGAGCGGATTCGGCATCACGAACCAGGATGCAATGAAGATCAATCCATATATAGTTGCCATTTTTATGTCGAAGACGCCTTACAACGTGGTATCGTTCCACAATACCCCGTCTCAATTTCGATAAATCAACCCTGTTTCGATTGCGTTCAGCAGGATGGGACAGCGAATCAATATTCAGCCCAATGGTATCTTTGACTTCAAGACCCAGCATGCTGGCACCAGCCTGGTTAAATTCGATTGTTGTACCATCGAGTTCCACCAGTGCCATGCCTATGGGCGCATTACTAAAGGTTTGCTTGAACTGGATCCTGGAATGTTCCAGTTCCTGTGCTGTGAGTACCGTGTCAGTAATATCCTGGGAAGTGCCAAATGAGCGAATAACCCTGCCACTATGATTAGTCTCCACTTCTCCCTGTTGCCTGATGTAGCGTACTTCTCCATTTTCCTTGACTATTCTGAACCTGATATCGTGTGAACGTGCCTCCTCGAACGAATCATCTTCCTCCTTTTTTACTCTTTCTCGATCCTCCGGATGAATATGCTGGTAATAGGAGGCTTTCTTCATCCTGCTGACGATACTATGACCATATATTCCAATGTACTGGGGAGAACAATATGTCAGTGTGTCCTTGATCTCGTCCCATTCCCAGTGACCTATATTTCCCAGTTTCTCAGAGCGCTCAAACTTCCTTCTCTCCTCCTGCAGGGTTAGCTCGGCGAGTTTTTTCTCGGTAATGTCCTGCAGGGTGCCAAAGCTCCTAGTTATGTTACCGTCCTTGTCTTTGAAAAAATCGGCTAACTGGTGAACATACCTGGTCTCACCGCGCTTATTGAAAATCCGGTACTCGATATCAAGGTGTGCACCGTTTAACACAGCTTCATTTTCCCGATCCACAACATACTTCCTGTCATCCGGATGTATATCAGATACATCGTCGGTATGACTTTGGCTTTCCGCCATGATCTCCTCGACAGTCGACCCAAAGATATTGGCATATTCTGGAGAGCAGTATGTCAGCCGGTCTTCCACTTCGTCCCACTGCCAGTGTCCTACGCCACCCAGCTTTTCGCTCCTTTCAAACATATCCTGCCGCTTTTTTAACTCCAGTTCTGCGAGTTTTCGGTCAGTGATATCCTGTATAGTGCCAAACGTGCGAATGACTTTGCCTTCGCTATTTTTTTCCACATCCGATAGACGATGTAGATAGCGTATCTCTCCTCGCGTATTAAATACCCGGTACTCAATGTCGATGCGCTTACCCTTATCCGCGCTGTCCAGGTCGGCCTGGTAAACCAGGTCATAATCATCGGGATGGATATCCCGCATATCGTTTTCATGGGATGAACTGAATTTGAGCGCTTCTTCAACTGTCATCCCAAAGATCCTGGCGTAATGTTCCGAGCACCAGCTTAACCTGTCTTCCACTTCATCCCACTCCCAGTGACCTACACCACCGAGTTCCTCTGAACGACGAAACATCAGGTCATGCTTAAGCAGCCGCAGGTTAGAATGCTCTCTTTCGGAGATATCCTGGAGGATGCCAAATGAGCGCAGGGGATTTCCCTGCGCGTCACGCTCTACTTCACCTACCTGGTAGACATACCGAATTTCGCCATCCGGCCTTATTATTCGGTACTGTATTTCACGCAATTCATTCTGGCTGGTGAATTCTTCTTCAAATTTTTTTACTCGCTCCAGGTCATCAGGATGTATACTTTCAAAAGATGCCTCGAGAGAATGATTATGGGCTATGATCTCCTCGGCACTTCGCCCATGAATGTTTGCATACTCATCCGAGCATGTAATCATGCGCTGCTCAACTTCATTCCACTCCCAGTAGCCAAGCTTTCCAAGTTTCTGTGCGTGGACAAACAGCGCATCAATCCTCTTGTCTGCCAACTGGCTCGATTTGAGCTGTTCAATATCCCGAAGGTGAGCTATGCGATAGGCTTTTAATTTCTCATGCTGCCCAATCGAGTAAACATTGATCTGCGCCCAGAATTCATCCTCGTTTTTCCTCAGGAGCTTACATTCAAACTCGTAAGTGCTTCGATTTCCCGCCAGTAATTCATCGCGTTCGTTCTCCGCCGATGCGTAGTAGTCAGGATGCGTAATGCTTTGCGCGTTCATGGATGTGAGTTCGTCGATCTCGTAACCAGTCAGTTGTTTTGCCATTTCATTAGCGATAACAATCCGGTTGCTGTCGTCGAGCAGGATCATGGCGACCGGTGACTTGTCGAAAATGGCCTGCAGAAGGCCCAGTTCGGCCGCGCCCGTGTTCTCAACAGGAGGTGGAGTTCCGGTCTGCTCTTTCGCTTGCTGTTTGCGCTTCATGTAGATTACGGTTTGCCGTTTAAGGCTATAGTTATTATTAAAATCCCTCTTCAGGGGACTGCTTGCCCTTGCTGTACTGCTGCAGCAAATTAGGTGCCAATATTTTTAGCAAATAACCATCGAAAAATCAGAAAGATACAAACCCGCATATTTTATACCCGGGTATTCGTAGTCAAATCACGACAAATCGTCAAATCCTGGTGCTGCAGGCTGAAAGCGTATTGTCAGTTTGCACTTCTAATCCGGCTTTTGAGCGCGACAATAAACCTGCAGCATTTCGCCCTTGTCACAGACAACCACCATGGCACGCCAGTTTTCTACGAAATAGTCAGCCCCTTCCTTTCCAAGGAGCGCGGTGGCTCGTGAATAGAGGCTACCTCGAAGTAGTTCATATTCCTCGCGAGCCCTGGCCCGGTACCAGTCAGAGGCATCGCTGATGACAACATTAACGAATCCTGCTTCAGCAAGAATTTCCTCGTGTCTTTCCGGTGTTTCCATGGCGTAGGTAAGGCCCTCCATTTTGAACCAGTAATGCATATCCTCGCTGTATTCGCCTTCTGACTTCATCCAGTCATAGCACGAAAATATGCCGCCGGGCCTGAGTATCCTTAAACATTCCTGGTACATTTCCAGCTTGCTGGATACCTGGGTAAAGGCCCCTGAACTGACAATTGCGTCAAATGTGCCATCGGGAAAATCCAGCGGGCCAGGATTCACGCAACGAAATTCAGTCATCTCCTGAAGACCAAGTTCCATGGCGCGTTTATTGGAATGACTTACCAGCTGTGGTTCTATATCGATGCCGGTTACGTTTGCACCGTAATTTTTTGCAAGAACAAAAGCAGGGCCACCAAGACCGCTGCCGATATCAAGTACGGTTTTATCCCGCAATTCAAGACCAGTCACGAGCTTTTCAACGTTACCTTCTCCACCTGGCGACATGAAGTCCTGTCCCCAAACCAGTTCCAGCAAGGTGATCAGCGCATCGTGGTATTCACCTTCATCACTCATTCACATAATTTCCTGTATCGGCAAGGGGTTTATCCGGTTCGATGAGCAACCACAGGAAAGCGCCAAGAAGGGCAAAAAAGCCACCGGTCGCAATTGCAAAACTCCAGCCAAGTAATTCTGCGCTAAGAGGAACAAGTAATGCACCGATAGTGCCGGAAATATTGGCGCCTGTATTCATGACCCCGCTCGCTGCGCCTGCCTGGTCTCCACCGATGGCAATACTGGTCCCCCAGAATGCACCTTCAGTAAGCTGGTTGAACAGGAAACAAAGAATGAACAGGACCATGGCGACGTAGGTGTTTGTGCTATAGGCTCCCGCAAGCAGGCAGGTGCCGGAAAGTATCATGCCAATCATTGGAAGCAGGCGGAAACCCCATCGAAGACCAAAACGCCTGCAAAGCCTGTCGCAAATCCAGCCGCCGGCGGCTGCACCAATTGCACCGAAAATCCATTGCGTGGATGTGAGATAACTTGCTTCCTGGACATCAAATTCCCGAATGGTAACGAGGTAATAGAAAAACCAGCTGAATACTTCATAAAACACCATGTTCATGCAAAGATAACTAATGGTGAGTAAGAGTATATTGCGATTTTTCAAGACCTCGTACCAGGGCAGCTGCTGTTCTTCGTTATCATTATTATCGACACTGGTTCCCCTGATAAGATTGAGTTCATCTTTATTTACGGCCGGGTGTTCAGAAGGATCGTCGGTGCCATACCACCACCACAATATTGCAACAATAAATGCCAGTGGAGAAAGCATCACGAAAGCATACCGCCATCCAATTTCTACCAGCATCCATGCAAGGATGGGTGTAGTCACTGCGACCCCAAGAGTCAAACCTGTGCTTGACAGGCCGTGGGGCAGGGCCCAGTTACCAACTGGAAACCAGTGCATGATGCTAACATTTTGAACTGGAAAGATAGGTGCATGGGAAATACCTGACAGGAAACGAACGAGCACAAGGCAGGCAAGGATCATCATCGTCGAAGCGACAGCGGGGCTCGGTACCAGTGCCGTGGCAAGTGTTAATACACCCCACCAGATTGCGATAGTGATCATGGCCCGTTTCGGGCCGGCAGTGTCTCCGTAGATGCCACCGGGAAACTGGAACAGGGCATAGCTTGCAGTAAATGCAGCGATGACCCAGCCCCACTGGATTTCACTGAGACCAAGATCCTCCAGCATGAAGGGGGCAGCAGTGGAGATATTTGCCCTTAATGTATAGGAGACGAAACTTCCAAGACAGATGAGTAAGAGAATGCGCCAGCGAATATTTGTCGGGCTCGCCATAATGCCCCTATCTTAGGCCAGTCGACGTTTTGAATCATGTAAAATTTCGCGAGCCGCATTGCGCCCCGGTATCCCGGTGACACCGCCGCCGGGATGGGCACCGGAGCCGCAAAGGTAGAGTCCAGTCGCTGGCATGCGATAATTTGCACGTCCTGCGATCGGTCTTAAAGAAGCAAGCTGGTCGAGGTGCAGGGCGCCGTGAAAGATATCGCCACCCACCATGCCAAGATCACGTTCAATATCCAGGGGAGACTTGATCTGTATACCAAGAATGGAAGCTTTAAAATTTGCGGCATGTTCGGCGATCGTGTCGATGATCAAATTGGCCACCTCGTCTTTCACATCATCCCAGGACTTTCCACCCGGCAAATCCCTGCAGAAATGCTGGCAGAACAGGCTCGCCACGTGGCATCCCTCGGGAGCCAGGCTATTATCCTGCGTAGTGGGGATCCACATGGAGATGACTGGCTTTTTTGACCAGCCGGTTTCTCGTGCGTCGTAATACGCCCGTTGAATGTAGGACAAAGAAGGGCACATTTCGATGGCTCCGCTCAGGATCTCTTCGTTACATTCCGGCAGGCGATCAAAGCGCGGTAGCTCACTCAGTGCGACATTCATACGAAAGGTGGCGGAATGGCTGCGGTAGTTATTGATTCGACGTAGTTCGTCTTCACTCAGCAGCCCGGGATCCAGCATTTTCGTAAGCAAGACCTGTGGGTGAACATTACCTGAAACGACAGGGGCGGTGTATCGTTTTCCGCTTTCGGTGATGACGCCGGTGACCTTACCCCTGTCGACGGTGATCTCCCTTACCGGCGTACCTGTTTCAATATCCACATTCTTTGTCCTGGCATAGGAAGCCATAGCGCCACTGATGGCACCCATACCACCCCTGGCAATCCCCCAGGCCCCGGTGCGTCCGTTAACTTCTCCAAATGCGTGATGTAGCAGGACATAGGCTGTATTTGCATGGTAGGGTTCGGCGAAATTACCGATAACACCTTCAAGCCCAAGCACGCCTTTCAAGGCCTCGCCCTCAAACCAGCTATCAAGGTAATCACCGAGCGATTTGCTCATCAGCTCAGCAAAGGTTGCCTGCTGGATGGCATCAAAACCACGCAGCCGACTACCCATCTTCAGGCTTTGCAGTAATTCTCGCCAGCCGCCGCCAATATTGGGCGGGGTGATATTGACGGTTTGACGAAGAACCAGGGCAACATCGGTAATGCGTCGTTCAAATTCATCGATAGATTTTGCATCGTTTTTTGAAAAGCGACTAATCTGCTCTTTTGCCAACTGGTCATTCCTGGGCAGTAGTAGATAGTCATTATCCAGGAGGCTGATGGTACCCGCCGGTCTTTCAAGAATCTCGAGGCCATGCTTGTGAAGCTCAAGTTCATCGATAACCTGGGGACTGAGCAAACTAATACCGTAGGAATAAACTGAATTCCTGAAACCCGGATGAAATTCCTCGGTAACGGTCGCACCGCCTATGAATGGACGGCGTTCCAGAACATTAACCTTTAACCCGGCACGACCAAGATAGGCGGCACAGGTCAGACCATTATGTCCGGCGCCAATAATTATCGCGTCATATTCCGCCATGAATGATTAATCGTTTGAGCCGGGCCATTTGGGCGCTTCATGTACCTGCACTTGTATTTCGTCCCCGGCGTTAATTTCGCCGGCTATGTCGACGTAGCCTACTACCCCTCTCAAGTGAAGTGCTTGCTTTGGAAACAACTTACCTTCGACAGGCTCGCCTGACAGGGTTGTATACCGGCGCTCGATTTCCAGGCCCATGTCCAGGCAGGGTGGATTTTCTTCTTCGACGGTAAGTACGGCTCCCGATGGAAAAACCAGTCTGCTACCCTTTGGCAGTAGCGAAAAAGCAGGGATACCTTCGATGCATATGTTGGCGCCAAGCGTTTCCGGAGAAAGCTTCTCATTGAGCTGCATATTCCTCCTGATGCTGTTTAGTTCTTCAATGGAAACGCCCGACCACTGTCTCTCGTTTCGCTTGATTGTACCCGTTGGTTCCGGGTCCCAGTCTGCCGCTTCACGGGTAAATCCACGGTGCCTGTCGCCGGGGAATCCATCCGGTTCGACAATTATTGCGTCAAACATGGGTTTACTCATGTTCTCATTATCACCGGCATGCACTGAAATTAGCCTGGCCTTGATCTGTTTCATGGATGTTTGATTTTATGCCCTGTGTCCAGTTGTCATTCTACAGGCTATCCACGCTAGATGGGATGAGGTCTTTTACCTGGTTTTCAATGAACGTTGATATTGAGCCGGGGTCATGCCCTTGCTTTTTTTAAAGGCACTGTAAAACCCTGACACTGAGTTAAATCCTGCATTAATTGCTATTTCAAGAATTGATTGCCTGGAGTGATTTGACGACATTTGCTGTATGACATGCTCAATTCTTCTACCATTAACAAGGTCATAGAATGTTCTGCCGAGAACATGGTTAATGACATAAGAAATTTGATTACGTGTATACCCCATTTTTTCTGACATACTATGGAGATTTAAATCAGGTTCAAGAAATGGCTTTTCCGAGTCAAAGTATTCCTTGATTTCTGTCGCGATTGTTGCCACTTGAGTTTCAGTTAACCCGAGCTTGGTTAACTTATCGACATTTGCAGTGCCAGGTGAGCTGTGGTCATCCTCATTAGCAGCCACCTGGTAATCATAGAACTCGTGAACGCTGATAACTTTTTCATTACTGAATACGATTAATTCAACACCATTAACATCAACCTTTTTATTGGAATTTGCCATGCTGAACGTCAGCTGGCAATTAATCAGGGCAGAGCTGTTTTCTACATAGATTAACTCCTTTAGCTTAACCCGCAGGTTTTTTTCAGGCGCAAGGGAGTCCGTGAGCAATATTCTAACTTGAGAGTAATCTGCAACATCCCCTGTGGCAATATCATGATAGGAAACATCAGGATGATACATTGACATCAGGCCGTCGATATCCGAGGCGCGCCAGAAATCAAGGTAGCGCGTAACCAGCTCTTCAATAACTTTATTTTCAGGCATACAGGGTAATCATTTCTTTAAGCAATGATACAACATTATTTTTTGCCGGAGTAAAGGAATGAAATGATCTGCGAAGCAGTAGCCTTGCCAGGCCAATGCGATAGTTGCCGGCTTCTTGAAGAATGAAAATGCCGAGGAGAAATTAATTGTTATCGCTGGGATTCCATTATCCGTTGAACAATAAACTCGTTGCTCACTTGCAGAACTTCTTCGATCCTGTCAAGCCTCGCCACACCGGTTTTGCCTTTTGTCCTGTAGTTCTTTCCGGCGTCGCTTAGCCAGTGGATGTGTACCTTGTCTGAAAAATCAAGCGTTGCCACTTCGTCACGAATCCCTTCAGGGTCCCGCTCACCCTGGCAAATTAGTGTCGGGGTGTTCATATTCTTTAAGGCTCCTATCCTGTGCTTGCCCGGAGCGCTGGAACGAAAAGGGTAACCAAAGCAGATGACACCTGAGACCTTGTGATTATCAGCAACCATTGCCGCGGCTCTTCCACCCATTGATTTACCCCCGATGAAGATGAACCTGGGAGGGACTCTTTCCCGGGCAACACAATGGGATATCACGTCACTGAAACATTTGCGAAGCACTTTGCCACTATTAGGGTTTCGTCGTTCTCCGGTGCTCAGCATCCTGGCCATGTAGGGAAAATTAAATCTCACTACACGAAGACCTGATGCTGTTAGTCCCCGGGCAATGGTGTCCATAAAAGGGGATGCCATACCCTTACCAGCGCCATGGGCAAGTAAAAACAGGCCTTTTGGTTCACCCGCCGGCGAGTTCACCATGAATTCTTTTACAGCAATATGGTGTGACTCGTTCAAATCGCCTGACCTGGCTGGTCGTCAATAGATTCGGGATATTGCGGCAAATCGTCGGTAATATTGAACCAGGGCGCCATTGAATCAACAAACTGGTGGTAACCGGGAGGACAGGCCGGGTTGCCGTCCATGGTACCCATGGCAACATATGTCGTATCCGGCTCCGCATCCACCTCGACAAGAATGCTGGAGCCACAGGTGCCGCAAAAAACTCGAACACTGCCAGCTGACGAATTGTACTTTTTTACAGATGACTGTCCCGAGGTATATCGAAATTTATCCCTTGAAACACCACCAAAAGTTGCGAATGCGGCGCCATGGAGCCGACGACACTGTGAGCAATGACAGTGGCTATAGTCGCTAATCCTGTCGTCTATTTCATATTGCACATCACCACACTCACAGCGGCCGGTAATCATCCAATCCACTCCATATTTGCGTAATTAGTACGGCAGTAATAATACTTTAATTTTTTCAAAATTTGTCTTTCAACTGGTAGTACAGAACTCCCAACGCAACCATGGGTTTTCTTAAAATATGGGAGCCAGGCAAAACGAGTGGTTTTAAATTTGCAAAGACATCAAGGCGCTCATGTGTGCCGGCGATCGCCTCTGCCATAATTTGCCCTGCCAGGTGAGTAAAATTCACGCCATGTCCCGAGTAACCCTGGGCATAAAAAATCGATTTCGATAGTCTCCCAAGTTGGGGGACGCGGTTCACGGTGACGCCAATGGTGCCACCCCAGGCATAGTCGATACGCGTATTTTCCAGGGCAGGGTACTTTTTGAGCATCTTTGGCACCAGGTGCTTCTTAATGATCTCCGGATCGTGGCCAAAATAGTTGCAGCGACCTCCGAACAATAATCGCTTGTCCGCACTCAAGCGAAAGTATTCGAGTATATAGTTGGGATCGCAAACAGCCAGGTCTTCAGGATTTATTTTTTCTACCAGTTCCCGGGTAAGGGGCTCCGTGGCAATGATGAAACTATTTACGGGAAGCACCCAACCTCGCATTTTCTTATTAATATGATGGTAGGCATTGCCGGCGATGACGACAGACTCTGCGCAAACAGACCCTTTCTGCGTCACTATCCTGGTTTTTTTGCCCTGTTCAATCTCAATTACCGGGGATTGTTCATATATTGCAGTACCCAGTGACTCTGCCGCTCGTGCTTCGCCCATGCACAGTTTAAGGGGATGAAGATGTCCATTACCCATGTTCAAAAGGGATCCAATGTAGGCATCGGTACCAATTAGCTCACAGGTTTCTTCTGCTGAAAGAACACGATGCTCGTGTGGAAACCCGTGGGCTTCCAGCTGCTGATTCTCATGCTCAATATCGACCACATGCCTGGGCTTGATAGCCACATCAAGATAACCAAATTTCAGATCGCACTGGATGTTGTAGGTATCAACCCGCTCTCGAATGATATCGTGACCTGCCCATCGAAGTTCCCATAGCAAATCGGCCAACTCCTCACCGTAATGCTGCGCCAACACCTGCTCGCCAGAAAAACCACCGATGAGCTGTCCACCATTACGACCCGACGCACCCCAGCCAATCCTGTTGGCCTCTACGACGCTAACATCGTAGCCTCGCTCTGCCAGGTGAAGAGCCGTGGAAATTCCCGTAAAACCTCCACCAATGACACAGACATCAGCTCGTTTTTCGCCCAGAAGTTCCGG
Organism: Gammaproteobacteria bacterium; assembly: GCA_965243105.1. Lineage (GTDB taxonomy): Bacteria > Pseudomonadota > Gammaproteobacteria > Eutrophobiales > Eutrophobiaceae > WLWS01. The sequence goes on from CBDEUC010000002.1 coordinate 114,615, forward strand.
GTAGTCTGCCACCGGGCCCACGCTTGCGGCGTAGTAAGAGCTTGTGTGTGGTTCAGGAAAAAGCATGGCGTATTTTCGTTCGTATGGCGTGACGTTCGCAAGTTGTCTTTATAGCCAGGAAACAGGCAGCAATCGTAGAATCTGCGAAACAGCTGCTCACCTGGGCGGGTCCGCATGGAGCAGCGTGAATGAATTAAAGAAATACTGTATTTTGTAACTGTAAAAACTGCCTGGTTCGGAACACCAAGCTATGTCCACTGCACTTGAAAATATGTTGAACAAACGCAGCCTGAACGGCTGGCAACTTTTCCTTATGATCGGCTCACTGGTTTCCTTGTTTATTCTTGTACGGGTAGCGCTGGTAGATTCCTGGAATGGAGAATCAGTCTCGTCCTTGATCCAGTACTCGGTTCGATGGTCGGTTCCACTTTTATACCTCGTATTTGCAGCTTCCTCCGTGCACGTCATTTCCCCTGGTGTTTTTAGTCGCTGGCTATTACGAAATCGAAAATTCCTTGGTTTAAGTTTTTCAGTTGCCATGGCATGGCAGTTATTTTTCATACTGTGGCTGGTGACAATCTTTAATGAGTATTACGTGGAGGAAGTTTACGTCCTGCGAGATGCCATCGAGGGTGTGGCGGGATATATCTTCCTTATATTAATGACCATTACATCATTTCCTTTCGCCCGCCGCCGAATACCGCCATCACTCTGGAATGCCATGCACAAAGTGGGTATCTATTTTATCTGGGCCTACGCTTTTAGTGTTTACTGGTGGGAGATTTTTTACTATCCCGATCCGGATTACCTGGACTATATTTTCTTCGTCGCGGGTTTTGTCGCCTGGGCCCTGCGCGCCATGGCGTGGAGGATAAAACATGCGAGACACCGGCGAAGTACCGCAAATGTACCAGGAAAACCTGCCTTCGCTATGTATATCGGTTACATGTTTTTGCTTGCTGGTGTTATCGTGGCCTGCCTTAGCGGGCTATGGCGTGAATCAGCCGAGGCCATCCTGACCGGTCACTCCCTGACCTACATTCCCGATAATTACTTGCCGTACTGGCCATTTGAACCCTTTTATTCCATGTTTATTATCCTGCTTGGTTCATGGCTGACCCTGGCCAGGCAGGGACGCTCCAGCGCTCGGTAGTGACTCGGCTAGCTAAACGTCAATATTGTCGCTGTGATGGGGCGTAATCCCTGTAGTGCGCGAAAACCACTTTGCAGGAACAGGTAGTCAAATAATTCCGGGTATTTGCCAGGTAAGGGAAAGGTCAATGAGAGAGCGTTTGCCCGGGTATCGTTTCCTTAATTTTCCGCAGTAATGCCATGCTGTCGATGGGCTTGGTGAAACTCGCGTCGAAGTAAACGTCCTCTTTGGGTGTATCATCCATCAGGTCACTGAATCCGCTGCACAGAAACACCGGTAAGCCGGGTCTTGAATCCCGTGCAATCTTTGCAATTTGAATACCACTCATTCCAGGCATAACCTGGTCCGTAATCACCAGTGACAGTGACTTTGACTGATCCTGGATAATTTCAATGGCGTCGGCCGAGTCTGAGGTAGCAATAACTTCATAGCCATGGTCCTCCAGCATAGACTGGAAAAGTCCCAACAAGGCTTCTTCATCGTCAACAACGAGAATTCGATTACCCAGGCTGTCACCCGTGTTGCAGTTTTCTTGTGAAGCCAGGGGGATATTCCTGGCTTCCTCCAGTGGCTGGGCAGTTCCCGGTGGAATAAAAATGCAGATCTCGGTGCCCCGATTTTCATTGGAGGAAACGGTAATATGACCGCCATGGCTATGAACAATACCGTGGACGACAGACAGCCCGAGACCGGAAAACTCGCCTTGCTTCCGGGTGGAGTAAAAAGGGGAAAAAATGCCGCCACCGATATCCGCGGGTATTCCTTCTCCTGAGTCTGCTACAGAAATTTTGACATAGCTCCCCTCGATAACATCATCACAGGATGCACAGGTGTGGGCGCCGGTCATATCCTCGAGTGACGTGGCGATAGTGATGGTGCCAGAGTCTTTAATAGCATCCCGGGCATTAATCAACAGGTTTATCATGACCTGCTGAAGCTGCACGGGATCAGCATAAACATAGTTCAGACCGTCCTTTACAGTGCACTTGCAGTTAGTCTGGATGGTAGCAGGTGTCGTGGGAGCCAGCATGTCCATGGTTTCTGCTATTACCGAATCTACCTTTATATTTTCCGGAGCCCCGCTGTCACGACGACTGAAAATAAGTAATTTTTCAACCAGGTCCCTGGCACGTTTTCCAGCCTTGTTGATTTCTCCGAGGAAGCGGTTGAGCTTTCCATCCTTTTCGCCGGTTAAAAGCGTAGCAAGGTCGGAATACCCAAGTATACTTGCGAGGATGTTATTAAAGTCATGTGCAATGCCTCCGCTGATTCGACCGACAAGCTCCATTTTTTGCTTTTCCTGCAGTCTTTTCTGCAGTTCCAGCTGTTCGTCGTAGGCTTTCAAGCGTTCAATTTCTCCCGCTGCCACGCGAGAAAAAATGGCCAGCAGCTTTGATGTCATGGCGGCTTTATCTATCTTGTTTTTATACAAACCAACAATTATCCCAATGTTCCTGCCGCTGGAATCAACCAATGGTGAGCCAAGGTAAGCCTCAATACCTCTTTTTTGAAGCATTATATCCTCGGGGAAAAGTTGCTGGACGTTTTCAGGGTATATGCACTGGCCGTTACCAAATACCTGTTCACAGGGCGAATGAGTCAAATCATATTCAAAGTTATCGGCCTTTTTACCATTTTTTATTACGTTGATAGTGCTTATCATTCGCGGTTCGCCGGACTCGTTGAGCCTGCCAATAAATGCCACATCGGTTTTCATGGTGTCTGCAAAATAGCGTGTAATCTTGTCAAGCAGGTCTTCTTCCGGGTCATAGGCCAGGGCACTGGCTATGCGAGTCAGTGCCGCCTCGTAATGACGCTTCTCCGTAACATCTTCGGCACTTGTCAAAAGAACCTTCTTGCCATCGACCATGATCATGTCACTGGCGATATTAAATATTCGAGTGTCGCCGGCCAGGGTAAGGCCTTCAATTTCCATATCCTTTACCGAGCCATTCTTATGTAGTTCCTCCAGCATACGCTGTCGGTCTTCCGGATATTTCCACAGCTTGAGGTTCAGCGTGGAGATACCGATAACCTCGTCATACTTGTACCCCGATGTTGCCAGGAAAGCGTCATTTGCGTCGATGACGATGCCACCCTCTACTTCAGTAATAAACAGGGGCTCAGGATTTTTTCGAAAAATAGCTTCAAAACTCGTGCGCTTATTTTCTATTTCTTTTTCTGCCAGTTTACTGGCACGCAGGTCAATCAACATGGACCAGATCTGTTCATTGCCTCTTTTGGACATCACTTTCACTGCATAGACTTCGACCGGGATTTCGTCTCCGGATTTTTGAAGATAAGACGTCTCGATTGAGGCGAGCGAGCTGTTATCAGCCAGCTGCAAAAGCTCAGTAATACTGTTGTCAAACTTGTTACTGGTTGTAATATCCCTGTATTGAATATTTAGAATGTCGCTGTCCACAATACCGAGCAAGTCAAGGAATACATGGTTGGCCTCAACCAGGTAGCCATCTGTTTCCCACTGTGCAATTGCAATCGGAGATAATTCAAAGAGATGCCTGAATTTTTCTTCGGATGCATGCAGAATTGATGCGGATAACTTCTGGCTCGTAATATCGGTACAGATTCCACATACTGCCCATGGTTTCTTGTTCTTGTCGTAAAGCGCAAACTTAACCGTTTGAAAGTACCTGATGCCATTGGCGGACGGAATAACCTCTTCCTTGTGTTGAGGAGTATTACTTTCTATCACCAGCCTGTCATCCGCGGTCAGCGCACTACCATGTTCTTCCGGGAATAGCTCAGCAGTGGTTTTTCCTATTACATGTTCCTTGGTCTTGCCAAGCACCGTGGCAAACTGCGAATTGACGAACATGTGCCGCCCTTCCAGGTCCTTGATGAAAATAACGGCAGAAGAATTATCAAGAATAGCCTGCAGGTTAAAGTCATGGTCAAATAGTTCGGTACTGGTCATAACATTTACCTGTGTTATTGCCGCGCCGTTGAGCCCGCTGGGCTTTCATATTTCAGCCCCATGACTGAGAACAGCTGGTCAGGGGTAAATGGCTTTTTCAGGCAATGCTCGGCGCCTTCATCAATGATTCGGCGAATATTTTCGTCGCTGTGCAAGGCTGTCATCGCCACGATCCTGATATTCCTGGTGCTGGCATCCTGCTTTATCGCCTTGCATACCTGGAAACCATCCACGCCGGGCATGATGAGGTCCAGCAAAACGACATCGGGAGAAAATGTCTGGATTAGTCCGCCTGCAACAAATCCATCATTTGCAACTTTTACTTCTGTATCTGTTGATACCATGTCCATGAGGTCAAGCAGGTAATTACCCAGTTCCACATCATCATCCACGATGAGAATGCGCAACTTGTCATCATCCTGGTTCATTAACTTGAGACCATTTTCTTCCGCAAAACGGAGAATATCCCTGTGCAGGAAACGACGGTGACCACCCAGGGTTCGTTCTGCATTCAATTTTCCACTGCGCACCCAGTTACGAACCGTGATTGCCGATACCATGAGCATCTCGGCGACTTCCCTTGTCTTGTAATAGCGTTTTGATTTCATCATGTCATTGTTCCATGGGGCTTTCACCCTGCATGTATGCCTGGTTGGCAAGACTAACCCATTTGATAGTTCCATCACAAATATCGGTTATATCGTATAGATTGATAAATAATATAACTAATTGAAAAACAAAAGATAATAAATTAAATAGTCAAGAATTTATCTTTCCTGTCGCTAAAATCAGGAGCGAAAACCAGGGAAAACACACACTCATTCAACGGGGTTAATAATGTCTATCGAGGTCATAAAGCTGGACGGGGAAAGTACCGTAAAACTGGTGATGCCTGAGCGTTTTGATTTTAATCTTCACAGGGAATTTCGAGAGGCCTGCGAGGAAAACCCGAAGTCGAGTTGTTACATCATCGACTTTGATCGTACGCAATACCTCGACAGCTCGGCGCTTGGTATGCTGCTTCAGCTCTGGGAACTTGCAGGTGGAAAGGAATCAGGCGTCAATATCGTTAATGCCAGGGAGAATGTTGTAGAGGTACTTAATATCGCCAATTTCGGCAAGCTGATGCAGATCAGCTGAATTTCAGTTACCGGGAATGCTGTCCTCAAGCATGCAAAGTACAGCGAAAACCGGAGAGCCGGGCGCGTATAGTCAACTTCAATCTCACAGTTTATTTCACCGCCTGGCGAGCCTGGGTCTTGATGGTAAGCAGGACGTGGAGCAGCTGCTGTCGAGCCTGGTAGACAAAATCGAAAGACAGTCGCATGTGCTGGCCTTGAAAAATGAAGAAATCATCCAGGACATGGAAGTTGCCAGGAAAATAATTAGCAACAACTCGCGCAATTACAGCCTGCAACTGCCCAATGTCAGCTATATCAACCGCGCCATGGAAATTCTCAGTGGTGACCTGATACTGGGAACACAAACACCGGGCGGTGGCCAGGCTTTTATGCTGGCTGACTTCACCGGCCATGGGCTCCCGGCGGCGATTGGCAGCATGATCGTTTCGGACACTTTTTACGCCATGATCTCAAAGGGTTTTTCCATTGTGGATGTACTGCCAGAGATCAACAAAAAATTATATGAAATGATGCCCACCGGCAGGTTCATGTCATGCTGCCTGCTGGAGATTCACCCCGCATTTGAGGGTTTTCTTATACTGAACGCGGGCCTGCCAGAAATACTCGTATATTCAAAGAATGGTGAATGCCTGCACGAGATAAGCTCCAGCAGTCTTCCCCTGGGTATTCTTCCTTCTGAAGAAATGAAAGCCGAGTTTTGCAACTACCCGATCAAGGGAGGAGAAAGAATCTACATTTGCTCAGACGGGGTATGTGAAGCTGAGGACGTACGGGGGAAACAATTTGGAATTGATGGTTTAAAGAGATCTATTTGCAGCTCGGCAGCCAGTGATGTCGTAGTAGACAAACTTGTTTCTGATATAGATCAATTCAGGGCAGGGAGCTCGCAGGGTGATGATATTGCCATTCTGGAGGTACGCTGTACTGATAGTATTGCTGATGTCGTTACGCGAGGGACTGGGTGCCAGTCATCGTCCAGGTCACCGGCTGCCTGGCAGCTTCGCTATGAACTTGGAGCGAAAGAACTGCGAGATACGGACCCGGTACCCAAAATTTTACATTTCATCATGGACCTACAGGGCGAGGGGATTGAGCGCGGTGTCCTGTATCTTATCCTGTCAGAGTTGTATACCAATGCCCTGGACCACGGGGTGCTTGGTCTCAAGTCGAGCATCAAGGACGAGGAAAATGGCTACCTCAGGTACTATGAATTACGCGAAAAAAAACTGTCAGAGCTGGTGGATGCCAAAATAGAAATAGAAATTGAACACGTGCCCCGGGGAGGCGAAGGATTACTTTCCATCAACATCAAGGACAGCGGTGACGGATTTGATCACCGGGCCTCTTCAATGTCGCTTGATGAGAATACATTGTCGCATGGACGCGGACTGCCCCTTGTCAGAAAAAAGGTAAAATGCCTTGAATACTTGGGTGTGGGCAACGAAGTGCGAGCCGAATATGTCTGGAGCAGCCGTAACAACTAAAGACGTTCTTGGTCGAGCTTTTTTTTACCCAGTTCTGCAAGGGTCTTTGCAGCAACCGCCCGATTTAATTCAATAAGGTTCTTTATTGTAAAAAGGGGGGAGCACGTGATCACGCGTGGATATTGTTTGTGCAAAGAAACGTCATGGGAGTACCTGGGTGAAGTCACATGGGCCTGTTATTGTCATTGCGATGATTGCCGAAGAAACTGCGCGGCACCCGTTGTGGCCTGGATTGGCGTGCCATTAAAAAATTTCCGATGGACGGGTGTTACCCCCAGCACCTATGAAAGCTCAAAAGGCGTGCATCGTCACTTTTGCGGGAAATGTGGTTCGCCGATAGGATTCGAGGCCGATCACTACGCTGGCGGCATGCATCTTTATGCCGCTTCCCTGGAGGATCCCGTCGACTTCAAACCGACATTTCATGTTAACTATGAAAGCAAGTTGCCCTGGCTGGCAATGCACGATGAATTAAAAAAATATGAAGGGACCCTGCTACACTCGCCCGAGGACCTCAGTGATTACAAGTGATATTTAGCCGGTACTACTTGTCAGCGTAATATTGCCGATGCAGCCGTTCCACAAATGCGACGAGGTTTGGATAGCTCCTGGCCATTTCGTTTAGCGGGATATTTACGTCCGGCAGGATAAATTCCACCAGGAAGGCAAAGGCAATGATATCCAGGGTACTGGGCCCGCTGCCATGAAAATATTCATTATCGCCGAGGTAATCAGACAGTGCCTGGACATCCTTGCGGGCTATCTCGAGTATTTCCTCATCGCTGTGCCGGCCAATGCCGTGAAGGTAGAGGGTCTTTTTAACCCCCCGCTGTGCCAATACGGGCACTATCCATTTGAGCGGCGGCGGCATATCACCAAAAAAATCCTCCCTTGTTCGGGGAAATTGATCGCCAATCCAGCGGGATTTAACAAGGCACCAGTAAAGGTTTTCGTCCAGCATTTTTGAAAAAGCATGGGTCACTGCCATTTGTCCGGCAGTCAGTTCAGCATCGAGCGGGTTTCCATACTTGCTTTTCAGGTAATCGATAATAAAGGCGGAATCACCAATGAGCTGACCGTCATCCTCGATAAATGGAATTTTCTTCTTGGGCGCCTTGCTCAAGTACTGGGCCCCGGACTTCACTTCAAATTCGATACCCGCGGCCCGCATGTAGCAATCCACTTTCATACAAAAAGGGCTTGGGTCGGCAAGTCCACGCCACTCGCCAAAGTTGTAAAGAGTAATCACGCTCTAAAACAGTCCGGTTATGTTGCCATTCTCATCCACGTCAATATTTTCAGCTGCTGGCACCTTTGGTAGTCCTGGCATAGTCATCATGTTACCTGCGATAGCAACGATAAAACCCGCGCCATTGGCAAGACGCACCTCGCTGATTTCCACGCTATGGCCACTTGGTGCACCGCGAACAGTAGCGTCCGCACTAAAGGACATTTGTGTCTTTGCCATGCACACGGGTAGCTCGCCGTAGGAATCGTTCAACTTGTCAATTTCGGCTCTCACCTTGGGATTAGCAGTGACCTGGCCTGCGCCATAAATTTTCGTTGCTATAGTTTCAATTTTTACCCAAAGGGGTTTTTCGGATTCATAAACAAAACTATGCTGGCCCGGGTTGTTATCAACCACATCCGCAACAGCATGCGCCAGTTCCTCGGCGCCAGCGCCTCCATCTGCCCAGTGCCTGGCTACAACGGCTTTCGCACCCAGCGCATCAACACGGTCTTTCAAAAGCTGGATTTCTGCGTCGGTATCTGCCGTGAAGTGATTGATGCTTACGATACATGGAAGGCCGTAATGCTGCTGAATATTAGTCAGGTGTCGCTCGAGGTTAACCATGCCTTTTTCGAGCGCCTCGAGGTTTTCTGTATTTAATTCATCTTTATTAATACCACCGTGATATTTCAGTGCCCTGACCGTAGCCACCAGCACCACGGCCGCTGGTTTCAGTCCAGCTTTTCGACATTTTATATCGATAAATTTTTCAGCGCCGAGGTCCGCACCAAAACCGGCCTCGGTAATCACGTAGTCGGCAAGTTTCAGCGCAGTCTGGGTTGCCGTCACACTGTTACAGCCGTGGGCAATATTGGCGAACGGCCCACCGTGGATGAGAGCGATATTGTTTTCAAGGGTCTGTACAAGGTTGGGTTTGATAGCATCTTTCAGCAGAGCCGCCATGGCACCATGAGCATTGAGTTCCCTGCAATGGACCGGCTTTCTGTCGCCCCGCGTGTAACCAATGACAATATCACCCAGACGTTCACGTAAGTCTGAAAGTGAGGTGGCGAGGCAGAAAATCGCCATTACTTCAGAGGCAACTGTAATATCGTAGCCATCTTCGCGCGGAAAACCGTTAGCGGTTCCGCCCAGGGAGAGCACTATTTTTCTTAGCGCACGATCATTCATGTCTACCACGCGTTTCCAGGCAATCAGTCTTGGGTCGAGGTTGAGGGCATTACCGTGGTTAATATGGTTATCAATCATTGCTGAAAGCAGGTTATGTGCAGCGCCAATGGCGTGAAAATCCCCGGTGAAATGGAGATTAATGTCCTCCATGGGTACGACCTGGGCGTATCCGCCCCCGGCGGCACCACCCTTGACGCCAAAACATGGACCAAGGGAGGGTTCCCTCAGGCAGATCATGGTTTTTTTACCAATCCTGTTCATGGCGTCACCGAGTCCGACGGTGGTGGTCGTTTTACCTTCTCCGGCGGGGGTGGGGCTGATTGCCGTTGTAAGAATGAGCTTGCCGTCTTCCTGGCTTTTGAGGCTATCAATGTAATCCAGTGAAAGCTTCGCCTTGTAATGACCAAATGGCTCAAGGTGCTCGCTGTCGATGCCGTATTGTTCTGCAGCAAGGTCAATGATTCGTTGTTTATTCGCTTTTTGTGCGATCTCGATATCAGACATTCTTATATTCCTCGATATAGCTTCCCGTCCATGGAGACCGGGGTCTCGCCCGGGAAGAAAGGGACTAATGGAGAGCTCCTGAATTATTCTTGTTATAGTTCAGGCATGATGGCTTCACCGTCCATTGCATTTTAGCGCGACGACGCCATTTTCACTAATCAATATAATTTATGCATAGAATATTTCAGAAAATCAGGGATTTCCTCGATGCTCACCACCTGCAGCTCGCATCCGCCGGCGGTGACTGGTTACTGGCATTGCTGGGTGCTGTCCTTGGCCTGCTGGTGGGCGGTGTGGTCATTGTTTTTCGATTGCTGGTGGAGTGGAGCCAGGCAGGTTTTTTGCCCGCGGCCGATCCTGAAAACTACGAATTACTCGACTGGCAACTGAGGTTACTTTACCCGGTTGCCGGTTCCATCCTGCTTGGTATTGTTTTCCTGCTGGTGGTGCGTGGTCCGATCAGGCTTGGCGTAATCCACGTCATGGAACGACTCGCCTATCACGAGGGACATCTTCCGCTCAAGCATGGCTTGCTCCAGTTTTTTGGTGGTGCTATCGCCATTATTTCAGGGCACTCGGTGGGCAGAGAGGGGCCAAGCATCCATATCGGCGCCGCCGTTGCCAGTCTCACTGGCCAGAAACTACATTTGCCTAACAACAGCATCAGGACACTGGTGGCCTGCGGTTCTGCTGCGGCAATTGCAGCCTCGTTTAACACGCCACTTGCCGGCGTCATTTTTGCCATGGAAGTCGTCATGATGGAGTACACAATCACCGGCTTTACGCCGGTTATCCTGGCAGCGGTGAGTGCCACAACATTGAATCGCATGATATTTGACAGTTTGCCGACATTTATCGTGCCCGAATTGAGCCTGCACACCTTCTGGGAACTTGCGGTTATCGTGGTGATGGGATTTGCCATTGGTGGGCTGGCGACCCTTTTTATAAGAGTGCTTAACTGGATTACTCGCAAGGGCCAGGCCCTGTCCCTGGCTCCCAGGATCGTCGTTGGTGGTGTGGCCATGGGGGGCTGCGCCGTCATTGCACCGCAAGTAATGGGAATAGGCTATGACACGGTCAATGCAGCCCTGTTTGGTGACATAGTACTTTCCACGCTGGTCCTCGTCCTGTTTGTGAAATTACTGGCGACGGCCATCTGTGTGGGCATGAGTATACCCGCAGGCCTGATTGGACCGACCCTGTTCATGGGAGCGCTGGCCGGGTCCGCGGTAGGCCAGCTTCTTCACCTGTTTTCAGGTGACCTATCACACCCAGGGCTATACGCCATGCTGGGTATGGGTGCCATGATGGGCGCCACGCTGCAGGCACCACTGGCGGCGCTGCTGGCCTTGCTTGAACTGACCGGTAATGTGGACATCATCTTTCCGGGTATGCTTGCGGTGGTCAGTGCAAATATTGCTGCCAAGGAATTTTTCGGGCAGGAGTCGGTATACCTCAGGCAGATGTCTTCTATCGGGCTCGACTATCATCATGATCCGCTTTCCCAGTCACTGCGCAGGCGCGCAGTCGGCTCTATCATGGACCCCTCTTTTTGCCTGTTAAGCCCGCTCGTTAACCGAAGCCAGGCTGAAAAGCTGTTATCTGAGGAACAGCCCCAGTGGCTCATTATCAACCGGGAAGAGGGGAAATTACTCATGCCTGCGGCTGACCTGGCGCGGGAACTGGAAAAGGAGTCTCTCAAGGAAGACGAGGAAATTGATTTACTGGAAATTCCCTCAAAGCGCATGGAGCTGGCATCGGTGCGACAACAATCGACCCTGCAACAGGCGTTTCGGATCCTGAATGACACGGATGCAGAAGCCCTTTATGTCATCCGTCCCCTCGGAGCAGCTGCAGACAGGATATACGGTGTGGTAACGCCGCAGCATATTGAAAAAAGCTACCAGCTTTCCTCGGTTCAGTGAGGCCGGGGGAGCGCCATTCCCCGGGGTTCGTCTTTTGCCGCTAGCAGGCGGGGGAAGCAGTTAAAAAAATGGAGTGACGGTCAATTATCTGTTACGATGCGCCTCCATCATATGTCATGTATTTTTGCTCTTATCGAACCTCCCAACGGTTCCCTCGAATCGATAAGAGAAGCTCCCCCTGAAATCAGCCCGCATGCCCTTTTAAACAAGGTCAGTATGCCATGACACAGTACGTATTTATCACTGGTGGCGTTGTTTCATCGCTTGGCAAGGGAATATCCTCTGCTTCCCTGGCCGCCCTGCTGGAGGCCCGGGGTCTTAAAGTCACGCTACTCAAGCTCGACCCCTATATTAATGTAGACCCGGGGACCATGAGCCCATTTCAACATGGCGAAGTCTATGTTACCGAGGATGGGGCGGAAACTGACCTTGATCTTGGGCACTACGAGCGTTTTGTCAGGACGCGCATGGGAAAACGCAATAACTACACCACCGGTCGCATCTACTCCAATGTCATTCAAAAGGAGAGACGAGGTGAGTACCTGGGAGGCACGGTTCAGGTGATTCCCCATATCACCGACGAAATCAAGCGATGTATAGTCGATGGCGCAGGGGATGCGGAGATTGCCATGGTAGAGATCGGCGGTACCGTGGGTGATATTGAATCACAACCCTTCCTTGAAGCGATTCGCCAGATGAGAGTCGAACTGGGAAGTCGAAACACGGTATTTATCCATCTCACACTGGTGCCTTACATCAGCGCAGTTGGGGAAATAAAAACCAAGCCGACCCAGCACTCGGTGAAGGAGTTACGTTCAATCGGTATACAGCCGGATATCCTGATTTGCCGAACCGATCAGCCCTTGCCAGATAATGAACGAAAGAAAGTCGCGCTATTTACCAACGTTGAGGAGTCCGCCATCATCTCGGCCGTCAACGTCGACAACATTTACAAGATACCACGCTTATACCAGGAGCAGGGACTCGACGATATTGTCATCGACAAGTTTGGTATGGATATTCGCAGTTCGGACCTGAGCGAGTGGGATGCCGTGGTGGATGCCATGGAGCACCCGGATGGCCAGGTGAACATTGCCATGGTGGGCAAATACATGGAGTTGACCGACTCCTACAAGTCACTTTCAGAAGCTCTTATTCATGCTGGTGTACAAAACCGCATGAGGGTAAATATTGCCTACGTGGACTCTGAAGACATAGAGCGTGATGGACTTGAATTGTTACAGGACCAGGACGCTATACTGGTTGCGCCGGGTTTTGGCAATCGTGGTGTTGAGGGGAAAGTGCTGGCGGCAAAGTATGCCCGTGAAAACGGGGTCCCCTACCTTGGAATCTGTCTCGGTATGCAGGTGGCGGTCATTGAATTCGCTCGCCATGTCGCAGGGTTAACGGATGCCAATAGCACCGAGTTTAATGATGAATGCGAGCATCCAGTCATTGGCTTGATCACGGAATGGCTCGATGCTGCCGGTAATGTAGAAAAACGTAGTGCCGATTCAGACATGGGTGGGACCATGCGATTGGGTGGCCAGGAATGCGATCTTGTAAAAGGTACACGGGTGCGTGACCTGTATGATGCCGCGCGTATTATTGAACGTCACCGTCATCGCTACGAATTCAATAACAATTATCGTGAACGGCTGGAGGAGAAGGGTCTTGTCATTGCTGGCCTGTCTACAGACGCTCGTCTCGTCGAAATTGTTGAAATCGCCGATCACCCCTGGTTTATTGGCTGCCAGTTTCATCCCGAATTCACGTCAACTCCCCGGGATGGTCATCCCCTGTTCACAGGATTTGTGAGGGCGGCAGTTGACCACAGGCATGCCCTTGCCGGGGAAAAGAAGAATGCAGTTATGTGATTTTTCTGTCGGTAATGGCCAGCCATTTTTTCTTATCGCTGGCCCCTGTGTCATAGAATCCGAATCTTTAGCCCTCGAAAGCGCGGGTAAATTGAAAGAGATCAGTGCAGAACTCAAAATTCCTTTTATCTACAAGTCATCGATTGACAAGGCGAACCGCAGTTCCCACGAAAGTTATCGAGGTCCGGGGCTTGAGGAAGGGTTGCGGATACTTGATAAAGTCAGGCAGGACATCGCAGTCCCCATCCTGACGGATGTTCATGAAGATAGTCCCCTGGACGAGATTGCCGCAGTGGTCGACGTGCTACAAACCCCAGCATTTCTATGTCGCCAGACCAATTTCATCCAGAATGTCGCGCGCCAGGGTAAGCCGGTTAACATAAAAAAGGGCCAGTTCCTGGCGCCATGGGACATGAGCACCGTGGTAGATAAAGCCAGGGCCGTCGGCAATGAGCAAATCATGGTTTGTGAAAGAGGCACCAGTTTCGGCTATAACTATCTTGTATCGGATATGCGGTCGCTGGTAGTGATGCGCGAAACCCGTTGCCCGGTGGTGTTTGATGCGACACATTCCGTTCAATTGCCGGGTGGAATGGGAAATCGTTCGGGAGGGCAACGCGAATTTGTACCGGCACTCTCACGTGCAGCCGTCGCTGTTGGCGTAGACGGCTTGTTCATGGAAACTCATCCGGAACCCGACAAGGCGCTGAGTGATGGTCCTAATGCCTGGCCGCTTGGCAAGATGAAGGAGTTGCTTTCGGAACTGGTGGCTATCGATTCTGCCGTAAAATAGTCAAATCCTGGAAAACTAAGAGTTGTAAAAATATGTCGACAATAAGTGATATTCGAGCGCGAGAAGTCCTTGATTCAAGGGGTAACCCCACTATCGAAGCGGAGGTTTTTACGGACTCTGGCGTAAGTGGTTCGGCCATGGTCCCTTCGGGCGCTTCGACCGGTGTACGTGAAGCGCTGGAATTGCGGGACAAGGATACCGGCCGCTTTCTTGGTAAGGGCGTAAAAAAGGCGATTGACAATATTCACCAGCAAATACTTCCCGAGTTAAAGGGAAAGGATGTCCATGACCAGGCATCCATAGACGGAAGCATGATCAGGCTGGATGGTACTGACAACAAGGCTAACCTGGGCGCGAATGCCTTACTTGCCGTATCCATGGCAAGTGCCCACGCGGCAGCTGCAGAGGAAAGATTACCCCTCTACCAATACCTTGGGGGAGATGGACCCTTCGACATGCCCGTTCCCATGATGAACATTATCAATGGCGGAGCACATGCCGACAACAGTGTTGATATGCAGGAGTTCATGATACTGCCAACCGGTGCTGCAGGTCTTGCAGAAGCCGTGCGTTATGGAGCGGAGATATTTCATGCACTAAAAGCTGTACTTTCAAAAAGAGGGCTTAGCACGACAGTGGGTGATGAGGGCGGCTTTGCACCGGATCTCAGCTCCAACGAGCAGGCCGTGGAAGTGATTCTTCAGGCTATTGACGATGCGGGATTTCGTGCCGGTGAGGATATCCTGCTTGGCCTCGATGTAGCCAGTTCTGAGTTTTACAGTGACGGCAAATACACCCTGGCATCGGAGAACAAGGTCCTTGATGCTGAAGGGTTCCTGGATTACCTGGTGCCCTGGTTCGAACGCTACCCGATTATTACCATGGAAGATGGTATGGCAGAAGATGACTGGGAAGGATGGAAATTGATGACAGATACACTGGGTGATCGCGTGCAGCTGGTCGGAGATGATCTTTTCGTTACCAATACCAGTATATTGCAAAAGGGGATTGAGGAAGAAACGGCGAACTCGATCCTGATCAAGGTGAACCAGATTGGTACCCTCAGTGAAACACTTGCCGCAATCGACATGGCAAAAAAGGCCGGGTACACCGCGGTAATTTCACATCGATCCGGGGAAACAGAAGATACAACAATAGCCGACCTTGCAGTAGCGACTTCAGCGGGCCAGATAAAAACCGGCTCACTTTCTCGTTCGGACCGGGTTGCCAAGTATAACCGCCTGATGAAAATTGAACTGGAGCTCGGACAGGCGGCGCGATACCCGGGGCGGGAGGTTTTCGCGAACATTGGTGGTGGTAGCTAGCGAAAACGGGATATGAAAGTTCTCGTAACAATCCTGCTTATCCTGCTGATCTCGCTTCAATACCGTCTCTGGTTTGGGCGTGGGAACCTGCAGGAAGTTGCGGAACTCGAATCCCTCAAGCAGGAAAGAGAATTAAAAAACGAGGACCTTGAAGAACGTAACCGTGCGCTTGCGGCCGAGGTTCTCGATCTCAAGAAAGGTATGGAAGCAGTAGAAGAAAAAGCACGAAGTGAGATGGGAATGGTCAAGGAAGGGGAAACGTTCTACCAGATTGTAGATAGTGCGGACTTCAACAAGCAGGCATTAGAAGAGTAGGCAAGGAAATACTGGCCATGGAAGCATTGCAGCGTATATGGGCAGTTGTGCCGGCGGCGGGTATCGGTAGCCGCATGAAATCCGATGTGCCCAAGCAGTACATGAGCATAAATGGCAGGTATGTCCTGGATTATGTTCTTGATATCTTTTGTCGACACCCGCGCATAACTGGCGTAATGGTTGCCATAGCTGAACACGATGACTGGTGGGCATCACTCACTAATTCAGGAAATGACAAGGTGACGCAGGTGCTGGGGGGGCGTGAACGTTGTCATTCGGTATTAAACGCACTCAATGTGCTTGCTGAGCAGGCTAACCCGGATGACTGGGTGATGGTCCATGATGCAGCAAGACCCTGTTTACTTGACGACGATATAAACAGGCTGATTGATAGCGTAATCGAGAAAAATACAGGGGGTATCCTGGCAGCGCCGGTAAGGGACACCATGAAACGTGGTGATAAAGATAGCGTCATTATTGAAACCGTCGAGAGAGAAGGCTTGTGGCATGCCCTGACACCACAGATGTTCAGGTTGCAGCAATTGAAACTGGCAATCGAGGAAGCGCTCCTTGAAAACAGCCTCGTTACCGACGAAGCCCAGGCAATGGAACTCAAGGGCGAACATCCCTTACTTGTGGAAGGTGATCCGGGTAATATCAAGATTACCTTACCGCGTGATTTGAAGTTGGCGGAAATGTTTCTTGCGGAGATTGGAGAATAGTACATGAGAGTTGGGCATGGATATGATACGCACCGATTCATCGAAGGCCGGCCTTTGATACTTGGCGGTGTCGAAATACCGCATGATCGAGGACTGGAAGCACATTCAGACGGTGACGCGCTGATCCATGCCATTTGTGATGCCCTGCTGGGTGCCGCCGCAATGGGCGACATAGGAACCTATTTTCCCGACACGGATGCGAAGTTTAAAAACATCGATAGCCGTGTTTTATTGAGAGATGTTATTTCACACCTGCAAAAGCGCGACTTCGTGGTAGGTAATGTCGATGCAACTGTGATTGCACAGGCCCCGAAACTGCTGCCCCATGTTCCGGCTATGAAAGAATGCCTGGCCCAGGATATGGGGATAGAACTGGATTGTTTAAACCTGAAAGCCACCACCTCTGAAAAAATGGGCTTTATAGGACGGGAAGAGGGTATCGCAGTCCATGCCGTGTGCATGATTTTCAAAAAATAAGTAATTTCATCACTATAAAACTACTCTCTTCGGTAATATATTTTTCAGTTCTTGCTGAAATAAACAGTTATATTTCCTGTCAGTGACATCTTAAATTTACGACTGTTAAATTTATTACTGTATTCCAGCCCTCAATCAAGTTACCTAATTTGGGGTATTTTTCCGATCAAAAGTGACTGCTGAAAATGTAGCGGGATACCACGCTTATCACGAAGTAAATTATTTTCTTTAATAAATTCACTTTTAAACTCAATGTTTTATATGCCGACCGGTTGTTCATCCGGACTTTATTTACATTCCGGGTATCGATAAGGGTTTCGATGCCGCTTCGCAATCTCCAGGTGTTTCCAATAATGAAATAAAACAGCTGTTGTGCTGATAGAATTTGCTTCAGTGCAAGAAAAATAAACTTGCGCTGTTTTGACTGTAAACAATTACAAGATTTAGGAGGGTAGTAAAATGAATGCAGTTACCTTAGGAAGTGATTTCAGTCTTGAAAATCTCTCGCAAATTGATGTCGAGATAGACCCGAGTCACGGGATCGTGTGGGTTTACCAGAAGTCGACTCCGAGACCGTGTTTTAATCCGCAACTGATTCGAGAAGTCAGGCTTGTTCAGATTATGCTTGAAACCTACCAGGGCAAACTCCCTTACAGGGGAGAACTCGTGCCAATTCACTATCATGTGCTGGACTCAAGGACACCCGGCATTTTCAGTATGGGCGGTGATTTACACCTGTTCTACAACTGTATTGAAAGGAAAGACAGGGAAGGATTGCTTAAATACGCCACTGCCTGTATTGACGCTATTCATAACCTGATACTTGGATTCAGGTTACCGATAACGACTATTTCACTTGTTCGGGGTGACGCGCTTGGTGGTGGATTTGAGGTAGCACTCAGTGGCCAGGTAGTCATAGCGGAGCGAACGGTGGACATGGGTTTTCCCGAAATCCTTTTTAACACTTTTCCCGGAATGGGAGGGTATCACCTTCTTTCGCAGCGACTACATCCCGGGCAGGCAGAAAAAATGATGCTTAGCGGAAAGAAATACAAGTCAGAGGACCTGCATGATATGGGTGTGGTAGATATCCTGGCTGAAAAGAGTGAAGGCAAAAAAGCCGTGTACGAATACATTGAAAAACATGGTAAATATCGTAATGGGCACCTGGCTATTCAACGTGTCAGAAGTAAAGTGCACCCGATTTCCTACGATGATCTTATGGAAGTCTGTGAATTCTGGGTGGACACGGTGATGAACGTGACAGAAAGAGATTTAAAATTAATGCAGCGTCTTGCGAATGCGCAAGATCGCAGGGTAGAAGCTGATAATCGTCGGCATTTCGATGGCAAGGTTGCCTACATTAGCTAGGCGGGTTATCAGGATGCTGCAGACTGAAGATTCTCAAGGTGCTCAAGCAAGGCGGTGCGGGTGTTTTCGAACACCTGCTCCAGCCTTGATACCTGGAGAATCAGCTCTTTCATTTCTGTGACTTTTACGTTTCGATGAATAACTGAAGCCACGGACGCGAGCCTGTTGGCACCAATACTCCTGGAGCTGCCTTTGAGTGCATGCAGCTGATCCTGGATAGCCTGGACATCCATGTTCCTTGTTTGTGGAACCAGGCCATCGACGATTACCTTTGCATCTTCAATGAAACCATTTATAAGTTCCTCC
The DNA here is from genome assembly GCA_965243105.1 of Gammaproteobacteria bacterium. Classification (GTDB taxonomy): domain Bacteria; phylum Pseudomonadota; class Gammaproteobacteria; order Eutrophobiales; family Eutrophobiaceae; genus WLWS01. The sequence goes on from CBDEUC010000002.1 coordinate 133,369, forward strand.
ATGAAGTCAACGTCGCCACTGAGATCAGCAAGATCTCTGAGAATTGACTTTTCAAGCAAGGGCACTTCATCTTCATTACTCGCAATTTCAATGCTGGCCGAAGAGCCTTGTGTGACCATCGGTTCATCAACTTTTAACTCTGAACCGCTTAACTGTTGAATCGTATCGAGTAACTTTTCTGTCTCAATGGGTTTGGTCAGGTAGGCATCAATACCTGCTTCCTGCGCATCCCTCTCTGCTTCTACCGTCGCATCTGCTGTCAGCAAAATAATTGGAACTCTTTCCCCCGCGTATTCGCTAAAGCGATGTACCTTGGCGGCTTCTATTCCGCCCATTACCGGCATATGAAGGTCCATAATAACGAGGTCATAGTCTTTTTCCGCGAGCGCATCCAGGACTTTTTCACCATTATCGACAATATCAACGATGTGACCCGCAAATTCGAGGATCTTCTTAATAACTTTCTGGTTTGTCTGGTTGTCCTCTCCCACCAGGATATTGAGTCCACCCTGGGCTGGATAATCACCACGGTAATCCACCAGTCGTGTAATACTGCTATCGAGATTAACCTGTACTGTCGCGGCATGCAGGGTGTTGTACAACAGGCTCTTGTCTATTGGAGCGGTCAAAATACTGAAATAGCCGCTATTAAGCATTTTCTTTTCGTCTGAATTGTGGGACTGCCGTATAAGTATCATGTGTCGACAGGGAGGTGAGGCTGCAGCGAGTATTTGCGCTGCAAATTCATCCGCTGGCAAATCCAGGCCTTCTTCCTCAACAAGTGCAACACTGTAACGTTTCTTTCCCGCGAAATAACCGTGGGCGGCTTTTGAAGAGGGTGCATGCTCCCATTCAAATTGCCAGGTGGACAAGTGTGATGTGAGTGAATCATGCCCGCTTCCATGTGTTCCAATCAGCAGAACCCTGGTGTCGTTGACAGTACCTGCAGGTAACTCGGTCGATACGTAGCTTTGGTCAATATCAAATTCAAGCTCGAACCAGAAACGGGACCCTTTACCTTCTTCACTCACCAGGCCGATTTCGCCGCCCATCAGGTCGACAAGATGCCGGGATATAGAGGTGCCCAGGCCGGTGCCACCATAACGGCGGGTGATAGACTGGTCTGCCTGTTGAAAAGCATCGAAGATGCCTTCTTGGGCTTCTTTCGCAATACCAATCCCTGTATCAATAACTTCAAAGCGTAGCGTGGCGCGCTCATTACTCTCTGCCAGGCTAAATACGTTGATCTCTACTCCACCTCGCTCCGTAAACTTGATTGCATTTCCCACGAGATTAATAAGGACCTGTCGAAGATGCATGGCGTTACCGACCAGGTTATAGGGTGTTGCGGCAGATATATGTAAATGACAGGCCAAACCTGCTTCTTTTGCCTGCGCATCAAACATTCGATGCACGGTCTTTAACAGGGCATGTAAATCAAAACGTTCATTGCGAATGTCGACCTGCCCGGCCTCGATTTTGGAGATATCCAGTATATTGCTGATTAATGACAAGAGTGTATTTGCTGAGGTCTGAATTGTATTAACAAAATCCGACTGTTCCTCGTCCAGCCTTGTCGCTGAAAGCATGCTGCTCATACCGATCACACCGTTAAGTGGCGTTCTTATTTCATGGCTCATGTTTGCGAGGAATTGGCTTTTTGCCAGGTTAGCAGCTTCCGCGGCTTCGATAGCATCTTGCAATCTCTTAAGTAATGACCCTATGTAGACAGGTAGTACTGTGAGGGCAATCGCAATACCCGAGCTCAGGATGATATGTTTTGACCAAAACGGGCTGAACATGCAAACGATAGAGAACGCCAACAAGTTAAGCGTCATATTAATGTAAAGATATTTCTTTCCATATCGCAGACCGTTTCCAAAGTTAGCCCAGAAATAGACAACAATCAGGGGCGTAGCCGATTCACCGGATACGGTCAGTGCGAAAGTTGTTGTTCCTACGTCTGCAATCATGCCAATGAGCCTTCGAACATGGTTGGTTTCCATGCTGAGGCATATCCAAATAAAGATGACCAGGCAAAACGGAATTGCTGCAAGGTACATGTAGGCAACAATCGGTGACATGGCGTCAAAAAAACTGGCAACTCCCGTGCACACGGCAAGAATGAGACAGTTCAATAGTCGAACCTGTGCCTGTTCGTGCTCGGTGTCAGGTCGATTTTTTAATCTTTCTGCAAGTTGCCTGTACATGATTGGACTATGCCAGTAATTGAACGCGGAATAATTGTATCAGGATTGAATGAATTCTTTTGTTGAAAGTATATTGTCCATGCGATTTTGCAAAGCTTTAACGCAATCCCGGTCAAAGTCATCTGCCTTATTCCTGGTGAGTACTTCCATGGTTTTCTCAAGGTTCCAGGCTTCCTTGTAAGGTCTTTTTGAAAGCAGGGCGTCAAACACATCAGCCACTGCGACGATTCTTGCTTCTATAGGTATGTCACGTCCAACAAGTCCCAGGGGATATCCATTTCCACTGAACTTCTCATGATGGTGTCGTGCAATTATCGCCCCCATCTGCAGGTAAGGTGAGGGGCTGTCTTTTAATATTTCATAGCCAATCTCACTGTGTGTTTTCATTACCTTGAATTCTTCTTCGGTTAGACTGCCTTTCTTTAATAAAATACTGTCAGGAATGCCAATCTTTCCTATGTCATGCATGGGCGCGGCGACTTCGAGAACATCACAGAATTCCCTCTCCATGCCTATCTCCTCTGCAATATTGCGGGAGATACTGGCTATACGCCTGATATGTTCGCCTGTCATGCCATCCTTAAATTCACCCGCCTTGGCCAGGCGAGTTAATGTTTCTTTTTCCCTGACATGAGTTTGCTCTACTGCTTCCCTGACTTTCGTCTCCAGTGAAACTGCGCGATTTTTTATTATCAGTTGCTGTCTTCTCAGGGTCAGCAGGTTTCGACAGCGTACTTTACACTCGTAGTGGTCCACTGGTTTGTGCAGGTAATCCGTTGCCCCGGCTTCCAGTGCCTGGTACATCACAGACTTTTCTTCCATGATGGTGATAACGATCACCGGGACGTCAGTACAATTCGGCATTTCCCTGAGGCGCCTGGTAAATTCGACACCATCCATCTCCGGCATTTTATAGTCTACGGTAATCAGGTCAGGCGGGTTTCCTGCGGCGGCTTCAAGCGCTTCTTTTCCATTTGAGAAAGATTGCACCTTGATATTGTCGCCAATACTTTGAATTACCGTTTCAAGAATTATTCGACTCGTGATCTGGTCATCAATGACCATCACGGTAGCAACCATCGGATGCTCTTGTTTTTGATCCAACATTATTGTCATGCGGTTTATACCTCTTACAACCTGCTGCGCGAACGATGTCCCGGGTGATTACCCGGTCCGTTCTACGTTATCCTTGCTATATAATTATCTGGTTCTCTTCAGGAGAACATACAATGCACCTGTTCCGCCATCACGGGGTTGTGCAGAACAGAATGCCAATACTTCATCTCGTTGCCGTAACCACTGGTTCAACTTGCCCTTGAGAACAGGAATACCGTTAGGGGAATTTATCCCCTTGCCATGAATGATTCGTATACAGCGCCAGTGGGAACTCCTGGCCTCGGTAAGAAACTCGGCCAGGACTGACCTTGCCATGGCGATTGTCATGCCATGTAAATCCACTTCATGTTCTATTTTTATTTGACCGCGTTGCAGTTTCCTGAATTGCGATTGCTGAATACCATCGCGTTTGAACTGCAATTCATCACCGGTCTCCAGGAACTCGGGGTCATTACTGCCATCGGCCAGTTCAACCAGCACCTGGCGTTCATCGGCCATTGAATGGCGGGGGATGGGTCGTGGTTTAGACTTACTATCCCGCTCATGAACAAGGTTGTCGTTTCTTAGCGGTGATACTTGCCCGATACTCGATCGAAATAATTCGCGATCGTCTTCATCAATGGTGTCGTCACCTCCCATTTCTCCTGCCCCGAAAACCCAAAACCTAACAATAGCTTATATCACAGCTTAAAAGCTGTCAGTGATGAGAGGGAATAAAAAACGTGCATAGTTCCCATTACTGGGCGGTGATGCTGTCAAATATCACCCAATTTGGGTAATAGATTGGGGGAAATTTAGTCGATCCACTCCCTTGCGTTTTGAAACAGGCGCATCCACGGACCCTCTTCGCCTGTCCAATCGGCAGAAATCCACGAATATTGTTTGCTCAGATAGAGTCTTTCAGGGTGGGGCATCATAATGGTTATCCTGCCATCGCTGTTGCAAAATCCGGTAGCGCCGGCCGTCGAGCCATTTGGGTTGGCGGGGTATCTCGTTGTCGGCTCTCCATGGTTGTTCACGTAGCGCAGACAGCTCTGTACATCCTGCTCGCTGCTCCCAGCAAATCTCACCCTGCCTTCACCGTGGGCCACAATTATCGGTATCCTGGAACCCTCCATGTTCTTCAACAGGATCGATGGTGAAGGCGTGACTTCAACCATCACCAGCCGGGACTCAAATTGCTCTGACTGGTTACGCGTGAATACTGGCCAGTGTTCTGTACCGGGAATAATTTCCTGCAACTGCGCCAGCATCTGGCAACCGTTACAGACTCCCAGTGCAAAGCTATCTTTGCGCGCGAAAAAGTCTCCAAAGCTATGTACCAGGCTGTCATTAAAAAGAATACTCCTGGCCCAGCCTCCGCCGGCACCAAGGACATCACCATAGGAAAATCCACCACAGGCCACAAGACCGCTAAAGTCAGACAAGTCCTGCGTGCCCCGAATTAGATCACTCATGTGGACGTCGATACAGTCAAAGCCGGCGCGATAAAAGGCGGCGGCCATTTCAACCTGCCCATTAACACCCTGTTCCCTGAGTATTGCCAGGCGCGGGCGGTGTCCCAGCGATTTCCTGGTTCCCCTCGATTCAAGCAGGGGAAAACTGACCTGGAGATTAAGTCCCGGGTCGTTTACGTCTTCCAGTCTTTCATACTCCTCTGAGGCGCAGCGTGGGTTATCCCTCAGTGCCTGCAACTGATAGCTGGTGGCAGACCAGGTCCTGTGAAGTGCCATGAGACTCTTGCTGACCAGGGTGTCAGCACCATGCTTAACAGAAATATTCCCTGAACGATTGATTGACCCCAGCGTGCAGATGTCGTTCTCTTCAAGTCCTGATTCAACAAGGCAGGCAATCACCTCGTTTTTTCTTTCCTTGCGGATCTGGATCACAACTCCCGGTTCCTCGTCGAAGAGAAAATGCAGGATATTGTTTTCATCCCGAGGTATGTCGATGTCAATGCCGATACGACTGCAGAATGACATTTCGCAAAGAGTCGTGACGACCCCACCATCTGAACGGTCATGATATGCGAGTATGTCGCCTGTCTCATTGAGGAGTTGTATGGCCCTGAAACAGGCCGAGAGTTTACTTGCAGTGCTGAGGTCAGGCGTCGCGCCACCCCTTAGATTAAAGGCCTGGGCCAGGGTAGAACCCCCAAGGGATCGATTGCGGTCACCAAGTTCAACAAGGAGTAACAGTGTTTCATCATTATCTTGCAGTTGCGGTGTGAGTGACTGCCGTACATCTACGACTGGAGAAAAGGCAGTAATACAAACTGAAAGTGGAGAGGTAACCTGTTTCTCACTTCCTTCGTCAGTCCACCTGGTATTCATCGAAAGCGAATCCTTGCCGACCGGGATGGCTATGCCCAGTTGTCGGCAAAATTCCGAAACAGCAGAGACTGTATCAAACAGGGCTTCGTCTTCGTTGCCCTGACCGCACGCAGCCATCCAGTTGGCAGACAGGGAAATATCTTCGATGCATTGAATACGCGAAGCACAAATATTTGTGATCGCTTCGGCAATGGCCAGTCTGCCCGAGGCGGGCGCGTCGTAAATGGCCACGGGACTACGTTCGCCAGTCGCCATTGATTCACCGGTGTAAGAATCAAACCCCGAAGCAGTAACTGCGCAATCTGCGACGGGAGTTTGCCAGGGCCCCACCATCTGGTCACGCACGACAAGTCCAGAGACACTGCGATCGCCAATGGTCACGAGAAAACTCTTGTCGGAAACAGCCGGGACAGCCAGTACCCGCTCAATGGCTACCTCCAGGTCAATGCCAGCAAGGTCAAGTTGGCTGGCTTGTTTTTTTACGCGCTTTACACATCGTTCCATCCTTGGAGGTTTGCCAAGCAGGGTCTTGAGTGGCATATCGATGGGACGATTATTGAAGTGCTCATCTTCAAGCACCAGTTGACCGCTGTTGTTGGCTGTGCCGACAATGGCAAATGGCGCCCTTTCCCTTTCACACAGATCGCTAAATAATGCTATCGACTCCTCTTCCAGGGCAAGCACGTATCTTTCCTGGGATTCGTTGCACCAGATTTCCAGTGGCGATAAGTCGGGTTCAGCGACGGGCACCTCGCGTAGCTGGAAAGTTGCACCTCTTCCGCTGTCATTTACCAGTTCTGGCAAGGCATTTGAGAGCCCGCCGGCGCCGACATCATGGATGGAAATAATCGGGTTGTCCTGGCCCATGGCCCAGCAGCGATCAATAACTTCCTGGCATCGTCGTTGAATCTCCGGGTTGTCTCTTTGCACCGAGGCAAAATCCAGCTCCGCATGGCTCATACCCGAGTCGACCGAGGATGCCGCTCCGCCGCCCAGGCCAATCAACATTGCAGGACCGCCAAGGACAACAAGCTTTGCCCCTGGAGGGATCTGCTTTTTGTCCACGTGCTGTGGGCGGACGTTGCCGTAGCCACCGGCCAGCATGATCGGCTTGTGATAACCCATTATAAATCCGCGGTCATCGTTGCTCTGTTCAAAACTTCTAAAATAACCACATAAAGCGGGACGACCAAATTCATTGTTGTAGGAAGCAGCGCCAATCGGACCTTCGATCATGATCTCGAGCGCGGAAACAATTCTCTGGGGTTTTCCGTTTGATTCTTCCCAGGGTTGGGGCAGGCCAGGAATGTGCAGGTTGGACACGCTGAAACCGCACATACCTGCCTTGGGTTTTCCTCCTCTTCCTGTTGCCGCTTCATCCCTGATTTCTCCGCCCGCGCCGGTAGCTGCACCGGGAAAAGGGGAAATCGCGGTTGGGTGGTTATGGGTCTCAACTTTCATCAGGAGATGAACATCTTCCTGGTGATGGGCGTAGCTACCCGTGCCCGGTTCGGGAAAAAACCTGGACGCGGCGTAACCCCGGGTCACAGCAGCATTATCATGGTAGGCAGACAATACCTTGCCGGGATTTGCAGAATGTGTCTGCCTGATCATTTTGAACAGTGACGAAGATTGCTTCTTATCATCAATAGTCCAGTCAGCGTTGAAAATCTTGTGTCGGCAATGTTCCGAATTTGCCTGGGCAAACATCATCAATTCTACGTCATGCGGATCACGCCCCAATTCCTCAAAGGCAGTGGCGAGGTAATCAATTTCATCCGGCGAGAGGGCCAGGCCCATGTCACTATTGGCATGTTCAAGGGCAGTTATTCCCTCATCTATTAATGCTACGGAGGAGAGTTCACGGCGTTTCCCGGCTTTGAAGGAACTTTCTACCTCGGCAGTGCCACCAAGCACAGACTCGGTCATCCGGTCATGGATCAAAGGCCAGATGTCACCCATTTGGGCCTTCGAAATTTCTTCTCCCGGGTTTAGTTGCAGATACCAGCAGTTTCCCCGCTCAATTCGTTCTACAAAATCAAGCCCGCAGTTTTTGGCAATATCTGTCGCCTTGCTTGACCAGGGAGAAATCGTGCCCTGCCTGGGCATGACTATCATGGAGACGCTGGGATAGGCCATGCTGGTTTCTGTTGGAACGCCATAGCCCAGGAGTTCTTCAAGCCTGTTTAACTGATGCTGGTCCGGACTTGAGCTCGTTAAAACAAAATGAACGAATTCGCTACGCACCGCGCTAATGGCACCACACACTGACTGCAGTTCGGAAAGCTTCCTGGAAAGTCTGAAATCTGACAGGGAACGGCAGCCGCTAAGCACCAACATCTTTGAAGTCATGACGGCATCGAGAAATTAAAAAGTGTTCTTAAGCGGTGGTCAAATCTGTAGAGGTGGATTCTACCAGATGGTGAAACTCGCTGCAGTCACAAGATACCTGAACGGGCGAGTGATGCCGGGTGAAAGAGGTGTGTCAGTGGATCTCTTCGACCTTTACGAAAATACTTCTTTCCTGCTGTCCCTGGCGGCGGCTACTGCCAAGAATTTCCCGGTCAGAAGTATTAAATTGCTGCACTATGCCGCCGATTTGAAGCCATTGGCCCAATTTGCCGCTGATAGTGGTGTTGGCATTCTGGACATCAAAGATGGCTGCCTGGTTGGGCTGTACCCGGGAAAGCTGTGGTGAGACCTTGAGTGTGACAATGTCCCCATTTACCCGGGGTAATACGTAGAAGCCTGAGCTTACATCGTGATAATCAATCGTGTCCTGGACCACGATATTGCCATTAACCACGTAAGCATTGCGATTGGCGATCGGGACCTGTTGACCCGACTGGACAAAAGCTGCCTCACCATCGAGTGTTTGCACCTGGTAAGTATTGTTGTCGTCAAGGTCCGAACGTGTACTTAAATTGCGATAACGGACATTGTTACCGTCATCGTCCTCGGCGGTAATCGTGATTCCCCTGTCATTTCCCTGCCTTCTACCTGCGCTGACACCGACCTTTCCAGTACTGTACTCACCGGAAATATCCTGCCTGCTGCGGTTCACCTGCCCCTCTATATCCTGTCTTACGGTTATCAGGAGACGACGTGGAGCCCTGTCGATGCTGGCCAGGATTTGTCGAATCTCGGAGAGGTTTGCCGGGGTCGTCTTGACAATAAGCTGGTCACGTACGCCCGAAACACTCCCTCCCTCATTCACCATTGGGCGCAGGATAGGGATAATTTCTTCGGCCGTGCGGTAATTCAGCTTAATCATTTCCAGTTTCATACCTGCTGCCAGGCCATGAAGTGGTTGCAGCAGCATCGATGCCACGAACGTTAGCACGAGGTATTTTCTCAAAGCGACAGTTTCCTCAGGTTTGAGTCGGGGGCTGAACGCGCCCACATTTCTTCAAAGACATCCATGAAAGTCTTGGACTTTCTCTTATCATTAAAGTTTAGGTTACCGTCATACCTCGTAGCACTATTGCGATAAATGAAGCCCGTAGCATCAGCAACAAACAGGGATTCGTTAAACTGCTGGTATTCCCGGCCCGGGGTTCGAAATTCGATAAAACTGGGAAGGTTTCCGGCAAGTTCAAGTAACAGGTGACCGCGACGCGCAATGAGCTGGGATTCAAATACGATTATCCTGACCCGCGCGCGACGATTTGCAAGCAGCATATTTTTTAGAATCTCGTGGTACTCGGGAACGCTATAGACAGCCGGATCCAGTTCCCTGCTGATAATATCAATGCTGCGACTCGCCTGCTGTGTCATCAAGCACGCGGCTGAGCGCTGTTCGCCAGCCGTGTCGATGTCGATTTCGTCATCATCGATACCCAACCTGTGTTCTTCAAAAGCGTGCATGCCAAGCGTAATTAGCGGATATATTTAACTTCACAGAATGATAGTCGAGTAAATGGGGGCGGACAACGTGTAATACTTGGAAAAACCTCACATTTTTTAATTACTGGAGGCTTTTAAATGGCCGGAGTTATAGAGTTTGAGCAGTAAATCTACCAGTTCCCCCGGACATGACGGCAGGTTTGCCAGGGGATTGGGAAATTCGATCTTTGAACTGAATGCTTGCACGAATGATTGTAATTCTATTGGCAATTCCAGGCGTTCCCCGTTTACAAAAAGCAACAGCTCGTCTTCGAGACGGTAAAAAACACTTTTGATCGCGTGCTTTTTGAGAAAACTGTCATTTTCGAACCTGGCAATAAACCCATCCCTGTCCAGCAAGGTGGCAGGCTGGACAGCGTAATAACTTTCAGGGAGTTCAGTAGAAGATTTACCGAGCCAGTCAATTAAAAGTGTGCTGTTGGAAAATGCACTGTTCAGAATTTTGTGAATACTCTGCAGGTCACCACTTTCAATTTCTCCCGGGTGTTTTTGCGGTGTTCTTTCGGGATCTGAATACCGAATCTCGGTGCCGCTTTCAATGAGTGAATCAACCAGCCCCGCCAGGATTTCATTTCTACCGGGTGCACGAAACCCTACAGAGAATGTGATTGATTTTTCATGTGCTATACCATGGTGCGCTATCCCGGGCGGAAGATATAGCATGTCACCAGGTTCAAGCTCCCAGCTTTCGTTCGAAACAAAATTGTCAATGATCTTTAAATCGAGACCTTCAATGAAGTTGCTCTCATCATAATCCCGATGGTTAATGTTCCAGGTGCGGGTACCATCTGCCTGGAACAGGAATACATCATAATTGTCCAGGTGAGGGCCGACACTTCCCTGGTTCGTGGCATAACTCACCATGAGGTCGTCGACCCGCCAATTGGGTAGAAAACTAAAAAGGGACAGGAAATCGGCGGCCTCGGTAATATGAAGTTCCAGGTTTTGCACAAGCAGGCTCCAGTGATTGTCCGGAAGTGCTTCAAGGTCATCCCGCTCAAAAGGTCCATGCAAGACCTGCCATGGATAATCTCCGTCTTTTTCAAGAACCAGCCTGGAGTCGGCCGTGTCGCGCGTGGCAATATTGTAAATAGCTTCCACCGTCGCGAAATTTTGAAACCCCGGGATGACATTACGAAAAAGCGCCGGGCGCTTTTGCCAGTACTCACGCAGAAACTCCTGCGTATCAAGAAGCGGTGATAAACAGGATGTGGATGTACTCACAATGAGTAAATGGAGATAACTACAGGACTCCCTTTAGCCTGGCGAGGATTTCAAGTGCCTGTGCGCCTGCATTTCCAACATAGCTTGACGGGCTCAGTGCCAGCAGTTGCTCCCGGGATTTTTCGTCAATATCGAGTCTACTAATGAACTCCTGAATATCAGCCTGATTGATAGACTCACCGCGGGTCAACGCCTTTAATTTTTCGTAAGATTCTTCAACGCCATGCTTGCGCATGACAGTTTGCAGCGGTTCCGCGATTACTTCCCAGGCATCATCAAGATCCGCTGAGATCGATTGCGTGTGCACCTGCAATTTACCCAGTCCCTTGATACACGATAGTAGCGCAATTTGTGTATGAGCAACGCCTACCCCAATGTTTCTCAAGGCTGTAGAGTCGCTCAGGTCCCGTTGCCATCTCGACACTGCGAGCTTGTCGCCGAGGTGATGAAACAGGCTGTTTGCGATTCCAATGTTACCTTCGGCATTCTCAAAATCGATCGGATTCACCTTGTGCGGCATGGTTGAAGAGCCTACTTCCCCCTCGACAAGCTTCTGTTGAAAATAACCAATTGATATGTAGGCCCATATGTCGCGACACAGATCCAGCAGGATATTGTTCACCCGGGTCAGGCAGGCAAAATATTCTGCAATGTAATCGTGTGACTCAATTTGCGTCGTGTGAGGATTCCAGTCCAGGCCGAGCGATTCAACGAAATCCCTCGAGATAGTCATCCAGTCAAGTTCGGGGTAGGCAGCAAGGTGAGCGTTAAAATTCCCAACGGCACCATTAAATTTGCCGAGAATCGGCTGGTCGATAATTTGATCCAGTTGACGATGAATTCGATGGATAAAGACGGCGATTTCCTTGCCAAGCGTTGTCGGAGAGGCAGTCTGGCCGTGTGTCCTTGATAACATGGCGGTGCTTGCATGGGTTTCTGCGATTTCTGCCAGGCTTTGTAGCAGGGAACGTAAAACAGGCAACAGGTGCGAATCCCGGCACTCCTTTAGCATGAGTGCGTGGCAAAGATTGTTAATATCTTCCGAGGTGCAGGAAAAATGCAGGAACTCTGAAACTTCAGAGAGCTCGGCATTGGATTCGGTGGCCTGCCTGAGGAAATACTCCACCGCTTTTACATCGTGGTTCGTGGTGGATTCTATTTCCTTAACCTTCTCTGCATCCTCAATGGAAAAATCACTCAGTAATCTCTCCAGAACGTCATTCGCTTCCTCACTAAACTGTGGCACCTCTGAAATACCTGGATGGAGAGACATCGCCTGCAACCAGCGAACTTCCACCTGCAGTCGCCTCTTTACCAGGCCATATTCACTGAAAACTTCACGCAGGGCCTCAGTTTTACCGCCGTATCGTCCGTCAATGGGGGAAATGGCTGTCAGGGATGTTAGTTTCATTTACGCAAAGGACAATTTGTTAGTGACTCAGGGACAGGGATTAGGATGCAGTGCATGAATATTCTCTATCTCGCGAAGCAGGGATTTCTCCAGTTTTATATCGATGCTTGCAATATTATTTTCAAGTTGTAGCTGGTTCGTGGCGCCAATGATCGCGCTGGTCAGGAAAGGCCGGGAAATTACATAAGCCAGGGCCATCTGCGCCGGGTCCAGCCCGCTGTCTCGCGCCAGTTTAACATATTTCGCCGTTGCCTTTGTGCCGAGGTCGTTACTGTATCTCAGGTATCTTGAACCAAAAAGCTTGAGCCTTGAGTTTACCGGCATTTGCCCGCCCAGGTACTTCCCCGTCAGGACACCAAACCCGAGGGGGGAGTATGCCAACAACCCAATGTGCTCGCGGTGCGAGAATTCGGCGAGCCCAATCTCAAAACTCCTGTTCAGCAAGTTGTATGGATTCTGAATACTGGCTATTCGTGGTCCTGTGCCGGCCTCGGCGCTTTTCAGGTACTCAGCGACACCCCATGCTGTTTCATTGCTGACTCCGATGTGCCTGATTTTACCTTTTTGCACGAGGTCACCCAGAACTTCCATTGTCTCGGCGATACTGACACCGTCCTTGTCGGGTGCATGGTAGTAGTCAAGCTGCCCAAAATAGTTGCTGTCCCTGTCTGGCCAATGCACCTGGTAAAGATCGATGTAGTCGCACTGTAATCGTCGTAAACTGTCATCGACCGCTTGCTCGATATTGTCCCTGTCCAGCCTGCATCTTCCATCACGAAGGTAAGATATCCATTCAGCGTGAGCGCAGACCTTGGTTGCCACTACCAGCTTGTCCCTGTTTCCACGTGCGGATAACCAGTTACCAATATACTCTTCCGTTAAACCCTGGGTTTCGCCCCTGGGAGGCACGGGGTACAGTTCCGCCGCATCGATAAAATTGATTCCTGCGTGGGTGGCCGTATCAAGCTGCAAGTGGGCTTCCTTTTGCGAATTTTGTTCGCCAAAAGTCATCGTGCCCAGGCAGATGGCACTTACCTGGATGCCTGTATTTCCGAGTTGCCGGTATTCCACTGGAGGTCAATAAACCATCAATTGATTGAGCGTGATGAGCTTATACTTTAAGGCAATTGCTTACAAACCCGGGTGCATATGGTAAGTTCAAAGAACAGGTCTAATCCGAATCTTTTTCTTACTTATAATGAATTCAATCAGCCTCACCCAACCTGACGATTTTCACCTGCACCTGCGAGATGGGGCAGCACTTGGCAGTGTTGTTGCAGACAGCGCACGTCAATTTGCCCGGGCAATCGTGATGCCAAATTTGAAACCACCCGTGACAACCGTGGAGCAGGCATTGGCTTACAGGGAACGAATTCTTGCTGCACTTCCTGCCGGGATGGACTTTCAACCGCTGATGACTCTTTACCTGACGGATAATACTACGCCGAAGGAGATAGATCGTGCAGTGACCTGTCCTCATGTATACGCGGTGAAATACTACCCGGCCGGCGCTACCACCAACTCCGACCAGGGTGTCACGTCAATGGACAAGGTTCTTGCTGTACTGGAGCACATGGCGGCTGTTTCATTACCCCTGTTGTTACATGGCGAAGTAACAGACAGCGAGGTGGACGTGTTTGACAGGGAGAAGGTGTTTCTCGACAAGGTACTTGCTCCTCTCATCAAGCGGACGCCGAACCTGAAGATCGTACTTGAACACATCACTACTGCAGATGCGGTGCAATTTGTTAAGCAAAGTGATGACAAGGTCGCCGCGACAATCACACCACAACACCTTATCTATAATCGTAACGCGATTTTCAGGAATGGTATTAATCCACATAATTATTGCCTTCCCGTGCTGAAACGCGAGTCAAACAGGCAGGCACTGAGGGAAGTTGTAGCGAGCGGGCACCCGCGTTTTTTCCTCGGTACCGACAGCGCGCCCCATGCAAAAAAGGACAAGGAAAGCGCCTGTGGTTGTGCCGGGATATATTCCGCCCTTAACGCCATGGAATTGTACGCGGAGATATTTGAAGAACTGGGTTGCCTTGAACACCTTGAAGCTTTTTCCAGTCATAGCGGGGCTGATTTCTATGGGATCCCAAGGAATACAGGAAGTATCACTCTGGAGAAAAAGGAATGGACTATTCCAGGCTCCCTGCCATTTTCCGATTCCGAAATAGTGCCTTTTCGAGCCGGCGAGTCCTGTCGCTGGAAGATGGTTTCGTAATGAAAGGCCTGGTTACCATGGAAAATCGCTTTCGCGGTTTTCTGCCGGTGGTGGTGGACGTGGAGACTGCTGGATTTAATGCGCAAACTGATGCACTACTGGAAGTCGCGGCAGTATTTGTCTCAATAAATGAAGATGGACTGTGGGTGGAAGAAGAGGGTATCACTCGCCACGTTCAACCTTTTGACGGCGCGAACCTGGACCAGGCTGCGCTGGATTTTAATGGCATAGACCCTGAGCACCCCTTTCGAAAGGAAATTGCTGTAAGCGAGAAAGTTGCCCTGCAGGACATATTCAAAGTCGTCAGGGCAAAGTTGAAAATTCATAACTGCAAGAGGGCTATCCTGGTAGGTCATAACCCGGCCTTTGATATTGGCTTTTTAAATGCCGCGGTGGAAAGAACCGGCATCAAGCGCAATCCCTTCCACCCCTTCAGTACTTTTGACACCGTGACCCTGGGTGGCCTGGCTTACGGGCAAACGGTACTCGCGCGGGCGGCGGAGAAGGCAGGGATAAAGTGGGACAGCAGCGAAGCCCATTCCGCAAGATACGATGCAGAGCGTACGGCAGAATTATTCTGCAAGATTCTTAACATTTGGACTGAAATGAATCGTGGTTGAATGTGCCTGATTGTTGTCGCCAATCACTGTCATGAAAATTATCCGCTGGTCATTGCCGCCAACCGTGACGAGAGCTACCTGCGGCCGACCAGGAGCCCGGACTTCTGGGACGATGCGCCAAATGTACTTGCCGGTAAAGATTTACTGAAGGGAGGGAGCTGGCTGGGGATTTCGAGGGAAGGACGATTCTCGGCCGTGACAAATTTTCGAGCAAATAAAGAGGAAGGCAGGTCCCCCCTGTCTCGTGGAAAGCTGGTGAAAGACTTTCTTGAAACTCCCGTTCCGGCAGCCGACTACCTCGGGCAGGTTCTTCGCGAGTCACCACGATATGATGCATTCAACCTGCTGTTGAGAGACCAGCATTCACTGTATTTCCTGAGCAGCCGTGAAGCACAATACCGTGTACTTGGGCAGGGTATTTATGGTGTCAGTAATGGTGAGCTGGATTGCCACTGGCCAAAGGTCGAGCTGGCAAAGCGGGAAATGGCATCCTATCTCGAAAAGGAGCAGATACCCGGTCATACCCCGTTACTTGAAATGCTCGCAGATCAATACATTGCAAGGGATGAGCTTTTACCTGACACCGGTGTGGGAATCGAACTGGAGCGCGTGCTGTCGCCAATATTCATCCAGTCTGAAAACTATGGCACCAGGGCATCGACGGTTATTACAGTAGATGTTAACGGGGTCGTGAAATTTACCGAGCAGGCTTACTTGCAAGGTGGTGCGAGGGGAGAGCGCAGCTATTATGAATTTTCCATTGAGCCATGAGGTGATACAGCGTGTTTAACCTGAGAGGCCAGGTAACCGAGAAGATGTTTGAGCTGCCCCTTGGTATTACTGGCATTGACACGGGGTATATACGACCACGTCTCGCAGCGTGTTACCTGCTCGTGGAAAACGGCATGGCAGCAATAATCGAAACTGGCACTGCCAATTCGCTTGAAACAATCCTCGCTGTGCTGAAACTGAAAGAAATCGATGAGTCTTCCGTTCGATACATAATTCCGACACACGTACACCTGGATCATGCCGGCGGGGCCGGACACTTGATGCAGCATTTCAAGGACGCGGAGCTCGTTATTCACCCGCGTGGTGCACGGCACATGGTTGATCCTTCTGTGTTGTGGAACGGCACTCTTGCAGTTTACGGCGAAAAAAGCATGTATGAGTTATACCGGGAACTGATTCCCGTGGAGAAGAGCAGGATCATCGAAGCACCGGATGGTTTCAGGCTCGATTTTAACGGCAGGGAATTGCTGTTTATTGATTCTCCCGGCCATGCCAGGCATCACTTCTGTATTTATGATGAAAAGTCTCGTGGGTTTTTCACAGGTGACACCTTTGGCATGGCCTACGCGGAACTTCAATGCCCGGATTTGCCCTACATAATGCCAACTACGACGCCGGTGCAGTTTGACCCGGATGCCTGGTACCAGACACTGGATCGATTAATGGAATTCAATCCCGAGCGCATGTACCTGACTCACTATGGCATGGTGGAGCAGGTGGAAAAACTGAAAGAAGAGTTACAGAGAAGAATCGAACTGTACGTGGAAATCGCCCTTGCCAACAGGGATAAGGGTAGACGCACAGAGCTACTGACAGGAATCCTGCTTGAGCAGACATTACAGGAACTAAGACAACTAAGATGTGCCCTGCCTGCCGCTGCGTGCCGCGCAATATTGCAGTCAGATATCACGCTGAACGTGCAGGGACTTGAGGTCTGGCTGGACAGTCACACTGGCTCGTAGCCCTTGCTCCTGGACGGTTAAAACTCCCATCTAAAGCGCCGATTTGAGACCGGGTCCCGGGAAAAAACGCTGGCATTTTCGGGGTCTCCTTCGGGCTAATAAAATCGACCATTTGTCAACTCATTTTGTCAAGCAAAATTCGATAAAAATCCGCTATTTAAAAGCGATTTAAGCGTGTCATGCGGCGCACAATTGTGATACCATTTGCAGCTTAATTTTTGCACTAATTTTGATAAAAAAAGCGCCTTGATTCCCTCTGGAAGTTCCCGAGAGTTGTATGTCTGATTCTGATATAGCCAGTTCAGTTTTTCCCGTCAATATTGAAGACGAAATGCGCCAGTCCTACATGGATTACGCCATGAGCGTGATCGTGGGACGAGCCCTGCCGGATGTAAGAGATGGCCTCAAACCGGTGCATCGGCGCGTCCTCTATGCCATGCATGAAATGGGGAATGCCTACAACAAGCCATACAAGAAATCTGCTCGAGTTGTGGGCGATGTCATAGGTAAATATCACCCACACGGGGATTCAGCGGTCTACGACACGATCGTGAGGATGGCACAGCCGTTTTCCCTGCGGTATGTGCTTGTCGATGGGCAGGGTAATTTTGGCTCCGTCGACGGTGATGCCCCGGCAGCCATGCGATACACAGAGGTTCGCATGGCCAGGATTGCCCACGAATTGCTGGAAGACCTGGACAAGGAAACCGTCAGTTTTGCCGATAACTATGACGGTTCTGAACAGGAACCAACGGTTTTACCAACCCGCCTGCCGAACCTGCTGATAAACGGTTCGAGTGGAATCGCGGTTGGTATGGCAACCAATATCCCCCCCCACAACCTGACCGAGGTTGTCGGTGCATGTATTGCCCTGATAGACAGTCCTGAACTTGGTATCGATGATCTGATGCAATTTATTCCGGGACCTGATTTCCCGACAGCTGGAATCATCAACGGAGCTCGTGGAATCCACGAGGCCTACCGCACGGGAAGGGGACGGATCCGGGTGCGGGCACGTATACACGTGGAAACCGACGAAAAAAATGGGCAGGAATCGCTTGTCGTCACCGAGTTGCCATACCAGGTTAACAAGGCGCGCCTGCTCGAGAAAATCGCGGAGCTTGTCAAGGACAAGAAACTGAGTGGCATCCGGGAACTCAGGGATGAATCGGACAAGGATGGTATGAGAATGGTGATCGAATTACGTCGAGGGGAAGTTGCGGACGTGATCATCAATAACCTGTACCAGCAGACACAGATGCAAAACGTGTTCGGCATCAATATTGTAGCGCTTGATGCAGGTCAGCCACGAATCCTGAATCTAAAGGAA
This sequence comes from Gammaproteobacteria bacterium, assembly GCA_965243105.1. Lineage (GTDB taxonomy): Bacteria > Pseudomonadota > Gammaproteobacteria > Eutrophobiales > Eutrophobiaceae > WLWS01. Next base: position 151,506 of record CBDEUC010000002.1, read on the forward strand.
ATGCTGGAGGCATTTATCCAGCATCGTCGCGAGGTCGTGACACGTCGTACGGTCTACGATTTACGCAAGGCCAGGGCCAGGGCACATATTCTCGAAGGCCTGGCCGTTGCGCTGGCGAATATCGATCCGGTTATAGCCCTGATCAAGGCATCTCCGGGACCCGGTGAGGCGAAAGAAAAACTGGTCCAGCAGGGCTGGGAACCGGGTGTTGTCCTGGACATGATAAAGCGCGCAGGTGCGGATGTATCCCGCCCCGATGACCTGTCCCCGGACCTCGGTTACCGGGATGACAGGTACTATCTCTCCGAAGTACAGGCGCAGGCAATACTTGACCTGCGATTGCAAAAGCTGACCGGGCTGGAGCAGGAAAAAATTATCAAGGAGTACGAGGAGATCCTCGACAAGATCGTTGACCTGCTGGATATCCTCGCTCGTCCGGAGAGGCTAATGGAAGAAATACGTGGCGAGCTTGTTTCCATACGCGAGCAATATGGAGATGAACGTCGTACCGAGATCGTGGAATCAGAAGAAGATCTCAGCATGGAGGACCTGATTACCGAGGAAGACGTGGTGGTTACACTTTCTCACGCTGGATATGCGAAGTCCCAGACACTGGATACCTACCGTTCGCAACGTCGCGGCGGCAAGGGTAAGTCTGCCACAAGCATGAAAGATGAGGATTTTGTCGATAAGCTTTTTATCGCCAGTACCCACGATACGCTGCTTTGCTTTTCCAGTCGCGGGCGTCTTTACTGGATGAAGGTTTATCAACTGCCCCAGGCCAGTCGCGCCGCCAGGGGCAAGCCTCTGGTGAACCTGTTACCTCTCGTTGAAGGGGAACGGATTAATGCCATCATGCCCATCAGGGAATTCAGTGAAGACAAGTTTGTGCTGATGGCTACGGCGGATGGCACGGTCAAAAAGACAGCGCTAAAAGATTTTTCCCGGCCAAGACCCAGCGGAATTATTGCTATCGACCTGGTAGACGGAAACCAGCTGATTGGCGTTGAACTGACGGATGGCAAGCAGGATGCAATGTTGTTCAGTGATGCTGGCAAAGTGATCCGCTTCGATGAATCCGATGTCAGGGTCATGGGGCGTACTGCCAGGGGTGTCAGGGGCATCAAGCTGGGTGCCGGACAAAAAGTAATTTCATTGCTGATTGCCGAGGCAGATAGCACCGTTTTGACTGCTACCGAAAATGGATTTGGCAAGCGCACCCAGGTGGATGATTACCCGCGACAAACGCGAGGTGGCCAGGGAGTTATTGCCATACAAACTGATGAACGCAATGGCAGGGCGGTGGCTGCGGTGACTGTCAGGGATGACGATGAAATCATGCTAATCAGCAACCAGGGAACCTTGATACGAACTCCCGTGAAAGATGTTTCAATCGTAGGGCGCAATACAAAGGGTGTTACCCTGGTTTCTCTGGGTGATGAAGAAGCACTGGCCAGCCTGGAGAGGATAGTCGAGTACAAAGAGGATGAGTGACAATACAGCAGGTTTGGCTGAGATGACAGCAAACACTGACATACCCGGGGAAGGGGTTTTTAATTTCGGGGCTGGACCGGCGATGCTGCCTGTCGAAGTCATGCAGCAGGCGCGAGAGGAGTTGCTTGACTGGCAGGGCACAGGTATTTCAGTCATAGAAATGAGTCACCGTAGCAAGCATTTCGCTTCTATCGTCGAAGATTCGGAATCAGATCTCAGGGAGTTGCTGGACATTCCCGATAGCCATGCCGTGTTGTTCCTGCAGGGTGGTGCAAGCAGCCAGTTTGCCATGGTGCCAATGAACATGTTGCCGGAGAATGGCGTCGCTGATTACGTGCACACAGGCATCTGGTCGGGCAAGGCTATCGATGAAGCACGTAAATTCGGCGATGTGAACGTTGCGGCAAGTGCTGCTGACAGTAACTTTACTGAAATCCCTGCGCTTGACAATTGGCGCATGAGCGATGCCCCGGCTTATGTTTATTACACCGACAACGAGACCATTGGAGGGCTGGAGTTTCCTGAAACTCCCATCTGCAGCGAGGCGCTGCTCGTGAGTGATATGACATCAAACTTCTTATCAAGAAAAATTGATGTGTCTCGCTTTGCGGTCATTATCGCGGGTTCACAAAAGAACATAGGCCCTGCGGGCCTTGTCATTGTCATAGTGAAGAAAGATTTACTGGGGCAGGCCAGGAGCGGTACCCCCAGCCTGTATGATTATGCAATCCAGGATAAGGCTGGTTCTCTTTACAATACACCACCCACTTTTACCTGGTACATGGCAGGCCTCGTATTCAAATGGGTAAAGCAAAGGGGTGGAGTGGCCGCGATGCATGAACGCAGCATGGAACGCTCGTCAAAGTTATACGAATACATCGATAACAGCGGGTTCTATAGCAACCCTGTTGCCATTGCCAATCGCTCTCGAATGAATATTCCTTTTACACTGGCGGATGATAGCTTGAATGATGATTTTCTCGCGGAATCCGGAAAAGCAGGGCTTATTGAGCTAAAAGGCCACAGAAGTGTAGGTGGAATGAGGGCCAGTCTATATAATGCGATGCCTGTAGAGGGAGTAGACAGATTAATCTCCTTCATGTCTGATTTTTCCAGGAAGTACGGTTAGGCCTGTAATTGACCTGCCTGACCGGGCGCAGCTCACGTGTGGGAAGGGCTGCAATCACTTTGGAAACACAAAATGAGTAAAGAAACGAAACTGGACAGCGTTCGTGCCGAAATCGATGCGATGGACGGGGAAATCCTTGCGCTCCTCAACCGCAGGGCTGATCTCGCCCAGGAAATAGCAAAGTTGAAACAACAGGCTGATGGGGACAAGGCCGTCTACTACCGGCCGGAGCGAGAGGCACAGGTTCTCAGGGAAATAATTGGTAAAAATCCTGGCCCATTGAAAGATGAGGAAGTGGGGCGCCTGTTCCGTGAAATCATGTCCGCCTGCCTGGCCCTGGAACAGCAACTGCAGGTGGCCTACCTGGGGCCACAGGGGACTTATACTGAGCTGGCAATGATAAAACATTTCGGTTCTTCAGCAGTTGGGCTGGCGAGTTCCAATATCGCTGAAGTTTTCAGGGATGTTAAGGCCGGAACCTGCGAGTACGGCGTAGTCCCGGTTGAGAATTCTATTGAAGGCGCAGTAAACCAGACACTGGATCTGCTTGTCACATCAAGCCTGAGTATTTGTGGCGAGGTATACCTGGACATTCACCATTGCCTGATGAGCCAGGGCGGAGAGCTGGAAAATCTTAAAAGTGTCTATGCCCACCAGCAATCACTGGCGCAGTGCAGGTCATGGCTGGAAAATCACTTGCCAGGCGTGGAAACGGTAGCGTTCAGTAGCAACGCCGAGGCGGTAAAAAAAGCGGTCAATGAAGAACGCGTTGCCGCAATCGCAGGCCCGGAAGCGGCAAAGTTATATGGATTACCCATCCTTGCCACAAATATTGAAGATGAACCCGACAACACCACGCGCTTTCTTGTACTGGGACAGGACAAGGTAGCTGGCAGTGGCCGGGATAAAACATCGATACTGTTTGCCAATGCCAATGCGCCAGGCGCACTCAAGCATAGTCTTGCCTGTTTCGCTGACAATGGAATAAACATGAACAAGATCGAGTCAAGACCTTCAAGACATGCGAACTGGGAATATGTTTTCTTTGCCGATCTTGATGGTCATACTGACGATGTTGCCATGGAAAAGGCGCTGTCACAGCTGGCACAGCATACCCAGATGTTAAAAGTGCTGGGTTCCTATCCGCGAGCAGTCCTCTAGCGACACCCTGGATTCCAGACACTGATAAAACGTTCGCATGAAGATTGAAAAATTATCGATCCTTGGTGTTGGAATGATTGGTGGTTCGCTGGCAAGGGCGTTGAAGCGCGCCGATGCCTGTAAAACAGTCGTGGGGTTTGGTCGAAGCGAAGATAAGCTGAGGAAGGCCGTCGACCTGGGAGTCATTGATGATTTCAGCCTCAGGGCGAGAGACGCCGTTGAGGGCGCCGACATGGTGGTAATTGCTACGCCCCTGTCAACAAATGCCCGCTTGTTCGCTGATATCAAGGCATCTCTCTCCGATAATGCAGTCATCACGGATGTGGGTAGTGCAAAAGGCGTAGTTGTGAGGGCGGCAAGGCAAAACCTGGGTGAAAAATTGACAAATTTTGTTCCCGGGCATCCCATTGCCGGCAAGGAGAAGAGTGGGGTGGAGGCTTCCACGGCTGATTTGTTTGAAGATCACGTGGTCATACTTACTCCGGGTGAAGAGACCAGCGTGCACGCCCTGTCGAGTGTGACTGCAATGTGGGAAGCCTGCCTGGCGGACGTGATTACACTTGATGTGGAGCATCACGATGATGTTCTTGCCGCCACCAGTCACCTGCCGCATGTGCTGGCTTATGCCCTGGTCGATTGCCTGGCAAAGAAACAGGAAACAGAAGAGGTATTTTCCTACGCGGCAGGCGGATTCCTGGATTTTACTCGAATCGCATCCAGTGATCCGACGATGTGGCATGATATCTGTACCGCAAACAGGGAAAGTTTATTGCGAATGCTTGACCTTTTTAATGAGCACCTTGGTCATATTCGCGAAGCCATTGAAAAAAATGACAGTGAAAAAATCCACCAGCTTTTCTCCCGTGCCAAGGAAACTCGCGACAACGTGTTAAGGACAAGGGGTTCGACCCGCTAAAACGGGATTATCATTTACCGGGACTTATCTCGTCAGTACATGACTCAATTACAGGATTCCAGTTTTATCATTTCGCCCGGTGGCGCATTCAGGGGCAGACTGCGCGTCCCGGGAGATAAATCGATCTCCCACCGCGCGTTGATGCTTGGCGCACTGGCCAATGGTGACACATATATCGAGGGGTTCCTGGAAGGTGAGGATACGAGAGCGACAATGCGTGCATTCCAGGCAATGGGCGTAAACATAAGTCGCAGTAACGCAGGGAAAATTAAAATAGAAGGTGCAGGGCTGACCGGCCTGGAGTGCCCTCAGCAGGTACTTGACCTGGGGAACTCGGGAACATCGGTACGATTGCTAGCGGGCATCATGTGTGGACAGGCGTTTTCTTCAACGCTGGTGGGCGATGAATCCCTGATGACACGTCCCATGCTTCGAATTGTTGAGCCACTCCGGCAGATGGGTGCTGACATCCAGTGTAGCAGCGAAGGTACCCTGCCGATCGATATCAATGGCGGCAAGGTCCTGCAGGGAATTGACTACGAAATGCCCGTGGCCAGTGCGCAATTAAAATCGGCTCTTTTGCTTGCAGGTTTGTATGCCAGGGGTAAAAGCGTTGTCAGGGAGCCTGCCGTTACTCGGGATCACACGGAGAGAATGCTGCAATATTTTGGTTGCAGTCTATCTCGAAAGGACCACGAGGTTGTCCTGGAGTCCGTTAAACTTGATGGGCGGGCCATCAGCGTTCCGGCTGATATATCTTCTGCCGCGTTTTTCCTGGTAGCGGCGAGCATATGCGAAGGCTCGGACCTGGTGCTGGAAGGTGTAGGTGTAAATCCCACTCGTAATGCCATTATAGAGATCCTGCAAATGATGGGCGCCAATATTCAACTTCAAAACCCACGTGAAGTTTCCGGCGAGCCAATAGCAGATATACGGGTTCAAAGTGCCCCACTCAAGGGTATAGAAATACCGTCTCACCTTGTGCCGATTGCTATTGATGAAGTCCCGATCCTGATGATCGCAGCAGCCTGTGCAAGTGGAGAAACCGTGATTCGGAATGCTGCCGAATTGAGGGTGAAGGAAAGTGACAGGATACACGCGATGTGTGATGGCCTGGAAAAAGTCGGTGTCACAGTGGAAGAATATGAGGACGGTATGATGGTCAGTGGCGGCGAGATGAGCGGTAACGAGGTTGAAAGTTACGGCGACCATCGTATCGCCATGTCATTTGCCGTCGCCGGCCTGGTAAGCAGGGAAGCGATGCACGTGAAAAACGTCGCCAATGTAAATACGTCGTTTCCCGGTTTTTCTGACTGTCTTACGAAATTTGGCATGAAAATAGAGACGAGAAACTAGAAATGGCGGGAGATATTCCGGTTATCACCGTCGATGGGCCCAGTGGCACAGGAAAAGGAACTGTGTGTCGGTTTTTAGCAACAAAATTGCGTTGGAAATTACTTGATAGCGGTGCCCTGTATCGCCTGCTGGCACTGGCCGCGGAGCAGAAAAGCCTTGATTTCACAGATGAAAAATCGCTGAGTGAACTGGCCAGCTCCTTTGATATCCATTTCGACGCGGACAATGAAGATGGAATTTACCTTTATGGAGAAGAGGTTAGCTCGCTGATACGAACGGAGGAATGCGGCAGCGCAGCATCCAGGGTGGCGGCTATTCCCGGCGTACGCGATGCATTGCTTCAGCGTCAGCGCGCCTTTCGCACGCTGCCTGGCCTGGTGGCTGATGGCCGGGATATGGGGACGGTTGTTTTTCCGGATGCCCTGCTAAAGGTTTTCCTGACCGCCAGCCCGCAGGAGAGAGCGCACAGGCGTTATAAACAGTTGATAGAAAAAGGAATTAATGTTAACCTCCGCGACCTTTCGGCTGACATAGCCGAGAGAGACAGGCGGGATAAAGAGCGCACCGTCTCCCCTCTGCTTGCCGCTGAGGATGCCGTGGTCATCGATTCAACAGATCGTGACGTCGATAGCGTATTAAAGCAGGTGTTCACAATGGTAAGCGAAAAGTTAGGGGAATAGCGCAAATTGTTCCATACATTCACTAACCATAGAGTTAATAAATTTGTCCGGTTTTTACAACTACGGACATAACAGGAAATATTTTTAATGAGCGAGTCTTTTGCAGAGCTTTTCGAGCAAAGCCAAATCGAGGCCAAGATGCGGCCGGGGACTATCGTCAGCGCGACGGTAGTAGATGTTAACCAGGATACTGTGACAGTAAATGCAGGTCTGAAATCCGAGGGAATGATCCCGATAGACCAGTTTTACGATGAGCATGGTGAACTTGAAGTTAACGTCGGAGATGCCGTTGATGTAGCACTTGATGCGGTAGAAGATGGTTTTGGTGAAACGCGTCTGTCAAGAGAAAAGGCCAAGCGACTGATGGCCTGGTCTTCCCTTGAAAAGGCCCATGAAGCGAACGAAACGGTTGTGGGTGTCATAACAGAGCGTGTAAAGGGTGGTTTTACCGTTGACGTAGAAAAAGTCAGGGCGTTTTTACCCGGGTCACTCGTAGATGTACGTCCTGTTCGTGATACCACCTACCTTGAGGGTAAGCCGCTTGAATTCAAGGTTATCAAGATAGATCAGCGAAGAAGTAACGTTGTGGTATCCAGGCGTGCGGTGGTGGAGAGCGAGAATACTGCCGAGCGCCATGCCCTGCTGGACAAGCTTACCGAAGGTGTCACGGTCAAGGGTGTGGTGAAGAACCTGACAGATTACGGTGCTTTCCTTGATCTTGGTGGCATTGATGGCCTTTTGCATATTACTGACATGGCCTGGAAGCGTGTCAAGGACCCAGCAGAAATCGTCAATATTGGCGATGAAATCGAAGTAAAAGTTCTCAAGTTTGATCGCGAGCGTAACCGGGTATCACTTGGTCTGAAACAGATGGGTGATGACCCATGGTCAGATTTAACCCGCCGTTATCCTGAAGGGGCGCGCCTGCGCGGAAAAATTACCAATCTTGCCGATTATGGTTGTTTTGTGGAGTTGGAAGAGGGCGTTGAAGGCCTGGTTCATGTGTCTGAAATGGACTGGACCAACAAGAACGTACACCCATCAAAACTGGTCCACATTGGTGAGGAAGTTGATGTTGTCATTCTCGATATTGACCAGGAAAGAAGGCGAATTTCCCTGGGTATGAAACAGTGCCAGGCTAATCCCTGGGAGCAGTTTGCTGCGCTGCACAACAAGGGTGACAGGGTCACGGGTGTCATCAAGTCCATCACGGATTTCGGCATATTTATCGGTCTTGATGGTGGAATTGATGGCCTGATACATCTTTCGGATGTGTCCTGGACGGATGAAGGCGAAGAAGTTGTTCACAAGTACAAAAAGGGCGAGGAAATTGAAACCGTCGTACTTGCCGTGGATGCTGAGCGGGAGAGAATTTCCCTTGGCATAAAACAGATGGAAAAAGATCCTTTTTCAAGTTATGTTGCTGAAAATGCTAAAGGAAGTATCGTCAAGGGCAAGGTCATATCGGTTGAACAAAGCAGCCTGATGCTGGAACTTGCCGAGGGTGTAGAGGCCATGATGCGGGCTTCCGAGCTGTCAATTGACAAGAAAATCGAAGATGCCCGTAGCGCAGTGAAGGAAGGTGAAGAGGTGGACGTCAAGATTACTGCCATCGACCGCAAGAAGAGGACGATTTCGGTATCGGTCCGGGCCAAGGAGTCGGATGATGAGTCAGCTGCTGTCAGGGAATATGCCCCTGAGACAAGCAGTGGGGCGAAATTGGGAGATTTGTTAAAAGAGCAACTCGAGAACAATTGACAGGATCACAATCAAGGGGAGACATTTCGACAGGCCGGTAGCCACGAAATTTTACTCGGCAGTTCGAAAGAAGACCAAAAATGACTAAATCTGAGCTAATTGAATCACTGGGAAAAAGGCAGTCGCAACTTGCCTACAAAGACGTGGAATTGGCGGTGAAGACCGTGCTTGAACACATGGCCAGCACGCTTTCAAACGGAGAGCGTATTGAAATCAGAGGTTTTGGTAGCTTTTCCCTGCACTATCGTCCACCCAGGGTAGGAAGGAACCCGAAATCAGGGGAACCTGTGTCCTTGCCAGCCAAGTACGTACCGCATTTCAAGCCTGGCAAGCAGCTCAGGGAGCGAGTTGATGGAATGGATACCAAGATAAAGCCCGCCTCAGATAGCGAAGATGCTGTCCCGTCCAATTTCTGATTCGTAAAAGTAGTTAAAGCTGTAACAGGGTGCTGCCAGAGAGAAATGTTGGCAGCACCGCCTGTCATCCGTGTTGATTCCCGTGTAAGTTGTTGTCGAACAGGGTTAATTTGTCACAATTCCCTGGTGTCATGGCTTACAATTTGTAAATTCTTCAAAGATATCCTGCGTTAACTGGAGGCTGATATGTCCCGCGTATTGAAAATTTGCCTGTTTGTTCTGGTTTTCCTTGTGGGACTGCTATTTCATTTGAGAAACCAGCAGCAAGTCATTGTTGACTACTACCTGGGTATCACTGAATTGTCATTCTCAGCAAGCATGGTGCTCGTTCTCGCTCTTGGCATTTTACTTGGCTACCTGGTGGGCTTGCCTGCCAGTTTCAGGCTGAAAAGGGAAAATGCCCGGCTGGCAAAACAGGTCTCTCTTTCTGAACAGGAGATTAATGCCCTGAGAGTGCTGCCAATGAAGGACGAAATTTGAGCTCCATGGAATTTGTCTACATCGTCATCGCGTTACTGCCGGTTGCATATTTTTCCGGCTGGTGGGTGGCGCGAAAAAAAACCAGGCATCTATCGTCAAGACAGGAAAGCAGTTTAAATCCCGACTATTTTAAGGGGCTTAACTATGTACTCAACGAGCAGCCTGATAAGGCAATTGAAGTTTTTATTCGTATGCTTGAAGTGGACAGCGAAACAGTGGAAACCCATCTCGCCCTTGGCAATTTATTTCGCCGTCGCGGCGAAGTAGACCGTGCCATCCGCATTCATCAGAACCTGATAGCTCGCCCAAACCTGAGCCAGGAGCAAAAATCACAGGCGCTGGTGGAGCTGGGCCTGGACTATATGCGTTCCGGTTTACTCGATCGCGCTGAGGGCTTGTTCAACCAGCTACTCGATATGGGAATGCATTCCACTGAGGCATCAAGAAGCCTGCTGGACATCTACCAGCAGGAAAAAGACTGGGAACGCGCTATAGAATGCGCGAGGCGCCTTGAAGCGGAAACGGGTGATAAGCATATTATTGAGATATCCCAGTTTTATTGTGAACTCGCCGAAGCACAAATTACCCCGGGTAATACCAGGGGGGCTGAGGATAATCTTAAAAAAGCGCTTAATATAGATCCACGATGTGTCAGGGCCAGTATCCTTGAGGCAAAGCTGCTGTTCGAAGCAGGAAACTACAAGGCTGCGCTGAAAGCATACAAAAGAATAGAAAAACAGGATGCGGATTACCTGCCTGAAGTTATTAACTCCATACTGGATTGTTATCGTAAGCTGGGTCAACTGGAAGAAGCTTGTTCCTATCTGAAAGATGTCCACGAGCAGTATGGTGGTATCACGCTTACACTCCACCTGACCGAACTAATCATGGAACTGCAGGGTGAAGAGGAAGGCCTGAAATTCATCTCGGAAGCACTCTACAGGAGACCAACCGTAAAAGGTGTGGACAGGTTGCTCGAATACACAATGAACGGCACAGGAAAAGATATTCGAAACAACCTTGAGACGATAAAAGGTCTGACTTCAAATCTATTGATCGACCGGGCAATATATCGCTGCCAGAAGTGCGGTTTTGATGCTCGCACGATTCATTGGCAATGTCCGGGCTGCAAAAGCTGGACGACTATAAAACCAATACAGGGTACAGATGGTGAGTGATCCCCGAATAATCGTAGCGCTTGATTATGAAAGTGCAGAAGAAGCACAGGCGCTGGTTTCAATACTTGACCCGACAAAGTGCCGATTAAAAATTGGCAAGGAACTATTTACAAGGGCAGGTCCTGAAACAGTGCGCAAATTCCAGGAAGCTGGTTTCGATATATTTCTCGACCTGAAATTCCATGATATCCCCAATACTGTCGCAAAGGCCTGTGCAGCGGCGGCCGAACTGGGTGTCTGGATGATAAACGTCCACGCTTCCGGTGGAAAAGAAATGATGGAAGCCGCTCGAGAGGCGCTAAGCGTCGTGCCAGATCCCCCATTGTTGATAGCGGTCACGGTACTTACCAGCTTGTCGGCTGATGACCTCAGGCAAGTGGGTATAAACAGTGAAGCTGGGCAACAGGTGCTTAAACTGGCTTCGCTTGCACAGCTATCAGGTCTTGATGGAGTGGTTTGCTCCGCGCAGGAAGTTGAAATGCTGCGAAAAGAAGTGGATTCCTCTTTCAAGCTTGTTACACCTGGAATACGACCTGCAGGAAGTACCCAGGACGATCAGAAACGCGTGGTTACACCGGTGCAAGCGATTCAGCGGGGTAGCGATTATATTGTAATTGGAAGACCAATAACCCGGTCTCCCAACCCGCTTGAGTCTTTACTGGCGATAGATGCGGAGATTTCCGGAATACTGTAGTTGGTTGCCCCGGGAATATCTGCAAGTTGAATGACATGGACAAGCAGTCCAGGCAAAGTCCGTTTACACCGTCTTTACCCTCTGATGGTGAAATCATGCGCTGGGAGAGGCTGTATGCAGGGGCGAGGGCACTTGCCCTGGTTTCCGCAGCCCGCCGGGCAAAAGCCTTACTCGTAGTATTGACGCCAGATATCAATACCTCCCAGGCCTTACTGGCTGAACTAAAATTTTACCTGTCCGGGAGCACGGATTTCCCGGTCCACTATTTCCCTGATTGGGAAACGCTACCTTACGATCTATTTTCTCCGTACCAGGATATCACCTCGGAAAGGCTATCGACGCTGGTGGAACTTGGCCGTGCTGAAAGAGGTATTGCGGTGGTTCCAATGACCACCGCGATGAACCGCTTACTGCCGAGGGAATTCCTGCTGCAGCACAGCCTTTCATTAAAGATCGGCGATCGTATTGAGCTCGATGAATTCAGGAAACAAATGCAAAAAAGCGGATATCGCTTTGTATCACAGGTCGTCGAACATGGAGACATTGCTGTTCGTGGTTCATTACTGGATATCTTCCCAATGGGAACAAACAGTCCCTATCGCGTGGATCTCTTTGATGAGGAAATTGACAGTATCAGGACGTTTGATCCCGAAACCCAGAGATCGCTGGATAAGATTTCAGAAATTCGAATACTGCCAGCCAGCGAAATCCCGCTGGATAACGATTCAATTGCGCGATTTCGACGGAACTGGCGTTCCAGGTTCGACGGTAACCCGGGCATTATTCCCATCTACAGGGATGTCAGTGATGGCATCGCACCGGCGGGTATTGAGTATTATTTGCCATTGTTCTACGACGATACTTACTCTGTTTTTGACTATCTTCCGGAGAATTCGATACTTGCCCTGCATGACACGGTCTTTAGTGCGGCGGAGGAGTACTGGGAAGATATAGAGAGCAGGTTTGAACAGTTAAGACATGATGTTGAGAAGCCAATTCTGAAGCCTTCCGAGGCCTTTTATGATCTCAGGTCAATCAAGGATCGCCTGTCATTATTTCCACAAATTCACATTGGTGCGCTTTCTGCTGATGATGGGTTCGATCGTCTGATTACCTATAGTAGCAGGCTCCCGCTCAGTATTGGTGTAGACACCCACGCAGCCAAACCGCTGGAACGCATAGAACGATACCTGTCCGATTACCACGGCAGGATTTTACTTGTTGCAGAGACCGCGGGTCGAAGAGAAACAATACTCGAAATGTTCAGTGCGGCTTCACATTACCTGAAGCAATTTGAGAGTTGGCAGGAATTTATCGACAGTGATGAAAAGACTGGATTGACCGTAGCGCCAATTCAACAGGGCCTTGATGTCGATGACCCGCAAATCGCGGTATTGAGCGAATCACAACTTTTTGGTGAGAGAGTTCGACAGGATCGGGGAAGAAAACGCAAAAGACTTGATACAGAGTTTATCGTCAGGAACCTGAGCGAGGTTAATCTTGGCGATCCAGTAGTTCACGAAGAGCATGGAATCGGGAGATACATGGGTCTTGTGACTCTCGAAGTGAACATGGTTCCCGCAGAGTTTATCCAGCTGGAGTATGACAAGGGAGATAAGTTATATGTACCGGTATCAGCGCTTGACTTGATCAGCCGCTACACCGGCGTTGATCCGGAACATGCGCCTCTTCACAGGCTCGGGTCGGGGCAATGGGAAAAAGCCAGGAGGAAAGCGGCAGAAAAAGTAAGGGATGTCGCAGCGGAGTTGCTGGAATTAAGTGCAAGGCGGGCTTCAAGGCCCGGTCAAAAACTGGAGGTGGATGCAGAAGCGATGAGAAGTTTCTCACAGTCTTTTCCCTTTGAAGAGACCACGGGACAAATCGAAGCTATCGAAGACGTCATTGATGACATGCAAACCGAAAAAGCCATGGATAGATTAATTTGCGGTGATGCAGGGTTCGGAAAAACTGAAGTAGCCATGAGAGCTGCGTTTGTTGCCGTGAATAATGGTAAACAGGTGGCTGTCCTTGTTCCCACCACTCTCCTCGCTCAGCAACATTTCCAGAACTTTAAGGATCGATTTGCGGACTGGCCCGTAAAAATTGAGGTCCTTTCCCGTTTCCAGTCAAAAAGAATTCATGAAGAAGTCATGCAAGGCCTGCAAGCCGGAAAGGTGGATATTGTCATTGGGACACATAAACTTCTAAATGATTCGATCAAGTACAAGCGATTAGGAATGGTGATAATTGACGAGGAGCACAGGTTTGGAGTCAGGCAAAAAGAAAAATTCAAATCACTTCGGGCAGAAATCGATGTATTAACACTTACGGCGACGCCGATACCCCGAACACTCAACCTGGCGCTCTCCGATTTGCGTGATCTTTCTATCATCGCGAGTCCACCATCAAAAAGACTGGCGGTAAAAACATTTATACAGGAATGGAACGATACCCTGCTCAGGGAAGCTGTGTTAAGGGAAATTAAAAGAGGTGGGCAAGTATATATTCTCCACAACAAGGTAGAAAACATCGATTCTGTTTCAGAACAGGTACAGAAATTGATACCTGAGGCGCGTATCGAAATTGCTCATGGACAGATGCCTGAAAAACAGCTGGAAAGTGTAATGCTCGATTTTTATCACCGCCGTTTCAATGTGCTGGTATGCACAACGATTATTGAGACAGGTATCGATGTACCAACGGCCAATACAATAATCATCAATCGTGCCGATAAGTTTGGCCTGGCGCAGCTCTACCAGTTAAGAGGGAGAGTAGGGCGATCCCATCACCGGGCCTATGCATACCTGGTTATCCCTCCACGTAAAGCGCTCACGAAAGACGCTGTAAAAAGGCTGGAGGCAATAGAATCCCTGGAAGAGCTCGGTATTGGCTTTACCCTCGCAACCCATGACCTTGAAATTCGTGGTGCAGGTGAAATTCTTGGGGAGGAGCAGAGCGGCCAGATTCATGAAATTGGATTTAGTCTATACATGGAGTTACTTGAGCGAGCAGTTAAATCATTGAAAGAAGGTAAGCAGCCACAGCTGGATCGACCCCTGGACCATGGTACGGAGATCGATTTACATGTAAGTGCCTTGATTCCGGATACCTTCCTGCCAGATGTACACACTCGATTAATTACATATAAAAGAATTGCCAGTGTCGATACCCATGAGGAATTGCAGGAATTGCAGGAGGAACTTGTCGACAGGTTTGGAGTCCTGCCGGAAGCTTTTGCTAACCTGGTCAAGATAGCCAGGTTGAAAATAAAGGCGAAACCGCTGGGAATACGCAAAATTGACGTAAGCGAAAACGTAGCCAAGATTCATTTCATGGATAACACCAATGTTGATATCTCGAGCCTTCTGCAGATGATCCAGTCAAAACCGGACAAATATAAACTGGATGGGCAAAACATATTACGCGTGACGGGAGAAATGCCCGATATGGAAAGCCGAATAAAGGTGATAACAAACCTGCTGGATTCGATTACAATGAAGGACGCAGCATGACTATAAAAAAACTAATTACAATTTCGCTTTTTTGCAGTTTCCTTTCTGTCTCACAGGGTGCATATTCAGCATGGTACCAGGTGGAAATCGTGGTGTTTGACAACCTGTATGCTGATACAGATGGAGAGTCCTGGTATCAGAACCCGGGGCTCCCGGATAGAAGCGACTCGATTGAAATGATTGAAGTACTGGAGGAGGAAGCTGGTATCGTTGGAGACGACGAAGACGGAACTCCTGAAAGGGAACTTAATATTCCGTACAAGAAGCTTCCTGAAGGGTTCCATAGACTGGATGGTGTACAAAGAGTCCTGAAACTATCAAGGGAGTATCGTCCCCTTCTACACGTTGCATGGCAACAACCAGGTCTCAACCCCCGTAGCGCCAGGGCAGTACACATCCAGCAATTTGAAGAGCCTGTCTCGCAGCCCCCAGCGACGGACGATGAGGAAGCTTTTGATATTGATGCAATGCGCAGCCAGGAGGAAACTGAATACGATGATTACCAGGTACTTGACCTGTTGTTCGACGGCACGATCAAGTTAAGAAGTTCCAGGTTTCTCCACGTTGACGTAGATATCGCGTATTTCCCTGAATCACTGGACAATGATGAGGGCATGGTTTCCAGTGTCGAACGCCGCTCACAGCAGGCTGATTATGTCAGGCTCCAGGAAAGCCGAAAAATCAAACTTAACGAAATACACTATTTCGATCATCCATTGTTTGGCCTGATCCTGAGAGTGAGTCGACTGAATTTGAATTAGACAAAAAAAATCGCCCCTTTAAAAAAAGGGGCGATCAAGTTATCCGCTTTTCCAGGGGAGGAGGAGGAGCGGTACTACTAAAAACTACTGCTTAGGCAGAAAACATGCCTTTAACAATCTTTTGAACTTCGGTGTTGTAAGTGTTGCTCAGTTCAACCACGTCGCGAGCATTTTCGATGATGCGCTCGTTCAGTTGCTGGCTATATGCAGCCTGGGAGTTGATGTAATCCTTCCAGCTTTCAGCATCCTTTACATTTGCGGCACTCTTGGCCTGCTCCAGGCTAAGTGAAACATTTTCTTCCGCAACCTTGATCTGCATTTCAGCAATGGCTTCAAAGTTCTTAACGGTCAGCTCGTTAATCTCTTTGATAGGTGCAATAAATTTTTCAAAATCTGTGTTCATCTCTAAGCTCCTGTTGAGTTATGTTCAATGCTGCGGTGCATCATAAAGGAATAATTTGTGCGACGCAACATTTATTTTTGAATATTTCAGAAATACCGTGCAGCTTGAGCATATTTTGAGAAATAGATAATAAATACAATAATTTAGTAGATAAATGCTATGTACAGGTGTTATTTGCCCTGGGCAGGTTGCGCGCAAACCAAGCGGGATTGCCTCAATTTCCTGTCAACAGCTTTTGCTGTATTTAAGAAGATTTAGGTTTATATAAAAGAAATTAGCGAAATATAGATGCTTTTTTGCAGAATATTGGAACTCGAGATTCTCACCTGCCTGTACCTTCGCTGTGAATGCATGCATCATCAGGCAGAAGGTGAAAAGGGAGTGATGAACGTGACGACAGTAATGAAGGGGGCCAGAGGCTAGCTGGCGATGAGTTTTTCTGCGGAGAAATTAAGCGAATTCAGGCATGCGCTTGTTGAAAAACAGGTTGCATTGCTGGGTATTCGTGATACAGGTGAAGCGGCAGCAGATGTCGTCGAACTTGACCAGGCCAAGGTTGGTCGACTGTCACGCATGGACGCATTGCAGGCCCAGGCCATGGCGGCTGAGGCTAATCGCAGGCGGGATGTCGAGCTACTTAGAATCGAGAGTGCCCTTAAAAGGATCGATGAGGGGGTTTATGGCTACTGCCTGAAATGTGATGAAGAAATCAATCCTCAGCGGCTAAAGGCCGATCCCGGTTCCCCCCTGTGTATCGATTGCACAAAAGGCTGACTAATTTACCCTTGCGGTGAATCCTGGCTGACTGATGCGGGCATGAAGCAAACCTGGAACCCGCATTCACAGGAAAGATAACAGGGGCAGAAATCATCCCCGGATTCCATGTTATCCATACAAAATAATCCTGAATTTCAATGAGATAAAACTTTAATTTTAATCAAAACTTAGGTTTAATTGACCCACAACAATGCCAGTGTGTTGTTGAGAAAAGCGGACGGAAGTAAACAAAAAGGAGGGGTTGAACACCGGGAATTTAGCAAAAGAGGGGCTTGTGAACAAAAAAGTAAACACGGTGCTTGTCGCCGAAGACGACCGTACAACTCGGCTGGTTGTCAAAACCGTTCTTGAAAAAGAAGGATACAACGTCGTCGAGGGTGATCGTGGCGAAAAAAGTCTTTTCCTGGCGCTTGAAAAGGACATTGATGCCTTCCTGATTGATATCAACATGCCCGGTCTCAGCGGGATCGAAATTTGCGAAAGGATCCGTTCAATTGATCGCTACAAATTCACTCCAATAATCTGTATGACTTCAATGGAGGAAGAGGCAACTCTTGAAGAGGTTTTTTCCGCGGGCGCTACAGATTTTATTAGCAAACCTGCCAGCCCGGTGATTCTCAAGGCAAGATTGAAAGCACATTTGCAAAAAATGCGCTTTTACAACGAAATGGAGCAAAGTCGGCTTTATTTAAATCGATATATTTCATCCAAGACACAGAGGATCGTGGAAGCCTATTCATTGACGGGCTTGTTGCCGGCACCGGAAAAGCATGAAGTCTGCATTATGTTTACTGACGTAAGAGGTTTTACATCAATGAGCCAGAAGACAGATCTTGAAGTTTTGTTTGAAGGTCTAAGTAAAAATCTCGGGATGCAGGTAGATGCCGTGTATGGTTATGGTGGTTACATAGACAAATTTGCTGGCGATGGACTGATGGCTATTTTTGATGGCGAAGACATGATTGAAAGCGCCTGCCGTTGCGCGTTAAGCATTATTGATACAACACGAAGAAACCAGGCAGCTGGCGATGCCAGTGCCTTTCCACTTGGAATTGGCATTCACACCGGTGAAGTCCTGATTGGAAATATTGGTTCGGCTGAGCATCTTGATTACTCGGTAATTGGCGAGGTTGTTAACATGGCCTCAAGACTTTGTAGTTACGCTGAACCAATGCTTATAGATGTGTCAGAGGAGGTTGCAAAAAAGGTTAGTGACCCGGAGTTGTTTTTTGATGTACCCAAGTATATCTCTATGAAAGGTATCGAGGAGCCAGTTGCGATATATCACCTTAACTGGGCAGACAATGCGTCCTGATTAGTTGCGTCGTTTATCACCGGCGACTATCGAGACAAGGTAGCTTTTTATTTGAAAAAAGGAGGATCGTAAAATGCAAAACCCTTCCAATCTTGAGGTGGTCAGCGTGTCAGCAGGCAACGGCGTGAACTGGGTAGTTGAGGGTTTTTCCTTTTTTGCCAAAGACTGGCTAGCATGGGTTGGACTCGCCATAGTCATGCTATTGCTGACTTTCATCGCGTCAGCCATTCCTTTTATCAATTTAGTCGTTCCAGTTATCACCCCGATTCTCGTTGGTGGTCTTATGATGGCCTGCAGGCAGCAGGAAGAGGGAGGGGAGATAAGTATCTCAGTCG
The DNA here is from genome assembly GCA_965243105.1 of Gammaproteobacteria bacterium. GTDB lineage: Bacteria > Pseudomonadota > Gammaproteobacteria > Eutrophobiales > Eutrophobiaceae > WLWS01. The sequence continues at coordinate 169,871 of CBDEUC010000002.1, forward strand.
CATTTTCCGGCTTTTCTCATAAAACAGGCCAACTGGCAATCATTGGACTCGCGTACCTCATCTCGAATATAGCAATCATAATGGTGATTGTCGTACTGATGTTTTTTATAGTTGGCGGTGCGGCGGAAATTTCCCAACTGGAAACCATGGAGCCGGAAGTGGTCTTGAGAAACCTGGTCAATGTTTTCCTCGCAATGCTAATTGGTCTCGCGCTTTATTTGCCGGTGGTAATGGCGCTCTGGTTTGCACCCGCTATAGTAGTGTTCAACGACGTTTCTGCGATTGACGCCATGAAGGATAGTTTGAAAGGATGCCTGTTAAACGTTCTGCCCTTCCTGCTCTATGGAGTAGTGGTAATGTTATTGATGATACTTGCTACGCTGCCCCTGTTTCTCGGGTGGTTTATCCTGCTACCGGTACTGACTGCCAGCGTATACCTGTCGTACCGGGATATTTATCCGAATAGCCTGGAAACGGAGGTCTCAACCTGACTTTTTGCCCCAGAGTTTTTCAAGGCGTTTATCCCGGCCACATCCATAGCGATAGTACTTGTAGCGAAGCGGGTTCTTGAGATAGTAATCCTGGTGGTATTCCTCAGCCGGATAAAATTCGCTCGCCGCAGTGATTTCGACCTTGATTGGATCTGCAAATGTCTTTACAAGCTCTATTTCTTCCAGGGACGATAGTGCAGCTTGATGCTGTTCTTCATTCAGGTAGAAAATAGCGGGCCGATACTGGTTCCCTCTATCACAAAACTGTCCATCATCCCGGGTCGGGTCAATGTTGCGCCAGAAGATTTGAAGAAGTTTTTCATAGCTCACTACCGTGGGATCGAAGCTGATTTGAATCACCTCGGTATGGCCTGTTTTCCCGCTTGAAACCTGCTTGTACGTTGGGTTTTTACTGTGTCCCCCTGAATAGCCCGAAATCGTGGCAAGCACACCATCAACCCCATCATACGGAGGTTCCATGCACCAGAAGCAGCCCCCGGCAAAAATAGCCGTGTCAGTTTTAGCACCGATACTTTCCTGTGCATTCAGCTGGACAGTCAGCGGAATCATGCCAGTCAGCACGCACATCGCCAGGTTTCGAAACAGTTTCATAATTTTCTCCGTAACAAGATACCCGTTATGACAATACTCATATAAAATAGTTTTCCAGAAATACCATCCTGGCGCTCCGGGATTCAGGAGCGCGTAAGCGTGCCCTTGTTTACAGGGGCCCAGTATAGAGAGAAAGTTGTTCAAAATGAAAAAAGACATGATGCCCAGTCCCGACGAAGCCCTGCCTGGTCGAAGTCAAGCCATGCAGCTGGATAACGCGCACTTTGTAAACGGTCACCCGCTAAAGGAACCGTATCCCGAAAATATGCAAATTGCTCTTTTCGGACTGGGATGTTTCTGGGGCGCTGAGAGAAAGTTCTGGGAGCTGGAAGGGGTTTACAGCACTGCGGTTGGTTACGCCGGAGGCTATACGGCTAATCCTAGCTACGAGGAAGTCTGTACCGGCATGACGGGGCATAACGAGGTGGTAAAAGTAATATTTGATCCGGAACAGGTCAGCTTTACTTCTTTACTCAAAGTTTTCTGGGAGTCGCATAACCCGACACAGGGAATGAGGCAGGGTAATGACAGGGGAACACAGTATCGCTCAGGTATTTATTTTTTTAACGACGAGCAACGTAAGCAGGCTGAACAATCCCGTGATATTTATGCTGAACTTCTTGGCAAGGCGGGTCACGTGGAAATAACCACAGAAATAGTGCCTGCTCCCGAATTTTATTTCGCCGAGCAGTATCACCAGCAATACCTGGCCAAGAATCCTGCCGGTTACTGTGGGCTGGGGGGTACGGGTGTCTGCCTGCCGGACGAGGCCCTGGCCTAGACCGCCGTATTACAGGTTCACAGGCTGGGAACCGAGCTCGCGTATTTACTGATCCATTCTTCCGCCACGCGTTCCCTGTTTATGATGTAGGGGCCTTCCTTGAATTTCTTGTTTTTCAGGTAGGATTCAATGTGGCAAATCTGTTCTACTATACGGGCGCGACTTGCATCTGCCTGGTGCTGAAGCCACATACCGATCTCAAAATACTCGCCGGTATTCTTCACAAGGACGACTTTTCCCCTGAATTTTTCCAGTTCATTTCTCAGGGGTATGGTGACTTCAATACTGCTGCCCGGTCGAATGTACTTCTCGGACTCAAAAATCAGGCCAATATCACTGCCGCGGTTCAGATCGTCTTCCTTGAAGCCAAACCAGATTTTTTTGTACTCAATAGGAAATCCGCTGGGATGATGGATAAAGCCAGTTTGTTCGTCCCTGATGAGGGTGCTGTGAAGACCGCTCTTGATAAGTCCTGCGTGCCGATCCTTATGTAATTTCTTGTTAATTTGCCTAAGTCTCTGACCTACCATGATTTAATTCCCAATAGTTATTGAAAGCTAGAATTAGTTTTAGACTATGAAATTAACAAAATCAAGAAAAAAATTATATAAATCCGTAATTTAAATGATCAATCTAAGATAAATATTAATTATATAACATGACAAAAATTCTATAACATACTGATATATATAATTAATTAAAAGAAATAAGGAGTTGGGGTAGTGTATGACTACCCCAACAAGGCGGCAGTGGCTGCCGCTGGGGGGATCTGTCCAGGTGGACTGGTGGGACGGGTTACCGGGTATTCACATCAGCAGGCGCGCCAGGAAATAGATTGTTCCGAGGATCACAACGGCAATGGCATCGTGTAGCAGGCAGAATCTCAAGTAGGCACGCATTTTCATGATTATGTTTCCAGGCTGTCTTGTTGAGAGTATTAACGTGGTAAAGGGGCAAAGGTTGACAGGGCTAATCATAAAATTTATAAGCTTTGCGCCGAGAGGTAACCAAAATCATGAATCAAAAACTGGTACTAAGCCTGGCCTGCGTCCTGGTTGGTGGTTTCGCAGCGTATTTCTATTTATTTGACCGGGAGGCAGGCCCTGGTGAAGCCAAAGTCGAGCCTGCTCATGCGGCGCCTGTTTCAGAGGGGAATGCGAACAATGAGGCGACTAGCCAGGCTTCCACCGACGATGTGGAAACGGTGGAACAAGGCAGGAGGGCGGCAATGAAATCCGCCTATTCCAGCCTGGAGCAGCTGAGAAAGGATCTGAAGTCCCGGGCCAACCTGCTGAAATCGCGCATGTGGGGACTTGAATTGCCTCCCGGGGAGGCTAAGTCGATAACAGACTCCATGAAGCGAAGTTATGTTTACCTCAAGAACCCGGCAATGCTGGGCGCCTATTTCGACCCTGGCGAGATAGAACGGGAAATAAGGAGGGTACAAGCGATGCTGGATGAGCTCGAAGAGGTTGATAGCCTGGTCAGCAAGTACAAGGAGGGGAGTGCAGACCAGGGTTAGCTGAGGCTGGCCAGGAGCAGTTCCTTATCTGCGTCAAGTCCCGAAAGCTTGACAGTGCATATACTGTTTTTTAGAGAACTGGAGCCGGGGCTGGCCACCTTTACTTTCATATAGTTTGGTGTATAGCCAAGATAAGCTACAGAACTCCCGCTGGAATTTACCTCGCTTTCCAGTAGTACCGAGTGTCTCTGACCTATGCCGGACAGCATATTTCTTTTTTTCATATCCCTGGCAATGTCGGCCAGTTCTCTTGCGCGGGATTTCTTTATCGCGGAAGAAACCTGGCCGGGTAATCCAGCCGCGTGTGTGCCTTCACGTGGCGAATAGGAAAATATGTGCACGTGGGAAAACTGGCAGGATTCGATAAATTCTCTTGATTCCTGCCACTCAGCTTCAGTTTCGCCCGGGAAACCAACGATGACGTCAGAACTGGCCTTGAAGCCCGCAACATTATCCCTGAGGTTTTCCAGCAGGAGCCTGAAGTCTGTGCTCTTGCAGCGTCGCGCCATCCTTTTCAATACCGTGTCAGATCCGCTTTGCAACGGCAGGTGAAGATGGGGCATGAATCGGGAGTTTTCGAACAAAGTGGGGAAATCTTCCCCAAGGTCCCACGGTTCGACGGAACCCAGCCTGAGACGAGGGATATCTGTGTGTTGCAACACCTGTTGAACCAGTTGGAACAGGCTGGAATTTATATCGCTGCCGTACCCGCCGATGTGTACACCGGTAAGAACAACTTCCTTTATACCCTGTTCGTGTAATCGATTTACTTCTTCGATGATTTCGCCGGTAGTCTTGCTTTTCTCTTCGCCCCTGGCCCGGGTGACAATACAAAAAGTACAACTATAGCGGCAGCCATCCTGGACTTTCACAAAAGCGCGCGTCCTGCCACGCAGAAAAATCGGCGATTCCTGGGGTTCCATTGCCAGCTTTGGCATGCTGCTCTCGGCAATGCGTTCAGTCACGATTTCCACCAACTGATCCTTGCTTGAGTTGGGGATCAGCAGGTCAATTCCCTCAATTTCCGTTTCAATTCCAGGCTCCAGGCTTGCATAACAACCACTTACAACCAGCTTGGCCGCGGGATTTACGCGATGATATTTTCTTATTTGCTGGCGTGATTTCTTCACGGCTTCCCGGGTAACGGCACAGGTATTTACAACCAGGACATCAGCTTCCTCCGGGCGAGTACTTATGGCGTGCCCAAGTTGCAGGAACTTTTCGCCCCAGTTCTCCAGTTCTGCTTCGTTGAGCCGACAGCCTAAAGTTGTAAGTGCAACACGCATTGTCAAGGTGTGATTAAAAAAGAGAGATTGTAATTCAGATAGTGGCCTGGATCACAGGCGCATCAGGCCGCGAAGATGTTGTTCAACACTCAAGGGGAGGGCAGCGAGGTTATATCCTCCCTCGAGAATCGAGAGGACGCGCCCCTGGCAATGACGATCAGCCTGCTCCATCATGCGATCCGTCATCCACCTGTAAAAACCCGTGCTTAGACAGACATGTCCCAGTGGGTCATCCACATGGGCATCAAACCCGGCAGAAATAAGAATCATCTCCGGGGCAAACTGTTCCACGGCCGGCAGAATTTTCTGCGTGAAAGCTTCTTCAAAGTCTGTGTCTCCGGCACCTGCTGGCATTGGGCAGTTCAAGGTGGCCCCGTTACCTGCACCGATGCCAGTCTCGGAATAAGCACCTGTTCCGGGATAATAGGGATACTCGTGGGTGCTAATGTACATAACTGACGGATCTTCCTCGAATATATGCTGGGTACCGTTACCGTGATGCACATCCCAGTCGAGAATACATATTTTGTCCAGGCCATGGTGTTGCTGCAAATAGCGGGCAACAAGCGCAATATTATTGAATAAACAGAAGCCCATGGCCTCGGTTTTCTCTGCATGATGTCCGGGAGGGCGGGCCAGGACAAATCCATTATCAAGATTGCCATCGACTATTCTATCAGCAAGGGCAATGCTGGAACCGGCGGCGAGCAGGGAAATGTCAAAGGATGATTTGCATACGCTGACATCCATCGAGTCGAGATACGGAAGCCCGGCAGCACATGTTTCCGACGCGCGTTGAATATAGTTGCTGGCATGAACAGACTGTAATGATTCGGGATCAATCTTTTTTGAGTCGACCTGCTGAAGATCCTTGAACCATGTCAACTGCTCCAGGTGCGCCATGGTAGATACAAGTCGCGCACTGCATTCTGGATGGCCTTGCCCGGTGTCGTGATCAAGGAAAGCCGGGTCGTAAATAAATCCTGTGTTCATATGACGTCGTCAGTACGGTTTGATGACCGGGTAAAACGTTTACCATGAATAACCCCGCTGCCTGGTGACAGGGCCAGGGAGACATCCCCGGGGCCTGGTCTCAACCCGGGTAAAGTTGTGCAGTTGAGTGAGACGGAGAGATCAGGTCAAACAGGATATTTGCAGTTTCTTCCAGGATAACATCTACCGGTTCAACCTCGTCCTCGTTTTCTTCCTCTTCCGCTGCATTTTTCTCAAGAGGGGGTAAACCCTGGGCGATGCGGAATTCGTTATCGAGTTCGAACTTGGCGCTTTGCAGTTTTTCACGCTCTTCTTCCCGGGTTTCCTGTAATAGCGAAACAGTTTTACGTTCGCGTGATTCGCGGGTCAATTCCTGTTGCTCAAGAAGTAGTTGAAAAAGCCTGTTTGATTTAATACGCAATTCATATTGTTGCTGTGCCCGGGCAAAACTGTCCACTGGAGCGCTGGCGGAAATATACCTTGCAGGTTTAATTTTTTCCCATGGAAGAGCATTGTCCAATGCTCTTTCCCCATGCTCATCGCTTTCGTCAACGGTTGGAAAAACTATGTCTGGCACCACTCCCTTGTGCTGGTTACTGCCGCCGCTAATTCGAAAAAACTGGGCAATAGTCGTTTTCAGTCTTCCGTGCTCATTATCGTTATCGCGAGCGATACGGTTGAGATCGACGATCTGCTGTACCGTGCCCTTTCCAAAAGTCGGCTCGCCGATAATAATTCCACGCCGGTAATCCTGGATGGCACCTGCAAAAATTTCTGAAGCAGACGCGCTATTTCTATCAACAAGTACCGCGAGAGGACCAGCGTAGGTAATACCGGGTTCCGGGTCATTATTTATTTCGATTCTTCCACTGGCGTCTTTTGTCTGGACGACAGGCCCCTGGTCAATAAATAGACCGGTGAATTCCAGTGCCTCGGTTAGTGAGCCACCGCCGTTACTGCGCAGGTCAATAATCAGACCGTCGATGTTTTCATCGCCAAGTTCTGACAGCAGTTTTCTCACATCGCGTGTCGTGCTCTTGTAATTTTTCTCTCCCCGGGCCTGGGCAGCGAAATCGCTGTAAAACGTCGGGACATCAATTACGCCGATTCGTCCCTTGTTATCATTGAGTTCAATAATTGAAGACTTGGCGGCCTGTTCTTCCAGTTTTATCTTGTCGCGGACGATACTGATGGTCTTGTATGTCCCTTCCGGACCACTTCCGTCAGGGATAATTTCCAGCCTGACCGTCGTATCCTTTGGGCCACGTATCAGGTCTACGACATCGTCCAGTCTCCAACCAATAACATCAATAATTTCACCGTCCTCGTCCTGTCCGACGCCGACTATCCTGTCTTCGGCATGTAATTCACCTCCCAGGTCGGCGGGTCCTCCCGGCACAACTTTTTGTACCGTTGTGTAATCCGTTTCCGCTCGCAGCACGGCTCCTATGCCCTCCAGGGACAACCTCATGCTAATGTCAAAATTTTCCGAGGTTCGTGGGGAAAAATAGGAAGTGTGTGGTTCGATTGACGTAGTGTAGGCATTAATAAATGTTTGAAAGACATCTCCGGAGTCCAGCTGGAAGGTACTGGTCTTTAAACGCTTATAGCGTTTTTCTAATGTTTCCCTGATTTCCTGCTCAGGTTTGTCAGCGAGTAAAAGGCTGAGGTAGTCATTTTTTACACGCTTGCGCCACATTTCATCAAGCTCAGATCGATTTTGTGCCCAATCAGCATCTCTGCGGTCAAACTGGTATTCCTCGGGGATATCAAAATTGAACTCTCCTGCCAGGAGCTTTACCGCATGATCAACCCGCTCCGCGATACGTTGACGGTAGCGCTTGAAAATCACAAATGCAGGCTCTACATCCGCACTTTCCAATGAATCATCAAGCTCGTATCTAAACGTTTCAAACTCGTCAATGTCATCCTGGCTGAAAAAGCTGCGATTCTGATCCAGGTTTTCCAGGTAGTTATCCAGGATCTGGCTTGACAGATCATCATCCAGTGGCTTTTTCTTGTAATGGTATACGCCAATAATATGGGTAATTATTTCAACTGATTTTTCGTGTTTTGCACTCGCTACAAGTTCAGATTCGGGCACAGTTGGAATGTCTGCATGGACGACCGAAGTTGCCGTGAGGCAAATCGCAAGGAATTTGAAAAAATGATTCATAGTCCGTCGTTAATTTATGTTTTTTTCTTAGATACAGTCAGCCGTTCAGTGGTTCAATTTTAATGACACCGATTCACGGAAAGACCAAGTATATCCACTTGTTAGCGATATAATAACCAGCAAATTAAAAAAATTCACGGCGATGTGATGTCATTGATGTGAGAAGCCGGGGAAGGGGGCTGACTGTCACTTTGTTTCTCCAGCATCTGCCTGATTTCAAGGGCCCTTTTCTTATTCCCCCCGAAAAAGGAGGGAGCTCGCCTGTAAAATTCCTCAAGGTCACGCCAGGCCGGGTAGTTTGCTTCGTCCAGTTTCACAGCGAGTTCAAATTGCTCACGGGTTTTGTTCACGTAACGAAGCGCCGTAAGCCAGCTACCGTGTTCTGCGATCCTTCCATAACATTTTCCAAGCATGTGTTGATAGACGGAGTTGGATGGCGCAAGTTCAGCAGCCTGTTTCAAATGTGGTAGTGCCTCGAGAAACTCACCATCTTCATACAGTGCAGAGCCTGATGAAAACATTGCATCTGCATCCAGGTCATTTTCGGCTCTCAATGTAGCAGCCGAGAAGCCAGCGACAAGGTAAGAAATTATCAGGAAATACTTGAGCACGATAAGCTGTTTAATGAATGCTCGAGGAAATGCTGTTAAAAACGAACAACAGAATGAAACTTGTACTTACCGAGCAGCTCTCTTCCATTCAAGTCATCAAGTTCAATCAGGAAGGTGCAGCCGGCGACAGTGGCACCCAGTTTTTCTACCAATGAACAACTTGCCAGGGCTGTGCCACCGGTGGCGATTAAATCATCAACAAGCAATACGCGATCGTCCCTGTTAAGAGCATCGGAATGTATCTCGAGCTCGGCCTCACCGTACTCGAGTTCATAGGAAACAGACTCACTTTTGTAGGGAAGCTTGCCCGGTTTTCTCAGGGGTACGAACGCGACCCCGAGTTCCCTGGCACATAAGCTTCCAAATATGAAACCCCTGGCTTCCATTCCTGCAACGACAGTAATTTCATGCTCCAGGAAAGGCTGGATCAATGACCTCGTGGCGAGTTCGAGCAATCCGGGGTTTTTTAATAGTGGTGTTATGTCTTTAAATTGGATACCGGACTTTGGAAAATCAGGTACGTTTCTTATACTTTCTTTCAGTTTATCCATGATGTCAGGTTCGAACGATAAATGCTCGGAGCAAAGTTGGAATTGTGCGGTCAGGGCCACAAACTATCTCTATTTCAGGATTGGATAATAAACAAAAATGGTGAGATTTGGAGAAATTTATGATGCTGCCGTAATTGCAAGGGGCAAAGACACGCTTGAGTCCCGCCTGCAGACACCGTTATCGGGACAACAGTTAGCGAAGCTACAGAATAGCTATTTTCTTTCAACTATGTCTCGAAGAATATTTCGTGCAGGTCTCAAGCACAGCATGGTTGACAAAAAATGGCCTCAATTTGAAAAAGTGTTTGACGGTTTTGAACCTGGGTCAGTGAGAATGATGAGCGATGACGACCTGGATGAATTGATGCAGGATCGTGGTTTAATAAGGCACTGGGGGAAGATACGTGCTGTGAGAGAAAATGCCCAGGTCATGCACGAGATGCAGGAGACAAGCACTGGATTTGGGTCATTTCTTGCTGATTGGGAAAGGGCGAATATAGTTGGCTTGTGGTATTACCTGAAGGAGAATTTTACCCAGCTGGGCGGTAATTCAGCACCCTATTTTTTACGTATGGTTGGTAAAGATACCTTTTTGCTCACCAATGACGTGTTGAGGAGCTTGAGTTACTGGGGAGTTTACGATGGTAGCGGACGAAGCCTTGCAGACAAAGAGTATGTGCAGGCATGTTTTAACCAGTGGGCAGGGGAAAGTGGAAGGCCACTGTGCCAGCTCAGCCAGATTATGGCATTATCACTGGATTGTTGATTATTCCACCTGGATAAATGAAGCGTATAAATATCAAGTTCTTACTCTTGCCCCTGGTGTTTGTGGCAGCAAGCTGTATCGCCCAGGATTTCGACGCGGACAGGCAGGCAATGGTCCAGATCATCGAGGAAACAACACGCCAGACCTCGGACTACACCGGCATTCAGAACCTGGAGCCTGCGGTATTGGAGGCCATGGGCAGCGTGCCGCGCCACGAGTTTGTGCCGAAGAACATGAGGGAATACTCCTACCGGGACCAGCCCTTGCCGATCGGCATTGGACAGACCATTTCACAACCGTTTATCGTCGCGCTAATGACGGCCCTCGCTGGACTTGATAAAGACTCTATTGTTCTCGAAGTAGGTACCGGGTCGGGTTACCAGGCGGCCGTACTCGCAGAACTTGCAAAATATGTCTACACCGTTGAGATTATCGAGGAGCTTGGCCAAAGGGCCCAGGCAACCTTGCAGCGACTCGGATATCTCAATATTTCCACGCGTATTGGCGATGGTTATCACGGCTGGAAAGAACACGCACCATTTGACGCAATAATAGTAACAGCTGCACCCGAAACAGTGCCGGAAGCCTTGCTGGAGCAACTCAAACCCGGCGGGAAGTTAGTAATCCCGGTAGGCAAGCAAAGCGCAGTGCAGACACTGCAGGTGTGGCACAAGAACAAGCGAGGCAAAATGAGTCGAACCGATGTGCTTCCTGTTGGGTTTGTTCCATTAACCCGGGACAAGCGCTAGTTTTTTCGCCAGTTCAAACACCCGGCTTGCAAAAACGAGCAGCAAGCGATTGTTTTTCTTCGGGACTGTCTACTGCTTAGAGTCTTTTTCGTTTTCACTGGCGGGGCGAGATACCAGGTTGGCCAGTTTCGATATCCACCCGCTACCGTCTTCTTCTTCGGCAAGCGCGAGTTCTGTCAGTGACACGTAATCTATTTTACCAGTCGACAATATGGGCAGTTCTTCTGCGAGCAATACTTTTCGAGGAATAAACAGTTCGCCAACTTTCAATGCCCTTGCCGTTTCCTGCATTTGTTTTCTCGTCGCTTCCTGGTGATTCGTCACGAGGACAATTTTTTCCCCCTTACGTTCATCCGGTAAATTAACAGCAGCGTGAATAGCATCCGGCCATGTTTGCATGGCAAGTTCTTCGACGGCAAGCAGGGAGACCATCTCCCCACCAATTTTCGCAAATCTTTTTGCCCGACCCTGTATGAATATGAATCCTTCTTCATCGATCTTTGCGATGTCACCAGTGTCATACCAGCCAGAACCGTCATGGGCATCCGGAGGGTGCAATTGTCCATCGCCGTCATGCAGCAGGTAGCCCAGCATAACGTTTGGTCCTTTTATTAGAAGCTTTCCTCCATCGTTTATACCTTCTACCTTTTCTACTCGAGCTTCCATACCCGGTATAAGGTGACCAACTGAGCCCGGTTTACTGATCATGGGCGTATTGGCTGCTACAACCGGACTCGCTTCTGTGACACCGTAGCCCTGCAGGATCCGTATTCCGAATTTTTCATTCCAAAGTTTTTGCGTGTCATCACGAAGTTTTTCTGCACCCGCGAAAACGTACCGCACACTCATAAAATCATAGGGATGGGCATGTCTCGCGTAACCTTGCAAGAAGGTATTGGCGGCGAAAAAAATAGTTGCCCCAAGTTCATAGACCAGTTCAGGGATAACGCGGTAATGCAAGGGTGTCAGGTACAAGAATATCTTGCTGCCTGCAAGCAGTGGCATCAGGCAACCGACATTTAAACCAAAACTGTGAAACAGCGGCAGGCAACTGAACATCAAGTCGGTTGGTGAAAGATCAATGTAGCATTTTCCCTGGGCATAGTTTGACAGCAGGTTGGCGTGTGAAAGTACAACGCCCTTGGGAGTGCCCTCTGAACCAGAGGTAAACAGGATCGTGCAGGGTGCGTCCGGTGTAACGCCCCTGCAACGTCGCCTGTAATAAGCTTCTGGATAGTACGACCTGAATAACGATATCAGTTTTGAAAATAAAGAGATTTCCGACCTCAGGTCTTCGAGGTAGATGACATCTATTTTTTCCTCGAGAGCACTGATTGTTTGTTCAAGTCCGGCGTTTTCAATAAATTTTCTTGAACTGTATACCGTTGAAATAGCAGCGGTTTCACAGGCGCTTAACAGGACTTGAGTACCCGCGCTGTAGTTCAATACTGCAGGGACCCTGTTCAAAAACTGCATTGACAGGTAAGTGATAACCGCTCCATTGACATTTGGCAGCAGCAAGCCCACGTGTTCGCCGGGCTCGGTATTCTTTTCGATCACCCCAGCAAGTACAAAAACCCTGGTCAGGATCTGCCTGTAATTCAGGGGGTCCCTGTTTATGTCTTCCAGTACGACCTTCCCGTGTCCATGTTTCCTGGCAGCTTCGAGGATAGCTGAAAAGACAGTTTGACGGTGGTCATAGGACGCATAAATTATACCGTACATGATCCTTTGCAGTTGGGCTGCAGCGGCTTTTCTGCGCGCATGTCCCTGGATTTCCGGGCTTACATTGATGGACTGTGGTGGAAGTACCCTCATTGTGATTTGAGGGAAAGTAACTACGTTTAGTTTTCCTTTCATATAGGAAAACGGACTGAATTGGCAGCCATCAATAGCAATGGGTAAAATCATCGCCTCCGCCTTATCAGCGACGAGGGCAGGCCCCTCGTAGACCTTCATCAGTGCCCCCGTCACGGTTATCCTGCCTTCCGGGAAAATTACAGCCTTACGATTTCCCTTGATGAACTTGATCATCGACTTGATCGACAGGGGGCTACTTGGATCCATCTCGAATAGATCAACAAATTTGAGAAATGGTTTGAAACTTCCCTGCGCTGCGACCTGTGTATTGATAGCAAACGTTGGGGTATCCGGTAGCCATGCATACAACAGGATCCCATCAAGGAGAGAAGTATGATTAGCGACTATCAGCGCGCGCTCACCGGTCTCGTGATAGTTCTCCATACCACTGACCTCCACACGGTAGAGGAGGCGCAGTAAGCATCTCAGCAGTAACTTGGCCAATCCCGTCATCAGGCCATTTTAGCCTGTAGTGGATTTACAGGCGAATTGATTGGGAATGAGCAAGGAGCAAGGCCTGGTAAAAGTCAGACACCTGTAACTTTATTGGGTTTTCCCTGGATAATGAGCTGTTGACCGGGTCTCAGGTAGCCACTTTTACCCAGTTTATTCAGGCGTCTTAACTCTTTTACGCTCGTGTCGAAGCGACGAGCTATGAGCCAGAGTGAGTCACCTTTTCGCACTATGTAGCTGGTCTTCCCGGATTCCTGGAATGTCGCGGGTACAGCTTTTGGTGTCTTATCTTCTGCAGAGGCAAGGTAAAGTGTCAGTTTCTTTCCGGGCCTGATAATGCTCCGGGCATTAAGACCATTCCAGGCGCAAAGCTCTTTCACGCTCACGCCATAGGATTTACCTATATCCCAGAGCGTATCACCTCGTCGAACCTTGTACACATGGGCTTTACCATCGGGTGTTTTCTTAAGACCTCGAAAACGCCGGGAATCGGCGCTGAGAGTATAAAACTTGAGTGGTTCCTTGGAGCTGGGAATCAGTAGCGAATGACCTTCCCTGATAAGACTGCTTCGCAGGTTGTTGGTCTGCTTTAAGGCAGAAACACTTGTATGGTACTTGTTTGCTATTAAGCCCAGGCTTTCACCTCTTTTTATTACGTGCCTTTTCCAGGAGATACGTTCTTGCTGCGGCACATTCTTTAACTTGTCCAGGAAACCAGTGGACTTTTCAACGGGGATAAGCAACCTGTGAGGACCGTCAGGATCTGTTGCCCACCTGTTAAAGCCCGGGTTTAGCGTGTAAATCTCATCCATGCTCAAGTCAGCCAGCTGCGCGGCGAGTGCCAGGTCAAGCTGCTTGTCGACCGCTACAATTTCGAAATAGGGCTGGTTGTCAATCTTTTGCCAGCTGACTTTGTGTTTGTCGGAGTTTGCCAGCAGTTCCGCTACAGCAAGCAGGCTTGGGACATAACCTCGTGTTTCGCGAGGAAGGCGAAGTGACCAGAAATCAATCGGCTTGCCCTGCGCCCTGTTGCGGGCAATTGACCGTGCCACGTTACGTTCACCCGTGTTGTAAGCAGCGAGAGCATGCAGCCAGTTTCCATCAAATTCCTTGTGCAGCTTGTCCAGGTAATTCAGCGCCGCGTCAGTCGCTGCGACAATGTCGCGTCGGCCGTCGTACCACCAATTTTGCTTTAAGCCATAATTTTTGCCGGTGCCGGGAATAAATTGCCAGATTCCCGAGGCGTGGCTACGCGAGTAGGCGAACGGGTGATATGCACTTTCAACCACGGGCAGCAGGGCAAGCTCAAGCGGCATGTTGCGCTCTTCAAGCTTTGAAACGATATGAAAGAGATAAGGCCTGGCCCTTTCCACGACGCGGTCGATATAGTCCTGGTGTCTTGCGTACCAGGCCAGTTTCGCCTTGACGCTTGACCTTTGAATATTGCGGTCCAGCACAAACTGTGACTGAACCCTTTGCCAGAGGTCATCTGTGCCTTCAGCGGAGGAAGTTACTACCCCTGTATCGATCCCTGGTAGCGGCTCGCTGGCCTGCACCGGGGTGACTGGCGATTCGGCGATCGGTCCAGGCGAAGAGATTTCTTCCGCCGGGACTGATGCAGTTCTTGGTGACTTGTGCGAGTAACCGCCGGTTGTGCTACAGGCGGACAAGACTAGGAAAATTATTATTATCGTTACATGCGTTTTCAGCATGGCGCAATGCTAGGGAGGAGTTTGCATAGGGTCAAGTTTTTTCGCCGAAAATCATAAAAAAAACAGTCAATAAGCTCGAATTAATCAATTATGCGTAAAGAATATGTGAAATTTCGACAGTGTTTGTGGCAAGATTGATGGAGCACGTGTTGCGAATCGCGGTTATTTAAGCACCATAGCTTGCCAGGCAATTACCATCCAACATGTCGTTGAATACACCTGATGACTGATCAGCATGAAAATGCAGGGGAATGGCTCGATACCCCGCCAGGTTGTTATCTCAACCAGCAGGAATCAACAGTTATCTCGAGGATACTGCCAAAACTTTTCGGCTATCACATTATCCAGCTGGGAGACTCGGGCACCTCGGATTTTCTCGCCGCCAGCAACATTGCGCACCAGGTAAAAATGCAGTTCTCCAGCCCCGGACAGGGTATCTCCCCGTGCAGCTTTATCGGAGACGAACAGTCAATGGCAGTGGCGTCAGATAGCATTGACGTCGTCGTCTTGCCTCATGTGCTGGAGTTTGCAGATAATCCACATAAATTGCTGAGAGAAGTAGAACGGATTTTAATAGGTGAAGGACACCTGCTTATGACCTGTCTTAACCCCTGGAGCTTGTGGGGAGTATGGCGGCTGGCATTGTTCTGGCGTGAGCAAAAACCCTGGAGCGGTCACATGTACAGCTTTACCAGGATCAGGGATTGGTTATCCTTGCTGGATTTTGAACTGGTTGAATATCACAGGATCTTTTATCGGCCACCACTGAAAAGCGCCGGGATGATGCAGCGACTTTCGTTTCTCGAGAAAATAGGGAAGTGGTTTGGCCCGGTATTTTGCGGAACCTATGTCATACTGGCCAAGAAAAGAGTGACTTCTCTTACACCGATAAAGACAAGATGGCACACGAGAAGAAAGCTAATAGCATCTGGTGTACTTGAACCGGGAACGACCACATGAGCATGGCGGGCATTGTTGAAATTTTTACAGATGGTGCGTGCCGGGGTAATCCCGGGCCGGGAGGATGGGGTGTGCTACTCAGGTTCGCAGATACAGAAAAAGAGTTGAAGGGTGCCGTTGCTGAGACCACCAATAATCGCATGGAACTACAGGCTGCGATAGAGGCGCTAAAGGCGCTGACGAAACCCTGCCGGGTGCACCTGACCACAGATTCCGAGTATGTGAAAAACGGGATCACCCGCTGGATAGACGGCTGGAAAAAAAATAACTGGAAAACCTCGGCTAGAAAACAGGTTAAAAATGTAGAGCTCTGGCAGGAACTGGACATGCTGGCGAGGCAGCATGAAATCCAGTGGGCCTGGGTCAAGGGACACAGCGGGCACCCTGAAAATGAACGCGCAGATTCTCTCGCCAACATGGCGATAGACGAAATGTTACAGGGCTAGTCCCTGTCGTTGTTATTATCATCGCATCACCACATGGCGTGAATAGTTAATACACGAAAATGAACAGGCAGGTTGTACTGGATACTGAGACGACTGGGCTTGAACCCGGTAGCGGGCACAGGATTGTAGAGATAGGCTGTGTCGAGGTCATTAATCGCCGAAAGGGCAAGACCATGCACCACTACCTCAACCCTGAACGGGAAGTTGATGAAGGTGCATTTGAAGTCCACGGGCTGAGCAATGAATTTCTTTCAGACAAGCCGCTTTTCTCTGACGTGGCGCAGGAATTAATTGATTTTATCCGGGACAGCGAGGTCATTATTCACAATGCCCCGTTTGACGTAGCGTTTATTGACGCTGAATTTTCACGCCTTGGAAAAGAGTGGGGCACCATGGGAAATTATTGCCGTGTGCTGGACACTCTCGTCATGGCGCGAGAGATGCACCCCGGGCAGAAAAACAGCCTGGACGCACTGTGCGCACGGTATGAAGTAGATAATTCCAGCAGGGACCTGCATGGAGCCTTGCTGGATGCGGAAATCCTGCTGGATGTATACCTCGCCATGACAGGTGGCCAAACACATCTTTCCCTCGACGAGGAGGAAAAAAAGCAGGGAACGATGAGTGAATCGAATTACAAGCTCAGCGTTGAGCGACCTGGCCTGAGGGTCATTAAGCCAACCCAGGCCGAGGCCGAGGCGCACAGGCAGCGCCTTGAAACGATTGAAAATACGTCCGGTAAACCGAGCCTGTGGACCCTCATGGAACAGGGCAGGGCAAAGGACTAGTCGTCTTCGCTTTTGCCCACTTCCTCCAGCATGCTCTGTAACTCACCTTTCTGGTAAAGATCGAGAACAATATCGCAGCCGCCGACCAGTTCTCCATTTATGAATACCTGGGGAAATGTCGGCCAGTTGGAAACTTTCGGCAGGTTGGCACGCACATCCTGGTTAGCCAGGACATCGACGTAGCTGAATTCCGTGTTACAGGCCTTGAGAGCCTCCGCGGTTTTCATAGAAAAGCCGCACTGAGGAAAATCGGGTGAACCCTTCATAAAAAGCAGGACCGGATTTTCGGCAATCGTGGTTTTGATCTGTTCAATTACATCCATCTTGAAAACCTCTATTAATACGTGTAACAATACTTGAGTAAATTAGTAAGGTATTAGTATACCTCATCTGCTGCGGTCGAGTAAACGAATTGCTTGAGGCTGTTGAGGGAACAAGATTAGACACGGGCAAATAACGCGGAGATTTGGCAATTGCGTGAAAAACGCGCTCCAAATCAGTATAATGCCGCGGCATTGTTCATTCGGAATAACCAAACATAAAAAGGGGCGGGAGTTATGAATCCACTCAAATCAATCAGCGGTACCCTGGTTCTCGGTTTTGTCACTGCGATAATCATCGTGGCATTACTTGGAAGCGGTGCTTTCAATCTTTGGTCCACGGTGGTCTGGCTGCATGTTTTTGCAGGCGTGATCTGGATTGGCTTGCTGTATTACTTCAACTTTGTACAGGTACCCGCGGTTGCTGCGGCCACTGCAGATAGTGATGGACCTGGCCCCGCGGCAATTAATAAATATGTCGCTCCCAAGGCATTGCTGTGGTTTCGCTGGGGTGCCCTTGCGACCTGGTTGACCGGCGCAGCAGCGCTGGAAGCCATGGGTGTCGGCCTGGCCAACGCCTTCACCCTGCAAGCTGGTGCCCAGATTATTGGTCTCGGCGCATGGATGGGGACCATCATGCTGTTCAATGTGTGGGTACTCATCTGGCCAAACCAGAAGAAGATCCTGGGTATTGTCGAGGCCTCCGACGATGAGAAGGCAAGCGCCAAGGTGGTTGCGTTAATGGCTTCACGGACCAATACCCTGCTGTCTATTCCAATGCTAATGTGCATGGTTGGGCAGGGACATGGGCTGCCATTTTAGTTTTTACCAAATCGCTGTATTACCAAGCCCGGTTAACAGCCGGGTTTGTTTTTTATGGACCTTGTAAGACGGGAATATGAACGATTCAATCATGCATACCTACGCGCGACAGCCCGTCGCGTTTGAACGTGGCGAAGGATGCTGGCTTTGGGATGATAATGGAACCCGCTACCTGGACGCGCTGGCAGGTATCGCCGTGTGTAATATCGGGCATGCTAACCCCCATGTAGCCGCTGCCATAAGCGAACAGGCCAATCGTCTCGTTCATACATCCAACCTTTACGGCGTTCCTTTACAGGCCGAGCTGGCGAAGTCGCTGTGTCGATTGTCCGGGCTGGACAAGGTGTTTTTTGGTAATTCCGGAGCAGAAGCGAACGAAGCTGCGATCAAGATCTGTCGCAAGTTCGCCAATGACATGGGAAAGCAAAATGCCAGTATTGTCGTAATGAATGGAAGTTTTCACGGCAGGACCCTGGCGACCCTTAGCGCCACGGGGAATACTAAAGTACAAAATGGTTTCCATCCGCTGGTCGAGGGCTTCGTTCACATCCCTTACGATGATATTGCGTCCCTGGAGGAAATTGCCGCCGCTGAGAATAGTGTCGTCGCCGTCATGCTTGAACCTGTGCAGGGAGAAGGGGGCGTTGTTGTCCCAAGCGAGGGGTATCTTTCCGAGGTAAGGCAAATCTGCGATCAACAGAATTGGCTGATGGTACTGGATGAAGTACAAACTGGCATGTGTCGAACCGGCGAGTGGTTCGCCTGGCAGCACGCTGACACCAGGCCGGACATTATGACCCTTGCCAAGTCATTGGCAAATGGGTTCCCCATTGGAGCGTGCCTGGTAAAAGAAAGCGTTGCCGAGATAATGGTACCGGGGACGCATGCTTCCACTTTTGGCGGGAGTCCATTGGCAAGTCGCGCAGCACTGGCGGTTATTGAACAAATGGAAGGCAATGAGCTGGCGGGCAGGGTTGCCGAGCTCGGTTCAAGGATGCTGCAACTTTTCAGGGACAAGCTGGATAATCTTGATGGTGTTTTGGACGTGCGCGGGCTGGGCCTGATGATAGGTATTGAACTCCATGAAGAATGTCCCGGCCTGGTCGCCGAAGCGTTGGAGAAGAAAATATTAGTCAATGTCACGGCTGGCAAGGTTGTTCGCCTGTTGCCACCACTTACAATCAGTGACGAAGAAATGCTGGAAATTGTAGAGCTGGTTTCTGAACTGATTAAAGAGCACCTGGATGGATAATTATCATGGCTAGACACTTTCTCACCCTGAAAGACTTGAGTGAGGCTGAATTCCGAGCCCTCATTCAACGCGCATGTGAGTTAAAAAAAGAATTCAGGGAAAAACGTATGCAGGCATCGTTACCCGGTAGAACGCTTGGGATGATTTTTGAAAAATCATCTACCCGGACGCGCGTATCTTTTGAAGCCGCAATCGCGCAACTTGGTGGGCATCCCATTTTTCTTTCTCCAGGTGAAACCCAGCTAGGCAGGGGGGAACCCGTGGAAGATACAGCAAGGGTCCTGTCAAAGATGGTTGACTGCATAATGGTCAGGACATTTGAGCATGCGAAGATTGAAAAAATTGCTGAATATTCTGACATTCCAGTAATTAACGGCTTGTCTGATACCTATCATCCCTGCCAGCTACTTGCAGACATGCAAACCTTTTTTGAGGAGCGCGGTGATATCAAGGGTAAAACAGTGGCATGGCTCGGAGATGGAAATAACATGTGCCATTCCTACATCAACGCTGCAAGTATCCTTGGGTTTCAGCTCCACGTGGCGTCACCCGAAGAATATCGCCCGGACAATGCCATTGTAGAGGGATGCATGTCTTCCGTGTTGATTACAGAAGATCCGGCGGAAGCGGTGGCCGGTGCCGATCTTATCGTTACCGATGTTTGGGCCAGTATGGGGCAGGAAAATGAGTCCAGCGAAAGAATGGCCGTCTTCAGGCAATACCAGGTAAATAACGAGTTGATGAAGAAAGCGAACCGGGACGCAATTTTCATGCATTGCCTGCCTGCTCACCGGGGCGAGGAAGTCAGTGCTGAGGTCATTGACGGCCCACAAAGCGTGGTTTGGGAGGAAGCTGGTAATCGACTTCACTCTCAAAAAGCCTTACTTGAATTTCTTATCCAGTGATAAACGCGATTCCAGGGCAGGACAAGACACTAATCTTCAAGCGCAGGAGCCATCAGCAGTTATCACTGTGCACAGGCCCTGTTGAAAAGTAAGCAGATGCGTTTCCTTTTAAGCAACGATGATGGATACCAGGCCCGGGGGCTTGAATTATTGGCTTCAGCAATGGCCGGCCTTGGAGAAGTGACTGTTGTGGCCCCTGACAGGAATCGAAGCGGCGCAAGTAACTCACTGACCCTGGACTCACCACTATATGTGAGGCAGGCCGACAATGACTTTTATTTCGTAAATGGGACACCGACTGATTGTGTTCACCTCGCAATCACAGGATTGTTCGATAGTGAACCAGGGCTAATGGTGAGCGGGGTCAATGCCGGTGCAAACCTGGGCGATGATGTACTCTATTCAGGCACTGTTGCTGCTGCAATGGAGGCCAGGTTTCTCGGCTGTCCAGCGATTGCCGTGTCACTTGTCGGTGATAACCCTGTGCATTACGAAACAGCCGTGTCCGTGGTCATAAAACTGGTCAACGCCTTGCAGCAGAACCCACTGGATAGCGATCAGCTTTTGAATGTGAATGTTCCTGACCTGCCACTGGAAGAGCTCGGAAAAATTGAAGTAACGAGGCTGGGATACAGGCACCTCGCAGAACCGGCATTGAAAATGAAGGATCCCAAGCAGCGGGAAATCTACTGGATAGGCCCCCCGGGTAAAGGAGATGACGCGGGTGAAGGAACAGACTTTTACGCCGTGGAACATGGAAATGTATCGATTACTCCTTTGCATACTGATTTGACGCGATACAATGCACTGCAGGCAGTTTCGGATTGGCTAGAAAGAGAAATTGATGAATAACCGGCACCAGGGTATCGGTATGACCTCACAGCGGGCCCGCGATCGCCTGGTAGAGCAAATTCGCGGTATGGGTGTGCGTTCCGAACTGGTACTTGATGTAATTCGCTCCACGCCCCGTCACATTTTCGTGGATGAGGCCCTGGCCAGCCGCGCATATGACAACACTGCATTACCCATCGGCCACAACCAGACAATATCCCAGCCTTACATAGTCGCCAGGATGACAGAGGCTTTGATAGCCGATGGCATTCCCGAGACGGTCCTGGAAATTGGCACAGGGTGCGGGTACCAGACCCTGGTTTTATCCAGGCTTGTCAAGCAGGTGTACACCATTGAAAGAATTGAAGCGCTTCTTTTCAAGGCAAGGGAGCGATTCTATGAGCTTGGGACCAGGAATATCAGTGCCATGCATGGAGATGGAAACCTGGGCTGGCCCGCCAGGGGGCCTTTTGAAGGGATTATCGTGGCAGCGGCGCCAACCGGCATTCCACAGAAGCTGCTTGAGCAGCTTGCCCCAAATGGTCGATTAATTATCCCGGTCGGTAAAAGCGGCGGCCAGGAACTCCTCATGATAAGTCGAAGCGAGGATGGATTTGTTGAAAAGCACCTCGATTCGGTCAGTTTTGTCCCCATGCTGGAGGGAGTGGGCTAGCAACTGATGAGAAATCCAGCACTACTGGTTATCTTAATCATTGAGCTGACGCTGTCTGCATGCACTTCGACCGCCAGAGCACCAGTCGACAATCGGCACAAGACTCCCCCGGCGAAGCAAACCGCGAGTGTAAGCCAGGCCGGGGAAAAAACAACGTCGCGGCCAGGGGACGGTAATTATCACGTCGTGGAAAAGGGAGACACCCTTTACTCGATAGCGTGGCGTTACGGCTTTGATTACCGGGATGTTGCCAGGTGGAACAATATTTCAGGGAAGTATGTCATCTACCCCGGGCAATTTATTCGACTCAAGCCGGAAAAAACGCCCGCGACCGGACTAACACCGGGACCTATCGTCAGCAGGAAAAGTCGCCAGCAGGATTCGGCGGGCAGTCCACCCAGCAGTAACAAGACTCCGGCTGCGACCACGAAAAAAAGTACGGGACCGCTGCAAGGTAGTGCGAGGATCGCCTGGCAGTGGCCAACTCGTGGGAAAATCGTAAAACTGAACACCCCCACATCAAAAAAGGGTGTGGATATCCAGGGGTCGGCAGGACAAAAAATTGCCGCCGCCGCCGATGGGGATGTGGTCTATAGCGGTAGTGGACTTCTAGGTTACGGAAAGCTTATCATCATCAAGCATAATGAAAATTACCTTAGCGCCTACGCCCACAACGAAAAAATATTTGCGAGGGAAGGTGACAGGGTAAAAGGTGGGCAGCAGATTGCCACCATGGGACTGGCCGGAAACAATAGACCCTTATTGCATTTCGAAATAAGGAAAGACGGTAGCCCGGTCGACCCGCTGAGACATTTGCCCAAAAAGTCCTGATAAAATTTACTAACCAGCAAATCTAAGTCAAATGTCAAACCCTAACGGTACAGGAAAGGGTGATTCCGAAGATGAAGTGACTGCGGAAGAGTCAGATCTGCAGGATATGACGGACGATGAACTTGATCCGGACGAATCCACCCTGCTTGCCGAAGAAGAACTGGACACTACTGAGCAGCCCAGAAAATCCAGCCAAAATCAAAGCGCACTGAGTGAAGGCGACCTTGATGCCACCCGCCTTTATTTGAATGAAATCGGTTTTTCGCCCCTGTTAACCGCCGAAGAAGAAGTCTATTACTCTCGAAAGGCCTTGCGAGGAGATGAAAGTGCCCGAAAAAGAATGATCGAGAGTAACTTGCGCCTGGTCGTCAAGATTGCGCGTCGATATATGAACCGCGGACTTGCACTGCTGGACCTTATCGAAGAAGGGAACCTGGGCCTGATTCGAGCTGTAGAGAAATTCGACCCGGAAAAGGGGTTCAGATTCTCCACCTATGCGACCTGGTGGATCAGGCAAACAATCGAAAGAGGCTTGATGAACCAGACCAGAACGGTTCGCCTGCCAATTCATGTTGTGAAAGAGATCAACATTTACCTGCGTGCTGCCAGAAAACTGTCACAAAAGCTTGACCGTGAACCCAGCCCGGAAGATGTTGCCGAATTCCTTGACCGTCCTATTGATGAAGTAAAGCGCATGCTCGGCCTGAATGAGCGCATCACATCTGTGGACGCACCGAGTGGCCGGGATTACGAAAAATCATTGCTGGACACAATTCCTGACGAGCAAAATACCGATCCTTCATTATTGTTGCAGAATTCTGACGTTAAAAGACACGTCGATGCCTGGTTGGCCCAGCTAAGTGAAAAGCAATGCGCCGTGGTTGAACGTCGGTTTGGTTTGCATGGACGAGAAGTGAGTACTCTTGAAGAAATAGGTGCGGAGCTTGGTGTGACAAGGGAAAGGGTAAGACAAATTCAAATAGAAGCGATCAAACGCCTGAGGCAGATACTGGAACGGGAAGGTTTTTCCGTTGAAGCCCTGTTTAATGAAAATTAACGAAACGATAATGATACGGTCGTTGCATACAGACAGGACATTATCCTGCAAATCAGAGCATGAAAAGAGCAAGTACCACGATTCGCCCTTCGCCAAGCAAGAAATTAAATGAGCGACAGGCTGCGCCGGTGTCCATGATTTCATAGCCAGTTTGGCTATTGATGAGAGGCGACAGGACATCTTCACCTGGAAACACGAGGTTTTGACCTGTGCCGAGTATCAGGACCTCAGGGTCCAGGTCCTGGATTGATTCGATATGACTTTTTGTGAGTTCGCTAATGTGACCTGGAAGCAAATCTTTGTATATAGACCCTGGTGTTATCACCAGGTTTGAATTGAAAAATTCACCATTAACCTTGATCTCACCCGTGGAATAGCTCTCGATGCGATTCGTATTATTGCTTGTATAATCAAGTTCAATTTTCATACATTACAGCTTACATCGAAGCCAGTTTAAATTCACAATTCTAAATATATTCGGGAAATTATATGAAAATCATACTTTTAGGTCCTCCAGGTGCTGGCAAGGGCACCCAGGCCGCTTATATCTGCGAGGTTTTTGACATTCCTCAAATTTCAACAGGGGACATGCTCAGAGCAGCTGTCAAAGCCGGAACTGAGCTTGGTGTGCAGGCAAAAAAAATAATGGATGCGGGGGAACTTGTTTCTGATGAGATTATTTTGAACCTCGTTAAGGAAAGAATAGCGGAACCTGACTGTGCAAATGGATACCTGTTTGATGGTTTTCCAAGAACCATTGTCCAGGCGGATGGTTTGGAAAAAATCGGTGTCACAATTGAAAGTGTCGTAGAAATCCAGGCCGATGATGACGAAATTGTAAAACGCATGAGTGGCAGGAGAGTACATCCGGAATCCGGGCGGACCTATCACGTGCTTTTCAATCCCCCGAGCAAGCCTGATGTTGATGACGTTACCGGAGAAGCGCTAGTGCAGCGTGATGACGACAAGGAATCAACAGTTAGAAATCGCCTGAAAGTGTATCACGAGCAGACAGCACCGCTTGTTGATTACTACAAGAACAGGGCAGAAAAAGGGGAAAATGACACACTAAAATACCTGCAAATCGATGGTATCGGTGAAGTAGAGGATGTAAAAAAGGCAATCCTTGAAGGCTTGAGAAATTGATCGGATGAACATTGTTGATACAAAGAGTCGTATTTTTTGTGATCAATTTAGCATTTGGAAGTTTATCTGTGTGTTTACAGCTTGCATGAAGTTCTTAAATTATTTTCAAAACTATAAAAAAAAGTTAGAATTTTTCGGAAACATTACTATAATGTTTCTCGTGTTGTGCTGTAACTGGTTAAGTTGTTCTAAATCTAAACTAGGTTCTAGGGGAGTCTAAACACCATGGCAAAGAAGACTGCAAAGAAACGACCCGCCAAAAAGAAGGCGAAAAAGAAGGTAGCAAAGAAGAGACCGGCTAAGAAGAAAGTAGCCAAGAAGAAGGCAAAGAAAAAAGTAGCGAAGAAGAAGGCCACCAAGAAGAAGGCCAAGAAGAAGGCTACTAAGAAGAAGGCCACCAAGAAGAAGGCCAAGAAGAAAGCCACCAAGAAAAAGGCTACAAAGAAGAAAGCCAAGAAGAAGGCTACTAAGAAGAAAGCCAAGAAGAAGGCTACAAAGAAGAAAGCCAAGAAGAAGGCTACCAAGAAAAAGGCTACTAAGAAAAAGGCAACCAAGAAAAAGGCTGCCAAGAAGAAAGCCAAAAAAAAATAACTCTCCGGCATTAACCGCGGCCCAGCGTGACCAGGCTAGAAGAAGGGACGCAAGGGCTTCGATTAAGGCAAAGCGAGAACGCCGAAGGGCAATGGTAAGCCGGCTAACCTGATGGTAAGCAGCAAACCCGGGCCCAGGGCGAAAGAATCAGGCCCCACGATGTGGGGCCTTTTTTTTGCCTGGAATTGGCTATAGGATTCCGTGTGAAATATGTCATCTCCTCGCACAGCCAGGCGTGCTTCCAGCCCGCGAAAATACCGTTTCCTTTCCGTTTCCGTAGTATTACGCCTGGTACTGATCGTATTTTGTATCAGTGCAACCTGGCTGATATGGCTGGACCACGAGATCCAGTCAAAATTTGAAGGCAAGCGCTGGGATCTACCGGCCCGTGTTTATGCGAGCCCGCTTGAGATTTACCAGGGGCAGAAAATTACTGCTGATCAGTTTGAACAGGAACTTCGCAGGGTTGGTTATTCAAGACAGCGGTCAGTGAATAAAACCGGTGAGTATAGTAGGAATGGAAATATACTTGAGCTGGGGAAAAGGCGTTTCCTGTTCTGGGATAAGGAAGAAAAGGAAGGTAACTACCGCTTGAGGTTTGGAAAAGCCAGCCTCGTCGAAATTCGCACCGACTCTGGCGAGCGCGTCCAATCTGCATTGAGACTGGAACCGCAGGTAATAGGAAAAATCTTTCCATTTCACAATGAAGACCGACTGGTAGTTCCATACCGGGAAGTCCCCCCTTTTCTTGTCGCCGCCCTCGTCGCTGTCGAGGACAGGAGTTTCTTTTCTCACAGCGGAGTTGATTTCCGAGGCGTTATGCGTGCCATGCTGGCCAATATCAAGTCGGGAAAAATAACCCAGGGTGGCAGCACCCTTACCCAGCAGTTGGTAAAAAACTATTTTCTGAGTTCTGAGAGAACCTACTGGCGGAAATTCAATGAATTAATCATGTCCCTGTTGCTGGAGCTGAGATATTCCAAGGCAGATATCCTCGCCACCTATATAAACGAGGTTTATCTCGGTCAGCATGGCTCAAGGGGCATACACGGGTTTGCCACAGCCGCCGAGTATTACTTTGCACGTCCCCTGTCGGAATTACGAGAAGACCAGTTAGCCTTGCTTGTCGGGATGGTCAAGGGGGCGTCATATTACAATCCATTCAGACACCCCGAGCGGGCAAAAAGCAGGCGCAACCTGGTGTTAAAACAGATGGGTAAACTGAAATATGCGGAGCAGGAACTGGTCGAGGAAGGGTTGCAAAATAACATGGACCTGGCCACGAAGCCGA
The DNA here is from genome assembly GCA_965243105.1 of Gammaproteobacteria bacterium. GTDB lineage: Bacteria > Pseudomonadota > Gammaproteobacteria > Eutrophobiales > Eutrophobiaceae > WLWS01. The sequence goes on from CBDEUC010000002.1 coordinate 196,347, forward strand.
CATGGGCCGCTGCGAAATTTCCTGCCTTTATTGACGTGGTGAAGCGACAATTACTCAGGGATTACCGGGTAGATGACTTACGAAATGAAGGTCTACGAGTATTTACGACCTTAAATCCGGGATTACAGGAAAATATAGAGCTAGGCGCCCAAAGAAAGCTGGGTGAAATTGAACAGGGTCGTAGCACGCGAGGAAAACTTCAGATCGCTGCAGTCCTTCAAAACGTTGGAAATGGAGAGATAGTGGCCTTGATGGGCGGCAGGGACCGGGATGACGTGAGTTTTAATCGCGCCGTTGACGCCAACCGGGCAATTGGTTCGCTGGTGAAACCTGTAGTGTATTACGCAGCGCTAAGCCAGCCTTCAAAATACCACGTGATGAGCAAGCTTAAAGATCGTCCACTGACTCTCAAGCAGGAGGATGGCTCCAGCTGGCAGCCACGTAATTACGACCGCGAGGTTCATGGTGACGTCTCAATGATTGAAGCACTTGCCAATTCTTATAACCTCGCGAGTGTAAATCTCGGAATGGAAATCGGACTGGATAAAGTCATCAATGTATTGAGGGACCTCGGGGTCGAAAAAAAAATAAGAGCCTATCCTTCTTTATTACTGGGGGCCATTGAACTGAATCCCCTTCAGGTCAACAGCATCTACCAGGCCTTTGCCAATGGAGGCTTCCAGGTGCAAGCCTCGAGCATAAGGGCAGTTTTGACGAAAGAAGGGAGGCGTTTACAACGGTACCCTCTAAATGTAGAGCAACCACTTGCACCAGCCCCGGCGTACCTGGCGAACTATCTCATGCAGGAAGTCACGTCACGGGGAACCGGTCGAGCGCTGCGAAATTATGTTCCCGGTGGCATTTCTCTGGCCGGTAAAACAGGGACTACTAACGACCTGCGCGATAGCTGGTTTGCAGGTTTTGGTGATGACCTGGTCGTGACTGTCTGGCTGGGCATGGATGATAACAGTCCAACGGGACTCACCGGGGCCAGTGGTGCTTTGAAAATATGGGCCGAGATAGCAAAAATTGCCAGGATAAGAAGCTTTACCCCCGTGGCGCCAGGCGATATTGAGTGGTTGATGATTGAAAGGGGAGAATGCGAAGGCCGTAAAAAAATTCCCCATGCTGTGGGCTATAATCCAGTCAATTTTCAATGCCACTAGCGCAATGTTAAACAACAAACCAGGCCAACGACGACAATCATGGTTCACCTGCACAGGTGTTTTATTCTTCCTGGTTCTGCAGGGGTGTGCCAGTAATACGAGGCAGGCTATGCCACCTGTGCCGGTTGAAGATAGAACGGTCGAGGTCAAGACTGGTTCCGGCAACCAGGAAGATCGTGAGAGTCGTAATTCCGCGTCGATGAATGACAGTCCGGGCGCAGGGGCTTTACCTTCCAGCGCGCCAGTGCTGGCATTATTGTCAGAAGCAGAGCAGCACAGCGCATCAGGTGATAATGGGTCTGCCAGTGCAACGATCGAGAGGGCCCTGAGAATTGAACCCAAAAATGCAACACTATGGCACAGGCTTGGCATGCTCAAGTTAAGAGAAAAAAACTATCAGCAGGCTATTAATCTTGCCAGGAAGTCTAATAGTCTCGCTGCAGGCGATCGCGAGCTCCAGGTTGAGAACTGGCATCTTATCGTGCAGGCCTACGAGGCCGCCGGTGAGAAGAATGCAGCAAAAAAAGCTCGCGCGATGATGTTACAACTCAAGGATAGCAGGTAGTTCAGCCAGCCTGTTTACCCGGAGTGCGGGAGTTTTTGCTGTAATGCATAGGCGAATGCCAGGATTTCAGCTACAGCAAGGTAAAGTTCTTCAGGAATTTCTTCGCCAAGGGAAAGTTCAGAAAGAGCTTCTACAATAGCAGCGTCCTCCTGGATAGGGATATTATGCTCCAGTGCTTTCTCAATGATCCTCGTGGCAAGTTCATCCTCTCCGCTGGCAGCAACAAACGGGGCAGATTTTTCCTCGTATATGAGGGCAACCGCTTTTGTACTTCTGGTTGATTTCGTTTTCATACTTTTGCCCTCAGCACAGGAATGTTTAAATCTTTTCGACTGCCAACTGTGCTTCCTGTTTGAGCGTGACTGACGACACCGACACTCAATCCCGCATCTTTCATTCGTTGTTCAAGCTCACCAATGTTCTGGCTTATAAGTTCCTGTGTATACCTGTCATCTGACCATATTGATGAATACACCTGGCTGTTAGACAGGCTGATTTCAGCATGAATCGTACCCAGTTTTTCCAGTTCCAGGCTTAGCTTGATTGAGTGCCTGGCGCTAGTGGATTCATGCCCGGCTTGTTGGTGATCGTATTCCAGCGAAAGCTGCGCAAGCAATTCACCCTTGCTGTTTCGAACGGGTAATTCAAGCAGCCAGGGTGGCACCTGCGTTTCCTGGCTGGCTAGCGCAAACGACTGGTTGATCTTAATTCGTGACACAGCTGCCTCAAGTACGGTCCGTAACTCGAGCAATTCATCAATAGCTTCTGGAGGAGTTTTATCAGGTAAACTGCCCTGCAATACGTTCTTGTCCTGGGACTGGACAGGAATACTCACTTTTTCGGCGCGTAAATTGATGAAACCATCGTCCCGGATTTTTGCAATCTGCTGTTCGACCGTGGCGGTCGTTTTCAGCAACACAGCCTTGAGATCTTGTTTAACAGGAGTTGATGGTTTCTCGAGGGCGGCAGTGGACGGTTGCTTTAAATTCTCCCTGAGCCTGGACTCGAGGAAAACCCCTGATTCCTGTATCACTTTCTTAAGTTTTGAAGCTGTTGCCAGGTCTCGCATGGCAGGTAGCGTCGCCTGTAGCTCTGCCAGTTGCCGCTTGAGTGGCGTGGGCATAACCTCGGGCTGTGGCCTGCTTGCAAGCGTTTTGTGAATAGCCTGCAACCTGGAGAAAGCGCTTAGCATGCTTTGATTACGGGGAAGGTGCTCACGTAATAGCTGTTCTTTCGCCTGTATGCCCGGTGATTTTCGAGCCGGGATCAGGCGGCGGAAGACCAGGTCGCTATCATTGTTGACTAATTCCAGGCGTATTCTATCTCCCGTACGCATGGGTGCCGAGCTTCGTGCGAGAATGGTGTTTTTTCCAATTTGAAGTTCAACCGTCGTGTTATTTTGCCTGCCCTTGACGATGGCCGTGAGGACCTGGCCGACCTCCCACGTATTAACAGCGGACTTCAGCAGCCGGTCCTGGAGTGCTAAATCGATCTTTATGCCAAGCGGGAACATAGGAAGTTCAGCGTCCAACGACAGCTAAACTTTACAGGCTTTTACGAATTGAGCGCCGGGGCTAGTCTATATAATCGGCTGTGTAACGCCAGGCCCGCGTCACGGCCTGGTCCCGTGAAATACCGGCTTTTACTTTCAACTGGGCGAGGAATTTTGATTTATCAGGGATCTGTTCCCACACCGATGGTAAAAATGTTGCAGAGCGGCGTTGGTTCTCGATCACCAGCCCATCAATTCCGGGTCTCAGTTTGGCCAGTAATTCAGCCTCGTTTTTGAAATTGATTTCTTCCTGGGGCGAAAGGACAGAGATACTGATTTCAATTTGCTCCAGTTCATCCGAGGTTACGGGAGGAAAACGCGGATCTTTGAATGCCGCCTTGAAGGCAGAATCGGCGACGGCGTTAACCAGTGGCATGTTGGCATGCAGGCTGCCAATACAGCCCCGCAATTTTTGCATTTTCTTGATCGTGACAAAACAGGCCGACTTTTCCAGCATAACAGCAGGAAAATCACCAGCGTCCGGTTTAAGGGGAGAGTCGGACTCGAGGCCATGCTGGATACTTTGCAGCGCAATCTCGGCAAGACGCTCCCGCTGTTCGGTCATTAGCTGGCCTGCTTCATACAGGCACCAGCTACCATAACCGACAACCCTGTCCTTGTTGCCAGCAGTATCACCTGAATTACATAAAAACTGCCGGCGAATTTCCATTCCTCGCCTGCTGGCAGTCAACAAGAGGCCACGCAGCGGGTGTGCACCACAGGCATTTTGCGGTGTGAGTTGTTCAAACTCAAAGTTCTCTATCATGTCCGAGGTAAGTTTATCGCGGCGTTTTGACTCCTGGTATTCGTGGTAATGACTCAGGTCAGAACTGATGACTACCAGGGTTTCCTTACCGCCCCACAGGACGTCCAGCACCTCGGCAACTTCTGAAGGGGGGGCATTGCCCACAACCATGGGGACCAGTCGAAAATCAGCCAGGCACGCCTGCAGGAATGGTAGCTGCACTTCCAGGCTGTGTTCCTGCTTGTGCGCGAGGTCCATGGTCGTCACCTGCGGCAGGGATTCAATCCTTTTGAGTGCACTTTGAGCAAGCTTGATACTCCCCAGGGGCGTCTCAAACGATGCGACGGAGGGAATCGCGATACCATTGAGGCGAACACGATGTGCCGGCCCGAGCAGGACGACTCTCCTGATGTATTTCGCGCCATGTCCAAGCGTGGAGAAACCCTTTGCCGCTACATCCCCGGAGTAAATATATCCAGCATGAGGAGAAATAATAACCTTTGGAACCGGGGAACTACACGCAGCCCGATCGAGCATTTCCTGGACATTTGCCCTCAATGTATCAGCACGGCCAGGATAAAACATACCCGCTACAGCCGGCGGTCGAGTGGTTTGCCTCAGTGCGGACAGGCGTATTTGTGAATCGGTAATAGACATGACTGCTATTTCGCTATATCTGGGCTAAAGTATAGAGCCAACATCCAGCAATTTCAGCATCGAAAGGGAGTCCCCAAATTTCAACTGTCAGCACCCGTTATTGGCATACCCTGGACGATGGTCGTGTTCAGTGCGACCTTTGCCCGCGCTCCTGCAAATTGCATGAAGGGCAGCAGGGCCTTTGCTTTGTGCGGGCTCGAGAGCAGGGAAAAATAGTACTTACCAGCTATGGCCGTTCAAGCGGGTTTTGCATCGATCCCATAGAAAAGAAACCGCTGAATCATTTTTTACCGGGTACACCGGTCCTCTCCTTTGGAACTGCAGGCTGCAATCTTGCCTGCAAATTTTGCCAGAACTGGGATATCAGCAAGTCACGGGAAATGGATACGCTTGCGGCTGAGGCTTCCCCGGAGAAACTCGCCGAGGTCGCAGCCAGGTTAAAGTGTCGTTCCATTGCATTTACTTACAACGACCCGGTGATATTTCATGAGTATGCCATCGATGTTGCCGCGGCCTGCAAGGAGCGAGGTATTTGTTCGGTTGCGGTCTCAGCGGGTTACGTTAACGCACAACCCAGGGCCGAGTTCTATCGTTACATGGACGCCGCAAATGTCGATTTAAAAGCCTTTAGCGAGGATTTTTACAGGAAAATAACCGGTTCCAGCCTGGAGCCCGTGCTTGAGACCCTGTGTTACCTGGTTCATGAGACAAATGTCTGGGTTGAAATTACCACCCTGCTGATACCTGGTGAAAACGATTCTGACAGGGAAATCAGTGAGCTGAGCGCGTGGGTCATGGATAAGCTGGGACCGAATGTGCCCCTGCATTTCTCCGCATTTCACCCCGACTGGAAGATGCGGGATAAACCTCGAACAAGCCCGGAGATACTTCGCCGAGCACGCCACATTGCAAGGCAGCATGGTATTAACCATGTTTATACAGGAAACATCCATGATACAGATGGCGATACAACGTATTGCAGTAGTTGTGAAGAGGCCCTCATCGTCAGGGACTGGTACGAGTTAAAAAGCTGGAAGCTCGAGAGCGGCCCACAATGCCCAGCTTGTGGCACAGAATGTGTTGGCGTATTTGAATCACAGCCAGGAGACTGGGGGGCAAAACGACAGCCTGTGCGGCTGGCCTGATCCCAGCGTCGGCGGCGATGCTCGCTGATTCCTTTCTTGAAAATAAGCGCATCGCGCTGTACCATGCGCGACCTTTGATGCGGGGTGGAGCAGTCTGGCAGCTCGTCGGGCTCATAACCCGAAGGTCGCAGGTTCAAATCCTGCCCCCGCTACCAATTTTTATTGGAAAAGAAGCGACAAGGCCCCAATGGGGCCTTTTTTGTGCCTCAAACAGCTTTTTCCACAGGGCCGGGTGGCCTGTGGAGTGGCAGAATTGGTGCAAATGACTATAATTGCGCTGTATTTCGAAGGAGTGGATTTAAAAGTGGGCCGTGAGCCCATTTTTTTTTAGTTAAATGTACCGCCAAAATCAAGCACTTGTGGCAATGATTACACCGCCCGTCGAAGCCCTGGGCTACGAATTGTGGGGCCTGGAAATGTTGCCGGACGGGGCAGACAGCCTGCTGCGCCTGTACATAGAGCACGAAGATGGCATCACGATCGAAGATTGTGAGCGAGTCAGCCACCAGGTGGTGGGTGTGCTCGATGTGGAAGACCCGATTTCGGGTAGTTACAGGCTGGAGGTGTCCTCACCGGGACTGGATCGGCCCTTGTTTAGCCTTGAGCAGTTTGAACGATTTAAAGGTGAACGGGCCCTGGTACAGCTGAGGGAAAAAATGCACGAGAGAAGGCGTATCCGGGGGAAAATTGACGCGGTCTCAAGTGAAGCGGTCACGATGCAATGTGATGGTGAAGAATGGGTTATAGCAGAAGGCTTGATTGACCGGGCACATATCATACCCAGCCTGGATTAGGGCTTACTGTTTAATGGCAAGAGTTAAGAAATGAACAAAGAAATATTAATGGTTGTTGACGTTGTCTCTAACGAGAAAGGTGTTGGTAAAGGCATCATTTTTGAAGCTATTGAGGCGGCCCTGGCCACGGCAACAAAAAAGAAGCACCGGGAAGATATCGAAGTTCGAGTGTCAATTGACAGGGAAACCGGTGACTACGAGACATTCCGCCAGTGGGAAGTCATGGCGGACGGCGAAGAGGCTCTTGAGTTTCCAACCAGGCAGATTTTTCTCAAGGACGCCGTAGAGAAAGTGGATGACATTGAAGAAGGTGGTTTTGTCGAAGAAACAATGCCATCAGTCGAATTTGGCCGTATTGCGGCACAGACAGCCAAGCAGGTCATAGTACAGAAAGTTCGCGAGGCCGAGCGAAACCAGGTGATTGAAGCCTACCAGGACCGTGTGGGTGAAATGGTCAGTGGAGTGGTGAAAAGGGTGGAACGGGGCAACGTCATACTGGACCTTGGAAATAACGCTGAAGCCTTTATCCCGAGGGAAGAAATGATTCCACGAGAGGCCGTAAGAGCAGGCGACCGGTTACGGGCATACCTGCAAAAGGTCAGCCCGGAGGCCCGTGGTCCACAGTTATTCCTGAGCAGGACTGCGCCGGAATTACTGATCGAACTTTTCAAGATTGAAGTGCCGGAGATAAACGAAGGACTTATCGAATTGATAAGTGGAGCGAGGGACCCGGGATCCCGGGCAAAGATTGCTGTGAGGGCGCATGACCAGCGAATTGACCCAATAGGTGCCTGTGTGGGTATGCGGGGCTCCCGCGTGCAGGCGGTGTCAAATGAACTTGGTGGAGAGCGCGTGGACATCATCCTTTGGGATGACAACCCGGCCCAGTTTGTAATTAACGCAATGGCGCCTGCCGAAGTTGCATCCATCCTGGTTGATGAAGACGCGCACAGCATGGATGTGGCTGTGGCCGAGGAGAATCTTTCCCAGGCAATAGGCAGGGGTGGACAAAATGTAAAGCTGGCAAGTGAGCTGACCCAGTGGAATCTCAATGTCATGTCCATTGAGCAAGCCGAAGAAAAGAACGAGGTTGAAGCACAGAATCTGCAGGTCCAGTTGATGGAGCAGCTTGATGTGGATGAAGAAATTGCGACTATCCTGGTGCAGGAAGGATTTTCCAGTGTCGAGGAGGTTGCCTACGTTCCAGAAAGCGAAATGCTGGATATTGAAGAGTTTGACGAGGACCTGGTGAAAGAACTTCGGGAAAGGGCGAGAGATGTCATGCTGACCCGCGCTATCGCAAGCGAAGAGAAACTGGCCGATGCAAAACCCGAAGCAGACCTCCTCGAGATGGAGGGTATGGACAAGGCGCTGGCTTACGAACTGGCGGGTCGCGGCATTACAACCATGGAAGACCTTGCGGAGCAGTCTGTGGATGAATTAATGGAAATTGAGGGCATGGAGAAGGAAAGAGCCGGTGAATTGATCATGGCCGCCAGGGCGCCCTGGTTCGAAGACGAAGCACAGACCGAGGAAGAGGGGGGTAACAGATGCCTGAGGTTACTGTAAAAGAGTATGCCGATGTGATCGGTATTACTGTCGAGCGCCTGCAGGAGCAGTTGCAGGAAGCCGGCATATCCGATCGCAATGCGGATGACAGCCTTTCTGATTCAGAAAAAGCCGAATTGCTGGGCTTCCTGAGAAGGAAACACGGTAAAGATGACTCCTCAGAACCCAGGAAAATAACACTTAAGCGTAAAACGGTAAGCGAGCTTAAAGTGCCTGTCAGTTCGCAGGGAAGAGGAAAGCCACGTTCCAAGACGGTGAGTGTTGAGTTTCGTAAGAAAAGGACATACGCCAAGAGAAGTATGCTCGAGGAAGAGGCCGCAAAACGGGCTGACGAGGAGCAGGCAAAGCAGCGGGAACTGGAGGAAATCGAATCCAAAAAACGCGAAGCAGAGGAAGCTGCCGAACGAGCAAGACAGGAGGAAATTGCGCGTCTCGAGGAAGAGGAGAAGAAAAGACAGGAAGAGGCAGAGCAGGAGGCGTTGGCGGCTGCAGCTGCTACAGAGCAAGCTGAACAGGAAGTGAGCGCAGCGCAGACTGGCGAAGCGGAGCCAGCGATTGAAGAAGCAGCTCCCACTTCACCGGATCAGCTACCTACCAAGGAAAACAGGGACAAGAACGCCAAGACAGGAGACAGGAAATCTTCAAAATATCACCGCAAGGAATTGCATGTTGCCACGGACAAGTCCGGCAGGCGAAAGAAAAAGCAGAGAAGCAGGCCTGTACTTAACAAGCCGGCGCAGCACGGCTTTGAGAAGCCCACGGCTCCGGTCGTGCGCGAAGTTGAGATCCCGGAAAGTATATCGGTTGCTGAACTGGCACAGCGCATGTCAGTTAAAGGAACTGAAGTTGTTAAGGTCATGATGAATCTTGGCAGCATGGTGACAATTAACCAGACTATTGACCAGGAAACTGCAACGATTGTAGTCGAGGAAATGGGCCATATTCCAAAGGCGCTACAGGAAAACGCCCTGGAAGAAGAAATTATCCAGGCTGCGAGGGTCGATGGCGAGGAAGTTGAACGCGCTCCGGTAGTGACAGTGATGGGACACGTGGATCACGGCAAGACATCCTTGCTTGACTACATTCGCAGAGCCAAGGTGGCTGCGGGTGAGGCTGGCGGAATTACCCAGCATATCGGCGCCTACTCGGTGGAGACGCCAAAGGGTCGAATAACCTTTCTCGACACCCCGGGCCATGAAGCCTTTACGGCAATGCGTGCAAGGGGAGCCAAGGCGACTGACATCGTTGTCATCGTAGTTGCGGCTGATGACGGTGTGATGCCACAAACTGAGGAAGCCATCGTGCATGCACGGGCAGGGGAAGTGCCGGTAATCGTGGCGGTGAACAAGATAGATAAAGCTGACGCCGACCCTGACAGGGTGAAACAGGAGCTTTCAAAGCATGAAGTCATTCCAGAAGACTGGGGAGGCGATACCATGTTTGTCAACGTGTCTGCCTTGAATGGGCAGGGCATTGATGACCTGCTGGAAAGTATCAGTCTGCAGGCAGAAGTACTTGAGCTGAAAGTAAATGACAAGGGGCCAGCATCAGGAGTCGTGATTGAATCGAGGCTTGATAAGGGACGCGGCCCGGTCGCAACCATCCTCGTACAAAGCGGTGAACTCAACAAGGGCGACATCATTCTGAGCGGTCATGAATTCGGCAGGGTTCGTGCGATGATTGATGACAGTGGTAAGGAAGTTGATATCGCAGGCCCATCTATTCCTGTGGAGGTGCTGGGTCTTTCCGGTACACCCAATGCCGGTGATGAAATGATTGTTGTTCCGGATGAAAAGAAAGCTCGCGAAATAGCGCTTTTCAGGCAGGGCAAATACCGTGAAGTCAAGCTGGCCAAGCAACAGGCTTCCAAGATGGAAAATATGCTTTCGTCCATGGGCAGCGAAGAGGGTGTCGCTATCAACTTGCTCATTAAAGCAGACGTACAGGGTTCTGCGGAGGCATTGACAGAATCCCTTGGCAAGCTGACCAATGACGAGGTGACCGTTAACATCATTAGCAGCGGTGTTGGCGGAATCACTGAATCGGATATTAATCTTGCCATGGCTTCAAAAGGCGTAGTCATCGGGTTTAATGTGCGAGCAGACAGTTCGGCAAGAAAACTGATTGATGAAGAGGGAATTGACCTGCGCTATTACAGCGTGATTTATGATGTCATTGATGACGTTAAAGCCGCAATAAGCGGATTGCTTTCGCCTGAGATCAGGGAGCAGATTATCGGTATCGCCGAGGTACGCGAGGTTTACCGCTCACCGAAGTTTGGAGACATCGCTGGCTGCATGGTTTCAAGCGGTGTAGTCAAGCGTAATAACCCGATTCGTGTACTGAGGGACAACGTGGTTATTTACGAGGGTGAGCTGGAGTCACTGCGTAGATTTAAAGATGATGTTTCCGAAGTAAAATCCGGAACAGAGTGTGGTATCGGTGTTAAGAACTATAACGACGTGCGCCAGGGTGACCAGATCGAGGTTTTTGAACGAGTTGAGATCTCGAGAACAATTTGACGGATGAAGCCTTGCACTCAAAGTCAGCGCCCAGTTCATGGGCAGGCCCGGGTTACCAGGCTTTAGTTCTTCATTATGCCTCGTGAGTTTGGTCGAAACAGGCGCCTGTCGGACCTGGTACAACGGCAATTAGCACCGCTGATCCAGAGGGATCCGGATATTGCCGGCTCCGGCTTGATTACGATTTCTTCGGTGGATGTCAGTCCTGATTTGTTAAATGCGACCGTGTATGTCACCAACCTGGACGATGCCGTGGATCGCGATGAAATGATCGCCATGTTGAATGAAAAGTCGGGGCAGTTTAGACATGAACTGGCACAGAACTCACCCCTGAGAAAAACGCCGAGGCTTACATTCAGTTTCGACAGCAGTGTTGAATATGGCAGCAAGCTTTCCGCGCTTATCGATTCACTCGATACAAAACCTGGTAGTTGAGCTTGCCGGTACCGGTTTACGGGCCCGTCTCGAGCATAATTTCTTCCTCAAGCAAGATTATTTAGCCTGACCCGGTATAGCCCGTGAGCAATGCACGAAAAAAGAAGGGAAGAAACGTTAACGGCGTACTGCTACTGGATAAACCGGCAGGAATCACCTCGAACGATGTTCTGCAAAAGGTAAAACGACTCTTCCAGGCTCAAAAGGCAGGGCACACTGGCAGCCTCGATAAACCGGCAACCGGGTTGTTGCCGATTTGCTTTGGTGAAGCAACAAAATTTTCTTCCCTGTTACTGGATGCCGACAAGTTTTACCGGACAAGGATAAAGCTCGGAGAAAGGACCACGACTGCTGATGCCGCCGGGGAACTCGTGGAGAAGTCACCTGTGCCGACAATCGATGAAGCAGGCGTCGAAGCTGTTCTTGACAAGTTCAGGGGGGAAATACAACAGGTCCCACCCATGTATTCGGCCCTGAAGCAGGACGGCAAGCGCCTGTATCAGCTTGCCTACAAGGGTATCGAGGTTGAACGAAAGGCGAGGGCGGTGACGATTTATCAATTAACGCTGTGCGGACTGGGTGAAAATTTTCTCGAGGCCGAGGTGCGATGCTCAAAAGGCACCTATATTCGTTCCCTGGCAGAGGATATCGGCCGGGAAATTGGTTGTGGCGCCCATGTCGAGGAGCTTAGACGCTTGGGTTCGGGGCCCTACAGGGCCAGCGACATGATAGATCTGCAGTCGCTGCAACATTGCGCCGAGCAAGGGCCTGAAAAACTGGACGATTTTCTGCTGGAGATCGACTCTGCGCTGCAGGAATTGCCTTCCGCCAGCCTTGAAGATGAGCTGGCACAGTACTTTCAGCAGGGAAGAGCAGTCAGCCTGGCCGGTGTTCACGGGACAGGAAAATTGCGCATATACGATAGCAATCATCGGTTTCTTGGGCTGGGGGAGGTTCGTCACGATGGGCGAATTGCCCCGCGAAGACTGCTTAGTACCCTAAATAGCTGAATATATCGAAAAAACTTGAATTTAGGCGTGACTTTTTCTTGTTCGTCTGCAGGCGCATCGGTACAATACGCGCGATTTTAGAAGAGGAAAGTTGAGGAGTACCACAAATTATGGCTTTGAATCAGCAACAGGTAGCCGGAATTATCAGCGAATACCAGCGTTCGTCATCGGACACGGGTTCGCCCGAAGTGCAGGTTGCCCTGCTTACAGCGAATATTACCGGCCTTTCGGAGCACTTCAAGGTGCACAAAAAGGATAATCATTCACGCCAGGGGCTGTTACGCATGGTGAATCAGCGCCGTAAACTGCTGGATTACCTGAGAAACAAGGACATCAACAGGTACCGTGAATTGATATCCAAACTCGGATTGCGTAAATAAATCCCTTCCCTTCGTCAGATCCAAGATAGCGCGATACATCATGTCCCAGTTAGGGACCCAGGGCGCAGGCTGCAGCGCTCGATTAACAACAACTTCAAATCAGAACTAAGCCAGGAAATAACATGAACGTGGTCAGAAAAGAATTTCAATTCGGAGATAAAACGGTTGTACTGGAAACCGGCAGAATAGCCCGCCAGGCGACCGGGGCAGTTTTATGCAGCATGGGGGATACCGTCGTCCTTGTTACCTGTGTTGCGAGAAAAGAGGCCGATCCGGGCAGGGATTTTTTCCCACTGACTGTTGATTACCAGGAACGTAATTACGCTGCGGGTAAAATACCCGGAGGATTCTTCAAAAGGGAAGGCAGGCCATCCGAAAAAGAAACCCTGACATCGCGCCTGATTGATCGTCCCATCCGTCCTCTCTTTCCCAAGGGTTTTAAAAACGAAGTACAGATAATCGCCACTGTTATGTCACTCGATCCCAACGTGGACCCGGATATCCTGGCATTGATTGGCGCGTCTGCATCAGTATCTATTACCGGCATGCCATTTGCCGGACCTATTGGTGCAGCGCGAGTAGGCTATAAAGATAACGGGTATGTGCTGAACCCAAGTTTTGACGAACTGCATGATTCGCAGTTAGACCTGGTTGTTGCAGGAACTGAAAGCTCAGTACTCATGGTTGAATCTGAAGCTTCCGAGTTGTCTGAAGAAGTCATGCTCGGTGCCGTGATGTATGGACATGAGCAGATGCAGGTCGTTATTGAAAACATCAAGGCCATGGCTGATGAGGTAGGTGCCAAGTCATGGGACTGGCAGGCAGAGCCCGTTGACGAGGAACTTTCCAGCGCAGTTGATGCACGCTGTGGTGACCTGATCCGTGAAGCTTATGCAATTACTGACAAGCTGAGTCGCAGGGATCGACTTGATGAGATCAGGTCGCAGGTCCTTGATGGGCTGGCGGAAGAATTTGAAGACAAGTGGTCACAGGGAGATATCCTTGGCACTGTTGGAAAACTTGAGAGCAGTATTGTCAGGGGGAGTATCGTAGCCGGAGAAAACCGTATTGACGGTCGTGTACCGGATGCCATCAGGCCCATTTCAGTGGAAGTTGGCGTATTGCCCAGGGCTCACGGTTCTGCACTATTTACACGTGGGGAAACACAGGCCCTGGTGGCCGTGGCGCTGGGTACCGAGAGAGATTCACAAATTATCGACGCCATTGAGGGTGAGCGAAAAGACCAGTTTATGCTGCACTATAATTTCCCTCCTTATTGTGTGGGTGAAACCGGCCGGGTAGGAACTCCAAAAAGAAGGGAGATTGGGCACGGTAGGTTGGCTAAACGAGGTATCGTTGCCGTGATGCCGAATCTGAATGATTATCCTTACGCGATTCGCGTTGTGTCCGAAATCACCGAGTCAAATGGCTCCAGCTCAATGGCTTCGGTATGTGGAACAAGTCTTTCGTTGATGGATGCCGGGGTAAGTATTTCAGCACCGGTAGCAGGTATCGCAATGGGCTTGATCAAGGAAGGTGAAAAATTTGTCGTGCTGTCGGATATCATGGGAGATGAAGATCACCTTGGCGATATGGATTTCAAAGTAGCAGGAAGTGAAAACGGTGTAACTGCCCTGCAAATGGATATTAAAATTGATGGCATTACAAAGGAGATCATGGAGGCTGCACTGGCGCAGGCAAAAGGTGGCCGAATGCATATCCTGGAGAAGATGAATGAGGTCATCAAGGAGCCACGCGCAGAAATGTCTGAGCATGCTCCAAGGATTACAACAATCAAGATTCACCCGGATAAGATCAGGGACGTTATCGGTAAAGGCGGGGCAACGATACGGGCAATTACCGAGGAAACGGGTGCAACCATTGATATTGATGACGATGGAACAGTAAAGATTTTTTCCGTTGACAAGGCTGCAAGTGAAGATGCTCGAAAGCGTGTAGAACAAATCACTGCAGATATTGAAGTCGGCGTTATCTATGAAGGCCGTGTACAAAAGTTAATGGACTTTGGAGCGTTCGTAAATATCCTGCCTGGCAAGGACGGTCTCGTTCATATTTCTCAAATCAGTGAAGAAAGAGTTGAGAATGTCAGTGACAAGCTGAGTGAAGGTGACATGGTCAAGGTCAAGGTACTGGAGGTCGATAAACAGGGACGCGTTCGACTCAGCATGAAAGCCGTCGCAGAGGGCTGATACTCCCCGGCAACACCGCCGTGGCCAGGGTTTGGCCCCGGCTGGTTAAGCCACTGAATTCAAATCGTTTTCTGACGAGCCTGCCCGGCTCGAATCGAAATATCTTTCCCGACAAACCCTTTCCAGGTGAGCGTAACGTTTCACCTGTATACAGGCGATAAAACCCCTGTAAGCAAGCGCACTGCCGGCAGTAGCGAAAGTACTTCGGCACTACTAACTTTGACTTGTCATCATCAGACTTCTTACACTTTGCGAATGATCCCGGAAGACCTGACCGATGAGTCATTGATGCTTGCATACGGCAAAGGTGACTTGCGCTCATTTGAGATACTTTATGGCAGGCACAAAGCGCCACTGTACAGGTTTATTCTTCGGCAATGTTCCAATTCGAGTGTTGCTGAAGAACTTTACCAGGATGTATGGGCGCGACTGATCAAGGCACGGGAGACTTACCAGGTTAGTGCCAGGTTTACGACCTGGCTTTACCAGATTGCGCAAAATCGACTTATTGACCATTACCGCAAGGAAAGTAGTAGCAAATCGGCAAATCATAGTTCTGACGGCCTGGATGAAATGCCTGTAACTGAAAAGGAGCAGCCCGAACTGCAGGCAGAGACCAGGGAAAAAACGATAAAAGTGCTTCGGGCACTGGACAGGCTGCCGGAATTACAGAAACAGGCTTTTCTTTTAAAACAGGAGGCGGGTTTAAGCGTAGCCGAGATTGCGAAAGTTATGGGTGTAAATGATGAAACTGCCAAAAGTCGTCTTCGTTACGCCGTGCAAAAACTGAGGTCAGAGATGAATGACTGAAGATAGTAAAAAAACAGACAAAGAGCTGGAAGAGTTCCTCAATGGGACTTCCGAACTCTCAAGCTTGTACCGGGAGGCCTCGAATGACGTTGTGCCGGCACACATGGACGAGGTGGTGCTCCGCCTCGCCCGGGAGGATGTAAACCAGTCCCGAAGGAAAGTGCTTTCTCCATTTTCCGGCAACTGGAAGGTTCCAGCTTCGCTGGCGGCGGTGCTGGTCCTGTCGGTAACGGTAATACTGAGAATGGAAAACGCCGGTATCGATACAGTGGAAAACGAAAAGGCGAGTCCTGCTTTTATCGCAATTCCACAGCCTGCTTCGGTACCCGGAGACAATGCTGTTGAAACCGAGCGGCGGGCAGATGAAGTTGATGAAATCGCCTTGCCTGTCATTGACAGGGCAGTCGAAGATACTCAATACCCGGCCTCCGACCTGCTAGAGCTGCCAGGTCTTGTTGTTGAGGAAGCTGACTCTGTAACTGTAGAAGAAGCGGCCAGCTTCGCCGGGCAACTGGAGTCCACCGCTGCTGAGGGAATATCGGGTAGTGCCGAACCAGGAGACCAGTTTGCACCAGACACAAAGATGAAACCCTCAGCCCCTGCGCGCTCTGTTCATAGAAAGAAGCTTGAAAAGCCAATGCTCGAAATTGGCAAGGAAAAAACGGTAGCGCCAGCCCCACGGCAAGACAGAATTTTACGTAGAGAACTTCCTCCGCGAGAGAGCGAGGAAATGGAAATGGAAATGGACATGGTGTTTGAGCGCGCAATCGCATCGTCTTCCTATGCTCAAGTGCGAACCCCTGCTGAGTGGTTAAAAGATATAAAATTACTATGGCTTGACGATAAAAAAGAACAGGCAAAACGTGAATTTACTAATTTTCATGAGCGTTATCCGGATATCGGCGAAGAGATGTTGCTGGAAAACCTGGGCCAGGATGTGTTCAACGCTATCAACAGCCCGTAGTGACACCATTGACAGCGAAACAATGTCCGTTGCTTGTCCATTACCAGGTGCCAGGGGATTAAATTAACATTGGATGTTAAGAAGTCTCTCCGCTGGTTGATTCTCGCCGGTATCAGTTTTCAGTACTTTTGTTTTGCATTGGTACATTTTTCTACGTCTGCACTGGCATCCGAAATATCAAGCGACCTGGGGTTTGGCTACGCTGGTATGGGCGCGATTATGGGCGCGTGGCCAATGATCTATATTTTCCTGTCAATTCCTGCTGGCCTGGCCGTGGACCAGTTTGGCAGCCGAATATTGCTGTATCTCGGGATTGCCATGATATCAATGTCTACAATACTCAGGGGAAGTGCAGCTAATTTCCAGGAGATGTACCTGGCATTTGTCATATTCGGAATTGGTGCCCCGCTGGTGTCCATTGGTATACCAAAAGTTGTGCGGGAGTGGTTTGATGTGACGGAACGGGGCACGGCCCTTGGAATTACGATGGCATGTGTAGCGGTGGGCTCTGTGATGGGCCTGGTCCTGAGTCGAGAATTGCTCGATGTATTCCACTTTCACTGGCGCGATATCTATGGTCTCTACGCAATAATCTGTGCCGTTTCACTATTTAGCTGGTTAATAATAGTTCTGTCTTTTGACAGCTCGTGGATACTCACCCATAAACAAAATACTAACGCACCCAGGATTAGGAACCGGGTAGGTATGCTGCTCAGCGATAATGCGACCAGGCTTACCCTCATAACAGCGGTTGGAGTGCTTTTTTATTTGCACGCGACGATTAACTGGTTGCCTGAAATACTTCACCAACAGGCTGAAGGTTTGACCGCAGCAAAGGCTACAAACCTGGCAGCACTTCCGATCATTATTGCCGCGGTGAGCGCACTGGTAATGCCTGGAATGGCAAAAAGATTTTCAGTTGTCACGGTGCTTGCATTCCTTTTTCTCTCTGCAGCTGCGAGTTGCATGCTGTTGGCATTGTTTTCCGGTATGAACTGGATTTATCTCGCGCTGCTGCTAAATGGCATGGTAAGAGGTGCCTTGCTGCCACTTGCCACGCTCCTTGTTATGCAGCTGGAAGGTGTCAATAACAGCAATATGGGGCTCGCAATGGGCTTGTTTTTTTCCTTTGGCCAGGTTGGCGGATTTATGGGGCCGATGGGGCTTGGTCACCTGGCGGAATTTAGCGCGGGGTTTGAAATGCCACTGATTTTTTTGACAGTATTTTGTATGATTCTTGCGATCCTGGTTCACAGGATCAAGATTTATCAGAATTAGTGTCAAACCATATAGCTGCTTGAAAATCACGGTGGGAACAGGTCGATGCGTGGGAATATTGAATTGAATCGAATAGTGGAGAAACTGGATGGCGCATAGTTTTCGTATAAATGGCGAGGAAGTGACCGTAGATGTCGAGCCGGAAATGCCATTGCTCTGGGTGCTGCGGGATGAGCTCGAATTGACCGGGACAAAATTCGGCTGTGGAATTGCCGCGTGTGGAGCCTGCACGGTACATGTAAATGGCAAGGCAGTACGCAGTTGTGTGTTTCCGGTTACTGCAGCCTCGGGTTCTGAAATAACAACGATTGAGGGTATTGCCAGTAAAGGTTTGCACCGGGTGCAACAAGCCTGGATTGATGAGCAGGTTCCACAGTGTGGTTATTGCCAATCAGGGCTTGTGATGGCGGTAGTGTCGTTGCTCGATGAAAATCCCAACCCTACTGAACAACAAATTGAGGATACCATCAGCAACATTTGTCGATGCGGCTCCTATCCCGCCGTTCGTCGGGCATTGTCGGCATTGCTACCAGGTTGATCATCAATGAATAAATTCACCCGCAGAACATTCCTGGTAGGTGGCGCACTGGCTGCTGGCGGTGCCCTGTTTGGATTCATCGCAACTCCAAACAGGTTGAGCCTGAAATTGGCTGACGGGGATGAAAACACCTGGATGGCCACCTGGCTGGGTATCGCCAGGGATAATTCCACGACGATTTTCGTACCCCATGCAGAAATGGGTCAGGGTGTTCTCACGTCTCTGCCAATGATGTTGGCTGAAGAGCTTGACGCGGACTGGTCAGGGGTGAAAGTCGAGCAAGCCCCGCCAGCACATGAGTTTGCGGTTGGCGACATGATCAAGGGCTTCCTGGCCGATGACCTGGAAGTACCAACGGTATTTCAAAGACATCTTGATTATTCGTTCTACAAGATCGCAGGTCTGATGAACATGCAGATTACCGGTGGCAGCGGTAGCGTCAGGTTTACCGGGCAGGCGGGCATGCGGCGTGCCGGGGCTGCAGTCCGGGAATTACTGGTTAAATCGGCCGCGTCAGCATGGAATGTCCCCGAATCCGAGTGTTCGACCAGAAACAGTTACGTACACCATGATAATTCCGGGAAAAGTATCCCTTATGCTGAGCTTGCATCCACGGCAGCGAGTTTAACTCCCTCAACCAGGCCAGTGCTGAAGAAGAAATCTGAGTACACCATCTGCGGACAGCCAATTGCAAGGCTGGATATTCCTGCAAAAGTAACAGGCACTCAAGATTACGGCATAGATACACGATTAACGGGTATGAAATTTGCCGCTATCAGGCACGCCCCTGTCTTTGGCGGGACGGCGGTTTCCTTTGACGGTTCAAAAATTCAAGATGACGTCCATGTAGACAAGGTCATTCAGCTTGAGGATGCGGTAGTAGTCATTGCCGACAATTACTGGCGAGCTAGCAAGGCACTTGCACAATTGCCAATTGAGTTCAGTGATGGAGAAAATGCCGGGTTCAGCAGCACCGGTCTAAATGATACATTTTCAAAGAAACTTGACTCGGGAGAGCCAGAGATTGATCTCGAGGAAGGAGACCTCGAGTCTGCCCGGGCTAATTCTGCACGCATCCTGGAGTCTGAATACAGGGTACCTTTCCTTGCCCATGCAACGATGGAACCGATGAACTGTACCGCCTGGTACCACGATGGGCAGCTGGAACTTTGGACGGGCACGCAGGACCTGCTGGGAGCGAGGGCGTTTGCGGCCGAGATTGCCGGGATTGATATTGACCGGGTGCAGGCCCACGCGGTACACCTTGGCGGCGGATTTGGCAGGCGTTTGCCTTCGACGGGGAATTACATTGCGGATGCTGTCAAAGTGGCGATGCAGGTAGATTACCCCGTGCAACTGATCTGGAGCAGGGAAGAAGATATGCGCCATGATTATTATCGTCCAGCTGTGCACAGTCGCCTGTCAGCCTTCTTTTCGGCCGACGATGAACTGGTTGGCTGGGAAAACCTGTATACCGATATAGGGATTAACGATGATGTTGAAGCCGCCTTTTTTCCTTACCAGGTTCCAGGCAGGCGAATATCAAGAGTGAGAGTTGAAACCCCGGTGCCGGTAAGCTACTGGAGGAGCGTAGAGCATTCATACCAGGGTTTCTTTATTGAATCTTTTATTGACGAGATAGCACACTCGAAGGGCGTAGACCCCTTAACTTTCCGGCTGCAACTACTACAACATTCGCCGCGACATAAACTGCTTCTTGAAAAAGTGGCTGAAAACATCGGCTGGGGAAGAAACATGGAAGAGGGGCGCGGAATCGGTGTGGCCCTCAAGAAAAGTTTTGGAACGATCGTGGCCCAGGCAGCAGAAGTTTCAATTGGCGACAATGGAAAGCTGGAGGTGCACAGGATAAGTGCGGTGGTCGATCCCGGTGAAGTGATTAATCCTGCCATTGCAAAAGCACAAATCGAAAGCGCGATTATTTACGGACTAACCGCTGCCATGTATGGCGAAATATCAGTGGAAAATGGTCGTGTGACCCAGGGGAATTTTCCCGATTACCCGATGCTGAAACTTGCCCAGACGCCCGCTATCGATGTCGAGTTTGTTGAAAGTGGAGAACGAATTGGTGGCATGGGAGAGGTGGGTTTGCCGCCGGTCGCAGCGGCCATATGCAATGCACTTTTTACCTGCGGCGGCCCCAGGGTACGACAGCTACCATTATCCCGCCAAAAGCTGGAGTATCGAACCTAGCAGGCCATTGGTAAGGCCGGTTTTTCGGCCGTGGGCTTTGCAAATTAGTCATGTTTCTAATGTCCCTTTTGCGGTAGGATTCGCATTTTTTTAGCGAAGCCACCTGCCGTGAAACTAAGCAGAGAACAATTTTTCAGCTGGAAGCAAAAGTCCATAACCCTTCTTGGAATGTCAGGAGTGGGTAAGACTCGACTTGCCTGCACTTTGCGACAGGACAACTGGTTTCATTATTCCGGTGACTACCGAATAGGCACTCATTACCTTGATGAACCCATCATTGATAATATCAAGCAGCAGGTAATGCAGATCCCGTTTCTTCGTGACCTGCTGCGCTCAGATTCAATTCACCTGGCGAACAACTTGGGTATAGACAACCTTGATCCATTATCTACTTTCCTGGGTAAAGTAGGTGATCCCGAGCTTGGTGGTATCGGTTTGAAAGAATTTCAGCGCCGGCAGGAACTGCATAGGCAGGCTGAAATATCAAGCATGAGGGATGTGCCGGGTTTTATCGAAAAAGCACGAAATGTCTATGGTTACGAGCATTTCATCAACGATGCTGGCGGTAGTATCTGTGAGCTCCAGGAGCCTTCTGTGATCGAATGCCTGGCCGAACACACCCTGATTTTGTACATCCGTGCGACCAGGAGTGACGAAGAAGAGTTAATTCAGAGGGCGATCAGTTCACCCAAGCCCATGTATTACCAGGAGACATTCTTACGCGAAGAGCTGGCAAATTTTATGAATGAGAATGACCTGGAGTACGTCGCGACAGTTAATCCAGATGAGTTTGTGCGCTGGGTATTTCCCCGGCTTTTCTATTCGAGAATTCCCAGGTACGAGGCAATTGCCAGGGAACATGGATATACAGTGAGTACCAGCGATATTGCAGGGGTGTCAGGCGAGGCCGATTTCCTTGAACTTGTTGGAGGTCTCCTTGACTAGGTCGCGCGTTAAGAGGACAGGAATATGCCACTAGTCGCCAATACTGATTTGCCAAGTTTTGCTCGTTTACGCAGTGAAGGAGAAACCATACTGCGAAAAGATGAAGCTGTGCGCCAGGACATCAGGGAGTTACACATCGGCCTGCTTAACATGATGCCCGGCAAGGCGCTTGAAGCTACTGAACGACAATTTTTCCGCCTGATTGGGGAAAGTAACCAGATCGCGCAGTTTTATGTTCATCCGTTTACACTGGAGGGTCTCGAACGCGACGATGATGCACAGGCGCACATAAACACGTACTACAAGAGTTTTTCAGATATAAAGAAAGAGGGACTGGATGCATTAATTGTAAGCGGCGCAACACCCGGGCCCACATTAGCAGAGTCACCCTTCTGGGAGCCCTTGATAGAGGTCATTGACTGGTCTGTTGAAAATGTTACTTCCATTCTCTGTTCCTGCCTGGCAAGCCACGCCGTACTCCAGTTTCGTTATGGAATAGAACGCAGGCCCCTGGTAGAGAAGCGCTGGGGTGTTTATTCTCATCGTGTTAATGATCGAACACATCCACTGGTGACCGGGGTTAATACACGTTTTGACGTGCCACACTCCCGCTTTAACCAGGTAGATGCCAGGCAGTTTGAGGACAAGGGTTTGAAAGTGCTTGTTGAAAGCGAAGAGGGCGATGTCCACCTGGCGGTGAGCGAGGATGGATTCCGAATCGTCTTTTTCCAGGGGCACCCTGAATACGACACGATAAGCCTGCTCAAGGAGTATAAAAGAGAAGTTGGTCGCTACATAAATGGCGAGACTTCACTGTACCCGGCTCTACCTGAAAATTATTTTAGTCTCAGGAACAAGGCAATCCTGGAGGAATACAGGGATCGACTGGATACAGCCTTATCCAGCAATGCTTCGGCACCGGATTTCCCGGAGTCCCTGTTGACCCCGGGACTTGATAATACCTGGCACGATAGTGGGGAAGCCGTGATAAATAACTGGATTGGTAAGGTCTACCAGTTAACCCACCTCGACAGGAAAATTCCCTTTCGCGAGGGCATTGACCCCGGCAATCCCCTTGCCTGATTTCCTATTCTTTGGGTGAATCTTCGCCCGATTCCGGGGATTCGTCTTCGGCGCCAGGATCTGCATCGCCTTCATCTACCTGCCCCGGCAATTGGACTGAATCCTTCTCACTGTCAGCTGGCCAGGCACTGAAAGGGAACGGTCTTTCTTCAGATTGAAACGTGATGTAAAGCAGTATTTGCGAGGCAAAATTGGTTAAATTCCTGCTTACATCGGACAGGTTACGATTCAGTTCACCGGTGAGTACCTTGGTGAGAAATTGCAGCACCACCAGTAGCCAGATGACGATGTAGAGTACGTAAAAGATAACACCAAAGACGATGATAAATACTCCCCTGATCCAGGTGTCTACATTCTTCGCATTCTCTTTCATATTCATGGTAATTCGCCCCTGTGGTTAGTGAGAATCAAATAAGGCTATAATTAACAAAGACTTAATGTATAATCTTCCAGCAATACTTGCGGCGCTTGTATGTGTCTGAAAAGCGTCTTGTGTGACTAGATGGGGTTTATTTTTTAAAAAGAAAGATCGAGAGCACCGATGTTTTTTGGTCACCTGGAATAATTTATGACAGAATCAGCATATTAACGTCGAATAAACAAAGAGTTAGAGATAACCTGGCATGTCCCTGTCGCTGCAGGCAGACACCCTGGCAACGACCTTGAAACTGCAATTTGAACAGCGTCACACAAGCCCGGATGGGCAAAACGCAAAAAACCCATATTTTTAGCGAAATCATGGGTTTGGCGTGTCAGTTTTGTGGAACAGCTCACAGATTTTTACGTCAAATAGGGTAAACATCCTAAATTGTCGAACTTCTGGCATCATATGTGCGAGGAGTAATCAGCTGGTAATAAGTTGTACAAGCGGAAATCTGTAAAGAAGATGGACAAGGAGGACGATATTTAGCTTTGGGAACAAGTACTTTTCCACCAAACTAAATCAATATATTACATGAAGTAATAAATATAACTAATTGATTAGAATGAAAATATGATAAGGAATCTTTTAAAACGTTTGCGTCGATCCAAGCCGACCAGGCCCAAGCTTTATTACGATGGTGCCCATGATGGCCAGGTCATTCCCAAGGATTCAGTGGCGGATTCCCTCATATCGCTTGAGCCGCGTTTCATGTTTGATGCTGCTGGCGTGGCCACAGGTGCCGAAGTGGCGGCAGAAACAGTCGCGCAGGAACAGGCAGAGCAGGCTGCAGATAACGCTCCTGCCGAACCCATCCCCGCAGCTGTCGTTGAATCTACTGAAAAATTACTTGAATCCCTGTCACTGGTTGATGCCGCTCCCAGTGACAGTAATGAAATCGTCTTCATTGATACCAGCGTTGAGGATTATGAATCTCTGCTCACTGGCATTGATAGCAATGCTGAAGTTGTGTTCATTGATTCTGAAAGCGATGGCTTGCAGCAAATTGCAGATGTTCTCGCTGAAAAGGGTGGCGAAGTTGATGCAGTGCATATCATTGCCCATGGCGATGCCGGCCAGTTGCAGCTTGGTAATACGGTATTGACCCAGGAATCCATGTCCGGTGAGCACGCCGATGAACTGGCTGCTATTGGACAATCCCTGTCAGAACAGGCTGATATCCTGATTTACGGCTGCAACTTTGGGGCCGGAGATGAAGGTGAAAGTGCAGCCGCCCTGTTGTCGGAGTTAACCGGTGCCGATGTGGCAGCCTCTGACGACCTGACCGGTACCGCTGATCTGGGCGGAGACTGGGACCTGGAAGTCCAGGTTGGCTCCATTGAAACCAATGACGATATTTTCAATGCAAAAATGTCCACCTGGGAAGGCATTCTTGCAATTGGCGTGACACCGGGAGCCACAGATGCCGACACCGCCATCGCGGTCGCAGAAGGAATTGACATTGTAGGAAGTGAAACATCGACAGGTGATGCCAACGCAGTCGGCACTTACACGGAGAACGATTCAGGCCTTGGCATCGGTGATGGTATTTACCTGACCACGGGTGATAACACAACCATTGCCGGAGATGGTACTGCCGGTAACCGCGTTAACATTAACAACACGGGTGATGACAACGATGCAAACCATGTAATCCTCGATGGTATCGCTAACCAGGACCTGGAAGATGTTTCTACTTTCAGTTTTGATTTCAGCGGTACGGCAGAAAAGCTGGCGGTCATTTATATTCTGGGTACTGAAGAGACGGCTGGTTTTGCGCCAACCTACAATGATGTCTTTGCCACCATCGTTACCGACACGACGGGCGCTACCCACACTGTTACTGATGATGTGAATTCCCATTTTACCGCCAATGCAGGGGCAGGTGATTGGGCAACACACACGGACACCGATCCCAGCATCGAGTCTAACTTCCGCACCAATGCAATCACTGGGTTCGTCACCGTCGATAATACCGGGGGTGGGACCAACAATGTTGAGTTTGCCGTTGGTGACAACACCGATAATGGCTTTGATACCGCGGTATTTATTAGCTACTTTGGCGCAGCCTTATCAATCGATGCTGATGGTAGTACCGCGGGCTATGATTACTCATCAAGTTATACTGAAGGCACGGCTGCGGTTAGCGTTATAGACAGCGACGCTACATTAACTCAGCTTGATACTGCTGTTACCACGATTGATTCAGCCACCATCACGATTTCGCCGGGGACATACCAGAATGGTGATGACATGCTCTACTTCACCAATCAATCTGGCATCAGTGGTACGTTTAACGCAGCTGCCGGCACACTGACATTAACAGCTGACATACCCGGAACAGTGACAACGGCGACATTCCTCGCTGCTTTAAAGACAGTCACCTTTGATAGCACGGATTCGCCAGGTTCTAACCGGTCTATTTCAATTGTGGTGAATGATGGCACCACTGATAGCAACACGGCAACGACCACTATTGATCTGCTGGCGGCGAACCAGGAACCGACCATTAGTCTAAATGCCAACACAGTCGGTTTTACCGAAGATAGCGATACAGAGACTTTAGTGTTGTTTGATAGTGTCATGGCGGACACGGTCGAGGCCACCCAGCGCTTCACTGACATCCAGATCACCATGACTGATGTAGAAGCGGGAGATAACCTGGTATTCGATGGCACTACCGTTGATGTTGATACCAACGGATTTTCCACGACAGCAGGTGGCTTCACCTATAACGTCACCCTCGTTGGGTCAACAGCCACTATCGATATTTCCCACGCCGGCGCAACAAACGCGGAAGTCAACACGGTTTTAAACAACATCACCTACATCAATCCAGATGTGAGTGATGACAACTTACTGAACGCCAGCAGAAGCATAACAATCGTCAGTCTCACTGATGATGGTGGTACAGTAGGAACAGGAGACGATACGGTTAATCCTGTCTCTGCGACTGCAACGGTAAATATTACGACGATAAATGATGCCCCGGTACAAACTACGAATACCGGTATTACTGTTCTGAGCAGTGCCACAGAGACAATAGACAACCTTGAATTACTTTATACGGACCCCGAAGGCACACCAGCCGCCAGCATTACCTACACCGTTACAACTTCCCCAACAAGTGGTCAACTTGAACTGACCACCAGTCCCGGAGTTCCGATTACCTCGTTCACCCAGCAGGACATCAACAATAACCTCGTGGTTTATGTACACGACGGCAGCCCTGGTTTTTCGGATAGTTTTGTTTTTGATGTCAGCGATGGCACTGACTCCCTGACAGGTGAAACATTTTCCATAGGTATCGGTTCTCCTCCAACGATTTCTGAACTGGGCGGAGATACCCTGCCATATGATCTTGGAGCGGGTGGGGCGCAGAATATTGACCAGGGTACTCTTGCGACGATAACCGATGATGGTACGACCTATAACGGCGGCAGCCTTACTGTCCAGATAACCGGCAGTTTCAATAGCGGCAATGACCTGCTGGGGATTGATACATCTGGCGCACTTTCCCTTTCCGGGCCAATCACAACCCCTGGCACTACGGTTAGCTATTCCGGAAACGTTATTGGCGTGGTGTCTTACACCGGCGCAACATCGGACACCTTGACTATTAATTTCACCACCGCGTTTGCAGATGACACCTCTGTCCAGGCCCTGATGAGCGCTATTACTTTTGATGATTCGACATCAGCTGCGACCAATGGCGACACCAGGGATATAGTGTTCACGGTCACCGACGACACGATGCAGAGTGACTCCGCGACCACCTTTATCAAGTTTGGTACTGAAATTATTGCGACTGGTGATAGTTACAGCATGAACGAAGATGGCGGCACGTTAAATATTGCAGCGCCAGGTGTACTGACAAACGATTTCCTCAACAGTACTTATGAAAACCGGCTGGCTTCAGGCAGTGGCGTCCTGGAGATGTCGTCTTTGGCAAGTGACGACACAGCGGGAGACGATGAATGGAATAATACTGGCACAGACAATGACCGCTGGGATTTTGATGGTGGAGCCGCCAATGGTTCATTTAGCCCAGAAGCTGTAACCGGTTCCAGCCATGATGGTATCACTGCCGCCTACAGTTTTGATGGGTCAGGCGGTGCTGTGCTTACCAGCGATGGCACCAATGAACATGGACTCAGTAGTGTAGCCAATACTGAAAGTTCTTCTGTTGCGACTGAAATCTGGTTTCAGTCAGATGGTGTAGACAATGAAAAGCAGGTCCTGTTTGAAACGGGCGATGACGCAGAAGGATTTGCGATATTTCTCGATACTAACGGAGCTGATGATATCGTCGAACTTTACCTGGATGACGATGACAACACAGGTATTGCGGTTCTCACTGCAAATCTAACGGATCTTGGCATAGACCCAACTGCTGATTTCGTCCAGGCCGTGGCAGTTTTGGGCAGTGACAATAACAATGACAGTGTTATCTCTCTTTATATCAATGGCTCACTGATAGCCCAGTTAGATACGAGCACTAATGATGATACCGGGACTACGGCAGAAGGCACCACTTCACTGCCTAATGGCGTATTTACCATGGACGACTGGGCAGATGGCAATGATGCCGGCCTGGCTACGTATAACGAGGATGTCCCGGGTGGCACAACAGGGATAAGTAATTTCCAGGGAGATATTGCAGCATTTAACGTCTATTCCTCTACGGTTAATAACGTCCCTGTACTCGATGCTGCTGATGTAGCACAAAACTTCAACGCACTTTCGAATCCCTACACCGTGACAGTTAATACGGATGTCAGTAATGGGACTCTCACCCTGAACGCGGACGGAAGTTTTGATTACACACCTGATGCGGATTTCAATGGCACCGACTCATTCACCTACACCGTATCTGATGCCGGAGGTGTATCTGATACGGCCACGGTCACCATCACGGTGAACCAGGTCAATGACCCGGGCAGTTTTGGTGGCGACACCAGCTTTGCCACCAACGAGGACACGCCGTTTGCGGGCACGGTGACCTTTGCCGACACCGCGGACGGTTTCACCACCCCGAACTTTGCCTTGACCAGCGGCCCGAGTAACGGGGGCGTGGTGGTCAACGCCGACGGCACCTTTACCTACACGCCGACCGGCGATTACAACGGTGCGGACAGTTTCGTGGTGCAGGTCACTGACGATGACGGCAACATCGAGACACAGACCATCACGGTGACGGTGAACCAGGTCAATGACCCGGGCAGTTTTGGTGGCGACACCAGCTTTGCCACCAACGAGGACACGCCGTTTGCGGGCACGGTGACCTTTGCCGACACCGCGGACGGTTTCACCACCCCGAACTTTGCCTTGACCAGCGGCCCGAGTAACGGGGGCGTGGTGGTCAACGCCGACGGCACCTTTACCTACACGCCGACCGGCGATTACAACGGTGCGGACAGTTTCGTGGTGCAGGTCACTGACGATGACGGCAACATCGAGACACAGACCATCACGGTGACGGTGAACCAGGTCAATGACCCGGGCAGTTTTGGTGGCGACACCAGCTTTGCCACCAACGAGGACACGCCGTTTGCGGGCACGGTGACCTTTGCCGACACCGCGGACGGTTTCACCACCCCGAACTTTGCCTTGACCAGCGGCCCGAGTAACGGTGGCGTGCTGGTCAACGCCGACGGCACCTTTACCTACACGCCGACCGGCGATTACAACGGTGCGGACAGTTTCGTGGTGCAGGTCACTGACGATGACGGCAACATCGAGACACAGACCATCACGGTGACGGTGAACCAGGTCAATGACCCGGGCAGTTTTGGTGGCGACACCAGCTTTGCCACCAACGAGGACACGCCGTTTGCGGGCACGGTGACCTTTGCCGACACCGCGGACGGTTTCACCACCCCGAACTTTGCCCTGACCAGCGGCCCGAGTAACGGGGGCGTGGTGGTCAACGCCGACGGCACCTTTACCTACACGCCGACCGGCGATTACAACGGTGCGGACAGTTTCGTGGTGCAGGTCACTGACGATGACGGCAACATCGAGACACAGACCATCACGGTGACGGTGAACCAGGTCAATGACCCGGGCAGTTTTGGTGGCGACACCAGCTTTGCCACCAACGAGGACACGCCGTTTGCGGGCACGGTGACCTTTGCCGACACCGCGGACGGTTTCACCACCCCGAACTTTGCCTTGACCAGCGGCCCGAGTAACGGTGGCGTGGTGGTCAACGCCGACGGCACCTTTACCTACACGCCGACCGGCGATTACAACGGTGCGGACAGTTTCGTGGTGCAGGTCACTGACGATGACGGCAACATCGAGACACAGACCATCACGGTGACGGTGAACCAGGTCAATGACCCGGGCAGTTTTGGTGGCGACACCAGCTTTGCCACCAACGAGGACACGCCGTTTGCGGGCACGGTGACCTTTGCCGACACCGCGGACGGTTTCACCACCCCGAACTTTGCCTTGACCAGCGGCCCGAGTAACGGTGGCGTGGTGGTCAACGCCGACGGCACCTTTACCTACACGCCGACCGGCGATTACAACGGTGCGGACAGTTTCGTGGTGCAGGTCACTGACGATGACGGCAACATCGAGACACAGACCATCACGGTGACGGTGAACCAGGTCAATGACCCGGGCAGTTTTGGTGGCGACACCAGCTTTGCCACCAACGAGGACACGCCGTTTGCGGGCACGGTGACCTTTGCCGACACCGCGGACGGTTTCACCACCCCGAACTTTGCCTTGACCAGCGGCCCGAGTAACGGTGGCGTGGTGGTCAACGCCGACGGCACCTTTACCTACACGCCGACCGGCGATTACAACGGTGCGGACAGTTTCGTGGTGCAGGTCACTGACGATGACGGCAACATCGAGACACAGACCATCACGGTGACGGTGAACCAGGTCAATGACCCGGGCAGTTTTGGTGGCGACACCAGCTTTGCCACCAACGAGGACACGCCGTTTGCGGGCACGGTGACCTTTGCCGACACCGCGGACGGTTTCACCACCCCGAACTTTGCCCTGACCAGCGGCCCGAGTAACGGGGGCGTGGTGGTCAACGCCGACGGCACCTTTACCTACACGCCGACCGGCGATTACAACGGTGCGGACAGTTTCGTGGTGCAGGTCACTGACGATGACGGCAACATCGAGACACAGACCATCACGGTGACGGTGAACCAGGTCAATGACCCGGGCAGTTTTGGTGGCGACACCAGCTTTGCCACCAACGAGGACACGCCGTTTGCGGGCACGGTGACCTTTGCCGACACCGCGGACGGTTTCACCACCCCGAACTTTGCCTTGACCAGCGGCCCGAGTAACGGGGGCGTGGTGGTCAACGCCGACGGCACCTTTACCTACACGCCGACCGGCGATTACAACGGTGCGGACAGTTTCGTGGTGCAGGTCACTGACGATGACGGCAACATCGAGACACAGACCATCACGGTGACGGTGAACCAGGTCAATGACCCGGGCAGTTTTGGTGGCGACACCAGCTTTGCCACCAACGAGGACACGCCGTTTGCGGGCACGGTGACCTTTGCCGACACCGCGGACGGTTTCACCACCCCGAACTTTGCCTTGACCAGCGGCCCGAGTAACGGTGGCGTGGTGGTCAACGCCGACGGCACCTTTACCTACACGCCGACCGGCGATTACAACGGTGCGGACAGTTTCGTGGTGCAGGTCACTGACGATGACGGCAACATCGAGACACAGACCATCACGGTGACGGTGAACCAGGTCAATGACCCGGGCAGTTTTGGTGGCGACACCAGCTTTGCCACCAACGAGGACACGCCGTTTGCGGGCACGGTGACCTTTGCCGACACCGCGGACGGTTTCACCACCCCGAACTTTGCCTTGACCAGCGGCCCGAGTAACGGTGGCGTGGTGGTCAACGCCGACGGCACCTTTACCTACACGCCGACCGGCGATTACAACGGTGCGGACAGTTTCGTGGTGCAGGTCACTGACGATGACGGCAACATCGAGACACAGACCATCACGGTGACGGTGAACCAGGTCAATGACCCGGGCAGTTTTGGTGGCGACACCAGCTTTGCCACCAACGAGGACACGCCGTTTGCGGGCACGGTGACCTTTGCCGACACCGCGGACGGTTTCACCACCCCGAACTTTGCCTTGACCAGCGGCCCGAGTAACGGTGGCGTGGTGGTCAACGCCGACGGCACCTTTACCTACACGCCGACCGGCGATTACAACGGTGCGGACAGTTTCGTGGTGCAGGTCACTGACGATGACGGCAACATCGAGACACAGACCATCACGGTGACGGTGAACCAGGTCAATGACCCGGGCAGTTTTGGTGGCGACACCAGCTTTGCCACCAACGAGGACACGCCGTTTGCGGGCACGGTGACCTTTGCCGACACCGCGGACGGTTTCACCACCCCGAACTTTGCCTTGACCAGCGGCCCGAGTAACGGTGGCGTGGTGGTCAACGCCGACGGCACCTTTACCTACACGCCGACCGGCGATTACAACGGTGCGGACAGTTTCGTGGTGCAGGTCACTGACGATGACGGCAACATCGAGACACAGACCATCACGGTGACGGTGAACCAGGTCAATGACCCGGGCAGTTTTGGTGGCGACACCAGCTTTGCCACCAACGAGGACACGCCGTTTGCGGGCACGGTGACCTTTGCCGACACCGCGGACGGTTTCACCACCCCGAACTTTGCCTTGACCAGCGGCCCGAGTAACGGTGGCGTGGTGGTCAACGCCGACGGCACCTTTACCTACACGCCGACCGGCGATTACAACGGTGCGGACAGTTTCGTGGTGCAGGTCACTGACGATGACGGCAACATCGAGACACAGACCATCACGGTGACGGTGAACCAGGTCAATGACCCGGGCAGTTTTGGTGGCGACACCAGCTTTGCCACCAACGAGGACACGCCGTTTGCGGGCACGGTGACCTTTGCCGACACCGCGGACGGTTTCACCACCCCGAACTTTGCCTTGACCAGCGGCCCGAGTAACGGTGGCGTGGTGGTCAACGCCGACGGCACCTTTACCTACACGCCGACCGGCGATTACAACGGTGCGGACAGTTTCGTGGTGCAGGTCACTGACGATGACGGCAACATCGAGACACAGACCATCACGGTGACGGTGAACCAGGTCAATGACCCGGGCAGTTTTGGTGGCGACACCAGCTTTGCCACCAACGAGGACACGCCGTTTGCGGGCACGGTGACCTTTGCCGACACCGCGGACGGTTTCACCACCCCGAACTTTGCCTTGACCAGCGGCCCGAGTAACGGTGGCGTGGTGGTCAACGCCGACGGCACCTTTACCTACACGCCGACCGGCGATTACAACGGTGCGGACAGTTTCGTGGTGCAGGTCACTGACGATGACGGCAACATCGAGACACAGACCATCACGGTGACGGTGAACCAGGTCAATGACCCGGGCAGTTTTGGTGGCGACACCAGCTTTGCCACCAACGAGGACACGCCGTTTGCGGGCACGGTGACCTTTGCCGACACCGCGGACGGTTTCACCACCCCGAACTTTGCCTTGACCAGCGGCCCGAGTAACGGTGGCGTGGTGGTCAACGCCGACGGCACCTTTACCTACACGCCGACCGGCGATTACAACGGTGCGGACAGTTTCGTGGTGCAGGTCACTGACGATGACGGCAACATCGAGACACAGACCATCACGGTGACGGTGAACCAGGTCAATGACCCGGGCAGTTTTGGTGGCGACACCAGCTTTGCCACCAACGAGGACACGCCGTTTGCGGGCACGGTGACCTTTGCCGACACCGCGGACGGTTTCACCACCCCGAACTTTGCCTTGACCAGCGGCCCGAGTAACGGTGGCGTGGTGGTCAACGCCGACGGCACCTTTACCTACACGCCGACCGGCGATTACAACGGTGCGGACAGTTTCGTGGTGCAGGTCACTGACGATGACGGCAACATCGAGACACAGACCATCACGGTGACGGTGAACCAGGTCAATGACCCGGGCAGTTTTGGTGGCGACACCAGCTTTGCCACCAACGAGGACACGCCGTTTGCGGGCACGGTGACCTTTGCCGACACCGCGGACGGTTTCACCACCCCGAACTTTGCCTTGACCAGCGGCCCGAGTAACGGTGGCGTGGTGGTCAACGCCGACGGCACCTTTACCTACACGCCGACCGGCGATTACAACGGTGCGGACAGTTTCGTGGTGCAGGTCACTGACGATGACGGCAACATCGAGACACAGACCATCACGGTGACGGTGAACCAGGTCAATGACCCGGGCAGTTTTGGTGGCGACACCAGCTTTGCCACCAACGAGGACACGCCGTTTGCGGGCACGGTGACCTTTGCCGACACCGCGGACGGTTTCACCACCCCGAACTTTGCCCTGACCAGCGGCCCGAGTAACGGTGGCGTGGTGGTCAACGCCGACGGCACCTTTACCTACACGCCGACCGGCGATTACAACGGTGCGGACAGTTTCGTGGTGCAGGTCACTGACGATGACGGCAACATCGAGACACAGACCATCACGGTGACGGTGAACCAGGTCAATGACCCGGGCAGTTTTGGTGGCGACACCAGCTTTGCCACCAACGAGGACACGCCGTTTGCGGGCACGGTGACCTTTGCCGACACCGCGGACGGTTTCACCACCCCGAACTTTGCCCTGACCAGCGGCCCGAGTAACGGTGGCGTGGTGGTCAACGCCGACGGCACCTTTACCTACACGCCGACCGGCGATTACAACGGTGCGGACAGTTTCGTGGTGCAGGTCACTGACGATGACGGCAACATCGAGACACAGACCATCACGGTGACGGTGAACCAGGTCAATGACCCGGGCAGTTTTGGTGGCGACACCAGCTTTGCCACCAACGAGGACACGCCGTTTGCGGGCACGGTGACCTTTGCCGACACCGCGGACGGTTTCACCACCCCGAACTTTGCCTTGACCAGCGGCCCGAGTAACGGTGGCGTGGTGGTCAACGCCGACGGCACCTTTACCTACACGCCGACCGGCGATTACAACGGTGCGGACAGTTTCGTGGTGCAGGTCACTGACGATGACGGCAACATCGAGACACAGACCATCACGGTGACGGTGAACCAGGTCAATGACCCGGGCAGTTTTGGTGGCGACACCAGCTTTGCCACCAACGAGGACACGCCGTTTGCGGGCACGGTGACCTTTGCCGACACCGCGGACGGTTTCACCACCCCGAACTTTGCCTTGACCAGCGGCCCGAGTAACGGTGGCGTGGTGGTCAACGCCGACGGCACCTTTACCTACACGCCGACCGGCGATTACAACGGTGCGGACAGTTTCGTGGTGCAGGTCACTGACGATGACGGCAACATCGAGACACAGACCATCACGGTGACGGTGAACCAGGTCAATGACCCGGGCAGTTTTGGTGGCGACACCAGCTTTGCCACCAACGAGGACACGCCGTTTGCGGGCACGGTGACCTTTGCCGACACCGCGGACGGTTTCACCACCCCGAACTTTGCCTTGACCAGCGGCCCGAGTAACGGGGGCGTGGTGGTCAACGCCGACGGCACCTTTACCTACACGCCGACCGGCGATTACAACGGTGCGGACAGTTTCGTGGTGCAGGTCACTGACGATGACGGCAACATCGAGACACAGACCATCACGGTGACGGTGAACCAGGTCAATGACCCGGGCAGTTTTGGTGGCGACACCAGCTTTGCCACCAACGAGGACACGCCGTTTGCGGGCACGGTGACCTTTGCCGACACCGCGGACGGTTTCACCACCCCGAACTTTGCCTTGACCAGCGGCCCGAGTAACGGTGGCGTGGTGGTCAACGCCGACGGCACCTTTACCTACACGCCGACCGGCGATTACAACGGTGCGGACAGTTTCGTGGTGCAGGTCACTGACGATGACGGCAACATCGAGACACAGACCATCACGGTGACGGTGAACCAGG
This sequence comes from Gammaproteobacteria bacterium, assembly GCA_965243105.1. Classification (GTDB taxonomy): domain Bacteria; phylum Pseudomonadota; class Gammaproteobacteria; order Eutrophobiales; family Eutrophobiaceae; genus WLWS01. The sequence continues at coordinate 231,324 of CBDEUC010000002.1, forward strand.
TCAATGACCCGGGCAGTTTTGGTGGCGACACCAGCTTTGCCACCAACGAGGACACGCCGTTTGCGGGCACGGTGACCTTTGCCGACACCGCGGACGGTTTCACCACCCCGAACTTTGCCTTGACCAGCGGCCCGAGTAACGGTGGCGTGGTGGTCAACGCCGACGGCACCTTTACCTACACGCCGACCGGCGATTACAACGGTGCGGACAGTTTCGTGGTGCAGGTCACTGACGATGACGGCAACATCGAGACACAGACCATCACGGTGACGGTGAACCAGGTCAATGACCCGGGCAGTTTTGGTGGCGACACCAGCTTTGCCACCAACGAGGACACGCCGTTTGCGGGCACGGTGACCTTTGCCGACACCGCGGACGGTTTCACCACCCCGAACTTTGCCCTGACCAGCGGCCCGAGTAACGGGGGCGTGGTGGTCAACGCCGACGGCACCTTTACCTACACGCCGACCGGCGATTACAACGGTGCGGACAGTTTCGTGGTGCAGGTCACTGACGATGACGGCAACATCGAGACACAGACCATCACGGTGACGGTGAACCAGGTCAATGACCCGGGCAGTTTTGGTGGCGACACCAGCTTTGCCACCAACGAGGACACGCCGTTTGCGGGCACGGTGACCTTTGCCGACACCGCGGACGGTTTCACCACCCCGAACTTTGCCTTGACCAGCGGCCCGAGTAACGGTGGCGTGGTGGTCAACGCCGACGGCACCTTTACCTACACGCCGACCGGCGATTACAACGGTGCGGACAGTTTCGTGGTGCAGGTCACTGACGATGACGGCAACATCGAGACACAGACCATCACGGTGACGGTGAACCAGGTCAATGACCCGGGCAGTTTTGGTGGCGACACCAGCTTTGCCACCAACGAGGACACGCCGTTTGCGGGCACGGTGACCTTTGCCGACACCGCGGACGGTTTCACCACCCCGAACTTTGCCTTGACCAGCGGCCCGAGTAACGGGGGCGTGGTGGTCAACGCCGACGGCACCTTTACCTACACGCCGACCGGCGATTACAACGGTGCGGACAGTTTCGTGGTGCAGGTCACTGACGATGACGGCAACATCGAGACACAGACCATCACGGTGACGGTGAACCAGGTCAATGACCCGGGCAGTTTTGGTGGCGACACCAGCTTTGCCACCAACGAGGACACGCCGTTTGCGGGCACGGTGACCTTTGCCGACACCGCGGACGGTTTCACCACCCCGAACTTTGCCTTGACCAGCGGCCCGAGTAACGGTGGCGTGGTGGTCAACGCCGACGGCACCTTTACCTACACGCCGACCGGCGATTACAACGGTGCGGACAGTTTCGTGGTGCAGGTCACTGACGATGACGGCAACATCGAGACACAGACCATCACGGTGACGGTGAACCAGGTCAATGACCCGGGCAGTTTTGGTGGCGACACCAGCTTTGCCACCAACGAGGACACGCCGTTTGCGGGCACGGTGACCTTTGCCGACACCGCGGACGGTTTCACCACCCCGAACTTTGCCTTGACCAGCGGCCCGAGTAACGGTGGCGTGGTGGTCAACGCCGACGGCACCTTTACCTACACGCCGACCGGCGATTACAACGGTGCGGACAGTTTCGTGGTGCAGGTCACTGACGATGACGGCAACATCGAGACACAGACCATCACGGTGACGGTGAACCAGGTCAATGACCCGGGCAGTTTTGGTGGCGACACCAGCTTTGCCACCAACGAGGACACGCCGTTTGCGGGCACGGTGACCTTTGCCGACACCGCGGACGGTTTCACCACCCCGAACTTTGCCTTGACCAGCGGCCCGAGTAACGGGGGCGTGGTGGTCAACGCCGACGGCACCTTTACCTACACGCCGACCGGCGATTACAACGGTGCGGACAGTTTCGTGGTGCAGGTCACTGACGATGACGGCAACATCGAGACACAGACCATCACGGTGACGGTGAACCAGGTCAATGACCCGGGCAGTTTTGGTGGCGACACCAGCTTTGCCACCAACGAGGACACGCCGTTTGCGGGCACGGTGACCTTTGCCGACACCGCGGACGGTTTCACCACCCCGAACTTTGCCTTGACCAGCGGCCCGAGTAACGGTGGCGTGGTGGTCAACGCCGACGGCACCTTTACCTACACGCCGACCGGCGATTACAACGGTGCGGACAGTTTCGTGGTGCAGGTCACTGACGATGACGGCAACATCGAGACACAGACCATCACGGTGACGGTGAACCAGGTCAATGACCCGGGCAGTTTTGGTGGCGACACCAGCTTTGCCACCAACGAGGACACGCCGTTTGCGGGCACGGTGACCTTTGCCGACACCGCGGACGGTTTCACCACCCCGAACTTTGCCCTGACCAGCGGCCCGAGTAACGGTGGCGTGGTGGTCAACGCCGACGGCACCTTTACCTACACGCCGACCGGCGATTACAACGGTGCGGACAGTTTCGTGGTGCAGGTCACTGACGATGACGGCAACATCGAGACACAGACCATCACGGTGACGGTGAACCAGGTCAATGACCCGGGCAGTTTTGGTGGCGACACCAGCTTTGCCACCAACGAGGACACGCCGTTTGCGGGCACGGTGACCTTTGCCGACACCGCGGACGGTTTCACCACCCCGAACTTTGCCCTGACCAGCGGCCCGAGTAACGGGGGCGTGGTGGTCAACGCCGACGGCACCTTTACCTACACGCCGACCGGCGATTACAACGGTGCGGACAGTTTCGTGGTGCAGGTCACTGACGATGACGGCAACATCGAGACACAGACCATCACGGTGACGGTGAACCAGGTCAATGACCCGGGCAGTTTTGGTGGCGACACCAGCTTTGCCACCAACGAGGACACGCCGTTTGCGGGCACGGTGACCTTTGCCGACACCGCGGACGGTTTCACCACCCCGAACTTTGCCTTGACCAGCGGCCCGAGTAACGGTGGCGTGGTGGTCAACGCCGACGGCACCTTTACCTACACGCCGACCGGCGATTACAACGGTGCGGACAGTTTCGTGGTGCAGGTCACTGACGATGACGGCAACATCGAGACACAGACCATCACGGTGACGGTGAACCAGGTCAATGACCCGGGCAGTTTTGGTGGCGACACCAGCTTTGCCACCAACGAGGACACGCCGTTTGCGGGCACGGTGACCTTTGCCGACACCGCGGACGGTTTCACCACCCCGAACTTTGCCTTGACCAGCGGCCCGAGTAACGGGGGCGTGGTGGTCAACGCCGACGGCACCTTTACCTACACGCCGACCGGCGATTACAACGGTGCGGACAGTTTCGTGGTGCAGGTCACTGACGATGACGGCAACATCGAGACACAGACCATCACGGTGACGGTGAACCAGGTCAATGACCCGGGCAGTTTTGGTGGCGACACCAGCTTTGCCACCAACGAGGACACGCCGTTTGCGGGCACGGTGACCTTTGCCGACACCGCGGACGGTTTCACCACCCCGAACTTTGCCTTGACCAGCGGCCCGAGTAACGGTGGCGTGGTGGTCAACGCCGACGGCACCTTTACCTACACGCCGACCGGCGATTACAACGGTGCGGACAGTTTCGTGGTGCAGGTCACTGACGATGACGGCAACATCGAGACACAGACCATCACGGTGACGGTGAACCAGGTCAATGACCCGGGCAGTTTTGGTGGCGACACCAGCTTTGCCACCAACGAGGACACGCCGTTTGCGGGCACGGTGACCTTTGCCGACACCGCGGACGGTTTCACCACCCCGAACTTTGCCTTGACCAGCGGCCCGAGTAACGGTGGCGTGGTGGTCAACGCCGACGGCACCTTTACCTACACGCCGACCGGCGATTACAACGGTGCGGACAGTTTCGTGGTGCAGGTCACTGACGATGACGGCAACATCGAGACACAGACCATCACGGTGACGGTGAACCAGGTCAATGACCCGGGCAGTTTTGGTGGCGACACCAGCTTTGCCACCAACGAGGACACGCCGTTTGCGGGCACGGTGACCTTTGCCGACACCGCGGACGGTTTCACCACCCCGAACTTTGCCTTGACCAGCGGCCCGAGTAACGGTGGCGTGGTGGTCAACGCCGACGGCACCTTTACCTACACGCCGACCGGCGATTACAACGGTGCGGACAGTTTCGTGGTGCAGGTCACTGACGATGACGGCAACATCGAGACACAGACCATCACGGTGACGGTGAACCAGGTCAATGACCCGGGCAGTTTTGGTGGCGACACCAGCTTTGCCACCAACGAGGACACGCCGTTTGCGGGCACGGTGACCTTTGCCGACACCGCGGACGGTTTCACCACCCCGAACTTTGCCTTGACCAGCGGCCCGAGTAACGGTGGCGTGGTGGTCAACGCCGACGGCACCTTTACCTACACGCCGACCGGCGATTACAACGGTGCGGACAGTTTCGTGGTGCAGGTCACTGACGATGACGGCAACATCGAGACACAGACCATCACGGTGACGGTGAACCAGGTCAATGACCCGGGCAGTTTTGGTGGCGACACCAGCTTTGCCACCAACGAGGACACGCCGTTTGCGGGCACGGTGACCTTTGCCGACACCGCGGACGGTTTCACCACCCCGAACTTTGCCTTGACCAGCGGCCCGAGTAACGGTGGCGTGGTGGTCAACGCCGACGGCACCTTTACCTACACGCCGACCGGCGATTACAACGGTGCGGACAGTTTCGTGGTGCAGGTCACTGACGATGACGGCAACATCGAGACACAGACCATCACGGTGACGGTGAACCAGGTCAATGACCCGGGCAGTTTTGGTGGCGACACCAGCTTTGCCACCAACGAGGACACGCCGTTTGCGGGCACGGTGACCTTTGCCGACACCGCGGACGGTTTCACCACCCCGAACTTTGCCTTGACCAGCGGCCCGAGTAACGGTGGCGTGGTGGTCAACGCCGACGGCACCTTTACCTACACGCCGACCGGCGATTACAACGGTGCGGACAGTTTCGTGGTGCAGGTCACTGACGATGACGGCAACATCGAGACACAGACCATCACGGTGACGGTGAACCAGGTCAATGACCCGGGCAGTTTTGGTGGCGACCTGAGTGGTGAAGACGGAGGTCCAGCCGTGGGCACGGCGACCTTTGCCGACACCGCGGACGGTTTCACCACCCCGAACTTTGCGATCAATACGGCGGCGACGAACGGTACTGCGAGTATCAACCCTGCCGGTGACTGGAGCTACACACCCGATGCGGATTTTAACGGTGTTGATACCTTCACGATTGAAGTGACGGATGATGATGGGAATACCGAGACACAGGTGATTACGATCACAGTGAACGGGGTAGTAGATGCCTTTAATGACGCGGCGAGTACGAATATCAACACCCTGGTGAATGTTGATGTCCTGGCTAACGATACTTTTGGTGCCGGCGCAACCATTACCTCGATAGGTGTGCCAACAATGGGTGGTAGCGCAGTCCTGAATGGCACGACGATTGATTTTACGCCGGGTGGTGGTTTTACCGGTGTGGATACCTTTACTTACACGGTGACCACGGCAGCGGGCGACACTGAGACGGCGACGGTGAGCGTGACCGTGACGGATCCAAATGTGCCGGTCTCTTCAGATGATTCAGAAGTCGCCGCAGAAGATAGTGGATTAAACACATATCCGAGTGTGCTTAATAACGACAGCGGTCTTGGAGATGCGCCGATCGTGGTCACTGTAGAGACAGGTGTGTCCAATGGCACACTGGTATTGCGCACAGACGGGACGTTTGACTACACACCTGATCCTGACTTTAACGGCGTGGATTCGTTTACTTACCGTGCAACAGATAATAACGGTGACTTTGATACGGCCACGGTCACCATCACGGTGAACCAGGTCAATGACCCGGGCAGTTTTGGTGGCGACACCAGCTTTGCCACCAACGAGGACACGCCGTTTGCGGGCACGGTGACCTTTGCCGACACCGCGGACGGTTTCACCACCCCGAACTTTGCCTTGACCAGCGGCCCGAGTAACGGTGGCGTGGTGGTCAACGCCGACGGCACCTTTACCTACACGCCGACCGGCGATTACAACGGTGCGGACAGTTTCGTGGTGCAGGTCACTGACGATGACGGCAACATCGAGACACAGACCATCACGGTGACGGTGAACCAGGTCAATGACCCGGGCAGTTTTGGTGGCGACACCAGCTTTGCCACCAACGAGGACACGCCGTTTGCGGGCACGGTGACCTTTGCCGACACCGCGGACGGTTTCACCACCCCGAACTTTGCCCTGACCAGCGGCCCGAGTAACGGTGGCGTGGTGGTCAACGCCGACGGCACCTTTACCTACACGCCGACCGGCGATTACAACGGTGCGGACAGTTTCGTGGTGCAGGTCACTGACGATGACGGCAACATCGAGACACAGACCATCACGGTGACGGTGAACCAGGTCAATGACCCGGGCAGTTTTGGTGGCGACACCAGCTTTGCCACCAACGAGGACACGCCGTTTGCGGGCACGGTGACCTTTGCCGACACCGCGGACGGTTTCACCACCCCGAACTTTGCCTTGACCAGCGGCCCGAGTAACGGTGGCGTGGTGGTCAACGCCGACGGCACCTTTACCTACACGCCGACCGGCGATTACAACGGTGCGGACAGTTTCGTGGTGCAGGTCACTGACGATGACGGCAACATCGAGACACAGACCATCACGGTGACGGTGAACCAGGTCAATGACCCGGGCAGTTTTGGTGGCGACACCAGCTTTGCCACCAACGAGGACACGCCGTTTGCGGGCACGGTGACCTTTGCCGACACCGCGGACGGTTTCACCACCCCGAACTTTGCCTTGACCAGCGGCCCGAGTAACGGTGGCGTGGTGGTCAACGCCGACGGCACCTTTACCTACACGCCGACCGGCGATTACAACGGTGCGGACAGTTTCGTGGTGCAGGTCACTGACGATGACGGCAACATCGAGACACAGACCATCACGGTGACGGTGAACCAGGTCAATGACCCGGGCAGTTTTGGTGGCGACACCAGCTTTGCCACCAACGAGGACACGCCGTTTGCGGGCACGGTGACCTTTGCCGACACCGCGGACGGTTTCACCACCCCGAACTTTGCCTTGACCAGCGGCCCGAGTAACGGTGGCGTGGTGGTCAACGCCGACGGCACCTTTACCTACACGCCGACCGGCGATTACAACGGTGCGGACAGTTTCGTGGTGCAGGTCACTGACGATGACGGCAACATCGAGACACAGACCATCACGGTGACGGTGAACCAGGTCAATGACCCGGGCAGTTTTGGTGGCGACACCAGCTTTGCCACCAACGAGGACACGCCGTTTGCGGGCACGGTGACCTTTGCCGACACCGCGGACGGTTTCACCACCCCGAACTTTGCCTTGACCAGCGGCCCGAGTAACGGTGGCGTGGTGGTCAACGCCGACGGCACCTTTACCTACACGCCGACCGGCGATTACAACGGTGCGGACAGTTTCGTGGTGCAGGTCACTGACGATGACGGCAACATCGAGACACAGACCATCACGGTGACGGTGAACCAGGTCAATGACCCGGGCAGTTTTGGTGGCGACACCAGCTTTGCCACCAACGAGGACACGCCGTTTGCGGGCACGGTGACCTTTGCCGACACCGCGGACGGTTTCACCACCCCGAACTTTGCCTTGACCAGCGGCCCGAGTAACGGTGGCGTGGTGGTCAACGCCGACGGCACCTTTACCTACACGCCGACCGGCGATTACAACGGTGCGGACAGTTTCGTGGTGCAGGTCACTGACGATGACGGCAACATCGAGACACAGACCATCACGGTGACGGTGAACCAGGTCAATGACCCGGGCAGTTTTGGTGGCGACACCAGCTTTGCCACCAACGAGGACACGCCGTTTGCGGGCACGGTGACCTTTGCCGACACCGCGGACGGTTTCACCACCCCGAACTTTGCCTTGACCAGCGGCCCGAGTAACGGGGGCGTGGTGGTCAACGCCGACGGCACCTTTACCTACACGCCGACCGGCGATTACAACGGTGCGGACAGTTTCGTGGTGCAGGTCACTGACGATGACGGCAACATCGAGACACAGACCATCACGGTGACGGTGAACCAGGTCAATGACCCGGGCAGTTTTGGTGGCGACACCAGCTTTGCCACCAACGAGGACACGCCGTTTGCGGGCACGGTGACCTTTGCCGACACCGCGGACGGTTTCACCACCCCGAACTTTGCCTTGACCAGCGGCCCGAGTAACGGGGGCGTGGTGGTCAACGCCGACGGCACCTTTACCTACACGCCGACCGGCGATTACAACGGTGCGGACAGTTTCGTGGTGCAGGTCACTGACGATGACGGCAACATCGAGACACAGACCATCACGGTGACGGTGAACCAGGTCAATGACCCGGGCAGTTTTGGTGGCGACACCAGCTTTGCCACCAACGAGGACACGCCGTTTGCGGGCACGGTGACCTTTGCCGACACCGCGGACGGTTTCACCACCCCGAACTTTGCCTTGACCAGCGGCCCGAGTAACGGGGGCGTGGTGGTCAACGCCGACGGCACCTTTACCTACACGCCGACCGGCGATTACAACGGTGCGGACAGTTTCGTGGTGCAGGTCACTGACGATGACGGCAACATCGAGACACAGACCATCACGGTGACGGTGAACCAGGTCAATGACCCGGGCAGTTTTGGTGGCGACACCAGCTTTGCCACCAACGAGGACACGCCGTTTGCGGGCACGGTGACCTTTGCCGACACCGCGGACGGTTTCACCACCCCGAACTTTGCCTTGACCAGCGGCCCGAGTAACGGTGGCGTGGTGGTCAACGCCGACGGCACCTTTACCTACACGCCGACCGGCGATTACAACGGTGCGGACAGTTTCGTGGTGCAGGTCACTGACGATGACGGCAACATCGAGACACAGACCATCACGGTGACGGTGAACCAGGTCAATGACCCGGGCAGTTTTGGTGGCGACACCAGCTTTGCCACCAACGAGGACACGCCGTTTGCGGGCACGGTGACCTTTGCCGACACCGCGGACGGTTTCACCACCCCGAACTTTGCCTTGACCAGCGGCCCGAGTAACGGTGGCGTGGTGGTCAACGCCGACGGCACCTTTACCTACACGCCGACCGGCGATTACAACGGTGCGGACAGTTTCGTGGTGCAGGTCACTGACGATGACGGCAACATCGAGACACAGACCATCACGGTGACGGTGAACCAGGTCAATGACCCGGGCAGTTTTGGTGGCGACACCAGCTTTGCCACCAACGAGGACACGCCGTTTGCGGGCACGGTGACCTTTGCCGACACCGCGGACGGTTTCACCACCCCGAACTTTGCCTTGACCAGCGGCCCGAGTAACGGTGGCGTGGTGGTCAACGCCGACGGCACCTTTACCTACACGCCGACCGGCGATTACAACGGTGCGGACAGTTTCGTGGTGCAGGTCACTGACGATGACGGCAACATCGAGACACAGACCATCACGGTGACGGTGAACCAGGTCAATGACCCGGGCAGTTTTGGTGGCGACACCAGCTTTGCCACCAACGAGGACACGCCGTTTGCGGGCACGGTGACCTTTGCCGACACCGCGGACGGTTTCACCACCCCGAACTTTGCCTTGACCAGCGGCCCGAGTAACGGTGGCGTGGTGGTCAACGCCGACGGCACCTTTACCTACACGCCGACCGGCGATTACAACGGCGCGGACAGTTTCGTGGTGCAGGTCACTGACGATGACGGCAACATCGAGACACAGACCATCACGGTGACGGTGAACCAGGTCAATGACCCGGGCAGTTTTGGTGGCGACCTGAGTGACACCATCAGTGAAGACGGAGGTCCAGCCGTGGGCACGGCGACCTTTGCCGACACCGCGGACGGTTTCACCACCCCGAACTTTGCGATCAATACGGCGGCGACGAACGGTACTGCGAGTATCAACCCTGCCGGTGACTGGAGCTACACACCCGATGCGGATTTTAACGGTGTTGATACCTTCACGATTGAAGTGACGGATGATGATGGGAATACCGAGACACAGGTGATTACGATCACAGTGAACGGGGTAGTAGATGCCTTTAATGACGCGGCGAGTACGAATATCAACACCCTGGTGAATGTTGATGTCCTGGCTAACGATACTTTTGGTGCCGGCGCAACCATTACCTCGATAGGTGTGCCAACAATGGGTGGTAGCGCAGTCCTGAATGGCACGACGATTGATTTTACGCCGGGTGGTGGTTTTACCGGTGTGGATACCTTTACTTACACGGTGACCACGGCAGCGGGCGACACTGAGACGGCGACGGTGAGCGTGACCGTGACGGATCCAAATATTCCGGCAGCGACAGATGATACAGTCGGCGTAAACGAAGACAGCGGGTTAAACACTTTTGGTACCGTGTTGGCGAACGACAGTGGTCTTGGAGATGCGCCGATCGTGGTCACTGTAGAGACAGGTGTGTCCAATGGCACACTGGTATTGCGCACAGACGGGACGTTTGACTACACACCTGATCCTGACTTTAACGGCGTGGATTCGTTTACTTACCGTGCAACAGATAATAACGGTGACTTTGATACGGCCACGGTCACCATCACGGTGAACCAGGTGGACGACCCGGGCAGCTTTGGCGGCGACGTGAGTGACACGATTAACGAGGACGGTGGACCGGCGAATGGTACGGTGACCTTCAGTGATGCGGCAGACGGTTTCACGACACCCAACTTCAGTATCAGTACGGGTGCGACAAACGGCACGGCGAGTATCAACCCTGCAGGTGACTGGAGTTATACCCCGGATCCGGACTTCAATGGCATTGACACCTTCACGGTACAGGTCACCGACGATGACGGCAACGTGGAGACACAGACCATCACGGTGACGGTGAACCAGGTGGACGACCCGGGCAGCTTTGGCGGCGACGTGAGTGACACGATTAACGAGGACGGTGGACCGGCGAATGGTACGGTGACCTTCAGTGATGCGGCAGACGGTTTTACGACACCCAACTTCAGTATCAGTACAGGTGCGACAAACGGCACGGCGAGTATCAACCCTGCAGGTGACTGGAGTTATACCCCGGATCCGGACTTCAATGGCATTGACACCTTCACGGTACAGGTCACCGACGATGACGGCAACGTGGAGACACAGACCATCACGGTGACGGTGAACCAGGTGGACGACCCGGGCAGCTTTGGCGGCGACGTGAGTGACACGATTAACGAGGACGGTGGACCGGCGAATGGTACGGTGACCTTCAGTGATGCGGCAGACGGTTTCACGACACCCAACTTCAGTATCAGTACGGGTGCGACAAACGGCACGGCGAGTATCAACCCTGCAGGTGACTGGAGTTATACCCCGGATCCGGACTTCAATGGCATTGACACCTTCACGGTACAGGTCACCGACGATGACGGCAACGTGGAGACACAGACCATCACGGTGACGGTGAACCAGGTGGACGACCCGGGCAGCTTTGGCGGCGACGTGAGTGACACGATTAACGAGGACGGTGGACCGGCGAATGGTACGGTGACCTTCAGTGATGCGGCAGACGGTTTTACGACACCCAACTTCAGTATCAGTACAGGTGCGACAAACGGCACGGCGAGTATCAACCCTGCAGGTGACTGGAGTTATACCCCGGATCCGGACTTCAATGGCATTGACACCTTCACGGTACAGGTCACCGACGATGACGGCAACGTCGAGACACAGACCATCACGGTGACGGTGAACCAGGTCGATGATCCAACTGTCTTTACCGGAGACAAGGATGGCGCAGGTGATGAAAATGGCGGTGCGATTAATGGTAGCCTGAGCGTGAGTGACCCGGATGGAATATCCAGCCCAGGATTTACAGTTTCCGGGGCGGCAAGCAACGGTACTGCATCAATCGATCCGGTAACAGGTTCGTGGACTTATACCCCTAATCCGAACTTCAGTGGAACGGATAGTTTTGCTGTGCAGGTGACGGATGATGCAGGTAACATCGCCACCGAAGTTATTACCTTGACCGTCAATCCGGTCATAGACCCGGGGACGGGGACGCCCGGTGGTGGTGATGGCGCGAACGATGAGGATCCTGTCATACCAGACCAGCTGTTTGAGGCAGACCGGCCTGTTGAGTCTATTCCCGGTGCGTCGCAACCTCGTGAAAGTACCGATGCAGGAAGCTTTGCCTCACAGGGATCTGTTCTGGACGCGGTTGAAAGTGCTACAAGAGAATTCACGCCAGCTGAATTTGAGGTGGGTGACCAGCTGGCGGATTCCGTGGGATATTTCGATGTAGGAGGTGTAAAAGGATTCTCGGTAAGCTTTGAATTGACTGAAACACGCAATAGTGGCCCGGCGCAACAGGATAGTGCTTTTCCTCTCAGGATAGGCATCGATAGCGATACCGATTCTGATTCCGAGGTCAGCGAAAATGACCAGCTTGTGGTGAGATCACTTCTCAGGGAAAGAACGCTTTATGTAGAAGTAAATTACGTAGTAAATTCTAATCCAGACATCCATACTACCCGCTATTCGGTGACGCTGGCGAATGGTGATCCTTTGCCATCATGGCTGAGACTGGATGATAAAGGTGGCCTGGTAAGTGGTGAGCCACCAGTGGATATTGAAGGTATCAAGCTCAGGGTAGAGGTTGTTTTGAGCGATGGTACAACTATAGTTCGCTACGTGTCGGTAGACACATTTACGGGGGAAATTACCGCAATGCTTGATCAAGAAAACGCCAATATAGCAGGCACCAGCATGTTCAGTGAACAGGTGAAAGGTGTGTTTGGAAGCTCTAATGAGGTAGAAGATCCCCTGTTTGCAGCGCTGAAAGACTAAAAACGCCTGTCTTGAGTTCAGCAGACCTGCTCGATATGTACAGATCTGTACATTACGGCTATAATTTTCCCTTATTTTTTAATAAGATAATCAACTTATTTCATCTTATTCATAGGATTATGCCAAAAGGATTCGCTATTGGGGTACAGATGGCGGTAGCTTTGCTGTTGCTTGGCGGCTGCTCGTTCTCGCCCATTCCGTTGACACGTGGCGAATTAGAGGAGCAGGCGAGACTTGATAACGATGCCCTGGTGGCCGGGCAGGAAGAGGTTAACGGTCCTATTTCACTTTACGAGGCCATTGCTCGAGCCTTGAAATACAACCTGGACTTTCATCTTGAATTGCAGGAAAAAGCCCTGTCCACCAGGGCCCTGGAGCTTTCAAGGTATGAATTGCTACCGAAATTTGTCAGTGACCTGGATTATTCCGGCAGGAGTAACTTCAGTGGTGCCAGTAGTCGCTCTTTGTTAACTGGGGAGGAATCCCTGGCAGTGTCAACCTCATCTGAACGGGATGTGCACACTGCTAATCTTAAATTATCGTGGAATGTGCTGGACTTCGGTGTTTCGTACATCAGGGCCAAGCAAGCTGCCGATAACATCCTCATAACAGAAGAAGAAAAAAGAAAAGTTGTCAACCGTATCGTTCAGGATGTGCGGTCTGCATACTGGCGGGCTGTCAGCAATGACCGCTTGATCGAGCGTCTTGAAGATCTGATGGTTAGGGTGAAAGGTGCGATTGAAGAGTCGAAACAGGTAGCCGCTGCAAAACTGGATAGACCCCTGACAGCATTGACCTACCAGAGAGAGCTTATAGGCATAAAGAGAGAACTGGAGGAGTTACAGCGAAATCTCCGACTTTCGAAAATTCAGCTGGCAGCATTGATGAACTTACGGCCCGGTCAGGAATATGAACTTGAAGTACCTGTCCGTTCCGAAGTAAGCAAAGATATATCCTATTCGCCCCAGTTTATGGAGCAGATGGCACTGGAAAACAGGCCAGAAATAAGAGAGTTGATCTACAAGAAACGAGTTAATGCAAAAGAGGCCAAGCTGGCACTTTTAAATTTGTTGCCTGGAATAGAATTTAATTACGGCGGCACACATAATGACAATAGCTTTTTGTTTAATAATGACTGGTTAAGCTATGGCGCGAAGGTGAGCTGGAATCTCTTGAATATTATCAGGTATCCGATTACCAGGAAAAATATTCAGGCAAAAGAGGAGGTTCTTGATGCAGAGAGGCTGGCTATGGGTATGGCTATCCTGACTCAAGTGCATATCAGTATCGCTCAACATGAGCATGCCCGTAGAGAATACTCTACTGCCTCGGACTATTTTCATACGCAGAAAAAGATCCTTGAACAAATTGAAGCAGCGAGGCAGGCTGATTCGGTAAACGAACAATCCCTTATCAGGGAGCAAATGAACACCCTGGTTGCTGAAGTTAAATACGATATTGCATTTGCAGAGATTGAGAATGCCTATGCAGGATTGTTAAGTTCAATCGGTACCGATCCTGTTCCGTTTGATGTTGAAACTGATTCGCTTGAATCAATGACAGAGGCGCTCAAGGAGTACTTTGAGTCATTTGCCAGGGATAACTTTGACGTATCACTCAAGATCAATGAATGAGCGCGTTATATAGAGATCTGTGTATCAGACAAACTTTAAGGTGCCCAAGTTATGTGTCGGACTAAAAATATATTAAGACTCGGTATTGCGTGTGTTCTATTTGTTCCCATATGCGCCTGGGCAGGAAGTACAGCAGGCTCTATTGGTAACGACCTGAATAATATCAGGGGGCTTGTTAAACCTTACAAGACGGCAACATTATCCAGTGGGATTATGGGAAAGATTGTGAAAATACCCTTTCGCATGGGAGATGTCTTTAAGAAGGGGCAGACCCTGGTTCAATTTGATTGCTCTCTATATAACGCAGAATACGCGGCCGCCAGGGCCAGTCTGAATGCTGAGAAAAAGAAATACGAGAATAATTTAAAATTACTTGACCTTAATGCGACGAGCCAGATTGAAGTGGATATCTCTGAATCGAACGTTCACCAGGCCGAGGCTGAGTTACAGATGGCAGGAGTCAGGGTCGATCGTTGTGTAATCAAGGCGCCGTACAGTGGGCGTGTAATTGAAACAAGGGTAAATGAACACGAAAGTGTTAGTCCTGATTTACCACTCATTACAATATTAAGTGATCAACAGCTGGAAATTGAACTCATTGTGCCCTCAACATGGCTAAACTGGCTTGAGAACGACGTTGAGTTTGATTTCAGAGTTGATGAAACGGGCAAAGACTATAAAGCTAAGGTGGAGCAACTCGGAGCAAGTGTTGATCCGGTTAGCCAAACTATACGTGTAAAGGGGAGGTTCGTTGATGCGGCCGACCGAGTTTTATCAGGTATGAGTGGTACGGCCAGGTTCAGGGAATCTTACTAATCAAATTGTAATGCCAGAAGAAGCGAAAAAAGAGATGTCTCGTCTTTCCCTGTTAATGCAGCTTGAAGCAATGGCCAGGCAGGCGGAGTCCGTGAAGGCCCTGCAATTCCTGATTGTCAATGAATTGCGTCACTTGATTAATTTTCGACAGGCATTCTTATTTGCTGTCGACGTCGTAAATGATAGCAAGTACCACCTTGAGGCCGCCTCGAGTATAGCCGTGGTTGATAGAAATGCCCCCTTTGTACACTGGCTTGAAACATGTTTGCATCGCCTTCACAAAAATAACGGGCTTGAGTCAATACGTAACATTGATGCCAGTAGTTGTCCGGAAGATCTCCAGGATGAGTGGAAAGAAAATTCCTTGCCATTTGCGGTTTGGTGTCCGCTCAAGTTAGCAGATGGAAAAACAATTGGGGGCATCTGGTTGGCACGTGAAAAACCATGGTCTGATGATGAGTCCAAGTTACTAGCACGGGTTTGTGACACCTTTGCTCATGCATGGTTTGCACTTATTGGAAAAGAGAAGCTTCGCAGGAAACCACACTATGAGCGATTAATACTGGGCTCAGTTCTTTTTATTATCGCCAGTTTCTTTATTATCCCGGTTCGTATATCCGCGTTGGCTCCCGTGGAAGTTGTTGCAAAAGAACCTACGATTGTCAGTGCACCCATGGATGGAGTTATAAAAGAGATACTGGTTCCACCAAACACACACGTGTTGGCTGGAACGATGCTTTTTCAATATGAAGATACAGGCTTAAGGAATAAGTATGAGATAGCCGAAAAAACTCTTGCAGTGGCCCTGGCCGAATTTCGTAAAGCTTCACAACAGGCATTCGGAGATCAGCAAAGTAATGCGGAAGTCGCCCTGTTAAAAGCCCAGGTGGAGCTCAATCGATCGGAGGCTCGTTATGCATTCGAGCTGCTTAACCAGGTGGAAGTCAAGGCAAACAAAAGGGGCTTGCTCATTTACACTGATAAGTCTGACTGGGTTGGTAAACCAGTACAAGTAGGTGAGCAGGTAATGCAGATTGCTAACCAGGATAACGTCAAGCTTCGCATACAACTTCCCGTGGATGATGCAATTTTCCTGGTGGAGGGCGCTGAGGTTAAGGTGTTTCTTGATGTTGACCCGTTGAATTCACTGGATGCAACCGTAACCCATGCGAGCTATGAAGCTTCATTAACACCGGACGGTATTTTAGCTTACACCATTGATGCTGAGTTTGTTGATCCCGGGGTCAAAAAGCGAATTGGACTGCAGGGTACAGCAAAGATATATGAGGAACGGGTAAGCCTGTTTTATTATTTATTTAGAAGACCAATTTCTGCTGTTCGCCAGTTTATCGGAGTATGAATATTCCAGGCACTACGGCAAGCACATTACCTCCACTCAGGGAAGATATTCAGTTATTGCCAGGTCCCAGGTCTCATGATGGGTCACCAAGTTGGAACATATATGATCCCGTTTGCAACAAGTTTATAAGAGTAGGCTGGTTAGCCTTTCAGCTATTATCACGCTGGCATCGAGGGAACGTTGAGCAGCTTTTGCAAGATGTCAGAGAGAACACGACTGCAAATGTAGACGATAGCGATATTGAAGTACTAATCAAGTTTTTACATTCGAATAACCTCACTCGGGATTCAGCCAGTGGAAGTAGCGCTGATTACCTGGCTCAATATAACGCTACAAAAGCAAACTGGTACACCTGGTTAATAAGGAATTACCTGTTTTTTCGAATACCAGTGTGTCATCCTCATCGCTTTCTCAAGCGAACGATGCATCTCGCTGAACCTTTTTATTCAAGACCATTCCTGGTCGGCATGTTACTACTCGGCTTAACCGCTCTATACCTGGTGGCTCGTCAGTGGGAAACATTTATGAATACCTTCTCGTACTTTTTTAATGTACAAGGAGCAGTATTTTATTTTTTCGCCCTGGTGTTTATTAAAATATTTCACGAATTGGGACATGCATACTCAGCTACGCGCTATGGAACCAAAGTTGCCTCCATGGGTATCGCTGTGCTGGTCATGTTACCAGTGTTATATACCGACACGACGGACGCATGGAGGCTTAATTCAAGAAAGCAACGCATGGTCATTGGTGCAGGCGGGATGTTTGCAGAGCTTTATCTCGCGGTCGTGTTTACCTTTTTATGGAGTTTTCTCCCGGATGGCATGGTAAGAAGTGCAGCTTTTGTAATCGCAACAACGAGTTGGATAATGTCGCTGGCAATTAATCTAAACATCCTGATGCGATTTGATGGATATTACCTGCTTTCTGATTTACTGGGTGTTGAAAACATGCAGGACCGCTCTTTTTCCCTGGGAAAGTGGAGGTTACGGGAAATACTTTTTGATCTCGGATTGCCCGCGCCGAGTAAATTTTCTCACCTGCTGAGAAGAAAACTTATTATTTATGCATGGTCAGTATGGATATATCGTTTTTTCCTTTTTCTCGGTATAGCCCTGCTGGTGTATCACTTCTTTTTCAAATTACTTGGACTTCTACTTTTTCTTGTAGAAATTATCTGGTTTATTGTTATGCCTGTTGTGAAGGAGGTTCGTGTGTGGAATGAACTTAAAACAGAAATTCGTGAATCTGGAAGGTATCGTATAACGACAATTTTCGCATTTGTGGCACTTTCACTTTTCTTTATTCCATGGAATACCAGGATAACCACACCCGCTGTGCTTGAAGCTACAAATAAAGCGTTCATTCATACCGTATCACCGGGCATTATCACCGAAATATATGTGAAAGAAGGTAACGAAGTAAAAATCGGCCAGCCAATTTTGTCACTTAACTCCCCGGGGCTTGAGAACGAAATAGAAAGGGCTGAAAAAGAATACGAAGTCACTGATCTACGTTCCAAGAGACGGGCCAGCAACATCGGTGATCTGGAAAATATACAAGTGGTATTGGAGCAATTACAGGAATTGCAATCTCGAATGAACGGGCTTTATAAATTGCGTGATGAGTTGGTTGTTCGAGCGCCTATCGATGGGCGCATCGTAGACCTGAATGACAAGCTTCATCCGGGAAGATGGATTAATGGTGATCTACAGATCGCCCAGGTGGCTCAACTGGATGAATTCTCTCTCAATGGTGTAATCGAGGGTAGAAAATTGTCCCAGGTAAAAATTGATCAAGATGCGGTCTTTATACCGGATGAACCTGAACTGGATACTATCAGGGCCTCGGTTAAGGAAATTGAGAATGCCAATATCCAGGTTCTCGACAGCCTTTATTTCGCCTCCAGCTATGGCGGTCCCATTGCAGTAAGGGAGGACGATGATAACGAATTGGTGCCAGAGGAGTCCCTGTACAGGATAAAATTCAGAATTCTGGAAGATAACGTCATGTTACCGAGGGTGATACGAGGAGAGGTGCACATTGCAGGCGATGCAAAAAGTTTTGCATTTCGTACTTATGATTTGATTGCCACGGTACTGGTAAGAGAATCAGGCTTCTAACAGGGAACAGGTTTATAGTGAAGACGAAGATATGACAGGCAAGAGGGTTGGTTTCGTCAGTCTTGGTTGTCCCAAGGCGTTGGTTGATTCTGAAAAAATTATTACGTCACTGCGGCAGGATGGCTATGAAATTAGTCCAAGCTACGAGGAAGCCGATGTTGTGGTCGTAAATACCTGCGGTTTTATAGACAGTGCGAAAGCAGAGTCCCTTGATGCAATTGGGGAAGCGATAGATGAAAATGGCAAGGTGATCGTGACAGGTTGCCTGGGCGCCAAGGAGGCTGAAATATTAGAACAATTTCCCGATGTTTTAAGTATTTCAGGGCCCCAGCAGTTTGAGCAGGTAATCAGTGCGGTACACAAGCATGCGCCTCATAATGAGACTTACGATCCCTATATCGAGTTGCTTCCGCCACAAGGGATAAAATTAACCCCGCCACATTACGCTTATCTTAAGATTTCCGAAGGTTGTAATCACAAGTGCAGCTTTTGCATAATTCCTTCAATGCGCGGAAAGTTACGAAGCCGTAGCATCGACGATGTATTGAATGAAGCAGAGCTACTGGTGAAATCGGGTGTTAAGGAGTTATTGGTGATTTCCCAGGACACCAGCGCATATGGTAGTGATATCAGGTACAAGACCGCTGAATGGAGAAATCGGCAATACAGGTCAAACCTGTATGATCTTTGCGATTCACTTGGCGATTTAGGGGTGTGGGTGCGATTACATTACGTTTATCCCTATCCTCATGTTGATGACGTCATTCCCTTAATGTCCGAAGGTAAGGTTTTGCCGTACCTGGATATACCTTTCCAGCATGGAAGTCCATCGGTGCTGAAGAGAATGAGAAGGCCAGCCAGTGCAGAAAATAATCTTGAGCGTGTAAGCCAGTGGCGTAGCCAATGCCCCGAGCTTGCAATTCGCTCAACTTTCATCGTGGGTTTTCCAGGTGAAACTGATTCTGAATTTGAAGAATTGCTTGATTTTATAAGGGAAGCAAAACTTGACAGGGTAGGGTGCTTCAAATACTCAGCAGTCGAAGGCGCAAGCGCTAACTTGTTATCCGGATCTGTGGATGAAGAAGTGAAGCAAGAAAGATACGAGGCGCTGATGGAGACGCAAAGTGAAATTAGCCTTGCAAAGCAGCAGGGAAAGATAGGGTCAACACAGGAAATTATTATCGATCATATTGAGGGTGATAGTGTAGTTGGCCGTAGCAAATCAGATGCTCCCGAAATAGACGGTCTTGTTTACCTGGAAAGAACAGGGGATACAATTGTAGCCGGGGAGCTCATCAAGGCGCGGATTAGTCATGCTGACACCTATGATCTTTATGCTGAAGTTATAGATAGCGTGGCTTATTGAAGCTTAAAAACAAGCACCTCGTCTCCGGTGCTGTATCCAAATAACTTGTTACCACCTGCTGCTACGGCAATATATTGCTCAGAGTCGACCATGTAGGTTACCGGGGGCGCATTTACGCCATAACTGGCCTTGTACGTCCATAGTAATTCTCCAGAACCCGCGTGATAGGCAGTAAAGTGGCCGTCTCCCTCTCCGGTAAATACGAGATCACCGGCTGTAGCCAATGCTCCACCAACCATGGGTTGCGTAGTTTTCTTTTGCCAGGCAATTTCGCCAGTGCTTGTATTGACCGCCGAAAACAGGCCCCAATCCTGCTCAGCACTTTTGCGAAAAAAAGTATAACTTCCCCAGGGTTTTCCGGGAGCGGGTTCCAGTTTTCTCGAGTAAAACAGAGAAGGCTGGTAGATTCCCGGGATATAAACATAATTGAGTCTTTCGTGGTATGCCACTGGCGACCAGGAAGCGGCTCCAAGAGTTCCAGGGACAATTCTGACTCCCTTTTCATCGGGTCGTGCAAACAGGTTTTCCTGGGGAACGAATGGTTGAGAGCGACGGATCAATTCCCCGGTTTCACGGTCATGAATGAAAAACCATCCTAACTTGCTTGCCTGCCCCACGACATCTACGTTCCTGCCATTATGTTTTGTAGTGAACAGAACAGGAGGGCTGGCGACATCATATCCCCAGCGGTCATGTGGAACTTGCTGGTAATACCAGCGCAACTTACCTGTCTCCAGTTCAAGAGCAACCAGGCTTACCGTGTGAAGATTGTCCCCTGGCCTGGTAGAGTCATCCATTTGCGGAGAAGGGTTTCCGGTGCCTATATAAATCAGCCCCCGTTTTTCATCAATTGCGGGGGTGGTGTATATTGAGCCGCCTCCATATCTCCAGGTATCCCGGTACTTTTTCATACCAATGGTTTCAAGATCAAGGCGCCTGTTCAGATTCTCCCCGTAGTCTGTTTCGGGGCTTAGCTTCCCATGCCAACCCTGCTCAGGCACGCTGTACCATCGCCAAAGTTCATCTCCACTTTGCTGGTCGTAGGCAACAAGAAAACCTCGCAGCCCGTGCACACCTCCTGACAAACCACCGACAGATAAAATGTCTTCGCCTTTTTCTTCCAGGTTAATATGCAAGCCATATCCCGCACCGGTTATTCCAACGAAAATTTTGTCCTTGTATACCTGGGGTGCGAGGTTAGCTGAATAACCCGTTTGCCCGGTTTGAATAGCCCCTTTAAGCTCTTCCACACCCAGGAGCGGTTCCAGCACTTCACCACGATCGGCGTTTACATCAACGATTTTCCTGTCCCAAATAACATCTCCAGAGTCCTGGTCCAGGGCAATAAGTCGAGCATCGACTGTAACGGTATAAACGCGGCCATTTGAAACAGCTGCACCACGATTTGCTGGACCACAGCAGTAATTGTTATGCGTGAGTTTGTGCTTGTAGCGCCACAACATTTCTCCGTTTTTGGCGTCGAGTGCAATGACGTCATTGAATGGTGTTGTCAGGTACATGACCCCGTTTATTACCAGGGGAGAAGTCTGGAATGAACCGATCTTTCCTGTATTGAACTTCCACTCAAGCCCCAGGCTTTTGACGGTCGCCGTATTTACCTGATTTAGTGGACTAAATCTCTTGTTATCGAAAGTGTATCCATACAAAGACCAGTCAGAACCGGTTTCCCCAGCGTACGCCAGTGTCTGCACGAACGCGAGAATGAGCAGGCAAGCCAGGCTGGAGCGTAGATTATTCACCGGGAGCGCAACACCAAAGTTTCATAATTCATTGATTATTAATTAAAAAAATATAACATAACTTTATGTCCGCGACACTTCTTTTTCCGCTTGCCGCCATTCTCGTATCGGTATTCTCGGTCCTGCAACCAGAATATTTGTCCTCTATAAAGACTGCAATTGTGCCCTTGCTTGGGGTGGTGATGCTTGGTATGGGAATGACATTAAGACCGGAGAATTTTGTAGAGGTGCTGAAGAGACCCAAACTGGTCGCGGTAGGAGTAACTTTACAGTTTGTGTTAATGCCCCTGATTGCATTTGTAGTAAGCCACTTGTTCGGGTTGTCACCGGAACTGGTGGTCGGTATGGTGCTGCTTGGTTCCTGCCCGGGTGGCACAGCGTCAAATGTAATTTGCTATCTCGCAAGAGGGGATGTGGCATTGTCAATTTCGCTGACCACATTTTCAACCATGTTGGCATTTGTCTTTACGCCTTTTTTAACCTGGATTTATGTGGCTGAAACTGTCGAAGTACCGGTGCTGGACATGATGCTGAATATTTTTAGAATAATTATTTTGCCGGTTGCCGCAGGTGTGCTGATGAATCATTACCTTGGCAATTCAATTCGAAGCGTCAAGCATGTTTTTCCTTTCATTTCCGCGTTTTCCATTGTCCTTATAATCGGAATAATTGTCTCGCTTAACCATTCACAGCTTGCACTGATTGCTCTTCCGGTTATCGCGGCAATCTTCTGGCACAATGGCATAGGTTTGTTGAGTGGATATTATATTTCCCGGTTTTTTGGATTTAATGAGCGCCAGTGTAGAGCCATCGCTATAGAAGTTGGGATGCAAAACTCGGGCCTTGCAGTTGCGCTTGCCCAGACTTATTTTCAACCCATTAGCGCGTTGCCCGGGGCCATGTTTAGCATATGGCACAATATCACGGGTTCAATACTATCCGGATACTGGAGCAGGAAAGACAAGAGTAAAGAGCGCATAGCCTGATTACCGAGCGAGTACCATTTTGAATAAGAGTATTTATATATTGGCTTTCCTGATCCAGTTGATGCCCGGTTGTTCAAAGGAGAGTGAGAGTTATTTTCCCCTTGGCCAAAACAACAGCTGGTATTACAAGGGAAGACTGGCATCAAGGGTTCACGATGAAACCATACGCCGCGTCGTCTCCATTGCTGAAGACAGGGCTATTGATGGTGTTAATACATCTGTGCAAAGGACCCTTGCCGGAAATGAACATTTTTTCAGAGCAAATGATAGCGGAATCTTACGGGTTGGTTACCAGGAAAAAGGTAATGAAACTCCGGTTATTTATAAAAAGAAGCGCTATTTGTTTCGTTACCCACTGGAGCAGGATAAGACATGGGATGACACGCTGACTACAGTCAGCTTACGCAGTGGAGAACCACGGGGAATTATCATTAATGAACAGGTTCCGGTAACTGCGCGCCTTGTATCTTTAAACGATAAAGTGAGGGTAGCGGCAGGAGTGTTTAAAAACTGTCTTCGAGTGGAAAAACAGGGGGAATTACTGCTGGGCGAGGGTAAGTATCAGCGACTTCCGCAGACATTAATTAAAGTAAAAGAAGTAAGCTGGTATGCAAAGGGAGTGGGGCTGCTAAAGTTGGTGCGTGACGAAAGTTCGGATTATGTTGTACTTGGTGAAGGACACCTGGAACTTGAGCTGGCAAAAATGGAGAGAAAGTGAGTTATCCTAACCTGTGCAGTCGTATCCTGCTTCTACTTGTTTCATCCTTGCTGGTTTCCTGCGACCAGAAAGACCTGTCCTACTTTCCATTAACTGAAGGTATCGAATGGCGTTATCGCGTGATATTGAAAGCCTCAGGCTCGTCTGAACAAAGTCGATACTATCTCCGCAGCGAGGGTAGTAGAGAATACGAGGGTAGGGAATACCATGTGCACCGCTCCCTGACAGGCACCCAGACCCTGTTTTCCATTACCGATTCGGGTGTTGAAAAGTTTGGATATGTACTAAGACAGGAGCAGACCCCAGTTTTACTCGAAGATAAGGTGTTTTTGATTCCTTATCCCGAAGTCGAAGGGTATGAATGGGAAAATACCATCAGGACCCGGCTTTTGATTAGAAAAGGGGCGCCAGGTGAAAGTAGTATCCTTGCGAATGTGCCTGCCGAGAATGTCATTGAATCACTGAATGAAACAGTACAGGTTCCTGCAGGGAAGTTTAAGAACTGCATGAAGATCAGTACAGATGGGTTTGCCTTTCACTCCGGAACCCAGCACAAAAGTCGTACGCTGGTGGAAATCAAAGAATCACGCTGGTATGCAAGGGGTGTAGGCCTGGTAAAGTCAATACGGCTGGAAACAAGCACCAGCGATGCCTTCGGCACACGGGAAGAAATTTTTGAACTTGAATCAGTTACCTTGCCCTGAATGATATTGACGAAACTGCCGGCTACATCCACTATAGCGCCGCGATGAACAACATAAAGCATGAGCTAGAGGACAAGTTTTTGCAGGCGCTCGACGTGGCGTTTGACGAGGATTTATCCGGAACAGATCCCCAGCTAAAGGTGACGACCCAGTCCGACTTTGGCGATTACCAGGCCAACCTTGCGATGAGTCTCGCCAGGGTGCTGGGGAAAAACCCCCGTGAAATAGCCGGCCAAATTGTTCAACATCTTGATTTAGATGACGTTTGTGAAAACGTGGAAATCGCTGGGCCAGGGTTTATCAACCTCTACCTTTCAAAAGAATTTGTCGATGCGAGGATAAATTCGCTGGCGCGGGACTCGCAACTGGGCATTGAACAAGCTGACCCGGGTTCAATAATCGTTCTTGATTACTCTGCGCCTAATGTTGCCAAGGAAATGCATGTCGGACATCTCAGGTCCACCGTCATTGGAGATGCCATTGCCAGGGTTCTCGAAGGGCTCGGGCACACAGTTATTCGTCAAAATCACATGGGTGACTGGGGCACCCAGTTTGGAATGCTTATCGAGTTCCTGATCGATGAAGGCTGGAATGCCACTCAAAGCAGCACATCAATCGGGGATCTTGAAGAACGCTACACGGCTGCGAAAAAGAAGTTCGATGCAGATGAAAGTTTCAGGGATAGAGCGAGAAACAGGGTGGTAGCCCTGCAGGGGGGGGATGAATATACGCTCAATGCGTGGCAATTCCTGGTGGAAGAGTCCAATCGCCATTTCTCTGACGTTTATAGACGCCTGGGTGTGTTACTTGAAGAAACTGATAATTGCCCGGAAAGTTTCTATAACCCAAAACTTGGTGACATCGTTGAAGAACTGAAGGACAAGGGCCTGCTCGAGACAAGCGAGGGAGCGGAAGTCATTTTCCTGGAAGGATTTGTAGATCGTGAAGATAAGCCCCTGCCGATGATAGTCAGGAAGGCGGACGGTGGATTTCTCTATGCAACGACGGATCTTGCTGCCGTTAGATACCGTATTGATGAACTAAAAGCGAGCCGGGTCATATATGTGACAGATGCGAGACAGGCTCAGCACTTTGCAATGCTATTCGCAGCTGTCAATCGCGCTGGCTGGGTCAAGGAGGGGATCGAGCTGGATCATGTTCCATTCGGCACTGTTCTTGGTAAAGACAAGAAGCCTTTCAAGACGAGGGATGGCGGAACAATCAAGCTGGTTGAATTACTTGATGAGGCACAGGAAAGAGCCAGGAAAGTGCTCGTGTCCAAGAACCAGGCCCTGCCAGAGTCTGAACTGGAAGTGCTATCCCGAATCATCAGCGTGGCGGCCTTGAAGTACGCAGATCTTTCAGGGGACAGGATAAAAGATTATGTTTTTGACTGGGATCGAATGCTGGCACTGGAGGGCAACACCGCTCCCTATCTCCTGAACGCTTACGTTCGCATTTTATCTATCTTTAGAAAGGGCGGTATTGGACTGACAGACGCCGACACGTACAGTATACAAATTCAGCATGAGGCTGAAAAAAAACTGGCCCTGAAGCTCTTTCAGTATTCCGATTCCGTAAAGAGCGTGGCTGAAAAGCTCGAACCGCATCGCTTGTGTACCTTCCTGTACGAACTCTCGTCTCTTTTTCACGCTTTTTACGAAGCCTGCCCAATTTTGAAGGACGATGTTGCGGAAGACACCCGGAAAAGTCGGCTGGCACTTTGCAGGTTAACCGAAAAGACGATTCGGGATGGCTTGAGACTGCTGGGTATCGAAACTGTTGAAAAAATGTAGTGAGGGGAAAGCCAGGTGGTCAAAGTCTAATGATGGCCGATTCGGTCACGATAATATCAATTTTCACATCATATTCTTCAACAGGCAGTTCCTCGCAAATCTGGACATCAAAGGCGAGGGCAATTTTCACACCGGCTAGGTGGTTCGCAAACCAGCGGTCGTAATAGCCCCTGCCATAACCTATACGATGGCCCTGGGGAGTGAACCCAAGACCCGGCGTCAACGTTATATCCACTGATTTAACCTCTGTGGCACCCGGGGCCGGGCTGAGTATGCCGAGACTGTCTTTTTCAAGTGATTTCCAGTCCTTAAACTCTCTTGCAACCATCTGATTTTTATCGATTATTGATGGCACAGCGATTTTCCTGTCGTCTTTAATCAAGCTGTCTATCAATGAATGGGTTTCCACTTCTGAACCATAGGATATGAAGCAGAAAACAGAGGTGCTCTCTTCCAGTTCCGGCAGTGACTGGAGATGTTTAAAAATTTCTCGGCTCTTCTGAGCACGTTCCTGGCTGGACAAGGCTCCTCGGCGAGCTTTCAGTTTTTCCCGGTATTGCGATTTAATGGAAGTCATGAAAATATAAAAATTATATAAAACAATTAGTTAAGATTATATTCTTACAAAAGGTGTAAATAATGAAAGGAAAAGTGTAGCGCAATTGTTCCGGGGGTTTCGCACCCCGTTTTTGGCCCGTAGACCGTGTTGACACATTTTTTAGCTGTAAAACACGTCTAAGCAACTGTTTGCACTTTCTTTTTCCAGGATATCCCTTACAATACCGCTCTTTTTTACGGGGCGCTGGCAGAACAGCGGCCAACAACCGGGAACATAATTTAATGGTAACAATTCGATTATCGCGTAAAGGGGCCAAGAAAAGGCCTTTTTATCATATCGTGGTCACCGACTCGCGAAACAAGCGCGATGGTCGGTACATCGAGAAAGTAGGGTTTTTTAATCCCATAGCTTCAGGCCAGGAAGAGGAACTTCGCATTGACCAGGAGCGGGTAGACTACTGGATTTCGCAAGGTGCCAAAACCTCCGAAAGAGTCGCGGCATTACTTAAGTCACGTGAAGTCGCGGCTGCCTGATTACACAACGGTAGCATTTTTAACTGAAAGCGGCCTGACTAGCCGGTTCCCATGGGTGACGAAGTGAAACACGTCGTCATGGGGCGAGTAAATGGAGTTTTCGGAGTTCGTGGCTGGTTAAAAATATTTTCATATAGCAGTCCCAGGGAAAATATTTTTTCTTACAAACCGCTTTGTTTCGAAACCCGGGACGGCACCTGGGATGAAGGCAGGATAGTCGACTGGAAAAAACAGGGTAAAGGCCTTGTTGCCCAGTTTGAGGGGATAGAAGATCGAACTGAGGCCCTGTCTTACGTAGGTTTAAACATCGGCGTGACAAGAGAAAGTCTTCCACCATTGCCCGACGGTGAGTACTACTGGTGTGATTTGCTCGGTCTTGACGTGTTCGATGAAGACAGCAATGAGCTGGGCAGAATTATTGAAGTCAGGGAAACAGGAGCCAATGATGTTCTAGTTGTCGAAGGAAGCGAGAAACACCTGATACCCTTTTTGAAAGGGAATGTCGTCAAGCATGTCGACATTGGTGGCGGGAAAATGGTAGTTGACTGGACCGGCGATTATATCTAGATGCTGAAAGTAGCTGTAGTTACGATATTTCCGGATATGTTTTCTGCAGTCACAGGCTTCGGTGTCGTGGGCAGGGCAGCTGACCAGGGATTGCTGGATTTGGCCCTGTTTAACCCGAGGGACTACACCAGGGATACGCATCGCACCGTCGATGATCGACCCTATGGTGGTGGCCCCGGAATGGTGATGCTTTACGAACCCCTGGCGGCCGCTATTGACGAAGCGAAAAATGGCAGGCCGTTGGCGAAAGTAGTTTACCTGTCCCCACAGGGTCGAAAGATCACACAGGAAGATCTAAATGTGGGCCAGGATGACAGGGAAGTAGTGCTGGTTTGTGGCCGCTATGAAGGTGTAGATGAACGGCTGATTCAATCACGTATTGATGAGGAATGGTCACTGGGTGACTTTGTGCTCAGCGGTGGGGAACTGCCGGCAATGGTAGTGATAGATGCCATGTGCAGGACAGTTCCAGGCGTGCTTGGACATGAAGATTCGGCGGATCAGGATTCGTTTAGTGAAGGATTGCTTGATTATCCGCACTATACCCGGCCGGATGAAATAGATGGAAAGAAGGTGCCCGGGGTCTTGCTCGGTGGCAACCACGAAAAAGTTAAAGAGTGGCGAATGATGCAAGCGTTGGGTCGCACACTGGACAGGCGACCGGATTTGTTAGAAAAGCTGGAATTGGATGAAAATCAGAAACGTTTACTCGATGAGTACAGAAACGGGGCTGAACAAAAAGCGGATTAATTGAGATATTTTTTGGAGTCAGACATGAGTAACATAATTGAACAACTTGAAGCGGAACAAATGAACAAGGAAATCCCGGAATTTGGTCCCGGTGATACCGTGACGGTTCAGGTTAAAGTCAAGGACGGCGAGAGAGAGCGATTGCAGGCATTTGAAGGGGTCGTGATCGCCAAGCGCAATCGTGGATTGAATTCCTCTTTCACGGTGAGAAAAATTTCTTATGGTGAAGGCGTGGAGCGTGTTTTCCAGACATACAGCCCGATTGTTGCGGAGATAAAAGTCAAGCGTCGTGGTGATGTACGCCAGGCCAAGCTTTATCACATGCGTGAACTGCGAGGAAAAGCAGCAAGGATCAAGGAAAAACTCAATACCTCTTCAAAGTAGTAGTCACTATAACAACAGAACTCACCTGGGCAGGGTGAGTATTGAGGAAACATTCTCACCCTGCATCCCGATTTATACTCGTTCCAGATTGTCCTAGAATAGCGGCATGACATCGTCGTTCATCGTGCCAACCAGAAACCGTGGCTAACGAGGCCGTTAGCGTAGCGATAATTGACCGCTTCCTTGATGCGCTGTGGATGGAACGTGGCCTCAGCCAAAATACCCTGCAAGCTTATCGCAGCGATCTTTATGCTTTTTCAAAATGGTTGTCGGCTAACTCCCGCAGGATAGAAGAGGCTCGCAATAGTGATGTTTTACAATACCTGGCTGTGCAGGGGACCCGCTCGGCCCGGACCTCTGCAAGACGTCTTTCCAGTCTCAGAAGATTCTATGAATACCTTTTGCGTGAAGGTGAAATCTCTTCCGATCCGGTTGTAGATATAGAATCTCCAAGAATTGGAAGGCCGTTACCGAAGTCTTTGACAGAAGAAGAAGTGGAGTTGTTGATCGCAGCTCCTGATACAAAAACGGTGAGGGGGACTCGAGACCGTGCAATGCTGGAAGTGCTTTATGCAACCGGGTTACGTGTATCAGAACTTGTTTCGCTAAAAATCACCCAGCTAAACCTGAGGCAAGGCGTGATTCGAGTATTTGGCAAGGGGAACAAGGAAAGGTTGGTACCCCTGGGAGAAGAAGCCGTGGCGTGGCTCGAGGCATTTTTACAGGATGGTCGAAAAACCCTGTTGAAGCAGGGAAACAGCGATGTTGTTTTTCCAAGTAACCGTGGGCGGCAGATGACGCGGCAAACCTTCTGGTATGCCATAAAGAATTACTCTCTCAAGGCTGGGATCAAAAAGGAACTGTCTCCGCACGTTCTTAGACACGCCTTTGCGACACACCTGCTAAACAATGGCGCGGATCTGAGGGTTGTACAAATGTTACTGGGCCACAGCGATATTTCGACGACCCAGATATATACACATATCGCCAGGGAAAGATTAAAAGAATTGCATAGTGAACATCACCCGCGCGGATAGGCCCTGTGGCTAGTGACTTTCAGGAGGCAACACTGAATATATTTCTTCCAGGGTAGTTAGGCCATCGGCAATTTTTTGGGCCGCGCTGATAGTTAAACTTCTCATTCCCTGCTGTAATGCTATTTTCCTGTATTGATCCAGATCCGTAGTGCTGTTGATGACCTGGCGCATGGCTGAATCAATGGTCAATGCTTCGTAAATACCAATTCGACCGAGATA
The DNA here is from genome assembly GCA_965243105.1 of Gammaproteobacteria bacterium. Taxonomy (GTDB): domain Bacteria; phylum Pseudomonadota; class Gammaproteobacteria; order Eutrophobiales; family Eutrophobiaceae; genus WLWS01. The sequence goes on from CBDEUC010000002.1 coordinate 261,547, forward strand.
CCCGGTATGCCTGCATTCATCGCAGCCAACAGCCTTAAAGGTATTTTGAGGGAGCTTAATCCGGGCCGGACTAACAAACTTTTTCCAGGCGCTCTCATCTATCCTGTCCTCGCTTTTACAATGTGGGCAAAGAACGCGGACCAGGCGTTGAGCGAGAATGCCTAGCAGGGTCGCACCTACAAGATAGGGCTGTGCACCAATGTCAATCAGGCGAGAGATGGTTGCCGGCGCACTGTTGGTATGAAGGCTGGATAATACCAGGTGTCCAGTGAGAGAGGCCTGGATAGCGATTTCCGCTGTTTCCCGGTCTCGAATTTCTCCAACCATTATGATATCCGGGTCCTGCCTTAGCAGTGTCCGCACCCCGGATGCGAAGGTGACATCAATACCGGGCTGCACCTGCATCTGGTTGAACTGGGGGTCGACTAATTCGATCGGGTCCTCGATTGTGCAAACATTTAGCTCTGGGCGCGCCAGCTGTTTTAACGCTGAATATAGCGTCGTGGTTTTTCCTGAACCTGTTGGGCCTGTTACCAGGATGATGCCATGCGGGTTTTCAACCATGGACTCCCAGATCTGTCGATCATGTTTACTGAATCCAAGATCGGCAAAACTTTTCATCAACATCTCAGGATCAAAAATCCTGAGCACAAGTTTCTCGCCAAATGTAGTGGGCATGGTAGACAAGCGCATTTCGACCTCGTTCCCACTCGGCGTTTTTGTTTTTACCCTTCCATCCTGGGGACGTCGTTTATCCGTGACATCCATCCTGCCCAGGGATTTAAGTCGACTTGTAATCGCCCCCATAAGCTTTATCGGAAACTCATGAACAAGATGCAAAACACCATCAATCCTGAAGCGGACCTTGCCCTTGTCACGCCTTGGTTCAAGGTGAATGTCACTTGCACGTTGTTCGAAAGCAAATTGTAGTAACCAATCTACAAGACTAACTACGTGCCTGTCGTCGGCATCGGGTTCACCAACTTTGCCTACCTCCACAAGCTGTTCGAAATTGTGTAGTTGGCTTATGGAGGTTTCTGTACTTTCTGATTCCGCACCCAGCATAGAGCGACTTAGTCCGTAGAACTCAACCAGGTATCGATCGAGGTCCTGGGGATTAATTACTACTCTCTTAATCCTGAGCTTGGTGATGCGGGCCATTTCGCTTTCCCAGCCACTAACGTAGGGCTGGCAGGTGCCAATCGTTAATTCTTTTTCAGTTACCAGCAATGGTAGAATTTTTAGCTTGGCTGCATATGCCTGGGAAACCACGCTGGTAATTTTTGCCACGTCCACCTTGAGTGGATCAATACGAAAATAATCCTGGGAGGAGCTGTCAGCAAGCCACCTGGTGAGTCTTTCAAGGGTTAAGGGAAATGACGGCCTCGTAATGCTTTGCCAGCCCTGGTCGGCGATAGTTACCAGGGGATGCTCAGGCTCATCCTCTGTATTTTGCAGGCGGGATTTCAGCTGCGCCGAATGCTGTTCACTGATCAATCCATCTGACTCGAGGCCATTTAAAACAAAGCCCAGTGAGAGGCTTCCGTCGCTATTGGTGTTTATGGCAGTATTCATACTGGAATATTGAACAGACAAGCCGGTTTGCTGTCTGATACCATAGTTTTTATTTAATACAAAGACAATCAATTATGTCAGATATTCGACCTAAACCATTAATTGCAAAGGTAGAAAACATGCGCCTAATCCTCCTGATGATGCTCACACTGGTGTTACCTCATGCGGCCTCCGTTGCGGAGGAGTCTCCAAAACAGCGGATACGCGGAGCTATTGAAAATACGCTTCCAGATGTGGATATCACCAGCATCAAGATGTCACCGATACCAGGTGTATACGAGGTGCTGATCGGGCCTGAAATTGTCTACGCGAGCGAAGACGGCAGGTACATACTGCAGGGAGATTTGATTGATTTAAGCCAGAAACGTAATCGCAGCGAGGAACTTCGTTCGTCAATCCGCAGCGATATGCTTGGAGAAATTTCCGGTGCAGAATACATTGAGTTCTCTCCAGAAAAGCCCAAGCACACGATTTTTGTTTTTACCGACATAGATTGTGGTTATTGCAGGAGGTTGCACCAGGACATGCCAAAACTGAACCGTCTTGGTATTGCTGTAAGGTATCTCGGGTTTCCAAGAGCAGGGCTGGGATCAGAAACGCATAAACAAATGGAATCTGTGTGGTGTTCAGAAAATCGAGCAAAGGCGATGAATGAAGCCAAGCAGGGAATGAAGGTCTCGAAAAAAACATGTGAAAATCCAATTGCCAGGCATTTTGAGCTCGGGCGAAACATTGGCGTAAGAGGTACCCCGGCCATATACACGCAACGAGGAGAACACTTGTCCGGTTACCTTCCTCCGGATAAATTAATCCAGGCGCTCAACGATCAGTAAGCAATTCCATCGAGCGATTTGATCAGGGCTGTAGTAATACGTCCATCTTTCTCGACGTTTTCAACTTTCACCGGCAAGAATTCAAGTTTCTTGGCGCACCACAAAGTGCTCTTGCGCCTGCTGTTTGGTTTGTGTCTTTCGAGCTTCACCGTATCAAGTTTGCCCAGTGGAGTCGTGAGTGTTTCTTCCCCAAGGATTTCAAAATTGTAATCTTTGATTTTTCCACCATCTGCAATTGTGTATCTCAAGTTTTCACGCCCATCCTGCAAGTCGTACATAATGGCAAGCTGGTAAAGCAATTTGTCCATGACATTGGGTGTCGTCGGCATTTTCCAGGACTTGCCGTTTACAGAATTCGTAATGCGGTTGTTCTCCCAGTCAAACTTGATGTTTACAAGTCTTTCCTTTTTACCGCCACTGTGAGAATAATAATAATCCCTCGGAATCATGCGCCGGTCGCTGAGAATCCAGTTGCTGGTTTCGACAAAACGATCCTTGCGAAAAATTGAAATCAAGCCTGTTGTCCTGGTTTCTGAATGATATCGATAGGCACCATCTTCAAGCTGTGTAAATTGCCGGGTCATCCTGGCGACTCTCGCGCCTTTCATATGAATCGTATAATCGGCCTCAAACACGCGAGGTGAGAAGCTGTCCCCGCCAAGGCTAACGCCCGGCAGAAACAACCCAAGCAAGGCTGTATACATGTAATACCTGAACATTCTAAGTACTATGACAGTAAGCCTATGTTAAAATTCACTTTTTCAGAGATACCACGGTTTACAACCAGGCCAAAATGCATTGACCATGACTCACAGATTTAACGGTTCGCCAGTAGCTAAAATACTTGTCGTTGGCGACATCATACTTGATCGCTATGTACATGGGGATACTACCCGTATTTCTCCTGAAGCTCCCGTGCCGGTGGTGAAAGTGAACAGGGTGGAGGAACGTCCCGGAGGTGCGGCAAACGTTGCAATGAATATAGCCAGCCTGGGCTTACAGGTGGAATTGCTGGGGATTACCGGCAAAGACGAGTCGGCGGATATTCTCGAAACACAGATGACCAGCAATGCCGTTGTCAGCACCCTGGTGAGGTGCGAAGGATTCCCTACCGTCACCAAGCTCCGTGTGCTCAGTCAAAACCAGCAATTATTGAGACTTGATTATGAGTCTTCACAAGCCCCGGCTGTTGCTGACGAGGTCCAGGCCCAGTACGCCAGGTTACTCACAGATGTTCAGCTGGTTGTTATTTCGGACTACGCCAAGGGCAGCCTGCAATCACTGGAATCGATGATCAAGGCCGCCAGGGAAAAAGAGATACCCGTCCTCGTGGATCCAAAGGGTTCAGACTTTTCCAGGTATCGACAGGCAACAGTGTTGACGCCAAACCTCAATGAGTTTCTCGCTGTTGTCGGCGAATGCGGTGATGAAAGCGAGTTTGATTCAAAAGCACTCGAACTCTGCAAAAACCTTGAGCTTGATGCATTGCTGGTAACTCGTGGTCGTGATGGCATGACTCTATATACGGCTGAAAAAGGGAAATTGCTTCATCAACCCGCTCTTGCGCATGAAGTGTTTGATGTAACAGGAGCAGGGGATAGTGTAATTGGTGTGCTTGCAGCATCGCTTGTTTCATCTCATAGCCTGGAAGAAGCAGTGATATTTGCCAATACTGCTGCGGGGCTAGTTGTGGAAAAACTTGGTGCAGCCAGCGTGTCCGTGGACGAATTGAATAGCGCACTCGCGAACAGGATTAGCAAGACAGGTACAAGCGGGGTTTATCCTGCATCAGAGCTTGTGGATATTGTTCAGTCTGAAAAAGACAAGGGGGCAACTATTGTCATGACCAACGGTTGTTTTGATGTGCTTCATGCTGGGCACGTGGACTACCTGGAAAAGGCAAGGCAACACGGTGATTACCTGGTTGTAGCAGTGAACAACGATGCCTCCGTTGAACGATTAAAAGGGAAAGGGCGGCCAGTCAATACGCTGGGTCACCGGATGAAAGTGCTGTCCGCGCTCGCTTCAACAGACTGGATATGCAGCTTTGCTGAGGATACCCCGGAGGCCTTGATCCACGAGATATGTCCTGACGTACTGGTGAAGGGTGCGGATTATGAAGAGCATGAAATCGTGGGTGCTGACTTTGTTAAAACCCGGGGTGGAAGGGTAGAACGTATAGCTATTGAGATAGACACATCAAGCAGCGAGATAATAAACAGTATCAATCTTTCAAAAATGGACTCGGAAAAATGATTGTTGTAACCGGGGGCGCCGGTTTTATTGGTAGCAACCTGGTAAAGGCTTTGAACGAGGAGGGTGAGCGAGAGATTATTGTGGTTGACGAGGTCGACGCTCTAAAAAATCCGGTTAACCTGGAGGATTGTTCATACGTCGACCTGGTCGACAAGGAAGCCTATTTACAGCAGGTAAAAAAAGGTAGTGGCATCAAGGGAACCCGCTATGTTTTTCACCAGGGAGCCTGTTCTGATACAACAGAGCAGGATGGTAAATACATGATGGATAATAATTACGCCTACTCAAAAACATTATTTCACCATTGCGTAGACAACCAGGTTCCATTCATTTATGCCTCCAGTGCAGCCGTCTATGGTGGGGCCAGTGAATTCGCCGAGCTAGCAGCTAACGAAACACCATTGAATATTTACGCCCGTTCCAAGTTTCTTTTTGACAACTATGCCAGGTATTTTCTTGGGAAGATTAGTTCTCAAGTTGTCGGCCTCAGGTATTTCAATGTGTATGGTCCCAGGGAATCTCACAAGGGCCACATGGCCAGCGTCGCTTACCATGTTTTTCAACAGTTAAGTACAGAACGGAATGCGCGATTATTCAAGGGGACAGGTGGCTTCGATGATGGTGGCCAGATGAGGGATTTTGTTTACGTGGAAGATGCAGTTGCCCTGAATCTCTGGTTTATGGAGAACAAGCATGTATCCGGGGTGTTTAATGCTGGTACAGGTCAGCCAAGGACATTTAATGATGTGGCCAATACGCTGATAAAGCTCATGGCAAAGGGAGAAATAGAATACGTCGACTTTCCGGCGAACTTGACAGGCAAGTATCAAAGCTACACCTGCGCAGACCTCGTGCAACTCAGGGAGAGTGGCTGTAAATACAAGTTTCATTCGCTCGAGGAAGGACTGAAAAAATACCTGGACTGGCTTTTAGAAGAGCAACCCCAGGGCTGATGACACCAGGGGCCGCGGCTTGAGACAAATCTACACCCTATTTATTTGCATCCTGCTCCCGTTGTTTCTTGTTCGCCTTTTCTGGCTCAGTTTGCGGGTGCCCGGTTACCGCGAAAGATGGCCGGAAAGGCTGGGGCATATTCCTGACTATAGCAAGAACGGTGGATTGATCTGGATACATGCAGTTTCTGTAGGTGAAGTTAAGGCGGCGGTTGAGCTAATAAAAGCCCTTGTGAAAGAGTTTCCCGGTCACCGGGTCGTGGTATCTACGGTGACTCCGACAGGTAAAACGACATTACGCAAGGAGTTCCAGGAAGAAATATGTCACTTTTATTTTCCCTATGATATTCCCGGATTCATGATTCGAATGCTCGAGCGACTGCGACCATCTGTATGTATCGTGATGGAAACTGAAATCTGGCCAAACCTCTACCGTCTCTGTAAACAAAAAGACATTCCCATTGTTATAGCTAATGCCCGTATTTCTCCGAGTTCATTCCGGGGATACAGACGATTGTCCAGCCTTGCACGGGAAGCACTGGAGAGTGTCTCTCTCGTGCTTGCTCAAACTGCCGGGGATGCGGAGCGTTACATGACACTGGGAGCCCCACCTGGAAGAGTCGAGGTCCCGGGCAACCTGAAATTCGATTTGCCGGTTGAAAATAACCTGAAGAATCCGCTGAAAGGGGATGTGCAAAGCTTTATAAGTTCAAAGATCGCATGGATTGCCGCGAGCACCCATGATGCAGAAGAGGAAATTGTGCTCGAAGCGCAGCAACATATAAGTAGTGATATTGAAAACAGCCTCGTGATCATTGCGCCGAGACATCCGCAGCGATTTGAAAAAGTCGCGGCACTTTGCACTCGAAAAGGGTTTCGGTTACAGAAGCTGAGTGGGTTGGGGCAGGGCGAAGGAGACAGTGATCCACAGGTGTTGCTCGTGGACAGCATCGGTGAACTTGACCAGCTGTTTCCGCTAGCCACCCTGGCTTTTATAGGTGGAAGTCTTGTTGAGGCCGGCGGCCATAATATGATTGAACCTGCGGCACACGGTATTCCAGTCATCACAGGCCCACATTATGTAAATTTCCTTGAAATTGGCAACTTGATGCTCGAGGGAGGCGCTTTAAAAGTGGTCAATAACAATCATGAGCTTGCCTCAACGGTAAGTGCCTTACTGCGTGATTCGAAAGCCAGGGACGAGATGGGAAAATGTGGACGGCAAATCCTGCAACAGCATTCCGGGGCGACGCAGAAAACAGTCGAGCATATTAAAAAAGTTCTTCAATGAACCTTTTTTCGTCGTACCTGTCTGAAGCGTTTATGTTTAATTTATAGCTAAAATGCAGTATGTTCAGCGCATATTATTTGGTAGCATAAATTTTTATTTGAAATCCCGGACCTGGAGTCAACAAGATAATGCGTATAGCCCGACTAATCACATTGCCACTATTGTTCGCTACATTTAATGCCACTGCGAACGAGTATCCTACAATTGAATCAGTTCGAAATGTCGTGACTTGCATGGCGGAAAATGGCGGGCAAACAGAGGAAACTCTATATGCCTGTTCCTGCAGACTGGATGCAGTGAAGTCAGTCTTTACATTTGAAGAATATGAGAACGTTTCAGTCTATGTGCGTAACCGCGCTATGCCTGGTGAAAAGGGCGCAGTGTTCAGGGATCTTGGAAAGTCTACCAAGGAGCTTCGAGCCCGTTACGATGAGGTCGAAGCCATGGCGAAGAAAAACTGCCCGGTCGCGAAGCGAGTGGTCAGGACAGGGAAGTAAAAAGCCCGAAAAAGTAATTTTACATCAAGTGGAGTTCCGGACTTCGTAGCTTGAACTCCACTGGTTGTTTTGCGTGTCAGTGGCTTCCACAGTCATTTCACCTTCACCCCTGGGTGTGAAATAAAACCTGAAACTTGGGTCCATGCTGACAGAGAAAGTTAGTTGTGCTTTCATGATTGTTTTGCCTTCATACCCGATTTTTAATTCGCGAATAAAGTGCGGGGGTGGCATTACCCTTGAGCCGATTTTCATAGGCTGAAGACCAGTTATGTTGGGATGCTTAATCTTTAGCTGAACCAGGTTGGGCTTGTCTATTTCCAGCTCCCCCACGTTACGAATTTTCATTTTTCCCATGTTTGCAATTGAGTCATCAATACTCTTTGGAGGAGGGGCAGAGCATGCTCCCGTGGCACGGACAAAACTCTTGGCCATGAATAGCTCCCCGGTGTTCATCTCGGCTATGGCGCGAACATATGTGAAATCATCTACCCTGACTCTCATGGCGAGGTCGGCCTTGCCACTGTCCTGGGTCAATTCGAAAATGCCCACCAGCGGTAGTGGATTCTTGTCGATGTAAATGTGAATCTTGTTGATGTACTGCTGCTCGGTCTGTGGAATCTTGGTGTGAACCGAGATAGGAACGACGGTAGCATCTTCTGCACGGTACGGCGCCTTTATCTCAAGTACGTTCTGTTCTGCACCTTCAATTATCTGTCTTGACTGAAATGCACCCTCGCGCAGTTTTTCCCACACGGCGTCAGATTGTTTCTGGCGAAAATCAGCAGGCGCCACATCCGCATACAAAGATGTAAATGCAGTGGAAAGGATTATTATGCCCGTGCTTATGCTGGCGCAAATAACGCGATTTAGAGTTTCCATTTCTTGTGATCCCCTGGGTACAGAAAAATAAAAAGAACAGTATAAAGCAATTAGACCCGCTGGAAGCGTTTTGTTCCAGCACGATGAGACGAGACACAGCCCGTGAAGCGACGTTTTTATGCGGAAAAAAGACTTGAACCGCTGCATGGACCGTGATGTTGCAGGGCAACAGATGAATTGCACGGCGCGAGGTGCCAGCCAGGCTTGTAATATCCTAATTTAATAAAGCATTGTAAGGTATTGTTATTAATATGAAAAAAACAATTTTTCATGTCCCTTAATTGTCACTGTTTATTGGGAATATTAGCTTGCTTGTACTAGGAAAGTTTCCTAATATATTAGCCACTTAGTGCAGGAAGCATAATAAAAAGCTGCAGGATTTATGGATAAGAAAAATGGCAGCGGCTGATGGAGTTTTTACGTCGCAGTAGATGTACCATCATACTTGACACATTTATTATCACATGTGGAACGGCCCATAATGGGAAGGTCTGAACAGGCAGGCCCTGAGGTTGTGCTTACGATATAAATCGACAAAGGGATTCCGGTCCCTTAAGACAGATGGACAATAAGAACTTAAGTATGACGTCTACAACCAGCGGTATGTATCAAAAAATGTCAGAAAGTCTTATCCGTAAGGGATGGTCTTGCTGATGTCGTTCGTCAGAACGTCCAGGTCTATCATGTCGAGCACTTCTCTCGACGCATCATTCACGAATTCACTTGTAGTGATTAGCTCTTTGCCACCAATCGATCTCGGGGTGTCGAAGGGTTTTTTTGTCTAGTCTCGAGATCAATCACATGATCAACTAATAAATAGAGGAGGAGGTCATGAGTAAATTATCCTTGAGGTATTGGATGATTGCCGCTCTGGCACTGATGGTTCCTTTGTCAGTCACTGCGAACGATGAAGTTCGTAAGCTGATTGATAATCCGAACTACTGGGCCTACCCGGGTGGCGATTACAACAACTGGCGTTATTCTGAGTTGAAGCAAATCAACAATAAGAATGCCGGTAACATTGTAACAGCCTGGACGTTTTCAACAGGCCGCTTACAAGGTCACGAAGGTGGTCCCCTGGTCCTGCCGTCAAGTGCGACAGGCCTGGATTCAGATCATCTTTTCATTCACTCTTCTTTCCCAAATGATGTTTTCGCCATCAATCTTGATGACCTGACCATCACCTGGGCATATGAGCCACAACAGAATGAAGCAGAAACCGTTCCGGTTATGTGCTGCGACATCGTTAACCGTGGTCTTGGTTACAGCATGGGGCAGATTTATCTGCAGCAGGCTGACACCAAGCTGGTTGCTCTGAATGCCAAGACTGGTAAAGAAGTCTGGAGTGTATTCCAGGGTAGCGACATTCCTGCTTCCAAAGGCGGTCCTCACAGCCCGAAGACAGGTATGACCAATACCAACGCCCCACACCCGATGAAAGACAAGGTCATCACCGGTTGTTCAGGTGCTGAGTTTGGTGTGCGCTGCTGGATTGCTGCCTACAATGCCAAAGACGGTAGCCTGGCATGGCGTGCTTTCAGCATGGGTCCTGACGAAGATATCCTCTTCGACAAGAACACCACATCTCTGGGCAAGAAGGTTGGCAAAGATTCTTCTCTGAAAACCTGGTGCTCAAACTCTGACTGGAAGGCTCCTTCACGTGGTCCTAACAAGTGTAAAGGCCTGAGCGACCAGTGGAAAACTGGTGGTGGTTCCGTATGGGGCTGGTGGCCAGTAGACTGGGATGAAAACCTGCTTTACTACGGCTCTGGTAACCCTTCAACCTGGAACCCAGTTGTTCGTCCGGGTGACAACAAGTGGTCAATGACCATTTTTGCTCGTGACATCGACACTGGTGTTGCTCGTTGGGCTTATCAGATGACTCCTCATGATGAGTGGGATTATGACGGTATTAACGAAATGATCCTCGCTGACATGAAAGTCAAAGGTAAGAAGACCCCTGCACTGGTTCACTTTGATCGTAACGGCTATGCCTACACGATGAACCGTAAAACGGGTGCCCTGCTTGTTGCTGAGAAGTATGACCCTGCCGTTAACTGGTCAACCCACGTTGACATGAAGACAGGTTATCCTCAGACCCTCGATCAGTACAGCACACACCACAACGGTGAAGATGTTGTTTCCAAGGACATCTGTCCTGCTGCTCTGGGTACCAAGGATCAGCAGCCAGCTGCTTACAGCCCACGTACTGGTATGTTCTATGTACCTACCAACCACGTATGTATGACTTACGAGCCAGTAAGTTATGCTGCTGGTGGTAACCAGTATGTTGCTGGTCAGCCTTATGTTAACGCCAACCTCACCATGTATCCTGCCGGTGCTGTAATGAAAGACGGCACAGACAACATGGGTAACTTCATAGCCTGGGACGCTGACAAGGGTAAGATCGTATGGTCTATTCCTGAGCAGTGGTCAGTATGGAGTGGCGCTCTGGCTACGGCTGGTGATGTTGTGTTCTACGGAACACTGGAAGGTTATGCAAAAGCAATTGACGCCAAGAGCGGCAAGCTGCTTTGGAAGTTCAAAACTCCTTCCGGCATCATTGGTAACTTCAACACCTGGCAGCACAAGGGTAAACAGTATGTCGGTATTCTGTCCGGAATTGGCGGATGGGCCGGTGCTGTTGTAGCTATCCCTGGTCTTGCTGCTGCACCTGACACCGCTGCTCTGGGTGCTGTGGGCGGTTACCGCGCACTGCTTAACTCAGCACGTAATGCTGGTGTTCTGATGGTGTTCAGCCTGCCTTAAGCTAATTATTAGCTTTAAATAGGTTAAGAGTCCCCGGTACCGCAAGGTGCCGGGGATTTTTTTGTCTGGAAACCTGTTCCGGGTTTCCAGTGCATTGAAAAATTTCCAAAAAGTTCCCCGCTGTACCCCAGAACTCGTGCCCTGATTAAATGTCAGAGTACCTAGGAAATATTCACGGGGTGCATTCCCGGAGTGCATTTCCTGACACCTTGAATTAAAATACGGGTTTTTTTCGGGCGGATTGCTGTAATAGACAGAACAGGATCCAGATAAATGAACCGCCTGTTTACACTACTAGGCAAAAGATGTGGAGAATTCACATGGGTATAAATAAATACATTATTCAGCTTGTATCGGCACTGATGCTTACTACAGGCCTTACGACGGTCACGCTGGCAGCAGATCATACGATCAACGCCGAAGCAAGGCGCTTTAATCCTGACATCGTTACCATTGCTCCGGGCGACACAGTGGGTTTCGTCAATATGACCTCGCATAACGCCGTTTCAATTGATTCCATGCTGCCGGAAGGCGCAGAACCATTTCGTGGCAACCTGGGCGAAAACCTGAAATTGACCCTGGATATTGAAGGCATTTATGCCTATGTTTGTGAACCTCACCTGGGCTTTGGCATGGTCGGTTTGATCATCGTAGGAGAGCCGGTGAACCTTGAAGCTGCAAGGGAGGCTGCACTACAACTCCAGGGGCCCTACCGCCGTATTCTTGGCAAGCTGAAAAAGGTTCAGCCTCCGGCAAAGTAAATTTAATTATCAGTCATCACCGACCAGGTAGATAGCCTATGCCCAAGTCACTCGCGCTAATTTTCGTAATATTTTCCCTTTCCACCTCATTTGCAGTTGCCGATGTGGACAAGGACGCACTGAAAGTGTGTGCAGATCCATTCAACTTACCGTATTCAAACAAGAATGGTGAAGGGTTTGAAAATAAAATTGCCGAGTTGTTTGCGGCTGATCTGGGAGTGCCGCTCAAGTACGAGTGGTTCCCCCAGAGAATGGGCTTTATTCGTAATACCCTTAAGGCAGATGGAGACGACGGCAAGTTCAAATGTGACCTGGTGATAGGTGTGCCGGACAGGTTTGAACTGGCAGCAACAACCAAGCCCTATTACGCGTCAACCTACGCATTTGTATACTCCCGGGGTCGAGGACTGGATAGCGTCAAGAGTGCTGCCGATATCAAGAAGTTAAGCGACGAGCAGAAGCAAGCAGTTCGCGTAGGTGCGTTTGACCGTGGGCCGGGGCAACTTTGGTTATTTAAAAACGGGCTATTCAGCCAGATGAAACCCTACATGGCCCAATCCGGGGACGTGAGAGTTAATCCTATTAACATCATGGATGACATTGTGGCAAACAAGATTGATGCAACCGTCATCTGGGGCCCCATTGCAGGTTATTACGCGAAGCAAAATAGTGAGAAGAACCTGGTGGTAGTGCCTCTTCCCAGCGGCAAAGATAATCCTGAAATGAAGTTTGATTACAACATGTCCATGGCGGTCAGGTATGGGGAAAAAGAGTGGAAGGACAGGGTTAACCAGTTTATCGACGATAATGACGACAAGATCCTGGCTATCCTTAAAGATTATGGTATCCCGCTTGGGAAAATTACAGAAACACGGGGTGACGATGATGACTAAATGCCTCTCGAAATCTACCAGGTTACAAGTACTGTCGCTTTGTGGCATGACATTATTTGCAGGTGTAGCGCTGGCGCAGGAAGCTACTGAACCTGAAACCGAGGGATCCATTGGTCGTATGGGCGATTCAGCGGTTGTTGATGTGAACACCTACGAGTTTTCTCCTGCTGAGAGAAAAATCTGGCTGAATGACCACCTGCAAAATGTCGAGAAGCCTGCTCGTCTGTATTACGAGTTTGTAAAGTCAGGCACATATGAAGAAGGGTTTACCGATGCAGTCTACCTCGACATTATTGAAATAAATGACGACGGTAGCAAAAATGCAGAACTGGAGTTTTTCACGGCGGACCGCCAGCAGCAGGCCAGCCGAGACAACCTGAGTAACATTACCGGCAATCCCGTGATCGGCATTTATATGCAGGGCGATGTTGTCGAAATGAACCGTATTACCGATGGACACTGGCGCTACTTTCAACGAAGGATCAAGATGGCATTTTCTGAGAGCGCTGAAATTACCAATGTTGATATCGACTTTAATGGCTCTGTTGTAGAAGGGGAAAAGATAGCAATTTCGCCTTATATAAAGGACCCGAGGCGTAAGGATTTCGCCAGGTTTGCAGACAAATCTTACGAGTTTATTTTCTCGGATAATATACCGGGCTCCCTGTACCAGATACGCACGGTCATACCCGATAGCTCTGGCAAGGCTACAGAAGCCCTGATTGAAGAAACCCTGACTCTAAAAAGCTACGAGGTAAAAAGCTAGCTTTTGTTGCCCGGTCATTCTCGCTGCTAAGCTGCGCTGAGTTTAACCGCGCAGTACTTGAATTCCGGAATTTTCCCAAACGGGTCGAGTGCCTCGTTTGTGAGTAAATTGGCCGCGGCTTCCTTGAACGCGAAGGACATCAATACGACACCGGGCTGCATATGGATCGTTGGCCTGGCCTTGACCTCTATTTTCCCTCTCCTGGACTCGATAGATAACATTCCGTTTTCATCCAGGTCCATCTTTTCCAGGTCATCTGGATTAATGAAGACAGTAGGTACGGGCTCGATGGCGTCAAGGACAAAGGAGTGCCTTGTCATTGTTCCCGTATGCCAATGTTCCAGCTGACGCGCGGTAATAAAGACGAATGGGTACTTATCATCGGGTAGTTCGTCAGCTTCAATATGCTCTGCAGGGACAAATCTTCCTTTGCCATCATCTGTAGGAAATTCGCCACCACGAAATATCACCGGTTCCCCCGGGTCACCCTCATTTTGCAGGGGGTAGGTGAGGGAATGTTCCTGTTCAAGTCTCTCCCAGGTAATACCTCCCATGCTGGGGGTCGCCTGCCTGACTTCTTCAAATACCACTTGCGCGGAATCATAGTGCCAATCAAGACCGATTCCCTTGCCAAGCTCGTTGATGATCCACAGATCCTGTCTCGCCTCACCCGGGGGATCAATTGCCTGCCTTGCCAACTGCACTCGTCGGTCAGTGTTAGTGAAAGTACCGCTTTTTTCAGCGAAAGCGGAGGCTGGTAATATCACATCCGCAAAGCTGCAGGTTTCGGTGAAAAATATGTCCTGTATTACCAGGTGTTCCAGCTTTGCCAGCGCTTCACGTGCATGGTTAAGATTGGGATCAGACATGGCAGGGTTTTCACCCATGATATACATGCCTCTTATTTCATCATCGTGGATGGCATGCATGATTTCTACAACCGTCAGGCCAGCTTTTGAATCGAGCTCGGTTCCCCAGAGGTCTTCAAATTTTTCACGGGCCCTTGCATCGCTGACAGGACGATAGTCCGGGTACATCATTGGTATCAGCCCGACGTCGGATGCGCCCTGGACATTGTTCTGGCCGCGCAGGGGATGCAGGCCGGTGCCTGGCCTGCCAACCTGGCCGGTTAACAGGGCTAGTGAAATCAGGCAACGAGCGTTATCCGTACCATGGACATGCTGGGAAATTCCCATGCCCCAGAAAATAATGGATTTACCTGCGGTGGCGTAAAGTCGAGCTACGGTTCGAATCGTATTCGCGTCGATTCCGCATATTCGACTTACTTTTTCAGGGTCATAATCCTGGACGGTTTTCTTTAGTTCGGCAAATCCGTCAGTATGCTGTTCAATGAACTCCCTGTTTTCCAGTCCCTCATCAATGATGGTGTGCATTATTGCGTTGAGCAGGGGGACGTCGGTTGAAGGTCGCAGGGGCAGATAATGTTCGGCATGACGTGCCATTTCAGACGCGTAGGGTTCAATGACAATCAGCTTGCTACCATTACGCACCGCATTCTTCATAAAAGTTGCAGCAACCGGGTGGTTCGCTGTAGGTCGCGCCCCGATCACTATCATGACATCTGCGGTAGTCCCATCCTCGACCTGGTTTGAAACCGCCCCCGAGCCGATCGTCTCAAGTAATGCCGCCACCGAGGAGGCATGGCAAAGTCTCGTACAATGGTCGACGTTGTTGTTACCAAATCCCGTTCGAACCAGCTTCTGGAACAGGTAGGCTTCCTCGTTGCTTCCCTTGGCACTGCCGAAGCCTGCAAGTGCAGGGCTGCCATTCCTTTCCTTGATTAGATTAATCCCGTCACAGGCTTTTTGCAGGGCCTCTTCCCAACTGGCTTCGCGAAAATACTTGTGGATGTCCTCCTGGTCGATTAGCTCCGGGGTCTTGACGGCATCATCCCGTCGGACAAGGGGCCTGGTAAGGCGATCGGGATGGTGGACATAGTCAAATCCGAAGCGCCCCTTTACGCACAGGCGGCTCTGGTTTGCCGGACCGTTTCTTCCCTCGACGTACTGTATCCTGTTGTCCCTGATATTGAATGTTAGCAGGCAGCCAACTCCGCAGTAGGGGCAAATGGAATCAACTTTCTTGTCAGGTAACTCCGCAGCCACATTATTTGCAGGCATAAGCGCGCCGGTAGGGCAGGCCTGGACACATTCACCGCATGCAACACAGGAGCTATCGCCCATGGGATCACCGATATCAAAGGTGATTTCAGAATGTTTTCCACGAAACGCATATCCAATGACGTCGTTGGCCTGTTCTTCACGACAGGCACGAACGCAACGGTTGCACTGAATGCAGGCATCAAGATTAACAGACATTGCCGGGTGCGAATTATCGGAAGCGGGCTGTTCTCTTTGTTCGAAGCGCGCCTCCTTTACATCAAGTTCTTCGCACCAATAGTCCAGTTCTGAAGTCGGAGTGTAGGGGGACTTACCTTGCTCCGGCATATCCGATAACAGCAGCTCCAGGACCATTTTCTGGGAATGAAGAGCCCTGTCGCTGGTGCTTTGTACTTTCATGTTTTCCGTGGGGACGCGGCAGCAGGAGGGTGCTAATGCACGTTCGCCATCAATTTCGACAACACAGGCGCGGCAGTTTCCGTCACTACGATAGCCTTCCTTGTAACAAAGCCGGGGTATCGTTGTGCCGTGTCTTTCAGCAGCTTCAAGTATGGTTTCCCCCTCGTAGGCGGAAATTGCTTCACCATTCAACTCAAATTGGGTAGTTACCTGTGGAATAGTCTCGGGGTTTACGGCCATTTTTTCTTACTCACTAAATTCTTCTGGAAAATACCGGATAGCGGTGCGAAGCGGATTAGGGGCTGCCTGTCCGAGCCCACAAATCGATGCGTCCTCCATGACCCGCGAGAGCTCCTCAAGCAGTGGTAAATCCCACTTGTTTCGGGCCATCAGGGTGGTGGCCTTGGCAGTACCAACCCTGCAGGGCGTGCATTGTCCGCAGGATTCATCTTCAAAAAATTTCATGGCGTTGAGGGCCAGCTTGCGCGCACTATCATGCCTGGAAAATACAATCACAGCTGCTGAGCCAATAAAGCTACCATGCTCCTGCAGGGTGTCAAAATCAAGGGGAACGTCACCCAGTGACGCAGGCAACATTCCTCCCGATGCGCCACCGGGAAAATAGCCATAAAACTCATGACCATCAAGCATCCCGCCACAATATTCATCGATGAGTTCACGAACGCTGATGCCGGCCGGGGCAAGATGTACACCCGGCTTTTTCACGCGCCCGCTGACGGAGAATGAACGTAAGCCCTTGCGACCGTTGCGTCCGTGGGATGTGAACCATTCTGCACCTTTCTCCAGGATTTCCCGGACCCAGTGTAAGGATTCCATGTTGTGTTCCAGCGTTGGCCTGCCGAACAAGCCGACCTGGGCAACATAGGGAGGACGCAGGCGGGGCATGCCTCGCTTGCCTTCAATAGATTCGATCATTGCGGATTCTTCACCGCATATATAGGCACCGGCACCACGGCGCAGGTGAAGTTCCGGGAGGTCAAAATCTGCAGAACTACGCAAGGTCTCCAGCTCATTCAAAAGGATATCCCTGCAGCCTGCATATTCATCACGAAGATAAATATAGACGGCTTTCGCGTCTATGGCCCACGAGGCGATTAACGCCCCTTCAATAAAACGATGGGGATCTTTTTCAAGGTAATGACGATCTTTGAACGTACCGGGCTCTCCTTCGTCAATATTAATGGCGATAAGCTTTGGGGCCGCCTGGTCCCTGAGAATTCGCCACTTTCGCCCCAGGGGGAAACCTGCGCCGCCGAGCCCACGGAGATTTGAGTTCTCCAGGGTTGAAATTACCTCTTCTGGCTCTAGCTTTCCGGACAGGCAATCCCTGTAGATCGCATATCCACCGTCTGCGGAGTAGCTGGCGTAATCCAGGTAATCGCCTGTTGAAATCCTCGCTTCCCCTTTCTCTACGGCAGTGCTTACCGATTCTTTTGTCGCCCCTTCCACTGGATTCGTCCCTACCACGGCAACTGGCGCGGACTGGCACCTGCCTACGCAGGGTACTTCCTGTATACGAACACTATCGCCATGTAAGGACTGGAGCTCCTCGATGAGTTTTTCTGAACCCGATAATTCACAGGTCAGCGAATTGCAAACGCGAACTGTCAGCGGAGGAGGGGATGCATCTCCACTCTTTATGACATCAAAATGGTGGTAAAAAGTTGCAACTTCAAATATTTCTGCCGTGGACAACTTCATCTTGTGTGCCAGGGCTCGAATATGATTTTCAGAGATACAATGATAGGTGTCCTGGATTAAATGAAGATATTCAATCAGCAGGTCTCGTTGTAAGGGCATATCAGCAAGCAACTCATCAACCTGTTGCCTGCTTTGCGGGTCGACGATTCGATTCTTGTCGCGACCTTTAAATTTCATTTTTTGCTTCATTTCACCAATCTTGCGTTTTTCAGCACGAGAATTTCACCAAGCCCACCCACCGACTCGTCACCAGAATATCGAACGGCTTCCGGGCCAAATCCACTGAACACTTCAAAAACTTCGCAGGAAGTGGCCAGTTGTTTAAAAAGCAGTCGCAGGAATTCAATTTTCAGGTATCCACAATTTCTAAAAGTGGGTACCAGTCTTCTTGGTTTCCTGGCCAGGACAATCGTTCCTCGCCGCATGCCCATCCCAATGTAAGCCCCTGTTTTTCCGAGAATAATAATAGTGCCTGCGAGCATTTTGCAGGCAGTAAATTCTCCGGACTGGCCGAACACAACAATGGTTCCCCTGCGCATGCGCTCTCCGGCGCGGTCACCGGTGTTTCCGTGCACAATAATCGTACCACCACTCATACCGGAGGCTTTACCCTGCTGTACCGCACCCAGGTAATCACTGCTATTTCCAAAAACTTCTATCTTGCCATTACTCATTGAGGCCCCGGTCCAGCAGGCCGTGTCGCCGTGCACCTGGATCTTGCCACCTGTCATGGCACTGCCGAGGAAGTCGCCAGCGTCGCCCTCTACCAGGATTTCTCCTGCAGTCATTCGGGCACCGATGTGTGTCAGCCTGGTACCGCTATTTTTGAAGCGTATATTATCCGTGTTCGTGCCACTAATCTTGAACAATTCCGACACTTTTATGCTTTCATTTCCGTAATTTAGCTTCAAATTGCCAATTTCATGCTTATCCTTGCCCTGGAGAAGATTCGGGACAATGCAGGAGACGTTTAATGGGAAGCGGAGTTCCGTCCTGAGAGTCAGTGTCAGCGCCGTCACGAGAGGATATCCCTGAGCTTGAAGTGATAGGGCCCGAGTTTGCCGCCATAGTTGCCAGCACTGATGCGGTAAATGCCTTTTCCGGGGCCGAATTTACATACTGCTCGAATACCATCATGCATGGCCTGGCTTATCGCTTCTTCGTTTAATCCGTCGATTACTATTTCAAGCACAGACCCAACGTTTTCGTCGAGTTTCGAATCTACCTGGCCCTTGAGGGTAGGGCAGTAGACCTCGTTGGTTGAAGCCGGCAGGAACTTGTACTTTGAGCCAATCTTGGAGCCGGAACCAACAATTCCACCGGGAAAAGTCGTCACGGCCCCATGTACTTTACGAATAGCCTGTACAGCCTTTTCGCAGGCTGCCAGGCCGAGCCGTGAGGTTTTGGCAAGAACGAGGAAATTTCCACCCCCAATTGCTGGAACAATCCCGGTGGTTTCCTCGCAAACGAATTCCCCATGCATAACCGGAATCCGCCAGTAGCGAATATCATTAACCACCTTGGAAATCTGGTAACCGTCTCCGAAATAACGCAGGCTCTTGCCCAGGGGAATCATCTTGTCGCTGTGACTACCGGAGAAACAGGCACTCGTGGCAGTGGTCATCACTGAC
The DNA here is from genome assembly GCA_965243105.1 of Gammaproteobacteria bacterium. GTDB lineage: Bacteria > Pseudomonadota > Gammaproteobacteria > Eutrophobiales > Eutrophobiaceae > WLWS01. The sequence continues at coordinate 280,913 of CBDEUC010000002.1, forward strand.
TGCCCCACCCTTTTTGTCAACTGATCCTGAAGCGCCGACCTGGACATTGCAAAAATAATGACAGCGATCCCCGGCCGTCCATCCGGGGTCTCTTCCGGCGTCAGTTCCCGTTCAATATCAGCTTCGCAGCCACAGGCAATCACTGATGAAGCGAAACCGGTAAGGGAATTCGCTGCCCGGTATGCCCATTTAAGGGTCATGGCGGTAATAATTAACCGCGTTGCCTTCATGGGGAAGGCCTCGGCAAATGTGTCGTCGATTTGTACGCCGTTTATTTCCATGTCATTCAATCGTTGTTGCAGGCGTGTATTACCTGCTCCCTGTTACTGTAACTTTGCAATTCATCGTTACTGATAGGGTAATTGCCAAAACTAACGGTCTGGAAGCGATCAAAATATCGCTTCAGCTGCTTCTCGATGCCGTTATCAAATTCAGGTTTTACGGTGTTTACCTGGCCCTGGACGCTCTTTACAATTTTTCCGCTTTTCACCACGATTTCACCGTTTTTCAGTACCAGGTCTGGTCTTGAGAACATCACTTCCTTGTCCTCATGGGGACTGTAAACCGTGATATCGGCCCTGGCGGTAATTCCCAGGTGACCACGGTCCCGAAGCCCAAGGCTTCGTGCAGGTGCAGCACGAGTCATTATTGCAATTTCTTCCAGTGTATATTCCCTGTCGATGCTGGAAAGAATCGATGCTGCCTGCGCACCCGCATGAAGAGTAGATAACATGTCATTTCGAAACGATCGATCCATAAGCAGCTTGATCAGGTGAGGATACATTGTGAAGGGAGCACCGTTAGGATGGTCAGTGGTCAAAAATATGCGCCACGGATCATCAGCAAGAAGAAAAATTTCAAGCCCGATACACCATTGAAGTGCGTTTACAAAATTCTTGTCACGATAACGGAAGGGCACGACACCGCAACCAGCGTCGCACTCGATATCCATGGAGTACCATTTTGCCGGGTGAGCATGCTCACTCCCTTTATGTTGCATCATGGTGTCACCTGAAATGGTGACAGTCTGACCAAACATAATCTGTCCTACATCTACAGATATGTTCCGGTTTTCGTTAAGAGCTTCTGCTATATGAGCAGCGCCAGAGGAAAACTTGCGATCTCCCTCATTACCGTAGCTGTGAAACTGGACGTGGGTCAGGTGAACTGGACGTCCCGCCATGGCGTCAATAGTTTTTAGCGTGGTATTTATGTTTCCGGGAACTCCAAGGTTACAACCATGAACGTGGAGCGGATGCGGTACACCAAGGTCAACCATTGCCTGGGACAGGGTTTCAAGTATCTTCCTGGGACTTATTCCGTAGTGTGAATTGTTGTCATCCAGGTCAAGTGCACGCTGGTTAAATTTGAATGCATTGATTCCGCCTGGATTAACTACCTTGACAGCCATTGACTGGGAAGCATTTATACTCCAGGCAACGTAATCGTTAATGAGTTCCTGCTCTTGCCCCTTGTTTATAAGCCGCAGGAGGAAGTCATCATTACCGAGCAGGCTGTAGGCGCCCGTATCAATCATGGGTGTGTTCGCCATTTCCATGTGGGTCTGTCGCGCATTTGCCGGAATCATTGCCGGCTCAAAGCAGCTTGTATACCCCATCTCAGCATAACGATATCCAGTGGAGTGAGACGTGGGGGTGATGTGTCCGCTTCCACCACGAGTTACCTTGCCGGCGTAATCAGGGTGCTCGATATGATCCTCAGGCATTAGCATCCTGGCAATATTTACCTTACCTCCACCAATGTGAGTGTGAATGTCTATACCCCCGGCCATTACTACCTTTCCGGAAACATCAATAGTTTTATCAATTTTCCTCTGGCGTCCGGGCTTTCTTGTTATTTTTCCATCCTCGATATAAATATCCTTCTTTTTGCCGGAGATTCCGTTATGAGGATCGTAAACAGTGCCACCTTTTAGGAGAATCAGCATGCTTTATAGCCTCTCGTTTATAGCCTTGAGAACATCGGCACAGCTGGGCAAGCCCATTTCTCTCAGCTTCTTCATTCGCAGGCTTACGGCGCTGTCTGCGCGGACAAGGTTCCCTTCATGGTCAAGACCCGGAGTCGCAACTGGAATGAATACATCGGCTTCACGCGCTGCCCTGAGCGAGGGTCTTGATAGTACAATCGTCGGAGCCAGTGTCCTGGGTCTTGCGAGGGATGTATCAAAGCTTGAGATCCACAGCAGCAGGTCATTGGAATTTTCCCTGATGATTTTATCCGTTCCGTAGCTTTTTATATCGTGCCGAGGCGCGCCCTTGTCAAACTTTACTCGAAGCGGAAAACCGCTCTGCCAGCTACAGACGCTTGAAAAGGAATTTGCACCATTGTTGCCGCTCAGGGAAAGACCAGCAAATCTCTGGTCAATATTTAGAAGTCGTGTCATCGCGGCAATAAGCTGAACGCTCATGTCACCGGATTTAGGGTGTAGTTCAGCAGGGTCCCAGACGAAAACGCCGTAACTGCTTGACCTGATGATCCTGGCAAGTTTTTTCAGCTTCGCCAGGTCCTTGCCGGGTAATGCCGCCTCTTCATATTTCCTGTTGCTTAGCATCGCCTGTAGAACGGAGAGGTATTCGTTCAGGGCCTTTTTACTGCAATTAATATTGAGGGCCCTGTCGCCATCCGGGCTTTTCCCATGACGTGTATCCAGGTTTTCGCCTAGGAATACAATTTCCCTCCTGTTCTTGCCAAGCCCTGCCAGCGAAGCCTGGTTCCAGATGAATCGTTCAAAAAAGCGAGGATATTTTTCCCTGGTATCGGTTCCGACAAAAATAACGGTGTCTGCTCGATTTTTTACTTCAGCAAATGTGGTCATGATGGAGCCATGGGTTTGCGCCACTTTTATATTGCTTAGCATGCTTTCACCGTGTGCATGGTCAACAATTGCATTACATTTCTCTGCAAGACACAGCAATTCTGCCGAGCCAGCCATATCTGTGGCACTTCCGGAAAACAGGGGCACCCTGGATTCTCCGATCAGCGCGGCCGCGTCCTGGATGGCTTTATCGAGGGAAACTTCGTAGCCATTCACCATAGGGCTAATGGACGGTTCCTTTCTTTCAAAGAATTTCTTAGCCCGGGCACAGCCTGCTGATATCACCGATAGTTCAGCCCCTGATTCGCTGACCACCAGGTCATCACAAATCAGGCTGCAAAAAGGGCAGGGTACCTCTCGAAATGTTTTAGCTTTCTCTGCCATTGACTCACATCATATAGAGCTTGAAGCAGCGTCGATGCTTAGCGCTAAGCATATATCGGGGGAGTGTACAAAAACTTGATTGAATACAACTAAACTGAAGACCGCTTAATCGAGTAGAGCGAGCATTTCGTCAATGTAGGTATATTTTTCCCTGGGCTTGTCTTTAGGCTGGCCTCGATTAATCTCACTTTGATCGATCAGCTTCCAGTCACTAAAACTGACATAGCGGACATTCCTGGATTCAAGCAACTTACACACCCCATCGGCGCCGCCTGGTTTTTCGGGTTTATCAAGCTTGGCGACATCTTCCAGCAGGGAAGCAACAGTCGCTACGCTATCCGCCCGGTTGGTGCCTATGATACCAGTGGGTCCGCGTTTTATCCATCCTGTCACATACAGGCCTGCAAGGTGTGCACCATTTTCGGTCACCCTGCCATTGTCATTAGGTATGAGGCCTTTCTTGTCATCAAAAGGGGCTCCGGGAAGAGCGACACCTCGATATCCGATACTCCGGAACAGGAGCCCCGTGTTCATTTCTTCAAATTCGCCGGTGCCGCGGGCAGACTGAGCCAGCGCATCGCCGCTCAGCTGATTTTTCTCGAAAACAACACTTTCCAGTTTTCCGTTACCCCTTAATTCTGTAGGGCTTTTCAAAAACGTAAAATGACAGGAGCGGTCCAGGTTTCTTGGCTCCATGTCGGAGAGTTTTTGAAGCTGCAGATATATTTTCTTCTGGCCGGAATTCCCCTTATCTTCCAGCTCAGCTTCGCTGGCGGGGTTTAGCACTAGCTCCGCAGGATCAACAACTGACTGGCAGATTTCAAGATTCTCAAATTCGCGCAGTTCCTTTGGAGTGAATTTGACCTGTGCCGGGCCTCGTCTTCCAACAACATATATCTCCCTTACCTGGCTTTCTGCAAGCGCATCAAGCGCATGCTCGGCGATATCAGTATGACGTAATTCATCCACGGATTTCGCCAGTATCCTGGCCACGTCGGCAGCCACATTACCCTGACCGATAATGACAGCTGTTTCGCTTGAGAGGTCAAAATGCCGCCCGCGATAATCCGGGTGACCGTTATACCAGCCGACAAACTCGGTGGCTGTGTAGCTGCCCTCCAGGCTTTCACCTGGCACACCCAGTTTCCTGTCGGTTTCAGCCCCATTAGCAAAAATGACCGCATGGTGACTCGCCTGTAACTCCGCAACGCTGATATCGCTCCCCACGGTGGTATTGGCAACCAGTGTGAAATCCTCAGATTCGGCGATTTTTGCGTAGACCTGGATGGCCTGTTTCAGCTTGGGATGATCTGGCGCAACGCCACTGCGCACCAGCCCGTAGGGCACGGGTAGACGCTCCAGCATGGTCACCTTGACCGAAATATCAGACTTCAGGAGGGCTTCGCAGGCGTAAAAGCCACTGGGGCCACTGCCGACGATGGCGACTTGCAGGGGATTGCCTTCAGTGCCGAGCTGGCTCATGGCATGACCTTGGTCAGGGCAGGGAGAAAAAAACCGGCTGGATCAGATATTAGAAGCCCAGTTCTGCCTTCCTGTCATCTGCTCCCGGCAATGGATCCATCTTGTCCTCGCAAACAGGCAAGTCAGCGGCCTTCTCCGCGTTAATATCAATCCACTTTTCCAGGTTTTCAGGTAGATCATCCACTTCAAATATTGCCTCTACCGGGCATTCCGGAATGCAGGCACTGCAATCGATGCATACGTCCGGGTCGATATAGAGCATTTCATCGTCGTAGTGGAAACACTCAACAGGGCAAACGGTAACACAATCAGTGTACCTGCAGCCGTTGCAGTTTTCGGTAACAATAGTAGTCATACTAATCTCCCCAGTGTTATGTTAGTTGAACTGCGCACTACTTCTTTTATAGCTACTTATCATACAACAAAATCTCGCCCCGGTTTAACTCAATTCGGTCGCCGCACCAGCGCCGATAGCTGCCAAGAACCTGTTCATCGCTCACCGGTAACCCCGATTGCTGGAGGTAGGAAAGATAGACCTTGAGAAAGCCAGGCTGGTAAACGCAGGAGTAGGTAAATGTCGGCAGCATTTCAACCTCGTCCATAAAAACTATACTTCCACGGACCATGCCTGCGCCGGCTCGAATACCGGCTTGCCCCAGTACAAATATGGAACCGGCAAGCATATTTACCCCGGTAAAGTCACCGCAGCCGCCACCTATGGCTATTAATCCGCTACGCATACCGTGCCCTACCTCGTTCCGGGCGTCACCTTGAATGATTATCTCTCCACCGGTGATGCCATAGGGGCTTCCACGATAAGCACTTCCTACCATGTGGCCAGCATTTCCGTTGACTTTTACCGAGCCGCCGCTCATCTCGGGGGCAAGCCAGTCCCCGACATTACCATTGACAGTAATTGCACCCCCTGCCATCTCGGCGCCAAGATGAGCTCCAACATCGCCGGTTATTTCAATTGACCCGCCTTGCATTCCGTGGCCTATATGCTTCACCAGCGAAAAATCGCCAACGAGATGCAACTCATCGGAGGGGGTGCCGCTGACTTTGAAAAAATCAGCGACTGGCTGGACACTATTCCCATGATGTAATTTTTGCTTCTCTACATCAGCGAGGCTGAGGGAGGCCAGGTGATCGGGCCTTAGTACGTGGGCTTCCAGTGGCACATCGGGAGATGTGTGCATTTCGAGGGTCAGGCTCATTACGAGGCGCTCCCAAGTAAGGGGTGCAGCTGGATATTATACTGGCCGAGATTGCCGCCATAGTTTCCAGCGCTGATCCGTTTTATGCCCGGTTTTGCCGCGGCAAGTATTCCTGCCTGCATGGCATCCTTGACTGCATTTTCATCGAGCCCATCGATGACGATTTCCAGAACGCAGTTAATTCCTTCGTCCAGTTCCGAATTAATATCCAGGCCCCGCAGGCTGGGACAGAACTTTTCATTGGTTGATGCCATGAGTGATTTGTATCGAGAGCCCACTTTACTGCCGCTTCGTACAACCCCGTCTGGAAAAGGCAGGATGATACCTTCAATATTTCTCATTGCCTTTGTGGCAGCATTGGCGGCACGCAGCGTGGTCTTTGAATCCTTGCCCAGCAGGATAATATTGCCACCGCCCACTGCCTGCTGCACAGTAAATCGTTCATCAACAAGAAATTCACCGTCCATGACGGGTATGCGCCAGTGTCTACTTGTGCCCAGCTTCTTGCTTATCTGGTGGCCATCACCGAAATATCGCAGTTGCCCGCCTACAACCACGGACTCATCGCCCTCAAGACCATCAAAACATGCTGTGGTGGGGCAGGTCATAACGCATTGGCCGACACGCTCGACCAGTCTCTTGCCAAGACCGGCGGCGTCCATGGCGAAAACCAGTACGCTCACCCCGGGACGCCTGTCTGGAGTATTTTCAGGGGCAATTTCTGTCTCTATTCCTGCTTCACATTTACAGCCAATCACGGAAGTGGCAAATCCTGTCATTGATGTTGCAGCAGATAGCGCCCATTGCCTGGTATCAGCTGTAATGATTAGCCTCGCTGCATACATTTTGAATGCTTCTGCAAAGGTATCGTCGACGCTGGTGCTTTTTATTTTCATCTTGTGGCAGCTAATAATAATTTAGTCGAGCATCGGAATTACTTCGTGATCATGTAAGTAACTATCTGATACTGCGTAATTATCAAACTCAATCGAGTAGTAGTCCTCGAAAAACGGCTTTACTGAATCAACAATTGTTTCATCATATTCGGGAGCCGTATGAAGAAGGCGCCCGGTAAAGTCTTGGAAAAACTCGTGATTGGAGATAACGGCAACACCCGATTTGATGACATAGCGTGGTGCATTGAACATTTCTTCCTTGTCCTTTTGATCGTCATATATCGTGATGTCCGCATCTGCACCAATGCCAAGATGACCCTTGTGTTTCAGGCCGAGGCACCTGGCTGGACCTGCCCGAGAAATAATAGCGATTTCGTTGAGGGTGTACTCTCTTTCAAGATCGGGTAGAAGTGTTTTATTCACGGCTTTCTGGTTGGCCCTGGCAAGTTCTTCCTTTCTGAATGCACTGTCCATCAACAGCTTTATGAGTTTCGGGTAATTCATGAATGAACCGCCATTGGGATGGTCGGTAGAAAGGACAATTCGCCACGGGTCCTCGGATAACAGGAACAGCTCGAGTCCTATTGCCCATTGCAGCGCATGGACGTACACGTTTTCCTGGTAGTTGAATGGAACTATGCCGCAACCACTTTCACATTCCGTGTCTGCATTAACCCATTTATTTTTCGATATCCCCCTGAGCATGTATGCCAAGGGTGCATCGGCAGTCATGATCGTCGCATTGCCAAACATGACCTGGCCAACATCACAGGAAATATTAGGGTTCTGGTTAATGTATTCTGCGATTTCCCTCGCTGCGGATGTTGGATTCTTGCCAAGCTCACCGGCATAACTGTGAAATTGAATATGGGCCAGGTGGGCGCGCCTGTCACCGGCAGTTCGCATTGTCTCAAGGGTGGTCTGGTAATTTCCGCTATGGCCAAGGTTATTGCAGTGGATGTGAGGCGGGTGCGGCAAGCCAAATTCATTTACAACTTCTATGAAGGCATCAATGATCTGTCGTGGACTGACTTCTGTTGCATCCAGCTTTTCATCGATATTGGCCACGTTAGAATTACGCTTGCCTTTCCAGGGCTCGTCTCCACCCGGGTTCACCAGCTTGGTCGTGTATGCCTTGGTGGAATTTATCCACCATCCAACAGCCTGCTTGAACTCTTCCCTGCGACCTTCCTTGAGAAGCTGGTTGAGAAAGATATTATTTCCCAGCATCACGTAAAAACCCTTGTCGATGACAGGGGTGTCATGCAGTTCCTCCAGGGTGTGCCTCGCACCAATAGGTGTTACTGCCGCCTCCATGGCGGTGGTGTAGCCCAGGGTTGCGTATCGATATCCCGTGGTAAAGGTTGACGGGACTGTTCCGCCCGAACCTGAGCGGGTATGGGCCGTGCCATGATGAGGGTCATGGCGGTGATCTTCGGGCTGTAATTTTCGAGCGAGATTAACTTTTGGTCCGGCTATGTGACAGTGAATGTCGACACCTCCGGGCATGACCACCATGCCCCCGGCATCTATTTTCTGAGCCTTGTCACTAACGCTGTCGACAATCTTTCCGTCCTTGATACAGATTTCCTTGACCTGGCCATCGATATCGTTGGTTGGATCATAAACGGTACCGTTTACGATACGAATTTCTGCGCTCATATACTTATTCTTATCCAGCGTGTTGTTGGGTTTTTAGCTTGCGGCTCTAATCCTGTTATTTTTTTCTATCATTAATTCCTGCACGCGTTTCTTCAGCGGTGTCAAAATTTCCTCGTCCGAAGGAAAGGGCGAGTCAAACGCCGGGCGAAGTGTGATTGGCACGTCATCCATGCGGTACACGGTTCCACTGGTATTGATACCATATGTCGAGGTTCGAAAAGCAACGTGTGCCAGTCGGCTGGTGTGAGTTTCCTTGGTATCAAGGCACACCACGGGAATGCTTTTCAGGTGGTCTATCGCCGTCTTGGGGAAATTGGATGCCGGGTCGCTGGCAATAATCATGGCTGCATCCGCTTCACCCCTTGAAAGGGTGTCAACGGTGGTGAATTCACCAGGATTAAACCTGGGGTAACCCATGCTGAAATTTACGCCGAATGGGTAACCGGTTTGCCAGGAAACAACATTGTCGGCCCCGGTCACATTGCCATGACCACGTACAGGTTTTGCCACAAAATGGGTGTATTCGTTCAGGTCGGTAGCGAGAGCCATGATGGCTCCTGAATTGAAGTGCCTTCCACGCGTCATGGTCAGTCCCATACCAAGAAACAATACGCCATAGCGGCAGTTTTTCATCTTCTCTACCAGTTCTTGCAGGACTTCGAGAGAGATACCCGTTTCTTCTTCTATTGATGGATCCACGGTATGCCCCTTGACCAGTGCTCGAAATGCCCAGGCCAGCTCAAAATCCTTTCCCGGTTTTACCTGTAAGAAATGGTCAGCCACGGGAGAACTCGGGGTCTTGCGAATATCGACAATGACAACCGTGCGATCCTTCTTTCCGTTTGGCGTGAACATGCCTTTTGGAGTCACGGTATAGCGGGAAAAATGACGAGGATGAGACTCTGCAGGGTTGCCTCCCCAGTACATGATAAAGTCAGCCCTGTTCTTGATTTCCCCGAGTGTCATCGTACTCTCACCAACGCCCTGGAAAGCCAGTCCGGACGGACCATGACATACAGAAGTGGTGGTATCGATGTTGCCACGTATAAAGTCGGTAATTGCCACGGCCTGTTTTTGTGCCTCGCAGGTTGTATCGCTAAGACCGTAGGTGATGGGGAACCTTGCCTGGGTCAGGACCTGGGCAGCTTCTTCAATGGCCTCTTCGACGCTGACTTCCTTGCCATCAATCATCGCTACAGGTGCATCTTCAATTGTGTGCTCAGCAAACCACGCCCGTCCCAGGACACAGGCATTTTTTGCCTTGGTGATCTGCTTCGTATCCATGTCTACCGTCAGGTGCATGTCATCGCACACACAGCCACAAAATGTACAGGTGGCGTTTTCAACAGTCTTTATGTTTTCGCTCATTCTTTAAACACCCGTGGTTATGTCAAATTGAATCAGGCAGCTACTTTTTCTACTTCAACAAGGAGGTTTTTCGACAGGGGCATGCCGCTACCACCTGTATCGCTTTCCATTAGCTTGCTGGATGATGGTCCGTAGGCTATGAACATCATGCCGAGAGGCAGGTCATCTGGTTTTTTTGTACTAGTGCATGTTGCAACGAATTCCCCGACGGGATTGCTGAGCCGGATCTTGTCGCCATTTTGCAAGCCCATCTTTTCCATATCCGCCGGGTTCATTTCAATTGTGGAAGTGACTTCAAGATATTCTTCTTTCAACTTGCCCTTGTTGAGAGAAGTGCCCTGTTTGTTGGAGCGTCCAGGGATCAAAAGCATGGTTTCAGGCATGGGTGTCTCCGTTGCAGCGCAGCATAGTTTGTCACGACATTTTTTTGTATGATGGGCACTGATAAAGCCTGCGCCTTCAATCGTTTGAACCCAAGCAAATAAGTATCATTTTCGCTTATGTTGGTCAATTAACTTTTGCGGAGCCAGGGTGGTATCCACGCAGCAACAATAATTGAATTTAAAATAGCTATCACCAGGGCTTTCCTGGACTCGCATCCATGAATAAAAACGTATCCGAAAACTCAGGCAGAACCATCCGCGTACGTGCACCAGCTCGCCTGCATTTTGGTTTTTTTGACCTTCACGGTGGCCTGGACAGGCTGTTTGGCAGTGTCGGTGTTTCGCTGGAAGAAATTGCGACCGAGATCGAGGTAAGCGAAGCGCAAGAAATGAGCGCCAGCGGGCCCGGTGCTGAACGGGCGTTGGCCTATGCGGAGCGAGTCCTGGCAAAGCTGAATATTCGCAAGGCCATCAATATCGACGTGCAACAGGCAATACCAGAGCACGCAGGGCTTGGTTCAGGTACGCAAATGGCGCTCGCGACGGGCGTGGCGATCAACGCACTGTTCGATACCGGCCTGGAAATCGAGAAAATAGCTGCCCTGCTCAGCCGGGGACATCGCTCTGGTATTGGTATCGCCACATTTCGCCATGGTGGTCTTGTTGTAGACGGGGGAAGGAGTGCAGACACGGAGGTACCTCCCGTTATAAGCAGGTTACACTTCCCCGGCAACTGGCGCTTTGTGCTGGTCCTGGACAGGGCAAAAAAGGGGGTGCACGGACAGCAGGAACTGCAGGCCTTTGACAAGCTCGGACAAATGCAGGAGTCCGTATCCGGGGAGTTATGCCGCCTGCTGCTGGTCAGGGCATTACCCGCACTTGTGGAGCACAACTGCGAGGCTTTTGGATCTGCCATAAGTGTCATCCAGCAGAGAATGGGGGAATATTTCGCTTCTGCACAGTCAGGGGTTTTCTCAAGCAGGGCCGTGGAGGACGTGATTCGACGCCTGCAGCATGAAGGGGCGCTGGGCGTTGGTCAAAGCTCCTGGGGACCGACTGGTTTTGCCTTGTTTGACAGCGAAACAGAGGCCTACCAGGCGCTAAAACAGACCAGGTCCCAGCTCACATCGCACAACCCTGTGGAGATGATAATCTGCCGTGCCAAGAACACAGGTGCCACGGTCGGGGAGATTAAAGCAGGCGACTCCCTGAACGTAAAGACAAGAAAAAACATTTAAATACAATAATTTGTACTATATTTTTGAGAGTTTAAGTAAACTATGAAGGACCCCTATCTGTTACATATATTTAACCCTACCAAGAACGTCAGTCCCTTTGATGTCAACATGGCCTACGAGGCCGATTTCGATGGAGTTGTCCCCTACAGTAACGTGACGGTGGACGAAATTCATGCCCTTACCCAGGACACCATATTTTCCCGCGGTGCTACAGGCGTGGCGCGTACCGGTATCTTCATCGGTGGCAGGGAATTCGGCCTCGCCATAGAAATGCTGCAGCAGGCGCAAAGTGCCATGGTACCGCCTTTCGAGGTGTCGGTATTTGCCGACCCCAGCGGCGCCATTACGACTGCAGCTGCGCTTGTTGCGGCGGTTGAGCAAAACCTTCGGGAACATTTCGATGAGAAACTTGAAGGCAAGAAAGTCCACATATTTGGCGGTACCGGCCCGGTCGGTATCTGTGCAGGTATTCTCGCCTCCGACGCCGGGGCGGAGGTGATGCTGACAAGCCATCGCGGCTCAGAGGTGGCGCAAAGGCTGGCGCGTGAATACAACGGTCGTTTCGGGGTCAATATGCGTGGTGTGGGCAGCGGCACGGAAGATGACATAAACGAATACCTGCCGGATACAAACGTGATTATCAGCACTGCGAAAGCCGGTATTCGGGTTCTCACGAAGTCCCAGGTCAGTGCGGCAAGATCACTGCTCGTGGCGGCAGATGTGAATGCGGTGCCCCCGGCTGGTATTGAGGGTGTGGAGGTAAACGATTATGGCGTGGTGCTTGAGAGCTCAGCGGTGAATGCCCGGGGTATTGGTGCGCTGGCTATTGGCGACTTGAAATACCGGGTTCACCGGGGCCTTTTCCAGCAGATGAAGGATACAAAAAAGCCAGTCTACCTTGACCATGTACAGGCATTTGCGCTTGCCAGGGAATTGGCAAACGGCAATTGAGCATCGAAGCTGGCAAGGCAGCGTTGGCATGCCGAATAATCAAATTCACATAATAGAAACATGAAAAAATGAACAATTATCAGCCAAGAATCAATGCGATAAGCGAGGAACTGGTTCAGCATTTAGTTGCATCAGCACAGGAATACCGGGTGGAAGTCGCAACCCTTGAAAATGGGGCGACGGTTATTGATGCCGGTATTAACGCCAGGGGCGGGCTTGAAGCCGGGCGCCTCATAGCGGAAATTTGCATGGGCGGGCTGGGCAGTGTCGGGCTGCGCACAGGCAGCGAGAACGGACCCTGGGGGCTGTCCGTAGACGTATGTTCAAGTAACCCGGTGATAGCCTGCCTGGCAAGCCAGTATGCAGGATGGAGCCTGTCTCACGGTGAAGGTAAAGGCGCCTTCAATGCCCTTGGCTCAGGACCGGCGCGTGCGATTGGAAGCAAGGAGGAGCTGTTTGACGAACTTGCATACCGTGATAGCAATGACAGGGCAACCCTGGTTATCGAAGTTGATAAACAACCTCCTCTGGAGATTGCAAACTACATTGCAGAACGATGTTCACTGGATGCAAGTGGGATCACGCTTATTCTAACGCCCACATCCAGCCTGGCAGGTGCGGTGCAGATTGTCGCGAGGGTACTTGAAACGGCGCTGCACAAGGCACACGCCCTGGGTTTTGAGTTGGATCGGATTGTGGACGGTTCGGGTACCGCGCCAGTTTGCCCGCCATCGCCAGATTTTCTCAAGGCAATGAGCCGAACCAATGATGCAATATTGTTCGCAGGGCAGGTACACCTGTTTGTTGATGCCGAAGACAAGGAGGCCGATGAGCTGGCAAATAACTTACCGAGCAGCGCCTCAAAAGACTACGGGCGCCCATTTGGTGAGATTTTCAAGGCGGTCGAATACGATTTCTACAAGATCGATCCCATGCTGTTTAGCCCTGCCATGGTAGCTGTCACATCCCTCAGCAGCGGCAAGACGTTTCATGCAGGAAAAGTCGACCTTGAGCTTTTAAACCAGTCGTTCTCCTGAGTTCCGATCCCCATTCCCAAGTGCCCTGATCCTGAATTCTCACGGAGCCCTGGAGTCATTGATTCAAGAACTGGTACTGGCAAGTTTTCTTGGAGAAATTGACGCCCTGAAACCGGGAAATGTCAGCCGGTACTCGGATGGGCACGGAATGCGCTACGATGACTTCAGCACGAGCGCGAGGGTCGTCACCCCGGTCCTGTGTAACAGCCAGTTGCGGGTGGGTGAAAGGATCCTGCGTAGCGTGGAGCTGACCATGGAGTCAGTCGGCTGCAATACTAACCTGGGCATGCTTCTACTGTTCTCGCCGATAATAAAGTCTTATGAATCAATGGATAAGGGGGATAGTTTAAGAAGTCTAATTAATACTTCACTGCAACAGCTGGGACGACAGGATACCGAGGATGTGTACAGGGCAATACACCTCGCTAATCCAGGTGGTCTTGGAGAAATTGAGGACAATGACGTTAGATTTTCTCCGGATATCAAACTGTTAGAGGCGATGGAACAGTCAGCAGGTTTTGACATGATTGCGAGGCAGTACGTATCCGGGTTCGCGGATGTGTATGAGCCCGGGATTATCTGTCTCGATGAGTTTGCTAATCGCTGGAATAGTGTAGAATGGGGGACCGTGGCCTGCTACCTGTCTTTGATGGCGGCCTATCCGGACAGTCATATCTGGCGGAAATCTGGCGAGGCTATCGCCAGGGAAGTGCAGGGCAGAGCAGAAACTGTCCTGAAGCAGTATACAAAATATAAGAATCCGGCAAGAGCAAAGTCGCTGTTGCTGGAATTTGACAGGGAATTAAAAGATTCAAATCTCAATCCGGGAACCAGCGCCGATTTAACGGCTGCTTGTTTACTCATTCGCGGAATAAATGCTTCCAGCGAGCGGGTATAGAGACGCACTGTATCGGTACTGGAATACGGATTGAATAGAAGGTATTTCGCAAATCTTCAGAGAGATGCTCTGTGGACCTGCAAATTTAGGGGCTGTTCCTGGCAAGAGGTTTCGTGTCAAGGAATAGTAGTTTTAAAAATATATTTTTCGTAACTGGAGGAGACTAAAAAATGGCAGTCGTAGACAAAGTACTAGTCGGTGAGGCACTGGTGGGTGATGGAAACGAGGTTGCTCATATTGACCTGATCATGGGGCCCCGTGGCAGCGCAGCTGAAGCGGCGTTCTGTAATGCTATTACAAATAACAAAGATGGTTTCAGCACTTTGCTGGCGGTTGTGTCACCAAACCTTGCCTGCAAGCCGAACACCATTATGTTCAACAAGGTGACCATTAAAGGCGCAACCCAGGCTGTGCAGATGTTTGGACCAGCCCAGCGAGCTGTATCCATGGCTGTGATGGATTGCGTGGAAGAAGGTGTAATCCCAGCAGATGAGGCTGATGACATTTTCATCTCAGTCGGTGTATTTATTCACTGGCTGGCTGAAGATGATGCCAAAATCCAGGACTACAATTACGAAGCAGTGAAGCTTTCTATCAAGAGAGCTGTAGCTGGTGAGCCAAAAGCTTCTGAAGTACTGAGCAAGAGGAAAGAAGCTGATCATCCGTTCCAGGCTCACTCATAATAAGTACTACTATTGTTTGACCCCCGCCAGGTTTAATAACCAGGCAACAGCACACCCCGGCTTCGGCCGGGGTTTTTTATTCCTGCAGAGCTGGATGCCGGAAATGTAACCTGCGGTCACATGCAGGTGAGCTTATCGATTCGGTAAATTCGAGCTGACCAATTTCCTGCCAGTTTGCAGCAGCTTTTCCCTTTTCATTGGCGAGTGCAGCTTCAATCAGCCAAACCAGTTTATGCCCCGGATAATTGGCCAGGCTAAGCTCATCCCTGAAATCCTCTAACGAGACTCTCGGGGTGTCTTTTTCCACGCTTATCCTGAGCCATTTTGGTGCAACCACAGCGCCTGTAACTGCGTGGGCGGCGAGATGGGAAACAGGTCGAAATCGTGCATTGGCCTGTCCACCACTTCGCTCCCTGTCCGCTGTCTCCAGGTCTTTTAACAGGCGTAGAGCCGTGCCAAGGTTGGAGAGGCCGGGTAATCCCCCCACCGGGGGTTCATTGTCCATATCAAGGTCCAGCACATGCTCGGTTCTGACTCCCGCCATGTTGTGCATGAGAAAAATGTTGTAGGTCCGGTATGACAGGGCTTCATCTTCCGGGGGAAATAGCTTGATGGCTATCCCCATGGCTCTCTTGTCTTTTTGCTTTGTGCCACCGAGACTGACAGAAATGCGCGCAATAATGGGGATTCTCATGGAGGACTGATACAGTCCGCTAAAGGGGGACATCGGGTTAATCTGCCAGGAGCCGGAGAAACAAATGCCGTTGGCCTGGAGCAGTTTTTGCCCCTGGGGGAATTCGTACAGGTCATCCTCAAGTTCAAGCGTGCGCCGCGCGGCCTTCAGCAGATGGTTATTCGACCCCTTTTTCGACCCAAACAGGGATTTATGCACAGGATACTGGGGCAGGACCTGGTAAGGCTCGCTAAAGACCGCCTGCTTAACGATGCCGAATTTCGATGGGGTTTCAGCACGTGCTTGCATGCAGAATGCAGTCACCAGCACAATGCAAAAAAAAATGAAACTTCTAGTCGTTTTCTTCTGTCTCATGGCGGAAGTGTAATAAGCATAAATCTACAATCAAATAGATGGCTGAGTTCAGGTGAAAGTTCCAGAACCAAACAGGCAATTGCAGGATACCCGTGAGCGAATGGGTGAGCATTACAGCGCGAACCAGGTGCTGGGACGTACCCAGACTATCGGCTGCGTTGCCGTCGAAATAACCCAGCGTTGTAACCTCGATTGCACTTTATGCTACCTGTCTGAATCGGCTGAAAGTGTCGCCGATATTCCCATTGAAGAGATTTTTCGCAGGCTTGATGCCGTAGTCGAACACTACGGAACCGGGGTTCACGTACAGATTACAGGTGGCGATCCCACCCTGCGTAAGCACACGGAACTGGTAGAGATTGTTCAATACGCCAGCGAAATTGGTCTTTATCCGGCGCTATTTACTAATGGCATTGCTGCCTCTCGAGGGCTGCTGGAGAAACTGGCAGCGGCTGGCTTACAGGACGTCGCTTTTCACGTGGATACCACCCAGGAGCGCAAGGGTTATGCGACTGAGCATGAGCTGAACGCGATCAGGCAGGAATACCTGGATCGTGCTAAAGGTCTCGGTTTAATGGTTATTTTTAATACCACCATTCACAGGGGTAACTTTGAAGAGATCCCACAGCT
Organism: Gammaproteobacteria bacterium; assembly: GCA_965243105.1. GTDB lineage: Bacteria > Pseudomonadota > Gammaproteobacteria > Eutrophobiales > Eutrophobiaceae > WLWS01. The sequence continues at coordinate 297,626 of CBDEUC010000002.1, forward strand.
TGTTCAGTTTTTTATAAAAAACTCTTCGTGCATTGGCCTGTGCTCCTTTCAGCTCCAGGCTGATACCGGGAGAGGGGAGTGGAGAAAAAGGGATGTGATTATCAACCAGGAATCGGTGCGAAAATGTATCGAAGATGGCGTTTCCCGGCAATTACCCTGGGGTATTGTCAAAGTTGGGCACGAGGATTGTCATAGCTACATGCCGACCTGGGTAGTAAATAAAAAGGCCTTTCCAGTGATTGATGATCGGTCTTTGTTTGAAGACTTTCTGCGCGACTTTCAGAGCATTAATGGCAATCGGCATTCAGGCTTTCTCTCTCTTGCCATCAATTACGGGGTGGCCCTTCTCGCTAAGCCTGCCTGGATTCTTCGCCTTGCCAGGTACCTTTTCCAGCAGCTTCATCGAATGAGTACAGATCTTTTTTACGGCAAGGGACGAGTGCACAAGCTGTCTTTCTTTATTCAAAACTTTATGGACAAGGATCAACTGGTCCAGGAGCGTATTGATGCGTGTTCTTTCATGGTAATGACCGCTGAAGGTCCGGTGTCAATGTGTAAACACAACGCGAGTCGGGACGACTATATATTGAAGCCGGTCAAAATCTTCAAGGCAGATGGAAGTAATTATATTTTTGAACCCATCAAGAATAAAACGGTCCCAAGGCAGCAGAATGATATTTCAAGGAGCGTTTAAGGTGTTTAAAAGAATTCTTTGCAGCGTTGTGTGCTTTGGCTTATTGGGCCTGCCCACGGTTCAAGCCGATGAGGCCTATGAAGCCGCATTGATTAACTGGTCAGCGGTATTGAATAAATTCGTGGACGACGAGGGAAGAGTCGATTTTGAAAAACTTGCACAGGACCGGGAACAGCTGGACAAGTTTGTGAGCTATATTGCATCTGCCAGTCCTGCGTCCGATCCTGGAAAGTTTGCAGGACGCGATGCTGTCATTGCTTATCATCTCAATGCTTACAATGCGCTTGCCATGCATGGTGTTATTGAAAAAGGGATCCCCTCGGGCTTTAACAGTTTCTTTAAACGTGCTGCTTTCTTCAAATTTCGAAAAATTATTATCGGCGGCGAAAAAACTTCTCTTTACGATTATGAGAATGACGTAATTCGGCCCCTGGGTGAGGCGCGTGTTCACTTTGCGCTTAACTGCATGGTCAAGGACTGTCCGCGATTACCACGAGAGCCATTCCTGGCTGCCACCCTTGAGAGGCAATTGCAGTCTGCCAGCGTTGAATTTTTTAACAAGGAAAAGCACCTGAGACTGGACCTGGACAAAAAAATTGTTCATGTCTCATCTATCCTGGATTTTTACACTGAAGATTATGTGAGCTCTGGAAAAGCACGCGACCTGGTGCCGTACATAAACAGGTTCAGGGAAAAGCCAGTGCCCGTGGACTTCAAGGTAAAGTTTATTCCCTACGACTGGACAATAAACCAGCAATAGACAGGCGTAAAGTTAGCTAGCCAGGCTGTGGTGGTGCGCGAAAAGCCATTATAACGAGCTCGATAACTGGTCCAGGAGTTCTGCCGTGAGTTTGCCATTATGCAGGCAGCTCGCCACCAATGCGCCCCTTATTCCCTGTTCCTTAAGCTGGCAGAGATCCAGGTAACCGCGAACTCCCCCCGCCGCGTAGTATGATTTCGTATTATCCAGCTGCTGGAATGAGGCCAGTCTGCTGGTATCAGGCCCCTGTTCACTACCGACCCTGTCCAGGGACATTATGATCACATTTTCAGGCCATAAAACCGGTTGTCCTATGACTTCTGCCTGCCCCATGTGCCGGTTATCCAGGAAATCAAGGGAAAGAATGATATTCCCGGCTTCAACAAGTTCTCTCATCTCGTCGATGCCATAGTTTGTCTCTGTTCCCAGCACTCGCTTACAATTGTCGGAGCCGGTTACTTCCGGCAATGCCCGGGTACCGCTATCAAGCCAAAACTCGATGTGCGGACAGGCGCTCAGCAAGTCCTGGATAATATTTACCTGGATTTTTTGACCAGAAATAGCATCAAGATCCGCAATATAGATAGTGTCAAATGGATAGAGATTCAATAGTGCCCGCACGACATCGAGCGGCTCGCTACTGGAACACAGGGTGCTCTGTAGTGCCCTGTAATTTTCACGTTGCCCCAGCCTGGCGTGGACCACCATTCCCTCGCAGATGTCGAGAACCGGAATTATTTGCATATAATCGAAATGAAAATGGACATGTACCAGCTATATTATGAATTATCACCGTGAAAAATTCTGCTGCCAACATTCATTCTTGACTGAAAGAAATGCTGCCTGCGTTACGCCACGTGCCAGCATTGTGACCTGGTGTAATTAATGTCATCGCTACTGGGGTGGGATATTGGTGGAGCGCATCTCAAGCTTGCTGAAGTGGCGAGCGATGGTCGAGTTGTTCGCTCTGAACAGTACGCGACACCGCTGTGGTTGGGTCTTGATAGCCTGAAAAAGTGCCTGGCAACTACGGCTTCCCGGTATAAAAACAAGAATGTCATCCATGCAGTGACCATGACCGGTGAACTGGTGGATTACTTTCCGGGCAGGGATGAAGGGGTAAGGAGTTTGCTTGAGCTGTTTTTCTCGATATTTCCAGCTTCTGACACATTGGTATATGCGGGACCTGAGGGCCTGCTTGATGCCGGGCTTGCAGAGGGTGTCCCGCATAAAATTGCCTCGGCTAACTGGCACGCTACTGCGAGCTACCTGGCGATGCGATACAGGGATTGCATATTAGTAGACATGGGAAGTACAACAACTGATCTCGTGCCAATTCAGGGGGGAATTATTGTCAATGAGGGCTACTCGGATCGACAACGCCTGCAACAGCGGGAACTGGTTTACACCGGCATGATACGAACGCCTGTCATGGCAGTGGTGAGAGAAGTAGAAGTTAAGGGAAAGCGCCAGGGAGTAGCAGCTGAATATTTTGCAACCATGTCCGACGTGTACCGGATACTGGGTGCTCTCAATGAAGCCCATGATTTGTACCCCGCGGCAGACAATGGGGAAAAGACCATGGCGGGCAGTAAACGTCGCCTCGCGCACATGCTTGGGGCAGATCATGGTGACGAGCTGGATGATGAGGAGCTGGTGTCGGCGGCCCGGTTCATTGCCAATGAGCAGTTGAGCCAGGTAAGGTCAGCGTTTGAGCAGATAAGAAATCGAGCCGGTTCAGCTGAGAGTCCGGATTTCATCGCAGCCGGTATCGGGCGTGAACTCCTGCGACCAGTTGCGACGGAACTGAATTGTAAATATCGCGATTTAGGCTGTATTCTAGGAGCAGAAGATGAAATACAGGGGCTGGCCGATACAGCCCCGGCGATTGCTGTTGCGCAGCTGGCCAGAATTAAACATGAGCTACAGATTAACTGAAATACCCTATCATCGAGACTCTGCAGAGTTGTTCAATCTTGTCGCGGATGAACCCTGGAGTGTCTTCCTCGATAGCGGATACCATGCTATTGACAGGGGAAGATATGACTTTATTTCGTCGAGGCCCTACAAGACCCTGGTGACCAGGGGCAGGGAGACGCGCATCACCGAAGCAGGAGATGAAAGGGTCTCCGAGCGCGATCCCTTCGAATTGCTGAAATCTTCTCTCGGGAAAAAAACATTTAACCTGACGGACCTGCCATTTTGTGGCGGGGCCATGGGGTATTTCGGCTACGATCTCGGCAGGCGTATTGAGCAACTGGCTGAGACTGCGAAGAATGACCTGAAAATGCCTGATATGGCGGTAGGTCTGTATGCATGGGTGGTTGTGGTTGATCATCATCGACGGCGATCGTGGTTAGTAGGACAGGAAAGATCTGAACTTTCAAACGCGGACTGGAACGAGCTGGAAAAATTATTTCAAACCGAGGGCGCGTCAAGATTAAAGCAGTACTCGGTTCGTTCATCGATAACACCGAATATGACCCGCGAAAGCTACGCCAGTGCCTTTGACCGAATAAAAAACTATATCCTCGATGGTGACTGCTACCAGGTTAATCTGACACAGCGATTCAATGTCCAGGTGCACGGTGACCCGTGGGATATATACCAGGCCCTGAGAGACAGGAATCCAGCGCCATTTGCCGCCTACATGAATGTTCCCGGTTATGCTGTGCTGAGTTCATCACCCGAAAGGTTTATCAGCATTAACCATGGCAATGTTGAGACCAAACCCATAAAAGGAACAATACGCCGTGCATCCTATGCCAACGAGGACAAGGCACTTGCGGAGCAGTTGCTTGAAAGCGAAAAAGACAGGGCTGAAAACCTGATGATCGTTGACCTTATGCGCAATGACATCAGCAAAAACTGCGAGATTGGCACTGTTTCTGTACCGAAACTGTTTGCCCTTGAGAGTTATGCAACGGTGCATCACCTGGTGAGCACCGTCACAGGTCGATTACGCAGCGACAGGCACGCTCTTGATCTTCTGCGCGGTTGTTTTCCGGGTGGATCCATCACCGGCGCACCGAAACTCAGGGCAATGCAAATTATTGAAGAGCTGGAGCCCACCAGGCGAAATATCTATTGCGGGTCTGTGGGTTATATTGGTTTTGACGGTAATGTAGATACCAACATTGCGATACGTACCATGGTGCAACATGAAGACCAGGTTTATTTCTGGGCCGGTGGTGGCATTGTCGCGGATTCTGAGGTTGATGCGGAATACCAGGAATGTTTTGAAAAAGCCGCGGCCATGATGAAATTATTCCAGGAAAACAGCCTGGCGGATGTGGGTAGTTAAACTGGGAGGGAGCCTGCAGCACTCCCGGCACCTGCAGATATGGCTTGAGACACTGACACGACAATTTGCAGGGGAAACCGTTATCGTGGCCGGTGGTGGCAAATATGCAGACGCGATTCGGCAACAACATCAACAGGGAGAGTTGACTGAAGAAAAGGCCCATCACCTGGCAATTTGCGCAACAGAAAAATTTGCCGGGGACATGTGCCGGGCTTGCCCCACTCTCAGGCTGGCGGAAGACATTGAAGAACTGACTGATTGCCTGTCGGCCAACGAAGTACCCGTGTGGCTGCCTTCAAAGGTGCTTGGTGAGACTCCCGGTATTCCAAAAAACTGGGACTTCACTTCCGATTCAATTGCAGCCTGGCTGGCGCTGGAATTGAAGGCTGATGCGCTATTCCTGGTAAAGTCCGTAGCCCTGGGCACTCGTGATCCTGTGCTGGCCAGCCTGTCAAAGGCAGGACTGATCGATTGCAGCATGGAAAAACTCCAGGACATCGCGACGCTTCCCATCTACTGGCTGGAAAAGGGGCAGGCACAGGAGTTCTCGAGCCTTGCTTCTCACCCGGGTCCTTATACTTTTCCCAGGCTCAATCTCACCTAGCTAAAGAGTTTTATTTCTCCGCCGATAAAGTTTACAGCAGCCTGTCCCGGCAGTGCGTTGTCAAGCTTGCCGGTGTAAAACTTAACCAATGAGCGGATCTATCATGGGAAAACTGATTCAAACCTTGTCTCTCAGCCGTCAAATGTATGTCCTTGCGGGGGTCAGTATCACCGGGCAGTTGGGAGCCCTGATCTATGTCTGGAGCATCGAGTCTTCGTCAAGCCTGCGTTCCGGGATGACTGTCATGCTTTTGCTATCAAGCCTTGTCGCGGCTGTCTGCGCTGCCTGTCTTGGCAGATTTAATGCAAAACGCGCAGAAACTATTGTAGGTGGACTGCACGCATTTGCGCAGGGTGACTTGAGTAAGAAAATTGATCTCAGGGGTAAAGATGAATTTGCCTGGATGTGCTGGGAATACACCTGTGCACGCAAGGGCTTTGGTGCAATGATTGAAAGCCTGAATTCAAGCGCCAACCAGCTTGCCAGCGCATCGGATGAGTTGTCCGAAGTGAGTGATAAGAGTACCGAGGGAGCAAGGCGACAACAGGCTGATGTTCAGCAGGTTGCTGCGGCCATGGAAGAAATGTCAGCAACGGTCATGGGTGTGGCCAAGAATGCCGGAAATGCAGCCACCGCTGCCGAGGAGGCCGATGCCCAGGCGACCCGGGGTTATGAAGTAGTAAAGGAAACAGTTCAAACAATCAATTCCCTGGCCGACGAGGTTACTTCTACGTCCAATGTCATTGAGATATTAAAAAATGACAGCATCAACATTGGCGTAGTGCTTGATGTCATTCGCGACATTGCGGAGCAAACCAACCTGCTGGCGCTGAATGCAGCTATTGAGGCAGCCAGGGCCGGCGAGCAGGGCAGGGGCTTCGCAGTCGTGGCAGATGAAGTGAGAACGCTTGCCAGCCGCACGCAGCAATCTACGCAGGAAATCCAGGGCATGATTGAAAAGCTTCAAGGTGGAGCCAGTGAGGCTGTGGTGGCAATGGAAAAGGGCAAGGAAAAAGTGAAACAAAGTGTCGAACAGGTTGAGAAGGCAGGCGAAGTTCTCGCGGCGATTAACTCCACTGTTGATACGATTTCAAATATGAATGCAGAGATAGCCCAGGCTGCCGAGCAACAGAGTACAACGACAGACGAAATAAATCGTAATATCTCAAATATTCACCTGGTTGCAGAAGAAAACACTGACCTGTCCGCGCAAACGGCACAATCCGTCAATAATCTTGCGCATCTCGCAACGGAATTAAAAGAACAGTCTGGTAATTTTAGCCAGGAAGGTTGAGGTCCTGGTTAACTGTTTTCACCTTGACCTGTTTTACAACAGTTTTTGTGGTTGGAGAAACCACCAGGTTGTCTATCGCTTTCTCTGCAACTGGCAGTCCAAAATCCAGCGCGACGCGGTAGCAGTCAATCAGGCTAAGACTAACTTCGTCCTGCTCTTCGTGTTCCTTCACTAACTGCTTCATACTGCTTCACTCCAGGATTTTCCTCGCCTTCACTCATTGAAGACGAGGTTTGAATAAGAAGGCCTGGTATCTGGAAGAGGCTGGAGATACCAGGCAATGGCCAAGTTCCTTCTTGGCTCCCCGCTAAGGCGGTAAAATCCTGTTGACCTAGTCCCAGCTAAGTGCACCTCCAGTCTGGTACTCGGTCACCCTTGTTTCAAAAAAGTTCTTTTCTTTCTTCAGGTCCATGACCTCGCTCATCCACGGAAATGGATTGTCCGCGCCAGGATACTGCTCGGGTAATCCAATCTGGGCACAGCGCCGGTTTGCAATGAACTGCAGGTAATCCTCAAACATATTTGCATTAAGACCAAGCACGCCTCTGGGCATGGTGTCATGGGCATATTTCGTTTCGAGTTCTACCGACTCACGAATCATGCTGACAATCTCCTGCTGAAACTCGTCGGTCCAAAGATGTGGATTTTCGATTTTTATCTGGTTGATGACATCAATGCCAAAATTCATGTGCATGGATTCATCGCGCAGGATGTATTGAAATTGCTCTGCACAACCGGTCATCTTGTTGCGACGTCCCATGGAGAGTACCTGGACGAATCCAACGTAGAAGAAGATCCCTTCAAATATCACGTAGAAGGCTATGAGGTCACGCAGGAGACGCTGGTCATCTTCCGGGGTACCGGTGTGAAAATTTGGATCCCCAAGGCTTTGTGTGAAGCGCATGGCCCAGGCGGCCTTATCGTGAATAGCAGGTACCTCTCGATACATGTTAAAAACTTCGGCTTCATCAAGCCCCAGGGATTCGACACAATACTGGTAGGCATGGGTATGCAGGGCTTCTTCAAAAGCCTGCCTCAGCAGGTACTGCCGGCATTCAGGATTGGTAATGTGCCGGTAAACTGCCAATACCAGGTTATTTGCAACCAGGGAGTCTGCGGAGGCAAAAAAGCCCAGGTTGCGCTTGATAATCAGGCGCTCGTCCTCGGTAAGACCATTGGGGTCTTTCCAGAGTGATATATCGGCGTTCATGTTGACTTCCTGTGGCATCCAGTGATTGGCACAACCATCCAGGTATTTCTGCCACGCCCACTTGTATTTAAAGGGCACAAGCTGGTTCAGGTCAGCCCTGCAGTTAATCATTTCCTTGTCATCAACACTGATACGTTCTGCACCAAAGGCGACTTCTTCAAGACCGGTTACACCGTGATTTTCCGGGTCAAGCTCGCCAGCAGGTTTTGTTTCAGGAACGGGGATCGCGGCAGGTGCCGGGGCAGCTGTCGACATGACTGAATTAGTGACTTCATCTTTTTCCATTTGAGCCAGGGTGTTATCCACGACTGTCGGTTCCGGGGCAGCAGGCGCTGTCTCTTCTTTTGATGTCGTGCTCAAAGAGGCTATTGGATCATCCCAGTTTGGTAACATAAGCTATTTTCCCCTGTGATTGTTTGTATAGTATTTATTGATTTACTGGCAGGCTTCGCAATCAGGATCGTCGATCGCACAGGCTTTCGGAGCAGCAGAGCCTACTTCCCTGTCAACAGCCGCAAGCTTGTTTTCTCGACCGTCACTCAGGGTGCTTTTCTCCACGTGAGTTGCACCCATGCTGCGCAGGTAGTAAGTGGTTTTAAGTCCACGCACCCAGGCCAGCTTGTAAAGATTGTCGAGCTTTTTGCCATCAGGCTCCGACATGTACAGGTTCAGTGACTGTCCCTGGTCGATCCACTTTTGTCTTCTCGATGCTGCTTCAACAAGCCAGCGGGCATCCATTTCAAAAGCCGTGGCGTAAAGTTGCTTGAGGTCATCAGGAATACGGTCAATGGCCTGCACGCTACCGTCAAAGTACTTCAGGTCATTTACCATAACGTCATCCCACAGCTCCCGCTCTTTCAAATCGTGAACGAGATAGGGATTAACAACGGTGAACTCACCAGAAAGATTCGATTTAACAAACAGGTTCTGGTAGGTGGGCTCGATTGACTGTGTTACGCCACAAATATTTGAAATTGTCGCGGTGGGTGCAATCGCCATGCAGTTTGAATTACGCATACCGTGTTTCTGCACCCTTTTTCTCAGGCTCTTCCAGTCCAGTGTCTGGCTGTCGTCTGCGTCCAGGTAACCGTCCCTTGCTTCCTTGAGGATATTCATGGAATCGATAGGCAGGGTGCCATTACTCCAGAGTGAGCCCTGGAAAGTAGAATAAGCGCCTCTTTCTTCCGCCAGCAGTGAGGACGCGTGGATGGCGTAATAGCTCACGGCCTCCATGCTTCGGTCAGCGAATTCGACCGCTTCCTGGGAGCTATAGGGAGTGCGTGTTTTATACAGTGCATCCTGGAAGCCCATGACACCCATACCTACAGGCCTGTGTCGCAGGTTTGAGCGACGTGCCTGGGGTACGCTGTAGTAGTTGTAATCAATGACGTTATCAAGCATGCGCATGGCGGTGGTGATGGTGCGCTGGAGCTTTTCCATGTCCAGGCCATTCTCGTCCACGTGCTGCGCCAGGTTGACAGAGCCGAGATTACATACGGCTATCTCTTCATCCGAAGTGTTCAGGGTGATTTCTGTACACAGGTTTGAAGAATGCACCACGCCAGCATGCTGCTGTGGTGAACGCAGGTTGCTTGGGTCCTTGAAGGTCATCCAGGGGTGGCCTGTTTCATAAAGCATTGACAGCATTTTCCGCCACAGTTCTGTCGCTCGTATGGTCTTGAAGTTGGTGATTTCACCGCGCTCCGCCATCGCTTCATACTCTACATAGCGTGCTTCAAAATCCTTGCCGTAGACCTCGTGAAGATCTGGTGCGTCATTTGGTGAAAACAATGTCCATGACTCATCCTCGCAGACACGTTTCATAAACAGGTCGGGAATCCAGTTGGCAGAATTCATATCATGGGTTCGACGACGGTCGTCACCGGTATTTTTACGAAGCTCCAGGAACTCCTCGATATCGAGATGCCATGTTTCCAGGTAGGCACACATGGCGCCTTTACGCTTGCCGCCCTGGTTAACCGCCACCGCCGTATCGTTGGCCACCTTGAGAAAGGGAACGACTCCCTGTGACTTTCCATTGGTGCCCTTGATATGAGCACCCATTGCCCTGACCCGTGTCCAGTCGTTGCCAAGGCCTCCGGCAAATTTCGACAGCATGGCATCGTCCTTGATAGCGCTGAATATGCCGTCAAGGTCATCGGGTACCGTGCTTAGATAGCAGCTGGAAAGCTGTGGGCGCAAGGTGGCTGAATTGAACAGGGTGGGTGTCGAGCTCATAAAATCAAAGGAGGAAAGCAGGTTATAAAACTCGATAGCCCTTGTTTCTCGATCCAACTCGTTTATGGCCAGGCCCATGGCAACACGCATGAAAAAGGCCTGGGGTAATTCAAAGCGGATATCGTTTGAATGAATGAAATAACGGTCGTAGAGCGTTTGCAGCCCGAGGTAGGTAAACTGCTGATCTCTATCAGCTTTTAAGGCTTTTCCAAGACGGTCCAGGTCATATCGGGTGATTTCAGGATCCAGTAATTCCAGTTCGCTGCCTGCGTGAATATACTTCTTGAAGTAGTCAGCGTAGCGCGCTTCCATTTCCTGCTGGGTTGCTTCTGTAGGCTGTTCCTCTACAAAACTCAGGGCCTCGCGTCGTAAATTATCCAGCAGCAGCCTGGCAGCAACATAGGTATAGTTTGGCTCTTTCTCGATTAGCGTCCTGGCGCTCATGACCAGGGCAGGGTTTACATCGCTTTCCTTTACGCCATCAAAAAGATTTCTCAGGGCATCATCAATAATCAGGTGACCATCAATGTGCTCCAGTCCCTGGCAGGCCTCATTTACGATAGCTATCAGGCGACTCATGTCGAGGTGGCCGGTGGAGCCATCAGCGCGGGTGACGTTAATCACCTTGTCGGCTGTTGCTTCTGTGCTAAGTGGTTGTTCCAGCTTGGCTTTTTCGGCTCGTTCTTTTGCTCGCTCTTCACGATAGATTACGTATTCGCGGGCGACTTTTTGTTCGCCTGCACGCATCAGTGCCAGTTCCACCTGGTCCTGGATGTCTTCAATATGCACAGTGCCTCCGCCCGGCATACGTCGAGTCAGGGCACGATTAATCTGCTCGGTGAGGTTTTCAACAGTCTCGTGAACACGTGTTGAAGCGGCAGCTGTGCCTCCTTCAACTTCCAGGAAGGCTTTTGTCAGGGCTATGCTGATCTTGCTGGAATCGTAGCCGGTGACCTTGTTATTTCGTCTTATAACCTTGTATTCACCAGGCTGATGGGTAGTGATTTCTGCGGTGCTTACTTCTACAGCTCCTTCCGTTGTTTTTAGTTCTGCTTCCGGTCCAATAACTGACTCGGCAAATACTGCTTTTTCAACCTCCATAACCCCTCCTGACAAAGGCAAAATACTGAATATTGTTGTTATCGAATTACAACTTAGAAACAAGATGAACTTCTGTACGTAACGCAAATTATTCCACCACTAGAAATTGTGGTCAAGTGCTATTTCACCTACGACATGTTGTGGAATTACTTGTTAAATACTAGCACAAATCCTGTGGATAACTTGAGGAAAAAAATGCCGGAAACAGCATATTTACAGGCAAATTTCCTATGTTTCAGCCACTTGCACGGTGCTGGTGACGGGCCAAAGATACTGCCATGCGCCTGTGAAAATATGTGGGCCCGGTACAGGGGAATTAATGGCGTGTCGATGATGGCCTGGCAGGCCTTCATGTTACGAATTTGTTAAGGTCAATTTTTTTATGCAGAAATGCGGAGCGGGTGAATAGGGTATGATGTGATAAAACCGCGCCGATGCCGGTGAACGGGGCGCAAGATAAAACAACCAAGCGAGATACGGGGATTAAACGAATAGATGGAAATAAAAGTACCTCAACTGGGCGATTTCAATGATGTGGAAATTATTGAAATTTCTGTTGCAGTTGGCGACCACATTGAACTTGAAGATACGCTGATCACCCTGGAAACCGACAAGGCTACCATGGATATTCCTGCATCGGCGGCAGGAAAAGTCGTATCCCTCGCCGTGAATGTCGGTGACCGGGTTTCAGAGGGGGACCTGATCCTGACCCTGGAAGAAGATTCAAAGCCACAGCAAAACGAGACAGGGCAAACATCCGTGGCGGAAGAAAAGGAGAAAGCACAGGCCACTCAGGATACAACACAGGAATCCCATGCAGAAGCCGATGTGCAGGCCGAGGTAGTCGTGCTGGGTTCGGGACCCGGCGGGTACACGGCAGCGTTCAGGGCGGCCGATCTTGGAAAAAGCGTTGTGCTGGTGGAACGTTATGACAGCCTGGGAGGAGTCTGCCTGAACGTAGGCTGTATACCTTCCAAGGCACTTTTACACGCAGCCAAGGTGATCAGTGAAGCAAAAGAGGTGGCCGACTTTGGCATAGACTTTGGACAACCAAAAATTGATCTGGACAAGTTGAGAGGCTGGAAGTCGAAAGTACTGGGACAGTTAACAACCGGACTCAAGGGGCTGGCAAAAAAACGTAAGGTGAATGTCATCAAGGGCACAGGACAATTCATTAACGCCAACCAGATGAAGGTCGATAGCGGCGACGGTGAAACAGTGATCCAGTTTGAACAGGCCATCATAGCGGCTGGTTCACAACCCACTCGCGTGCCGGGGTTTCCTGATGATCCAAGAATAATTGATTCAACCGGTGCGCTGGAGCTTAAAGAGATCCCCGGGCGACTACTGGTCATTGGTGGCGGCATTATCGGACTGGAGATGGCCACGGTTTACCACGAACTGGGTAGCAAGGTCAGCGTAGTTGAAATGCTCGATAACATCGTCGCCGGAGCCGACAGGGATATTTCGAAACCACTTTTAACCCGCATCAGGAAACAGTATGAAAACATTTACCTTGGTACCCGGGTGACAGAAATCAAGGCAGGCAAAGATTCCCTGCAGGTATATTTTGAAGGGAAAGATGCGCCGCCGTCGGACAATTTTGATGCGATACTTGTGGCGGTTGGCAGGCGTCCAAACGGCGACAGGATTGGCGCCGAAAATGCCGGTGTTAACGTGGATGAAAGGGGCTTTATCAGCGTGGACAAGCAGCAGCGTACAAATGTCCCCAACATATTTGCCATTGGCGATATCGTCGGCCAGCCCATGCTGGCTCACAAGGCAGTACATGAAGGTAAGGTTGCGGCGGAAGTTTGTGCGGGCATGAAAAGCGCATTTGATGCGCGAGTGATTCCATCTGTTGCCTACACTGACCCGGAGGTGGCCTGGGTTGGATTAACGGAAGTCGAGGCAAAGGAAAAAGGCATTGAATACGAAACAGGTGTGTTTCCCTGGGCTGCAAGCGGACGTTCTTTAAGCCTGGGAAGAAACGAGGGCACAACAAAAATCCTGTTCGACAAAGAAAATGAGCGCATTCTTGGCGCGGGCATTTGTGGCCCCAATGCCGGTGACCTGGTAGCAGAAGTTGCGCTGGCCATTGAAATGGATTGCGAGGCGAGCGATCTGAGCCTGACGATACACCCACATCCGACACTGTCAGAGACTGTTGCCTTTGCAGCCGAGATGTTTGAAGGGACGATCACAGATCTTTACGCACCCCGTAAAAAGTAACTTTATATATCGGTATAAAAACAAGATGAACAAGGAACAAGAATTGCTCGAGACTGTGCGCTCTTTTTTGCCTGAAATAGAGGCAGCGGCCGAGGAAATTGAGAATACACAGAGGGTTCCTGACTCTATTATCGACAGGTTTGATGAACTCGGGCTTTTTTCCATGGCCGTACCTAGGGAGTTTGGTGGTTCAGAAATGGATCCGCTCGTCGTGTTTGAGATTATCGAGATGATCGCTGCAGTAGATGCTTCCACGGCCTGGGTCCTGCTTATTATCTACGCCAACCCATTTATATTTGGCAATTGCCTGCACAGGGAGGCATGGCAGTCCATGTACGGTGATGACATTGGCACGCGCACCGCGGGGGCGCTTGCTCCCACGGGCAAAGCAGTCAAGGCCGAGGGCGGCTACAGGGTGAGCGGACGTTTTCGCTGGGGTAGTGGTTCCGAGCACTGCCAGTACCTGTTGAGCGGTTGCATGGTTTTTGACGGCGATAATATGTGTAGAAAAGAAAGTGGTGAGCCGGAAATGAGAGTCGTCATACACAAAACAAGCGATGCGACCATTCATTTCGATAGCTGGGATTCAACAGGACTTCGCGGTAGTAGCAGCCATGACTACAGCCTGGACGATGTTTTTATTGCTAATGAATGGACTTTTACGCTTGGAGAAACCGTGTATGAGCATGAAAATCCCATTTACTCTTTTCCCGGGATCGCATTCTGCCAGCTTGGGGCTATTGGTCTCGGTATGGCGCGCACTTCACTGGATATGCTCAAGGAAATGTCCTTGAGCAAGCGCCGGGGACCACTCCTGATGGCCGATGATCCGTCCATCCAGCTGGGCATTGCCGAAGCCGAAGCGAAGGTCTCCGGGTCAAGAGCATGGCTCAGGCAATGTATGGAAGCCATCCTTGATTCTTTTAAAGCTGCTGAGCAGCCCGCCTGGGATGACCGGGCGAAATACCGTCTTGCCTGTACCCATGCGATGGATAACGCCGTAGAAGTAGTAAACATGGTGTACAAGAACGCAGGTGGAAATGGTGTGTACAAGCCGAGCAAGCTGGATCGTTTTCTGCGCGACATTCATACCGCGTCGACACATTTACGGGTGAGTGACAATACCTATATCAAGTCCGGCAAAATGTTGCTGGGCATGGACCCGGAAGATCCTCTTTTCTAGGGGACGATCGAAAAGATGGAAATGGATGAATCTATAAACGTGCTGGGCGAGGCCCTGGTCATGTGTGGCGACGATCCCATGACGGGTTTTTTTCGCGATGGAAAGTGCAATACCTGCGCCGAAGACCTGGGCTCTCACACCGTGTGTGTTGAAGTCAGCACGGAGTTCCTGGAATTTTCACGCTTCAGGGGCAACGATCTTTCAACACCAGTACCGGAATATGATTTCAAGGGGCTAAAAGAGGGTGACAGCTGGTGCCTGTGTGCTGCTCGATGGCTTGAAGCTTATGAAAATGGCATGGCGCCTCGGGTTCATCTTACCCGGACGCACGTGCGGGCACTGGAAATTGTGCCGATAGAGTTACTCAAGCAGTTCGCCGTAGACCTGAACTGAGACTGCTACATCATTTCCTTCTGCACATCGACCAGGTAATCGATGTCTTCTTCGGTATTGAAGAAATGACATGAGACCCTGAGGTTTCCAATGCCTCCAAGTGCACGCATGGATATTTTTACCGGTTTCATGCACCTGCCGGGCGCGGCACATCGATTAAAAAAGGCCATGTCCCTGTCGTAGTCACCACTGGTGTAAGTGACCATTCCATGGCGTTTGCCCGGGTCAGCAGGGCTGGTTACCCGGCATCCGATTTCCTGCAAACGCTCGATCGCATAGCCTCCAAGGCGCTTGATTCGCTCTTCGACGTTTTCTATGCCAATACGGTCATAGAATTTCAGGGTGGCTATCCAGCCAAACAGGGCCGGTCCTATGGTGGTGTCCTGGGAAAAGCGATTGGCGGTGTTGACCGGCTCCACCTGCCAGCTGGCCAGCGTGTCGTGGTCTTTTTCTGCAAAGGGCACTCCCGGTGTGTCAGCCCAGATGTAATTTCGGTACCGGGCATCTATAGAGTCCATTACCGAGCGCTTGATGTAGAAAATGCCGGCGCCTTCCGGTCCGCACTGCCACTTGTAGGTGCCGGACAAGAGCATGTCCACGTCATCGTCCTTGACATCAATTTTCATGGCCCCGAGGGTTTGCATGGCATCATCAAGTACCAGCGCCCCCTCGGCGTGGGCGATCCTTGACACTTCTTTCATATCAAAAGTAAAACCACAAAAAGCAGTTGTACGATCCACGATTACCATCCTGGTATTGCCATCAACCTTCTGCTCCAGGTCTTCCATGAGAATTTCCCCGTTCACATTTTTAACCACGCGAATCTCAAGTCCATAGCGGCGATTCAGGTCCTGCAAAATGTAGGGAATTGAAGGATAGGAAAGATCGGTGATGACAACATTATCTCCCTGTTGCCAGTCAAACATGTTGTACAGGATCAGGTTCGAGGTGATCGCAGGCCGGTAGGCATTGGTAACCTCGTCAGCGTCGGCATTGATGAAGCGGGCGCTACGTTCAATGCTTTCCCTGAACGCAGCCATGAGAAATGGATGCGTGGCAATATCCGCATTTGGAATATCTTCCATGCGTCCGTACTCTACGAAATCGTAAAATTCCCTGACAGCCTTGAGCCAGTAGTTACCAGGGATCATCTGGTCAGCGGCGTTCAGGTATATCCAGTGATCGAGTAACTTGAATTCCGATCGAATTTCATCGATGTTTTCATCGATATAGTTTTTACTCATTCATCCAGGCCCTGTTGTAACTATTAAAAATTTGTCCGCAATATTATATGGGCACGTGAAAAAATAGCACTTGCGTCACATTTCTTTTTTGTTCATTAGCCCTAATAGTGTCGCACTGTGCTTATACGGCTATACTGCCTTCATGACTAACAAAAACCGAAAACAAGGTGCGGAGCCACTGCTACTTACTCCCGGGCCATTGACCACGTCAACGACGGTGAAGGAATCAATGTTGAAAGACCTGGGCTCGCGTGATTCAGAGTTCATAGAACTCAACCAGCGCATCTGCGAACGTCTCCTGGAATTGTGTAACGCAAGTTCCAGTCATCGATGTGTGCCCGTGCAGGGTAGTGGCACTTTCGCTGTCGAGGCGATGATAGGTACACTCGTTGCGAGAAAGGCAAAGGTTCTTAACCTGGTGAACGGTGCCTACGGCAAGCGTATCAGCGAAATATGCCATTATCTCGGACGTGAATGTATTGAGCTTGTCATCCCGGAAAACAGGGCCATTGACGCTGCGGTAGTAAAACAGGCACTGCAAGAGCACGAGGATGTGACCCACGTCTGCGTGGTCTATTGCGAAACAACTTCCGGGGTTCTCAACCCGATTGAGGAAATCGCCGAGGTAGTCAAATCACAGGGGCGTAGCTTACTCGTGGATGCGATGAGCGCTTTTGGTGCACTCAGGCTTGACCTGTCGACCACGAATGTTGATGCCGTGGCTGCGTCCAGTAACAAGTGCCTGCAGGGCGTGCCGGGGATGGCATTCGTACTGGTTAACAGGGATCTATTGCGAGCGAGCAAGGGAAACTCACACTCACTGGCACTGGACCTGAGACAGCAGTACAAGGCAATGAAGGGAAATGGACAATGGCGCTTTACACCCCCGGTACATTGCCTGCTGGCGCTTGATCGTGCACTCGAAGAACTTATCGCTGAAGGCGGTGTGTCGGCAAGGCGAAAAAGATACCGTGAAAATTGCCAGGTACTCAGGGATGGAATGCGGGCACTGGGTTTTAAAACCTACTTAACGGAACAGGTACAGGCACCCATTATCGTGACTTTTCTTAAGCCACCAAACCCGGCATTTGACTTTGATACTTTTTATTCCAGCCTTGGCCAGAAAGGTTTTCTTATCTACCCGGGCAAGGTAACAAAGGCGGATACTTTTCGCGTTGGTTGCATCGGCGCGATCGGTCGCGACGAGATGCATGCCTTTATCAGCGCCGTGCAATCCTCTCTGTCAGATCTTGGTATGGAAGACCTGACCAGTATGAGCTGATCAGCCCTCGATTACTGCGGTGGCTTCCATTTCCACGAGAAACTCGGGCAGGGCAAGGGCCTGGATTCCCAGCAAAGTATTGGCCGGCAAGGCATCGCGCTTGAATGCCTTGTGCAATTCGCCGGCAATGGTGTCAAGCATCCCGGGATTATAGTCAACGATATAGATGGTCAGGCGGCAGACGTCGTCCAGTGTTGCACCGACTTCGGCCAGGGCGATACTGATATTTTCCAGGGTCTTCGCCATCTGCGCTCCAAGGTCATCCCCGCCAATAATATTGTTGTCCTTGTCCCAGGCGGTTTGTCCGGCACAGAAAACCATTTTCTTGCCTTCTGCGGCGACAACCTGTGCGAATCCATAGTCAGCGCTTGGAAAAAGGTCTGCGGGTTGAAATGATTGTCTGCTCATGGTCTTTTCTCCAGTTGTAGATTAATTGCTTACCAGAAATCCCTGTGTGGTTCGAGAGCTCGTTCTTGCATCATCGGACCAACAACGGAAACCGGCCAGGGTGCTGCTTCAAATAATTTTCGTGATTCCATTTTGAGTGTAGGGGCATCACCTGTGTCACCGAAGAGCTTGTATAGCTCGCTCATACCGAGTCCATAAACCACGCGCCTGATATTTGCCCAGACAATAGCCGAAGCACACATGGGGCAGGGTTCTGCACTTGAATAGAGACTACAGGTCGCAAGTTGTTCAGCACTGAAGCTTCTTGTTGCCGCCCTGACCAGGTTGATTTCGGCGTGGGCGGTTACGTCGTTATGGGTGAGGACTGAATTTTCAGCTGCCAGGAGAAGCTTGCCGGCATCGTCAACCAGCACGGCACCAAATGGATGGTTACCATTTACTCGAGCCTGCTCCGCCTCCTTTATGGCCAACTCAAGATAGTGCGTATCGGGGTGAGTCATGCTCAGAGCCGTTCAATGACCTCGGCGGTATTCATCACGTCGCCAAATTGCTGAATGATCGACTCCATGGTGGCCTGGTGCTCGCGGTCGGAGAGGGCGGCACAGCAATCGCTTACAAGTACTACTTTAAAATCCATGTCAAAGGCGTCCCTGGCAGTAGTTTCACAGCAGATATTGGTTTTTGTGCCGGCGATAAGCAGGGTATCTATGGAGCGACTACGCAATACCCTCTCAAGTTGCGACGAGCTCGAGGCAAGGCAGCTGTAACGATTTTTTGAAAGGAAAATATCATCCTCATCTGTCTGCAGTTCGTGCCATAGCCTGGTGCCTTCAGCGCCGGGTTCCATGTAGGCCATGGTGCGGTCACGCACTTCGGCGGCAACGATGTGGGTGAAAAAATTTTCCCATTCGCTGATACCGCGGTGATGGGCAAACTCACTAATGATCCAGACGACATCTCCTCCTTTTTCCCGCAGGGCTTGTGCCAGTTTATTGATATTGGGAACAACGTCCCTGGATACTGGCACTTCCACTGGCGCCCCTTCCTTGCAAAATGCATTTTGCATGTCGATGACAATAAGCGCGGTTTTTTTTGCATCAAGGCTTTCAAAGAGATGTACGCCGCCCCTGCGCTTGCTTACTCGCTCAATGATTTCCTCACTTATACCTATGTCATGCATGCCTGAACCTCGTCAATGTTTGTTCACAATTTTTTTCGCATCATTATTCGGGCTGGTTGATCCTGTCCAGAAGGAAGGGATCCCCCGGCAATGCCAGCTCTGAATCCAGCAATACCCCGCAGCCGGGGCAGGAAAATTGCCTGAGTAAAAGCTTTTTCCCCGTAGTGTAGGGCGCACCAAGATCAGCAGGTGCCGATTCCTGCAAGTTAGCCTGGTTTTTCCAGTTATCGTGTTGTTCACCCAGCTCAGTTTTGCAGGCCTGGCACCTGTACTTACCATCACTGAGTTCAAGTGTATGTGATACCTGCATGTCAGGCTGCCCGGTGAGTGTTCTCAAGTCGCCTGGATAACAATCCTTTGCGCCTTTCCTCAGTCGCATCCTGATCCAGGGCTCCGTCGTCGTCCAATTCAACACCGTAAATCTCACTGGCAAAACCAGCAGAAACATGTCCCTCGCGGATATCATTTAATACCTGCTCTGCGGGACGCTGAAGGGGATCACCGTAGCCACCGCCGCCATTCCAGCGAACGTATAGTGCATCCTTCCCCATCAGGGGATATACGCCCCAGTCTATGGGCAGCTTTTCACCTGAAAACTGATCAAAGCCTGTCTCGTTTTGAGTAATGCCGGGCTGGGTGGACTCAATATCGTTATTTTTTATCCAGACATAAGCATTGGGCGCTCCGGGATATCCCCCGCCAAGCCCATCGCTCATTGGAAACAGTGAACCTTTTCCGGACACGACATAATTCATGCCGCCGTCGGGTGCGTCATGGGGAACAAAAGCCAGTTCCATGCCATCGCCCCCGCGATAGTAACCCGCACCTCCGGAGTCGGTGAGGCGTCTTCTAAAGAGGTAACGTATGGGAAAGGTATACTCCACGGTTTCCACATTAGCCAT
Source organism: Gammaproteobacteria bacterium (assembly GCA_965243105.1). Classification (GTDB taxonomy): domain Bacteria; phylum Pseudomonadota; class Gammaproteobacteria; order Eutrophobiales; family Eutrophobiaceae; genus WLWS01. The sequence continues at coordinate 317,655 of CBDEUC010000002.1, forward strand.
TCGCGAAATGGGATTTGGGATTTCCCCACCCACGTCAATGCCGTCAGCAAACGAGCGTGCACCCCCGGCCCCGGCAAAGGTCTCGGTAAGGATCCCGATGGCCTGCCTGCCATGCTGGTTTTGTCCAAACAAAAATACGGCGAAGTGGTTTGCATGCCATACCGCGGTGGCTTCCCTGCGGTACTTCTCGCTGGCATTAAGCATCTTGCCGATAGTCGTACAGGCGGCATTATTGACGGACTGGATAGCCCCTACAGTCGCTACCGAAACAGGTGCAGGCCGCGTGCAGTTCACCACGGTGCCCTCGGGGGCGATCATCCTGATTGGTTTTATCACGCCCTCGTTCCAGGTAATGTCATAGCACAGCAGTGGGAACAAGGGGGCGAACAGGCCACCCAGCGATGCCCACCTGGTGCAGTTGATGGCGTACTGGCTTTGTGGGCTTGAGCCAGTGAAATCAAAGGTCAACTGGTCATCCTCTTTTGTCATGGTAAGCACAACACGCATGACTTCATCTTTTACACTGAGGTACTGGCGAGATTGCCACTGGCCATCGGGAAGTTCCTTCAATCGCGCCCGCAACTGCTGTTCAGATTGTTCGATGAGTTGATGACAGGCTTCATCAACGGTGTCCCTGCCATATTTTTCTACCAGGGCAATCATGCGATCCCGGGCTACGTTGTTACAGGCAATCATGGAATTGATATCCAGGGCTACCATTTCCGGTGAACGCACCATGTTAAGAAAGGTATCAAAGACATCCCTGTTTATTTCACCACCTATCACCAGGCGCATTCCGGGTGAGCTGAAACCCTCGGTGTAGATATTCTCGGCATCAGGACAAAAACCACCGGGATTGGTGGCGCCAATATCGTAGACATGCACAAAACACGCACTCCAGGCCACCAGTTCTCCCTGGTAATGTATCGGGGCGACAAGGTAAACATCCGAAGTATGCAGTGCAGCCGTATAGGGGTCATTCAAAAGAAAGACGTCGCCTTCGTTTATCCTGCCTTCAAACCTGCGAATAATCGATTTACAGGCTTCCGCGGCACTGGTGAGGTGATGGAGAAATCCGACTCCACCCATGAGCAGGGAACCATCCGCGCGGTAGAGAGAAACCATCAGGTCATGACCCTCGTTGGTAATCGCACTACCTGAAACATTTTTCAGGGTTATCACGGCTTCATCCACGACGCGATAGAGCCTGTGCCTGATGATGGAAAAAGTGATTGGGTCGATCATGATGCAACACCTTCTATACGAATATTCCTGTACCTGTCCATCGTGGCCTGCTGCTCATCCTGCACCACGATGGTCGTGATCGGAGTGTGAATAACGGCCGGGCCGACCAGCCTGTTGCCGGGCTTCATCCTGTCAAAATCATAAATCTCGGCTTCGACAAAACCCGTGTTCCTGTCCGAGTAAACCTGCCGTACAGCCACCCGGGCCGGGGACGCATCATCCTCTTCCTCGTTTTCCTGTCCAAGCACGGGCCGGTCAATAAGGCCGCTGGCGGTGAGCCTGAACTGGGTCATTTCAATACCAGCGTCACGATAGGCAGAACCCTTGCCATAGCGGGCTTCGTACTGCGCTTCAAAATCCTGTACCAGCTGCTCAAGACCGTTTTCGTCAAGGGGCACAGGCGCCTGTACCGGCGTGATTATTTCATGTACCTGCAAGGCATAACGCATGCCGATTGACCACTTGAAATTCACGCGTTCACCGCTGAATCCCTCTTTTTCAAGGGCTTCGGCTGCATCTTTCACCATGGACTCGTAAAAGGCATTAATTTTATTCACATCCACGGGTAGCGAAAGGGTTTCCACGTGGGCGTATTCATGCACGATATCCGCGGTAGCCAGTCCAAATGCACAATTGACCGAGGCAGCATAGGGCACGATGACATGTTTTACGCCAAGCTCTTCAGCGAAACAGCTGGCCAGCATAGGACAGGAGCCACCAAAGGCATGCAGTACAAAGTCGCGCGGATCAAGACCCTGCTCCACGGTAATCTTGTGGATAAGATCGTGGATTTGCGCATTGGCAACCCGGAATATACCAAACGCTGCTTCTTCCACGGACATTCCCATTGGCTCCGCAATTTTTTCCCGGAACGCGTGCCTGGCTGCGTCCACATCCAGCGCCATGCTGCCGCGGAGAAAGCGAGCGGGATCGATATAGCCGATGAGCAGCAGTACGTCGGTCAAGGTGGGTTCGCTTCCACCCTGGCCATAACAAACAGGCCCGGGTCTTGCTCCCGCGCTTCTTGGACCGACGAGGGGTACGCCAGTACCTTCTTCGATGCTGATCAGGCTGCCACCGCCGGCGCCAATCGACACCACGTCAATCTTTGGTACGGTGTAATGATAGCGATCGATCAGGGGCTCCCTGGCATATTCAAGCTCTCCGTCCTGGATGATCCCGACCTTGAAGGTGGTACCACCCATGTCGGCGGCAATGATGTTTGAGTCCTGCATCAGTTCGCCGAGGAAACGACTGCCAATCACGCCCGCAACAGGGCCGCACTCGAGTATATTAACTGCACGACGGGATGCCTCGCTCGAGGGCAAAAGGCCACCATAGCCCTGCATTACAAGCACCGGTCCGTCGTACCCGTGTTCGGCCAGCAGTGCCTGCAGCTCATCGAGGTAGTTCTTTACCACGTGGCCGGCGTAGGCGTTAATCACCGTAGTCGAACTTCGTTCATATTCCCCCGGTACCGGTGCAATGTCGCTGGAAATTGAAACATAGGTAGAGGGGGAGAGCTCCCTGATTATCTCGGCGATGCGCCTTTCGTGGGCCGGTTCATTAAAGGACCAGAGCAGGCAAACAGCAATTGCCTCACAATGATGTTTCTCCAGCAGCTCAGTCACCGCCTCACGCACGGCCTGTTCATCCAGTGGCTGAATGACCTCTCCCTTGTAATCCACTCTCTCGGCGATGCCGCGGGTCCGGTCCATGGGCACAAGCGGGTCGGGTTTATCGGTGGCCACCGGGTGTTTTAAACCTTCCTCGGTGAGACCAGACCAGCGACCATAGGCGCCGCGCGTGACCGTCAGCGTGTCTTCAAATCCCCGGGTTGTAAGCAGTCCCGTTTGCGAACCACTGCGTTCAAGCAGCGTGTTGTCGACCACGGTGCAACCGTGCACAAACAGGCTGGTTTCTTGAAATAGCCTGGAAATATCCATACCCATTGAATCTGCGGCGGTGTTAATCGAGTCAATAACGCCCCTTGCAAAGTCAGGCGGCGTCGACAGGGCCTTGCCGATGACCATGTGCTGGCCATTTTCCACGATGACCGTGTCTGTGCATGTACCGCCCACATCAGTGGAGATGACATAGGCCATTCAGCAGTCGCTCCGGGGCCTGGAGCGGGGATGTTTTACATGGCAAAACCCACTTGAAGGACTATGTGTCATAAAAACTACATCTCGTTGTAAATAGTAATAAAATGATTGCATGCCCCCTGATTTGGGTATAAATTACCGTTTGAATTTATATTGAAACTCTAGCGTTCACAAGTTCCGGGGGGAGCGCAAGAGAAAATTTTTAAATCTTCCACCTTGGGGGTAATTATGTCTCACTCAGGTTTTTTCAAATCCTTGACGTCGTTTCCAGTAAAAAAATCAGTGCTGGCCGTGTCCATGAGCGTGTTTGCGGCAGGCACTGCAATGGCGCAAAGCACCCTGCTTGAAGAAGTTGTGGTGACCGCGCAGAAACGTGAACAGTCGCTGCAGGATGTGGGTATTGCTGTTACTGCTTTCTCAGGCGACCAGCTTGACGCATTTGGATTTACAAACAGCACGGAATTAACCGCTTTCACTCCCGGTGTGCATATTTCGGGTAACAACGGTGGTTCTACCCAGCAGTTCACTATTCGCGGTGCAACCCAGAACGACTTCTTTGACCTGGCAGAGGCCCCCAATGCTGTATACGTCGACGAGGCCTACCAGGCTTCCGGTCAGTCACAGCTGTTTGCCAGCTTTGACGTTGAGCGCGTGGAAATCCTCAAAGGACCACAGGGCACCCTGTTTGGTCGTAACGCAACCGGCGGACTGGTGCACTACGTTACCCGGAAGCCAACCAAGGAAACCGAAGCTTATGCCGACGTGACCTACGGTAACTATGACCAGGTGCGTGCAGAAGCAGCTGTAAGCGGCGCAGTTACAGACACAATCAGCGTCAGGCTCTCCGGCTTCCATCGAAGTCACGACCCGATTCTTGAGAACATTTACACGGATGCTGACCTGCCTGCCGTGCCAGCTGTGATAGCCAATCCCGGTGCATTCGGATTCGGTGGCACACCCAGGACTTCGATCAATCCTTCCAGCCAGGGCGGACAATCAGATCTATGGGATGACGATCAGTTCGCAGTGCGAGGCCAGATGCTGTTCGAGCCCAATGACGATGTGGAATTTTCGGTTTCTGTGCAATACGCTGAGCAAACCCCTGCTTCTGGCCCGTATCAGAACGTAGCCACTGTCGGTGAACTGGATGCCCAGGGCAGGCTGGTAAATACCCTGTTTTCCAATCCATCCACAAACCCGAATTCATGTGAAGTGCTACTGGTTGGGACCACGACCTGTGGACCTGATCCGGCACTTGACCTGGACTTTGATGGTGTCAGGCCTGGTCCAAGCACAGACTTTTTCGGCTACACGGACATAGACGGTACCGAGGGACTGACCACCTCTACTGACCATACACAGTCAGACTTCGACAAGGTGGAACTATTTGGAATCACCGGCAAGCTCGAATGGGACCTCGGTTGGGCAAAAATGGTTTCCGTAACCAATTATTCCGACCAGAGTAAGAGACAATCGCTAGACGTGGATTCAGGTCCTGGGCCTCAGCTGATCGTGGCCAACGACTCAGAGATTGACTGGTTGAGCCAGGAGCTTCGTCTTGAAGGTGAAGAAGACCGTTTTCGCTGGATTGTTGGTCTTTATTATCTAACTATTGATGGTGGATATAGCCAGAACCTTGGCGATACCATCGGTGGTATTAACGCTTTTGGTACGCTTTTTGGGGGAAGCACTGACCTGTTTCTCGATGGTGCTATCGATGCGAACCTGGAGACAGATTCATACTCTTTCTTTGCGCAGGTGGATTTTGATATTTCAGAACGCCTGGAGTTGAACGTAGGTTTTCGTGGCATACAGGAAGAAAAAGACTACGACTTCACCAGCTTCCTGACAATTAACACCAGCGACCAGGACACCGACGGCACCAGGAGGGGTAACCCCACAATCCTCGGGCCCTTGTTCCCTGCACACACAGAAAGCCTCTCTGATTTTCTATGGTCAGGAAAACTGGGTCTTAACTTTGCCTGGAATGAAGACTTCTTAACGTACGCATCCATTAACAGGGGCGTGAAAGCAGGTAGCTGTAATGCGCCGCTGCTGACCTTCCTGACCCCCGACCAGTATTGCTATGACGAAGAAGTTCTTATTTCTTTTGAAGCAGGCCTGAAAATGACCTTCTGGGATGGCAAAGCTCGAGTGAACTTCTCGGCCTATCATTATGATTACAATGACTACCAGGTGTTCCAGTTCATCGGAACCTCCGGTGCTGTGTTCAACGTGGATGCCAGCTATGACGGTTTTGAACTTGAGCTGTTTACCAACCCGGTGGATAACCTTGACCTGGTATTCGGTCTCGGCATCATCGACCCAACTGTACAGGATGTTAACGTAGCGCCAGGAATTCCGCGTGACGTAGAGCCGTCATTCACGCCGGAAACTCAGTTCAACGCACTGGGTCGCTACACCTGGCCGAGCCCCTGGATGGGCGGTTCGCTGGCATTACAGGTCGATGGAAACTATGCATCTTCCAGTTTTCACAACATCAATAACTTTGGCACACACAGGATGGACTCCTACTGGCGCGGTAACATGAGCCTGATGTGGACCAGTGAAGATGAGCGTTGGGAAGTGAGTGGTTTTGTAGACAACTTCTCTGACACCAGGAACCAGAATATCGGTTTTGAACTTTCAACAGTTTGTGGTTGTGATGAACAATCTTTCGGACTGCCACGTATGTATGGTGCCAGGATTCGCTACAACTACTTCTAAAAGACAGTACGACTACCTGAAAAACCGGGGCTTGCCCCGGTTTTTTTTGTGTGTCGAAAAGAATTTTCAACAGGGCTCACTGCACTTACTTCATGGGTAACTGCCTTTTACGCTAACCATGGCAGGGGATCTGGACGGAAAACTTGCGCCGGAATTACAGGCTAATTTTTAAACGCATACCAGCAGAGTACTGCGATACTGCCGATTACCAGCAAAGAGCCGAGCAGGGCGAGCGCCTCTCCGGCAAGAATAAAGCCCGCGGCCTGTGTAGCGAGGCCAAGTGTGTAAATTATTACACCACTGCCAATCGCTAGCGCAATTCTTCTTGCCTGGTCGAGGCTGGTGCATATCACACCGAGAAGCAGCCCAACAAGGCTGACAAGTAGCCCAAGGTAAATAGCGTGGGTGTGGGCTCCGATAGCGCGCTGTTGTTCGACACTCCGTTCATTGACCTGTTCCAGCTTGGCATGAATGTTTTCGCTATCAGCCTTCGTTAAATTTTGCTCAGCAAGTTGCTCAAATGCGCCCTTGTAGTCCTCCCTGGAACTCATGCGAGGGGTATGCCCGGTACTGAAGGCATGGAACAGGCCATAAAGGAAACCGAGCAGGATAATAAACAGCCCACAAGTCACCAGGCGTAATTGAATATTTTCCATCGGTCTTATCCCTCGGCCCCGGCTGCGTCGTTATCACCAGAAGAAAACGCCCCGTAGATGATAACCGTTGTCAGCAATGCCAGTAGCACCCCGCTGTAGTTGGCAAAAAATCGAAAATTAAACCAGACGTTAATGGCAAGGAATATCCACAGCGGGAAGGCAAAGCTCAGCACGACGTAGAGCAGGGAGCAGGTATGAAATGCTTTTTCACTCAAGCTGATCATTGGCTGAAGTAATGCAAGTAACAGCATGAACAGGGCCATAACAAGCCCATGGGAATGCGCTGCAGCGTTGATGGCAGATTTTGCCTGGGTGAACTTGAACGTGGCTATGGCAGCATTAGCCTTTTCCACATCCTGTTGCATCAGGCTCTCCACGGCCTGTGCTACTGCCCCCAGGCTTTGTTGCTCGCCGCCAGAGACTATCAGCCATGCCAGGTACATGCCCAGTGCCATGCACAGCAGCAGCAATAACATACCGGACTTCAGCAGGAGCCTGGCGGACTTCGAGCTGCCCTGGCTTCGAATATAGTCAAGCAGGCCCGGAGTTTCCTGCTGTATTAAAAGCCTGTACAGGACCAGGGCCACGCCGGCAACAAGGATGACTGCACCAAGGTCGGCAAGGTAGATCATGCTGAAATTAAAATACCAGGCGCCAAGTACACCGCCAAACTGCAGCAGAACGCCAAGCAGTACCGCCCAGGCAAGTGAACGCTTTGCCATGGTTTGCATGGTGCACAGTGGTAGCAGGACCGCAAGTAGCAAAGCCAGTAAACCGCTGGCGCCAAGATGTGAGTGGCTATTCATAATGCGCCCCCGCATGGTGGCAAGCTCAGCTATCCTGTCGAAGTTGAGCCTGACTGCTGCGACATCGCCGACGGAGACAGCACTTAATATCGCGAGCCACGCATCCTTCATGCCTGCATTGGCAACGTGGGACACAACGAAGGCAAACAGCACGCCGAGCACCATTGCGAAGAAGACGCAAAGCAGACCGGACAGCAGCAGGACGCGTTCAGCAGCCATTGGTGAAGGAGATTGAGTCATTTTATTCCTGTTCGTTCTCTATCATGGGGGCGATCTTAACACCAGGAACCAGTATCTCGGTAAAGCCGCCGGCGCCACCACCACCCACCTTGTTTCCACCACCGATTACAACCAGCTTTCCAGCTGCTGTAGCTGCAGCCAGCCCATGGCGCCCGGTGGGCATATCTGGCTCCCTCGACCAGCTGTCCAAACCGGGGTCATAAACCCATGCACTGGCAAAAACTTTTTGCGTTGGCGCCCACTGTTCGCCGCCAAACACGTAGAGCTTTCCATTCAAGGCCGCTGCAGCATTGCCACCCAGGCCCTCTGGCATCGGTGCCCGGGTTTCCCAGGTGTCATTTTGCGGGTCATAAACTTCGAGGGTGCCAAGGTTCTGCTGCAGCTGCGTGCCATCATCCTGAACCACGTTATGGCGGCCACCGACTACAAAAATACGACCGGATATTACCGCTGCTGCTGCGCTATTACGTGCTGTGGGTGCAGGCGCGGCCAGGCTCCATCTATCAGTTGCAGGGTCATAAATCCTGTGCGTGCCGGTGTCGCTAAATGCATCAAAATGATGCTTCCCTGAACTTCCGTGAATGCGCCCGCCGATGATGTGAATTTTTCCATTCACAACCGCGGAGACATGCTCTGCCTGGGGTTCAGGCATCGGTGTGCCGCGCTTCCAGGTATTGGAATTAATATCGTATACAAAACTGTCCGCCCTGATTTCCCAGTCGGGGAAAGGACCGGTAAACCCGCCGATGGCAAACACCCTGTCACCAATTGCTGCAGGGGTAACGTGATGCCTGGGTTCAGGCAGTTGTGCAAGCTCGTGCCACCTGTTATTCGCCACATCGTAGGCCTCAAATGCACTCGAGGTGCTCAGTCCGTCAGTGCCTACACCACCTGGCACATAAATACGCCCACCAGCGACATCGGCGTAAATCTCCTGGCGAGGAGTGGGCATACTGGAGACCATCTGCCATTGTCCCGACATTACTGGCATCGCCAGGGACATAAAAAATACAAGCAAGGTTGATTTCATTATTTTAACTCCACGTAAAATCGTTCTATAGCATTTGCAATCCACTGCGGGTTCTCCCAGTGCGAGTAGCTACGGGCAAACTGGGGCACAAGCGCTGCCTTGGCCTGTTCCAGGCTGGCACCGTTTTTCATTTGCCCGGTGACCTGTACCTGCAGCGCGGTGAGGTAAATCAGGAGCTGGTCTATGAGTGATATGTCCGAGACATCCCCATGTCCGGGTACAATAATTTCCGGTTTCAAAGCCTTGAGACTTTTCAGTGTTTTTATCCAGCCGGCAGGACTCGAATCGGCATCGGCCATGATGGGGAAAAATCGATCGAGGACGATGTCTCCACCAAAGAGTAATTTCTGCTGCGGAAGGAATACAAAAAGATCCCCCCTGGTGTGAGCACGCTCAAAGTGTAACAACTGCACTTGCAGGTTACCCAGGTCAATCTCCATTTTTGATTCAAAGGCCAGGTCCGGCTCGATCAGCTCAACATCTTCAAGAAGTCCGGCAATCTCGGGGCTCATGCCACTGAAAAACTTTATGTAATCCGAACCTTTTTCCGCCAGTTCCTGTTTCTGGGCCATGGGTACGACAATACGGGTATCTGCCGGAAAGCTTTGCGCCCCCATACCATGCTCCGGGTGAAAATGGGTAATCGCAAGATAACTCACAGGCTTATCAGTCACTTTTTCTACTTCTGCGAGCACAACCTCGGCATTGACCGGCCCCATGCCGGTATCAATCACCATCACGCTCTCATCTCCAACTATGATGCCAATATTGGGAACAAGGTTTCTGCGCTTGTCAGGAATCACGAAAACATTGCCGGTCACCTGAACCAGCTGGTCTGGCATGATCATGGGTGCTTCTGCGACAGTCGCTGATGAACAGAGAAGGCTCGCCATTAAAAAACACGCTATGGGGAATTTCGATGTTCCTTGAAGGTGGTTCATGGCTATCTGTCCTCAATTTTGCGACACTGTGAACTGAAGTTTTGTAGCCTGCCAAATGACCCAGGCCATGATTTAGATTGTACACCAAATAAATTGCCAGTTTACGGAGAGCAGCCATGTCTTTCACGATACCCGATAGTAATGAACTTACCAGGATAGCTGGGGAACTTGACCTGCCCCTTGCTGAAGAGGAGGCCGCAGAGTTCCTCAAGTACCTGCAGGGCTTTGAGGAAGGCTATCGCTACCTTGAGCAGCCTGCAGGGTTACCAGCTGGTAACGATCAGAGGGAGTATCACTGGTCGAATAAAGAGGACAATTCCTGTAATGCCTGGTACGTAAAATGTTCGATAAAAGAATCTGATAACGGCCCTTTGGAAGGCAAAAAAATTGCAGTGAAGGACAATATTTTCGTCGCTGGTCTGCCATTCAGCGCGGGTGCCTCCGTATTGAAGGATTTTGTCGCCGATTACGATGCTACCACTGTTCGAAGAATACTGGAGGCAGGTGCGGAGATTGTTGGCAAAAGTAACTGCGAGTATTTTTGCCTGTCGGGTGGCAGTTGTACATCACACGCAGGCGTGGTCGATAATCCCAGGAAAAAGGGGTATTCAACAGGTGGTTCCTCATCCGGTAGCGCTGCACTCGTGGCAGCCAACGAGGTAGACATGGCACTGGGCACGGACCAGGGAGGCTCGGTTCGTATCCCGTCCAGCTGGAGCGGATGTTATGGCATGAAAGCGACCATGGGGGTAGTACCCTACACCGGGGGTATGCCGATTGAAACCTCGATTGACTACATAGGTCCCATGACCTCCTGTGTGGAGGATAATGCCCTGCTGCTGGAAGTGCTATCCGGTTTCAACGAGTCACCTGGATGGAACGTGCATGCGAAAAAGTACACCGACAGCCTGGGCAGGGGAGTAAAGGGTCTGAAAATCGGCGTTCTGCGCGAAGGCTTTGGTCATCCCTTAAGTGAAGACGAAGTAGACTCGTGTGTGAGACAGGCTGCTGGGCAATTGGCAAGCATGGGCGCTACCGTGGAAGAGATTAGTGTGCCAATGCACCTGAGCGGTCTCGGAATCTGGGGTGGTGTCGTCACTGACGGATTCTGGCGGACACTTGAGCTAAATGGCCTCGGTTACAACTACGATGGCTTTTATTCGCCCGCCCTGTTTGAGGCCATGAAAAACGTGTCCCTTAAGACTGCTGAAATGCCGTTTAACGCACAGTTACTCTTTCTTCTTGGCAAATACCTGAGTCGCTTTAACGGCAAGTACTATGCCGCTGCAAAAAACCATGTTCATACACTGCGCGCGGCCTACGACCAGGCGCTTGGAAACTGTGACCTGCTGTTGTTACCCACCACGGTAACCAGGGCCAGTGCGAACCCGGTATCTGTCGAGGAAGCTTCAACGGAAGAGCTCATGGCAAGTGCCTTTAACCAGACCATCAATACCTGCCAGTTCAATGCCACGGGGCATCCGGCCATTTCAATACCCTGTGGTCTCAGGGACGAGCTTCCGGTTGGACTAATGCTGGTAGGAAGGGCCTTTGATGAAGGCCTTATCTACCAGGCAGCCCATGCCTACGAGCAGAATGTAGACTGGTTGACTGAGTAGGAAGGTGCTTTCCCATCCTGCCCGGACTAGGGAGCAGGGGTATACCAGACGGGAGAACTCCAGGCCATTTCCTGGATCACGTGTTTATCCGCCTCGCCGCAAACTGCAGGCCTGTCCGCTTCATTAATTCCCAGGCAGTCAAGTAAACTCCAGCGAGGACTGGGGTTTTCCACCGCACGAAGGTAGTAGTAGGACGGAAGGGTCGGGTCAAAATTCCTGTCTTCGTAGACTGCGCACAGGCTGGAATGTCCATCACCGAAAGTTTCTCCCGTTTCCGTGTTAACTCCGGCATTGTTATCAGCATCACCAGCCACTGTGATGACTTCGTAATGTTTTTTACCATCCGCAGCTATCCAGCCTTTAACGATCTGCAACTGCTGTAGCGGCGTTGCATCATTAGCGGGGTCTGCCAGCGCAGAAAGAATAAACCTGGGGTAGGCTGAACCATCGCCACGCCTGGGCAAATCGCCACCCATCGGTACACCACTGGCGTAGGCCATGCCAACCATGTCAGTTTGTTCGCAGGCATCGCCCGGGAAATCCCACCCCGCAAAAAACCGTGGCACGATGCGGGGACCGGAGGTTCCAAACACCTCCCTGCGCTGCATGGCATTGAAAATAGCATCACGGGAATTTTCCTTCGCCCAAACTCCGGCAAGCCCACCCGGGTTGCCGAGGATACCACTGGTCAGGGTTCCCGGTTTTAAACGATTCTCCGGCTTTATTTCACCGGTCACATATCCTTTCCAGGTACTTTCCTTGACTGAACCTGGTGAACTGACGTGGCCATCACTGGCTGCGACCACGCCAAGCTTGACCGGGTTCAAGCCCGTTTCCTGTTCTTCCGCAAGCCCCGTTAATAACGCAGTGCGAAGAAAATCATTTGGCGAAACACAGCCACCACCCATCATGCCGTGCCTGCCTTGCTTGCCTTCACATTCCGTAGTTTCTGCTGCAGGATCTTCTACTTCCATAACCAGCTTAACGCCATCGAGTCGAATGTTTATGCGCTTCGCTTTACCACCGATAGGTCGAACCTGTTCCACATCGCATAATTCGTCAGGTGCGCCAATCACCGAGGTAAGACCATTGATACATTCCGAGCCACCCTTGTGCTGAAAAATCTCCATTACAGGTTCGCTTCTCATTCTCTGGCTGGCATACCTTTTACGATTTTCCAGTGTCGGTTCCATGTCAGCATAGGGCGTTAGAAGGCGTCCGTTTGATATGTTGCTGTTATGGGGGATAGTAAGGTAGTCACAGCCATTTTCGTCATTACACTCCATCTCAAGCTGATCCCAGAGAAGATAGTCAAAAGGGTATTCCATGTAGGTAAGCGGAAGTCGTGGAACATTGGCATTCCTGAAGATGACATTACGATGATAGTTGGAATTATTTGGTGAGCCGGTGTATTCGTAACCGACAAAACTGGTAAAGCGACACTCGCTGCTGCGATCATAGGCTTCCTCAGCAGCGTCCCTGATAATCTGCCATGGACCAGAAGCCGACTCGCGGCAGATTTCGCCATCCTCACCGCAAAGCGGCACAATTCTCTTGGGAGAGTCCCCGCTCATGGATGTTGCCATCATGGCGGAACCACGAAACTCAATTTCGCGGTATTCAATGCAGTAGTCACTATCATACATGGGGGAATCGGGGTTTTTGCAAAGCAAGGTTTCTCCGAGGTATTCACCATGATCGGTGATGGCGGCGAAATCCAGCGGCCTGTCGATACTGATGCTGCCGGTCACGGTGCCATCCTCCTGTACGGGGAAAAACGGGATCGTTTCGCCCTTTGCAAAGCGATAGGCGTCAGAGGGCAAGGTTTTCAGGCTACTGGCAGCAGCATCAAACGACAGGGAAGTATGGATATGTAGTTCGCCAAACAACGGTTTGCCATGTTCAGCATAGTCCTGGCAAGCCTCCCGCTCTTCAGTGTAGGCGCGACTGCCATCATTCGTTCCGCTTGTGACGGCAGGTGAGGGCAATTGCGTATTGGTAGTGCCAGGAACATTGTTTTTCGATGCTTGTTCACTGTCACTACAGGCAAAAAGAACCATGGAGCACAGTACTACCAGTAACATCCTGCTGCAGTTAAGCATTTGACAACACCCCCTCAAATTTGCAATCAAACTAGCACATCTAGAGAGTAAGGGAAAACCCGTAAAAACATTTTTTTATTAGCAGTGCCTGTGTGAGAATGGGGCAATTACCTCGAGAGTTGAAGAATGCCTGAAACGCTGAAAGGGACGATTTACGCACAATTTGAAAACAGTTGTGAGAAGTATTCCGACAGGCCTTTTCTTCATATTCCCCAGCAGGCCAGCAAAAACTATAGCCCCGGACCGATAGATTTTACTTACCAGCAGATGCTGCGCGAGGTAGAGGGCCTTATTCGACTCTACGGTGAAGCAGGTTATGGGGCTGGACATCGAATCGCCCTGCTGCTTGAAAACAGGGCCGAGTTCTTTCAGCATTTCCTGGCCCTGAACGCACTGGGCACGTGCGCGGTGCCGATAAATCCGGACAACACCGTCCCTGAAATGGCTTATGTCATCGAGAACAGCGCAATATCCCTGCTAGTCTGTTTGCCCGACTATGCCGATAAGGCAAGGAAAGCAATTGAGTCGTCAACATTGTCAGTAAATGTTGTTTTGATAGATGTGCAGACAGTACCGGGGCCAGGATTACCTGGAGATACACGGGCGCAGCAGTCCGCCGGTGAATTGCCCGCGGCCATCCTTTATACGTCCGGCACGACAGGAAAACCAAAAGGCTGTGTACTTTCAAATGATTTCTTTTTCTGCGTGGGTGACTGGTATGTCGGTATTGGTGGACATCTTTCCATGGATGAAGGCAGTGAAAGGGCAATTACTCCTCTGCCCCTTTTTCATACCAACGCCCTGACATGGACAACCATGGCAATGATGATGACCGGGGGGTGCATCATACAGCTGGATCGCTTTCATCCTTCAAGCTGGTGGGAAACGGTAAGAGATTCCGGGGCAACGATCATTCATTACCTGGGTGTGATGCCTGCCATGCTTATGGGAATGGAAAAGACGGAAGCCGAGTATAACCCCGGGATCAAGTTTGGTTTTGGTGCGGGAGTAGAACCGGATTTTCATATGCACTTCGAAGAGCGTTTTGGGTTTCCATTAATAGAAGGCTGGTCAATGACAGAAACCGGGGCCGCTGGTGTTGTAATGTGTACGGAAGATCCCAGGTATGTTGGGCAGCGCTGTATGGGAAGGGCCGCTGAAGGCATGGAGTTCCAGGTGGTAGATGAAAATGGTAGTCCGGTCAGGACAGGGGAACCGGGGGAATTCCTGGTGAGACGAACAGGCGAGAACCCACGATATGGTTTTTTTACGGAGTACTTCGGCAACCAGGCCGCGACAGAAGAAGCCTGGAGAGATGGTTGGTTTCATACCGGGGATGTGGTGCGGGCGAATCATGAGGGCATACTTTTTTTCATTGAACGAAAAAAGAATATCATTCGTCGAAGCGGTGAAAATATTGCAGCGATGGAGGTTGAGTCAGTGCTGCTGGATCATCCGGGGATCATCAATTGCGCAGTCGCGCCTGTACCTGACCCCATTCGGGAGGAAGAAGTCGCTGCATGTATTATCCTGGCCGAGGGCTATTCACCAGCCAAGGAGACCGCGGAAGAGATAGTGCGTTTTTGTCTTCAGAAAATCAGTTATTTCAAGGTCCCTGGCTTTATCTATTTTCCCGATGAGCTGCCGTTAACCTCAACTCAGAAAATCCAGCGGGGGGAACTACGCAGCATGTGCTTGGAGCTTTATGAAAAAGCGCTTTTCCTGGATTTTCGAAGTCTCAAGAAAAAGAAGCACTAGCTTCAAGGGGGATTCCTTTTGAAAAGGGGAGAATTTGCTGAATACCTGGGCTGGAGAAGGAAATTGGTGCTGGCCCTGGTCCTGCTGCATTTTTGCGCGGTTTTGTTATTCGACATACTGGCTATCTATTTTAAGAGTGTTATGAACACACAGGTATCGCCGAGCTCGCCTCTAACGCTTGGTATAGTCTTTGCCATCCTGATTGTCATTTCTGTCATTTTCTCATCGTTTTATTATTCCCGGCAGGTGAGCAGCAGGGAAGCTGCATTATCTTCGCAAAAAGGGAATAAAGAGGGCAAAAAATGACAAGAGTTATTTTCTGCGGACTATTGTTTTCCATTGCTTGTTGCTCAACTGCGATGGCCTCGGCGAGTGCTGGTGAAACCAGGCCAATCAACACCGCCGCAATGCTGACTTTCACCCTGTTTATGATCCTCACCTTGCTGATAACGAGCTGGGCATCCAAACGCAACAAGACACGTTCAGATTATTATGTGGCCGGCGGCACCATTGGTGGCATGCAAAACGGGTTTGCAATTGCCGGTGACACCATGTCAGCGGCATCTTTCCTCGGTCTTGTTGGACTGGTTTTCGTGATTGGCTTTGATACCCTGTATTTCATCGTAAGCCTGGTTGTCAGCTGGCTCCTTGTGCTTGTCGTGATGGCCGAGCGACTACGCAACCTGGGGTCTTACACATTTGCTGATGCCATTTCCTACCGCCTGGAAGCGAAGCCGATTCGCATCATGGCTGCAGTGTGCGCCCTGTCGATCATGATTCCTTACCTGCTGGCGCAACTTGTTGCAGCGGGAACACTTGTCGAGGCATTGTTTGGCCTGAGGTACTCACAGGGCGTTATCGTGGTCGGTGTGCTGATGATGGTCTATGTCACTTTCGGCGGCATGATGGCAACAACCTGGGTGCAAATTGTCAAGGCAGTTCTGCTTGTTGGGGGAGGGACAATCCTCGCCACAGGAGTCTTGTACAAATTTGATTTCAGCATTACGGAAATTATGAATTCAGCTATCGCCATTCACCCAAGAGGAAAAAGCCTGGTTTGGCCGGGCGGACTTTACACTGACATCGTATCGACTGTATCACTTAGTCTTGCATTTATTGGTGGCACTGCCGCGATGCCACATGTCCTGATGCGCTTTTTTACAGTCAAGGACGCCAGGCAGGCAAGGTATTCTGCCGCCATAGCGGTTGCCCTGATCTCTTACTTTCAGCTCGTGGTGCTGATAATCGGCATGGGGGCGATTATCATGCTTGTTGGTAATCCTTCCTACTCAAACGGTGGCACCGATGTAGCAGGTGGTAGCAACATGGTAGCCATTCATCTAGCCCAGCTGGTTGGCGGGGATGAGTTCATGGGCTTTATCTCGGCGGTCGCATTTGCCACGATCCTCGCGGTGGTGTCCGGAATTACGCTGAGCGCAGGAGCAACTATTTCCCACGATCTATTTTCAAATGTTATTAAAAAGGACAAGTGCTCCGAAGCAGAAGAGTTGCTGATCTCAAGGGTCACAGTGATTGTCCTGGGAATAGTCGGGATGTTCCTTGCTATACAATTCAAGGGGCAAAATGTAGCTATACTGGCAACTCTTCCACTTGCAATAGGAGCAAGTACTAATTTCCCTGTCCTGTTCCTGTCAATGTACTGGCGGGGCCTGACCACTCGCGGAGCGCTGGCAGGTGGTTACACAGGCCTTTTCCTTGCGTTGCTGCTGATCATAACGGGTCCCAATATCTGGGTTAGCCTGTTAGGGTATGAAGAACCTCTGTTTCCCTACGCCTATCCGACGCTGTTTTCCATGGGGGCCTGTTTTTTATCCTGCTGGTACTTTTCCAGGGCTGACAAAAGTGAGCGGGGAGAAAGAGAGCGAATGGCGTTTGAAGAGCAGCTTGAGCGCTCTTTGCTTGGCCCGGAACAATCCTGAAGGATCATTGTGAAAGAGGAGCCGGATTGCGCAGCCTAAACTGGCAATTGCTTAATCTTTCTCTATGAGAGGGCTGTAGGATGAGGATATTCTCGCCGCTTCATCGTAAAGACCTGTGAGCAGGCTGATTATTTTTGTTGCCTCGCCCAGCTTTTCGTCTATTCGGTCGATGCTTTTAGATTGCTCTGTGAGTATTTCCTTTCTTACCTCTGCATAATGGTCTGTCAATAATTTGCCCTTGTCAGTCACTTCAAATGCTGCAGACTTGCTTCCTTTTTCCGTCACTTTTCTGCAGAGATTCATTTTCACAAGTTTTCTCAGGCAGTATTGAATATTGGGGATGTCATCCCTGTTCAGTTGGCGGGCGATACTGGCTGCAGTTTTGGGTCTTTCCTGCATTCTTATGACATGCATGATGATGATTTCCACATAGCTGAGTTCCGATAGCCCGGTGATATCAGCCAGCTGTGTTATCCATCGTTCAAAGGCCTGCTGGTAACGAAGAATACTCCACTCAAAATCCGTGGATTTTGCTTCGTGTGATGAGCGCGCCAGGTGCCAGGCGCGGTAATGTGCCTCGTCAAGATGACCTTTCTTGCCTTGATTCATGTGTTTTCCCCGGGGCATACAAGTTGCTGGTTAATTCAATGGAATTAAGCGATATATCACCTGAGAAATCGAGTTAAACTGTGTTCAAAATCCATTGAAAATCCATTAGAACTAAACATAATAATTGTCTTAGTCATCAAATAACAGCATGGATTTTAAACGCAGGTAAGCATTCCAGAAAAATGCAAATGCAGGGTGAAAATAAAAATAACCAGGCTGACGACATCAGGTTCCTGCTGGGCGAAGTCCTTCAATGGGAATATCTTTTTGCTTTGCCGGCTTATTCCCACGTGGACTCGGACCTGGCCAGCATGGTGATCGAGGAAGCCTCGAAACTGGCAGGGGAGGTCATCAGCCCGGTCAATGCAGTTGCAGATTCCGAGGCCAGTCGGCTTGAGGATGGCAAAGTACTGGTGCCACCCGTTTTTCATGATGCATACAGGGCTCTGGTTGAGGGTGGCTGGATCGGGCTGGATATGCCACTGGAATACGGCGGGCAGGGCTTGCCACTCACTGTGCAACTGGCCTTTGCGGAATTATTAAATGGGGCCTGCATGTCTCTCGGCATGCTGCCGGTAATGCAACGATCCGCTTCGGCACTTCTCCTGGAGCACGCAGAAAAAGCAGTTAGGGACAGGGTGGTTCCCAGGCTGGTTAGCGGTGAGTGGGCTGCAACGATTTGTATTACAGAGCCCCAGGCCGGGTCCGATGTTGGCCGGATAAAGACTACCGCAAAGCAGCTTGATGATGACAGGTACCAGCTTAGTGGCAACAAGGTATTTATCAGCTATGGCGACCATGATTTAACTGAGCAAATAATTCACCTTGTGCTGGCGAGGACGCCCGGTTCTCCAGCAGGCAGCAGGGGTATCAGCCTGTTTATCGTTCCCAAGCTTAATTTTGATGATGGGTCACGAAATGCTGTGTCTGTCCTGCGGGTTGAAAACAAGATGGGGCTTCGAGCCTCTCCTACCTGTGAGCTGGCTTTTGACAAGGCGACCGCTCACCGCGTCGGTGATCCAGGGCAGGGGCTGCTTTGCATGTTCACTATGGTGAACTTGATGAGACTTGAAGTCTCAATACAGGGTCCGGCAATTGCGTCGAAGTCATACATGGCTGCGAAGGCGTATTCAGCAATGAGAAAGCAGGGTGGTCCGGCAAATGCCAAGCCGGTATCCCTGGATAGTCATGCTGATGTGCAAAGAATGCTACTCAGTATGCAGGCAAGGACAGAAGGAATCAGGGCCCTTGTTTATGAAACTGCATTCAGTCTTGACCGTGCCAGGGCTGAAACAGGGGCAGAGAACGCAGAGGAGGCGAGAAAACTTGCGGAGTTTCTTCTTCCTGTTTGTAAATCGTTGGGATCAGAAACCGGGTTCGACGTTGCTAGTATGGCTATCCAGGTTTTTGGAGGCTATGGCTATATAAAGGAGACGGGAGTAGAGCAGAATCTTCGTGACGCCAGGGTCGCGATGATTTACGAGGGTACAAATGGTATCCAGGCAATCGACCTTGTCCTGAGAAAACTCATCAGGGACCAGGGAGAGAGATACAAGGTTTTTACAGCAAGGGTGAAAAAGGACATTGCCAGGTGCCAGCCCCACGAACATCTGCATGACGTGGTGCGGGCGCTTGAAAAGACGCTTGTACACCTGGAATCAGCCACGGCTTTGCAGCTTTCCCGTGGAAAGACAGGTATGCGGGATATCGAGGCAAGCGCTACGGACTATCTCTCGCTGGCAGGGCTGGTGGGATGTGGATGGATGTGGTTGAGGATACTGGCAGAAGTTATACCGGGTTCAAGGCCGGCCCGCGAAAAGTATGCCGCAGGGCGTTTTTTTTCAAGGTATCATATGCCTGAATCCAGTGTTTTGCTGGAGAGGATAAAACAGGGGAGCGAATTGCTGAGCAACACGCCATCTGGTGCCACTTGATGATTGATTCCTATATTCCCTACGGTGGTTACTGGAGCTCACCCTTTGCCAGGTGGCAGGGTAGCCTGGCCCATCTTCACAGCGTGGAGTTTGCGGCCCACGTGAGCAAGAAATCGCTGCAGCAACGAGACATCCCCACCGAATCTCTTGATTACGGAGTACTCGGCATGACTATTCCGCAAAAGTCATGCTTCTATGGTTTACCCTGGCTTACTTCGCTGATCGGCGCGGGCCACATTGCGGGTCCGACTGTAAGCCAGGCATGTGCGACCAGCGCTCGCGCCATGGCGACTGCTTCCCAGGAAATAGCCTCTGCAGAAGCAAGTTGCTGCCTGGCCATCACTACCGATCGAATTTCCAATGGACCACATATTTATTACCCGAATCCACAGGGTGTAGGGGGCACGGGTGAGACTGAAGACTGGGTCCTGAGTAATTTTAAGCAAGACCCTTTTGCGCTTTGTGATATGACTCAAACTGCGGAAAACTGTGCGAAAAAATGGGGTGTTACAACAGAAGAACAGCATGACGTAGTTTTACGACGCTATGAGCAATATGAACAGGCCAACAACAAATCGTCCGGCGACACATTTCACAGTCGTTTCATGAACTTACCTTTCGAGGTCCCGGACTCAAGCTATGCAAAAATCAAGCAGCATCTTGATGGGGATGAAGGCGTTACCGTGACATCAGCCGAAGGACTGACCCGCCTGAAGCCGGTGAAAGAAGGGGGCACTGTCACTTACGGCGGGCAGACCCACCCTGCCGACGGGTGTGCAGGAATGATTATTGCCACGCAGGAGAAGGCCCGCGAATTGTCATCCAGGCCTGAAATAACCACCAGGATTGTCGCTTATGGCCAGGCACGTGTTGAAGTGGCTTACATGCCTTCAGCGCCAGTCCCGGCGGCCGCGAAGGCATTACAACAGGCCGGCATAAGTATTAATGATGTCGCCGCCATAAAATCGCATAATCCATTTGCAGTAAATGACATAATTTTCGCCAGGGAAATGGGAATTGATGTTATGAAGATGAACAATTACGGCTGTTCATTAATATGGGGGCATCCTCAGGGCCCGACCGGGATGAGAGCCATAATTGAGCTGATTGAAGAGCTGGCCTTGCTTGGAGGCGGATACGGTTTGTTCCAGGGCTGCGCCGCCGGAGATAGCGCTATGGCTGTAATTATCGAGGTAAAGGCATGATGGACAATAAACGACCTTTTGAGACCGTGGCACACATGCTTGTTGACGCGGTAGAAAAATCTCCCGGGCACGAGGCATTTGTCTGCGAGGATGAGCGTATGAGTTACAGGGAGTTCATGGACTGCGTAACTGCTTTTACCAACGAGCTATTCGGGCTCGATATGAAAAATGAACGCATCGCACTGGTAATGGGAAATTCCATTGATATTTGCGTAGCCCTGTACGCCGGGCATCTTGCACATGCACAGGTTGCCCCCTTGAACCCCACTTACACCGAACACGAATTACGTCCGATGCTGGAGGATGCGGCGGTCAAGATGGTCATCTATGACAGTCTCAACCGTGAGGCGGTAGAAAAACTTGTTGTGGAGCTTTCTATTCCTCACAGCATTTTTGTTGATGAGGAGGAGGGAAGACGACTGACCGCCATGACTGGCAGCGAGAAACAGGATTTACCACTCCCACTTCCGCAAGGTGAGGGGCTTGCAATGCTGCAATTCACAGGGGGTACAACTGGCCGGGCAAAGGGTGCAAACCTGAGTCACAGGGCAGTTAGCTACAATATTCACCAGGCAGAAAGAATGCAGGAGCCGAATATGCAGGTTGAACGGATGTTGTGCGTGATGCCGCTGTTCCACTGTTATGCCTGGAGTGTCTGTCTCTATAATATGGTTAACTGCCGTGGAACCACGATCATTGTGCCGCGATATCAGCCGGACATCCTGCTTGAACTGTTCTCACGGGAGAAAATCACGCTTTTTGCCGGTAGCCCGACCCTGTTTACCGGCTTGATGAGTTTTCCGGGTTTTGAAGAAACAGATTTTTCGAGCCTGAAGTTTTCAAATTCCGGATCAGCGCCCTTGCCAGTTGAATTACTTGAGAGGTGGGAATCCACGACAGGCGCGCCTGTTTATGAAGGCTACGGACAAACAGAAGCCAGTCCTGTCATTTCCTTTAACCCGGTTGATGCTGAAAGGAAAAATGGCTCCGTTGGAGTACCGCTGCCAGATACCACCATAGAAGTTGTGGCAATTGAAAACGGGAAGGATGTATTGCCCCCGGGTGAGCAGGGAGAAATCCGCCTTAAAGGACCCCAGGTGATGAATGGTTACAGGAACAGGGAAAACGAGACGAGGGAGGCGCTCAGGAATGGCTGGCTTTACACCGGCGATGTGGGTTACATAGATGACGATGGCTACCTTTTCATCACCGCGCGTAAAAAGGAGATGCTTATCGTTTCGGGTTTTAACGTTTTTCCACGGGAAATCGAAGAAGTGCTTTTCCTTCATGCTCAAGTCAGGGAGGCTGCGGTGGTCGGGAAACAGGACGAATACAGGGGAGAATTACCTGTTGCATTTATTGTTCCCGAAAATACCAGCCTTGCAGAAGAAGAGCTGCTTACTCACTGCCAGCAAAAACTAACAAAGTACAAGTTGCCCGATGAGTTCAGGTTTGTGGAAGCTCTGCCAAAAACCGCTGTTGGTAAAGTTGACAAGGTCCGTTTAACAGAAATGGCAAATGCCGGGTAAGCACTAAAGTAAGCCGGCACCCACCTGGAAATACATGCCCTTCAGAAAAAAAAGAACCAATCCCATTCTGCTCCAGCCAACGAGAGAATTACCAAAATGGGTTGGTGTGATAGGCGCCGGCACCATCGGACCAGATATTGCGTATTACCTGAAGAGCGCAATACCGGGGTTAAAGCTTGTCCTTGTGGATATAAACGAAAAAGCACTGGATAGTGCCATCGAGCGGATTTATCGGCATGCCGAAAAAGGTGTTAAGAAAGGAAAACTGTCGGCCGAGCAAGCCGCCCAGGTGCAGGAAAACATTATTCCGTCGGTGGACTACCAGGCGCTGGCATATTGTGACTGGGTCATTGAGGCGGCCACGGAAAAACTTGAGCTGAAACGCAATATTTTTTCCGCAGTGGAGGAGATAGTCACCGAAAACGCAATAATCACATCTAATTCCAGTTCAATTCCTGCCGAGATGATGTTTTCTCACCTGCTACAGCCCGACCGCGCTACAGTCACGCATTTCTTTGCACCTGCTTTTAGAAACCCTGCAGTGGAGGTGATTGACTGGGAGAAACTGGATGGATTCATCCTCCAGTACCTGCGCTGGTTTTTTTATGTTACGGACAAAGTTCCTATCATTACCAGGGATGTTGTCTGTTTCATGCTGGATCGAATATTTGATAACTGGTGCAACGAAGCCGCACTGCTGCTGGATATCGCCAGCCCTGAACAAGTAGACTTTGTTGCCCACGAGTTTGCCCATGCCGGGCCATTTTTTGTTTTAAACCTGGCTAATGGAAATCCGATAATCATTGAAACGAATACGCTCCAGGCAGAAATTGAAGGCGCGCATTACAAGCCGGCGGAGGTTTTTTCCAATGCGGGGACCTGGGAAACCATTAACCCAGGTGAGAAAACAGAAGTGACTCCCGAGCTGCACGCAGAGATACGCGATCGCTTGCTTGGAGTTTTATTTTCCCAATCCGTAGATATTCTTGACAGGAGCATTGGCAAAGCTGAGGACCTTGACCTGGGCGCTCGTCTTGCATTTGCATTCAAGAAAGGTCCTCTACACCTCATGAGAGAAATGGATAAAACGGAAGTGGATCGAATTCTCGAAAAGTTCAACAAGTACAAGCCCGGTATGCCAACGGCGACACGACCTGTCATGGAATACAGCAATTTTCGCAGGTTCGTGTTACTGGACGAGCTCGAAGGCGTAAAAATTATAACGCTTAGGCGGCCCGACGCGCTTAACGCACTGCATGACGAGATGAATGATGAAATACTTGGAGTGCTCCAGGAGTTTGAAGATGACCCTGAAATTACCGGGTTTGTCATTACCGGGTACGGGATGAAATCGTTTTCAGCAGGTGCAGATATTGGTCGATTTACGGACATGCTTGGCGACCGTGAGGGTTCTTTGCAATACGCCAAAGACTGTTCACGCCTGCTGCGCTATCTCGATAGTAGCAAAAAACCCGTTGTTGCTGCGATCAATGGCATGGCTCTTGGAGGGGGACTTGAACTTGCAATGAGATGTCACGGTATCGTTTCAGTCCGTGAAGCCTGGATGCAATTCCCGGAAGTGAACCTCGGCATTGTACCTGGAATTGGTGGGCTGGTTGTGCCATATCGCAGGTGGCCAGGGGCATCGGGAACCTTTCATGCCATGTTGACCAGGAGCGAGAAACTGGGAGCAGATGCTGCTGCAGAACTTGGCATGATAAATACACTCGTCGACAAGCATATGAATCTTGTTCCTGCTGCGGTTTGGCTGGCGAGAGACCTGGTTGATGCCGAGCTTGGAGTCAGGAACGAAGCGGTAACGATAAAGCCGATAATACGGGAAGTTAACCACCCGGTAAGCGCAAATGGAAAAATATTAAGCGCGAGGGTATTGCAGATTATGTGTGATGGAATAGTGGCGGCAGCTGCAGAAAATAGTTTTGAAGATGCCCTGCAAAGAGGTTACGAGGCGTTTGCAGAAAGTGCCTGTACCGACGCTGCACGGGAAGGCATAGATTCTTTTCTGAAAGGGCGTAAACCAGACTTCGAGGCTACTGGTTAGAAAAGCGACTACCTAATTGATCGTATGCTGCTGGGGGTAGTAATGAAAATTATTAGCCTGTTGGCGCTGTTCATCGCAGACGACTTCGAGCATAGTACTCGCCTCGTCTATTGCTTCCCTGATAATCACTGAAAGTTCCCGGTTCACAGATGTAGCGTCAGTAATATTTGTCAGCTTATCCAGCGGCAGGTCGCCGTATCTTTGCTTGTATATTGTCACGTACATGGCAAGCAACTTTGCGCACTGCCCCAATTCTTCGAGGCTACATCCCTGCACGAGTTCCTGGAAGTCTTCGTGCTGTTTCCTTATCTGTTCCAGTTCCTTCTCTGACACCTTCATAACAATGCTCCCGGGGGTATTACAACGATAGTACGCAAGTGCCATGCCAATGGTATTACCCATGTAAAACAAAGAGTTACGGTGTGTATACCTAATACAGGTTATAAAAATGTCTGTTACAGGAGACAAAACCGTCCTCGAGGGGCATTTCTTTAATCAAATATTGTTAACTCGTGAACAGTGTCTCAATTTCATACAGATGGTTTGTGACCTGTTCCGCAATCAGCTTAATACACGTTGTCAGGAAACAGCGACGAGTTATAAATACTATAGAAACGCAGGATAAATAAAACCGATCATGGACTGTCTATTTAAATTTTAATTAGCGGGCAAAAAATTATCATGCAAGAAAATAAATCAAGAACACTGATACAGGAATGTCGCCAGATTATGACAAGAAGAATGCGATCATCCCTGACAGCCATGCTCAATGAGGTTGACGAGAAGTTGCATACGATCGCTCAAAACAGGATAAGTGAAAACAACGAGGCAGCCTGTTATGAGGCAATCAGGGAAATTAGAATGAAACGAGTCGAAATAAAAACACGATTCGAAAGACGTTTCATAAACCTGTTTGATGGCGAACTACAATTCCTGAGCAATAAAGGTGAGCTTACCGAAGAAAAAAGGCTGGAGTTATCAAACTCCGGTGCCCACGCAATCGTAACGCCATCCATGGAAAAATCGTTAAGCAGTGTCAAGCAGGAATGTAGCAAGACTTTACTCGAACTTGACAGGAAACTGAGTTGCCTGCTTGACACGCCGGCCAGGCTTAATCCCCTTCAGCCGGAGATTGTTTACGAGGCATTCAGGGAAGCGTGCTGGGATATCAAGTCAGGTGAGGATATACGTAAAATTATGTTCGAAGTGTTTGAGAAAAGAGTGAATGAGGATCTCAAGAATATTTATTCAGATATAAATCGTCTCCTGGAGAAAAGCAACGAGGGAAGGAGTCAACTCGATGAGGATAAAACGGTAGATAGCATGCAAGATAATGAGAATAGAGAGTCGTTGCTCAGGTACAGGATTACAGAACGCATTGAATCCAGGATAAACGGACACAAGGTGCCGCACTTCGTGCGTACCTTTCTACTGAAACACTGGAGATGTTTTCTCGAAGATGTTTACAGGAAGTATTCAGAAAACAGTATTGCCTGGAATGCGGCACAGCAGACCATGGACGACCTGATCTGGCTGACTAATACAGACTGTGGTTATTACGACCGCCAAAACAAGATACAACTTCTTCCAAGCCTGTTGTTCCGCCTGCTGAATGGAATGCAGGTGATTTTAATGCCCGATGATGAAATCAGCCTGTTCCTGAGTCAGCTGAAGCAATTCCAGTTAAAATCCCTGGATTCTGTGGACAAGGAATTACTTGACTCGATTACTGAGAATGCAATTGAAAGCGCTGAGCGGGACTTCAGTCGAGTGCGACATTAGTCGCCAGAATATTGGAGCGCGATTTCCCTGGCCTGGCGAAAATCTGGTTTTCCACTTCCCAGTTTTGGTATCTCATCAACTTCGATAAAGATAGATGGAAGCATCAATGCCGGAAAATCTGAGTCCAACAAGTCTGTTCGGAGTTGCTCAACATTATCAATTCCACATACTAGCAAGATGATTTTTTCTCCTTTTTTATCATCAGGGATGTTGGTAGCCATGATATCAACCTCATGGTCGCCGATTATTTCACGAACTTTCTCTTCAACTGCGCCAAGACTGACCATTTCGCCACCGAGTTTTGCAAATCGGGAATAACGATCGACGATTACGAGGAAGCCATCTTCATCGAGATGCCCCTTGTCGCCTGACTTGTACCATCTCTTGCCATCCAGTTCGACGATGGCTTCAGCAGTTTTTTCAGGGTCGTCAAGGTAACCGAGCATAACCTGGGTTCCTCCGATAAGAATTAAACCATCCTGGTTAGCTTCAAGTTCTTGCAGCGTATCGGGGTCAACAATCTTGAAGCTGGTTCCGGGTAATGGCATGCCAACCGTCCCTTCCTTGGAACCGAGTTGCACCCTCCAGTACCTGGCATCAAGGTGATCCGGAATATTTACACTCGCTACCGGTGTAGTTTCAGTTGCCCCGTAGCCTTCGTATATATCCTTGTTAAATTTCAGCTTGAAGGCTGTCCTGACATCTTCACCAAGTTTTTCTGCGCCTGCAACCACGACTCGAAGTGAGTCAAACATCAGTGGGTGTACACGACTATTCCTGGTGTATAGCCGTAGAAAAGTAGATGTGCCACAAAGTATTGTTGCCCTGTACCGGACTATCGCCTTACCAATGTTCACGCCGTCGGTTGGATCCGGATGACAAACAACGGGAATCCCCTCGATCAGTGGCATGAAAGTAGTCACAGTGAGCCCAAAGGCATGAAAAAGGGGCAAGGTCGCCATCATGACATCGGTATTCTCTGTATTTAATACATCGGAAATTTGCTTGAGATTGGCCATGATGTTGCGGTGACTTAACATGACACCCTTGGGCTCACCTTCGCTGCCACTTGAGAAAAGAATCGCAGCGCAATCGTCCAGGGGAACATTACGACAATAAATCATCTTCAGGGAAAACAGGGGCAGGACACTTATAAATATTATGTCCGACACCAGGGCAGGGCGATTTAACTGTTCTGCCATGTCCTCAAGATAGTGGACGTCGTGTTGCTCAAGCAGATGCCCAGGTGAAATGCCGCGCGAGGCGAGTTTTTCGATAAATTTCCTGGAAGTATAGATAGTCGAAAGGTCCGCCTTCCTGGAGCAGGCTAGCAGGCTTTCTTCGCTATTACTGAAATTAAGATTGACCACTGTTTTGCCACACATGAGTACAGCCATGTTCATCATTGCCCCGGCGCTACTGGTTGGCAAGAGCAGGCCAATATTGTCACCACTGGCATGTCGTCGAATATGCCTGGCAAAAGCGATCGTCACCGCAGCCATTTTCCGATAAGAGAGGGCAGAACCATTTGAATCGACAATGGCTGGTTCCGAAGCCATGCGTTTCACGGTGGCTAACCAGGCGTGGGACAGGATGGGCAGTGTCTCCGTGTAGCGTTGCCAGGATTCAATGGAGAGGTCAAATATACGTTGCTTCAATTCTTCGACACGGGTATCAATAGGAAGAGGGGTGCCAAAGGACACGATGATGTCACGCTTTACGCTGTCTCCCCTGATAGATTTCAACTTGTCGCTGGATCTAGAAAACCAGCTGCCCCACAGGCCACGCAGGTAAAAGGGTAAAATGATTCCGTTCGCTCCCTCGGCGGCCCTTTCATAGCCTGTCTGGAAAACCGCAAGCTGACCGGAACGACTGATTGTTCCCTCAGGAAAGAGGCAAACAACCTCTCCTGCATTAAGCAGGTCAGTAATTGAACCCAGGGCATTTTTGCTTGAGCCGCGGGATATTGGTATCACGCCAAAAAAGTCCAGGAAGCGCCTCAGGTACCAACGCTCATAAATACTTCGTTCCATTACGAACCGGATGGGACGAGGTGATGCCATTTGCAGGATAGCCCAATCTATCCAGCTGATGTGATTGCCCAGCATCAACACGCCGCCACTCTCAGGCATGTTTCTCAATCCGAGGACTTCGAGACTGTAACGACGACCAATCACTATGCTAACCAGGAAGCGCAACAGCGACTGGGGAAGGGTGTAGAGAGTGTAAAGGGCACCACCGATTGCAACACAGGAGAGGATGATAAACAGGCCCACGCTTCCAATGCCGTAGTAGGCAAAGATGACAGTCAGCGCCAGGAAACTCAGCATGACCACGTTTTGAATGAAGTTATTACCTGCAAGCACTCGGCCCAGGTTCTTTTCACCAGCATGGAACTGGATAAGGGCATTCAGCGGGATAATGAAACATCCGCCGAACAGGCCAAGCGATAGAAATGTGAGACTGATTAATACCGGGTTCTCAAAACCGGGCAAAAGGATGAGACAGGTTGCTACGCCAAAAGAACCAAGCGGGATCAGGCCTGTTTCAATATGATTCCTGGACACCCTGCCTGCGATCAAGGACCCCAGCATGATGCCTATTCCGGCACAAGCTATCATTCCCTGGATTATTGCAGTGTTACTGACGAGCATGGTTTCCTCTGCATACACTGGAAAAGCGGCAATCATGACCTGGGAGATTGCCCAGAATATGGAAAGGCCAATAATGGAGAGAAAAATTATCTTGTGACCCTTGACTGACTCCAGGTTGCTCCTGAGGTAGGTGCCGGAGCGATATTTTCCAATATCAAAGCTAAGAGCCCTGTCCGTTTCCTTTTTTTGCGGCAGGAAATGCGCGCTGGTTAATTCAATAATGGCGTTAAAAACAAGGAACCAGCCGAGTGGGGCGATGAGCAATAGAATGTCGGACCTGGACTCGTATTCTTCGCCAGAAAGCATTATTTCGAAGAGAACTGAATAGATAAATATTCCTGCCAGTATCGCGATGGTTGTCACGGCCTGGACAACCCCGTTCGCTACAGCAAGTCGATCTTTTCCAACAAGTTCCTTGATATAGCCATACTTGGCAGGAGAATAAAATGCACTTTGCATGGCCAGGATGAAAGTCATACAAAAGGCAGGCCAGAACCAGCCAAGGTAGTAAAAAAGTGTTATAAAACTGGTTAACAGCAGTACCACCCAGGCGCTAAAGCGCATTACGCGATTCTTGGGAAACTTGTCCGACAGGAATCCGGCGGGTGTGAACAGTAATATAAAGGGCAGCAGGATTAAGGCATTTACGATTGCAATAAGTATTATTTGTGTTTGCCCCTCATAAATCTTGAGAATGGTGTTTTGAATGACGATCTTATGTCCGAGGTCGACAAAAGCATTAAGAAAAATCATCAGGGTGTAGGCGAAAAAACCTTTTGTTCGAAATAATTTAAACATGGGACCGTTCCCTCAACGGCATGAGGATGATTTACATAATTGAGTATCAGGCATTCAGCGAAATATTCCCTGTCTTGCAGGTTGTGGGATACAACTCCCTTGAAACCCACCGCCAGTGTATTGGAAACAACGGACAGAGTGAATATTTGTTTTAATACACCGGCGTTGATAAATATACAGACCAGCCATGGCAGGACATGATAATAAGACTTGAAAATGTAACGCTACGACGCGGACCCAATAAATTGCTGGATAATTGTAGTTTCGTAATGCAAAAAGGCGATCATATCGGGCTAATCGGCGCAAACGGGGTAGGAAAAACCAGCTTGCTTGGTCTTTTCAGTAGAACACTTGAACTGGATAGCGGAGAGCTAACAATCGCCAGGGGATTGAGAATCGCGCACATGGAGCAGGAGATGCCCGGTTCGGGGAAAACTGCAGTTGAATTTGTTCTCGATGGGGACAGTGAATTACGCCGGCTACAGGCAGCGCTTGCCACGGCAGAACAGGAAGGGCGGCAGGACAGCCTTGCAATCATTCACGAACAACTTGAGATTGCAGGAGCCTACGATGCTAACTCACGCGCGGAAAGTATTCTCTCGGGACTCGGTTTTAGCGAAACAGACCTGGTTTTACCCTACAGTCATTTCTCCGGGGGCTGGAGGATACGCTTAAACCTGGCACGTGTTCTATTTTGCCCCGCGGATCTTTTGCTGCTGGATGAGCCAACCAACCATCTCGATCTCGATGCAACCATCTGGCTCGAGGACTGGCTGAACAAGTACCAGGGGGCAATTTTACTTATTTCGCATGATCGTCATTTCCTTGATAAGACCGTAAAGCAGGTTGCCCGAATTGAAAGCCAACAGCTAAAAACATTCAGGGGGAATTATAGTGACTATGAGCAACAGCGAAGCGAGGAATTATCCCAACAACAGGCCCTGTTTGAAAAGCAACAGCGCAGGAAAAAAGAAATTGAGGCCTTTGTAACCCGCTTCAGGGCTAAAGCCTCAAAGGCAAGGCAGGCCCAGAGCCGACTCAAGGAACTCAATCGAATGGAGCAGATTGCCGCTGCTAACATCAATTCACCCTTTGCTTTCAAAATTAGTACCGAGGGTAAGCTATCGGATCCATTAATTAAGCTAAGAGATGTTGCAGTAGGATATGACAACACGAGGATACTTGAAAATGTGCAGCTAAGTATCAGTCCAGGTGACAGGATCGGTATCCTTGGTCGTAATGGTGCAGGAAAAACCACGCTTCTTAAATCGCTGGCAGGTGAATTAGAGCTCCTTGATGGTGAGAAAACAGAAGGACTTCACTTGAGTTCTGCCTATTTTGCACAGCACCAGGTAGAGGAGCTTGACCTGGCTGCCAGTCCCTATCTCCACCTCCTTAGGAATAGCAAAAATGCAACAGACCAGGAAATCCGGAATTTTCTTGGAGGTTTTAATTTCAGGGGCGAACGAGTGGATGAGCGCGTAGGTATATTTAGTGGAGGCGAGAAAGCCCGCCTGGCCCTCGCAATAATTGCCTGGAAGAAACCGAACCTGCTATTCATGGATGAACCTACCAATCATCTTGATATGGAAATGCGACAATCACTGATTTTTGCCTTGCAGGAATACCAGGGTGCCCTGGTAATGATTTCCCATGACAGGCACCTGCTCTCCAGTTGTGTAAATGAATTCTGGCTTGTCGAGGATGGCAAGCTGGCAAGCTATGAAGGTGACCTGGAAGAGTACCAGCGTGCACTGATACAGGTTAAACAGGGCGCGAATAGAGCAAATGGCACAAGAAATAGTAAAAGGAAAAGACAGGAGCAGGCTGAAGCAAGGAAAAAATTAAGTCCGCTAAAGAAAAAACTTGCTTTACTTGAAAATGAAATAAAAACTGTTCGGGCGACACTGGTCGGGATAGAAAATGAACTTGGGGAGCCCGGGATTTACGGTGCCGAGAGAAAATCTGAGCTTCAGCAAATGTTGAAAGAACAGGGACGTTTACAGGTAGAAGTTGAAGAAAAGGAACTGGCCTGGTTCAGAACGCAGGAAGAGCTTGACAGGCTGGCCCTGGAAATTGAAGAAAATATTAATGAAAAATAACATTGATACTGAAGAGAGTAGCCGCATCGCGGTACTGGCTTTCTACAAGTTCTCGAACCTGCACGCGATGGATGAACTGCACTCTTATTTACTCGATTTTTGCAGGGAAAGAGGCATAAAAGGCACTATTCTCCTGGCGCCGGAGGGCATCAATGGCACTGTTGCCGGAAAACAGGGTGCTATAGAGGCACTGATCGCGGAATTTGATTCAATTGATGGTTTGCCGGGCATGGAAAGAAAAATCTCCTTTGCCGATGAACCGCCCTTTCATCGATTGAAGGTAAAAATCAAGAAGGAAATCGTGACAATGGGTGTTCCGGGTATTGACGTTGCCAACAGGACCGGGGTTCATCTTGACGCGAAAGAATGGAATCAGCTAATAGAAAATGAAGATGTTCTTGTGCTGGATACTCGAAACCAGTACGAGATCGATATCGGTACTTTTAAAAATGCCATATCACCGTGCACTGATACTTTCAGGGAATTTCCGGGATATGTTGAACAGGCACTTGGTGCTGACAGGAAGAAAAAAATCGCCATGTTCTGCACCGGAGGCATACGCTGTGAAAAAGCTTCCGCTTACCTGGTGGAGCAGGGCTTTGATGAAGTTTACCAGCTCAATGGCGGTATCCTGCGATACCTTGAAGAGGTTGAGCCAAAAGAAAATTTATGGCGCGGTGAATGCTTCGTGTTTGATTCCCGCGTATCCGTGGACGCCAATCTCGATCCCGGCAGTTACAAGCAATGCTTTGCCTGTCGACATCCCCTGTCCGAGGAACAACTTGAATCTGACAAGTATCGTGAGGGTGTATCGTGCCCGATGTGTTTTGATAGCCTGGATGAGAAGAAAAGAGCTTCAGTCGAGGAACGGCAAAAACAGGTGGCCCTTGCAGAAGCGAGGAACCAGCAGCATATCGGTGCGATAATGCCTGGAAGCAGCGGCATGAAAAAAGGCTGATTTCCGGTAATGCCCGCAGGTACTCTTCCAGTGCTTTACAGTTTCCGGCGCTGTCCATACGCGATTCGCGCCAGGATGGCGATCGCAAGTGCTGGCATTCCCTGTGAGCTGCGCGAGGTGAAGTTATCTAACAAGCCCGGTGAGATGTTAAGACTCTCCCCAAAGGGCACGGTACCAGTGCTACACCTGCCCGGTGGGGAAGTGATCGATGAGAGTCTCGAAGTCATGCACTGGGCCTTGCAGCAGAAGGATCCTGGAAGCTGGTTGAGACTTGATTCTGCGACCGCCAAAGCACTGATAAGTAAAAACGATAGTGAGTTCAAGTCAAACCTGGACAGGTATAAGTACCACGTGCGCTATCCGGAAAATTCACAGTTGGCTTATCGGCGGGCGGCCGAAGGATTCCTGCAGATAATCGAAAAAGCGCTGCTATCGCATCACGGCAGGGGCTTGCTGCAGGATAATATTACCCTTGCAGATATTGCCATATTCCCATTTATCAGGCAGTTCTCCCGGGTAGACTATGACTGGTTCAGGAACAGCGACTACCGCTCGACAATTGCCTGGCTTGACGAATTGGAAGGTTCAACACTGTTCAAGCAAATTATGCTCAAGTACGAACCCTGGCAGGCAGAGCAGGGTAATAGCTATGCCTTTCCCGCATAAGCGCCGGCGAATTTCAGCCTGTCTTCTTCAATTTTCTCCACCAGGAAGTCAAAAACTATCTTGATTCGCGCACTTTTAAACAGGTCAACATGGGTCACTACCCAGGCGTCAAAAGCATAGTCAAATGTCGAGGGCATGATGCGCTCAAGATTATCCCTGGTGTCGGCAAAGAAACAACCAACCGCACCAATTCCAGCATCCTGCTGCAGGGCATTAACGATGCCTGAATTGCTGGTGTAGCGCTGCAGGACATTTTTCTCACCGAAAAGCTTTTCCAGTTTTTTTAATGCCGGAATATTGAAAATAGTTTCGTCATAGCTGACAAAGCGGTGTTGTGATAGCTCTCTGATGCTTTCAGGACGGCCATACCTGTCCAGGTAGGCCCTGGATGCGTAAAGCCCGTAGTGAAACTGTGCTGCCTTGCGTACGACGAGATCCAGCTGCTGCGGACGTGCAAACCTTACCGCAATGTCTGCTTCGCGCTTGAACAGGTCAAGAGTTCGATTTTCCACCACGACTTCGACTCGTAGACCGGGGAAACGCTCATGAAATTCGGGCAACTTTGAAGGCAACCAGCTGTTTCCCATTTGATCGGTCATGGTGATCCTGACAATGCCTTCCAGGCTCTGGTCGGCACCTCCGGCAATACGCTCAATGGCGCGGGCGTTTTCTGCCATATTGCGGGCGTAATCGAGGATTTTTTCACCGACCGGGGTAGGGACGAGACCGCGAGAGCTACGCTTGAACAGCAGCGTCTTGAGCTCTGATTCCAGCTGTTCGATTCGCCTACCCACGCTGGGCTGGCTGCTACCCAGCTGGCGCGCGGCGCCACTCAGGCTACCGGTTTCCGCCACTGCCACGACGTCTCGTAGTGCATTCCACTCAATATTCATAAATGAATAAGTAATATATAAATAACGGTCTAGTTAATTCATAAATATATATCATAATTACACCCCGAATCCTCAAACAACGCAAGTGGAGCAGCAAGAAATGAAAAACTATGACTGGAAATTAAGTAGCCTGGCTTTAATGTTAGTTATTATGAGTCCTATGCAAGCCGTTGTAAGTAAAGAAAATATAGAATCTGGTGTAAACTGGATCATCCTCGGTGAATCACCCCTGCTGGATCGCAGCAGCAAGTACCTGCACAAGGGCCAGGCAAAAAGGGGCTTACGCTATGCACGCAAGGCCCTGCAGCGCAAGCTTTCACCCCAGGGCATGAAGATTGCCCATCACAATCTTTGCCTGGGTTACGTTTCCCAGGGTGAGCAGGAGAAGGCAGTACAGCACTGTGATTATGCCCAGCTCAACATGCCCAGCGGATATTTTCTTAAAAAAGTCAGTGAAGGGCTTTACCGCGTCACTTCCTATCGCTCTGACAGCGTGGAACTACCGGCACTTGAGAGCGTAGTGGCACGCAACCTGGAGATCCATGGAATCGCGGCTAACAAGCACCGGGTAGCAGGGCTGGTAATGGAGAAGTGATTCCATTCCACGTGGTTTTGGAGTAAGTATATAAAGGGTGAGTCCAGGTGGATTCACCCTTTTTTTTTGCGCGGGAAAAATTGGAGGGAATTTATGAATATACCCGAGGGATTTCATACGCTTAACCCCTACATGTTCATAGATAATGCGGATGACTACCTGGTGTTTCTAAAACAGGGGCTTGGTGCCGAGGAAGTGCACTGTAGCAGGAGGGAGGATGGCAAAATTGCCAATGCACAGCTGCGAATTGGAAACAGCATGATCATGCTAAGCGAATCTACGGGGGACTTTCCATCCATGTGTAGCGCCTATTACCTGTTCGTGGCGGATGCAGATGCAAGCATGGAGCGAGCGCAGCAAGTCGGCGCACGAGTGATTATGAAAGTCACCGACATGCCCTACGGTGACAGGCAGGGAGGCGTAAGAGATAGCGCCGGGAATATCTGGTGGATTTCCCAGCGCCTGTCAGGTGAAGCCTATGACGCCTGAGTAGTTTAACGGTCATTAGCAAGATTGAGTAAAGTCCATGAGTGGAAAAGAGATTGAAAAGCATTATCGGCAGGACGGTGGCCTGCTGCATAAAATTGAGTCTGCCCTGGCGCTGGCCGGGAAGAATCCGGAGCGGCTCGATCCTAAAGATATATCATCAGTCGATGAATTTCATACCGGCGGCCGTGAAGCTACTGCAAACATGGTGGCAAGCCTGGATATCAAGCCGGCACAGCATGTTCTCGACATCGGCTGTGGCATTGGGGGCACTGCGCGATACCTGGTAAGTCAATATGATTGCCGGGTAACGGGAGTCGACCTGACCGCGGAATTCATTGAAACAGGTAACAGCCTGTGTGAGAAAACCGGGTTGTCAGGGGATATCAGGCTTATCCAGGCAAGTGCGCTTGATACGGGCTTGCCTGCTGGTTCTTTTGATGCTGCCTGCATGCTACACGTGGGGATGAATATAGAGGATAAGCAGGCGTTGTTTAACGAGGCGTTCCGGCTGCTGAAGCCCGCCGGGAAAATCGCGGTTTACGACGTAATGCGCTGCAACGACGAAGAACTGGATTACCCGGTTCCCTGGGCGACCAGTGACGCAACCAGTTTTCCTGCGAAGCCCGCAGAGTACAGGCGAGCGTTGGAGCTTGCGGGATTTACGATCTTGCACGAGATTGATCGCACCGAGTTTGCACTGGATTTCATGGCGCGATTAAAAAAGCACCAGGAAAGTGCAGGAAAACCGGCCGGACCCGGGTT
Source organism: Gammaproteobacteria bacterium (assembly GCA_965243105.1). GTDB lineage: Bacteria > Pseudomonadota > Gammaproteobacteria > Eutrophobiales > Eutrophobiaceae > WLWS01. Next base: position 353,862 of record CBDEUC010000002.1, read on the forward strand.
GCAGCTACTCATGGGAGAAAATGCCGCGCAAAAAGTAAAAAACATGGTGGGAATGGTGCAGCGCGGTACCCTTGCGCCGCTGGAGATACTTGCCCGGAAAAATACCTGAAGCCTGCTGGCCAGGCTATTTTTCAAGCTTCCTGTATTTCATGCGGTGTGGTTGTGCATCGCTTCCCTTTCTTCGCAGCAGATCTTCGTGGTAATCATTAAAATTTCCTTCCAGGAAAACCACTTCACTTTCGCCCTCAAAAGCCAGGATATGCGTGGCGATACGATCAAGGAACCAGCGATCGTGGGAAATAATCATCGCGCAACCCGGAAAAGCGAGCAGCGCTTCCTCCAGCGCCCGCAGTGTCTCCACGTCAAGATCATTTGAAGGTTCGTCCAGTAGCAGCACATTGGCTCCCTGCTTGAGAGTGTTTGCCAGGTGTAGGCGGCCTCTCTCCCCACCTGACAGGTCGCCAACTCTTTTTTGCTGGTCGGTCCCTTTAAAATTAAAACGTCCGACGTAAGCGCGTGAACTGATTTCATAATTGCCAATCAGCAGGTTATCCAGTCCATCAGAGATGGCTTCCCATACAGATTTATCATCATCAAGTGACTCCCTTGTCTGTTCTACAAATCCAATGTCCGCAGTTTCGCCAATACGTATATCCCCCTTATCGGGTTTCTCAGCCCCGGCGATCATTCGAAAAAGGGTCGACTTACCAGCACCGTTGCCCCCAATGACACCGACAACTGCTCCCTGCGGAACCTGGAATGACAGGTTTTCAAAGAGTGTCTTTCCCTCAAAGCTCTTGCCGACATCATTAAACTCAATGACAAGTTCTCCCAGGCGTTGACCCGGGGGGATATATATCTCGTTTGTTTCACTTCGCTGTTGAAACTCCCTCGAGTTCATTTCCTCAAAACGTGCAAGGCGGGCCTTGTTTTTTGCGTGTCGTCCCTTGGGGTTGGTCCGAGTCCATTCCAGCTCCTGCTTGATGGCTTTCTGCCGGGCAGACTCGGCTTTTTCCTCGTGAGCAAGCCGCTGTTCCTTGTTTTCCAACCACTGTGAATAGTTGCCTTCAAAGGGAATACCTTCGCCACGGTCCAGTTCAAGGATCCACCCTGCAACATTATCGAGAAAATAACGATCGTGAGTGACGGCTACAACAGTTCCAGGAAAGTCGGCGAGAAATCTTTCCAGCCAGAACACCGACTCGGCATCAAGATGGTTTGTTGGTTCATCCAGTAACAGCATGTCAGGACGGGATAGCAGCAAGCGACACAGGGCTACCCGACGTTTTTCCCCTCCCGACAGGTGTTCAACATTGGCGTCCCACGGTGGAAGTCGAAGAGCATCAGCGGCTCTCTCAAGCGTATTTTCAAGGTTGTCTGCATCCCAGGCCTGGATAACACTTTCAAGCTGTTCCTGTTTTTTTCCGAGGGCATCGTAGTCTGCATCCTCGTCGGCATAAGCGGCATATACCGTTTCAAGTTCTGCCAGTGCATCCAGCGGCTCACGTAAACCGTCCTCTACATTGCCACGAACATCTTTTTCCGGATCAAGAGCGGGTTCCTGTGGAAGGTATCCCACCTTGATATCTGGCATTGGGCGCGCTTCACCGAGGATGTCGGTATCGATACCCGCCATAATCTTCAATAGCGTCGATTTACCTGCTCCATTCAGTCCAAGGACACCAATTTTTGCTCCCGGAAAAAATGACAGGTAAATATCTTTGAGGATCTGCCGTTTGGGAGGAACAATCTTCCCAACGCCGTTCATGGTAAAAACGTATTGCGCCATTAACTTGCTCTTTCGTGTAATAGTGAAAAAGGGGCGTTATTCTATACGAAAAATGTCGCAAAGAGCACGGAGACTTGCTGCAGGTTTATCTGGCTTGCATAGCTGGCGGTGAAGATGTTAGAAGGTATGAGTTTACTTATCTATACGACAGGGCGAGAGCGATCGAAACCAGGGCAGAAAAACGCAGGCAAAGGATTACGACAGAGCCGATAGGGCCCTTGCTGACCCGTCTCACTATCCCCATGATACTGGCCATAGTTTCAATGATGCTGCTTGGCCTCGTTGATACCTTCTTCATCAGCTTGCTGGGTACAAAAGAGCTGGCGGCCGCCAGCTTCGTCATGCCGGTATACATGTTCCTGGTAAACGTAGCGCTGGGCATGGGGATGGGTGTAAGTTCACTGACGTCCCGGCTCATCGGTGAGCAAAAACACACTGCGTGTGCCCGATTTGTTACAGATTCACAGATCCTGTCATTACTGGTAATCGTTTGCACAGCAATAGCACTTTCATTACTTGTTGACCCCCTGTTCAGGGGGCTTGGTGCTACCGAAGATGTCATGCCGCACATCAAGGGGTATATGAGTATCCTGCTGCCAGGCATTCCACTGGTTGTCCTGACCTTCATCACAAACAGTACATTCCGTGCTATTGGTCATATCAAGGCATCAGCCATTCTTTCTACCCTGATGTCGTTGTTGAACCTGCTACTTGATCCGCTGTTTATTTTTGGTGCAGGTCCAATTGAGGGAATGGGAATGCCGGGGGCTGCTCTCGCAACCGTGGTTGCCGCGTCAATAAGCTGGATTGCCTGTTTCTATATCCTGGCATTTCACGAGAAACTGGTTGATTTTCATATTCCAAGATTAACTGTGTTGATAGAAAACTGGAAAAACCTGATGGAGATAGCGATACCGGCGATTGGTGCGAATATCATGACACCCGTGGCGGCCGGTATAGTAACCGCCATGATCGCACGTTATGGGGCCGAGGCCGTGGCCGGCTTCGGAGTGGGTGCGCGTATAGAGGCAATGAGTCTTCTTATCACCTACGCCCTGTCATCAACACTGCCCATGTTTATCGGGCAAAACATCGGTGCTGGCAGGACCGACAGGGCATACGCTGCCCTGATGATGTGTCTTCGTTTTGTGCTGGTATTCCAGGTCGCCGTATATTTATGCCTGCTGCTTTTTATTCCCCTGATCACAAGTACCTTCTCCAGCAATCCACTGGTTATCAGGGTCATTGAGAATTACCTCTGGTTTGTTCCGGTCAGTTACAGCGCTCACGCGGTTGTTATACTTGTCATGGTGTCCCTGAACGTGATGAAACGTCCGCGTATAGCCCTGCAGCTTACATTCCTGAGACTCATGCTGCTTTATGTTCCACTGGCCTATGCGGGTTCGGTTTTTTGGGAGATTAAAGGTCTTTTTATAGGTGCGGCGCTGGGAAATTTTATCGCAGGGTATATCGCATATAGAAAAGTAGCCCGGGTATGCGAGGAAATCGGGTTGGGACCGGGGCAAAGTCAGCTGGGAAATTCAGCCTGAAAAAGACCTGTGCCCTTACCTTAACTGGCTGTCCTTACTGCCACGCCTGTTAAAAGAAGTCTCTATTTCAGCCTGTTCTTCAAGTTCACTCTGGCACTGGACACAGAATCGAACCCCCGGGATGGCTTGTCGACGAGCTTCGGGAATGGCGGCATCACATTCTTCGCAATTTTCAAGGCTTTTACCTCCGCCCAGCTGCTGGCGTGCCAGTTCAACAGCTTCTTCAATGCTCGCTTCGATTTGTTCGTTTACCGCCCCTTCACGGGCCCATCCACCTGCCATAGTCCTCTCCAGTTAATTTGCGCGTCCCTGTAGAACCTGCCGACTATTATTGTGTTTAAAGCAAAAAAAGCAGTCCAGCGCCGAATATAAAAAATGTCAGCAGGAATACCATGAAAGTATAGCCCATGATCTGTCTCAGGTGCAGGCCGGCAATTGCAAGGATAGGGATCGTCCAGAACGGTTGTATCATGTTTGTCCACTGGTCGCCGTAGGCGACTGCAAGGACGATGAGTCTTGATTCAACACCGAGATTTGCTGCTGCCTCAAGGAATATTGGCCCCTGGATTACCCACTGGCCACCTCCCGAGGGAATAAACATGTTTATAAGGCCACCGGATAGAAAAGCGAAAAAGGGCAGTGTCTGGGCCGTGGATACTTGCGTAAAAAAGCTGGAAATGACGCTAACAAGACCACTCCCTTTCATAATGCCAAGTATCCCGGCGTAGAATGGGTACTGCAGCAGTATCAATGCTACCGGTCCACTGCCATTAACCAGCAACTTGAGATAATGAACCGGTGAATTGGCGAGCACCAGTCCAAGGCCAAGGAAGGACCAGATAACGATGTTCAGGTTTAGTGCAAAACCATTTTTCGAAAACCAGGTTGCAAGGTAAAGCAACAGTAACAGGCCAATGCTGATGTTAATACCACGCATGCCATCGAGTTTTTCGGCGAGTGACATTTTACTTTCACCGGATGAATGATCCGCGATGGTCGAGTCTTTATGTTCCTGCAGTATTGCCAGGTCTACCTCAATGACATCCTCATCCCGGGGCTTAAGCAATGCGCAGCACAGGGCAGTGGCGAAGACGGTAAAAAGTGCCAGGGCAATATTCTCGACCCTGAGCATGGTTTCTGTGACAGGAAGTATACCCATCATGTCCTCTACAGGATGACCGGGAGTGGCCACGGAGAGTGTTGCCGAGCCACTGTAGCCCATATGCCAGACAACCATTCCGGAGTATGCCGCCGCCACCAGGAGAGGGTAGTGGATTTTTAACCCTTTGAGCTGGCACTGGAGTGCTATTTGCCTGGCCAGTATCCCTCCTGCAACCAGGCAAAGGGACCAGGCAACCAGGCTACACAACCCGGTTAACACTGCGATGAGCGAATAAGCCTGGAACTGCGTTGAGGGAATAGAAGCGCAGCGAACCAGTATTTTCTGTACAATTTCGGTGTGGGCGAGTGCATGCGCACCAATTAATGCAAGGCAAATCTGGGTGGTAAAGGTAAAAAGGCCGGGCAAGCCGTCACCCCAGGCAAGAATGGTATCGGCAGGTGTCGAGTCGGTCATGCCGATAGCAAGAATGATCGTCAGGAAGGTCAATAACGCGGCAAATACGAAGGGATCAGGATAGTAACGTTCTACAAGGACGACAAATGGCCGAACAATTAACTGGGTGAGCTTCATCTTATTCTCAACGCTGTTTCATCAAGTACCATGTAAGGAACAATTTCGATCCTTATCGCGTTCAATAATTTAACAATAATAAGAGAAAAATGCTGGAAATATACCTGAGCCTGTTGCCTGTATTTGGCTGGTTTCTTCTTGGTGCCATGCCCAGGCAACTTGGATGGGTTAAGCAGGTCCATGGAGAAAAACTGTTAAAATTCATGTTTTTCGTGACACTACCGGTACTTATTTTTGTCAAGATTACCGGGGCAGAAATCGGCATGTCCCAGTTGTACCTGCCTTTTTTCAACATAGTTATCAATCTTTGCTGCTTGTCAATAATGTTCCTTTGGGTTCGTGGAAAAAATATCGACCGACCCATCCTGGGCGTGATGCTCGTATCAAGCGCTATCACAAATAATTTTTTCGCTTTTCCATTTATTCATCCGGTTCTTGGTGATGATGTCCTGGCCAATGCGATTATCTTTGATCTTGGCAATGCAATATCTACCTTGACGCTCGCTTACATTATCGCCTTCACCTATGGCCCGGAGGAGTTAAAGCTCAGGAACATGGTGGCAAATATCTTCAAGTTGCCGGCAATGTGGGCTTTAATCGCAGCCTTGATTTTTAAAATCAATGATCTGGTATTGCCGCCTCCATGGGCGAGCGTGCTTGAGAGATTTGGCCTGCTCACCAATGTATTAATCCTGATTTCGCTTGGGATCATGTTTAACCTGAAGATCAGGAGACCAAAATTGACATTCGCCGTTGTTTTTATTCGTATGCTGTGTGGGCTGCTTATTTCAATTGGCTGTGTAATGCTCTTCGAATTACAGGGAAGCATGGCAATGGTCGTGATTATTTGTGGCGCGGCGCCCATTGGCTTTAATGCATTAACTTATTCCTCTCTGGCCAGGCTGGATATGGATTTCGCCTCCAGTACTGTGTCCGCGTCAATCCTCGCAGGGCTGTTTACAATTCCCGCCTTGATGTATATTTTAAAAAATATCTACGGCTAAACGACACAAAAGCGCTTTCGAGACGACGATTATGAATACTCCAGGAAAATTATTTTCGCTTGTGCTGATTCTCATGCTTGCGTTCGCTCCGGCAAGTCTGCCAGCAGCGGATCGTGATGCGCATATTGCTATTGATACGAAATTTGGAACAATTGAAATAAAGTTGCTTCCCTATGCAGCCCCCGGGCATGTGAAAAACTTCATACACCTGACCAAGCTCGGATTTTATGACGGCACGTTATTCCACAGGGTTATCCCGGGGTTTATGGTGCAAGGTGGTGACCCAAATACCAGGACTGGAAAGAAATCAAGCTACGGGCAAGGCGGTCCTGGCTACAATATAAAAGCGGAATTCAATAACCAGCCACATATTCGAGGAGTCGTATCCATGGCCAGGGGGCAGGATATCAATAGTGCAGGTTCACAGTTTTTTATAGTGACAAAGAGCTCACGGTTTCTTGACAAGAAATATACCGTGTTTGGCCGTGTCACCAAGGGTATGCACGTGGCAGACAAGATTTCCTCACAGAAACGTGACCGAAATGACGTTCCCAAGGAGAGGATTGAAATGAGGGTCAGGGTGCTCGATGATTCTGTGCTGAACAAGATCCAGGATTGAACTGAAACCGGGTATTGACCCCGGAACCTTGACCAGGCAACACTTTCGAACCAGGTAATCTACTCTTCGAAAAGGCTCAAAAACTCTCCATAACCTTCCTCTGCCAGCTTATCCCTGGGAATAAATCTAAGCGAAGCGGAGTTGATGCAATAACGAAGCCCGGTAGGAGCAGGGCCGTCATCAAAAACGTGACCCAGGTGCGAATCAGCTAGTTTGCTTCTAAGTTCTGTCCTTGTGTAGAACAATTTCTTGTCCGCCCTGGTTGTAAGTACGTTGCTCTTGATAGGCTGGTAAAAACTGGGCCAGCCTGTTCCGGATTTGTACTTGTGCGTGGAGCTAAACAGTGGCTCGCCGGAAACAATATCAACATAAATACCGGCTTTCTTGTTGTCCCAGTACTCATTGGAAAAAGGCCTCTCGGTTCCATCTTCCTGGGTTATTTCGTACTGTAGCCTGGTGAGTCGCTGCCGTAATACATCATCGCCCGGTTTCTTGTAACCTGAGCCTGCCTCGACCCAGCTGTTCTCGACGGCTGGCTCAGCGCTGGCAGTTGTGTTGTCGTTGCTGAGTTCTGCGAAAAGAGATGTCGCTACCAGGCTCCCGGCTATTAATACACTTATATATGTTTTATTCATTTTCACTGCTACCATTCACTTAATATGCACATCAGTCAGACAGTGTAATTATGGACAGGTTCCGGGTAATCACAATAAAAAAACATCAAAAAAATCACTGGATTGCCAAACCTTGTACCTGGCAATCTCCGGGTAAACAATGAATCATCAACTTGTACTGGGCTGTGGCTATCTGGGTCAAAGACTATTTCTTCGCCTTCGAGCCAGTGGCGCAGAAGCCACTATCACAAATCGAAGCGGTAATGTTCCTGCCTTATTACGTGGTGAAAGGGTGGAATGCTATGCCGTCGATTGTAGCGAGCCTCGTAGCTGGAGCTCATTGGATGTTTTTCGAAATCAAGAGGTGGATATCTACTGTCTTTACCCACCGAGCCAGGTTGACGTGGAGAAATTCAAAGAATTTGCCGAGTATCTTGCCGATCTAGGTACGCGTCGCCTCGTGATGTCTTCCTCCACCGTGGTATATCCTTCGCAGGGAGAGGTAGTGGACGCGAATAGTGAGGTTAAGCTGGATGGAGCCAGGGCTGAAAGACAATTTCGGCTCGAGGATATCGTACGCTCAATCAAAGCGGATGTGAAAATAGTCCGACTTGCAGGTCTGTACGGGCCGGGCCGCGTGATTGGCAAAAAAAGTATCATGAATGGAGAGCTTATCCGCGGTAGCGGCGATTCCTGGCTAAACCTGGTTCACGTCGATGACGCTGCAGAACTGCTACTGAAGGTGATGAGTAGCGACAGGGCAGCCGATGTGGAGCTGGGTTGCGACGGCAGGCCCATAAGGAGAAGTGAATATTACCAGGAGCTGGCAGAGGCGCTCAATTGCCCGGTGCCGGTGTTTGAAGAGGCTGAAAATAATACTACAAGTGGACGGCGTTGCGACAATACACCTACTTGCCAGCGAACAGGATGGTCAGTTGAGCACGGCGACTACCGGGAGAATTTTTACTTCGACTAATACATTACAAGCTGTCTTACGTACTCGGTATGAGCCAGAACCTCTGTAATTTCGGCAGTGATTGATGCGCGTGTTTTTGCCATTAATGAGGGATCGTCCCTGAGAAGTACCACCACGGTGGCAGGATGCACAAACAGGTCCTTGGCGTGGTAGCACTCGTTGGGAGCTAAGGGCAGGGCTCCGTCATGATGATAGTCCTGCTCCAGGGATTCATGACTTATGCTGTTAAGCCTGTTTTTAAGGGCGATTGATTTAGCAAGATACTCGTCACATTGCGGAAGCCTGAAGCGGGCGCTGTCAATGACAACCTCGGAGAGTGACATCAACTTCTCTGCCTGTTTCGCTATTTTTTCCCCTGAGCCAGGTTGCCCGGCGTATTGCACCAGTTTCTTTGCTTCAATTTCGTAGTTGGCGAGTAACACGGCTGATGTCTCAATTTTCTTCCTTAGCTCCTGCGAGTCCAGGGCTTGCCTTTTAACATTTTGTATTTCCTTTGTTGACATCTGCGTGCTGGCAGTTGAAACCGTGAAAAATAAGAGGGTAAACAACGCGGTACTGATTAGGGCAGTGAGTCTGAACATGCAAAAATCCTGCTGAAAGTTATTATGCGCAAGAGATTAGCAGGTATTTGAAAGCTGTTGAAGCCAGTCATATTATTGTGATGTATAGTTAATCCTGCCCAAGGTTTCTTGAGGTGAGGATCTGTACCAGGATAAGGCCTGTTAAAAATGAGGAGTCGCATATGATAGTGCTGATAGCAGGGATATTACTGTGGTCGGTTGCACACTTGTTCGTCGCTGTTGCGCCATACAAGCGAAAGAAGCTCATGGCGCGCATGGGAGTGGGGCCGTACAAGGGGTGCTTTGCATTGACCATTATCCTTTCCATCGTACTGATGGTCATCGGCTGGCGATCAACCCGGCCAGAATTAATTTATCTTTTGCCGGCCTGGGTGAGATATCTCACGTTCATTTTTGCCTATATCACCTTTGTACTGTTCGTGGCTGCCCAGGTAAAGACAAATATCAAGAGAGTACTCAGGCATCCACAGCTCACGGGACTGGTGTTCTGGAGTACAGGACACCTGCTTGTCAACGGCGATTCAAGATCGCTGGTACTGTTTCTTGGCCTGCTGATCTGGGCGAAGTTGCAAATTATTGCGACCAACAGGAGAGACGGGAAACGTAGCAGGCCTGATGCGGTACCAATACACAATGACCTGTTTACTATAATCGGAGGTAGCGTTGTATTTGCCGTGTTCCTGTTTGCCCATCCTTATATAACCGGGGTGGCGTTGCTGTAAGGCGTTCCGTATTCATAACTGAAAGGGGATTATCATGGATCATGCAGGTAGCTGTCTTTGCGGAAAAATGCAATATCAAACCGGAGAGCTTTCCGGAGAACTGGATCACTGTCACTGCACCTTTTGTCAAAAATCACACGGGGCTGCGTTTGGTACTTATGTAAAGGTGATGGACCCAGGTTCGTTTAGATGGACAAGCGGTGGCCCGGAAAGAGGGCGCTACCAGTCCAGCTCGCACTCAGCCAGGTGGTTCTGTACCTCATGTGGCTCTTCGCTGGTGGCGGAGATAGATGGTGGAAAAATACTCGCTATCACTGCCGCAACACTTGATACAAAACTCGATATTGCGGGGGCACATCACATGTTTGCGCGCTCCCATGTTCACTGGTTCAATATTCCGGAGGATGAAACTGCATACGAAGAATATCCACCCTATCTTTCACAATTCACACCCACCGACTGATAGCCCATGTTTGATCCGAAATTTTTTAAATTCTTCTGGCAACTTTCGCGAAATAACAATCGAGAGTGGTTTAATGATCACAAGGAAGAGTACCGGGAGCTGGTGTTACAGCCGCTGGTGGAGTTTGTAAATGCAATGGAACCGCGCTTACGCAAGATATCCCCTCATTTCAGGGCGATTCCGAAAACAAACGGGGGATCAATTTTTAGAATTTACCGGGACGTAAGGTTTTCAAAGGACAAAAGTCCCTACAAGTTGCACGCGGCCTGTCATTTTCGACACGAACTGGGGAAAGATGCCCATGTCCCAGGGTTTTATGTACACATGTCACCGAAAGAAGTGTTTTTTGGAGGAGGAATCTGGTTACCACCGGCGCCGGCGCTCAACAGGATAAGGGAGACTATTGTGAACAATCCCCAGGAATGGAGAAGGATCAAAAGTAACAGGAAACTCAAGGCACTTTGTGGAGGCATTGCCGGGGATGGGCTGACACGCCCACCCAGGGGATACGACGCCGATCACGAACATATTGTCGATCTGAAAAGAAAAAGCTTCTTCGCCATGAGAGAAGCCTCCCCCGGTATTATTCAGCAGGACGACTTTGTTGACGAAGTAGAAAAAACATTCAGGGCTGCCGGCCCCTTGATGAAATACCTGTGTTTTGCCCTGGACGCTCGGTACTAGGACTGCTTGAAATTCGACTACGAGGAAAATTACCTGATGCTCAGGATCAATGATGACAGGCTCTGGGATAGCCTGATGCAAATGGCTCGAATTGGTGCTACAGAAAAAGGCGGGTGCAACCGGCAGGCACTGACTGACGAGGATCGCGAGGGAAGGGACCTGTTTTGCCAGTGGGCGAAAGAGGCAGGCTGCAGGATTCGCATTGATCAAATGGGAAACATATTTGCACGCAGGGCAGGAAGTAACGAGGAGCTTGCGCCAGTTATTGCAGGTTCGCACCTGGATACGCAACCAACGGGTGGAAAATTTGATGGCGTATACGGTGTACTGGCGGCACTGGAGGTAATACGCAGCCTGAATGATGCAGGAGTAGAAACCGCACACCCGGTTGAAGCCGTGGTGTGGACCAACGAAGAAGGAGCCCGCTTTTCACCAGCCATGGTTGGCTCCGGTGTCTGGTGTGGAGAATTTGAACTCGCGTACGGGCATTCACGTGAAGACAGGGACGGGTACAAGCTTGGCGAGGAGCTAAAACGTATTGGGTATCTTGGTGAAGAAGCCTGTAAACCTTTTGACGTGAAAGCTGCTTTTGAAGTGCATATTGAACAAGGGCCAATACTGGAAAATGAGCAAATCCAGGTTGGCGTACTCACGGGTGTACAGGGTATGCGCTGGTATGACCTGGTGCTTGAAGGCGAATCCTGTCATGCAGGGCCGACACCCATGGAAATGCGCCGTGATCCGGTAGTAGGCCTGCATTTGCTGCTGGCCGAATACTATGAAATAGCCCGGCAGCACGCACCCCTGGCGAGGATCACCTTTGGTGATATCCAGGTAGGTCCTGGTGCCAGGAATACTGTGCCGGAATACATTCGAACTACGGTTGATTTACGGCATCCCGATGAGGAAGTCCTGGAAGAAATGGAAGCTTCACTGGTTCGCGTACTTGAGCAGGTTTGCGATGATAAAGGGCTGTCAGGGGGGTTAAATGCGGAGTGGAAATCCCCTGCTATCAAGTTTGATAAGTCATGCGTAGAGACAGTCCAGGATGCTGTGGACGACCTGGGTTTCAGCAACATGCGCATGGTGAGCGGAGCCGGTCATGACTCCGTTTATGTTTCCCGTGTTGTGCCAACAAGCATGATTTTCATTCCCTGCGAGAGGGGGCTCAGCCACAATGAAGAGGAAAACGCCAGCAAGGAAGATATCGGCGCCGGTTGCGATGTGCTGCTCCACACCATGCTGAAAATGGCTCAATCCTGACAGCCAGGCTATATCAGGCGAGGGATCAGTCGCCGGCGTCATAGCCGAGGTTCGCCGCCAGCAATCGCTCCATTCGGCTCACGTCGATACCTTTACGATGCGCGTAATTTTCCAGTTGGTCATGGTTAATTTTCCCCGTGCCAAAATAGCGCGACTCCGGATGTGAAAAATACCAGCCACTGACCGCAGCAGTAGGGTACATGGCATAGGAGTCAGTCAGGGTGATTCCCGTGTTTGCTTCCACATCCAGCAGGTCCCAGATGACAGGTTTTTCAGTATGGTCGGGACACGCCGGGTAACCAGGCGCAGGTCGAATTCCACGATAGGCTTCGGCGATCAGGTCCTCGTTTTCAAATTTTTCATTTTCGCTGTAACCCCAGTATTGGACGCGGACAAGTTCATGCAGTCTTTCAGCGAATGCTTCAGCAAGCCGATCGGCCAGTGCCTTGAGCATGATACTGCGATAGTCATCATGCTGGTTTTCGAATTCATCGACTTTTTCCTCTATACCAAAACCAGTGCTGAGGGCAAATGCGCCTATATAGTCCTTCACAGCGGTATCACGGGGTGCAATAAAGTCAGCCAGGGAATAATTTGACTGGTTAGCGGGCTTTTGAGTTTGCTGACGAAGGAAATGAAATTCCTCCCTGATCCCTTCGCGATTTTCATCAACATAGACTTCCACGTCATCATGCCCGACGCAGTTGGCGGGAAAAATTCCAAATACAGCCCTGGCACTTAGCCATTTTTCTGCAATCAATTGATCAAGCATGTCGCGGGCGTCGCTGTACAACTGTTTTGCCTCGTTTCCGACAACTTCATCATCAAGTATCCGTGGAAACTTTCCCGCCAGTTCCCAGGCAATGAAAAAAGGTGTCCAGTCGATATAAGGTACCAGTTCTTCCAGCGGATACTCCTTGAGCACATGGACGCCTGGCTTTATCGGCACTGGAGGACAATATTGAGCCCAGTCTACCTGGTGCCGGTTTGCCTGGGCTTCTTCCATGCTTAGCCAGCTAATCTTTTTTTGACGATCCCGGTGTCTTTCTCGAAGCTGTTGATACTCGCTCCTCACGGTGGAGACAAACTCTCCCCGGGCTTCACTGCTCACCAGCTTCTGTGACACGTTTACGGCTCGTGAGGCATCCTTGACATGGACAACCGCATTTTCATACTCAGGCTCTATCTTGACTGCTGTGTGAGCACGGGACGTTGTCGCACCTCCAATCAGGAGAGGAAGATTCATGTTCTTTCGCTGCATTTCCTTTGCAACGTGTACCATTTCATCAAGTGAAGGTGTAATCAGACCGCTAAGGCCTACCAGGCTGGCGTTTTCATCCAGGGCTGTTTGCAGGATCTTCTCAGATGGCACCATCACCCCGAGGTCGATCACCTCAAAATTATTACACTGCAATACTACGCCTACAATATTCTTGCCGATATCGTGTACATCCCCCTTGACGGTCGCCATTACTATTTTCCCGTTACTGCTGCTGCCCTCGCCGGAATCCTTTTCCTCCTCGATAAAAGGCAGGAGGTAAGCGACGGCCTTTTTCATGACCCGTGCACTCTTGACAACCTGCGGAAGAAACATCTTTCCGGAACCGAACAGGTCGCCGACAACATTCATCCCATCCATTAGAGGCCCTTCGATAACCTGCAGGGGACGATCATACTGCAAGCGGGCTTCCTCGGTGTCCTGTTCAATGTAATCAGAAATTCCCTTGACCAGGGCATGGCTCAGGCGTTCATTGACTGTGCCCTTGCGCCATTCGCTTTCTTCCTGTTTTGTGCCTGAAGAAGTGGTGCTTACTGTTTCGGCGAACTTTACAAGTCGATCAGTCGCGTCGCTGCGCCTGTTGAGAAGGACATCCTCGACTTTCTCGAGTAATTCAGGAGGGACTTCATCATAAATACCAAGCTGGCCTGCATTGACAATGGCCATATCCAGCCCTGCCTTAACCCCGTGAAACAAAAAAGCGGCATGCATTGCCTCTCGTACCGGGTTATTTCCGCGAAACGAGAAGGACACGTTACTGAGACCACCACTAACAAGCGCGTGCGGAAGATTGTCCTTGATCAGGCGAGATGCCTCAAAAAATGACACGGCATAGTTGTTGTGTTCTTCCATGCCGGTTGCCACGGTTAATATGTTGGGATCAAAAATGATGTCCTCAGGTGGAAAGCCAACTTCATTGACAAGTATGTCATAGGACCGCCGGGCGACTTCAAAACGACGCTCGGTCGTGTCTGCCTGGCCCAATTCATCAAAACCCATGACGACAACGGCTGCACCATACCGCATCAGGATGCGGGCCTGTTCTCGAAATTTATCTTCGCCTTCCTTGAGACTGATTGAGTTTACGATACCCTTGCCCTGTATACATCTTAACCCTGCTTCGATGACAGACCAGCGAGAGGAATCTATCATAATCGGCACACGGGAAATATCCGGCTCGCTCGCAATCAGGTTCAGAAACTCTGTCATCAGGCTTTCAGAATCCAGCATTCCTTCATCCATGCACACATCAATAATCTGTGCGCCGTTTTCTACCTGCTGACGCGCAATATCCAGTGCTTCTTCGAGCTTGTTCTCCTTGATAAGGCGCAGGAACTTCGGAGAGCCTGCTACGTTTGTCCTCTCACCGACGTTTATCATGTTAGCCTGGGGGGTAATTGTTAAGCCTTCAAGTCCGCTCAGGCGCTGGTAAGGTGAAATATCGGGAACTGTGCGTGGTGCTATGTTCATCACAGCTTTCGCAATGGCCTTGATATGCGCCGGGGTTGTTCCGCAGCAGCCCCCGACTATGTTAAGGAAACCACTTTCAGCAAACTCTTTCAGGAGTCCGGCCATGTAAGCTGGCGTTTCATCATAATCACCAAACTCGTTGGGTAATCCTGCATTGGGATGGGCACTGACATATGTATCCGCGACTACTGACAGTTCCTCAACATACTGGCGTAAATCTTTTGCGCCAAGCGCACAATTCAGCCCAATACATAGCGGACGTGCGTGCCGTACGGAGTGCCAGAATGCTTCACAGGTCTGACCGGTGAGGGTTCGTCCGGAAGCGTCTGTGATGGTGCCGGAAATTATCAGTGGCACCCTCACATTGTGCTTGTCAAAATATTCTTCGATAGCGAATATCGCCGCCTTTGCATTCAGTGTGTCAAAGATAGTTTCAAGCAGTAGCAGGTCCACACCTCCTTCTACCAGGCCTGCCACGGCTTCAGCGTAGGCATTTGCTAGATCAGCGAAACTCACGTTGCGAAAACCGGGACGGTTGACGTCGGGTGAAATCGAGCAGGTCCTGTTGGTAGGTCCGATTGCCCCTGCAACGAACCTGGGCCTGGTGCTGGTGCTTTTTTGCGACGCGCACTCACGAGCCAGGCTGGCACTGGCCAGGTTGAACTCATAGGCCAGGGAATCCATCTGGTAGTCCGCCAGCGCGATGGAAGTGGAGTTAAAAGTGTTTGTGGTAATAATATCGGCGCCAGCATCCAGGAAGGATTCGTGAATGCGGCGGATCACAGCAGGATTCGTCAAGGAAAGCAGATCATTGTTGCCCTTCAGCTCAACTGGATGATCTTTAAACCTGTCACCTCGAAAGTCGCTTTCTTCAAGTTTGCAGGCCTGGATCATGGTGCCCATCGCACCATCCAGCACGAGAATACGCTCCCGCATGGCGTGTTCAAGCACGCCGAAAGTCTCAGTTAGATTGTCCTGGTTCATCGTCAAACACACTCATACCGTGTGGATGCCGAGGATTAAGGAGGGGTTTGCCTCGCTTATATCGTTCGGTGTCCAAACAAATTAAGCGAGCGCAGTTACATAAAATTCACGCGAGGGTTTCGAGCCTGGCAGGATGTACCCTGTCGCAGCGCTCCTCGAGACCATCTAAACGCGAATTCTATTACTCTTTTTGAGACAATTCCATTTATTTAGTCTGGCCAGGTAGCTTGTAGGCAGGGGTATAATAAGGTTTATCCATACTATTCGGCATGTAAGCAGGGGGCGCATCAATGTCAGAGAAGAAATACCAGGTTGTCATCGTAGGTGGGGGAACTGCAGGTATCAGTGTAGCAGCGACACTCGCCAGGACAGGAAATGGCAGGGAGCTTGATATTGCCATCGTAGACCCCGCCGAACACCATTATTACCAACCGGCGTTTACACTTGTCGGTGCAGGTTGCTACTCACTGGAGAAAACACGCCGTGAGATGCAAAGCCTGGTACCGGGAAATGTGGAGCTCATCAGCGATTCTGCACAGTCCTTCGATCCTGAAAATAATTCACTTGTACTCGGTGAAGGGGATACCATCACCTACGATTACCTCGTGCTGTGCCCCGGGCTTGAATTAAACTGGGACAAGATTGCTGGCGCAAGGGAAGCAATCGGGGAAGGGCAGGTGTGCAGCAATTATTCACCCCAGCATGTAAATTACACATGGGAATCTATCAGGCAACTCAAGTCCGGTTCGAGGGTTGTTTTTACGCAGGCGCCACTGCCATTCAAGTGTCCCGGGGCACCACAGAAAATTGCATACCTTACTGCCGACTACCTCGACAAGAAGAACTTGCTTGGGGAATGCGAATTGAATTTCCTTACCCACGCCCCCGGAATTTTTGGCGTACCTTTCTTCGCGAAAGAACTTAACAAGGTTGCTGACCGCTATGGTATTACTCGCTACTTTCAGCACAATCTTGTGAGAATTGACGGTGCCTCGAAGATTGCAGAATTTGAACTTGTTGGTGAAGAGGACCAGGGCAAGAAGGTGGAAATGGAATATGACATGCTGCACTTCACTCCTCCGCAATCACCGCCCGAGGTTTTTAAAAGCAGTGCATTTGCCAATGAAAGCGGGTACATCGATGTGCACCAGAATTCCCTGCAGCACACAAAATACTCCAACGTGTTTGCACTCGGCGATGCGGCGTCGACGCCCAACTCAAAGACAGCTGCGGCAGTTCGCAAGCAGACCCCAGTGGTTGTGCACAATATCCTGGCGATGATGAAATCAGGCGAGCTAAGCGAGGACTATGACGGATATGCTTCCTGTCCCTTAACAACGGCTTTTGGCAAGGTGATACTGGCGGAGTTTTGCTACGGAGGAAAAGTTACTCCGAGCTTTCCACTCGACCCAGCCAGGGAGCGCTGGTCCTACTGGTGGATAAAAGCGACGGGATTGCCCATCTTTTACTGGAATTACATGCTCAAGGGGCATACATGGTTTCTCGACCACGATACGGACTTTGTCGAACCCTGAGCGATTAAAAACTACCTTGTATTACCTACCGGTGCTGCGAACGCATCACTGATTAACTGGTCGACATTGTCTCCTGTGAGGCTTCGAAGGAAGGCAACGAGCTGTGATTTTTCAGGTGGTGTGAGCCCCAGGGGCTTGATAAGCGGGTCAAGGAGCTGGTTCTTTATTCCCCCGCGATCGTAAAACTCTATCACCTCTTCCAGGGTGGATAGTGAACCGTCGTGCATGTAAGGTGCCGTGAGTGCAATATTTCTCAGTGAAGGCGTCTTGTATTTCCATCTATCATCCGGGTTTTCTGAAATTTCATAATAGCCAAGGTCGTTGGGTGGGGCTTCGAATGATCCCTCAATGCTGGTCATATCAACCTCTAACCAGTTTCCCGGGGCTACCAGTACTTTTCTTGTTGGCGGCCGACGAGACATTGACCTGTTATAGCCAATACCCGTGTTATGCAGGCTGTGATCGGTAAAAAGAGCATATCCCTGCTCTACCAGGTGACAGCCTGAGCAAGCGGCTTTACCTTTGAACAAACTAAAACCTTTCTTTGCAGTGGATGAAACAGCTTTTTCATCGCCCTGGAAATACCAGCGGTCAAAATTGCTATTAGCAGAACGCAGGCTTCTTTGATAGGCAGCGAGCGCATCGCCAATATTGGTCATAGTGGCGGAAGCGCCATCAAAAGCCTGTGAAAATAACTTGCTGTACCCGGGTATGCTTCTTATCTTGTTTACCAGGTAACCGGGCGAAGGGTTGGCCATTTCATTTCTTGCCAGCAGTGGACCCCATATCTGCCTTTCCAGGCTATCCTCTCGTGCGTCATGAAACAGTAGCTCGGCATGGCCTACGTTATACAGGGTGGGTGCATTTCTTCTTACTGTCCTTCCTTCAATTCCAACCGCCGTTGCCAGCTCATTGCTTGTAAAACCCTGTTCAGGTATATGACACATGGCACAGGAAAACGTATTGTTGTGCGATAGTCTGCGGTCAAAAAACAGCCGGCGTCCCAGCTGGATTTTCTCTCTTGTCAGGCCGCGCAAAATCTTTTCCGGGAATTGCTGCAGGCCCGGAATAGCGCGCCTGGCATTTAAAGCGAGATCCGCACTTGCACCCTGTCGCCGGGAAAGGCTCAGGGCGCGGGTGCTGTAATCAGCGCTTTCATAACCATCCTTGTTGTCGCTAGCACCATGGAGTTCAGGGGGTTGTGAAGTGGCTGCCGTACCTGCCCCGCTGGCAGGCATGGACGCCAGCGTGATAATGTCGTTAATGACGGTCTCTGGGTGTAAAAAAGAAGTGCTGTAGATGTTCCTGATCTGGTTTTCCCGGTCGATGAGAAATACTCGCAATATGTGGGAGATGCTGCCGCTGGTATTTCCATTTTCGTCGACTTCCCGAAGTATCGACTGGTCATAGGCCTGTAGCAGGGGGTCAAGAACGGCTTCTGAACTGGTTGTGAGAAACTGCCAGTCAAAACCGTCGCGAACGAAATTTTTTCCATATTTCGACATCACCTTCGGGGTGTCGTTTTTCGGATCAAAGCTCATGCTGATGAAACGTACCTGTCCCTCGAGAGATGGCCTTTCCATCAGCCTGTTTTGCACCTGGCTACTGACGTATGTAGCAAGGGGGCAGCCATTTACGTCATCGCACTGCGTGTAGATAAAACTTAATACAACGAACTTGTCGCCCATGAATTCATGCAACTGCCGGGCATTGCCGTTCATATCAAGAATTTCACCATTACCTGCTTTGCCAAGAGCTGGAAGTTCATAGCTGCCCGGAACAGGGGCCGGGTAATCAAGGCTACGATAGCCGGGTGCAAGGACTTCTGGTTTACTATCCTTATCGTGCCCGGAGTGGGCCTGGAGGTAAAAGCTGTTGAATAGAATAAAAATGCCGGTAGCAAGTGCAGCTACCGGCACGCGGTAAGTACGCAATTTAGAGTCCGGTTATTGACCTGCCACCTTGACATCCTGCCCGGGTCGGGTCCTGGCGAAAAGTGAGTATGCCCCAAATCGCATCTGGTGAGGAAAGCCCAGTTTTTCTTTTACGAAATCGATACTAAAACGATGTTTTAATTCCTTGCCATCCCAGTCATAGGCCTTGAAGTACTGCAGGTCACCTTCTCCCTGCTTCTTGTCCCAGTTTGCCAGCAGCGAGGAAGTGAAGTATATACGGCTGCCATCCCAGCTCTGGGAAAGCATGTTGATCTGGGCGCCGATATTTTTTGAATACACTTCCTTTGCATTAAAAGGATCCGAAATATCAAAAGCCCGCGCCATTCCATCATTCCATGTGTCTACCCAGAGCAGGTTGTCATCAGCTGAGATGGATATGTCTACTGGTAATGGAATTTTGCTGGCATCGCCTATGTCGGCTACTTCTTTTGCCTGCCATTCACCGGCATCATCTTCGTAGATCAGCCATACTTTAGAAGTCAAGGCAGTCGTAGTGAAGCAATAGTTGTTTTGCGAACCCCATGCACATCGAATTTCCAGCGGGGCACCCGGGACATCGAGAACTTTCTTGGGCTTGCGTGTGTGCAGGTCCCATATAACCACGGTGTTGCCAAAGCGTTTCATTGCTTCAGCGTCGGACATCATTTTGCCAAGGTCCATCATGTAATTATTCCACCCGGTAAATGATGATGTGACCATGACGTTACGCCGGGGAAGGGCGCGAATATCATAGCCATAGCCATCGGCAAACTGGCCGCTCTTCACTGCTCCGCCAAGGTTGTCGTCGGTTGGCATCCAGTGGGTTGCCACGTATTGACCACCATTGGTGTATTCCACGAGTGCGGTTCTGCCACCATGGTCCTTGTCATTTGACAGCCCGGTAATCATCATGCGTCCCGGTAATGCATAGGTTGTATGAGGTCCTACCACGCCACCGCTCTTATCGACAAAATTATCGATAGTCTTGTGCAGGCGCGGCTTTGCCGGGTCAGAATGGATATCAAATATAAATAATTTGCTGGTGTCGAGACCGCCGGCCCAGAGGTAGCGTCGATCATCCGTCAAACCTGAGTGATGCGCTTCATTCCTGCCACCCACTGACAGTGAATTGATCACTTTTCCGTAATTCCCGGACTGGGGATTAACATCTATAGTCACCAGCTTATCCTGCTCGTCGCCCACTCCTTCTGCCCCGAGGGTCCAGACATAGATAAAATCTTCCTGGCCAACAATTTTAGCCATGTACGGTGACATGCAGGTTTCATCAGCGCTGACCGAACCCGCAACCAGTACTACGCTGCAAAAAGTGGCAACAAAGCTGCTTAATCTTTTAATTATTCTGCTCATCTGCTTCTCCCTTCAAAGGAAAATTAACAATCCTCAATTAAAACAGATTACTCCCGGGAATCCTATTCACGAAGACGAAACGGCGCTGTCTGAAAACGACGATGAAAGGCCACCACGGCATTTAGAAATTACTTTAATTCGCTTGATAATAATGTTTAAAAACAGATGAATATAGATAATTAGTAAAGTGATATATTAATTATTGAGAGTGGCGCACTGGCGAGATCAAGGTGTCCTTTCAAGGCCAGCGCAGCCGCTTGGCGCATGCTGTAAAAGACGTAAAAAACACGGGGCATATTGGTGTACTATGCGCGCTTTGCAAAATTGTCTTTTGACGACTCGCAGCGCGGCCAGGCGTTGGACATAAACGAATTAGTGAGCATCATTCAATCATGGGAAACAGGCTTTCAAAAATATACACAAAAACCGGCGATAGCGGAGATACCGGGCTCGCCGATGGTGAGCGAATCAGCAAGAACGAAGCCCGGGTTCACGCAATGGGCGATGTGGACGAACTGAACAGTCTCCTCGGTCTCCTGGTTTGCAAGTGCGATGATGAGCAAATGAGTGAAAGTCTCACGGATATTCAGCACGTGCTGTTTAACATTGGCGGGGAGCTTTCCATGCCCGGCAGTGAGCTTGTTGGAGAAAAGGAAATCAGCTCCATTGAAAAGCTGATTGATTTCTATAATGCACCCCTACCACCCTTGAAGGAGTTTATATTGCCCGGGGGAAGCGAATCTGCTGCTACCTGCCACCTCGCGAGAGCGGTATGCCGACGAGCGGAACGCACCATGGTGTCAATCGACGGCGAAGCTAAGAGTCACCAGGGGGCGAAGATTTACCTGAACAGGTTGTCTGATCTACTGTTCGTACTTGCACGTGTTCTAGGTCGAGCAGCCGGCGGCAACGAAATTTTCTGGCAAAAAGACCGGGTCTGATTTCGAGTATTTCCCTGATGTTGTCTCGTGTATTGACTGAGCCAGGTGCTCCCGGGAGCTTGTAGAAAGTGGGAGACAGGTTAAATCCAGCCCTGGAACATCCCCATGACACAGGTCCTGCCAGTGGGCAGCTTGTTGAGCTGCTTGACGGAATTTACTGGCTGAGGATTCCTATTCCGTTTGAACTGAACCACATAAATGTCTGGCTGCTCGAGGAAGAAAACTCTTTTACCTTGGTTGACACAGGCATCTTCGCAGAACAGTCAATCAGTCTTTGGCAGGATTTTCTAAAGGTGGGACTCAAGGGAAAACCCCTGGGCAGGGTGATCGTGACTCACTTTCATCCAGACCACATAGGAATGGCAAGGTGGTTGCTGGATGCCTCTGGTGCAGAATACAGGACGAGCAGGGAAACGGAGGAAATGTCCAGTTTCCTGCTGGAAAACTCGAATGCGCCCGCCGGCGAGAGCAGGGAAACATTCTATCGGCAGCATGGCGTGAAAAATGTTGTCCTGTTTGAGGATTTCTTTCGAGGCAGGTATTACTCGGAAATCATCTCCGGCAAAGCAGCTTGCGATACTCACCTGCAACATGGCGAAAAAATTCGAATTGGTGATTATGAGTGGGAGATTTTAATCGCTTACGGGCACGCACCGGGTCATGTGACGCTGTTTAACCCTCAAATGAACTGTCTCATTTCCGGCGACCAGTTATTACCAACAATATCGACCAATATTGCCGTGTACGCCACCGAACCCGAAGCAAACCCCCTGCAGGATTTTCTCGATTCGTTTGAGCTTTTCCGGGTGCTTCCTGAAGATGTGCTGGTCATGCCGGCCCATGGTCTGCCGTTTCGCGGCGTGGAAATACGTCTTGATCAATTGCAGCAGCATCACGAGGACACGCTGGCGTCGACCTTGAGAATATGCGACGTACCGAGAAATACCATTGACGTTGTGCCGCGCCTGTTCAGAAGGGAGCTGAGCGGCCTGAACGAGGTGCTGGCATTTGGCGAAACCCTGGCACACCTGAACTTTTTACACCGCCAGGGGAAGCTGTCGCGAATTATTGAGGATCAGCGTTACTATTTCAGGCAGGCAGAACAGGTTTAATTTTCGTCTTCGCTGTCGTCAAGCAGGCTTTCCAGTGGCTCGGTGAGGACTACCTGGAAATCACTGAACTGTTTTTCAAACACTATCTTGATAACCCATATCCAGACAGGAATACCGATTATTCCGCTAAGCAGTTGCAGGTAAATCTCGGGAACCCTGTTTATGTTCAGGGAACTCGCGAGCAGACCAATTATAAGCCCGAGAGGAAGGGATATAAGAAAGACGTAAAGCATGCTGCGCCAGAACATACTCCACCAGATCCTGGTAGCCCGCCACCAGGTGACTTCAAGAGTTTTCATGCTGCCCGGCTATGCCCAGGTGGAAATATGCTGCAGGTTTGACCTGCAAATAGTCAGCGGTTGAGAACGTCATCCCGGACAGATTGAACAATGCCGGCAGCCTCGGCAATCAAGTCTCCTGCCACTCCCAGTTCTGTCAAGGCTGCTCCAAGGTTTTCAACAACCGCGTCAAAGTGACTGTCATCGAGACCCTGTTCCAGGACCAGGTGCTTGTGTGCGTCCCTGAGAGATTGACCGGGGTAGCTCGGTAAGCCACCAAGCGCATATGCGAAGAACCTTTTCTGGTGTCGTGCCTGTTTTTCCATGTCCGTCGATGCAAAGAAATGCTTGATTCGTTCATCGGCGAGGACCTTTTCATAAAACAGGTCTACCGCGGCGGAAACGGCGTCTTCACCACCAATTTTTTCAAATATAGAACCCATGATAATCGTTTATCCAGCTGGTTTGCCCGGCTAGCGGGCAGGTAAAAAATTTAATCGTACTTCCTGTCAAACACAAAGTTGTCTGGTTCTCGTCGAACCGGGGCTTTCATCTTGGGGCGGCCTTTTTGCAGCTTTCCGATGGAGTAACCCTGGACCTGCGAAGCCCGTGCGACGATCGTAAATTTCATATTCCAACCGCCGAGCACAGCCAATACTGCAGCAATGCATGACAACCACATGGTGTAGGAGGAAACAAACAGACCACAAAGGAGAAAAACAAGTGGTACAACGTTCGCCCCCCAGAGTGTCAGTGGCGCTATACCATTCAGGATCGCGAGTGTCTTCTTTGGTGCTTTGGACGCGTTAAGTCTTTCCAGGTAGGTGGTCCAGGCATAAATCCTGAAGCCCAGGAAGGCAATAAAGCTGAAAAATACCCAGCCTTGGATAGGCGCTTCATTGATTGCGTACAGCGTCAGCACCAGCAAACCACTGCCTTCACAGAGTCCTGTGGAAATAATCAATGGAAGTACTGCGCTCTCTCTCCAGGATGGAATACCCCTGGAAGCAATCAGTATGCGTCCCTGGCAGTAAAGATAGACCAGCCCGAGAATACCTGAAAGCGCGACCAGGGCCGGAATTTCCAGGAAAAGCCCGGCTAGTGCCAGCGGAAAGAGAATGGTGCCAACAGAGCCTTCTCGTGTCATCCAGGAGGTTTGCGGATGGAAAAACACGTGGAAAAAACGCTCCGGGCGACCAATTTCCAGCCAAACAAGGAGTAATCCCAGGCCAATGAAGGCAAGTGCTTCCAGCCCGAGTTCAAGGGGTAGGGGGTCCGGGTACTTCGCTGCTGCACTCATGAGGATCAGTCCACATCCGGTGCCTCCAAACATGAAATTGCCGGCGGCACGCCAGTCCCAGTGAGTCTGCAATTTGCTTCCAAACCTATTCACCTTGCATTCTCTCCTGTAGTTCTTCAGGTAATTCCTGGTCCCATAGATAGAAGAACCCAGGCTCAGTGCCGAGTTCGGCGTGCATCTGGAACCATGTGTTTTCTGCCAGTAGTTCTGAGACATTGCTGTTTTCATCTTCAATATCACCAAAACTCAGGGCATCGGCAATACAGGCATTGACACAGCCCGGCGTCGCATCGGGATCCACTCCAGGTGTCAGGCCCTGCTCGACGCCGGCGTCGACTCGGTCCGAGCAGAAGGTGCATTTCTGTGCCACACCCATGGTGCGTTCGTCAAAACGGATCGCTTCTGAATCCATGGGCTCATCGCCATAGGCAAATCTTGGCTTGTCGACCTTGTAGCGGGCCTGGTAGGGGCAGGCAACGGTACAGTAACTGCAGCCAATGCAAAGATCGTAGTCGATAGTGACAATACCGTCCTCGCGTTGCCCGGTTGCCGTACTTGGGCATACATGCATGCAGGGCGGATCAGAACAGTGCTGGCATCCAACCGGTACAAACAGTCTTTCCACGTCAGGATATTCTCCCCATTCAAGATCAAGCACCTTGCGCCATTGCACACCCGGTGGAGTGGCATTTGTGTGTTTACAGGCTGCGGTGCAGGTCTGGCAACCAACGCAGCGGTTCAAATCCGCTATCATGACATAGCGTGTCATTTTGCTGCTCCTATACGTTTAATTTTAACTTTTGTACCGTCGATACTTGAACCGCCGGCATCCAGGTAGTCCTGGTCCATGGGGACAACCTTGTTGAGTCCCGGGCGATTCAGATCCTTGGCGTAGGGTGTTTTCCACTGGCCAAACTGCGCGAGCATGATCACCACATCGGGTCTCACGCCCTGTCTGAGGCAGGCCACGCCCCTGGTGGACGCAACCGGAGATGTCACTTCAATGAGGTCGCCGTTTTCAATGCCAAGTTCTCTTGCCTTGTTTTCGCTCATGATAATGCCGTCATGGCCAAAGACATTGTCAGCCACTTCCCGCATCATCTGGATAGTGACATTGGCACCCCAGGCATACTGCATGCTGCGCCCCGTTAAAAGCCAGAAGGGGTAATCGGCTGCCTTGACATTGTGATTGCGTTCAATGATTTCATCCCAGAGCTTGTTCAAATCATGCCATACAGGAAGCGGTGTGTATTCCTCCAGCTGCCTGTCCCACCAGGTAACACCGGTTTCGTTGAGACGGTTTTTCAGTTCCTTGCCCATGCGGAAATAACGTTCCTGGTAGGGCAATTCAAAGCGAAGCCCCATTTCCTCGATCACGGGATACAGGTACCAGTTGAGCCGGGAGTAGGGCCTGGTCTGGTATCCATTCTCCCTGAACCACTCAAGATCGTGGACTTCCTTACCTTCACTGAGATCGTGACTGGCAGCCTTGCAAACAGCATCCCAGATTTCCTCCTGGCTGTGTTCTTTCGTGATATCCAGTGAGTAATCGTAGTCCTCGGTCTGTAGCGGAACTCCGCAACCGGCGCCATTTATAACAGAGTTATAAGCTTCAAGCAGGCCCGTTCGACGCGCCAGCTCATTGGCTATCCAGCTGAAGTCCTTTGCATCGTTCTGGGGTTCAACCACGGCTTGTCGTAGCGCCCAGCCTTCAGACTCCCAGTGATTTTCAAAATAGTGTCCGCCGCCGATACGCAAAAGCTGATCGCTTTCCAGGTCCGTGGCCTCCGGCATGATGACATCGGCATAGTGCAGTGTCTCGTCATGGGTATAGCCAAAGGCAGCGACAAATGGAAATGTCGCCATGACATCGTTCATCTTGTCAGTTTCGGAAAAAGAAATGGCAGGATTACACTTGTAAACAAACCAGACGTCGGGTGGGTTTGGTTTCTCCCAGCTCTCAGCTGCGCGTTCCTGCAGTCGCAGCCACGCGAGCGTAGTTGAACCAAAAAGTTGTTGCCCCATGCTTGTGCCCGACATGGGGGTTAACATGTCATTGGCGTGACGATTAATCGGTGCGTCGTTCCATTCACCTTTCTTGGTTGGGGTGAAGGTGTGGCTCATGAAACCGTCTTCGCCCTCGGCCACGGTCAACAGCCTGTCCCAGTCTGTATCGCCGGCAAGGTGGGTTGTGCTACCCAGCATACTGCCTGAAACTTCCAGTGCACCAACCAGTACCTGCATCATGGTGTGTGCCCAGACACATTCATAACCGCCCCAGCCATTATTCACCGATTTTCCAAGTACAGTAGCCACCGGTCGAAAAGGGACCTTGCGACCATCTATTTCTTCAAATTCACCGATATGAGCGTGGGCGAGGAATTCATTGGCAATTCGGCGGGTGGTTGCTGCAGGCACATCGGAAATGGTTTCGGCCCATTCGGGTGTGCGTTCAGCGACCAGCTGTCTGCTCAGCTCGAGTCCGGTGGCAGCTTCAACATTTTCATGTTCCCAGCGCTCATCATCTGCGCCAATTTCTACTGCCTTTGTAACTGTATAGTTACCCAGCAGGGCAGGGTCTGCGTCCTTCGTATCGTGCGCTACAGCGCTGTTGCTGCTGTTATCCCAGAGCAAGGGCTTCAGGCTCTCGGAATCGCGAAGATAAAAGCCGTTTGGACCGACCAGGTAGGGGGAAGCCGTCCTGTCCCTCAGGAATTCAATATCAAGATCCTCGATTGGATGCTCATGCATCATCACGTGAAGCATGGCGAACATGACCGCGGAGTCAGTCTTGACTTTTATGGGTACCCACTCCGTGGCGCTGGCGCCTGTGACCGAGAGATGGGGTTCGAACTGTATACGTTTCATTCCACGCTTGCGTGCATCCGCATGGCGCCTGACACCGGTGACTCCGCCTGAAGCGTCGATATTGTTGCCAAAAGAAATGAGATACTCGCAGCGGGGCGTATCCGGCAATATGGTAAATGCCCGGTGCCAAAGTTCCCCAAACATATGCTCGGAGTGATAGCACTTTACTGTGCCACCTGCGCCAAGGCTCTGGTCAAACGGACCCCAGCCAAAAAGCAGGGCGGGAAAACTGCCCATGTATTTGAATGGTGTGGCTGCTCCGCCGGTGGTGAAAGCAAGACGCGGATTTCCATGCTCATCAAGTACACCTTTTTCACGCGCCGCATTCATTTTCTCCGCACAAATATCCAGGGCTTCTTCCCAGGATATTTCCTGCCAGCCCGGGTCTTCATCACGACCCTTTTTAGGATTGGTTCGCTTTAACGGAGTTTTAATGCGATGCGGGTTGTAAAGTTTCTGGATCAGTCCAAAAGGCTTTACACAAACCTTGCCATCGGCGGGGTGTTCATTTTTCAGGTCATAGTTAGGTTCGACCTTTGTGGCGACGCCATCGATGACTTCAACGGTGAGCAGGTCAGGACCATTTACGCACTGGTAGCAATAGGTGGAAACTTTTTTCTTTTCCTGGGGGACAGGGGCGGTAGCACTCATGAAATTTGCCTCTCTCAAATCTTCCGGTCAAATTGATCAATTGGGTTACTGCTGCAAAGAACCCAGTTTACTCTTTCCTGCAACAAAATACAGCCTTACAATACGGTACCGTATTGACAATTATTGACAGCCTAACTAAGGTTTAACCTTGGGTTCGAAACACCTCGAAAAACATGTCGACATGGCTTTTCGGGCTACTTCCATACTTGATCGATTCGAAGGTGAATGCAGAGAACGACAGTATATTTCAACTGGCGGAACAGTGGTTCGATGAGGGGCGCAGACTCGCCCTCGCCACGGTGCTGGAGACATGGGGTTCCTCCCCGCGTCCAGCAGGAAGCCGCTTACTGGTTGATTCAGATGGTAATTTCCGTGGCTCCGTTTCTGGAGGCTGCGTGGAGACGGCAGTTATCACGGAGGCCATGGAAGTGATGAAAGACAGCAAAATGCGTGTGCTTGAATACGGCGTCAGCAACGAGATGGCCTGGGATGTAGGGCTTGCCTGCGGTGGGCGTATCAAGATCCTTGTCGAGCCCGTGATCGGCGACTAGCCCAATGCATATCGAGACCCTGAGACAGCTGAATCAATACCGTGAAAACGGCAACCCGGTTGCACTGCTGACGGATATTTCAAATGAGCGGCACAGCCTCATTAGCGCGATTGAAAACGAGCTCACTGGACCCGGGCATTTACTGGCGAGAGAAGTTCTCAGTTCTGACCAGTGCCTGTACAGGGAAGAGGATTCCGCGGCAATTTTCGCCCAGCCTTTTAACCCTCCACTTCGAATGATTATCGTCGGTGCGGTTCATATCGCGGAAGATCTTATTCCCATTGCTAATAGTTGTGGCTTCGAGGTCCTGCTGGTTGACCCCAGGCAGGCATTTGCCAACGACAGGCGTTTCCCAGATGTAAATATCAGTAATGATTGGCCGGATGTTGCGTTGCAAGATATCTCTCCGGATGAGCGTACTGCTATTATCACCCTGAGTCATGATCCCAAGATAGATGATCCAGCCCTTGAACTGGCGCTTGCCTCAAACGCTTTTTATATAGGCTGCCTGGGCAGTCGCAGGACCCATGCGGCGCGCCTTGAAAGATTATCTGATAAGCAGTTTAGCGAAGAACAGCAGGGGCGAATAAAGGGTCCTATCGGGCTTGATATCGGGGCAAGATCAACAACAGAGATCGCAGTCTCAATCATGGCTGAAGTGATTACAGCCTATAGAAAGAAGAACTAACCCGGCAGAGGGTTTCCATTCACAACCAGTATGGAGAAATATCGTGGCATTAACTAGCGTACAGTCATTTCACAGTCCGGAAGACAGCAAGGGGGTTGTTGAACTTCTTGGTAAATATGAAGACAGTGCCCTGATCGTTGCCGGTGGCACTTTTTTACACGGCCTCGTGTCGCGCGGCTTGCTGGCAGGCATTGAAGCACTCATCAGCATTCAGAAACTTGGGCTGGACTCGGTCAGTTCCGACGCTGGTGGTCTCAGCATTGGAGCCACGGCGACTCTCGGAAAACTTCGCGATACACCAGCGGTGGCAAACGAAGCATGGCTGGGCGCTATTAAAGATGCAATGACCTATCCGCCGGTGCAAATCATGAACAGCGGCACGGTGGGCGGTTCCATATCCGCTTCCTGCCCGTTTTTTGATTTCCCGGTCACGCTGCTTGCCCTTAATGGTGCAGTCAAGGCAGAGGGATCAGGCGGTGCTCGAACAATATCACTGGATGAATTTTTTGCCGGGCTATTTGAAAACTCGCTTGCCAGTGACGAATTTGTCACGGGCATAAGCATACTGGCGGCAGCGGAAGGCTCGACCAGCGCGTTTATCAAGATGGAAACCAATGCAAATGATCTCGCCATCATCAATCTTGCCGTGAGCCTTGTTACTGACGGTAATGGCGGATGCAGTTCAGCGAGGATTTTCGTGGGAGGTGGCGTTGGTGAAACACCAGTGCGTTGCAGCCAGGCAGAAGCGGTCCTCGCCGGCAGCAAGCTGGATGAAGAAGTCCTGGAAAAAGCCGGCCAGGCGGTGTCAGACGAACTTGATCCCCTGTCAGATCATCGAGCTTCGGCAGATTATCGTAAAGCAATGGGCAGGGTAATGTTAAAACGGGCTATAGGCAGTGCACTGGCACGGCTTTCCTGAGGAAAAGAAGATGAAACAAATAATTGAACTCGACATTAATGACGAAGTGCATGAACTTGCGGTTGAACCTTATGATAGCCTGTTACGTACCCTCAGGGAGCGGGCCGGCCTGCAGGCGACGAAACGCGGGTGTGATTCCGGGGGCTGCGGTTGCTGCACGGTACTGGTGGATGGGAAAGCAGTGTATTCCTGCATGACCCTGGCCATGACACTTGAAGGCAAGAAGATTACGACCGTTGAAGGTTTGCCCACGGACGGGGAACTGGATCCCCTGCAGCAGGCGTTTATTGAAGCCGGGGCGGTACAATGTGGTTACTGTACCTGCGGCATCATGATGGCATCAAAACAGTTACTTGAAGAGAACCCCAATCCCAGCGATGAGGAAATACGAAAGGGTATTTCAGGCAACCTTTGTCGCTGCACCGGTTACACGAAAATCATTGACGCCATCAAGCTGGCCGCCAGTAAAGCAGCCTAGGGAGAATGACCATGAGCGCAACGAACGTTATAGGTAAAAGCATCACCAGGCCTGATGCCCACGATAAGGTAACAGGCGGAAAGAAATACCCGGTAAATTACAGCCTGCCAGGAATGCTGCACATGAAAATCCTGCGCAGTCCCTATCCCCATGCAAAGATCAAGTCCATTGATGCATCGGCTGCAGAAGCACTTCCCGGTGTTCGCGCGGTGTTACTTCCGGATGATGTACCAAAGAAATATTTCACGCCGGTATATTTCGTGCCCTACAACGCACCAAGTATGCCGCAGGACTTTATCCTGATGAGTGACACCGTACGCTGGGCAGGACAGCCGGTGGCTGCAGTAGCCGCAAGCACCGAGGAAATTGCCGAGGCTGCCCTCGAACTCATCGACGTGGACTACGAGGAACTTCCCGCGGTTTTTGATCCGGAAGAGGCGATGAAGGACGGTGCACCTCAACTCCATGACTACACCGAAAACAACGTGGCCAAGGCCCCAAGCTTCGCTTTTGGTGACCTGGAGGCGGGCTTTGAGGAGGCTGATCATATTTTTGAAGGTGTCTATGAAACCCAGCGTGTTCATACCTGCTACATGGAGCCCAGGGTGTGTGTGGTCGATAGCGATACCGAGGGGCGCGTCACCGTGCATTCCTCGATGCAACACACATTTGGCCTGAGGGAAAAGCTGGCCTATGCCATCGACGTGCCGGAAAGCCACGTGACAGTGGTCAAGCCCACCTACATTGGTGGAGGCTTTGGCGGCAAACTGGATATCGGTTTTATCGAAGGCCTGGCGGCACTGCTAAGTCTTAAAACAGGCCGGCCTGTTCGAGGCGAGCATACACGGGCCGAGGATTTTACCGCGACAACGCGAAACCCAATCAAGGTTTACCTGAAAACAGGTGTAAAAAAAGATGGCACCTATACAGCGCGTTACATAAAAAGCGTGCTTGATGCGGGTGCCCACGCAACCCATGGAGCAGAAGTCATCATGGTGCACGGCCTTTACGGAACCTTCTTCCCGTGGAAGTGTGCCAACCAGACCTGGGAGGGTTTTACGGTACACACAAATAACATGATCGGTGGCGGCTATCGTGGATACGGTGCTCCCCAGGGTTGCTTTGCAGTGGAATCCCAGAATGATGAAATCTGCGAAAGCCTGGGTCTTGACCCGATCGAGTTCAGGCTTAAAAACACGCATCGCGAAGGAGATCCGCATCCCGTATTGCAGGGGCACCTGCTCAACAGTTACAAGATCGAGGAGTGTCTGCGCCAGGGTGCAGAACGGATAGGGTTTGAAAACAGAAATGCGGCGGGTTCATCTGAAGGCACGAGGAAACGCGGTATTGGTTTCGCCGTGCATCCGCTCTGGGTGAGTGGCTGTGTTGGTTTTCCCGACATTTACGAGCATTCCGGTGCAACGGTAAAACTCAATCGTGACGGTACTGCCGATGTTATTTCTGCCTGTGTCGATCTTGGTTCGGGCCAGATAAGTATGCTCACCGCCGTGGTAGCAGAAGAACTGGGACTTGAACCTGAAAAAGTGAAGATCGTCTATGCCGACACCGACACCGCGCCTTTTGATGCACCGACCCACGCCAGCCGTGCGACCTATTCTGCGGGTCTTGCCACTATTGCGGCAGCTGTTGAAGCGAAAAAGAGATTGTTCAAGGCGGCAGCGGCGGTGATGGAAGCAAACGCCGAGGATCTTATCCTGGAAAATGGCATGGTCATGGTGCAGGGTGCCCCGGATTCGGCTGTACCCATGACAGATATCATCGCCAGGGCTGAGTCACCTTTTGTACAGGTCGGAGAACAGGGTCCCGTTCCTACCACTATTGAGGAGAAGGGCACCATTATCGGCTCTGCCAGCCAGGCACCACCGTCAAACCCTTCCCCCGTTGGTGCAGAATTCGTGGAAGTCGAGGTGGATACAGAAACGGGCGTAGTAGAGGTTCTACGCGTGGTTTATTCAACAGACATCGGCCAGGTTATTCATCCTAATTCTGCCGAAGGGCAGGTAGAGGGTGGATTTCAGCAGGGAATGGGTTACGCCCTTATGGAGCATATACAGTTTGACGATGAAACCGGCGCATGCCTGTCGGCTGATTTTCTTGATTACAAGATCCCAACAGCCATGGAAATGCCCGCCAGTATCGAAAGCATATTTATAGATTCCGAGGAACCTACTGGCCCCTATGGTGGTAAGAGCATGTCGGAGATGTGCCTTATTGTTCCGGCGGCCGCCATCGCCAATGCGGTCTACAATGCAATCGGCGTCAGGATTCACAGCCTGCCGATAACGCCGGAAAAAGTATTGCGCGCACTGGGTAAGCTGTAGGAAAACGACGGGATTTGCTCTAATGCCAAGCACCAGCCAAAAAGCGATATTCTGGGCGACGATGATCGTCGCCCAGGTTACTGCCTTCATCATATTCAAGGACCTTGCTGATATCAGCCAGTGGGTAGTTCAATCAACCCGCGAGTTCACCATGGGTGTCTGGTATAACCGTCACCTGATTGGTGGTGCAGGCATCCTTTCCCTGGCTATATCGATATTTTTGTGGGCCAGGAACAGGGAACTGTGCGGGAAAATCCTGATGGCCTTCCTGGTGTTTGCATTTATCTTTAACTTTTACTCAGGAATGATTAATCCAAAGTGGATGTTTCGCTCACAGCAGCATGAAGCAATGTTTGTTGGCGTTGATGAGGCGGAAAAGCACATGCAAAAGAGCCTGGAATGGGCACACTTTGGGCCGGATTCCTATGAATCCGTGGATGACATCAACGTGGTTGTTCTTGAGACTGATAATGGCGCTTATGCCTACTCCGACTATTACCTGTTACAGCCTCATGTTGTGAAAGGCGACACCATAGATGGAGAGGAAGTCATCATGACTTACTGCGGCTTGACTAACCTGGGCATCGCCTACAGTCCGGTTATCAATGACAGGCAGCTGGACCTCACCGTCATGACACAGCTGAAAAACAACCTGGTCATGTTTGACAAGAACAGCGGTGAGGCAATTCAGCAGATCTGGGGAACGCAGGAGCGCGATGGCAGCAAGCAGGCCATGAAAGAATACGCCACTATCAGGATGCCGATGTCCTCATTCAAGGCGCTTTATCCCGACGGTAAAGTCTTTATCAATGAGATCGCCGGGTTTGGCGAAAACCCATTCCTCGCCGCGTGGGACCGCCTTGTGCGCCACGTGATGATGTACTGGGGTGTTGGTCTTAACTGGGTCGACAACGAGAAGCCTGCTTTTCCCACCATTGAATACAAGGATAAGCGCCTGCCCATGAAAGAACTGGT
This sequence comes from Gammaproteobacteria bacterium, assembly GCA_965243105.1. Classification (GTDB taxonomy): domain Bacteria; phylum Pseudomonadota; class Gammaproteobacteria; order Eutrophobiales; family Eutrophobiaceae; genus WLWS01. The sequence goes on from CBDEUC010000002.1 coordinate 387,493, forward strand.
GTATACCGTTTCGCTGGATGGTGATCACGTTGCCTATTCCAAGGACTTTGTGATGCAGCAGGGCGGACCGATCAATACCACGATAGGGGGCGAAAGTGTCGTGGTGGCCTATGATTCCCAGTTTGACGTGGTTACTGCGTTTTTTAATGACACAGGCACAGAAGTGACAGAAGTGGATATATTTGGAATGACGTCCGCGGGCGAAAAGCTAGAAAGAGTTAATACCCTGAAGAGTAAGCTGTTCTGGTTTATTTTTGCAGAGTTTTTCCCGGATACTGACGTGAACCGGGTATAGCCCGCTGCTCACTGTTCCAGCTGGCTTTTAAGCGCGCTTACAAATTCACCGCCTATATTATCGGCGACTTTCTCCATCATGCCCTTGCCGAACTTACCCAGCCGACCAAGTAAATTTACCTCGGACGTGTAAGTCACCTCGGTAACCTGTTCGTCGATGGCTTTTAGAGCAAGGGTACTGGTTGCCTTGAGACGACTGCTCTTGGTTCCTTCCTCACCACGTGTCAGGTAAGATGCAAATTCCGGGGGGCGCTCTTCCAGCGTTTCGATTTCAACTGCGAAACGTGTTTTTATTGGGCCGACCTTTACCTTTATTGCAGCACTGTAAGTCTGTTCACCGGTTTGTTCCGCTCCCTCACAACCCGGTATACAGGGTGCGACCTTGTCGGGGCTGGTGATAAATTCCCAGACGTCGGCAATGGCTGCATCAACATTAAACGTTTTTTCTATTTTCATAGCTTGCCCCCATGGTGGCAGTGGCAGGTCGTGATAGACATACCATACGCCTGCGTATGGTTTTTTGCAAATAGTTCAGGCGCTGATTTGTTTCAATGTGCGAGCTACTTCCACAAGGCTTTCAAGACTATGTGCCGGCAGGAAGTAATCCATGAAGGGAAGTGCAGTTTTTATGCCCTGGCATAGTGGTTTGTACACCGGGTTTCCAAGCAGGGGATTCAGCCAAATGAGCTTGTGACTTCTCTGGCTCAGGCGTTTCATCTCGGACTTCAGCAGGTCGGCATCGCCGCGGTCCCAACCGTCGCTAAGGACAATTACGGTGGTTTTAGAGCGTAGCATTTGCCGCGCATATTTTTCATTGAATTCCTTGATCGAACTGCCAATGGTTGTGCCGCCTGCCCAATCGTGCACGTAATCGGCAACAAGGGCGAGAGATTCTTCGACGCTGATGCTTTTTAAATACTCGGTGATCGGTGTCATGCGGGTAGAAAATACGGCGACTTCAAAATTATTCAGCTCGCGGTTCAGCGCATAGATGAAATGAATGATAAAACTGCTGTAGGTTTGCATTGAACCACTGACATCACACAGCAACATCAGCCGATGTTTTTTAATTCGCCTTTTACGGAACTTGAGGTTAATTCCATCCTGGCCCATGATGGCGTTCGAACGCAGCATGCCACGAAAATCAATGACCCGTCCTCTTTTTGCTCTTTGGTATCTCCTGCTCTGGTGGTCTGCAAAAATGGCAACGAGGGGAGCGATCATGCGACGGGCTTCCTCGATCTCCTTTTCAGACATCATGCCGAGATCTTTTTTCATTAACTGCTCATTGGGACTGTATGAGGCGGGGCTGGAGCTATCCTTGTTCTCACCCTTGTCCTCGGCGTCCTGTTCGGATGTCAGGGAGCGTTCTCTTTGTGGTGAATCTTCGCCACCTTCGCATGGGTCTATCTCGACTGAAATTTCTTCGCCGAGTGTGTCGTCGTGTTCCCAGTAATACTTGAAGCAATTATCGAATGTTTCAATATCCCTTGCATTTTTTACAAGATTGACACGGGTTGCCGCGTAAAAATCATCACGCCTGCACAGGTCAATTAGCTCAACGCTCTGGAGAAGGTTTATCAGGTTGGAAGAGTTAACCGGGATACCATTTTTATGAAGCAGGCGACTGAAGTTGACAACATGATGAACAAAAGGCCTGCTCTCATCCAGTGATGTGGCTTGCACTATTGATTCTCAGTCATTCCATTCGCCAAGCATGAGGTTTCCATTCTGGCTGTTAGAACCCGCGAGTATATCTGCCTGGTTCAACAGTACCTCTATCTCCGACGAGGGTAATTTTTCGGAATCTGCCTTGTATTTCAGAATGCAGCCCAATGTTTGTTCAACTGTATCGCGATCCAGTTCACTGATGCCCAGTGCAAGTAGTGCACGTGCCCAGTCCAGCGTTTCAGCGACACCGGGCAGTTTGTAGAGATCCATTTCCCTGACAAGCTTCATAAAGGTGGCAAGCTGGGTCGCAAGCTCCTGCTCGATACCGGGAACCTTTGTGAGAATAATCTGGATTTCCCGCGCTATGCCTGGATAATCAATCCAGTGAAACAGGCATCGGCGCTTCAGGGCTTCATGCAAATCGCGGGTCCTGTTTGAAGTCAGGATCACTATTGGTGGTTGCTTTGCAGCAATGGTACCGAGCTCAGGCACAGTTATCTGGAAATCAGAAAGGATCTCAAGCAAAAAAGCTTCAAACTCTTCATCAGACCTGTCTATCTCGTCAATCAACAATACCGGTGGTGTATCGGCAGCGGACTGTATAGCGCAAAGAAGAGGGCGCTTTAACAGGAATTCCTCGCTGAAGATATTCTTTCCTATTTCTTTCTTGTCTTCTCCACGCGCCTCCTGCAGGCGAAGCTCGAGCATTTGCCTTGGATAGTTCCATTCGTATAACGCAGTCTGGGTATCCAGGCCTTCATAGCACTGGAGTCGAATAAGCTCTGCGCCCAGTAGCTCGGAAATCACCTTTGCAACTTCCGTCTTTCCTACGCCAGGTTCTCCCTCGAGCAAAAGAGGTTTTTGCATTTTTGTAGAAAGAAAGATTGAAGTAGCAAGAGTTCGATCACTAATGTAATCATGCTGTGCCAGCTTTTTCTCTACTTCATCAATAGACTCAAACATTTTGGAATACCTGTTTAATTCTTCTGTGTGAATATTTTTGCCTTGTCCTGGATTCGTGTCAGTCTCACGGACCTGTTTTCCTTGCGAGTCACATAAGCCTCGCCAAGAACATAGTAGTACATCATGCGCGCCCTGACCTCAGAATCCTCGTCGTTAAAGCCCGCATCTTTAAACAGGCCGATCAAAAAATTCAGTCTCAGTTTATCAACTTTTTCGACATACTTTTTGGCCCTGGCATCGTGGTTCGACCAGGCCCTTACCGCGGGGTCGTAGCGTGTGCGTTCATTACTGATAATATCCTTGAGGGTATAGAAAATACGATCAACAGGGTCACCGTGAAAGGTCTTCGCGTTCTCCAGCACGGTTTTTGTCATTTCCTCGTTCCAGTGCTCGATCAGCGCGTCCAGTAGCTCAGTACGGTTCTTGAAATGCCAGTAAAAACTTCCCTTGGTGACCTTGAGCTTCTTGGCGAGTCGCTCTATGCGAACCTGGTCAATCCCTTCTTCGAATAATGTATCAAAGGCAGAATTAAGCCAGGATAGACGACTTAATCGTTGCTTTTGCTTGTTCTGTGACAAAATCTGGGCTTTCTCTTGTAATTAATCCGGACGATACGCCAGCGTATGGGCATTGTATACACATCCGGGTGCAAATTGACAGGTAGAAGCCACTCCGTGTGTGACCTGGAGATTTTGCAGGGCTGGCAAAACTGCAGCCCTGCACCTTGGGATAGTAAATAAAGGGAGGTTGATTACCTGTTAGGGGTAAAGCCGCTTGCAATGCCGGCGATAATCATCTTTTGAATGTTTGATGTTCCCTCTACAACCTGCAGGGACTTGGCATCCCGGTAGTAGCGCTCCGCCGGGTACTCGGTAGAGAACCCGAAGGAGCCAAAAATTTTCATTGCCTCATTTGCTGCATGGACCGCGGCTTCTGATGCTGCCAGTTTAGCTACGGAGGTTTCGTACTGGTTAGGTTTTCCCTGGTCTCTCAGCCATGCGGCTTTATACACCAGCATGCGAGCAGCTTCATGCTCGACCGTCATCTCGGCAATTTGTGCCTGGATCATCTGGTGCTTTGAGATTGGAACTCCAAACTGGTGACGTTCATTGGCATATTGAATGGCATGCTTTAAAGCACCGCCTGCGACGCCAAGGGCACCTGCAGCACAGCCAACTCGCGTGTTACCCAGCTGCCACATGCACATCTTGAAACCGTCATTTAATTCCCCAAGCAGTGCATCCTTGGGTATCTTTGCACCCTCAAATAGAAACTCACCGGTAGGGGAGCAGTGCAGGCCAAGTTTCGTGGTAATAGGCCGTGCAGTAATGCCCTCGGTATTTTTTGGTTCAATAATGAAACAGGAAATGCCCTTGTTACCTTTTTCGCGATCTGTATACGCGTAAAGCAAGCCCGCATCACCCACGTGAGCGTTGGTTATCCACATCTTGCTGCCGTGTAATTCCCAGTGATCGCCCTTGTCGATAGCATGGGTTTTCATGCTGGAGACATCGGAACCGGTATTGGATTCGGTCATCGCGAAGAAACCCATCTTCTCACCCGAAATCCATCCTGGAATATACTTTTCCTTTTGTTCCTCGGTACCCCAGCGTGCGACTGATAATGGAGCCCCCAGGTTTTGCATGTTGAAGGGCAGGCGCCAGGAAGCAGATACCTCTGCAATCTGTTCCGCCATGATTGCCGATTCCAGGAAGCCCATGCCATTGCCGCCAAGTTCTTCGGGTAAAACACACGAGAGAAATCCCAGTTCTCCCATGCGGGCAACACGATCCTGTCGGAATTCGTGGTTTTTCTCCTCTTCCTCAAGGGTGGGGAGGATATCTTCTTCGGCAAATCGGCGAGCTGTGTCCTGCACCAGCTGCTGTTCTTCTGTGAGCTCAAAAAACATAATATTTTCTCTTTTGTTACTTAAATTATTCCAGGATGATCAGTACATCATCTTCCTCGACGACATCACCCTTGCTGACCTTGATTTCCTTCACGGTACCGTCGGCCGGGGCATACACGGGGTTTTCCATTTTTAATGCTTCTATGATCACCAACTCATCATCTTCTTCTACTGTATCTCCAACGTTCACCAGCACTTCCCAGATATTACCTGCAAGTGGTGCTTCTACATTTGTTGCCATGTTAATGCCTCCTATTTAAGCATTGATAGAAAAATACCAGCGGCTATCACTGTGCCAATCACGCCGGCAATATTGGGACCCATCGCAAACATCAACAGGTAATTCTTCTTGTCTGCCTCAGCGCCGACTTTCTGCACAACCCTGGCAGCCATTGGCACCGCAGATACACCCGCAGCACCCACCAATGGATTAATCTTGTTACTTGAGAATACGTTGATCGACTTGGCCATCAGTATACCGCTAGCTGTACTAATCATGAACGCAAATAACCCGAGGCAGAATATAAAAATCACGTCCTTTCTCAAAAAAGTATCTGCGCTCATTGTGGCGCCAACGCTGATACCGAGGAATATCGTGACAATGTTCATCAGGGCGTTTTGAGAGGTCTCGCTCAGCCTGTCGACCACTTTTGACTCTCGAAACAGGTTGCCAAGCATGAACATGGATACCAGTGGTGCAGAGGCAGGCACCAGCAGGATAATGACGATAGCAGCAACAATGGGGAAGCAAATTTTTTCCCGGGCACTGACTTTACGGCCCTTCTGCATCTTTATGCGTCTCTCGGACTCGCTTGTGAGCAGCTTCATGATCGGTGGCTGGATGATGGGTACCAGTGCCATGTAGGAATAGGCCGCAACGGCACAGGCACCGATCATGTGTGGAGCGAGGTGCGCCGCGAGAAAAATCGTCGTTGGGCCGTCCGCACCACCGATGATAGCAATAGTCGCCGCTTCACTCATGCTGAAGCCGATGGCGGAAGCAGCAAAAAAAGTAATATAAACACCGACCTGTGCCGCTGCCCCGAGAAATATCAGGCGCGGTTGCGCCAATAGCGGTCCAAAATCCGTAAGCGCACCAAGACCAAGAAAAATCAGCGGGGGAAAAACTTCCCACTTTATACCAAGCTGGTAGGTTCGCCAGATCAGGCCCTCATCAACATTCATCAGGCCGGTCATTGGCAGGTTTGCCAGTAAAACGCCAAAGCCAATTGGAAGCAGCAGCAGGGGCTCATATTGCTTTGAAATAGCCAGGTAGATGAGTGTGAACCCAACGAGCCACATGGTGATCATACCCGGAGTCAGGTTAAACAGGCCCATGTTTTCCAGGAAAATCATTTAGCCCTCGTCGCCCTTGTTCAAATTACACAGGATGGCATTGACACGGATGGCGATGTACAGGACCGATATACCGATAAAAACACCAGCGATGCCGTTAAAAAAGATATCAAGGGCGTGATCGAACAAGAGTCTATCCCTTGATTATCCTGGGCAGGATCATCTGGTGCCGGGGGCAGATGGAACGCGGATTCTGGTACGCTGCACCGGTAAATGCCTGCAGGTAGCTTCGCATATCCTTGATATTGACAATTTCATCAACCAGCCCATGTTTTGCGCAAAATTCCGGTAGCGAATTTTCCTGGTACTGTTTTGCGAGTTCGTTCATTTTCTCCGCAATGGGTTCAAGAGGCCGTCCAGCGTCTTTTTCTTTTACCGCTCGCCTGGCATACGTAGCGACTGCGGCGGTTTCCCCGTGCATTACCGCAATCTCCGTAGCAGGGGTGCCCAGTGTAAAGGCATTCTGGCGATTTGCGGTCGGCCCACCGAGAACATAGTGTGCGGCCGCAGTGCCTTTTCTCAGTACGACCAGCATCATCGGTATATCGGAGTTTTGAATGGAGTAAATTAATGCCTGTCCCAGCCCAAGCAGTTCTGCCTGTTCTGCAATATCTCCCACGTCGATACCGCTGGTGTCCTGGAACCAGATGATGGGAACACGGTCCCGGCTACAATGGGTAACAAACTCGTTCATCTTGATCAGGCCCTGGCGATACAGTTTTCCGCCGATACCGGGATAGTCTGCATATTCCGGGTAACCTTTCCCCAGGAAGCCCTGCCTGTTTCCGATACAGCCCACCAGCATGCCATCAATCTTGCACAGCCCCGTGTACATTTCAGGACCGTAATCCGGCCGAAACTCCATGTGTTCGCTGCCATCGACAAGGCGGGCTAAAATTTCATCAAAATCGTAAACTTCTTTCTGATTAAAGGGGAGTAGGGAATAGATATCCTCGATTGGAAAGGCCGGTTCTTTTGTCTCGGCAACCTGGAAAAATTTCGGCTTGTAGGCTGGTATTGCCTGCATGTATTCCTTGATGCCATCAAGCACGCCGGTTTCTTCCTCGTACACCTCTGAAAAAAAGCCCGTCTTGTCATAGTGAGTATCGACGCTTCCAGGTGGCGTTGCGCTAAACTCCCGTGTCTTTTCAATCAGCTCTTCGAGCATTTCCACGTCAAAGCCGCCGCGAGGCGCCATGCCGGAGACGATACCTACACCACCCACTGCCATGTTGGCATCCTTGTGTGCGAGCAAAATGGTGGGACTGATACTCTGGTAACCGCCCCCTGCGGGGTTGGTGCCGTAGATACCCGCGAGAACGGGGACACCGGCCTGGTTTAATTCTGCGTGTCGATAAAAGGGTGTGCCGGCACCGCGGCGGTTGGCATAAAATTTTTCCTGCTCGGGTAACTTGGCACCGCTGCAGTTTACCAGCCACACCAGCGGTATATTAAGCCTGTAGGCGAGATCAGTAACACGCAATATGTTTTCTGACTGTCCGGGGAGCCAGGCACCCGCCATGACCTTGTTGTCAAAACCGATGACTACAGCCCAGCGGCCTTCAATCCTGGCCAGGCCGTCGACTACGTTGGTAGTGCCTTCATCATTATCGAGGGGATTGTACAGGCTATGCAGGGGATGCCAGCTTCCTTCATCCACGAGGTATTCCAGGCGTTGCCAGACTGTCATTACGCCACGCTGGTTTATTTTCTCCGTGGGCAAACCCGCTTCTTCGACCTGGGCCTTTAGCTTGTCCATGCTTTCCTCTGTTTCATGGAGTTTTTCCTTGCTGGCCTCGGCTCTTTTAAGTCTTCCTTTTTTTAGCTCCTTGCCGAAACTTTGCATTTGATCAAAGTAGGGTTTCATTGGGCTTTAACCTCTGTTTTTGCATGGTGAAATTGTAATTCATTTATAACCGCTATTTTAAAACGCGCATCTTAACAAAAGTGCATGGCCTTTCAATGTTTTTAGTTAATTAAATCAGTCATTTACTGCTCTGCGAAACAAAACCACGGTTTAAAGATCGAATACGGCTTTTTAAGGGCGATGCATTTTGCAAAATGGTACTGGAACAATTAACCCATAGCCTGGGAATAAAAGAACAAAGCAAGCGGCTATAAACATAATTATTAACTGGCAGGGACAAAAATTATGTATATAATTACTTGCATAATCACGTGAATTTAGATGTGTATACTGGCATAACACCGGTGACACTTTTGCACCCGGTGCTGCAGATAAAAAGGGAAGTTTGGGGGATAATAGCCGGGCTGTCCCGAGAATACTTAGCGAGGTGAAATGTATGAGTTACAGTAATTCGAAACTGGAATCACTTGTCAGGGAGGACCGGGTTCACCGCGATGTCTACACTGACCCCGAGATTTTTAAACTGGAAATGGACAGGATCTGGGGACGCTCATGGGTTTACGTGGGTCATGAAAGCCAGGTCAGGAACCCGGGAGATTACTTCGCCACCAGTGTCGGCGTGCAGCCTGTCATCATGACGCGTGGTGAGGATGGCAAGGTGCACGTACTTTACAATCGTTGCTCCCACAAGGGTGCAAAACTCGTCGACGAACCGTGTGGAACAGCGAGGCAAATGAGATGCCCGTATCATGGCTATGTCTTTGCTCCCGATGGCGAGTTGCTGCATGTGCCTCAGGAAATCGGTTACGAGAATTCCAGCTATGGAAAAGGAAAGGAGTCTGCCCGCATTCGTTCCGTGGCGAGAGTCGACAGTTATCGTGGGCTGGTATTTGCCTGCCTGTCCGAGGGAGGTCCTGATCTGAAAACCTGGCTGGGCGGTGCCGCAGCTTCAATTGATAATCTTGCTGATCGCTCACCGGTCGGAGAACTTGAAATTGCAGGTGGCTGTTTTCGATATGTTCATGACAGCAACTGGAAAATGTTTGTAGAAAACCTGAATGATGCAATGCATCCCATGGTGGTACACCAGTCATCGGCTGGTACAGCAAAAAGAGTGTTTGATGATCTGAAAATGGATGCAGAAAAGGTTCCCTTTGAGCTGGAAATGCTGGCACCTTTCACCACTGATTATTCTTTCTTTGAAGAAATGGGGCTCACTGCATGGGACCACGGTCACAGCATGACCGGCGGCAAGATTAGTATCCATTCGGCTTACTCTGCGATTCCGGGTTACATGGACGCCATGATCGACTCCTACGGTGAAGACAAGGCCAGGGAAATACTAAGTATAAATCGTCATAACACCGTTATTTATCCGAGCTTTACGCTGAAGGGCGTAATTACCTCTGTGCGCGTCGTCAAGCCAGTCGCAGTTAATAAAACAGTGATAGAGTCCTGGGTTTTCAAGCAGGTTGGTGCACCAGAGGAATTGTTTCAGCGTTCGATTACCTACTGCAATATTATCAACTCGCACGCGAACCTCGTTGGGCCGGATGACTACGAGGCTTATCACCGCATGCAATATGGTCTTGAAGCGCAGGATGACAATGAGTGGATTACACATGAACGTTTTCTTGGCGAGGAGGAAGAACATGCAGATGGCTCGGTCACCGCTACAGGTACCAGCGACATGGTTTTCCGGCATGAATTCAAGACCTGGTTAAAATACATGAAAGACAAGGAGGCTGCGTAATGAGTGCGACATCACAGGCGAAAGCACAGTACACAGCCCCGGATATGAGGGAGCTCGAACAATTCCTGTTCCACGAAGCGCGCTTGCTTGATGAACAGCGCTGGCAGGAATGGAGTGACTTGTTCGTCGAAAACGGTGAATACTGGGTTCCGGCGACACCGGGACAGGAGGATCCCCATAACCATATTTCGTTAATGTATGAAACGGACCTGCTCAGGGCAGTTCGTATCAAAAGGTTTCGGCACCCAAATGCTTTTTCATTAAAACCCATGCCACGTTCAAGCCACATTATCAGCAACGTCATGCTGGACGAGTTTGATGAAACGGAAGGTGTCAGCGTGGTGACGTCCCGATTTATTATGCTACATTACCGGCGCGAGGAGCAGGACATCCTTGGCGGCGCCTGTACGCATAAGCTTCAGGCTGAAAACGGCAGTTTTAAGATACTGAGCAAAAAAGTAGAGCTCGTAAATTGTGACGCGCCAATGGGGAATATACTGGTCTACCTCTGATGACCACTGTATCCCGGGCTTTCCTGCTGCCTGCCGGACAATTAGAAAAACAGGAGAGAGCCTGGAAAAATGAGTATTTTTGAGCAGTTCAGAAAAACCGCCGAGAACAATCCCGACAATTCATTCATCCATATTCCTCCACAGGCCACATCCGCTTATGGAGGTGTGCTGGTCGAGTATAGCTATGGCGAGGCACTGGAAAGCATCCTGGACCTCGCACGCCGTTACGAGAGTGCAGGCCATGGCAAGGGACACAGGGTCGCAGTGGTGTTTGATAACCGCGCGGAATTTTTCCTGCATTTCCTGGCCCTGAACAAGCTTGGTGTCAGTGTTGTGCCTGTCAACTCCTCGTTCCAAACGAGTGAGATGGCCTATGTCATTCAACATAGTGATGCCTGCCTGGTCGTCAGCCTTCCCCTGCACAGGGAAAATGTGAAACAGGCAATGGACACTATCCCGGAACCGCCTGCGCTCCTTGATTCAGACTCCATGGATGCCATCCCACGTGCAAAAATTTCCTGCCTTGAAGACGAAGTCAGCAGGGATACCGAGGCTGCTGTCCTGTACACCTCTGGAACTACCGGTGAGCCAAAGGGTTGTATGCTTTCCAATGACTACTTTATCTGCCTCGGGCAGTGGTACTGTGATATCACTGGCTATTGTTCCCTTGAGTATGGCAAGGAACGTATGTTGACCCCATTGCCACTTGTACACATGAATGCGCTTTGCACAATGATGGCGATGATCATGAGTGCTGGATGTGTAATCCAGCTGGATCGTTTTCATGCGTCAAGCTGGTGGGCAACAGTCAGGGAGAGCCGCGCTACATGCCTTCATTACCTCGGCGTGATCCCTGCAATTCTCCTGAACCTGCCCGAGACAGGTGAGGATAACGTGGGAGACCAGGTAAAGTTTGGCTTTGGTGCGGGTGTTGATCCGAAGCACTACGAGCGTTTCGAAGAACGCTTTGGATTTCACCTCGTAGAAGGCTGGGCAATGACAGAAAGTGGCACCCACGTCTCCATCACGACGCACGAGGAACCCCGGCACATTGGAACTCGCTGCATTGGCAAGCCGCTAAACGAGATTGAGTACAGGCTTGTTGATGAATCGGGTAATGATGTTAAGGCGCATGAGCCGGGTGAATTGTTAATAAGATCTGCCGGGGAAAATCCACGCAAGGGTTTCTTCAGTGGCTACTACAAGAATGAGCAGGCTACCCGGGAATGCTGGGAGGGCGGCTACTTTCATACAGGTGACATTGTTCGAACAAGCGAAGACGGTTCTTTTCACTTCGTCGACAGGAGGAAAAATATCATTCGTCGTAGCGGAGAAAACATCGCAGCAGTTGAAGTGGAAAATGTGCTTTTCCAGTCTGATGATATCGCAAATTGTGCTGTTACCCCGGTGTACGACGAGATGCGTGGCGAAGAGGTGGCTGCCTGCGTGGTGCTGAGCGAACAGTCCGGGGCCGGAGAGGAGCTGGCAAAAAAACTTTTTTCTTTTTGCAATGAGAAGCTGGTTTATTACAAGACACCGGCGTATTTCCTGTTCCTTGACGAACTTCCGATGACGAGTTCCCAGAAAATACAGCGGGGCGAAATTAAAAAACTGGCAGCGGGCCGGGTAGAAGAGGGGGACTGCGTAGACTTGCGTACTCTAAAGAAGCCGCCCGCCAGGAGCACCAGCTGATTTCATTCAAAGGGGGACCTGGAAAGGTTTTCAAAAATAGCGGCAAGCTGCTCCTGTAGCTTTTTAATATCCCGGTTTCCCAGGCCCTTCATTGCATGCAGGTACTGCCTGTTTGCAACATCCATCAGCATTGCCAATCTCCTGCGGCCGCCATCTTCAAGCTTGACTTCTGTGACACGCTGGTCGCTTTTTCGAGTGGAAGTCGATACGAGATCTTCATTGCGCATTCGTTCAATAGTTCGGCTCACGGTGGAAAGCTTTCTTCCGCTGACAGAAGCAAGCTCACTGATGCTGATTGGGTCCTGTTCGCGCATTATCAATAGTAACTGCCACTGGATCCGTTCCATGTTGTGCTTGCGAAGCACGTTTTCTATAGCCAGTCCGTATGCACTATTAATCCTGTCTATAAAGAAAAAGGGGTAGTTCTCGAGCAGGAAGTCATCAGAAGCAGGGCTTCCAAAAAGCTGCTCTTTTGAATTTTTCCTCTTGCTCGTCACGTATATTTGCTTCTGCTATTACATGGTTTCAGGCATTTACTACCGAGGGTAGCTCAGCAAGGGAATTATCAAGTTCAGTTTCATCGATGTCATGATCCTGGAGTTTCCCTTCGAAATAATCCATGTATGCCTGCATGTCAAAATTTCCATGTCCACTCAGGCAAAACAGGATATTTTCCCTGCTGTCTTCACGCTTGCAGCGCTCGGCTTCTTCAAATACCGCCGCGATGGCATGGTTGGTCTCGGGTGCCGGCAAAATTCCTTCGGCCCTGGCAAACTTCAGGCCGGCCTCAAAGCACGTTGATTGTTTGAAAGAACGCGCGTTTACCGCGCCGATATCGGTAACCTGGCTCACCAGTGGTGCCATACCATGGTACCTTAACCCGCCAGCATGAAAACCGGGCGGAACAAATCCTGAGCCCAGCGTGTGCATCTTCATCAGGGGAGTGAGACTGGCGGTATCCCCGAAATCATAGGCATAACGTCCCTTTGTGAGGGTTGGGCAATTTGCCGGCTCAGCCGCAATTACCCTTACCTCGCGTCCGTCACGAAAATTGTTGCCGAGGAAGGGAAATACAAGCCCTGCAAAGTTACTGCCTCCACCGGTGCAACCGATGACAATATCCGGATAGTCACCGGCCATCTCCATTTGCTTGATGGCTTCCTGTCCAATGACAGTCTGGTGTAACAGTACATGGTTTAGAACACTTCCAAGCGCATACTTTGTATCGTCGCGCTGGGCTGCCAACTCGACGGCTTCGCTGATCGCCATTCCCAGGCTGCCAGTGCTTTCAGGATCTGCCGCCAGGATGCTCCTTCCTGCTTCGGTCAGTTGGCTGGGGCTCGCCACGCAGGATGCACCAAAGCTTTCCATGAAGGCGCGCCGATATGGTTTCTGGTTAAAACTGATCTTGACCATGAACACTTCAATATCAAGTCCAAACATCGAACCAGCAAGGGAAAGCGAAGAGCCCCATTGTCCTGCACCAGTTTCCGTGGTTATGCGCTTTACACCCTCGACATGGGAATAGTATGCCTGGGCAACAGCAGTGTTTAGTTTATGACTTCCGGCGGGACTCACGCCTTCGTACTTGTAGTAAATTTTCGCCGGCGTATCGAGCGCTTTTTCCAGTCTCCTGGCGCGATAAAGTGGCGCCGGTCGCCATTGACGCAGGATGTCCCTGACAGGACCGGGTATCTCTATATAACGTTCACGGCTGACTTCCTGCTGTATGATTGCCTCGGGAAAAAGCGGTGCCAGGTCGCCACCGGAGATTTCCGAGCCTGTTGCCGGGTGAATAACGGGTGCAGGCTCTCCCGGGAGATCTGCGACAATGTTGTACCAGCTTTCAGGGATATCGTTTTCACCAAGCTGGTATTTGATGCTGTCAGTCATAACTTGTTATCTTTTCGTGGCTTAGTGTGAAAAAGTGCGGGAGCATATCATGAAACCAGGCGGGAATACATGGCAGTTAATTACCGGTATATTCCTCTACAGCATTGTCTTCCCAGGCAAGACCTAGCGAAACAAGTCACTTTCGGCGTCCCGTATCAAGACGCTGCTGTCCTGTTCGCTAATTACCATTGGGTAGCCCCTGACCAGCACAAGCGGTGAAGCATCGGCAGCTTCTCCCATCAACAGGCAAGCGGCTGATGCCAGCGAGTCGGCATCTGCTGTTTCACTGACCTCGAGTACACTTCCAAACAGATCCTTTTCTCCGCGCAAGTCGTTGAGTGGAGTGATTCCCGAACTCCCAATTGCAATTCCCACGGTACCATTTCGCCATGCACGCCCAACACTGTCATTGATAACGACACCAATGCTCCTGCCAGCAGCAGTTTCAATAGCCTGGCGCAGCTTTTTCGCCGACTTGTTCGCGTCAAGTGGTAACAAAGTTACGTATTCGCCGCTACCAGGTTCTTTCACATTTGAATGATCTATTCCTGCGTTGGCCATGATAATGCCCGAGTTATGTTCGACAATAAGTACCCCGGGCTTATGTCGAACCACCCGGCGGGACTCTCCCAGTATTAATTCAACCAACCTTGGATCTTTTTCAACTTCCACGGCCAGCTTACTTGCCTGTACTCCCGGAGTGACTTCAGCGAGATTAATGATCCGTCCTTCGGCCTTGGAAACGATCTTTTGTGCAATCACGAGTACATCATGATCATTAAGCTCGAGATCGTTTGCAGCGAGAGCCTGTTCGATAATACCGGGCAGAGCGTCACCAGGTTTTACAAGGGGTACTCCACCAACGGCTACAAGTGAAAGGGATAATGCTTCCATGTTTAAGATATAATTAGAAAATGCTGATGCGTGGCAATGAATTTAATGTATGAAAAGAATCCTTGCAAGAAGGTGTAGCTTGTGACCGATGGTAAAGATAACTACCTGGCAATCTCGGGTGGAATTGGTGGGGCAAAGTTGGCATTGGGGCTGCACGAAATACTGGATCCCGGGCAGTTAAGTATAGTTGCTAATACCGGCGATGATTTTGAGCACCTTGGGCTATCCATTTCGCCGGACATCGATACATTGCTCTACACGCTTTCAGGATTGAATAATGAAAAGCTGGGTTGGGGAAGACGTGATGAGAGCTGGAATTTCCTGCAGGCCTGCAAGCAGCTGGGGCTGGAGTCCTGGTTTCAGCTGGGGGACAGGGATCTTGCATTACATATATACAGGACGCAGCAGCTGGCTGCCGGATTCTCTTTGACCGATATCACGCGGTCACTCTGTGAAAAGCTTGATATTAGAACCCCGGTGCTGCCGATGACGGATTCGCCTGTCAGGACCATGCTTGGCACTGCTGATGGACAATTGACTTTCCAGGAATATTTCGTGAAGCACAGGTGTGAGCCTGTAGTGCAGGAGATATGGTACGAGGGCGCGAAAACTGCTGTTGTTTCAGCGAAACTGGAAAAGGCACTCGAGTCTCCCGACCTGAGAGCCGTCATAATCTGTCCTTCAAATCCATTTTTAAGTATTGAACCGGTGCTGGCCACCGGCAACTTGCGTGAGCGACTGCAGGCACTGGAAAAACCCGTGCTCGTGGTGTCTCCGATTATCGATGGCAAATCGATCAAGGGACCCACATCAAAACTGATGCAGGAGTTAAAAATGCCCACGACAGTGCTCGCGATAGCAGATATTTACCGGGACCTGGCAACGCATATTATTATCGACGAACTGGACGCCCGGCATATCGAGACAATCATGAAAACGGGGTTAAACGTAATCACGGCTAATATCCTCATGAAAAACCACCAGGACAAGATGAAGCTTGCCGAGACTGTGCTTAATTACGCCGGGCATAGCCTTCACTAGCTACTGTAGCTCGTTATGAAAATTGTAATCCCGCTCAAGGCACCTGGTAGTGCGAAAAAAAGATTGTCTTCGCTTCTTGACAAGGAGCAAAGGGCCAATTTCTGTTGCCTGATGCTGCAGGATGTTTTGAAGTCCATCCAGTTTGCAGGCCTTGAAGGTGACACGATTGTTGTTTGCAGTGACCCGGCTATCAGGAAGATTACGGAAAGTTACGGCGCTCAACTCATTACCACGCCGGGGGATAGTGGCTATTGTGAGGACGCGCAAATTGGTATTGAGCATTTCACGTCGGAGCACGAAGCACCGATTGCAATTATCCCGGCAGATGTTCCCCTGCTGGCGCCGGCTGATGTAAGCGAATTGCAGGAAAAGCACGGTCCGGGTATTACGCTTTGTCCGGCCATGAGTGATGGCGGAACCAATGCGCTGGTTTTCGATCCCCCTCTCAAGTTCCCACTACAGTTTGGACTGGACAGCCTCAGTAAATTCCGGGCGATGGCCGGTAAGCACGATGTGCCCAGCCGTGTCCTGGAGATCAATGGCCTTGCCCGCGACATTGATACCTGTGAGGAATTGAGGTGGCTGAAAAATTGCACGGAAGGGGGAGCAGCCTGGTCCTACCTGCAGAATATCCAGCTTGCTCCAGCTTAGTGCAGCTAAACCTTTGAAATGGATAGTTAATGCAAAGCGTAATTCCTTTGAAATAGTAAAGCTTCCGGTAATTCTGCCGATAACTCTATTCATGTAATTTCATGAAAAGTGAGTTTCGGTGAGTAATTTAAACGGATTGCGGGCCGCTGTTCCGCCTGGAGAAGACAATTTAGAAGTACGGCAAGAGCCGTACCAGCCGATCCTGGATGCGCTCTCCACGGGTGCGATCCTGGTCGATCGTTCCGGCCGTATGCGCTCCTGTAATTCCCGGGCGAGACAACTTTTTCAGTACCGCAGGGTAGACCTGCTGAACAGGCAACTCTCCGAGCTCTTTGAGCACGGGGCCCGGGGACACCTGAATACCGTTATTGCAGATTGTCTCCTCAGCTCTACAAAAAATGGTCATTACATTCTTCCTGAGCCCCGAGGCCTGAGACGTGACGGTTCCTATTTTCCTGTCGAGATACACCTGAGAAAAGCCCAGCTTGACGATGAGGAGTTGATTGTCTGCACCTTGAGAGATATTTCAAAACGCCGCCAGAACGAAGCTGACATCAGGACCAAAGAGGAAAAGATCAGAATGGCGCTGCAGGGTGCCGAACTTTGGAGCTGGGAATACGATTTCCAGACACGTCTTATATCCTACAGCGTGCAATATTCATCTGGACGAAGACCTGATGATTCAGGCTCTACAATTGCCCTGGATGACTGGCTTGAACTTGTCGACGAGAAGGCCAGGCCGCACGTCAAATCCTGCTTTGACAAGCTTGAGAGCGGAGAATCAAGAGCAGAGGAGTTTGAATTCAAAGCTCGCCGCAAAAGTGGCAGGTGGGACTGGTTCCATTCATCAGGGAAAGTTATTGACCATGCCCGGGACGGGAGACCGCAAAAAGCGGGAGGCATTAATCTCAACATCTCCGAGAGAAAAAATGCACTGGAGAAGCTAAAGGAAAGTGAAGAACGATTCAGGAGTGCATTCAACCAGTCGGCAATTCCAATGTTGCTGGTTTCGCATGGCGAAGGAATATTCCGGGTAAACCAGGCAATGTGCAGTCTTACCGGTTACGAGGAAAAAGAGCTATTGAGCAAGGAATTGATTGATCTTGTTCATCCCGATGACCGCGTGACGGTTAAAAAGCAAATGGGTAAAACCATCAAGGGTATAAAGGACAAGTTTACCCTTGAGTCTCGCTACCTGACGCGGGATGGCGACACGCGGTTTGTTTCGGCGAACGTGGTCAGTATTCGCGGAGGGTGTAACGAATTCCGGTACTCCGTCGTGCAACTAACCGACATCACTGAGGAGCACAACCTTTCCACCAAGCTTGTGCATGAGGCAACACACGATAGCCTCACTGGCCTGGTAAATCGCAGGGAGTTTGAAAACCGACTTGCCGGCACAATGAGTACCATAGCTGTAGAGAAAAGTGAAAACGCGCTTGCATATCTCGATCTCGACCAGTTCAAGGTTATTAATGATACCTGTGGTCACGCTGCAGGGGATGAGTTACTACGTCAGCTTTCAACAATGATCCGCAAGAAACTGAGAAGGGGGGATGTCGTTGCGCGACTTGGTGGTGATGAATTCGGGGTATTCATGGAATCCTGCAGCCTGGAGCAGGCCAGGCTGGTCATTCGAAAAATTCATGACCTGGTTAGCAACTTCAGGTTTGTCTGGGAGGACAAGACTTTTAATGTAACCATGAGTTCCGGCCTGGTGGCAGTTACGGAAGACTCAGGGGACCTCGTGGAAGTATTAAAACGCGCTGATTCTGCCTGCTATGCCGCAAAGGACGCCGGTCGCAATCGGCTACACGTCTTTTGCCAGGAAGATGAAGAGTTAACCAGGCGTTCCGGTGAGATGCAGTGGGTTTCCAGGATCAACAAGGCCCTTGAGGAAGACAGGTTCCAGCTTTTCTGCCAGCCCATTGCGGCGATTTCAAATCCAGCGCAAGGGAGGCTTTATTACGAGGTCCTGTTAAGACTCAGGGAGGAAGATGGCACCCTCGTACCACCCGGAGCCTTTTTACCTGCTGCAGAACGCTATGGCTTGTCCATAAGACTGGACAAGTGGGTAGTAAGCAGGACCCTTGGCTGGCTTTCAAAGCACCCGGAACATGTCAGCAAGCTCGATCTATGCTGCATCAATCTTTCGGGAAATTCCCTGGGTGACACCGAGGTGCTGGCCTTCATTGAAAAACAGTTGGCCCGGACAGGAGTGCCGGCAGAAAAAATATGTTTTGAAATCACTGAGACTGCAGCTATTTCAAACCTGGGTAACGCAACTGCATTCATAAAGTCCCTGAAAAAGCAGGGTTGTCTTTTTGCGCTTGATGATTTTGGCAGCGGACTCTCCTCATTTGCCTATCTCAAGTCACTGGAAGTGGATATTTTAAAAATTGACGGCACTTTTGTCAGGGAGATTGCCAGTGACCCTGTAGACCAGGCCATGGTTCGCTCCATCAATGAAATCGGGAAAGTACTTGGTAAGTACACAACCGCAGAATTTGTAGAGAATGACGAGATACTCAAGGTGCTCCATGAAATTGGTGTTGACAGGGCACAGGGCTATGGCATCAGCAAGCCTATGCCCCTGGAAGAAGTAGACAAGCTTAGCTAGTTTCACACTGCAATCCTCACCCTGCACCGGGTGTTACGACGCATCCGAGAAACTTGTAGTACACTAGCGCCTGGTTTGATTTTTGCGTTTTCCAGGTAGTAAATATGTTTAGAAGCTTTCCTGCATGCTTCGTCACGGCATGCACTCTGTTCCTTTTTTACTGCAGTCTTCAGGCTTCCGAAGTAGATGAGGATGCCGGGCTGCAGACGCTGGGCGCCAGTCTTTTTCATGACACAAACCTTTCAAGGAACAGGCAACAGGCTTGTGCAAGTTGCCATAACCCGGCGTTTGCATTTGTAGATAAAAGGCACAATGGTGTCGATGCTGCCGTCTCGCTGGGTGATGATGGCATCTCCCTTGGAGATCGAAATGCGCCAACCCTGGGCTATGCGCATCTTACGCCGAGATTTTCATTGAATAGTGATGGGGTGTACCTGGGCGGTCTCTTTCATGACGGTCGTGCCGATACCATGATGATCCAGGCAAAGGAACCGATAATCAATCCCATAGAAATGGCTTTACGGGATGAGACGGAAGTGCATCAAAGGGTCCTTGAAAACCCTTCCTATGTCAGGGCATTAAAAACAATATTCGGCGATGAGGTAATAGAGAGTCCTGGAAAAACTTACGCGGCCGTTGCTGAAAGCCTTGCTAAATTTGAAGAAAGCCGGAAGTTTTCGCCGTTTGACTCCCGCTACGACCGCTATCTTCGAGGCGAGTACGAGATGACCAGGGAGGAGGATCTTGGTCGAAAAATATTTTTTTCTGACCTGATTAATTGTCGCTCATGTCACCTTGTGAACCAGTCTCCAAGGTATTCCCGTGAAACCTTCACTAACTATCAATATCACAATATCGGTGTGCCTCGAAATAACATTGTCCGCGCCAGCAACGGAAAAGGAGAATCGTTTACTGATCCAGGCTTACTGGCAAGTCCACGTATCGCGGATATCACGCAACGCGGTAAATTCAAAGTACCGTCACTGAGAAATATCGCTGTCACCGGACCCTATATGCACAACGGAGTATTCCGCGAGCTCAAGACTGTGCTGCAGTTCTATAACAAGTACCTTGTAGATAATGCGCTAAGCCGAATTAATCCTGAAACAGGCAAGGCATGGCTTTCTCCCGAGGTAGATGAAAATCTCAGCCTTGAATTACTTGAAAACGGTCAACCGCTTGATGTTATTTTTATCGGCGCGCTGGAAGCATTTCTAAAAACCCTGACCGATAAGCAGTACGAGCACCTGGTTTATCGAGAAGGTTCTCAATAAGCTGCCCGAATCAAAGGCGGCAGGGCTAACCTACCCGGATTCCCCCGAGGTCAGGGCCTCCTTGATTTGACGTAATTTTTCCCGTTCGTCGGATTCGCTGTCACCCAGGCCGGGCAGTTGTATGTCTGTCTCTATCATACCCGGCACAGCGACGGGGCTATCTATGGAGAGTTCAAGTTCTGATTCCGTGGGAGCGCCTGCAAGGTTATTTTCCTCCTCGATCTCCAGTTCAGGCTCCAGCATCGGTTTTATTGGCTTTTCTTCCTCGATAACGCGCCGGTGAATGGTAAAGGACGGAAGCGAAATATAGCGGGTAAGCGTGCTTGAAGCCCTGTCATCGTAGCCCCTGACAAGAAATCTCATGAAAAGTAGCGTGATAAAAACGATTAGCAGCGCTGTCATACCTGCAAGGAGAAAGCGAAGTAGTTTTCGGCCTGCGCTGGCCGCCAGCGTGGGGTAAGCGTTCTCCCCCGTATCCTCGAAATCGTCCATGGACCTAGAATAGGGAATTGCTGCATCGTGGTCTAGCGTTCTAGCTGATAAAGATAAAGAATTACCCTTTTTTTATTCATCGGTGTAAGGTGAAAACTATCCAAAACGCGAGGAAGTCACGCAATGAGTAATGCCGAATCAAAAACCACCAGGACAATGTGTCCAATGAACTGCGCACCAACATTGTGTGGAATGAATGTGACTGTCGAAGAAGGCAAGCTAATCAAGGTAAAAGGTGACAGGGAGAACCCGGACAGCAAGGGCTTTCTCTGCGTCAGGGGACAGGCGGCTCACGAGATAATTGATAATCCAAATCGCATTTTGCAGCCAATGGTCCGTGACAGCCGCGGATCGGAGTGGAGGGAAGTTAGCTGGGAAGAAGCGATTGGCCGAATAGCCGATAACATCAAGTCAGTAAACCATGACAATGTCGGTATGTGGATAGGTCATGGAGAGCTCGCCAACGATTACGGTGTGTTTGCCAATGCACAGCTTGGAATGCGCCTTGCAATGATGTATGGCCTGCAGGTATGGGATGGCTCAATGATTTGCTGGGGGCTCGGCGGTTTCGGTCTTGGGCTAACCGGTATCATGGAAGTGAACAGCAAGGAAGACATGGGAGAGAATTCCGACCTGATCATTCTCTGGGGTGCCAACATCGCCAGCCAACCCAACACCTCAAGTCATATTGCAGCAGCGCGTGCCCGCGGCGCCCGTGTTGTTGTTATTGATATACGAAGAAGTGAAGCATGCAAGCTTGCTGACGAAGTTGTTCTTGTTAAACCCGGCACCGACTCGGCCCTTGCCCTGGCCATGATGAATGTCATTATCGAGAATGACAGACAGGACGATGACTTTATTAATAAACACACGCTGGGGTATGACAAGCTCAAGGAGCATGTTGCCAGCTTCACACCGGAACGTGCAGCGGCTGTATGCGGTGTTTCCCCCGAGGATATTAGACGTCTTGCGACGGAGTATGCCGACACTGCCAGGGCGATGATAATCATCGGCGGCAGTTCCCTCTACAAGGATGGTCGTGGTTGGGAGGCGAGCAGGGCTATAAGTTGCCTGCCGGGTCTTACCGGAAAATCCGGAAAACCAGGCACGGGGCTTGGCCCACGTCATGCCGGTAGCGCGCACGGTTTTGCACTCAATCACATTGTGAACCCGGGTATGATGCCGCCGGGCAATTACATTCCAAACCAGATGTCTGCGATATTGCGAGGACTTGAAGAGGGCCAGTTAAAACAGATGCTTTTGCTTGGCACCAACATGCTCTCGTCCTATGCCGATAGCAACAGGGTTGCGTCGGGGCTGGAGAAGACCGACATGGTCGTCGTGCACGACCTGTTTATGAATGAAACAGCAGAACGATTTGCAGATGTCTTTCTGCCGGCAACCTGCTGGTTGGAAGACATTGGCTGCAAGGCCACTGCATCAACACTGGTGTTAATGGATCGAATTTTGGAACCAGCAGGAAACTGTCGTTCCCTGGCACAGGTGACAAGGATGCTTGCTGATGCACTGGGTGTTAAAGATTTTTATCCCTGGCAGCATGAAGCAGGTCACATTGACGCGGTTCTCGATCATCCCTGCACCGGCCATATCACCGTGGAAAAGCTGCGGGAGCAGGGAGGCCTGCTGCAGCTTGACGTATCTCCCGTAGCCCACGTGACACATGAATACACAACGCCCTCGCGAAAGGTTGAGTTTTATTCTGCTACTGCGGAGAAGGCCGGGTTGTCGCCGCTGCCGGATCATAGCGAGGCACCCGTTGACGAGTACCCGCTGCAGCTCCGGTTTGGGCGTACACTCGATCACTTCCATTCGTTTTACAATCACGGTGCTGCTTTACCGTCAATGGCAAAACTTGAAGAGGCTCCCTTGCTGTGGTTGTCCAGCGAAGATGCACTGCATAGGAATATAAACTCCGGCGATGGAATTCGAGTGCACAATGGAAGGGGAACCTGCGATGCAAGGGCGCACGTCAGCGATGATCTGCTGCCCGGCACGGTGTGGATGCATGACGGTCAGCTTGCTCTTAACAGCCTTACCCAGGGGAATGAGGCCTTGCCGGATTCTGCAATCAATATTTTTCCGTTCAGCGTAGGTCAATCCGCATACGATGCGCGGGTGGAAGTGAGCAGGCAGTGACTTAATGCTGATGCCCACCAGCCCCATGGGCATGACCGTGACTCAATTCCTCGTCACTTGCGTCACGAATATCAGTTACTTCTATCTCAAATCGCAGCGTCAGGCCGGCCAGTGGATGATTGGTGTCAACATCGACCACGAATTTGCCGGCTTTTACCACCACTACCTGGCGTAAGCCGCCATCGGTTTGAACATTTATCACTGAACCGGGCTGCAGCTTGCCCTTGCTGCGCACGTGCTTGCGGGAAATTCGCCTGACCGCGTCGTCAACCCGCGGGCCGTAGGTTTCTTCCGGTGCCAGCGTCACTGAAGCACTTTCGCCCGCGTCGAGATTTTCCATGGCCTTTTCGAGACCGGGAAAAATGTTCCCTGAGCCATGCAGAAAGGCAATAGCGTCATTCTGGTAGGATTCTTCAAGCAGCCTGTCATCAGCGTCAAAAAGACGGTAGTGAAAATACATTACCTTGCCCTTGTTTGATGACATGTGAATTTCGCCAGGCTCAGTGAGCGTTTATTCCGCCGAGGGCGGCCAGGAGTTCCTCAACAAACTGGTTCAGCTGGTAGCTCATGACGGCAAAATCCTGGTCGAACTGGCTGACGACATCGTCTGCGTCACTCGCAGCCTGCTGCTGAATGGCATCCTCGAATTTCACACGTTTCAGTACCAGGTCTTCTCCGAGCATAAACCGAATCGCGTCACGCCAAACCAGCCCAAGCTGGATCACCCGCTTTCCGGCCTTGATGTGTGACAGGACCTCCTCGCTTTCAAGTTCCTGGTTTTTGCACCTCACCGTGTTTTTGCCTTCCCGCATGTTTTGTAATTCACATTCCCGGTCAAGCTCAAATCCTTTTGGGGTATGCTGTTTCAACCACCTGGTCATGACTTCTGCAACGTCGTTATTACAGGCAAGTGGTAACACCGGTAGCTCGCCGAGACTGGCACGAAGATGATCGAGAAACTCTTCGGCCCTGTTAATCGACGCAGCGTCTATAACGAGCCACTGCTGTTGCGGATTTATATAGGCAAAAGTCAGGCTGGATTTTGTTAATGCCCGTGGCAGCAGGCTGTGTATCGCATCATCTTTAAGGTTGAGCCGTTCCTTGCGGAATATGCTGCGTTCATGCTCAGTTTCCAGCTCCGTTGTTTTCTCTTCAACGATTTCATTAACGGCAGCTGGCGGAATTATTTTTTCCTGCTTCCTGGCACAAAGCATTATTTGTCCATTGCAGCTATGAGTCAGCATGGAGCCGTGCTTGCCAAGAGGTGGTATCCAGCCAAAGCGGGAGAAATCGAGGCTCCCACAGGGCTGGAATGCCTGCCCGGTGAGTGCTTCTTCCAGGTTTTCAATTGACAGGTCGATTTTACGGGTTAGCTTGTATATACGGAGATTTTTGAACCACATGGTTTATTATGATTATTTTCTGTAAAAAAGAAGCATTATCCCGTAACTGGTGACCGGGAAGCAATCATACAATTACATATCAACTACAGTTCGTTGACGAGAATGGCACTAAAGCTTTATCACAGTACTGAATCCACCTGCTCGCAGAAAGTTCGCTTTGTAATGGCGACCAAGAACCTGCAGTGGGAACAGGTTAACCTGAACCTGAGAAAGGGAGAGCAGTTTACGAAAGAATACCTGGCACTGAATCCCAAAGCGGTTGTGCCGACACTGCTGCATGAAGACTCGGTCATCCGGGAGTCTACCGTCATCATTGAATATCTCGATGATGTTTTTCCAGAGCCGCCCATGAAACCGGTAACTGCCCCTGGAAGGGCTAACATGAGACTGCTGTTGAAGGCATTTGATGAAGAAGTACACCCGGCCGTGGGTATCCTGAGCTACGCTATCGTGCTAAGACACCAGATGAACAGCCTGTATTCCGCGGACGAGCTGGAGCAGCACTTTCAGAAAATTGTTGATCCCGGGCGCCGCCAGAGACAGCAGGGCACACATTCCGAGGGGCTGCGGTCCGAAGCCTCCCGCAACGCTTATCGCAGCCTTGATGGCGTTATAAAACTGATGGAAAGAAGTCTAGAGGGAAGAGAATGGCTTGCAGGCGACTCCTTTTCACTGCTCGATGCCTGCGCCGCGCCCTACATGGTTCGAATAGGCAACATTGGACTTTCTGCACTCTGGGCGGAGCGCGAAGGGGTGACGCGGTGGCTGAAGAAAGTCACGGCACACGTGGAAAACCTGGGCCTGGATGAGCCCTGGGGCAGTGACTCCTTTCATACCATGGTGGCTGGACACGTGCAGGACGGCCAGGCTGAGATATCCGCTTTCCTGGACGCCACCGGGTGATTGCTTACGCGGTGGCCCAGGTGTGAACTAGCGGGTTTCTACCGTAACGGGGCTTCCCTTGTAATCCTTCAGCACCTCGTAGAGAAACATGGGCGAGTGATGGGAATTCTGGATGATGATTCCATCGTCATGAAGAGCATCCTGCATGGCGGCACTGATTGCCAGCAGGGGGGCTCCACCGCCTTCTCCCATACCCTTGGCACCGTTGTAACTGAAAGGCGACGGTGACTCCATGTTTTCATACTTCAGGTTTGGCATGTTGTTGATGGTAATGGGCGCGTAATCTGTAAACGAACCACATATGACATTTCCATCCTTGTCGTGGGGCATGGTCTCCAGCAGAGAGGCGGCAATGCCGTGCCCCGCGCCACCATGGGATTGTCCTTCAACAATCATGTGATTTATTACCGTGCCACAGTCATCGACGATGGCGTAATCCAGTATTTTTGTCTGCGCGGTTTCCTTGTTCAATTCAATCACAGCGATGTGCAGCTGCATGGCGTAGGTCAGAGTCAGGTTGCCATACTTCTTTTCCTTGTCGACCGGCTTGAACGGCGCTACGTAAACGTGACGCACATTGAGATGCAGGTCGCGCAGCTCATCAGGAATAATGGCCGTGTTGTAGTTGGCCATATTTGCCAGCGCCCAGAAATTGATGTTCTTGTCAGGGCTACCCTTGACTCGAACCTCCGGTCCCATCTCGCCAACACCGAATTCAAGGTCTTCTTCGTTGGCCTCAAGCGAAAATGCAGCAAGCTTGAGCATTTCATCGCGTAGCTTGACCGTTGCACCGTGAACTGCGGATAAACCGGTCACGGCG
The DNA here is from genome assembly GCA_965243105.1 of Gammaproteobacteria bacterium. Lineage (GTDB taxonomy): Bacteria > Pseudomonadota > Gammaproteobacteria > Eutrophobiales > Eutrophobiaceae > WLWS01. The sequence goes on from CBDEUC010000002.1 coordinate 413,658, forward strand.
AACTGGCTCGCGTAGGTACCACCTGTGCCGGTGTTGGTGTTTCTTTCCGTGTCGAAACCGGTTTTCACATTAATGAAGTCAGGGTCTATGCCAAGCACCTCGGCCGCCACCTGGGCAGATGTCGTTTCATGTCCCTGGCCCTGGGGAAAGGAGCCAACGGCAATGCTGACAGTGCCATCAAGGTCCAGTTTTGCCGTGGAGGCCTGTGACTGCCCGGTAAAGGGTAGAAAGGGATTAATGATCTGCGATTGCCCGAAATTGTTTGTACCGGAGTCAAAAGTTGTTCCTATACCGATACCGATGTAGCGGCCTTCCTTTCGAGCCTCTTCCTGTTTCTTTTGCCATTCATCCCAGCCAATGAGATCTTTTGCTTTTTGCAGCATTACAGGCAGATCGCCAGAGTCATAGACACATCCATTAGGCGTGGTATAGGGAAACTCCTCGATGTAGTTCCTGAGACGCATTTCGTCCTTGGCTATGCCAAGTTCATGTCCGCAGATATCAAGCACACGCTCCATGAACCAGATATGGGGTAATCTTGAATAACCCCGGTTCGGTGAGGTCGGTCCCTTGTTTGTCACCACCTGGCGCATGTCTATCTTGATATTTCGTAACTTGAGTGAGGCCGGCAATACCTGGGCCCAGATAACACAGGCAAGCGGTTCGTAGCGCGGGTAGGCTCCACAGTCATCCACGTGGGTTGACTTGATGGCAGTGATAGTACCCTTGTCGTCCAGCGCGACCTCTGTATCAAAGAAATTACGCTCACTACCGTGACCGCCCGACATCATGTGCTCACTGCGAGTTTCCAGCCACTTGACAGGTGCACCGCCGGCCTTGCGTGAAGCCAGCGCCGCCAGCGTCATGTAGGGATAAACACTGATCTTGTTACCGAAGGCGCCGCCAATGTCATGTGTACGCAGGCGTATCTTGTCGGAGCTGATTCCAAGCGCCGGGCCCAGCATTGCAATGGGCACTGCCATGATGGCATTACAAAAGAGGTCAAGCTCTCCCAGCTGGTTCCAGGTGGCAACAACGGCATTGCATTCCAGCGGGGTACTGCTGTAGCGATGAAACTTGAGGTGGTCAATCTTCACCACGTGCTTTGCATCTTCAAAGGCTTTCTCAACCTCGCCGTATTCAAACTCACCCTGCCAGGTGTAATTCGTACCAACTTGCTCATGCAGGAGCGTTTCATTCGACATGGCGTCCCTGCATTCCACTACCACAGGAAGGGTTTCATATTCCACTTCTACCAGCTGCGCGGCATCGGTTGCCAACTGGGCTGTTTCTGCGATGACGGCCACGACCGGGTCGCCCTGGTAACGTGCAACGCCTACCGCAAGACAGTAGTCCTCGATCAGCGCGCTGGGCTCTGGACCGATTTGTGTGAATGGGGCAGTCTGCGCCTGGACTTCGTCACCGGTGATGGTGCAAACCACGCCCGGTAATGCCTCGGCGGCAGATACATCAATGTTCAGGATCTTCGCGTGTGCGTAAGGAGAACGAACACAGACCATGTGCAGCATGCCAGCCGGGTGGAAATCGTCTACAAATACGCCGGTACCTCGAATAAGCCTTCGATCTTCCTTGCGCTTCAGTTTCTTTTCACTGCGACTGGTGGAGAGGACATCATTTATACGCGAAGTATTTGCCTGCCGCTGTGCAAGCTGTTCATCGCTCAGGCCAGCGAGACCTGCAGCCATGATTTCCTCGGCCTTGTTTGAATCGGCAGGCGCAGCCTCGTCATCGGATGACTTTCGAAGCATTCTCGCAAGCCAGCCATCCGCCTTTGGTTTGGCTTCGGCCGCAGTCGGGTTGGCGGACAATGCATTTTGCAGGCTGCTTACCAGCTTGTTTATTTCCTTCTCTGCGTAGCCCTGCATGCCGCCGCCGGCGAGAGAGAGTATTTTTCCAACCAGTTCCGTTTCACCCTGCCACTTCACCAGCGTACCGCTACCAGCTTCCTCAAGTTCAAAAGAAGATATCGTTCGGTATGCGCCCTGCATAACCTTACCCTGGCCGACATAGCGCGCGCTGACTGGAGCCTCGGCCTTGTCGAGGGTGAGCTCGGTGGATGCGGTGCCGCGTATTTTCCCGATACCAACCTTGACCCGGATCATCGCAGTCTTGTCATCCTTCATTTCCAGGCTGTGAAAGCCGGGAAGCAATGGAGCAAACTGCTGCGGATTCGAAAGAATGGCAAATACCTTGTCGCGAGACTGGTCTACCTTGAATTCCCCACTAAATTTCATTTCCATTGCTCAGCCCTCCTGCAGTGCCTTGGCGGCTGACTGCACCGACTTGATAATGTTTTGATAACCCGTGCACCTGCAAACATTGCCGGAAAGCCTTTTCTTGATGTCTTTTACGCTGGGATCTGGATTTTCTGCAAGCAGGGCTAGCGAGGACATCAGCATGCCCGGTGTACAGTAGCCGCACTGCAAGCCATGGCATTCAGAGAAAGCCTGCTGCAGGGGGTGCAGCTCACCTTCATTTTCCAGGCCCTCGACGGTGAGAATCTCACATCCATCAGCCTGTACGGCAAGGTAAGTGCAGGATTTAATCGCGTCACCATTCAGGATCAGGGTGCAGGCACCACAATAGCTGGTGTCGCATCCTACGTGAGTGCCGGTCAGACCAAGCACGTCCCTGATAAATTCAACCAGCAGCAGGCGTGGTTCTACCTCGCGGCGGTAAGCCTTGCCGTTGACCGTGATTTCAACACTGAGTTTTTCCATTGAATCAGACATAGTCGTGTGTACCGTCAATTTTTGTGCCGCCTGCGCGCTCTATGGCATTAGCTGCGGTCCTGATAAAAAGAGATTTAAGTATCTGGCGTTTGAAGTCGGCTGAACCCCTTGCATCGGAGGGTGGGTTTGACTCGCTGACTATTTCCTCGGCCGCCTCGGCGAGCAGCTTCTCATCCAGTTTATTTCCAGTGAGCATGGATTCTGCTTTTGCAGACACCACGGGAACCGGTCCGGATGCACCAAGGGCCAGGCTGATACTTGCACAGCTCCCGTCGCCAGCGAGGGTTAATTGCATGGCTACTGAAGCTGCCGGGTAAGCAGGTGCTGCTTTTTTAAATCCAATATATGCACCGCCGCTATTGGCCGGGGGCTCAGGGATCTGTATCTCGGTGACGAGTTCAGCTTCTCCAAGGCAGGTCGTGTAGGAGTCAACTATAAATTCCTTTACGGGTACGGAGCGTGTTCCCTCGGGGCCCTGGCATACGACGACCGCATCCAGGACAAAAAGCAGCGTTGGCCAGTCGCTACTCGGGTCAGCCACACTGACCGAGCCGCCGATAGTGCCCAGGCTTCGCACCTGGGGATCGGCGATGCCTCCGGCACAATCGCGCAGGATTTGCAGCTGTCCGGCAACATCAGAAGAGGCGATCTGTGCATGGGTGCAAAGGGCCCCGATTCGAATGAGTCCACTGTCACTGTCAATGTTTCTTAACTGCGGAATTCGCGTAATATCGACGAGATCCGAGGGCTCATCCATGCGCATTTTCAGAATGGGTATAAGGGACTGACCGCCAGCAAGTGGCTTGGCGCCTTCACCCAGTTCAGATAGCAGGGTGATGGCATCATCGAGAGAAGCAGGGCGATGATATCGAAAAGGTTGCGGGTACATGACTGTTTATTACCTCCCGAAGCAGCATAAAGCTTCACTTTTGCTGCAATAATTATGGAATCTCCACAAGCTGTGGAGCGGCAAAGCATAAAGCGGCATCTGTTACGAGTCAAACCAGCATTCCGCATAGAAAAACTTTTATCCAGGACCGTCGATGCTGCCGTTTTCATGCCTGCTTTTGGCGTATAATGAATCGCTAAAAAGGCCATATGTTTAGTGCACTGGAATAGAACTCCCAGCGGTATGTTTTGAAAATGTCAGAAGAAAATAAACTGGATGAACTGAAGCAGTCTGTGAGCAGCACCCTGGTCATTGTTGATGCCCAGGAACTCACCGGCGTCGACTTTGGCGATTTCAGCTGCAAGGAAATACCCCTTCCCGGGGGGCTCAGCGTGCTCGATATCAACATTGACCCGGTGATTCTTCGGCGTCATCCCAATCACATTGTTGAAGACGCAAACCACGACTATTTCCTGACCACGCTACTCGAAGGAAAAGCCAGTATCGAGCAGGCGGGCAAGGCCTTTGAGCTGGAACCGGGCGACCTGGCGATGATGACAGGTGGACTGCCGTACAGTATCGAATACCTGCAGCGAAGCCGGCGCCTGATCGCGAGGATCCCGCACGAGGTTTTCCGGCAACGCATGGGTAATATCGAGGAAAAAGCCCTGATGGGTCATTTACCAAGCAAGGGTCTGGGGCGCGTGGTCAATGACCTGCTCAGGTCCGTGGCTTTTGAAGCCGAAAGCCTCAATGTCACTGAACAATACACCCTGACACAGAGCCTGCTCGAGCTTACCAGCGCCCTGGCACGGGCAATAATTAAGCCCGAGGACCTGAAAAACCAGCCCAAGCAGACTGACCTGCTGAATCGTATTTTCAGTTACATCGAAGAGCATTACATGGACAGTGACCTGACCCCTGACAAGATCGCAAGTGAGAATGGTATATCAACGCGCTACCTTCACAGCCTGTTCCAGGAATCGGGCACCACCGTGCTCAAGTGGGTGTGGGAGCAGCGACTCAAGGCTGCACGCAATGACCTGCTGGACCCGGGACAGAGCAAGTCCCGTATAAGCGAAATCGCATTTCGTCGTGGTTTTAACGATTCTGCTCATTTCAGCCGTTCGTTCAGGAACCGCTTTGGAATATCCCCGACGGAATTACGAGGCAGGGCACCGAAAAGCGCTTGATCTCAATGCTTGCACAGTCAATCATCTGCACTTCCAGTCAATGACTAGGACGTTGAAGGGCAAGACGAAAGCCCGCATCGACATTAACATATCCGCCGAGAACGATTGATTTAACTGGTCAAGCTGGGCCTTAAACTATCAGGAGTTAATATAAAATGAGTACATCTGTCAGCCCCAAAGTGGGGGTTATATTCAAATCATATGAGCCGATGGCCTCGATGCAGAAATACGCTGCTCAGACTGAAGCTTCCAATCTCATGGGCGGCTTCTGGATAGCTGAGGCCTATCACTGGTTTCGCCAGTACGGACTGGAGTCACGAGGCTGTTTTGCCACCCTGGCGGCGGTTACGCTGGCTACCAAGAACATTCCAATCGGACTTGGGATTACGTCGCCTTATATCAGGCATCCCACGGCCCAGGCTTCCGAAGCTGTCGCCATAGATGAACTCTCGAATGGTCGCTTTATCATGGGCATTGGCGTTGGGAAAGTTGGTATCGAGTATCTCGAGTACGATATCGAGGAAATGAAGCCGGTACCTGTGCACAGTGAATCCATGGAAATCATGCGCAACGTATTCAGCGGCAAGGAATTTTCCTTCAAGGGAAAGTTCTACGAGTCCAGCATGCCGGCCTATGATCGGGCTGCAGATGGCCTGCGCACGGAAATCCCAATCTATGTCGGGGCCACCGGGCCGTTTATGCAGCGCCTCAGCGGCCGCGAAAGCGACGGTATGCTGACCGCCGGTTTAACCTCGCCTGCGTTCCTGAAATATGCCATTGACAACATGAACAAGGGTGCGGAGAAAGCCGGAAAAACGTTGCCTGCTGATTTTCCGGTGGGCGGTGTCATCCTGTGCGCATGCTCAAAAGATGGTGCAAAAGCCAAGGATGCTACCCGTAGCTACACCGGTACTTACGTGGTCAACAAGATTCGAAATATCAAGAATGATGTCATCCTGGCAGGTTCAGGATTACCTGACTCAGCCTGGGACCCGTTCAGGGAAGCTATTGCAAATGGTACCCAGGATAATGTGACGCATCTCGTTACTGACGAAATGATGCGGGCTTTTACGGTCATTTCCGGTACCCCCGAGGAATGCCTTGAAATCACCCAGGAACTGGTCGATGCGGGGCTCAATTTGCCGTTGCTCGAAGTTGTTGGAGCCTCGGAGGCAGATAATCTCGAAACCATCAAGTTAATGGGAGAGGAAGTTGTTCCCAACCTTAAACCCCAGATTGTCGAGGGATAAATAATGAAACTGGCGACTTTTTCAGTAAACGGCCAGGCATCGACCGTTGGTGCCTTCGTGAATGATGCCTACGTGGATCTGCATGCCCTGTCCGGGGGCGAGCTACCGCGGGATATGATTGCTTTCCTTGAAGGCGGGCAGGCTGCCATGGACAAGGCTGCAAGCCTTCTTGAAGATACCGCCGGCGTGGAGGCAAACTCCCACGCCGCCGCTGATGTGGAGCTTCATGCGCCCATCATTCGCCCCGGCAAGATAGTTCATACCTCCTGTAATTTCGACTCACATCTTGCGGAGCTGACCACCTGGGACGATTCTGAATGGCAGTCTCACAACTGGCAGGATTTTCACTTTGAACATCCTACCGGTTTCCTGCAGGCGGGTTCTTCCGTATGTGCTCACGAAGCAGGTGTTGAAATCCCAAAGTTTACCAAGCAGCTGGATTTTGAAATAGAGATTGGCATTGTCATCGGTAAAGAGGCCTTTAACGTGGATATCAAGGATGCCATGGAATACGTGGCAGGCTACACCATCTTCAACGATCTTTCCGCGAGGGACATCCAGGCCAGGGAACACTCCAACAAGGTTATCCTGATGGGTAAATCGTTCAAAGATTCCTGCCCGCTAGGCCCGCTTATAGTGACCCCGGATGAACTGTCCGATCCCCATAACCTGAAAATGACGCTGACCCTGAACGGGGAAGTTCGCCAGGACAGTAATACATCGCAAATGCACTACAAGACAGCAGAGCTTGTTTCGTGGTGGTCCATGATGGGGCTCAATCCCGGTGACGTTATCACCAGCGGAAGTCCGCCTGGAGTTATAGCCGGAATGAAAGACCCGGTGTGGCTCAAGCCCGGGGATAAGGTAGAAGCAAATGTCGCTGAACTGGGCGTCCTGACAACCAATATCATTTAACAACGACAGGAAAGAAAGAATGTTTGAACCCGCTAATAAAGACCTTGTTGCAAAGGCAGTTGAGCAGATTGATCGCGACAGGCTGGTCAAGCTTGTTATGGACCTGGTTGACATTCCCAGCCCCACTGGTTTCGAGGGAGATGTTGCGCGTGCCGTGCACGAAGTGCAGAAAGAAGCAAACTTTGACTCGGTATTACAGCCCATTGGTGATGATCGATACAACGCCGTTGGTCGCTGGCAGGGGCAGGGTGGCGGCCGTTCCCTGATGTTTAATGGCCACCTCGACACATCCTTTGGACCTGAGCAAGCACACCGGGGTATAGGCTACGAGTGCAAGGCGACGCTCATTGACGATGAGTGGATCTACGGCATGGGTTCGTTCAACATGAAAAGCGCGATGGGAACATACATCGCCGCCTGTGAAGCGATTCAGAAAGCGGGCATCAAGCTCGGTGGAGACGTGGTCATTGCAGGCGTGGCAGGTGAAATCGAAAAGTCACCGGTAAATGACCATGACGGTCCGCAGTACCAGGGTTACGGAGTGGGTACAAAGTACGCTATCACCCACGGCGCTATTGCCGATTACTGTATCCTGGGTGAGCCAACCAACATGATGCTGATTCCACGTCACTGTGGAAGCTGCTGGGTCAAGATCACGGTGCCCGGGCGACTGATACACACTGCCTGGTCCGACCATGAAAACAATGCCATCAACAAGTCGCGCAAGGTGCTTGATGCGATTCACGAGTGGATTCCGGATTATTATGCGCGCAACACCATGGAAGATGGCTTTCACCCAAAGGTTAACGTCTCTGCCGTGGAAGCGGGCTGGTCATGGCGGGGAGCCAGGACACCGGATAACTGTGTTATCTACATGGATGTCAGAACGCTTCCGGACAAGCTTCCGCTGGACGCCTATAACGAAGTACGTGAGTTAATCGATAGCACCGTCGCCGCCAATGTTGAACTGCAGGGTACAAAGGTCGAAACGTTCATGACGACTCCCGGTACATCCATTCCTGAAGACCATGAGTTGATCACGACTATCCAGCAGGCCCATGAAGAACAGTTGGGCGAGGCTCCCAAGATGGGCTCAGAAGTGTGGATGTCAGACGCAGCCCACATGAATCGTTACGGCATACCTACAGTGAATTATGGTTCTGCTGGCAGGATTCGCTCCGGTGGTGGTGGTTTTTCGACGCACCAGGGCGAAGCCGCGCACATCGGTGATATGCTTGATATCATCAAGGTGTACATCCAGGTGATCATGACAATTTGCGGTACCGTAGACTGATTGAGTTAAAGTCAGCTTTACCAGTGGCAGGGGTTTCCAGGCTCAAGCAAAGACAATGAAAGCTGTTATCGACAGGGCTATAGCAGGCGAGCAAATCAGTTCGTCCGATGCCCTGACGCTGGCGGGCTTTGATGAGCTGGACGTGCTGCTTCATGCGGCCACGACGATTCGAGACCAGCAGTTTCCCGACCTGGTCAGCTATTCCCCAAAAGTATTTATCCCGCTCACACAGCTGTGCCGGGACGTTTGCCACTACTGTACCTTTGCGCAACCACCAAGAGCAGGACAAAAAGCGTACTTGACCAGGGAAGAAGTCCTGGGAATTGCCAGGGCGGGTGCTGAAGCAGGCTGCCATGAGGCTCTTTTTACCCTGGGTGACAAGCCCGAGCTTCGATACAAGCGTGCCAGGGAGGAACTGGCAGAACTGGGGCACTCATCAACAATTTCCTATCTTGCCGAAATGGCACAACTTGTCATCGAGGAGACTGGCCTTTTGCCGCACCTGAATCCGGGGGTGCTTGAGCGTCATGAACTGGAGCAGTTACGCAGGGTATCCGTTTCACAGGGCATGATGCTGGAGAGCAGCTCCGCGAGGTTGTGTCAAAAAGGTGGGCCTCATTTCGGCTCGCCGGATAAGGATCCGGCACTTCGCCTGCAAAGTATTCGAATGGCCGGCGAATCCGCCGTGCCCTTTACCAGCGGTATCCTCATCGGTATCGGGGAAACCCGGCTGGAGAGGATCGAATCACTGCTGGCGCTGCGCGATCTGCATCAACAGTACGGCCATATCCAGGAAATTATTATTCAAAATTTCAGGCGCAAGCCCGGCACTAAAATGCACAGTGCGAGGGAGCCGGATCTCGACGATCATCTCTGGACGATCGCGGTGGCCCGAATAATATTTGGCAGGCACATGCACATCCAGGCACCGCCAAACCTGATGCCAGACGCCTTGCCTCAACTTATCCAGGCCGGTATCGACGATTGGGGAGGGATCTCCCCGGTGACCCCCGATCATGTCAACCCGGAGGCGCGCTGGCCTGAACTAGGCAAGCTTGCCGAGGCAAGTGCGGTGGCCGGCAAGGAGCTCGTACCAAGACTGGCGATCTACCCGGACTATATTGAAAACCAGCAGCAGTGGGTTGATACCAATCTGCATACTGACCTGACCAGGAGCATGGATGCGAGCAGGCTGGCAAGGCGCGACAGGTGGACCCCGGGCTCTGATATGGCTCCAGAGACAGACTTTCACCCACGCTACTCCATTTTAAAAAATTCTCGAATCAGCTCGGTAATCGAACGCGCCAGTGCGGGTCATAAGCTGGCTGAAGATGAAATTATCACGCTGTTCTCCGCCCGCGGTGGCAGCTTCCGGGATGTCTGCGAAGCGGCTGACAGTTTGCGAAAGGCCAGCAGCGGTGACGAGGTCACTTATGTCAGGAATCGCAACATAAACTATACGAACATTTGTTACTTCGGCTGCGGGTTTTGCGCATTTTCCAAGGGCAGGGTAGCTGAAAACCTGAGGGAAAGGGGCTATAACATCAGCCTTGAGGAGATCCAGCAGCGTACCATTGAGGCAGTTCAAAAAGGTGCAACCGAGGTCTGTCTTCAAGGGGGGATACACCCGGATTACACGGGAGAAACCTATCTCTCCATAGTCAGGGCCATCAAGCAGGTGGAACCGGATGTTCACGTACACGCTTTTTCTCCACTTGAAGTGACCCACGGCGCACAGACACTTGGCCTGTCGCTGCAGGAGTACCTTGTGGAACTTAAAAACAGCGGGCTCAGGAGTTTGCCCGGGACAGCAGCTGAAATACTGGATGATGAAGTAAGGCGAGAGCTTTGTGCGGATAAAATCAACACTGAACAATGGCTTAATGTCATGAGGGTGGCGCATGAAGTCGGGCTCCGTTCAACAGCAACCATCATGTTTGGTCACGTCGATAAACCGGTAAACTGGGCACGGCATCTACTGCACGTGAGAAACCTGCAGCAGGAAACAGGTGGCTTTACAGAATTTGTGCCCCTGCCGTTTGTGCCACAGGAAGCCCCGATCTATCGCAGGGGGCTGGCCAGGAAAGGTCCGACATTCAGGGAGGCAATACTCATGCACGCGGTCTCGCGCCTGGTCTTGCACCCACACATTACAAACATACAGGCATCCTGGGTAAAGCTGGGCAAAGAGGGCATTTTGCTTGCGCTGCAGGCGGGCGCAAATGACATCGGTGGCAACCTGATGAACGAAAGTATCAGTCGCGCAGCAGGCGCCAACCACGGACAGGAAATGCCAATTCATGTAATGGAGGACATTGCCCGGTCAATTAATCGCACTCCCTGCGAAAGAACAACGCTTTATCGCAGGGCCGCGGCAGCCACCGGCGAGACGGATAATACGCTTGGCCAGGTTAATTTCGCATAAATTAGAAGCGAGGGACACACAGCACATGAAACTACCCCACGAGCGTTTTGAATTTTCGGCGCTGCCTGAGCGAACAGCCCCGGAGCTGCCCAACGGTGCTCGCATGGCTGTCTATGTCATGGTGAATATCGAAGAGTGGGATATAACGAGGCCAATAGCCCGTGAGTATGTCACTTCACCCGCCGGAGTCGCGACGGTACCCAATATTCCCAACTGGGCCTGGCACGAATACGGCATGCGCGTAGGGATATGGCGTATGATTGATGCACTGGAGAAAAGAAATATCAAGGCAAGCGCTTCCATCAATGCACGCGTGTGTGAGGGTCCCGGGGAACCTGTTGCCAGGGCCGTCAGGGAGATCGGCTGGGATTTCATGGGTCACGGCTATGCCCAGGCAGCCATGCACATTGTCGAGGACCAGCAGGCCGTTATCCAGAAATCATTTGACGTGTTGAAAGATTACACGGGAAAAGCACCCCTTGGCTGGCTCGGTCCGGGGCTTCACGAAACGCTGGATACGCTTGATTACCTGTCAGAAACCGGTTTCAAGTACGTCTGCGACTGGCCCATGGACGAACAGCCCTTTGATATGAAGACCAGCTCAGGCAGCATCACCTGCATGCCATATTCTTTTGAACTCAGTGATTTACCCATGATGGTGGTTCATGCCTATGAATCGGATACGTGGCTGAGGCGGACAATTGACCAGTTTGACCGACTTTACGAGGAAAGCGCGACTTCTCCCCGGGTGATGTCCATGGGGGTACATCCCTACATCATGGGTGTGCCACACCGAATAAAGTACTTTGAGGCGGCCTTTGATCACATGTTGCAGAGGGATGATGTGTGGTTTGCTACGGCGGATGACATATATAACTGGTACAAGGGATTTTGAGCCGGGGAAATAGGAAAAGCCCGCAGACTCGCTGTTAATACTTCCATGTACGCTCCACAGCCGCGTCCATGCGGCTGAGGGTCTGCTAATCTTTTCCTATTTCCCCGACTCCAAGCTGATTTTTAGCATTGTCAGTCAAGTGCGATCGCTCCCCCAGTCAAGACAATAATAGGTGCTTTCGCTACCATTTTTACTATAATCAACGCCCCAATTTGGCCAATTTTGAGAGTACAAGACCATGAGCAGCAATACCCTGGAAGACAAGATCTGGACCGCTGAAATAAATGGACAGGACAGCATCCAGTCCGCCTTTGATCGTTCAAAGACAGTGCGATTTTATGACACCACCCTGCGAGATGGTGAGCAGTCCGTGGGGGTCTGTTTTGACCCTGAAGAAAAATTTGAAATAGCCTGCAAGCTTGCCGATCTTGGTATCGGGCGTATTGAGTCCGGCTTTCCCAGGGTGTCTGAAGATGACACGAAAGCTGTTGAAAGGATCCTTGCTGCAGGGCTTTCCTCGGAAATCTGGGGTTTTGCTCGCTGTGTACAGGCTGATATTGACGCCCATATTGAACTTGGCACCGAGTATCTCCTCATCGAGATTTCCACCAGTGACCTGAAAATGGAAGCCTACGGTTTCACTCGCGAGAAAGTGCTTGAAAGGGTGCAGGGTGCGGTCAGGCATGCCAAGGAAAACGGTATCAAGAAGGTCAACTTTTTTGCCGTGGACAGTACCCGCAGCGACCTCGATTTCCTCAAGTCCGTGTACCAGCATGCGCTGGAAGCCGGAGCTGACGAGGTTTCCGTAGTCGATACCATCGGCGCCTGTGCACCGGAGGCCGTGGAATGGCTAATACGCCAGGTGAAGAGCTGGGTCGGTGACGACATACCGGTACACTGGCACGGTCATAATGACTTCGGCCTGGCCTGTGCCTCCGCTATTGCCGCCGTCCGTGGTGGCGCTGACTGGATACAGGGCACCATCAACGGCATGGGTGAAAGGGCTGGCAACGCTGATATCTGCGAAGTTGCACTGGCACTGCAGTGTCTTTACAACGTGCCGGTCGAACTTGACCTTACCAAGGCCAGGGAAGTGTCAAAGCTGGTACAGCAGGCCGGTGGCTACAGCGTCGATGGCTGGAAGCCAGTGGTGGGAGAGTATCTCTATACCCGTGAAAGTGGCGCGGTGGCAAACCAGTTTCATATTCCAGCAGCAATAGAACCCTATTCATCAGACATTGTTGCCGCGGAACGCCGAATTGTGCTGGGCAAGAAAAGTGGTCTTTCCAACATTGATCTCAAGGGTAAGGAACTGGGTCTTGATATCCCCGAGGAAAAACGAGGTGATGTGCTTGCTGAAGTGAAAAACATTTCTGTCGAGCATTCTCGTCTTGTTACTGATGACGAATTCCGCGGTATCGTGGAAAAAGTCGTAGCCTAAGCAAAGAACCAGGTTAAGCGGATGAAGCTCGATAGGGTTTGTATCGTCGGGGCAGGGGCTATCGGCAGCCTGCTGGTAGGGCACCTTGGCACCATCATTGAAACCACGGTGTTGACGCGTAGGCAGGAACATGCAGATGCACTTAATAATGACGGATTGAAAGTCAGTGGAAAGTCCGAGTTGCATGCAAAGGTCCAGGCTTCGACCGATCCGGCGGACCTGGGTGACATAGATCTCGTCATCATCGCCACAAAGGCGCTCGCCGTAGAAGCCAGCGCAAAGATGATAGCGGGTCATTTTCCCAACGCTCATGTGCTGATGATTCAAAATGGCCTGGGCTGCGAGGAGATGGTGCACAAGCACGGTGACTGGCCAATCATTTCCGGCGTCACGTTTATGAGCGGCACGCGACACTCAGACACCCATGTTGAATACGAACTGGATACAGCCACATGGATGGGACCGTGGGCAGAGACGGACGCCCGCTATGAGGACGTCAAGCAGGTTGAGGAACTGGTGAATCGTTCCGGGTTGATTGCCGAGGCCTATGAAGATCTTCTGCCGCACCAGTGGTCCAAGCTTATTTTTAATTCTGCAGTTAACAGTATTTCAGCTGTGACTGACCTGCCACATGCAAAGCCCTTTGCGTTTGAAAATGAAATTTCTGATCTTGGGCACCTGGTGCACGACATGATGGATGAGGCCAAGGCAATAGCAAAAGCGCGCGGCGTGGAACTGGCTGACGACCCCTGGGAAATGAATGTGCGTGCCGTCAATAAAGGCAGCACAAGCGGAGAGGATTACGCTCACGTGCCTTCCATGCTGGATGATGTGCGCAACAAGCGATTAACAGAGGTGGACTGGATAACAGGTTCTATTGTGAGAGAAGCAAAAAAGGCCGGTGTGCCAGCTCCTTATCACGAAACCATGTATCGCCTTGTGAAGGCCTTTGAACTTAGCTGGACCTTTGAAAACAAGGGTCACTAATAAATATTCTAACTTCGAGAAATCCAAATGAAAGTATGTATTATCGGATGTGGGGCAATAGGAAGCCTGTATGCCGCCCACCTGGCAAAACTTGATGACGTTGAGGTCTGGGCCTATGACCTTAACCAGGAACATGTTGATGCCATTAACGAAAAGGGTCTCACTCTCACTGGCCTGAGTGACTTTACCGCGCAGCTCAACGCTCGTAGCGATGTCAGTGAAATACCTGAATGCGATTTTGGCATCATTGCCACCAAGACCATGTTTACACACCAGGCAATGGAAGCCGTGGCCCCTATATTCAAAAATGGCGCGGTATGTTCTGTGCAAAATGGCATCGGTAGTGAAGAAATTGTTGCTGAATATGTCCCTCGTGTAATCCAGGGGACAATTTTTCCCGCGGGTCACATTACGGCCCCGGGTGTAGTTAACCACGATGCAGGTGGCAAGACCTGGATTGGCCCATTCGAAACCAATCCCGCGAGCATGGAAGAGGTCGAGCAACTTGCTGATGCAATCAACAGGAGTGGCATGGAGTGCCTGGCCATGGAAGACGCACGAGGTGCGCAGTGGACCAAGGTAATATTTAACGCTGCTTCAAATGCAGTGGCATCGATGACACGCCTGCCACACGGTGTTAACTGCGATCAGCCTGAAGTAAGAAAGCTGATGTCGGCCATCATGGCCGAAGGTATTGCTGTTTCCGAGGCGCTGGGAATTACACTTGATAGTGATCCTGAAGCCCTGACGGATTTTGGCCGTGAAAAAGCCTATTACCACCCACCCAGCATGTTGCAGGATGTGATGGCTGAAAGAATTACCGAGGTGGATGTGCTCAATGGTGGTATTGCCAGGTATGGCAAACAGCTGGGCATTCCCTGTCCCATGAATGAGGCGATGACAGCCTTGATCAAGGGGCTGGAGCATTCGTGGAGCCTGGAAATTCCGGACAAGCATTAGTAAAAAAACAAATTCAAACCTGTCTAGTATTGCGCAGACACGCTGTGGATACATCCATGTAAGCTCCACACCGGCATCCATGCCGCTGAGGGTCTGCTTAATACCAAACAGGTTTGTTTAAGAATGATTGATGAGCAATTTTTAACGAGGACAAGGTATGACAGATTACGTAAATAACTTTCGCCCGAGCCAGGCGGAAATTGACAGGCGCTATGCCAACACGCGTGCGGCAATGGAAAAAGCCGGGCTTGATGCGCTGGTTATCAGTGGCAGCGAATACAGCGGCTTTGAAGGTGCTGTTCGATACATGTGCGGCTTCCTGATACTGCATCGTTATGCCTACGTGGTGATTACCAATAACGACGATCCAGTATGTGTTTTCCCAAGGGAAGCCACGTGGGTTGGGGATCACAGCGCGACGTTTATCGAGAACCGAGAATTTCCCTCACACTGCGGTGAATGGATTGCCGATTACCTGCAATCAAAGGGTTCTAAAAAAGTTGGTATCTACGGATTGGAGTACATCATCAATGTACGTGATTACCGCGCCATAGCCGCAAAGGATTTTGAAATCATCGATTTCGAAATTCCATTTGATTACTCCCGTGCACAAAAGAGTGATGAAGAAATTGCCTCTGTTCGCCACTCAATGGAAATCAACAAGAACGGCGTGCTGGAAGTGATTAGCAACTACAAGGCAGGAAAAACCGAAGCTGAATTAATGGGGCTGGCGGAGAATGTATTTGCTGCCGCCGGCTGTGCTCGAAACACCATGGACATGGTGCAAATGGGTTCAAACGGCTCACTTGAGCCGCAAATGGTGTTTCCAAGCCAGAGGCCAGTGCAGGACAGTGACGGCATGATGTATGGTCTTGAAATATCCGGTGAAGGTGGTCACTGGGTGGAGTTTTCACGCCCGCTGATGCCTAACGGAATGGATGAAACGACCCAGGAAATGATGACCGCCTACCAGGAGTTTCATGAGCTGGCCAAGGAACACATGAAAGCGGGTAATAATGCTGAGGATGTTGCCAATGCCTGCATGAAACCGATTTTTGACCGTGGTTATCGTTCCGGACACGTTTGCGGACATTCTATCGGCATGACCATGATCGAAATGCCACGTATTGGTGAAGGTTTTGACTTTGTGCTGCCTGAAAACATGGTGTGCTCAATGCATCCTCATTTCATGAACCAGGAAAGAACTCATTCACTTTACTTCCAGGAAACATATCGAGTAGGTAAAGATGGAGGCGAGCCTCTTTCAGGGGTGCCCATCAAGGCTTACGAGGGCGGTGAAACCAGCTTCTAGGTAAAATCACCAGTATCCTGTATCAATTTTTAAAGCCCGGTCATTCGCCGGGCTTTTTTTCTGGAGAAAAGCACATGATCAAAGCATTGAAAATTTTAGCGGGCCTGGCTTTACTGGCTGGCTGTGGCGACCCGGGTGAAACTGTCTCGCAGAAAAGCAGCATTGAACCTGTGCAAACTGGAGGAAAACTCGTCCTGGTGACAGGTGCGACAGGACGGCAGGGAGGTGCAGTTGCAAGGGCCCTGCTGGAGAAAGGTTATCGTGTGCGTGGCATGACGCGGAACCCCGACAGTGAACGAGCGAAAAAGATGGCCGCCCTTGGCGCTGAGATGGTCAGGGCTGACTTTGACAGTATTGAGTCATTGAAGGAAGCGATGAAAGGCGCCTACGGTGTTTTTTCGATGACCAGCTTCTGGGAGCATGGTTATGATGCGGAAGTGCAGCATGGTAAAAACACCGTTGAGGCTGCCAGGCAATCAGGGATTCGACACTTCATTTATACGTCAGTCGCCAATGCCAACCTGGATACGGGTATTCCCCATTTTGATAGCAAGTACGAGGTGGAAAAATACATTCACGAGTCAGGGCTGACTTACACTGTTTTTCGACCTGTTTCTTTCATGGAGAACTGGGAGTATCACCGGGAAAGCATCGTTGCGGGCAAGCTGCAGCTGCCATTTTCCGTATCGACGCCATTACAGGAAATTTCAGTCAGGGATATAGGCCGCTTTGCTGCCCTGGCATTTGACAATCCCGGTGACTGGGCAGGAGAAAGCCTCGACATCGCCGGTGATGAACTCACCCCCGGGCAGCTACAGCAATTGTTCAGTCAAGTCACGGGAAGCCCGGTTGAGCTCGTGCAAACGCCATGGGATGTTCATGAAAAAAATGAGGGTGAAGAGATGACTATCATGGACAGGTGGTTTGAAGATGTTGGCTATAGCGCCAACATCAATCTCGTACGTTCCTACCTGCCCGGTGTGCTGACACTGGAAGAATATCTCGAGCAGGCTGGCTGGTAGGCTATGCCCAGCTTGTGTTCGGATAACTCCTGAGGCTGGCGATCAGGACCGCGGCGAGCACAACGGTACCTGCGAGGATCCACAGCGCCGTGACATAGTTGCCTGCCCGGTCATAGTAAAATCCCATCAGGGGCGCGCCGATGATTGCTCCGACCTGGAATGCCGCGAACATGACGCCGTATATCTGCCCAAACGCTTTTTTGCCAAAATAACGGCTGCAGATATAGGCAATTTCGCTAATCTCTGAGCCACTTGCCATTCCAACAAGTATTGCCGCGGGAAAGACAAGGATCCCGGTTGTGCCACTGGCAAGGATGCTGATACCCAGGACCATGCCAAGAAGGAAGCATGCAGTGACATAGGGCGCAAAAAATTTATCCATGAGATAACCGGCAAGGATACGCCCGAAAATAATGCCAAAACCGATACTGCTCATACAGCGAGCAGCAGTTTTAAAATCCACGCCGCGGTCAGTGAGCATTGGCACCAGGTGTGCGAGTATGCCGGTAAGCCCGACACCAACAAGTAAAAACGACGAGAGAATGAGCCAGTAGCTGACAGTTCTCGCGGCTTCCAGTCCGCTCAGGCCTTTTTCCTCTGTTGGTTCGACCAGGTCTTGCTCTTTGTTCGACGTCGCCAGTCCGTCAGCCTCCAGTCCAAGCTCGCCGGGGGATTCCTTGAACAGGAATACCGCCATGGGCAGTGCAAGTAGTATTACAGCAGCGCTGAAGAAGAAGTAACTCGCTCGCCAGCCCAGGGCTTCAATACTCAACTGGCTGATAACGGGAATGAGCATGGCGCCAACTCCGAAACCGGACAGGGATATCCCCAGCGCAAGCCCTCTTTTCTGGTTAAACCATGCAATTAAAACCCGGGAGTAGCTGGCCGGCAGGGTGCCTGCGCCGAGAAAGGGGATGAGAAAGTAAAGGGCGTAGAGGTGCCAGAGGTTTGCTGTAAGCATTCCCATTGATGCAATAGTTAGCGCCATCAAAACGATCGAAGGAATGAGAATACGTCGTACACCGAAGCGGTCGATAAGCAGACCAAGGCATGGCGAAGCAATAACGACGGCAAAGTTGGTCATTGACAGGGCAAAGGAAAGTTCACCACGGCCCCAGCCGAACTCAGCCTGCAGGGGACCGACAAAGGTGCCAAAGGCAAACACGGTAAAAATGGCATAACTGAGGCCCATGCCCACAAATCCCGTGGCAACATTCCACCAGCCATAAAAGATATTTTTGAACATGATGATTACTGGCTACGCGTAATTCGTGTGCGGTTGCAGCAAATACATGTCTTTATGAACTAGAGTTCTACCTCGTCCGCCAGCAGTACCCCGGGTTCGGGAGCATCTTCAAGGCCCCATCCACCCATCAGGTAGTGATGCACAATGCGTATGGCGGTAAGACCAACGTGCTCTTCAAAGCCATCAAGGTCACCATATTTCTCAGCCAGGTTATTCATGACAAAACCCTTGATCGGTTCAAAGGCCCAGACAGGAACAAAGTTGGCAAAGGCGTTTTGCGTTTCTATTTGAACAGCTTCGAAATAGTCGCAGCCCCGGGAAAACCCGGCCCTGTCGGTAAGCTCATAACGTCCCGGCACAAATGTTTCCCATTCCAGTTCAAGAAAGCCTCTCATGAAGCGGACAAAATTTTGTACATGGTAATCAGGCACGAATCCATACTTTGCATTGGCAAGTATGGTGTCGGAGGAAAACAGGATCCCCGCTTGTTTGAACCAGGCCGCGACGTTTCCTGAGCCATGAGTAGGGCCCGGATTAAGCAGGGTCACTTCGATGCCATCCAGTTCCAGCACGTTTTTTTCGCCGCTGATAACTTTCGTTGGCTGAAGCTGACCCTGTGACTCACGCAGCTTGATAACCTTTGCGCACATTTCATCAGCGATAATTTCTGCGTCGCTTGCGAGGTCGGCAGCGAAGCCCGCATGATCCACGTGGTCATGACTGTAGATTATCGTTGAAATAGCTTTTCCGGGCACAGTATTTTCAACAGCTTTCCTGTAGGACCTCGCCTTGCCCGGCGTGCCGAAAGTGTCAAACGCAACAACACTGTTTTCTGCTTCCAGGAATATTGTTCGATACACGCCGTCACTGATGGTCCATATACCATCCGCCAGTTTATCAACCTGCATATCAACTTCTCTTGCAAGATAGGCCTGGGCGCTGTCGCGTGTAAATTTGCCTTTATTTTCGCTCATATTGTTCCCGCCTTCCTAAAGAGGTGAAAGGTTGTGGGGAATGTTTCCCTCTATACCCCATCCACCGGACAGGTATTGTTGCATGTACCTCGACAGGTTCATTGCCGCATACTCGTAGTAGCGAAACATCTCGTTATCTGTAGGACCAAGTTTTTCATCGGTATAGCTGTTCAGGCCTGCCCAGTCGTGGGGATCCACACCATCAATCACGGCCTGCTGGGCAAACTCGATCTGTTGCTCCCAGTAATCAAGAATCTCAATAAACTGCTGCCGGTTAATCACCCAGAAATGTCCCGGAACAAAAATTTCCCAGTCAAGGCTCAGAAAACGGCGCATGACTTCAACGTAGTGAGTCAGGTGCCAGTCCATGAGATAGCAGTAGCCAACGCCAGCCGCTACGGTGTCAACCATGAAAAGTACCTTGCTCTGTGGAAAATAAGCGGCAACATTGCCATCACCGTGTGTAGGCCCGGGATAAATTAGTTCGAAATCGCATCCGTCAATCGAGTAGTGCTTGCGTTCTCCTTCCCAGACCTCGGTAGCAGGCAGCTGGCCACTGGCTTTCCTGCCGAGTATCACCCTGTTTGCATAGTCATGGGCAATGATGTCTGCATTTGGAGCAAGGTCCGCTGCGTAGCCGGTGTGGTCGAGATGATCGTGTGAATAAACGATAGTGTGTATGGATTTTTTCGGAAATACCCGTCCAACAGCCGCACCGTAGGCGCGTGCGGTGCCGGGGGAGAGCAGGGTGTCAAAAGCAACTGTACCTTTACTGCCTTCGAGAAAAATCGTGCGATGTACTCCGTCCGTGGCCGTCCATATATTATCTTTTACCGGATCGTAGGTAATGTCGCGCCAGGCTCCCTGTATGGGAATGTCGGGGCCAATTGTAAATATACCGCAATGCTCATGGTGTGATTCTGCTGACCCGGTGTCGCTGCTCTCATCAGTCACTTTTTACCCTCCAGTCGAATCCAGTTGATAAATCTTATAGCACAGATAAGGCAGGTAGATTAAGTCCAATTTATACCCGGGAAGTAAGTCATGAATTCCGCAGACTGGAATAGTATCCAGCCGTAACGAAGGCGGGCATTATATTTGTCCAGGATGCCGCAATTTTAGGTCTAAAGATTAAATAAGACTATGTTTTTTAAATGTAAACTATTGGATAATAAGAGCCTGTAACATGGTTTTACTGAGTGGAGACTTCTATGACGCAGAAGGGCGATAGAAGCCTCGTGAAACCGTCCGGCGAGGGGACGGATTCGCGTGGTGTATTTGAAATCGAAAACGTGATCATACGTTTTGCCGGTGATTCCGGTGATGGCATACAGATAACCGGGTCGTTGTTCAGCCATGACTCGGCTGTAGTTGGTCACGATATAAGTACCTTGCCTGATTATCCTGCTGAAATACGCGCACCTGCCGGCACGCTTGCCGGTGTGAGTAGCTTCCAGTTGAACTTCTCTTCCTATGATGTGCACACACCCGGGGACAGGCCGGATGTCCTTGTCGCACTTAATCCTGCTGCGCTGAAAGTGCACCTGAAGGATCTTAAACATACCGGTACCCTGATAATTAATCATGATGCCTTTGATCCAGGTGGACTGAAAAAAGCCGGTTACCAGGATGACCCCAGGGAAGACGGGAGCCTGACAGGCTACCAGGTCTACGATTTTCCAATTACCAGCATGACAGTCGCCGCCGTGGAATCTTCATGGCTGAGTAAGAAGCAGGCAGAGCTGAGCAAGAACATGTTTACCCTGGGTATTATCTCCTGGCTCTACGACCGTTCGCTTGATGCCCTGGTTGAACGCATTGATACCCTGTTTGCAAAAAAGAAACCCGAACTGGCAGAAGCTAACAAGCTCGCCCTGCAGGCTGGCTATAATTTTGCGGATACCGTTGAAGTATTTACCGGGCGCTATCGCATCAGCAAGGCTGAAATGCCACCGGGAGAATACAAGAGAATAACCGGCAACGAGGCGACTGCGCTTGGTTTCCTCGCGGCCTCTGAGCTGAGCGGGCGACCTCTTTTTTATGCCTCGTATCCGATCACACCGGCAAGCGACATCCTTCACGAACTCTCAAAGCTGCGTCATTTTGGAGTAAAAACTTTCCAGGCAGAAGATGAAATAGCCGCTATTGGTATTGCTATTGGCGCGGCATGGGGTGGTTCGCTTGGACTGACAGGTACCAGTGGACCGGGTGTCGCATTGAAGGCCGAGGCGATTGGCCTGGCCGTCATGACCGAATTACCGGTTGTGATCGCAAATGTACAAAGAGGTGGCCCATCCACCGGTCTGCCGACAAAAACGGAACAGGCTGACTTGTTGCAGGCCATGTTTGGAAGAAATGGAGAGTGCCCGGTTCCCATAGTTGCGCCATCAACACCCAGCGAGTGCTTTGATATGGCGATCGAGGCTTTTCGAATTGCGATTAAGTACATGACACCGGTGTTTTTCCTTTCCGATGGATACCTGGCGAACGGTTCAGAACCCTGGCGCATTCCCGGCAGCGATGAATTTCCGGAGTTTGAACATAATTTCTGTAGCATCCCTGAAAATTATCAGCCCTATGCACGCGATCCCGAGACGCTTGCCCGGCAGTGGGTGGTTCCCGGCATGCCCGGTCTTGAACATCGTATTGGCGGCCTTGAGAAAGAGGACGTCACCGGTAATGTCAGTTACGACTCTGAAAACCATGAGCGCATGGTGCACCTGAGACAGGAGAAGGTGGATGGTATTGCCAAAGATATTCCTGACCTGGTGGTTCATGGCCCTCAGCAGGGCGATCTACTGGTGCTTGGCTGGGGTAGCACGCGCGGAGCCTGCCGACATGCTATTGAAGCTGCACAGTCAAAAGGGCTGTCCGTAGCCGGGGCCCAGCTACGCTATCTTAATCCTTTTCCCGGCAACCTTGAGCATGTGCTTAATAGTTTCAAGCATGTGCTTGTGCCAGAACTAAACCTTGGGCAACTGCGCATGCTTTTAAGAGCGCGTTTCCTTGTTGATGTCATCGGGCTGAACAAGGTACAGGGACAGCCCATGTTGACCTCTGAAGTTGAACAGAAGATATATGAAATCCTGGATTACGATTTCCCCATGGCGGCGGAGGGCTAGTTAACAGGATGGATATGGAGAAAATCAGATGAGTGCTACTGTAGAAGAGAAAAAAGACGGAAGCTGGAAGCCGAGCAGGTCCTATGAGCGCAAGGACTTCAGCTCAGACCAGACAATCAGGTGGTGTCCGGGCTGTGGTGATTATTCCATCCTCGCGCAAATGCAGAGGGTGATGCCGGAAATTTGCGAGGAATTGTCCCTGGCAAAAGAAAATATTGTTTTTGTATCCGGTATCGGATGTTCAAGCCGGTTTCCCTATTACATGAACAACTATGGTTTTCATACCATTCATGGCCGTGCTCCCACCATCGCAACGGGATTGAGGGTGTCGAGACCTGACTTGCAGGTGTGGGTAGTTACCGGTGATGGTGATGGCCTGAGTATCGGTGGTAATCATCTTATTCACTGCCTGAGACGAAATATTGATGTCAAGATACTGCTGTTTAACAATCGTATTTACGGACTTACAAAAGGGCAGTATTCGCCCACCTCTGAAATGGGCAAAAAAACCAAGTCGAGTCCATTTGGCACCGTTGAGAAACCCATTAATCCACTGTCGGTGGCGATTGCGTCAAAGGCAAGTTTCATAGCAAGGGCCGTGGATACAGACGCGACAAACCTGAGAGAGATCCTGTTGCAGGCGGCTCGACATCGCGGCTCGACGTTCGTTGAAATCCTGCAGAACTGCAACGTCTTTAATGATGGTGCCTACTCGTCGTTTACAGACAAGGCGGTAAAAAACGACAGGTTGCTTTACCTTGAGGACAAGAAACCCATGGTGTTTGGCAAGGACGGAGACAAGGCCATATCCCTTCGACGCGCCGGCTCTGGAATACTTGAGCCTGAAATTGTCGATGTGAATAGCGTTGATAAGTCAGAAATCCTGGTGCATGACGAGTCATCCCCCGGAACCGCGCTGGCTTTCCTGCTTGCGCAGCTTGATGAAGAAGATTTCCCGGTTCCGCTTGGCGTGTTTAGAAACATCAGCAAACCGCTTTACGGTGAGCTACTGGAAGATCAAATCGAGCATGCGACCAATACGCTCGGCAAAGGGGACTTTCTCAAGCACCTGCGTTCAGGAGAAATCTGGACAGTTTAACGGGGCCTGTCAGGACTGCATATAGTCCGTCAAGATCCTGATGACCGCTTCGTTTTCCTTGTCGAGGCCAACTGTGATCCTGAGTATGTCCTCATCTCCCGTAGGAGCCTGGGGTCGCGGGATTACTCCATTATCTTCAAGGTAACTGGATGCCTCTGCCGCGCTTTTACCAGCACATTGCCTGAAGTTCAGCAGGTAAAAATTCGCCGCACTGGGAACGACTTCAATTCCAAGCTTTTCCAGTTCGACCTTGATGGTTTTCAGCCAACGTGCGGTGTGTTGCCTGACTTTCTCAATATAGTCCCTGTCCTTTACAGCCGCGATAGCGGCAGCCATGGAAGGGGCATTTGTATTAAAGGGTGAGCGGATTCGTTGCAGTACATCGATTACATTGTTCGGACAATAGGCCCAGCCAATACGAAGGGCAGCAAGACCATAGATTTTTGAAAAGGTCCGCGTGACGATAACATTATCAAACTCGTCCACAAGATCTGTACCAGTCTGGTAGTCATCCTCAACAGGGTACTCCGCGTAAGCACCGTCAATCACGAACAACACACTTGATGGCAGTCCAGCGTGGATTCTTCGAAGTTCATCCGCACTGAGATAAGTGCCGGTAGGGTTATTCGGATTTGCAATTGTCACCATCCTGGTCTTTTCATTAACAAGCGATAGCAGGTCATCTATGTCCGTTTTAAAATCATTTTCTTTTGCGAAACGAATTTTTGCTGCCTGCATGCGAGCGTAAAGAGAGCACATGACAAAGTGATTGGTGCTTAGGATCACTTCATCATCTTTTTGCAGGTAGGAGCGATAAATCATGTCGAGAATTTCATCTGAACCATTGCCACAAATTATTTTTTGTGAATCGAGTGCATACACTTCTGCTATGGCATCCTTAAGTTCATCCTGGGAACCATCAGGGTAGCGGTGTAGCTGGCTGGCCATGTCTGTAAATGCACCAATCGCCATGGGGCTTGGCCCAAAAGACGACTCATTACTGGAAAGCTTTATCGCGGTTTCTTTTCCCGGCAGTGCACTTTTCCCCTGGACGTACTGGGGAATTTCAAGGATCTCGGCCTTCGCCTGTGGGTACTGCCCTGGATTTTGTTGTTCAACAGACATGCTTGTTACTCGACAAATAAAAAAGGTTTAATCTTAAACTAATTGCCTGCGTGGTCAAATTATTCCATACTGCCGCAGGTGATTTTGTCGACGGCAAGAGAATCATGCACGATAACGCGGTAGTAACAGAAGCAGCGGGATTTCGACCATGACAATGATAAGTGCGGATAACATCACGGCGCTATCGGCCATTGTTTTTGGCATAGCCTGGCTCGGATTCTGGATTGACACCAAGGATATCGGGAAAAAGATTTCCGGCGTGGTATGGGTGCTTTCCCTTGGCATGCTACTTTCAAATATCAATATCATCCCAGGAAGCAGCCCTGTTTATGACTTCGTTGGGGGCCAGCTTATCCCCCTTGCCATTCCCTTGCTGCTATTCAAGGCAAACCTCAGAAGAATATTCACAGAAAGCGGCCGTATCATGCTCGTTTTTGTTGTTGCCAGTTGCGCCACGATCATTGGTGCCGTGCTGGGATTCTATCTCATGGATCTCGGTGACATTGGCCCAAAAGTGGCAGGGGTTTACACAGGTGGCTACATCGGGGGCGCAGTGAATTTTCTCGCAGTCTCACAGGCCGTGGAAATGACCAGCGATGAATTCAGCGTGGCCATCGGTGCCAGCAGCCAGGTGAGTAACCTGGCTCTTTTGATGCTCATCGCAATTCCTTCTATTCCTGTCATTCTTCGTTACGTGCCCTCAAGCCTGATTTCCGATTCCGAGGGATCTTCCGGTCTCGGAGATAATGAAAGCAACTATGCAAGCCTTCGACTGCATCATGTCAGCGCAGCGGTCGCGGTGAGTTTTGCGATTTGTGCACTGGCGACGACACTGGGAAGGGTGATGGGGCTGGAGCAGTACAATATATTACTTATCACCGTTATCACGCTGGTGCTTGTGAATATTTTTCCAGGATGGCTGGCAAACCTGGAAGGTGACTTTGATATCGGAATGTTGCTGATGTACCTGTTCTTTGCCGTAGTAGGAGCCGGAACTGATGCCACGATATTCCTGTCCTCGGCTCTGTACCTGTTTATTTACGGAATGTTTATTATCCTTGTACATCTCGGCATCGTGCTGGTTTTTGCGAAGCTCTTCAAAATTGATCTTGCCGACGCAATAATCGGTTCCGGCGCTGCCCTTGTCGGGCCAGCGGTCACGGCAGCAATCGCGATTTCCCGTGGCTGGCGAGATCTTGTTACACCGGGAATCATGTGCGGAATCTTTGGTTATGCCATTGCCACCTTTATCGGCGTCGCTGTCACCAGGCTTTTGAGCTAAGAGAAAACACCATTCGGGAGAACAATTCCATGACCAGTCGCCTTCAGATAGTTGAGCAGAAGCTACAGCACATACCCAGGGAAAAAGAAGGGCTCAGGCTGTGGCTTCGAATAGTCTCCTGTACGCAAATGGTGGAGCAGGAAATCAGGACCATGCTCAGGGAAAAGTACGATACAACATTGCCCCGCTTTGAATTAATGGCCGCGCTGGACCGGGTACCGGATGGCCTGACCATGGGTGAGTTGTCAGGCTGGTTGATGGTCACCAAGGGCAACGTGACGGGTATTGCCGAGCGACTTTCAGAAGATGGTTACATTAAAAGGACGCCGACACCGACAGATCGCCGTTCTTTTTGCGTGACCCTGACACCGAGAGGGAAAAAGCATTTCAAGGAAATAGAGAATGCCTACGAACAGTTGCTCGATCGCCTGTTTTCCGAAGTGTCCCTGGATGATAGCGACATGTTCACTGGCGTTTTGGCGAGGGTAAAAGAGGCAGTCGAAGAAATACGGGACGGGGAGTAGTATATGAGATTCTCCTCGCTGGTAAGCACCGTGTTTCTATTCCTGTGTCTCTTCACAGGGCAAGCGTTCTGTACTGAAACTGAAGGGGAAATAAGGCTGACTTTCCTTGGCACAGGCGCACCCAGGCCCTCAATGGTCAGATATGGCCCGGCGATACTGGTCGAAGCTGGCGACAAGAAGTTAATCGTTGACGCTGGCTCCGGTCTGCGTGAAAGACTTTTTGAGGCAGGCGGCTTCCCACTATTGACTACCGTGGACACTTTCCTGGTCACTCATCTTCATTTCGACCATACCATCAGCATTCCCGGTTTGTGGCTAAGCGGCTGGTTATATGGAAGACGTACACCCATGCATGTCTTTGGTCCTGAAGGCACAAGCGAGATGATGAGTCACCTGCAGAAAGCTTACCAGTGGGATATCGACTACCGGGGCATAGTGGGAGTACCCCTGGAAGGTTCAGAACTATTAACACAGGATGTTGGGCCAGGCGTTTTTTATGACCAGGACGGCCTGAAAATTACCGCCTTTAACGTGGAGCACATGCCGGTCGACTTTAAAACAGGTCAAAAACTTCCCTTCCGTGGGGCTACCCTGGGCTACCGAATTGATTATAAAGGGCGCTCAGTATTATTTTCCGGGGATACGCGTTCTACAAGGGAAAGCAGCATAATCAAGCATGGCAAAGGTGTTGACGTGCTGATCCATGAGGTCCAGGTGCCGTCACCCGGAAATTCAAAGGAGGCAAAGCTGGCCAATGTGAGTCTGCCTGTTCATTCCACGCCGGAGCAGACGAGCTACGTTTTTTCACAAACCCGTCCACGTCTGGGCGTGTACTCCCATATAATCCCACCGGGCATTACGCGCGATGAATTACTTGAAGCAAGTGCTCCCTATTACTCCGGGAATATGGAGGTTGCCCATGACCTCATGACCATCAGTATTGGCGATCAAATTAAGATATCAAAGGTGAACAAAAGTGAAATCGAGAGTTTTGAAAAGTCCAGGGTGCTTGAAAAGTAGCATCATTCTTGTTTTTTTATTGCAGGCACACGCATTATCGGCGGCGGAACCAGGCGAAATGAAGGACATTGATCAGCGCTCTTTCAGGCTTGGTGGAGTCAGTTCTTTTTCCGAAATGGTAAAAGTCGGACTCAAGAAACTCGCGTTAAGCGCAGCCATGTCACCAGGTGAACTGGATAAAATCGAGAACGATATTACGAGGATTGCGGCGGCGGAGGGGGTCAGCACCTTCAGGGAAACTGAGCTTATCGTGACCGATCTTTTTCCTGCAGACGTTGCGAAAGGCAAGCACGTGATACTTCTTTACAAGGGCAATACGCTTAAAGAATACATGGCGCTTAAAAAGGAAAAAGCAGGGCTGGTGGCAGCTGGAAAATACGAAGGGGAGGCAAGGAGGGAGATCGCCATGAAGTTTGGCCGTCTCCTGAGTTACCCCGAGAGCTACCTCGAAGAAAAACTTGATTAAGCTGGCTTCTTCAACCGAAACAGGTATGAGCGCAACTGATTTTTTTGAAGAGCATGGCTACTACCTTGCAAAAGGGGTTTTTGAAGAGCCTGCCCTGGAGTCTCTTGAACAGGAATTTGACCGCGTCGTTGAGCAATTGTTGCAAAGCGGAGAGAGTATTGACGCGCGATGGGAGACCGAGTCCGTGGATGAGCTGGATGGAGGGACATCAAGCATTATCCATACCCACAATATTCACCGTTATTCAGCGAAATGGCACGCGGCTTTCAGTAATGAAAAATTCCTGGACTGTGCAGAATCGATACTGGGGCCGGATATTATCCTGCATCACAGCAAGCTGTTTCTAAAACCACCGCGAGCGGGTTCGCCTTTTCCTGTGCACCAGGACTGGTGGTATTTTCCGACCCAAAAGGACAGCATGATCGCGGCAGTTATTTTCCTGGGTGATGCTGATGATGAAACGGGTTGTTTTCGCGTTTACCCGGGCTCCCATAAACTGGGAAGATGCGAAAACACCTCTGGTCTTGAGCAGTCGACGTTGCTTGCTGATTATCCCCTTGAGAAAGCCACGCCTTTACCGGTACAGCGAGGTGATGTGCTGTATTTCAGCTATTTTACCCTGCATGGTTCAATGCCAAATCGCTCTGAATCGAGCCGAAAAACTGTGCTGGTCCAGCTATACAGTGGCGATGACCTTGTGCTTCCAAACGAGAAAGTCAATCACGTGGACGAACAACTGGTGCTGCGTGGCTGGAATCATCACATGAGCAGGGAAAAGGCAGCCCTGTAAACTTCGTGCATCCATGCTTCCCTGGTAACAAGTCTCAAACAGGGACAAAGCACTTGAAACGCTTTCCTGGCACAAAGCAGGCCAGGCTTCATAATGTTCAGGTTGAGTAAGTTTTGAGTTCACAGAGTACTTTCAATAAAAGGCTTAAATTACTGAATAGTATGCAATAAAAGAGACTTTATAACTCCAGGCTGAGCAGCCTCATGAAGATGCCAGCCTTGGCAACTATTACTAAACAGCAGCTACCAGTTCTATTGTTGTGACATAACAACAACAGCTAATACGGCATTCGCCTCATCGCCCTAATATAAAAATGGTTTAGGCATAAACTACTTGACACTGGATCCGCTTTATCTTTAAATTGCACCCTATCAAGCAAGGCTTTAAAAGGCCCAAGCGATTATTCAAATGAAATAGAAAGGGGGAGTCAGTAGATGAAAATCAATGCCTTGATAAGCGGTGCCCTGGCTGTTGCAATTGCATCACCGGTCACTGCTCAATCCGTTCTCGAGGAGGTTGTTGTAACAGCACAACGACGCGAGCAAAACCTCCAGGAAGTTCCTGTCAGTGTTACCGCCTTCTCCGGGGCTCAGATCGAACAAACCAATATCCGTACAGCGCGGGATTATCTCGCCCTGACTCCCAACGTAGGCTTCACTGACGACGGCCAGGTCGGTAGTAAAGGTATTGGTCTCGCAGTGCGCGGGGTGGGTAACTCCGTTAGCGGCGAGAACGCCACTGTCAACTCCATCGGTATTTACCTGGACGGCTTTAGTGTCGCTTCCGTGGCGAACCAGGTAGCCAACCCGGCTTTGCCCGATACACAAAGTATCGAGGTACTGCGTGGTCCCCAGGGTACATTTTTTGGCAGAAACTCGGTCGGTGGTGCGCTCAACCTGCGAACCAATGACCCAACCGATGAAACCGGCTTCAAGATCACCCTCGGTGGCGAGAGTTATGAAGATGCCAACGAAATGGGGCAGGTCACCTTCGTCGGTAACATGCCTTTATCGGACAACTTCAAGGTGCGTGGTGTGGTCATGTACGAAGACAGCGGTGGTCGTGTAAAGAACGATTGTGCCACCGGCGCCTCAGCGGCGGAATGTCCTTTTGCCTTTAATGAAAACAATTTCACGCCAAACGGGGCAAAGAACAGTGGTTACGAGGAGATTTATATCCGTGGTAAAGCCCTGTGGGATGTAAGTGAAGACACTTCGGTGAAATTCAGCCTCACCTACGACGACTTTGACCAGGGGCATGATGAGAACGTACCTTCAGGTATTCTCGACGTGGATACCGTCGACACCCTTGGTGTTGGCGTGGCCCAGGATTCCGGTCCGGGCTTCTGGAGTGATGGCAACTACAGCCGCGCTTCCCATGACCTGCCCGAGCACAATAAGAACGAAAGCCTGCTGGCAATTGTCGAGATTAATCACCAGATCAACGACAGCCTGAAGCTTACCTCTATCACAGGTTACATTGATACGGAAAACAGGCGCCTGTTCGACCAGGACCTGGTTGGTGGTGTTGATACCCTTGACAGGACAAACCGCTACGACGGCAAATCATGGAGCACCGAGTTACGACTGGACTATTCCGGTGATGCCATGGACTGGACCTTTGGCATGATGTATGCCAAGGATGACCAGGAGCAGGAAAACCTCGTGGCAATCTCGACTAACGCCACCCATACCATCAACGGTATTGGCTGGCTGCCACCTTTTCCAACTGACCTGGGTCTTGCCTTCAACAGCAAGAATTTTGAAATCGAAAACAAGTCTGTCTTTGCGGACTTCACATTTCATATCAGCGATGACCTGGACATCATCGCCGGCGGTCGCTTTTCCTGGGACCAGGTGGACAAGGGCCTGGCGGCTAACGGTATAGGACCTGGTCCGCTATCGCTGAATGATCCAGCCTGTGCGGCTTTCTTTGCCGGGACTGCACCGCCTTGTGCAAACTTTTTCCCAAGCTTTGTGAATTCACCGCGCCCGGTATCCGAATCTGAGGATGATTTCACCGACTTCTCACCGCGTTTTGGCGCACGTTTCCAGGTGACGGATGAAGTCAATATCTACGCCATGGTGTCAAAAGGTTACAAGCCCGGTGGTGCCAGTGTCGGTAATAACACCAACGCACCTGGTGCACCTGCGTTCCAGACACCTTATGGAAAGGAAACCCTGTGGAACTATGAACTGGGTTTCAAGGCTGAACTGTTTGATAACAGGCTGCGCTTGAACGCCTCAGCCTTCCATCTTGAATGGGAAGATATCCAGTTTGAGTCTTTCTTCTTCCTGACTCCGGGTAACCTGGCAACAAACTTTGAGCAGACCATCAATATTCCCGAGGCGGAAGCTGACGGTATTGAAATCGAGTTCACAGCACTGCTAAGCGATAACCTGACCCTGACCGGTAGCCTCGGCTATATCGATACCGAAATCACCTCAAACCAGGTGGTGGAACTCAGCGGTGGCTGGCGTCCACAACTGCAGGGGCTTGAATTGCCCAAGGCGCCTGAACTGAGTGCCAGCCTCATTGGTGAATATCGCTGGCCTATCAGCAGTGGTGAAGCCTGGGCTCGCCTGGAGTACATCCATCGTGACGGACAGTATTCTGACATTGAGGGCATCACCAATCAGCAGCTGATTGGTCCTGCACCTAATAACGCTGTTGTGCACACCGTCGGACCCAATGAGTTCCCTTACCTGAGTCCTGATTATGATGTGCTGAACATCAGGGCCGGTGTCGAATGGGGCCAGTGGAGCGTAACCGGGTTCGTACAGAACGTGACCGAGGAACGCTACTACACGGGAACCCAGGAGAACTTCGGTGTAAGTGGTATTCGACTGCGTCCCAACCCAAGGACATTTGGTGGCAGCGTCAGCTACACCTGGGGTGGTATTTAAGTTAGAACCCGATAACCAGGGTCATCACGGAACCCCTGTCACCATTGGTGGCAGGGGTTTTTTTATGTGCCATTACACTAATGCAGTAGCTACGCTGCAACTTCCTGGCCTTCGGTTTCTGCTTCCACAATGGTAAAGCCGGTAAAGCCATAGATAGCGGAAATGATGGGATTAATAATATTAAAAAAGCAGAAAGGTATATAAGCAAAGCTGGTTAATCCCAATACACCGTAAATATAGGCGCCACATGTTGTCCAGGGGACCAGGGCTGAGGTCAGCGTGCCCGCATCCTCAAGGCAGCGTGAAAGATTTACTGACGCAAGCTTTCTTCTTTCGAACTCCTTTCTCCATATCTGGCCCGGTACGATAATCGAAACATACTGATCCCCGGCGATCATGTTCATGATGATACAATTGGTCAGGGTTACTGCAATCAGGCTGCCGGTTTTCCTGGTGAAGCGAACCAGCGCTGAAGAGATGGTTTCAAAAATTCCGATCCTTGAAAAAACGCCGGCCATCAACATGGCAGACAGTATCAGCCACACGGTAATAATCATGCTGCTCATTCCCCCGCGGTTGAGCAGCTTGTCGATGACTTCCACCCCGGTGTCTGCACTATAGCCACCATAAAAGGCCTGGATGGCACCCGTGGCAAGCGCCAGGGCCCTGGAGCTATCCGGCATGTCTGCAAACCTTATTATTACTTCCTGCTGAAAGAACAGGGCAAATATTGCCCCGATAAGTGCACCGCTAAAGATTGTCGGTAGTGCGGGTATACGTTTAAACGCCATGAACAGGAGAATGGCGAGGGGGATAAGCAGGTGAATCCCGATGTCGAACTGTGACTGCAGTGCACTGGTGAATTCGTCCAGGTCAATGGCCGAGGTGCTTGGGGCGTCCATGCTGAAACCAAGCACAGCGTAAATCACCAGGGCGATAACAAAACTTGGCACCGATACCCAGGTCATGTGCCTGATGTGGGCAAACAGTTCGCTACCTGCAACGGCAGGACTGAGATTGGTTGTATCAGAAAGCGGGGACATCTTGTCCCCAAAATAGGCTCCCGAAACAATAGCGCCTACGGTAATGGGTATTGAGAGGCCAAGTACGCTGGAAATCCCCATCAGTGCGAGACCAACCGTACCCATGGTAGTCCAGGAGCTGCCTATGCTGAGCGATACAAATGCACAAAGCAGGCAGGCAGTGGGATAAAAAATATCGGGAGACAGGAACAGCAGGCCGTAATAGATCATGGTGGGCACTGTTCCGGACAATATCCAGGTACCTATAAGGCCACCAACACAGATCAGGATAAAAATTGCGTTTGAAGCGACGGCTACTGACTTTCCAATCGCTTCTTCAATATCCTTCCAGCTCACGCCATTTTTTAATCCCAGCAGGATCCCGACAAAGGCAGTAAATGTCAGCGCCAGCTGAATGGGTCCGCCGGTAGGGTAATCACGAAACATGGTGACGGCGGTTGCGATGCTGATAACCAGCAAGCTGATGATAAAAACTGACTCGGGAAGACTGGCCAGTCGCTCCCGGGGTGCGACTTCTTTGTTATTATTCATGGCAAGAAACAGTGATTTTTTGACGCATAATACGCCACATGACGGAATTATTCCTTTCTGCAATGCAGAATGTGGGTGCACAACAGGGGAATGTGTAATGAAATTTGGAGTACGACTGATACAGCATCTTGGGACACCGAGGGATATCGTTAACCTCGGTATTGCCGCCGACAGGGCGGGCTTTGACCATGCCTGGTTTCCCAGCGACAAGTTCATGTACCACGCCTGGGCCATTATCGTGGCGCTGGCTGAACACACCGAGCGAATCGCCGTCGGGGCCAATGGTACTGAACCCTACGGTATTTCCCCGGGTGAAACAGCTACCTTTATGGCAACACTCGATTGCCTGAGCCAGGGCAGAACGGCTATCGGTTACGGTATGCATACCGAAAAAATGATCGAGTGGCTTGGCATCAACGTCGATGACAGGGTGACCCGCGTCAGGGAAGCTGTTGATTTAATGAGGAAAATATGGCGCGGTGAAATTGCAGAATTCAATGGGCAGGAATTCAAGTGGTCCGACCAGTGCTACCTGCGTTTTGATGCTGAACGGAGCAGGATCCCGGTCTATGTTTCCGGCTTTGAAAACGAAGACCTCGCACTGAGTGGAGAAATTGGTGATGGCAGCTTACCCATGGTGACACCACCCGAGTCAGCACGCTTGATGGTCGAGAGGATCAAGGCTGGTGCTGATAAAGCAGGTCGCGACATCAGCGAGGTGGATATTTGTGGCTGTGCGTGGATTTCCCTAACTGAAGATGGCAAGAATACGGTGACAGATTCTCTCAGGGACATTCTCGCGTATTTTGGGAATTACCTGGACGAAGAAGCTCTCAACACCGTTGGATTAAGCCAGGACAGTTTCAGGCACACGGCAAAAGCGGTAGCGGAAAGGGATTATGCGAAGGCGAGAGAGCTGGTCAGCGGCGACATGCATGCCCTGGCGATTACCGGCTCACCGCGGGATGCCATCGAAAAGATCGAGCTGCTTGCCGATGCGGGCATAACCCAGGTATCTATAGGCGGTCCACTGGGACCGGACCCCATGGAAACTATTCGCATATTTGGTGAGAAAATAATTCCGTACTTTGAAGCCGGGTAATTATTCTTTGAAATCCGGGTAAGTTGAAAGCTGGTGGGTTAGCAAGGTTGCGATCGCCAGCAACAGGCAACTGAAATAAAGCACCAGGCTGTAATTACCGCTCAGGTCAAAGCACAGGCCAAACACCGGCGGACCAAGTGAAACTCCCAGCATCATCGATGCAAACAACAAACCGAATACCTCGCCGTAGTTCCTGAGACCAAAATAGCGGCCCGCCAGGAAAGCCAGCAAATCAATTTCAGCGCCAATACTGAATCCTATGAGTACAGCAGCGAGGTAAACCAGCGTACCGTCCGGGGCCATTGAAAGTATAGCTATACCAATTGCAGAGAGTACAAAACAACATTGTGCAACTCGAGGTGCAAAGAACCGGTCCAGCAGGTAACCAATGGGGGCCCGCACAAAAACTATGGTCCAGCCAACCACGGCCTGTACACCCGCTGCTTTTTTATCGGGCATGCCCAGGTCCGTGAGCATGGGAAAGAGGTGCACCAGCAGTCCAAAAAGACCAAAGGCAATACTTGAAAAAATGATCACCAACAGCCAGAAACTGGACTGCTGGAGAGCTTCATTTCGATTGTAGCCTGTAAGTACAGCATCCTGTGTCGTCGCAGGCTCGTTGCCAGCTGTTTCACCATCCGCGAGTAGCCCGAGATCCGCCGGGTGGTTCCTGAACAAGAGTAAAATAATGGGGAGAGCCATGAAAATGACAATACCTGATAAGGTGTAATATCCCCAGTGCCAGCCCATGCTGCTATTTATATGCTGGATAACCGGTGGAACGAGGGCATAGCCAAGGCCACTACCGGTCATGGCGAGGCCAATAGCAAGGCCTCGTCGACGATTAAACCAGGATGAGATGGTAAACATGAACGGCAGGCTGTTGGCAGCTGCACCCAGTGAACCAATTAGAAAAAAGACCAGGTAAAAGTGCCATAGCTGTCCCACCAGCGCAGGTATGGCCGCCAGGCAAAGTGCAAGGCTAACAAGTGCAGGTACAAGGACCTGCCTGCTGCCAAAATTATCTATCATCCTACCGATAATGGGACTGGCCACCGCGAGCGTCACGGTGAAAATGGTCAAGGCCAGGCTAATTTGCGAGCGGGACCAGCCGAATTCACTTTCGAGTGACGGTATAAATAAACCCAGGGAGCCGAAAGCGAACTGCCCCGGGCCAACGATAAGACCGGTGATGCAGGCAAGTAGTACCCACCAACCGTAAAATATGTTGTTCTGCTTATTCACTTTCAAATCGGGCAACGAAAAAGTATTGTCATGGTCTGTGCATTCTCACTATAGTTAAACCAGTAAAAAAATCCATTCAAGAGAAACAGCTTCGATGCGAGAGTACCTGGAAGACATAAAAAGTAAGGGACAGCTTAGAGTCATTGAAAAACAGGTTTCTCCGCGTTTTGAACTGGCAGCAATTACCCGCTTGTCCCAGCAAAGAGATGACAGGGCAGTGTTGTTTAAAAATGTCAGCGGTACAGGTTTTCCTGTGATATCCAACGTGTATGGAAGCAGGGAAAGGATCTGCAGGCTTATCGGTGCGAGTGATGGTAATTTTTGCCAACGATGGGAAATGCTTTGCAAAACCCTTGAAGAAGGTGCAAATTTCGGACGCCAGCTGAGCAGCGAACAGCGTATAAGGGGAAGTATCAGTGAGCTTCCCGCCATCCAGTATTTTGAGAAGGATGCTGGGTCCTATTTGACCTCGGCAATCCTGCTGGCAAAACACCCGGCCACGGGTGTCAGCAACCTGTCTTTTCACAGGGCGATGTATGTCAGCGATGAGGAACTACGGATCCGCATTGGTGAAACTCATGACCTGCATGAATATTTCAGCATAGCAGAGGAAAAGGGGGAGCCCCTGCCTGCGGCCATGCTGATAGGGACAAGTCCCTCCTTGTTTATCAGCGCATGCGCATCCTTGAGAAAGGATGAAGATGAGCTGGAAATGGCATCCGTAATTGATGGCGCTGCTGTACCAATGGTCGATTGCGACCACATCGATTTGCAGGTTCCGGCACAGACGGAGATAGTCATAGAAGGACGCATCCTGCCAGGAATACGTAAGGCCGAAGGTCCTTTTGGAGAATTCATGGGCTACTACGTGCCGGTTGGAAAGAACCATGTTTTTGAAGTGCTTGGGGTGAGCTGGCGCAAGGACCCGGTATTTCATGCCCTGGTATGTGGAAGCCCGGAAGACATTTATCCGCTTGATTATGCAACAGCCTCGAGGATCTATCGTAGCCTGAAGCAGGAGCATGATGATGTCCTCAACGTGGCCTGTTATCCGTTCCTGATGAACACCATCGTCCAGGTGAAAAAGAAGTCAAATGAGCAGGTTCGCGAGATCATGCGGTCAACAATCGATGCAAATCACGATTACAGTAAAACATGCATGGTAGTTGATGAGGATGTTGACCTTTACAACCTTGAAGATGTCTGGTGGGCCTACCTGACCCGTGGTCGTGCGGATACCCGGGCCGAGATAATTCGCGACCTGCCCGGGTTTTACCGGGATGAGCACAGGGATCACTGGGGCAGGTTATTGATCGACGCCACCATGCCGCTGGAACGTTCGGGAGAATTTGAACGAAAGCAAATTCCAGGGTTAGAAAAAATGAATCTCGACGACTATCTCTAATCTAGTTCGCATTACCTGACAACTCGGGCACTGCCACCGCCGACCAGCTTTTCAACCTCGGCCAGTGTCGCCATGGATGTATCGCCGGGCGTAGTCATAGCCAGTGCACCGTGGGCGGCACCATAGTTCACAGCCATGGCTGCGTCATGCCCCTCCAGGAATGCGTAGATCAAACCCGAGGCAAAACTGTCTCCACCGCCGACACGGTCGTATATCTCCAGGGCAGGGCGATGGGTCGCCTCGTGAAACTCGCCTTCGGCCCAGCAAATCGCTCCCCAGTCATTTATAGTTGCGCTATGTACTGTTCGCAGTGTCGTCGCAGTCACCTTGAAATTATTAAAGACTGACGTTGCCTCGTTTATCATCTTTTTAAAACTATCAACATTGATGGCCGAAATATTTTCATCCATGCCCGCTATCTCAAAACCAAGACAGGCACTGAAGTCTTCCTCGTTGCCAATCATGACATCAACATATTTCGCGATCTCTCGATTGACTTCCCGGGCCTTTTCCTTGCCACCAATGCCTGACCACAGGGAAGGGCGATAGTTGAGGTCATAGGAAATAATGCTGCCACTCTTCCGGGCTGCAGTCATTGCCTCAATTATTACTTCCGCAGTAGTGTCAGACAGGGCAGCGTATATGCCTCCCGTGTGAAACCACCGGGTTCCCAGGTCATTAAAAATATGCTGCCAGTCAATGTCACCCGGTTTTAATTGGGATGCAGCACTATGGCCTCGATCAGAATTGCCAAGCGCACCTCGCACACCAAATCCACGTTCGGTGAAATTAAGACCATTGCGAACTAAACGCCCGATACCGTCAGAAGCTTTCCACTGGACCAGGGAGCTATCCACGCCACCCTGGTGTATCAGGTCCTCGACCAGGTGGCCAATTTCATTATCTACCAGTGCCGTAACTATTGATGTGTCCTTGCCGAAACATTTTTTCAAGCCGCGGGCGACGTTGTACTCACCACCACCTTCGGAGGCTCGAAACTGGCGTGCAGTTCGTATTCTCGTATCGCCGGGGTCCAGGCGAAGCATTACTTCACCAAGAGATAGCAGGTCAAAACGGCATTCGCCCTTGTTCTTGATATTTAGATTAGACATAGCTTAGTTATCGAGTTTTTCTACTTGTTCAACGGCTTCCCTGGTAAGGTTTCGAATCTTTTCAAAATCTTTTTCCTGGAGTAAAGATGAGGCCACAAACCAGCTGCCACCCACGGCGGCAACACAGGACAGGCCCAGGTAATCCATCATATTAGACAGGTTGATGCCACCGGTTGGAATAAAGCGAAGCCCGGTATGGCCATAGGGTCCGGCAAAGGCCTTGAGTGTAGATGCGCCTCCAGCCGCTTCGGCGGGAAAGAATTTCAGGACATCCAGTTGAAAGCTCCTTGCAAGTTCTATCTCTGAAGGCGTCATGACGCCGGGCATGATTAGCAGGTCATGTTTAAGACAGGACTCGATCACTGCCGTGTTAAGACCCGGGGTAATGGCAAAGGAAACGCCTGCATCAATCAATTGGGGAACCTGCTTATGATCAAGCACCGTTCCTGCGCCAACCATCATGCCGGGCACTTCACGACTTATTAGTTTTATTGATTCGAGAGCTGCCGTAGTGCGAAGCGTTACCTCGATAACATTAATACCGGACTCAAGCAGGCATTGCGCCAATGGCACAGCATCCGTGCTGTCATCAATAACAGCGACGGGCATGAGACGGGATTGAAGTACCTTTTCTATCATTGGCGCTTGCTCAGCAGCGTTTCAGAAAGCGATGGGCCTCGTCCAGGTTTGCTCCAGGGACAAACCTGGATGCATATCCCGCAGCCATAGGTCTTGGAAAAGTAGGGTACACAGCGATCGAAATCTACGTACCATTTTTCTTCACCTCTTACCATTTGCTTATCATCACTGATAGCATCCACAGGGCAATCCGTTGTGCAGCGCCTGCAGGTAGCACACAGGTCTTCGACGCCGATATCAACCGGCTTATCAAGGGAGAGAGGCAGGTCGGTGAGGACCGTGGCGAGCCTGAAATCGGAACCAAGTTCCTTGCTTATCACGGAACCATGTTTTCCAAGCTGTCCCACTCCTGCACGAATGGCGATGGGTATGTGAAGTATGTCTGCACTTTCGCAATAGGCCCGGGCAGGCCAGCCCATTTTCCTGATCCGCCGCGCAAGTTGGACCACGATTCGGGTTATTTCCGTGTACGCGCGTATTGTTTCGAGTCCACCTGCCAGCCAGGTGACATTCTTTTTCATCACGTCAAATTGCATAGGGTAGGCAATTGAAATGGCATAGCGATAAGAAGTTGTATAGCCCTCGTAACAGTCCATTTCGCTGATTTCGGTAATTCCTGCCAGTCCGGCTCCAAGCTCCCTGGCAATTTGCTTGATCTCCCCGCTCATTGCATCGCGATCGCTGATCTCGCGAACCTCGCTGGCCATGGCACCGTCCGCGTGACGCAGCTGCAGGCGGGAAAACATGCCGCGTACAAACAGGCTGAACGGCATTGTCATCAGGAAAAACATTTCCAGCTTTTCCCATTCAAGATTTCGAAATCCGGAACCATGGAATATTTGCCTTGCGCGTCTTTTAACGGTTTCACCAAGGCCATTCAGCACGTTGCCGGAAACAGGCGGCTTACGGTATTCAAACTGGAGATCTGCGGACTGGTATTGGCTGCTCATTTAGTCCCCCAGGTAATCTTCAAGCTTTATCTTGCTATCATCCTGCTCGGCTCGACGCACTGCGCGCCGAATACGCCCGCCGAGAACAAGCCAGGTGAGCAAAAAAGACAGGCTATCGAGTACAAGATGAACATCACGCTTCAGACTTTCCATTGGCGTGGGATTATGGCGAATAAATTTTTCTTCAAATGAACTCATGTCTCTTGCTGGACCTGGTACTCTCCTGGATAAACAAGATTGGCCTGTCTTCGGGTTTCATCCATCGTGTGCATGATCTGCAATGTTTCATCCAGTGGCATGAATTTACTTTCCACGAGTCCATTTTGTAAGCAATGCCATACTTCGTCAATTTCGTATTGATAGCCGTTTCCCTCGTACGGCAGCTCAAGCAGCTCGGATTCACCCGTATACAATTCAAGAGCCAGGGCAGGCGGTGCAAAAACAGGTGGATGCAAATGGATATGACCCTTGCTGCCAATTATTCTTACGTCAGGTCGAACCTGAGCTCTTAGCGAGACATATAAAGATGCCAGGGCACCATTATCATGTTGAAGCAGGATGGCATCATGTTCATCTATACCGCCATCCCCGATTTCAACAAGGGCCTTGATCTGCGTGGGCTTCCCCAATACCAGTGAAGCCATTGAAACAAGGTAGACCCCGGCATCAAGCAATACACCGCCGCCAAGTTCCAGGTTAAAGAGGTAATGGCCGGAATCTGATTCAGGCATAAAGGCGCCGCCTGCCAGTAAAAGTTGCACATCCCCAATGGTGTCTTCCTCGAGGATCTGTCGGCACTTTTCCACAGCAGGCAGGAATCTTGTCCACATGGCTTCCATCACGAACACACCTCGCTGCCTGGCCGTATTAATCACATTCTCAGCCTGCGCAGCATTCAGCGTAAATGGCTTCTCACAAAGTACTGGTAAACCTGCCTCAATGCATGAAAGCATGTTTTCTTCATGCAGGACATGGGGCGTGGCGATATAAACTGCGTCAAGTTCACATTCTTCGACTAGATCCCGGTACGATGGATATGCGTTTGGAACATTAAATTTTGCCGCAAAATCACTGGCGGATTGCAGGGTTCGTGAGCCGACCCCATGAATTATCGAATGACTTGCACCTGACACAGCCATGGCAAAATTGTGGGCCATATTTCCGGTCCCCATGACCCCCCATTTTAACTTGCTTGTCACCAGGATCTTATCAGCCCTGTTTTAATGAATAACCACCGTCTACGACCATGTTGTGCCCGGTAATGAACGAGGCTTCTTTACTGCAAAGAAAATAAGCTGCACTGGCAATCTCGGCAGGCTCCGCAGCACGTTCGAGCAAGCCATAGCCACGGGTCATCTCCCTGAGCTCATCGATACCGATACCCGACTGAGCCATGCGATTGATATGATAATCAGTAAGAGTATTCCCAGGGCTGATGGCATTTACACGAACATTGTTGGCACCGTAATCGATGGCAAGACTACGCATCAGCCCAAGTACCGCGTTTTTACTGGCGTCATAGGCTGCCATACCTGCGCATCCGGTCACCGCGTTGACAGATGCGATCATGACGATCGCTCCACCTCCGTGCTCAAGCATAAATGGCAAAATCGCCTTGCTCGCATGGGCGACACCCATGAGGTTGACGGACAGCACCCTGGACCAGTGTGCATCATCGGTATCGAGAATAGCGCCAGCGTCCTGGACCCCGGCGTTGGCGATGAGGGCGTCAACACGCTCCCATTTGCTGGCAATGCTCTCGCTGATTTCCTGTGTGATTTCGGGACTTGAAATATCCCCTGGAATCACCATGCATTGGGTACCGGCGTCAGTGAATTCTTTCGCCGCTTTGTCCAGGGCTTTCCCGGGAATATCATTGATTACGATACCGTATCCTTCTGAGGCAAAGCGCCTGCAGCAGGCAAGTCCAATTCCTGCAGCAGCACCAGTGACCATGACAACTTTTGAAGGAGAAGTGCTCACAGACGTCATGTATTCAGCTTTAACAGATTATTAGTTTAAGGTTAAACTATATGCCTAACAAAGCCCTTTGAAAAGGGCTTTATCAACATCCAGGAGCACAAGCCAAACATGCCAGCCAGGATAATTTTTCCCGAAAAAGGCAAGGTCGAATTGCTGAAAAGTGAGTCCCGGGCTATTTCAGAAATGGATGTAAGGGTGCGCACAATATACAGCCTGATGAGTCCGGGAACAGAAGGACGCATCCTGCACCAGGAATATGAGCCTGGCACACATTTCGCGCGAATGTTTTCTTTTCCACAGCTAAAAACCGGCGTGCAGGCGATCGGTGAAGTGCTTGAGAAGGGGAAGGACGTAAAAGAATTTTCGGTGGGTGATATCGTTTACATGCGAGAAGCGCATGGTTCTGAACAGGTTCTACCAGCTATAAGTTGTTCACCAGTACCCCCTGGCATATCGCTCAAGCCAGCGTGCTGGTGTGGCCTGGCAAAAACAGCTTTCAGGGCTGCCTGGGCAGGGGAATTCAACGGGGACTCCAACGTTGTTGTCGTGGGTGCTGGACCGGTGGGGCAGATGACCCTTCGCTGGGCCGCCGCTGCTGGAGTTAACAGCCTCGCAGTTGTAGACCTGAGTGAATCACGCCTGCAGCATGCAACGCGAGGCGGCGCAGGGACGGTGCTACCGGGTAAGTTAGATGAATGCCGCGAGCAGCTGGAGGCTATTAATGATGGCAAGGGTCCCGAGCTGGTCATCGACACAACGGGAAGCGCCGCGGTTTTTCAGCCAGCGCTGTCTGTTTGCGCCAGCTATGGCAAGCTAATCCTGCTCGGTGATACCGGGTTTCCCTCAAAGCAGTGCCTGAGTTCAAGCGTGATGGAAAAAGGTCTCACCATACAGGCGACCCACGACTCCCATGATCGGGATGGCTGGGACCAGAGACGTATTGATGCACATTTTTTTGCCGAGGTGCTGGCTGGAAATTTCGGACTGGATGGCTTGATCACGCACGAATTCAAACCTTCTGATTGCGTAGAGGCCTACAGGCTGGTTACGGATAGAAGGGAGGAGACCATGGGTGTGCTTTTTGACTGGACACTTGAAGATTACTCTTCCTGAAAACTACCTGGGCTGGTAATCGATCTCGCAGACACCACCGTGCTGCTGCATGCTTTTGTCCGTATACTGGTGAAACTCAATAAAGTTGCCATTGGGATCGTGAGCCGTCACCATCAGTGTATGATCGATCCCCAGCTCTTTCTCTGTGACTTTCACACCCTTGGACTCCAGCAGCGCTTTGGTTTGATCTACGTCTTCCACCTGCAGGGCAAAGTGGCGCATATTGCCTTCTGACTTTGGGTTCAGGACCTTGATCACTTCAATATAGGTGGTTTCCCCGACGTTCATGTAGATCCCGACAAGTTCATTTTGCTTGTTCCTGAATTCAAACTGCCGATTGATACCGAGCCAGCCATAGAACTCCTCGGTTGGTCCAAAGTCATCTGTTTCGATACAAACGTGTGCCAGTCTAACTACCATTATTGCTGTCCTTTGTGACAGGATTATTTTCAGGAAAGATCATCGCCCTTGCTCCACCAGTCATTGTCCGACACCTGGCGTAAAAAAGAGTCCCTCTCGGCATCGTCCTGTGCCAGCATTTTTCCCAGCACCATTTTTGCCACATCATCTGCCGGCCAACGCAACTGTGAACCATCTGATTGCGCAATTTTAACCAGCAGCTGCGCCAGGTCTGCAGGATCAAAGGCTTCGCCTGCCCGCGCCTGTAATTTCTCAAGGTTGTTTTCTATAAGCATTCGATAGGGTGAACTGTCCGGGTAATAAGCTGGCAGAACGGAATCTCGTTCCCCGGGGCCAGGCACAATATTGGTCGCGTACATGCCAGCCTGGACCAGGGCCAGCTTGATATTCCAACGATCAACCTCGTGCCGAAGCGCTTCTGTTGCCCCTTCAAGTGCAAACTTGCTTGCCGTATAGCTGACATCGCCTGCCAATCCGGCAATACCACTGAGAGAGGAGATCATGATGATATATCCACTTTTTCGCTGTCTCATGTAAGGCAGGACACTACGTGTGAGAAGAAGCGGACCAAGGAGATTAGTCTCAATCACTTCTCTGACCTGGGGCTCACTCAGGTCTTCCAGGGCACCTGGCCTGAGGATACCGGCATTGTTGACCAACACATCAACCGCACCAAGGCTGTTTTCCACGCGCTGAAAAAATGCCGGGAAGGTGTCTGAGCAGGTCACATCAAGTGTTTCAACGGTAATTTCGAGGGACTCGTCTGCTGCCGCTTTTAGCAGCGAGTCGGCGCGGGCGACATCACGCATGGTGGCAAGCACCCGGTCGCCGTTACGTGCAAATGCCAGTGCAGCGTGGTAGCCGAAACCGCTGCTGCAACCAGTGATGACAATATTTGCCACCTGCAGACCTCCCGTACACTCAGTGGAAAAATTGTTTTTGACAGTTATTTCAACTGCTATTAATATAGTTTATGCTTAAACTAATTTAACAGAAAAGCGAAATATTTCAAGCCCAAAGAGTCATTAAAACAAGATGCGAATAAGTGATATCAAGGTCATTATCAGCTGTCCCGGGCGTAATTTCGTCACCGTAAAAATTACCACCGAGGACGGTATTTATGGCATCGGTGATGCCACATTGAACGGCAGGGAACTCGCCGTTGCTGCCTACCTTGAGGAACACGTGAATCCCTGCCTGCTGGGCCGGGATGCGAGCAAAATTGAAGATACCTGGCAGTATCTTTACCGCGGCTGTTACTGGCGACGCGGCCCGGTGACCATGACCGCCATTGCCGCTATCGATACTGCCCTGTGGGATATCAAGGCCAAGGCCGCCGACATGCCCCTGTACCAGCTTCTTGGGGGCAAAAGCAGGGAAGGTGTGATGGTTTATGGTCATGCCAACGGCGAAGACATTGAAGAAACCTGTGACGAGGTGGCGAAATATATCGATCTCGGTTATCGCGCCATTCGCGCCCAATCCGGGGTACCCGGGCTGGAATCCACCTACGGTGTTGCCGG
Source organism: Gammaproteobacteria bacterium (assembly GCA_965243105.1). Lineage (GTDB taxonomy): Bacteria > Pseudomonadota > Gammaproteobacteria > Eutrophobiales > Eutrophobiaceae > WLWS01. The sequence goes on from CBDEUC010000002.1 coordinate 458,614, forward strand.
CGACAAGATGTTCTACGAACCAGCCGACGCTTCACTACCCACTGAGAACAGCTGGTCCACGGAAAAGTACCTGCAACATGTGCCACAGCTTTTCGAAAAACTGCGGGAAAAGTTTGGTTTTGACTACCATCTTTTGCACGACACCCATCATCGCCTGACGCCCAACGAAGCAGCGCAGCTTGGCAAGTCCCTTGAAGAGTTCAGGCTGTTCTGGCTGGAAGATACCGTGCCGGCTGAAAACCAGGAGGGCTTCAGGCATATTCGACAGCATACCACCACGCCACTGGCGGTCGGGGAGGTATTCAACACAGTCTGGGACTGTAAGGAACTCATCCAGCAGCAGCTGATCGATTATATTCGATGCACTGTTGTTCATGCCGGTGGCATTACTCACCTGAGACGTATTGCCGATCTCGCTGCGCTTTACCACGTTCGAACCGGTTGTCACGGTGCAACTGACCTGTCCCCTGTGTGCATGGGTGCGGCTTTACACTTTGACAGCTGGGTGCCAAATTTTGGTATCCAGGAATACATGCGTCATACAGAAGAAACTGATGCCGTATTCCCGCATGATTATTTTTTTGAAAATGGGTACCTCTACCCCGGTGATACACCGGGACACGGTGTCGATATTGACGAAAAACTCGCAGAGAAATTTCCCTACAAGCGCGCCTATCTTCCAGTGAACAGGCTGGAAGACGGTACCATGTGGAACTGGTAATGTTGCGAAGCAGTCTGTCACTCCTGCTTACACTCTGCTGCCTGGCGAGCGTTACTCCACTCTACGGAAAAAGCAGTTTGCCAAATATCATTATCATACTGGCAGATGACCTGGGTGTAGGTGATCTCAGTATGAATGGTTCACCGATTCGCACACCCAGCATAGATTCTCTTGCCGAGGAGGGCGTGTACCTGAGTGACTTTTATGCCAGCGCCAACGTCTGCACACCGTCCCGGGCAGGGCTGCTCACCGGCCGCTATCCGATTCGAAGTGGTCTCGCTGACAATGTTATCGAGTCGAACTCCAATCATGGCTTGCCACCTGCTGAACAGACAATAGCCGAACTCCTTAAAACCAGGGATTACCACACCATGCTGGTGGGTAAATGGCACCTGGGACACAGCGAGGAATACTGGCCCACAAACCATGGTTTCGATGAATACTATGGCCTGCCTTTCAGTAACGACATGGATGGCGTAGGACTCTACCAGGGGCGAGAATTAATAGAGCAACCTGTAAACCAGGACACGCTCACACAGCGCTATACAGATGCAGCTATTGGTTTTATGCGTAAAAACAGCAAGGGGCCTTTTTTCGTGTTTATGTCTCATACTTTTCCTCATATACCACTGCATGCCTCGAAAAAATTCAGGGGTAAATCCGCAGCCGGTATTTACGGCGATGCCGTAGAAGAGCTGGACTGGAGCACCGGGGAAATAGTTGCCGAGTTAATGCGACTGGGAATTGAAAAAAACACCCTTGTTTTCTTTACCAGCGATAATGGTGCCTGGTTTGAAGGAAGTAATGCGCAATTCAGGAGCATGAAGGGCATGACCTGGGAGGGGGGATTCCGTGTGCCGCTGCTGGCCTGGTGGCCCGGAAAAATCAAGCCCAAAACGCGATCAAGTGCTATGGCGATGAATATTGATTTGCTGCCGACTATCGCCGGACTCGTGGATGCCAAGCTTGATGCAAATGGTGAGATCGATGGCAGGGATATCTGGCCACTACTACAGGGTGGACAGCAATCTCCCCATGAGCTGCTTTACCTGTTTCACAACGAAGATATCGCCGCCCTGCGTAGCCAGGACTGGAAATACCAGGCAAGGGCCTACTATCGAACACGCTATATAGGTTTTGAAAACATCAGGGACAGGATGGGCTTTGAGTATGAACTCCTGTTTGATATGCGCGGCGAACAAAAACAGCGTTATAGCCAGGCAAGCAACCAGCCGACTGTCCTTGCGAGTATGAAAAACAGGCTGGCTGACGCGCGCCAGGCCTTTGCTGCTTATAAAACCAAACCGGATATGAAGGTGTTTCCCTGATGGCCGACTACGACATCATTATTGCAGGAGGCGGGCACAATGCACTGATCGCGGCATCAGTGCTCGTCAAGAATGGCCTGAAAGTCCTCGTCGCGGAGCGTAACGAATGGGTCGGCGGTGGCGTGCTCACGAGGGAAGTTACCTTGCCGGGGTTCAAGCATGACCTTTTTGGCTCTTCCCATGTCTGGATTCACCTCAACCCGGATTTCAAGAGTCTTAAACCTGAATTTGAAAAATACGGTTTGAAGTACATCTGGTCAGAAGACCATATCACCGGGCATCCAAACAAGTATGAAGGGCAGGGTATTATTGTTTACAAGGACGTGGATAAAACCTGTGACACCATTGCTGAATATTCAAAACAGGATGCAATTCGATACCGGGAAATCTACGAAGAGTTTGGAGAAATACAGGATGGTGTCATCAAGTCAATGTTTTCTCCACCCGCACCGCCCAGTTTCATGTACCGGGCCATGGAGAATTCCCCCGAAGGGTTGAAACGACTTCGTGATTACCAGTTAAGCTCGCGTCAGTTCACACTGGATAATTTCGAAAACGATCATGTAAGGGCATTTATTCTTGGCTGGGCCATGGCGCCCCAAACCCTGCCGGACCAGCTCGGCACAGCGGCAGGTTTTTATGTAATGATTCCCAGCATCCACTACTACGGGCAATCCATTCCCGAAGGTGGTAGCGGAATGCTGTCTGAGTCCATGAAACGCTATATCGAGGATAATGGAGGCACGGTGATGACGGGTGCCACCGTGCGCAAGTTCATTGTTGAAAATGACACCTGCATCGGCTTTCGACTTGAAGACGGTACGGAAATTACCGCAGACAGGGGGGTGATTTCAGAGCTTGATCCTTACCAAACCTACCTGCATGGCTTTGATGAGGGCGTTCTACCGAGTTCTTTCCTCGACATGGTCCGGGGTTTTCAATTTGGTGAAGTTACCATCGCTCGTGTGCACTATGCATTAAACGAAGCACCCTCATTTAAAAATGGTCCGGACATGGATAAAACGGCCTTTCAACGCATCTTTGGGACAGTGGCCGACATCGACAAGCAGTACAATGAAATGGCCATGGGACTCGCACCCAGCGATCCGTTCTTGTGGACTGCGGCCTGGACAAGGATGGATCCGACACGGGCCCCGGAAGGGAAACATACGCTGATCATGGATACTTTTGTCCCGGTAGACCTGGCCAGCGGCGAAAACTGGGAAGATATTGCCCCGGGTTATATTCGCGACAAGTTACTTGGCCAGTTGCGTAATTTCACCACCAACATGAGCGACGATAATATCCTTGGCGAGTATGTTGAGACAGGACCAAGCCTTGCCCGCGCAAATCTTTGCTTCCATCGAGGTGTGACAACCGGTGGCGAGCGTACCCTGGCACAACTGGGTCCATTTCGGCCTTTTCCAAATTACGCCAATTACAGGGGACCAATCAAGAACCTTTACATGACCGGGCCATCCTGTCACCCGGGAGGCGGTATATGCGGTATGGGAACCATTGCAGCAAACGAGATCCTGCTCGATCTCGGTATTATTGAAGAAGATGACGACTTTGATTTCTGAAAATGTTTCAGAATTGAATTAAATGAAAGAGGTAAGACAGCATGTCAAAAAAAGCAGAACGTATTGACCCTTACACAGCGCTGGTGATTCAACCCGAAGTAACCGTTGTAAAAGACCGTGCCGGGATAAAGAAAAATCTCGATCGCGTGTGCAACATGATCCATTTCGGCGTGGGCTACTTCTGGGAACAGCCGGTCAGGCTCGTAGTATTACCGGAATATTTTATGCAGGGTGTTGGCACACCAGGGAAAGGTGAAAGTCGTATCAAGGACCAGATGGACAAGGTCGTGACGATTCCCGGGCCGGAAACCGATCAGCTCGGAGCGATCGCAAAGGAATATGGCCTTTATATCTGTGCGGGGGGCGTCTGCGAGGAACTTCCCGAATTCCCCGATCGCTGGTTTAACACCAACTTTATCATCGGGCCTGATGGCGATGTCATTCTCAAGTACCACAAGTGGCATATCCCGGCTTATATCGGTCTTGGCACCAGCCCCCATGATATGTTTGATGAATATTGCGAAAAATTTGGTGGCGATATCAAGGATCTTTTCCCGGTAGTGGATACGCCAATTGGCAAGCTCGGTACCATGACCTGTCATGATGGCTGTACACCGGAAGTGTCCCGAGCACTGGGTTATAACGGCGTCGAAGTTATTTGCCACCCGGGTGCGATACAGGAAGTAGAAGGGGTGTCTGAACCCTGGGATTTCTGGATGTTTACCCGCAGGACACGTGCCCACGACAATATGTGTTACCTGCTTGGCTCAAACTGGGGCAAGGTAAATTACGATTATTATCCAAAAGCCTTTTGCCCGGGCAATTCCTTTGCCATTGACTATACCGGCATGGTGCTGCGTCATACCCCCTATCCTGAAGAGCAGGTGCTGGCGGTAGGCATCGACATCGAGGCATTGCGTCACCACCGCACGAAAACCATCCACAATTGCTGGGTGGACGTACGTACCGAGGGTTTTCGCCAGATTTATGAAAATCCCATCTATCCACCAAACAGGTTCCCTTCTGGCCATCCACCGCGCAGTCTTTCTGAAAAGGTGGGTATCTGCAAGGAAGTGTATGACGATATATACGGGCGTGGTCAGTTCACTCCACCTGCCGGGTATGCTGCGGATGAAATATCAGGGCTGCTGGAAAAACGAATCAAGTTTGCCCAGGACACCGGGCGTTTAAAGAAGAGCTAAACCATGCTGGTCAGAAGCAAATTAGCAGACGTTGAATTTGAATTCGGTGAATTTGAATACAAGAAAGATCACCTGGTAATTCACAGTGCGCCACACCAGGCGATGAAAACAAAAGTCTACGTCAGTCCCAATGACGTTTTAGCTGCTCTTGGACAGATGTTAAAAAAACCCATGGTGTGGCTTTATCTTCTTGGATTTCCATTTTTTCTCGTGCGCTACCGACGACGCCACGCCAACAAGGCCGACAAGAGTTAGCCAAATCGAGTACAGGAGACGACTATGCCCAGAATGACGGGTGCAGATGCGATTGTGAAATCGCTTAAAAATTACGGGGTAAAAACGGTTTTTGGTTTGCCAGGTGGACAGCTTGACCACCTGTTTGATGCTTTTTACCGGGATGGGGATATCAGGTTAATACACTCTCGCCATGAACAGGGTGTCGCCTACATGGCCTATGGTGCCGCAAAATCTACCGGTGAGGTGGGTGTATATGCGGTGGTGCCGGGCCCTGGCCTGTTAAATTCTACTGCGGCGTTGTGTACAGCGTGGGCCAATAACGCACAGGTTTTGTGTATTTCCGGCCAGATCCCTTCGCGAATGCAGGGCAAGGGATATGGCGAATTGCATGAGATTAACGATCAGATTGGCATGATTCGCCACATAACCAAGTGGGCTAAGAGTATTGACGACCCTGTATTTACCTCGCAGGTCATAGACGAGGCCATGAGCCAGTTAAACACGGGCAGACCGAGACCCGTGGAAATAGAGATGGCCATGGACCTGATGGGGCAGGAAGCGGAAATTGCTGAAAACCGGCCCGCTGAAGATGCATCGCCAGCGATAGATACAGACCTGCTGGAAAAAGCAGCCAAAGTGCTGGGCAAGGCAAGTCACCCGCTTATTATCGTGGGCTCTGGTGCAATAGACGCAAGGGACGAAGTTGTAGCACTTGCTGAAACCCTGCAGGCCCCGGTGGTATCCAAGCGTGCCGGTAAAGGGATCATGAGTGCAAAACACTACCTGCATGCAAACGCGCCCATGGGACATGCGCTGTGGGAGAAAACCGATGCCGTCATTGCCGTTGGCTCACGAATCAAGGATCAATTGATGATGTGGGGCAAAGACGAAGACACACAGTTTATTCACATCGACATCGATCCCATTGAGATCAGTCGCCTGCACGAACCTGACGTGGCTGTGGTTGGGGATGCTCAATTGTGTCTGCAGGCACTACTACCCCTTGTTGAAAAGCACAACCAGTCGAGAAGTTCACGCGAAGAGGAGATGCTGGCATTACGAGAACGTGTCTATGGAGAAATGCGTGGACATGTCGTGCCGCAAATGGCCTACCTGGATGTGATTCGCGATGTTCTACCAGACGACGGTATTTTTGTGGATGAAGTTACCCAGGTCGGTTTTACTTCGTGGTTTGGCTTCGATACCTATGCACCGAGACAGCACATCACTGCAGGTGAGATGGGGACACTTGGGTTTGGATATGCAACTGCGCTTGGTGTAGCAGCTGTCAATCCGGGTAAGAAAGTTGTGCAAATCAGTGGTGATGGCGGTTTCATGTTCAACGTCCAGGAAATGTCTACTGCGGCTCAGTACAACATTCCGCTGGTGACGATCATTTTTAATGATAACAAGTTTGGCAACGTGCAGCGCCAGCAGGATGAATGGTTTGAAGGAAGACGTATTTGCTCAGACCTGCATAACCCGGATTTTACAAAACTTGCTGAGCTCTATGGTATAGCCGGTCACAAGGCTGACTCGCCGGAAACCCTGAAGCCGGTACTTGAGACTGCACTGGCCAGTGAGGGTCCGGCAATTATCGAAGTAGCAGTTACCGATAGAATGCCAACGCCATGGAAGTTCATCATGATGCCGCAGGTGAAAAAGCAGCTTAGCGGCCAGTAGGCTTATGGCGTACTGACAGGTAACTTGTTTTCGCTCCAGGCCTGCCAGTGGCCGTCCAGGTCTTTAATGTTGGTAAAACCGTTTTTTAGCAGGATCTTCTCTGCTTTCTCCGCGCGCCCACCGCGGTGGCAGTAAACGACAATCTCGTCATTCCTGGATAAACCCAGGCTGGCGAGCTGGCTTTCAAGCTTATCATGGGGCACATGCAGGGCTCCCTGTATGAAGCCCTGGTCATACTCTTCCTGCGATCTTACATCCAGGATCACTGGAGGCGTTTCAGAAGAGATTCGTGCCAGCATTGCCTCGCTGCTTATAGTTTCCGCGACACTCTCTACACTGCTTTCGCAGCCTGTAATTAGGAATAATACAAAAACCAGGTGTCGTGTCATAGGGAAGGATCTACTGGTCGTGTTCAGGAATAGCTTGCAGGTCGGGTTCAATAAATGACTTACGGGCATCATTCGAAAAAAGCACTTCAGCAGAATAGTGTGACAGCATGATGCTGGAATCAAGCATTTGCGTGTGCTTATCAATAAACTCATCAGCTGATGATGCCTGCTCGGTAATGCTCATAAAGTGGTTTACAGCTTTAACCCAGGCCTCGGTCATAGTTTCGTGGAACTTTGCTGATGGATCCACGCCAATTGATTCCAGCAGCCGTATGAGGGTATTCCTCATTCGTTGCGTAGCCGTAGTGGTGTTACCACCTTGCACAAGATATATATACGCAAGCCGTAAATGTGCCCTGTGGTCAAAGCTATCAACTGGAAAGCTGCATGACTCAACTTCTTCCATAAACTCCAGGTCAGGTTTTGAAATTTCCAGGTTTATTGCTGGCATATTGTCATTCAAGACGTTTTTATATACCTGAGCTGATTGAGGTTAATGCCTACATTAACATTTGTATTTAGACTAATAAGCTCTCTCGCATCTTCGGCATCCTGCCTGTGTAGTTCGATCTTTTTTCCCGTGTTATCTGCTGGTGGAATATCCAGCAGAGCATCGAGGGATTTATGTTCATCGATCAATTTTTGCGCTGTCTTTGGACCAATGCCCGGAACGCCGCTTATGTTATTTGTAGAATCTCCGGTTAGCGACCAGTAGTCAACGAGCTGATTGTGTGTCACTCCGTACTTTTTCATAACCCAGGCGCTGTCGTATTCTTCTTCTTCAAAATGATTAAAAATATGAATGTTGTCACCAAGCAGTTGCAAAAAGTTTTTGTCGGTTGAAAGTATCGTAACGTTTTTGCCCTTGTTAGCAACGGCAATAGCCATGGTGGCGATCACATCATCAGCTTCAAAGTGGGGAATGCAGATGCTTTGGACGCCCAGTTTTTCAAATGCCTGTTCAAACCCTGGTATGGCGTCCAGCAACGGTGCTGGTGTGGGTTTACGGTTTGCCTTGTAAGCAGGAAACAGGTCATGACGCCAGGTGCTTTCATGACTATCAAATACACAGCAGGCATGACTTGGGGAGTGCCGTCTTAATGCGCGTCCAAGGGAAGAGGACGCGCTTTCGAACACTTCGTTATCAAGAGGTTCGTCTTCGTTTTTTGGCCTCGCTTCATAGATTCTTCGTACAAGATTAAACCCATCTATAAGCAAAAGCTGCATGTTGATTAACGTGACTCAAGTGTCAATATCTGGCCTTCGCGTTTCATGCTGACCTTGTTGAGGAAGGTATTGCCAAGCAGGATAACCTCGGGAAAATCACCGTCATGAACTGCTCCTTCGACATTTCGGACCTCGATGTCGCCGACTCGAACGCGATCCAGCTTCATGATATAGATCTTTGTGATACCGGCTGCCGTGCTTGCGGATGACTCCCGGCCTTCAAGCCTGTACTGAAGACCAATCCGGTTTGCATGGTGCTTATTCATGGACACAAGGGTTGCACCGGTATCAACCACGAATTTCACCTGGAACCCGTTAATACTTCCATTAGCCCAGTACATGCCATTGGCGTCCGGCGCAATGGTTGACGTTTTACCCCCTGCTGCAGCCTTGTAATTGCCACCGATATGCGAACCCAGGGTGTAGGTCCCCCTGACTCCATCTATCTCAATCACTGCCTCGCTACTATTGGCACTGATGAGCAATACACCTTCAGGGGAAGGCTTGCCTGGCGACAGGACTCTCTGCTTACCGTCTATCTTGACGATTGCCTTGTTGGTAAACAACCCAAGCACATTGATCTTGTCCACTGCCATTGAGCCATGTGTAAAGCATGTCAATAAAAGTAGTAAGCAAGTCCGGTGAGCCATAACTGAAAAATAATCCTTGTCGATGGTTAAAAGATTAGCACAGGGCAGTTTTTCTTCATATTTTGCTTTTATTAAGACTCGACACCCTGTCCCAAGTTCAGGGCTAGATTGTAACGGCTAACCAGTGCAGCCATTCTGCTTTGGCCCTGTTTTTGCTAGAAATCCAGGTAGCCTGACGCCCTGGGTATTCGATCCCTGTTCCAGTTACTCACTGCCCACTGGAGAATTTCATTCACCTCAGCAGAGTGCGGGAAGTTCCCTGTTAACTGCCCGAGAAATTCCAGCGCCCTGGTAAGAACCTGTGCGGGCTCCAGCAAGTCCAGGATGTTTTCCGCGCCGTCAGTCTTGGACACTTTTCGTCCGTCTTTTCCAAGAACCACGGGCAGGTGAAGATAAACTGGCGTCTTTATACCAAGCTTACCCTGCAGGTATACCTGGGCCGGGCCGGAAGAGAGCAGGTCTGAACCTCTAACCACGTGGCTGATTTCCTGGAAGGCATCATCAACCACAACGGCCAGGTGATAGGCGTAAATGTCATCAGCCCGCCGAACAATAAAGTCACCTGAATCCTGTGCAATGTTCAGCACGAAGCTTCCCTGCAAAAGGTCAGCCAGCTCCGTCTCGCCGTTATCGACTCTCAGCCTGAGAGCATGTTGCCTGTTGCTATCCAGGGGTTTATCGCGGCAGGTGCCCGGGTAGGGAAGGGTCCTGGTATCTTTCCTTGAACAATAGCAAGGATATAAAAGGTTAGTTTGCTGGAGGAACTCAAGCGCAGCCTCGTAGGCTTCAAAGCGCTCACTCTGCAGCAGTATTTCTCCATCCCAGTGCAACCCGAGTGCCTCAAGTGAACGCTTGATGGAAGTGCTTGCACCAGCTCTCGTCCTTGGCCCATCCAGGTCATCAATGCGCAGTAACCACTTTCCATTACTGGCTTTTGCGTCGAGGTAACTCCCGAGTGCAGCAACTATCGAACCGAAGTGCAATGGGCCACTGGGGGTTGGCGCAAACCTCCCGGTGTACTGACCTGGTTCGGGCTTGGAGGATTTCAGTATGATCCCTGCAGGAATGGATTAACAAGCCCGGACATTAATGTTGCCGCGTCCTGTTCTAGCCGAGCTGTCGCTCCTTGATTTCATCAAGTGTCTTGCAGTCAATGCACAATGTTGCCGTGGGGCGGGCTTCCAGGCGGCCGACACCAATTTCCACGCCACACAGCTCGCAGTACCCATAATCACCGGATTCTATACTCTGCATCGCCTCATCAATCTTCTTGATCAACTTGCGCTCCCTGTCCCTGGTGCGCAATTCAAGGGCGAATTCTTCTTCCTGGGTAGCTCGATCATTAGGGTCCGGAAAGTTTGCCGCCTCATCCTGCATATGATGCATGGTTCGGTCGACTTCCTCCATCAATGAACGCTTCCAGTCCAGTAAAAGATTTCGAAAATGCGCTGATTGCTCGGCGTTCATGTATTCTTCGTTGGCCTTTATCTTGTACGGCTTGAGGGGCCTTGGTTCAGAACGCTCAATTTTCACTTTCCTGGGTGCAGGCGTGTCTTCCTTGCTGGCTTTTGCTGTCTTTTTTGTGGCCGGAGACGTCTTTTTGGCCGGCGCTTTCTTTTTTACGACTTTCTTCTTCGCGGCCGCTTTTTTCTTGGCGACCTTCTTCTTGGCAACCTTCTTCTTGGCAGCAGTTTTCTTCTTGGCTACTTTTTTCTTGACGACTTTCTTCTTCGCGGCCGCTTTTTTCTTGGCGACTTTCTTCTTGACGACCTTCTTCTTGGCAGCGCTTTTCTTTTTCGCTGCCTTCTTCTTGGTCACCTTCTTCTTGGCCGCCTTTTTCTTGGCTGCCACTTTCTTTTTAGCTGTCTTTTTCTTCGCAGCCATTTGTCATACTCCAACCATCATTGAGCCGCTATCTATACCAAAAAGACATAGCCGAGGCAATCAGGATATTATTTTAAGCGAGGCTGAGCGTCATCATTATCCCGGTGCGATTCTGTTACCCAGACCCTGGTGGCGGCGGCAACAGCGGCCGGCATAACGACAAAATTCAATACGGGGATCATGGTTAGCAGCATGACGCTGGTACCGAAACTCAGGGTTCTCAAACGACGTTCAGAGAGCTGGCGACGCACCTCCGGGAAGAGCATACCCTGGTTGCCCATGGGATACTCCATGTATTCAAGAGCCAGCATCCATGCCCCAAAAAGGAACCAGATAAACGGCGCAAATGCCTGCACCAGGGGAATAAAAAAGAGCAGCAGCAGTGGCAAGGCCCGTACAAGAAAATACGTGAGTTTTATGGCTTCTGACTTGAATGATTCCTTGAGCTCACCTGCCAGCAGCTGTAAAGAAAAGGGTTTACTCTCATTCTCCTGCTGCAGGTAACTGGAAACCGCATCAGAAAGCAGGCCGTTAAACGGCGCGGCAATAAGGTTGGCCACGATGGAAAAACAGAAAAAAACAATTGCGAGACTGACAAGTGCAAATATCGGCCAGAGCAGCCAGCTAATCCATTCGGTCCAGGTCCAGTTCGAGGTCAACCAGTCAATAAGGGTATTGAGATAGTGTGCACCGAATATAATCGTGCAGGAAAAAAGCAGCGTGTTGAGCAGAAAGGGGACGACTACGTAAAGACGGATCCCGGGTTTCAATAATAATCGAAAGCCTTCAAGCAATTCCCGTGGCCCATTAGTTATGTTGGTAATAATGTCGTGTCTCCGTTTTTTTTCCTGGTCGAAACAGGTAACATCAAGGCAGCAAAAGTAAGACTAATATTGAGCCTGCTGCAGGCAATTGCAAGTTTGAAAAATGCTAAACTTTTTTTCGCTTCAATGTTAAGACGCTGGTTTAAATTGCATCATTTTATTTATTATTAACAACCAGATAGCACGTATTTATAAAGCCTATTCTGGAAAAACTAATCTCTTGTTTGTCTTTATTGTAAACGGTATCGTAGCCCTCCATGCGTTTGCGCCATATTAAACTTTCTGGTTTCAAATCTTTCGTCGATCCCACCACTCTCGTCGTGCCAGGTAACCTGACTGGTATTGTGGGCCCCAATGGCTGCGGTAAGTCGAATATCATCGACGCTGTGACCTGGGTTATGGGGGAAAGCTCAGCCAAGCACCTGAGGGGAGACTCTCTAACCGACGTGATTTTTAACGGCTCCGGTTCGCGACAGCCGGTAGGACAGGCATCAGTCGAACTGACATTTGAGAATGCCGAGGGCAAGCTGGGTGGGCAATATGCCAGCTACAACGAGATTTCCATCAAGCGCACGATGAATCGCGAAGGTATTTCAAACTATTACCTGAACAATAGTCGCTGCCGTAGAAAAGATATTACCGCAATATTCCTGGGTACGGGCATCGGTCCCCGCAGCTACTCCATTATTGAGCAGGGCATGATTTCGCGCCTCATCGAGGCAAAACCAGAGGAGCTTCGTTCCTTCATCGAAGAAGCTGCAGGAATCTCCAAGTTCCGTGAAAGACGACGCGAAACCGAGAATCGAATACGGCATACGCGCGATAACATAGCGCGTCTGAACGACATCCGGGAAGAGCTTGGTAAGCAACTGGAACGCCTGAAAAGACAGGCCCGTGCGGCGGAACGCTACCAGGTGCTTAAACAGGAAGAGCGCCAGTTAAAAGCGGAACTGCTTGTACTGAACTGGCAGGAACTGGATGCCCAGATAAAGAAAAAAGACGAGGTGTGCAGGGATAAACAGACCAAGGTAGAAGAAGCTATTGCACAACTTCGGCAGGTGGAGGCCGAGATCGAGCGCCAGAGGCAGGAACTGGCAAGCTCAAACGATAGCTTTAACCAGGCGCAGTCAGCATTCTACGAACTTGGCAGCGAAATTTCCCAGGTGGAGCAGCGAATTCACCATACCCAGGAACGCATAGAAGCGCTCAACGCCGATCTTGAGAAATCACTGGACCTTGAGAAGAGCCTGGTTGCCCAGCGCAACCACGACGAAACCGAGCTGAACAGGCTAAACGAAGACCTTAAGAAGCTCGAACCCCAGTTGCATGGATCGCGAAGCGACAGCGACCAGGCCTATACGGCGTTAAACCAGGCTGAGCAGGCCATGCAAAGCTGGCAAAGTGAGTGGGACGCCTTTAACGAAGCCATCGCAGGTTTTGACAGGCAGCTTGAGGTGGATAATACCCGTCTTGAGCACATGGAGAACGGAATAGAGCAGGACCAGAAGCGTAGCGAGGAATTGACTGCGGAACTTGGAGAAGCTCAAACCCGTAACTACGCGAGCAGTGCGGAGGAGGCTGAGACAAAGGTCAAAAGCCAGGAAGCCAGGGTAAGCGATCTCCTGGGCGAGACTGAACAGTTGCAGGGAGAGGTCTCCAGGCAAAGAACATCCCTGGGTGCGGCTGCCGAACAGCTTGCCGAACTACGTTCAAGGCAGCAGGTGCTCAGTGCACAAAAATCCTCTCTCGAAGCCTTGCAGGGAGAAGAAGCCCAGGGGCAGCAGGAGGTCACGGACTGGCTGAAATCCCGTGACCTGGAAGATGCACCGAGATTGATACAGCAAATTGACGTAGAGCCGGAATGGGCGCTTGCTGTAGAAACTGTGATCGGCCACCACCTGCAGGATATCTACGTAGAGAACATTGATGACCCGCAAACCTTCCTTGCCGGGTTTACCCAGGGGCGTGTAGGGTTTGTCACCGGCTCCAGTATTGAGAAGGAGAATAGTGCCCTTTCATCCCTGGCTGAGAAAGTTCGTTCTGAGCTGGACATCGCTCATCTCTTTCTCGGCGTGTATGTCGCCGATGACCTTGAACACGCCGTTGAAATTCGACAACAACTTTCTCCCGGTGAATCTGTCATCACCAGGGACGGTCACTGGCTGGGACTGAACTGGCTGCGCGTGCAGCGCCAGGGCGAAGAGGAGAGTGGCGCACTGACAAGGGAGCAACAGATCCAGGCCCTTGCTGAAGAAGAGGTGCAGGCGGCAGAAATGCTCGAAAAGCAGCGAGTTGAGCATGAAGAATTAAAGGAAAAACTTGTCGCCACCGAAAACAGGCTGCAGGAAATTCAGAAAATGCAGGGGCAGGAACAACAAAAGCTTGCTGAACTCAAGTCCCAGCATGTTGAGTTTCGTACTCGCCAGGAACAGCTCGACGAGCGGGTTGTGAAAATCCGGGAAGAACTGGACGAACTCGCCTTGAACCATGAAGACGATGAATCCGAGCTGTCTGCAATTCGTCATAACCTTGAGAAAACCAGGCAGGACAGGGAAGCGCTGGACGGGCGCCGAAATCGCCTCACGGAAATCAGGGATCATCATAAGAATTCGCTTAACAATGCTCGCGGACAGTGGCAGTCCACCCACGAGCAAAGCCATGAAATTGCGCTCCAGCTGGAGTCAATCTCGTCCCAGCGTGCTTCTCTTGAACAGGCCATCAAGCGTAGCGAGATCCAGCTTTCCAACCAGCAGGCACGTAGCAGGGAAATTCGCGAACTTATCGCCGGCAGTGAAGCACCCCTTGCAGGTATGCAGCAGGAACTCGCCGGGAAGTTAAGGGAGAAAGTTACCGCAGAACAAAATCTCTCGGAAAAGCGAACGGCGATGCAGCAAAAAGAGGGTAAGCTGCGCGACACCGAGCAATCAAGGGTGGATGCAGAACAGGATGTGCAGGCGCGCAAAGACCAGCTATCCGAGGCAAAGATGAGCGCACAGGAAACCCGGGTAAGGCTGCAAACGGTTTCCGAACAGCTGCAGGAGCAGGGCTACAAGGTCACCGAAATGATAGAACAGCTCGATGAAGCCGCCGAAAAAAATGCCTGGCAGGAGCGTCTTGAAAGCGTGGAACGTAAAATCAACCGGCTGGGCCCCATCAACCTTGCCGCAATCGACGAGTTTGAGCAGCTTTCCGAGCGAAAGGAATACCTTGATAAACAGGACGAAGACCTGAATGAGGCGCTGCAGACGCTTGAGTCAGCTATACGCAAGATTGACAAGGAAACAAGGACCCGCTTCAAGGAAACTTTTGATTTTCTTAATACCAACCTAAAGGAAATGTTCCCGGTACTGTTTGGTGGTGGTCACGCGTACCTGGAGCTCACCGGAGATGATCTGCTCGAAACAGGTGTAAGCATCATGGCTCGTCCCCCGGGGAAAAGAAACAGTACCATTCACCTTCTATCCGGTGGTGAGAAGGCCCTCACGGCAGTGGCACTGGTATTCGCTATTTTTAAACTTAACCCGGCGCCTTTCTGTATCCTGGACGAGGTTGATGCGCCACTCGATGACACAAACACTACGCGTTTCAGTGAGTTGCTCAAGCAGATGTCTGACGAAGTTCAGTTTATTTTTATCACACACAACAAGATCACAATGGAAATCGCCAGGCAGCTTCTTGGTGTCACCATGTACGAGCCCGGCGTATCTCGTTTAGTTTCCGTCGACGTCGATGAAGCCGTTGAAATGGCCGCCTCCGCCTGACCTCGGCCCAACTTATTTCGTACCAATAGCAATACCTGCGCACCCCGGGACGTTCCTGTCCGGCCTGGCCTGATGGTTTTATATTCATGAGCGAACTTCGTCTTTACCTGCTGATTTTCGGGGTCATTGTGATCGTCGCTATTTACACCTGGGGCACCCTGAAAAACAGGAAAAACCAAAGGCAACAGACCGTTCATGATCCCTTACCACGCCATGATATTCCTGAAGTCAGGGTAGAAACGCAGCCGGCAGCGGAGATCGATTATGCCTCGGCCCTGCAGGGGCTGACCCGTTCCCTTGCGGAAGACAGGGAGTTTGAGCCTGTATCCACGGCGATGCCTGCGACGGGGGAGGTGGAAGATCTGCCTGTCGAGACTCCGCCGATGGATGATTCGATGCCCGGGCTGAAAAGCTCGGAGCCTGTCATGAATATAGAGCCGTCGACGAAGCAAGCGGAGGAGGAAGAGCAAGCTCAATTACGAGCACCGGAAAAATTAGTTATCCTGCATATTATTCCGAGAGGAAAAAACTCGCTTGAAGGGCAGGATATCCTTTCCGCGATGAATAAGCTTGATATGGTTCACGGCGAGATGGAAATATTCCATCACTATGGCGTCGGGCAGATGAAAATGGAAAGCCCCCTGTTTAGCCTCGCCAACATGGTTGAACCGGGAAATTTTGACGCCAACAATATGTCGACTTTCAGTACTCCGGGGCTGGTGATGTTTCTTTGCCTTCCCAGCGCGATTGATCCCCAGGTGATATTTGAACTCATGCTGAATACAGCGCAGAGGCTCGCAGATATGCTTGGGGCGGATGTTTGTGACGAGTCACGCAAGCTTATCGATGAAAAGAAACTCGACGCCATCAGGCAATCACTTGGCTGATTCACACTGCTCGGAATTATGAATAACGAAGAACGTATTAACTCACTCAGGGAAGAAATCAACGAGCATAATCATCGCTATTACGTGCTGGATGACCCATCGGTGCCCGATGCACAATATGACCGCCTGATGAATGAACTGCGTGAGCTTGAGAAAAACAACCCCGCACTCATTACGCCGGATTCTCCCACGCAGAGAGTGGGTGCAAAACCCCTGGATTCATTTGAGTCGGTCACGCATACCATTCCCATGCTTTCGCTTGATAATGCTTTTGACCAGGAAGAAATGCGGGCATTTGATAAGAGGATAAAGGAGCGCCTTGGTGTATCAAGTATCGTTTACACCGGGGAAACCAAGCTTGATGGTGTTGCACTTAGCCTGCGTTACGAGAACGGGCGCTTGCTACAGGCTGCAACAAGAGGTGACGGCAGCAGGGGCGAAGACGTTACCCTCAACGCCCGTACTATCAAGAGTATCCCCCTGTCGATGGTGGGAGACGATTACCCGGAAGTACTGGAAATCAGGGGCGAAGTGTATATTTCCCGGGCAGACTTCAAAGCACTTAACCAGAGGCAGGAAAAATCCGGTGAGAAGTCATTTGCAAATCCACGTAACACCGCGGCCGGTAGCCTCAGGCAACTGGATCCGAGGTTGACCGCGCAGAGGTCGTTAAGCTTTTTTGCCCATGGACTTGGTGCTCGAAGCGATGATGCGTTTGAAACCTTATCGCACTATTCGATTCTTTCCCGCCTGAGAACCTGGGGTTTTCCCGTATCTACCGAGACCCGGCAATTAAAAGGTATCGATAGCTGCCTCGACTATTATGATGACATCGGCAAGCGACGTAACAGCCTGCCCTATGAAATAGATGGCGTTGTATTCAAGGTTGACAGTCTCGAACAGCAGCAGCAGCTGGGGCAGGTTTCCCGGGCACCCCGCTGGGCCATAGCCTATAAATTCCCTCCCGAAGAAGAACTAACCGTACTCAACAAGATTGAAATACAGGTTGGACGAACTGGAGCTCTTACTCCCGTGGCTCGCCTTGAACCGGTGTATGTTGGTGGCGTCACGGTCACCAATGCCACCCTGCATAACGAGGAAGAGGTTGCGCGCAAGGATGTGAGGGAAGGGGACACGGTAGTCATACGCCGCGCCGGTGACGTGATTCCCGAGGTGGTGTCAGTGGTAATGAAACAGCGGCCGGCAAATACGGTTGCTTTTAAAATGCCGGAAGCCTGCCCTGTTTGTGGTTCAAAAACGCAAAAACTGGAAGGCGAGACTGCCGTTAGATGTCCCGCCGGGCTTTATTGTGCAGCGCAGGCCCAGCAAGCGGTAATCCATTTTGCTTCGAGACGCGCAATGGATATCGAAGGCCTTGGGGATAAGCTTGTGGAACTGCTTTTTTCTGCCGGCCTCGTCAAGCGTGTCTCAGACCTTTATCGGCTGGAAGCGGGTGATGTTGCTGAGCTTGAACGCATGGGAGAGAAGTCCGCGGAAAACCTTGTAAAAGCACTCACAGCGAGCAAGCAAACCAGCCTGGACAGGTTTCTTTATGCCCTGGGAATTCGAGAAGTGGGAGAAGCTACCGCACGTGCGCTCAGCCTGCATTTTGCAGATTTTGACAGTATTCGTGTTGCAAGCCGTGAACAACTGGAAGAGGTGAGCGATGTTGGCCCGGTGGTGGCAAAGAATATTCATGATTTTTTCCGCGAGGTACACAACATCAGTGTTATCGAAGAGTTGCTCAGTGCAGGCATAGAGTGGCCGGTTGTGAGTAAGGCTTCCTCAAGCGCCGCACTGGCTGGTAAAACATTTGTTCTGACCGGTACACTGCCCAGCATGAGCAGGGACGAGGCAAAGAAACGCCTGCAGGCACTGGGGGCAAAGGTCAGCGGCAGCGTATCAAAAAATACTGATTACCTGGTGGCCGGAGAAGCTGCAGGCAGCAAGCTGACCAGGGCCGAGGCACTTGGAGTGAGCGTGCTTGACGAACAGGCCCTGCTGGAAAAACTCGAGGCCTTCAGCCAACAATAACGCGGTTTCTGCCCTCGTTTTTTGCGGAGTACAGTGCCTTGTCACAGCGCCCAAGCAGGCTGTTCAGGTCGTCATCCACCAGCAGGCTGGCCAGCCCCTGGCTCGCAGTAACGCGAATATCGAATTCATCATAACGGAACAGGATATTTTCTATCGCCTTGCGGACACGCTCTGCAACCAGTAACGCGCCTTCCTCGTCAGTGCTCCTGAGTAGCATGAGGAATTCTTCCCCACCGTAGCGATAAATAATGTCACTATCACGAGCACACTCAACCATGGACTCGGCAATACGCTTGAGAACAGCGTCACCGGTGATGTGTCCATAGTTGTCATTGATGCTTTTAAAGTTGTCCACGTCCAGCATGATGATGGACAGCGGCGTAGCATGACGCTTGGCAAGGCTGATTTCCTGGAACAGGGCCTTATCCAGCGCTGCCCGGTTATTTACCCCGGTAAGCGGATCGCGGTAGGCCTTTTCCAGTGCCTGCTTGTAGAGGATCGCATTGCGCAGCGGATAGACCAGGGCTGCAATGGTGTTTTCCAGCACCATGACCTCGTCATCGTCGAACTTCTCACGCCGGTGCAGGATCAGTTCTCCCAGGTCGTTCTCTATCAGGACGAGTCGGTATGAGACCTGGTTTGCAGCCTTGACCCCATAGGTAACACTATGATTTTCTTCCTTATTTAAATACGACAGGCCGTCATAGGACACCAGTGCGCTGAGCTCACTGTCAAATATTTCCAGCAATTTTCCCAGCTCCAGCGTACTTTGAAGCACATTGGCCAGCTCCATCCCGGAGCCACCCGTATCCAGTTGACCGCCGCTGAAGTTCAGTGACTGGTGTGTTTTCTGCCCTTCAAGGTCGTCGTTTATGTCTTTAAAATCTGCCATATCCAGAATCGTCGACTGCATCTTGGTTTATTCCCCTGTAACTCATATCGGAAGGGAATGAGCAATAAAGATGCCAGCTCGCATGGCTTGCACGGGAAAAAGATATTTCATGGCATATTTGCACGGCCTTCCTGCCATCGGGCTGCCACGTTATTTTACTTTATTCGGGGTAATTGTATAAGCAGAATGGAGCCAGCAACCGGGCCCTTGAAAAGGCGGGAATTGGTCACTCCTGCTGTTTTGATATACCATACGCGCGCCTGAGAATTGGCCGTGTCGCGTCGCCGGAACGCCTGGCAGCGTATTGACAGGCAGCTGGTCCACAGGCTCTTAATTTACGCAAGGCTTTGTTATTTAATGATATTTTTTTACATAGACGGAGCTGGCCGGGGCAAGCACAGGCATTAACAGGGAAACTCACGGCAGAACAAGAAGAAAATTGTAGATGGGCAGTAACGAAGCCGACAAATTACTGATTGAAAGGGTCAAACGTGGCGATAAAGCCGCATTTGATGCCCTTGTCATTAAATACCAGCAGAGAGTGGTGAACCTTGTTTCGCGTTTTGTCAGGAGCCACGCAGATGCGCTGGATGTTACCCAGGAAGCCTTTTTAAAAGCCTACCGGGCCCTGCCAAATTTCCGTGGCGACAGCGCTTTTTACACCTGGCTGTACAGAATTGCCGTAAATACGGCAAAAAATTACCTTGCGATGCAGTCCCGGCGTTCAGGGGAATATGAACAAGATCTCGCAGAAATTGAACAAATCGACACCAACGATGCTCTAAGGGATAAGGCTACGCCAGAACGACTGTTATTGAGGGATGAAATCCAGGCAACGGTGATTTCGGCGATTGAAGATTTACCTGACGATTTACGGATGGCAATTATGCTTCGGGAAGTGGACGGTATGAGCTACGAGGAAATTGCAGGCGTCATGGAATGTCCAATTGGCACAGTGCGGTCAAGGATATTTCGCGCCCGTGAGGCCGTTGATAAACAATTGAAACCATTACTGGATGAGTAAGACCATGAGTGAAGACAAGAGAGAACAGTTATCTGCAATGATGGACGGTGAGCTGGAAGCAGCTGATGCCGGTATTGTTGATGCACTGGTGAATTCAGATAACCTGCGTTCATCGTGGAGCAGGTATCACCTGATCAGTGACTGCCTGCAACAGCAGCTGCCAGAAGCTGTTGAGAAAGACCTGGCACAAAAGATCAGTGACTCCATCGAAGCTGAGCCACATATACTTGCGCCGGCACCCTCTACAAGGTCCACCATCCTGAGACCAGTCACCGGATTCGCTATCGCGGCATCGGTCGCCACCATCGCTATACTCGGGATTCAGCAGGGCAACGAGAAAGAGGCATTTAACAGCGGAACTACGCTTGCCGCCAACACAGTCAGTACGCCGCAGCTTGCATCCCAGCCCGTTGCCAGCACGGTAGATGAAAACCAGCTGCGACAGGTAAAAAATGATGCCCGGGCCCGCATGAACAGCTACCTTGTAAATTACAGCGAGTATCGAACCAATGCCGGTTTGCAGGGAATGCTACCTTACGCAAGGACAGTCACCTACGAAGAAAACAAGTAAGTCGATTCGTGGGAATAGCAGCCTGTTATCGATATAATCACTGCACACCCCAGCTGAGAAAAAGCGCCTTGTTCCGCTCTAGTTACCATGTTTGCTGCTGCAAGCTTCTATACGTTTTGCTGGTTTTGCTCGGCCTGGTTTGCCAACCTGTTGCTGGAGAGACCAGCCCGGAGTCCGCGCGCTCACTTTTGAACCAAATGTCCGAGGCATCGCGCACACTGAATTACGACGGCATCTTCATTTACCAGCGAGGCGGCAGTACGAATACACTGCGCCTGATACACAAGGCCGGTGTGGATGGGGGAGTTGAGCGCCTGGTCTCGCTGACGGGCGCCGCAAGGGAAGTAATCCGCAACAGGGAAGAGGTTACCTGCTTTTTCCCGGACGACCAGGCAGTGATGGTTGAACGAAGCAAGCCACGTGAATTATTCGCAACCCAGTTGCCAAGGATAATGGACAAGCTGCTTGATAATTATCATATCCAGATTAATGGCAGTGATCGGGTGGCAGGAAGAAATGCATGGGTAGTTGGCATAAAACCACGCGATGCTTTTCGTTATGGCTACCAGTTCTGGATAGACAAGGACAATACACTGCTCCTGAAATCGGAACTGAGAAATCGTACCGGCCTGTTAATCGAGCAAATCATGTTTACCCAGATATCAGTACTGGATGAAATTCCCGAGGAGCTCCTGCAACCCTCAATTTCAGGCAAGGGCTTCACCTGGCATAACAATTCTGACAAGGACAGCCGTGCGGGCGCACTGCATGTTGGCTGGCAGGTGGGCTGGATGCCCAATGGATTCACCAAGAACAACCAGGAAACCGTGCCCGGCGCCAGGGGAAACAGCCAGGTCAAGCACCTTGTTTATTCTGACGGACTGGCCATGGTGTCTATTTTCATCGAAAAGCTCGATACCAGCCGTGGGCTCTCAACAGGACTTTCCAGGATGGGCGGTGTCAATGCATATGCGAGAGTAGCAAACGGTTACCAGGTAACAGCCGTGGGTGAAGTTCCCCAGGCCACGGTCCAGCGCATGGCTAACTCTGTTAGCATGGAACAATAGTATGAAGCTCATCAGTTACCTGCGACACTGCTGTCGCCTTTTTGTTGTTGTCGCACTTGTTTCCAGTCAAAGCGCCCTGGCACGTAATCTACCCGACTTCACACCGCTGGTTGAAAAGCATTCGGCGGCAGTTGTCAATATCAGCACCAGGAAGTCAGTCAGTGAAGGTCCTGGCTTAAACATGCCAGAGATCCCCGAGGACAGTCCATTCTTTGATTTCTTTAACAAGTACTTTGGACAACAACCTCCCGGCAACCGTCAGCCTTTTGGGGAGCGTTCATCTCTTGGCTCCGGATTTATTATTTCACAGGATGGTTATGTCATTACAAATAACCATGTCGTGGAAAATGCTGACGAAATCATTGTTGGCCTGAAAGACAGAAGAGAGCTGGTGGCTGAACTGGTAGGCACGGACAAGCGAAGCGACATTGCCCTGCTCAAGATTGATGCAAAAGATCTGCCGACACTGAAGCTAGGAGATTCCAGCAAGTTGAAAGCCGGTGAGTGGGTGCTGGCAATCGGTTCACCATTTGGATTTAATCACTCCGTTACAGCGGGCATCGTCAGTGCCATGGGACGCTCACTGCCAAACGAAAACTACATACCATTCATCCAGACCGACGTTGCCATAAACCCGGGGAATTCCGGCGGCCCATTGTTTAACCTTGAAGGTGAAGTCATTGGTGTCAATTCGCAGATATTCAGCCGTACAGGTGGGTTTATGGGCCTGTCCTTCGCAGTTCCCATTGACGTTGTCGCCAATGTGTATCGTCAGCTGAAGGATAACGGTAGCGTCGACCGCGGGTGGCTTGGAGTGCTGATTCAGGAAGTAACGAGAGAGCTGGCGGAATCCTTTACCATGGAAAAGCCACACGGCGCGTTGATCGTCAAGGTATTACCGGATAGCCCTGCCTCCAAGGCTGGCCTGGAAGTCGGAGACATCGTTGTGCGCTTCGATGGCCGTGAAATTGGCTTCAGATCTGACCTGCCTCCAATGGTAGGAAATAGCCAGATCGGCTCATCCGTGCCGCTGCAGATAATTCGACGCGGCAAGAAACAGAAAATCAGGGTCACTATCGAAAAACTGCCCGAAGAAAGCCAGGTAAGAAATGCTTCAAGCAGCAAACCTGAGCCCGAGCCCTCCAACAGGCTGGGCATAGTAGTCCGCGCTCCCAGTGACGAGGAAAAAGAAGGGCTACAGCTATCAGGTTATGGAGTGCTGGTGGAAAAGGTTAATGATGGTGTGGCCAGCGAGGCAGGTATTCGACCCGGTGACGTTCTGCTGCTGGTTAACAATACAAAAGTTACCAGCCCATCAAAGATGGAAGAAATCCTGGAGCAGTTACCCGCTGATCGCTCGATCCCCATCCTGATACAAAGACGCGGCAATCCAATTTTTCTGGCCCTTAAACTACAAAAGGATTCGTGAGCAGAGAATTATTCCTGTACACGCGGGAAAATTGCGATCTTTGTCACGTGATGCATGCCGAACTGCAGGATTTAATCCAGGCGCAACACGTAACCGTCCACCTTGTAGATATTGATAACGATCCCGACCTGCTTCACCGCTACGGCGCACGGATACCTGTGCTTGTGGCTGGCAACCGTGAAATCTGCGAGATAAAACTTGACCGGGACGCTCTCAAGACCTTTCTTTCCACGAAATAAGGAAAAATAGTGCTTTTACTGTGAAAAGCGCTAATCCGGTTTATATTTTTGAAAGACTTAGGCTAGAATCCCCGCCCGAGCAGGCAAATCCCTTATTCCGGGCCGTAAACTAACCATCACAAGCAGACAATGCAGCACATTCGAAACTTCTCCATCATAGCGCATATCGATCATGGCAAGTCGACCCTGTCAGATCGCATTATCCAGCTCTGCGGTGGACTGTCTGATCGAGAAATGGCTGAACAGGTGCTTGATTCCATGGATCTCGAGAGAGAGCGCGGTATCACGATCAAGTCCCAGAGTGTTTCACTCAATTACCAGGCACCTGACGGCGAAAGCTACCTGCTTAACTTTATTGACACCCCGGGACACGTGGATTTCAGTTATGAGGTATCGCGCTCCCTGGCTGCCTGTGAAGGTGCCTTGCTGGTGGTTGATGCCGCGCAGGGTGTTGAAGCACAAAGTGTGGCCAATTGCTTTACCGCAATAGAGCAGGATCTTGAAGTGGTGCCTGTTCTTAACAAGATTGACCTGCCATCGGCAGAACCGGAGAGGGTGTCACAGGAAATTGAGGAGATTATAGGCCTTGATACTGAAGACATTGTAAAGATCAGTGCCAAGATGGGAACGGGTGTGCCTGATTTACTGCAGCAACTTGTCAAGCTTATCCCACCGCCAACAGGTGATGCCGAGGCACCATTGAAGGCGCTGATTATCGACTCGTGGTTCGACAACTACCTGGGGGTGGTCTCCCTTGTGCGAGTATTTGATGGCCGCATCGAGTCTGGAAAGAAAGTACGTATCATGTCGACCGGGCAGAACTACGATGTGAATGAACTCGGCGTGTTTACACCAAAGCGAGAAGCGAGAGAGTATCTTGATACCGGCGAAGTGGGTTATGTCGTCGCCGGTATCAAGGAAATCGAGGGAGCACCTGTAGGTGACACGATTACGATGGCGGCGCAACCTGCGGAAGAAGTGCTGGCCGGTTTTCAGCAGGTCAAGCCCAAGGTGTTTGCTGGCATGTTCCCGGTCGACTCAAGTGATTATGAGGCTTTTCGTGAGGCACTGTCCAAGCTGCGCCTGAATGACGCCGCGCTGCACTATGAGCCTGAAACTTCGCAGGCACTTGGCTTTGGTTTTCGATGTGGCTTCCTGGGCATGCTGCACATGGAAATCATCCAGGAACGACTCGAGCGGGAATATGGATTAAACCTGATTACGACTGCTCCCACGGTAATCTATGAACTGGAAACTACCGCTGGCGAAACTATCTACATAGATAATCCCGCGCGCTTACCCGGTGTCGACAAGATTCATGAAATACGTGAGCCGATTATTCATGCCGATATTCTTCTTCCCCAGGAATACCTGGGCAACGTCATGGCGCTTTGCATCGAAAAAAGGGGCGTACAAAAGAAAATGCAGTACGTGGGCAAGCAGATATCCCTGACATTTGAGCTACCAATGAATGAGGTCGTACTGGATTTTTTCGACCGGCTCAAATCCGCAAGTCGCGGCTACGCTTCTTTTGATTATGCCTTTGTCCGGTACCAGGCTGCCAGGCTGGTGAAGCTGGATATTCTCATCAATTCTGAAAAGATTGATGCACTTTCCTGTATTGTTCACCAGGAATTCGCGGAGCGACGAGGAAGGGAGTTAACCGAGAAAATGAAGGAATTTATTCCCAGGCAAATGTTCGACGTGTCCATCCAGGCTGCGATAGGTTCAAAGATTCTTGCTCGCCAAAATGTCAAGGCATTGAGAAAAAATGTGACAGCTAAATGTTATGGCGGTGACATTACGCGAAAAAGAAAACTGCTTGAAAAGCAAAAAGCGGGGAAAAAGCGCATGAAACAATTTGGTTCAATTGAAATACCACAAAGCGCTTTTATGGCCATATTGCACGTTGGCAAAGACTAATACTTATACAGAGAATAATAATGAGCTTTGATTTTTCAGCACTACTGGTCCTCCTGACATTCGTCAGTGGCGTGATCTGGGCTGTTGACGCCTGGTTTTTCGCACCAGCACGCAAACGTGATCAGGATGCCGGCGATGATGAAAACATGGAACTGCCGGAACCCCTGCTGGTGGACTACGCACGCTCGTTTTTCCCGGTTTTTTTCATCGTTCTTGTCCTGAGGTCATTTGTGGTGGAGCCATTTCGAATTCCCTCAGCGTCCATGATGCCGACGCTATTGATTGGAGACTTTATCCTGGTCAACAAGTATGAGTATGGTATTCGATTACCAGTGCTTAATACGAAGGTGCTGGAGCTCGGCGCACCCGAAAGGGGTGATATTGTTGTGTTTCGATATCCGGAAAATCCACGCATTCCCTTTATCAAGCGCGTTGTCGCACTTCCGGGTGACCAGGTCGAATATTTCAACAAGACGCTCTACGTAAATGGTATACCGGATTCGCAAAAATATGATGGTATCTACGAGGACGATGGGCCGGGGCGCCAGATGGATGGATGGCAAAAACTATTGACCACGACAGGTGATACAAAGCACGACATATTGCATAGTCCAGTTAGCACCTCGATATCTGTTGAATATACCGTGCCCGAGGGTCATTATTTCGTCCTGGGCGATAATCGCGATAACAGCAAGGACAGCCGTTTCTGGGGAACTGTCCCGGATGAGCTGCTTATGGGACGGGCGTTCTACATCTGGATGAACTGGAGCAACAAGAGATGGTGGCATATTCCCAGCTGGAATGTAGAATGGGGTAGAATAGGCACTTCAATTGAATAATCTTGATTATTGGCAATAGAAACAAGGGGTTAAAAAATGAGAAACATCATGAAAAAACAGGATGGTATTACGGGAATTGGAATAATGTTTGTATTGGCCGTACTCGCCGGGGTGGTGCTGATCGTGCTCCGCCTATTTCCCCTTTATAACGAGAAATTTGAAGTCACCGCGACGCTCAACACGGTAGCTTCGCAGCCTGATGCGCCCAATTTTAATACCACCAGCGCTGGCAGGGCCTTCATGAAGGCCATAGGCACAACCACTGTCAATCGTTTCCAGGACAGGACCATCAAGGAACACCTGAAAATATTGAAACCTAAAAAGAAAGGTGACCCGAGGGTGATGCACTTTCAATACGAAGCACGAAACAAGTTTGTTGCTGACATCGAGTTTGTACTGGTCTTTGACAAGAAACTTCCCCTTGGCGGGCCCACTGCCGAGTGAATGAGTCCCTCACTCAACTCGAAAATAAATTAAATTACAGCTTCTCTGACAAGAAACTGCTGGCATTAGCGCTCACTCATCGAAGCGCTAATGCCAGCAACAACGAGCGTCTCGAGTATCTCGGCGATGCTATCCTTGGCTTCCTGGTAGCCGATATTCTTTTTCATGAACTTAGCGACGTCGCTGAAGGTATTCTTACCAGGAAGCGTGCGTCGCTGGTCAAAAAAGAAACCCTTGCAAGCCTGGCAAGGGAACTTGACCTCGGTGATTTCATCCAGCTGGGCACCGGGGAGCGCAAGTCCGGCGGGTGGCGACGCGATTCTATCCTGTCCAATACCCTTGAAGCAGTTATAGGCGCCATCTATCTTGATGGCGGCATTGATGATTGCCGCGTATTTGTGAATAGTATCTACGCTCAATTACTGTCTTCACCGCAGCTACGTGAATCCACAAAAGACTCAAAGACAGAGTTGCAGGAATATTTGCAGGCCAGGAAACTACCGCTGCCACAATACAGGGTGATCGCAGAGGAGGGGGAGGCACACAAGCGTATCTTCTCTGTTGAGTGTCGCATCGAACCTCTTGAACAACCGGTTACCGCCAATGGAAAATCCAAGCGCGTGGCCGAGCAGCAGGCAGCCCTCAAGGCCCTGAAGCAGCTTCAGCAATAAAGCTTGCCGATCATGCCTGTTTCCAATAAACCAGCCAGTGATTCCCGCTGTGGTTTTGCAAGTATCATTGGCAGGCCTAATGTAGGCAAATCAACCCTGCTCAATAGTCTCGTGGGACAAAAAATCAGTATTACCTCGAGGAAACCACAAACTACCCAGCGACGCATAAATGGTATCAGCACGGAAGCAGGTACGCAGGTGATTTACGTAGATACTCCCGGCCTGCAATCGCGCTACAGTGATGCACTTAACCAATATATGAAGAAGGAAATAAACGGCGCCCTGGTGCAGATAGACGCCGTTATTTTTGTGATTGAAGCTCTCAGGTGGGGTGACGCGGACGAGGCAATCCTGGCGTTAATCAAGGACAGCGCAGTCCCTGTAATTCTCGCAGTCAACAAGATTGACCGGGTCAGGGATAAAAAACTGTTGCTGCCGTTCCTCGCCGAAGTGGCTGAAAAAAGAGACTTTCGGAAAATCATTCCCATGTCTGCTCGAAAACAGTCCCAGCTTGATGAGTTACGCAACGCTATCAGGGAATTAATGCCGCCCGGGCCTGCGCAGTACCCGGATGAGCAGGTATCTGATCGAAGTGTAAGATTCCTGGCGGCAGAGTTTATCAGGGAGAAGCTGATAAACAGCCTTGGAAAAGAAGTGCCCTACAAGCTAACCGTGAGTATTGAAAAGTTTGCAGAAAGCCAGGATGGAATTGAAATAGACGCGATTGTCTGGGTCGAAAGCAATAGTCAGAAATCAATTGTGATCGGCAAAGAAGGGAAAGTATTGAAAGCTGCAGGTGAAAGAGCCAGGAAAGACATGCAGAACCTGCTGGAACAAAAGGTATTTCTTCGCACATGGGTAAAGGTAAGGAAAAACTGGACACGGGATAACTCCGCTCTCGGCGCCCTTGGCTATGAGGAACCGGGAAGTTAGACCGTGAAGGTTACGCTGAGTCCATGTTTTATCCTGCATCAGCGCCCGTACCGGGAAACCAGCCTGCTGGTAGATATTTTTTCCCGGGAGCACGGTCGACTCAGACTGGTTGCAAAAGGTGCACGGAACAGTAAAAAATGGCCAGCTGCCCTGTTCCAGGCAGCAAGGAACCTGAATGTCAGCTGGTCGGGAAAAGGGGAACTTGCCACACTTACAGATATCGAGGCGTCTCGAATGGCCTTTGATATAAATGGCAGCTGCGTAATGGCGGTGTTCTACATGAACGAATTACTTATACGACTGCTGCATTCCCATGAGCCCCATGTCGAGCTATTCGAGGCATACGTAATGGCACTGACGCGCCTGGAGCACGGAGAAAGCGAATCGGTAACATTACGATATTTTGAAAGACAACTGCTTGATTCCATAGGTTATGGACTGGTACTTGATCATGATATCCAGGACGGCAGTGAAATATCACCTGAGAAGGAATACCACTACTTTATCAACCAGGGTGCGCAGCTGGAAGCGCGGGGCGCCGGCGCCAGTATCAGGATTAGCGGAGCGAGTTTGCTGGCCCTGGCCGAGGAAAATCTTGACGCAAGCACCAACACGGCCTCACTCAAAAATCTCATGCGCAGCACCCTGGGAACCTACCTCGGTGATGAGCCATTAAAAAGTCGTGAGCTGTATCGCCAGTATTCCCAGTTCTCTCCAGGCTGAAATTTGGCCCTGCTCGCGCCTGTGCATATACCTAGGGAAGTTTTGCAGATAGAATACGCCGCTTTTTACACCAGCTGAGTTTTATAAATGCCAGGGCTTGAGACAGAACTAAGCAGAAGACGTACCTTTGCTATCATCTCCCATCCAGATGCCGGCAAGACAACCGTCACGGAGCAACTGCTTTTGTACGGCGGTGCCATCCAGATGGCGGGTACTGTAAAAGCACGCAAGTCGAGTCGACATGCAACTTCCGACTGGATGGCGATGGAAAAAGAGAGAGGTATTTCCGTCACCAGTTCAGTAATGCAGTTTCTCTATGGCGACAAGGTCATTAATTTACTCGATACCCCGGGTCACGCAGACTTTTCAGAAGACACCTATCGAACACTGACCGCCGTTGACTCGGCCTTGATGGTTATTGACGTCGCCAAGGGCGTAGAAGAACGTACAAGGAAGCTGATGGAGGTTTGCAGGCTTCGAACTACCCCAATTATCACCTTTATTAACAAGCTGGACAGGGAAGGGCGTGATGCTATCGAACTTCTGGATGAAATCGAATCCGACCTTTCAATACAGTGTACCCCGGTGAGCTGGCCAATTGGCATGGGAAGTCAGCTTCGTGGCATATACCATCTTCTTCGCGACGAAATTTTACTATATTCAAAAGAAGGAGAAAGCCGGGTTATCAAGGGACTTAAAAGTGATGAAGCGCGGCAGGAACTTGGCTCCCAGTTGCAGGATCTTGAGAGTGAAATAGAGCTGGTCACCGGTGCCTGCCCATCATTTTCCCTGGATGATTACCTGCAGGGCAAGCAGACTCCCGTGTTTTTCGGATCGGCATTACATAACTTTGGCATTGCCTACTTTCTCGATTACCTTGCGGAGCATGCACCTGGGCCAATGCCGCGTGTATGCGCGGAAAGAACTGTTCCGCCAGGAGAGGACAAGTTCAGTGGGTTTGTATTCAAGATCCAGGCAAACATGGACCCCGCGCATCGTGACAGGATTGCTTTTTTAAGGATATGTTCCGGTAGGTACAGGAAAGGTATCAAGTTACACCACGTACGCACCGGCAAGGACCTGCAGTCCGTCAACGCGATGACTTTTCTTGCAGGTGAGCGCGAGCATGCCGAGGATGCATGGCCGGGAGACATCATCGGCCTGCATAACCATGGGACCATCCAGGTTGGTGATTCATTTAGCGAAGGCGAGACTCTTAGCTTCCAGGGTATCCCCCATTTTGCCCCCGAACTGTTTCGTCGCGTCCAGCTAAAGGATCCCCTCAAGATGAAGGCCCTGTTGAAAGGCCTCCTGCAGCTTGGGGAAGAGGGCGCCACGCAGGTATTCAGGCCCCTTAACAGCAACGAACTGATCGTTGGCGCAGTGGGGACCCTGCAATTTGATGTTGTCGCATGGCGACTCAAGGATGAATACAACGTTGAATGTGCCTATGACAACGTGGCAGTGAATACGGCGAGGTGGATCAGGTGTGAAGATGAAAGCAAGTTGGCTGAATTTCGCAAGAAGGCCTCGCTAAATCTCGCTCTTGATGGTGGAGACTACCTGGCCTACCTGGCTCCCTCACTGGTCAACCTGAACCTGACAATGGAACGCTGGCCGGATATTGAATTTCACGCCACCCGCGAACACTAGGTAGCCTGGTCACTACTCCCACTGTCACTTGAACCTGGTTCAGCAACGCGTTTCACAGGTTCCTCGCTGACCGGCTTGCTAGCCTGACCGCCCGCGGGTTGTTCACCGGCGTTGCCGGCAGGCTGATGCGAGCTTGCTCTCTCGACATTTCTTGGGTTGATGCGGGTCACGTCTTCACTGTCAGTAGAACCGGCCGGGCGCGACGCCTGTGATGGTGTCTCCGGAACGACAAACTGGGGTTCCGGGCTACTTGCGGGGCTTGAGACCGGCTTTTCCCTGGGGCTGGACTCAACACTGTCATGCCGACCATCTTCCTTTTGCTTGCCGGTAACAACAGGTGCGCTTGCATTTTCAATTTCCTGTTTTGCTGTTACAACGTCCTTCCTTATTGTTGTTTCTTCGCTATCAACCGCGGTGCCTGTTTCATCAGACCTGGGCTTGCCCGTTTGCTCAGGGCGATTATCCTTCCTGTCCTGACGCTGATCCCTCCTGTTACGCTGACGATTCCTGTCACCGCCTGATTTTTGTCGCTCTCCGCCACGATTACGGTTACCGGAGTTTCTCGAAGAGGTCTTTTGTTTCTGCTGTGAATTGCCCTGGGGCTTCTTATCCTTGCGCTGCCGGTTGTCCTGGTTATTGTTATCCGACGTTTGCTCCGATGAGTTTGATTGCTGTCTCTTGTTATTATTCCTGTTCCGATTTCGATCGCGATCGCGGTTTCGGGGTGGACGGCGACGGCGTTGCTGGTTCTTGCGATTATCGGAACCCTGTTCCTTTTTCTTAACTTCGGGCTCGTCCGGAACTCCGAACAGGCTTCCAAATAACCTGGAAATCAGGCCAGAACCTTTCGCGGCTTTTCCATTCGGTATGGGCGTATCCGGGACTATCTGGCCAACTGCAGGTTTTTCCATGGGTTTCTTGCGGCCAGCATCCTGGTGCGTGCGAGTTTCTGTCTCTTCCTTCTCTGCAAGCTCATAACTCGCTTTCCTGTCCTTGTTTTGCTCTGCCTCGCTAAGACGAACACGTTGCACACGGTAGTGCGGTATGACCATGGCAGTGGAGGGCACAATGACTATTTCCACGTCGAGGCGCTCTTCGGTTTCGCGAATCGCCTGGCGTTTCTCATTCAGTAAAAACGTGGCAGCTTCCACCGGCAGTTCTGCGATCACCCGCGCCGTGGAATCTTTCATGGCCTCTTCTTCAATGATACGCAACACCGCCAGGGACAATGAGTCAGTTCCACGAATCGTGCCCTGGCCATCACACTGCGGACATGGAATGTGGCTGGACTCATCCAGGGAAGGGCGCAATCGCTGACGTGACATTTCCAGCAGGCCAAACCTTGAAATACGGCCAATTTGAACCCTGGCGCGATCTATCTTGAGCGCATCTTTCAGACGATTTTCAACTTCCCGCTGGTTGCGTGAGTTCATCATGTCGATGAAATCAATCACCACCAGTCCACCCAGGTCACGCAGGCGAAGCTGCCTGGCCACCTCATCAGCTGCTTCAAGGTTAGTGTTAAGCGCGGTCTGTTCAATGTCCTGGCCACCGGTTGCACGCGCCGAGTTAATATCGATGGAAGTCAGGGCCTCCGTGGGGTCAATGATCAGCGCGCCGCCTGAAGGCAGGTTTACCTGGCGCGAAAACGCCGTCTCAATCTGACCTTCTATCTGGTAACGATTGAAGAGTGAGTCATTTTCCTTGTAGAGCTTCAGCTTTGGCAGGTTGTGAGGCATGACCTTTTCCATGAACTCCCTGGCCCTGTCAAAAACGTCGGCATCATCAATCCAGATTTCCGAGACATCTTTACGCAGGTAGTCACGTATTGCCCGAATTATCACCTCGCTTTCCTTGTAGACCAGGAATGGCGCACTGCGGTCCTGTGCAGCCTGGGAAATGGAGCCCCAGAGACTCATGAGGTAGTCAAGGTCCCACTGCAACTCCTCTGCACTCTTGCCAACACCGGCTGTTCTCAGGATCAGGCCCATACCATTAGGTACCTCAAGGCCACTCATGGCTTCACGGGCATCGGCGCGGTCACTTCCCTCGATCTGGCGTGAAACACCACCCGCCTTGGGATTATTGGGCATCAACACCAGGAATCTTCCAGCCAGGCTGATAAAGGTGGTCAGTGCAGCTCCCTTGTTGCCCCTTTCCTCCTTTTCCACCTGGACACAGAACTCCTGCCCAACCTCCAGCTCATCCTTGATGTTAAAACGTGAATCAGCGGACTTGTTTTTAAAGAGACTTCGGGAAATTTCCTTGAATGGAAGAAAACCATGTCGTTCCGCACCATAATCCACGAAAGCGGCTTCCAGGCTGGGTTCAAGCCGGACAACACGACACTTGTATATGTTGGATTTTTTCTGTTCCCGACCTGCAGATTCAATATCGAGGTCAAAAAGACGTTGGCCGTCGACCAGCGCAACGCGCAACTCTTCTGGCTGAGTTGCGTTTATCAGCATTCTAATCATTATTGTTATGTCCTTTCACTCGTGCTCAACCGCGGCTGCAATGTATCGGCAGCTTCGGGGCAGATGGCTGTTGCCGGCCCCGGGGAGCACATTCGGCCACGTATATTCATTAGTTGTACACGCGGCTGTTTAACCTGTTACACGAAGCACGCTGGAAATTAATCCGCGGGACGCTGTCTAAATCGTGACAGTCAGTTTTGATCCCGCACGTACTGGTGCGCTAATTTTTACCTGCTGCGATTCTCAACGGGACATGACCGTGGAGCTGAGGGGTGGCGGAGACTTCCAGGGTAACCACTTCGGGTACCTTGCTCGACACCACTTGTGTTTGCCAACTCTGCTCAACAGGGTCATGTAAGTATCTGACCGGACAACAGATAACCTGTGCGTTATCATAATGCACAGGAACAACCGATACTATAGCAACATTGCCAACTACCGCAACGCTGAATTGAATAAATGTCACGGAATCTGGAAAAACCCAGCCCGGTCCAGTTTGTGACCGCAGGCCCTGCCGACGAAAACCGTCGCCTGGATAACTATCTGATGGCGCGCCTGAAGGGATTGCCACGAACGCGCATCTACCAGATGCTGAGACGGGGCGAGGTCAGGGTTAACAAGGGCAGGGCAAAGCAGAACTATCGCCTGCAGCAGGGTGACATTATTCGCATTCCACCCGTGGTCCTGGAAGCGCCTGCTGACAGGGGCAGACCACCTCGCTACCTGCTCGAGATGGTGGAAAAAGCGACCTTGTACGAGGATCAGGACCTGCTGTTGCTAAATAAACCCTCCGGCCTTGTAGTTCATGGTGGCAGTGGCCGAACATTTGGCGTCATCGAGTTGCTTCGCCATCTCAGGCCAGGGGCAGAAAACCTGCAACTGGTCCACCGCCTTGACCAGGACACCTCGGGCTGCCTCCTGCTTTGCAAATCAGTACCTCGACTGAAGATGCTGCAGGATGACTTTCGCGAAGGCCGAGTAACAAAAAAGTACCTGGCCCTGCTCAGGGGTAACCCGGGCAAAAAGCCAGTTGATGTAAGTGCACCACTGAAAAAGAATGTGCTCAGTTCCGGGGAGCGGGTTGTCAAGGTGGACGACTCCGGCAAGTCAGCCATGTCTACTTTCAGCAGGCGCCGGGCTTTCAGTAGCAGTTGCCTGGCTGAAGTGCTTATCGCCACGGGCCGAACTCACCAGATTCGCGTTCATGCCAGCCATATTGGCCATCCCGTTGCCGGCGACGAAAAGTATGGCGACGAGAATTTCAACTCCGCGCTACGTAAACGTGGCCTGAAACGACTATTCCTGCACGCCTCGGAATTAACGCTCATGCCCGGAAGCAGGCAGGAACTTCAAATAAAGGCGCCGTTGCCCGCTGACCTCGAGGAGTTTCTAAAATCCCATGAGTAAGCAGGCATCCGGCTACGAACAGTTCGAACTACTGGTGTTTGACTGGGATGGAACCATCTGTGACTCACTTGGACACATTGTTGCGTCCCTGCAGCATGCCATCACCTGCATGGCATTACCGTCCCGCAGCGAGGATGAACTTCGCAATATTATCGGGCTTGGCCTGCTGGAGGCCATGGAAAGACTCTACCCGGGTATCTCCGGCCAGCAGAGGCAACAGTTAGCGGTGCATTACCGGGAGTATTATCTTGGCAATTCGGCCAATTCCACGTCGGTTTTTGAAGGCGTTGAGCAAACCATCAGGGGCCTGCATGAGAATGGCCACACGCTTGCCGTCGCCACGGGGAAAAGCCGCAAGGGCCTGGATAATGCCCTCAGGGAGAGCGGTCTCGGCAACTTGTTTCATTTTAGTCGCTGTGCCGATGAAACTTTCTCAAAACCCCACCCTCAGATGTTACAGGAAATCATGGATCTGGCCGGAGTCAGCCCTTCTTCCACGCTCATGGTAGGTGATAGTGAGCATGACCTGCAGATGGCCACAAATGCGGGGGTGAAGGCGGCTGCGGTAAGTTATGGGGCGCAACCCGTGGAATATCTAGTAAAATTTAATCCCGTAGCGTGTTTTCACAGCCTGCGCGAATTGCCTGGCTGGCTCGCCGCTTGGTGAATTTTTGACTGAATCGATTAGGAATAGCCAGATGAACGACATAAAAGAACCTGGAATGGAACAACGCCTGGTAAACCAGCTGGCGCGGGAGTTCCTGAAGGAGCAGCGTACGCACAGGCGCTGGAGTATTTTCTTCAAGATATTGCTTTCCCTCTATCTTTTTTCTTTCCTTCTCATATTTTTAGTGGACAGGTGGGAAATGGGAGGGCTTGGCGGTGACCAGCACACCGCCCTGGTAGACATACGGGGCGTCATTGCGGCCGAGAGCGAAGCAAACGCTGATTATGTGGCCTCGGGCCTCAGAGCCGCCTTTGAAAATGAAAATACCGCTGCAGTGATAATAAGGATTAACAGTCCCGGAGGAAGCCCGGTACAGGCAGGCTACATCAACGATGAGATTGGGCGACTGCGAGAAAAGTATCCCGAAACCCCGCTGTATGCGGTGATCGGTGATTTGTGTGCTTCCGGAGGTTATTACATCGCCGCAGCTGCAGACGAGATATATGCAGACAAGGCCAGCCTGGTGGGCTCTATTGGTGTGATCATGGCCGGATTCGGCTTTGTCGATGCCATCGAGAAGCTGGGAATAGAGCGTCGTGTGCTGCATGCCGGCGAAAGCAAGGCCTTCATGGACCCGTTTTCTCCCCAGAAAGACAGCGACCTGGCCCACATGGATGTCTTGCTGGACGATGTACATCGACAGTTTATCGAGACTGTGCGCGAAGGGCGTGGTGACCGGCTGGCCGAGGATGAGCGTATTTTTTCAGGCCTGATATGGACCGGTGAGCAGTCTATTGAGCTTGGACTGGTCGATGCCCTTGGCAGTGCAGGCTATGTGGCCCGTGAAATTGTCGGGGTCGAGGACATCGTGGATTTTACCCGGCGTGACACCTACCTGGATCGCTTTGCCGGCAGCATTGGTGCGGCTTTCGCACAGGAAATAAGAAATTTGCTTAATAGTGTTGTATTACAATAGTTTATATATATTTTCTAATGTAATATCTAGGGTAATTTAACGCCTTCCTGCCGCAGCATGCTGGACAGACTCAGGAGCGGCAGGCCAATAAGGGCACTGGAGTCGGGGCCATGCATGGACGCCACGAGACTGATGCCGAGCGCCTCGGACTTGAAAGCCGCAGCACAGTTATAAGGCTGCTCACGCTCCAGGTAACGCTCAATCTCATCGTCTGAATAATCCCGAAACTCAATCTCATAGACGACGCAGTCCTGCTGTTTTTCCATGGTCGCGCTGTTCAACAGGCAAAGACCGGTATAGAAACCAAGGCGTTGGCCCCGAATTGCCTGTAGCTGCGCTACGGCAGCCTGCTTGTTTCCGGGCTTGCCAAACACCGTCGAGCCCAGGCAGGCAAGCTGGTCAGAGCCTATGATCAGTGCATCCTCGTTGTTCTCGGCCACCGCCAGCGCCTTGCTGCTGGCAAGGCGAGTAACAGCCTTTTGCGTATCTTCCCCTGGCTGAAGACTCTCGTCGATATCGGGGCTAACGCAGGTAAATTCGAGCTGGAGACGCTCAAGCAGCGTTTTTCTGTAGGGCGAAGAACTCGCCAGGATCAGTGCTGAAATTGTGCTTTACCTCGTTTTCTGCCAGGTACTCATGGCGGCATAGCATGACAGTCTGTAAATACCTGTCAAGTCAAAGGCTTAAACGCGGATTTTCAGTGTTTATTTCTTTGACACTAGTGCCTTGTGTGGCTAAACTTCCCCGCCTGATGCAAGCAGGCCACCCGCAGCAGATTTTTCCTGAGCAACTCGCCGATGCTGGAGAGAACCTGTCCGGCACCCTGACCATTGAAAGTATGGGGCGCCTGGCCGGCTTACTGGCGAGTAAAGAGGGTAAGGTGGACTACAGTCTCGACTTCGCCCGGCATGAGCAGGGATGGGTCAGGATTGACGGGCAGTTTTCTTCACGGCTCAGCATGTCCTGCCAGCGTTGCCTGAAACCGGTAGACGTGGAGATTTCCCACGAAATAAAGGTCGCCGTTGTGAGTGATGACAAGGCCGCCGTTAGTATACCGGGAGAATTTGAACCCCTGCTTGTCGCTGACAGGAGCTTGTTGTTAAACGAATTTATAGAAGAAGAGTTATTGCTGGCTCTGCCCCTGGCTCCCAGCCATGATACAGAAAGCTGCCACAGTGCAGAATTGGAAGAGGAGCAAAGCGAAATGGAAAAGGTTAATCCCTTTGCGGTATTGAAAGATTTAAAGCTCAGTAAATGATACGAAGCAAAATTTAAAGAGGAAACAGAAAATGGCTGTACAAAAAAGCAAGAAATCGAGTTCACGCAGAAATATGCGTCGCTCCCACGATGCCCTGACAGCGCCAGCACTTTCCACCGAGCAAACCAGCGGTGAAGTTCACCGCCGGCATCATGTCAGTGCTGAAGGCTATTACCGCGGGCGCCAGGTATTAAACAATACCGACGACGACGAATAAAAGAGCACTCCATCACTCGTGAATGATCGAGTGATTTATTCCTGATACGTCCTGTTGCGGGAGAACAATTTTGACATTCTGTCTAGCGCTGGATGCCATGGGGGGAGACTTCGGTCCCGGTGAGATTGTGCCAGCAGCACTTGATTGTCTCGAGAAACACCAGAGTCTCGAGATAATTCTCGTTGGCGACGAAGATACCCTGCAAGGCGTTTTAAAGAGCAACTCTGCAGTAACCAACGAACGCCTGCATATTCAGCACGCCAGTGAAGTCGTGGAGATGCACGAGTTACCTTCGCTGGCCCTGAAAAACAAGAAAGACTCTTCCATGCGAATCGCCATCGAACTTGTGCGTGATGGACGCGCATCGGCTTGCGTCAGCGCAGGTAACACCGGGGCATTGATGGCGACTGCGCGATTCGTACTGAAAATGCTGCCCGGCATCGATCGTCCCGCTATTTGCTCAACCATGCCCGGCCTGGATGGCCATACGCACGTCCTCGATCTCGGCGCGAATGTTGAACCCAGCTCAGAGCAATTATTCCAGTACGCCGTTATGGGCTCAGAACTTACCAAGGCTGTTGAAGGCGTGGAAGATCCCACTGTCGCACTTCTCAATGTCGGTGCCGAGGAAATAAAGGGTAATGACAGGGTAAAGCAGGCAGCACTGCTGCTATCGGAAAGCCACCTGAATTATGTTGGCTTTGTAGAGGGTAATGACCTGTATTCAGGAAAAGTTGATGTCATAGTGTGTGACGGTTTTTCCGGAAATATTGCCATCAAGGCAAGTGAAGGTGTTGCCAACCTGTTTAATGCCCATGCGACGGATGTTTTTAAATCTTCCGTCTACGGTAAACTGGCAGCCTTGATGAGTCGTCCGATCCTGAAGGCTGTGAAAGAGCGAATTGATCCGAGACGTTACAATGGCGCCAGTCTTCTTGGCTTGCGAGGTATCGTAGTGAAAAGTCACGGAGGTGCGGACAGGCTTTCTTTTGCACATGCCATTGAAGAAGCCATGATCGAGGTTACCAAGAATGTCCCTGAAAGAATCAGCCAGCGACTTGAAGACCTGTTAATTGAGACTTGAATGATTTACTCCAGGATCATCGGAACAGGTAGCTATCTCCCCGAGAGAGTCGTTAGCAACGAGGAACTAGAAACCCTTGTCGATACTACTGATGAGTGGATCCAGGCTCGCACTGGTATTCGGGAACGACATGTCGCAAGGGAAGACGAAACCACCTGCGATATGTGTGAGCAGGCTGCACTTGGTGCCATTGAAGCCGCCGGTATCAGCGCTGATTCGATTGACCTCATCGTACTTGCCACGTCGACACCTGACCTGATTTACCCCAGTACGGCCTGCCTGCTACAGGATCGTCTCAAGATAAAAAACAATTGTGGTGCGTTCGACGTCCAGGCGGCTTGCTCCGGCTTTATCTACGCTTTCAGCGTAGCGGATAAGTTCATCAAGTCGGGCAGTGCAAAACGTGCGCTTGTGCTTGGTGCTGACACCAATTCGAGAATACTGGACTGGAGTGACCGTGGCACCTGCGTACTTTTTGGCGACGGGGCAGGTGCTATCGTACTGGAGAGCGGCGAAGAGCCGGGGGTTTATACAACCCGTCTTCATGCAGACGGCTCCCATGCTCATCTCCTGCAAGTACCTTCGGGCGTCTCAAAACCAACCGATGACCCTTTCATACGCATGAGCGGAAACGAGGTATTTAAATTTGCGGTCAATGCCATGGGAAGCATCGTTGATGAGACCCTGGCAGACTGCAATCTCAGCAAATCCGATATCGACTGGCTGGTTCCTCACCAGGCCAACCAACGCATTATCAAGGCGACAGCAAAGAAACTTGGCATGGAGATGGACAAGGTCATCCTGACCGTGGCAGAACATGGCAATACCTCCGGCGGCTCAATTCCACTGGCCCTTGACACGGGGATTCGCGATGGCCGTGTAAAACCCGGTGAAACCCTGTTCCTGGAAGCCGTTGGCAGCGGTTTTACATGGGGCTCAATCGTAGTCCGCTACTAGGAGCAAGCAGGCTGATGGGTAACAGTAATCTGGCATTCGTTTTTCCGGGACAGGGTTCCCAGTCAAAAGGAATGCTGGCCGAGCTCGCTGAGAAGTATCCAGGCGTCAAAGACACTTTTGAGGCTGCCTCGAGGGTGCTTGGTTATGATCTGTGGGCACTGGTGCAGGAGGATGCGGAAGACAAGCTGAGCAGGACGCAGTTCACACAGCCGGCCTTGCTTACTGCCAGTATAGCCACCTGGAACACCTGGCACGAACTGGGTGGCGA
Source organism: Gammaproteobacteria bacterium (assembly GCA_965243105.1). Classification (GTDB taxonomy): domain Bacteria; phylum Pseudomonadota; class Gammaproteobacteria; order Eutrophobiales; family Eutrophobiaceae; genus WLWS01. The sequence goes on from CBDEUC010000002.1 coordinate 498,743, forward strand.
GACACCCTCCATCCTGGCCGGACACAGCCTTGGCGAATACAGCGCCCTGGTCAGTGCCGGCGTACTGCAATTTGAAGATGCTGTAGGCCTGGTCGCAGAGCGCGGCCGGCTCATGCAGGAAGCCGTCCCGGACGGAGAAGGGGCAATGGCTGCGATACTCGGGCTCGAAGACGAGCAGGTGATAAACCTGTGTAACGAGGTTGCCGGCGAAGGGACGGTGTCAGCTGCAAATTTCAACTCTCCAGGCCAGGTTGTCATCGCAGGTACGAGCATAGCGGTGGAAAAAGTTGTCGATAGCGCGTCCAGCGCTGGCGCTCGAAAAGCCATGCTTCTCGCAGTGAGTGTGCCTTCGCATTGCTCACTCATGCTCGACGCTGCCGACGCTTTTAGTGAAGTACTGGACAAGGTTGAGTTCAGTAACGGCAATATCCCGGTGGTACAGAATGTCGATGCAACAGCGAGAACGGATGCCAGCGAAATAAAAAAAGCACTTGTAGAGCAACTGCACCAGTCTGTGCACTGGTGGAAATCTGTAAAGAGCCTGCAGGCCGACGGCATCACTCACATTGTGGAATGCGGCCCGGGAAAAATATTATCAGGGCTGATAAAAAGGATCGATCGTTCTCTGCTTGTGCAACCTGTGTTCGACCCTGAATCACTCGAGAAAGCACTTGGGGAGTGTTGAATTATGACAGCAGTACTTGAAGGGTATACGGCCCTGGTAACAGGGGCCAGTCGAGGTATTGGCAAGTCCATAGCACAACGCCTTGGCGAAGATGGAGCCCGCGTCATTGGTACGGCGACCAGCGAAACCGGCGTGAAAAAAATTGAAACGCATCTTGCCGAAAACGGTATATCCGGCAAGGGCTATGTCCTGGACGTTTCAAGTAACGATTCAGTACAGGACTTCAGTGAGCAACTCAAGAATGACGGCGAAGAAATTAGCGTACTGGTGAATAACGCCGGCATTACCAGGGACAACCTGTTAATGCGCATGAAAGACGATGAGTGGGATGACGTGGTGAATACCAATCTGAATTCTGTTTACAGGATCAGCAAGCTTTGTCTTCGCGGGATGATGAAAGCCCGCTTTGGAAGAATTATTAATATCACCTCGGTTGTAGGACTGTCAGGAAACCCCGGCCAGTCAAATTATGCAGCTACCAAGGCAGGGATGATCGGTTTCACAAAGGCACTGGCAAAGGAAGTTGGAAGCAGGGGAATCACTGTAAATGCGGTAGCGCCCGGTTTTATTGAAACTGACATGACAGATGCACTCTCCGAGGATCAGCAGTCGAGCCTGCTCGAACAAATTGCCGTTCAACGTCTCGGAAAGCCAGAGGAAATTGCAGCCACGGTAGCCTTCCTGGCATCGCCAGTTGCAGGCTACATTTCGGGGGAAACTATTAATGTCAATGGAGGCATGTACATGACGTAATATCCTATTATTCACATTAATTGGACATGCTAATTGTCTGATAATCAATTAGATAAAAATTTTGAGCCTATGCCGCTTGCAAGTTATAGGCTTTTCACTAAACTTACACACGAATTTTCGGTGACCACACCGTTGAGGGAGGAATAACCCATTATGAGCAGTGTCGAAGAACGCGTTAAAAAAATCGTAGTAGAACAACTAGGCGTTAAAGAAGAGGAAGTCTCCAGCGAGGCATCTTTTGTTGATGATCTCGGTGCAGATTCGCTGGACACGGTAGAACTCGTTATGGCTCTTGAAGAAGAGTTCAAGACTGAGATTCCGGATGAAGACGCGGAAAAGATTACAACCGTGCAGCAGGCAGTGGATTACGTCAACGCCAATCTTGACTAGCATCCAGCATTAAAACTGATAAAAGGCCGCGTTGAAAGACGCGGCCTTTTGTTTTTCTGCTATACACGAGGAATTAGCGTGAGCAAACGTCGAGTAGTTATCACAGGCCTGGGACTGCTGACACCCGTTGGCAACAACGTCGCCGACTCCTGGAAAAACATTCTGAACGGGGTCAGTGGCATAGCCCCAATTACCCACTTCGATGTGTCCGAATTCCCGGTACGTTTTGGCGGCTCTATTCGGGACTTCAATATCGAGGACTACATCTCGAAAAAAGATGCCAGGAAAATGGACCCCTTTATCCATTACGGCATGGCAGCCGGCATCCAGGCAGTAGAGGACTCCGGACTTGAAATTACCGAGGATATTTCTGAGCGGGTTGGTATTGCTGTCGGCTCGGGAATTGGAGGCTTGCCAGGTATCGAGAAAGGGACGCATATCATTACAGAGGGCGGGCCCCGCAAGGTATCCCCATTTTATGTCCCAAGTAACATCATCAACATGATTTCCGGTCACCTTTCGATACGCTACGGTGCCAGGGGTCCAAATTTTGCTATCGTTACTGCCTGCTCTACAGGTACTCACAACATTGGAGAGGCAGCCCGGATAATCGAGTACGGTGATGCCGATGTGATGGTTGCCGGTGGTGCAGAAATGTCCACATCTCCAACTGGTCTGGCCGGTTTCGCCAATGCAAAGGCATTATCAACAAACAATGATGATCCAAAGGGTGCCAGTCGTCCCTGGGACCGGGATCGCGATGGCTTTGTACTGAGTGATGGAGCTGGTGTGCTCGTGCTGGAAGAATACGAATTCGCCCGTAAAAGGGGCGCGAGAATTTATGCGGAACTGACCGGCTATGGCATGAGCGGTGACGCATACCACATGACCTTGCCATCTCCGGGTGGCGACGGTGCCGCACGATGTATGCGAAATGCCATAAACAATGCAGCCATAGACGTGTCTGAGCTGGATTACATAAACGCCCATGGAACATCCACCCCGGCAGGTGATGTTATCGAAAGCAATGCGATCAAGCAGGTACTCGGGGAGCACGCCTATAGCACGGCGGTCAGTTCAACAAAGTCCATGATAGGCCACCTGCTGGGTGCCGCCGGTGGCGTTGAGGCTGTTATTTCTGTGCTTAGTATCAAGGACCAGGTAGCACCGCCTACGATAAACCTGGATAACCCCGATCCTGAATGCGACCTTGACTACGTACCCCATGAAGCACGGCGGATGGAAATTCGCACCGTCCTTTCAAATTCTTTTGGTTTTGGTGGAACAAACGGTTCGCTTATTTTCAGACAGGTGTAATAGCAGCCCGAATTAAATGGCATAAGCCCTGTCTCCTCATGTCGCGGAACCAATAAGATATCGTGATACTGGTAAACGGAGAAAAGCTCAGTAGCATTGACCCCAGGGACCGCGCTTTCCAGTATGGTGACGGCCTGTTTGAAACCATAGCTGTATTCGAGGAAGCACTCCTTGCTTTTGAACTGCATCTAGCCCGGCTGAAAGAAGGATGTTCACGACTTGGCATCAGCTGTCCGAATGATGAACTCCTGTACAGCGAGTGCATGTCCCTTGCACGTGGTCAGCAGAAAGCGGTCATCAAGCTTGTTGTATCGAGGGGTGAGGGCGGTCGCGGTTACCTGCCACCTTCGCACGATAAAACATCCAGGGTCGTGATGCTTTTCCCCTGGCCCGATTACCCGGCTTCCCGTGCTCATGAAGGTATAGTCGCTGGTGTATGCGAAGGTCGGCTATCCTGTAATCCCGCTCTTGCCGGCATCAAGCACCTGAACCGACTCGAACAGGTTCTCCTTAAGAAAGAGATTGGCGAACGTTATGCGGAAGCCCTGGTTATGGACACTGGCGACCGGGTAATCGAGGGAATAATGAGCAATGTTTTTATCGTTCAAGGCGATACGCTTTTCACGCCATCGTTACAGCAATCAGGAGTAAAAGGCGTCATTCGTTCGGCCATCCTGGAGCTGGCAGGGTCGATGGGTTTGACTGCGCAAACGGTGGACATATCGATTGATGATGCGCTCAACGCGGACGAGCTGTTCTTCTGTAATAGCCTGATTGGTATCTGGCCTGTGCGAGAGCTGTCGGGCAGGCAATATGAACGGATTGATGTTGCAAAAGCTGTACTGCGACTACTCCAGGACAAGGCACTGGTGGCCGCTTGATGAAAAAATTCCTCGTGCTCACCTTTGGGATGGTGCTAATTACGATCGTGATTGCAGGGTTCTGGCTGGAGGCAGATATGCGCAAGATGCTGAATAGCTCCCTTCCCATTGAGCAAACCCGGGTGCTGGAAATCAAACCGGGCCAGAGTCTTACCTCGCTAGCAAGGGAACTGAGCAGTAAGGGCTGGATTGCGCACCCGTATTACCTGGTCTTTGAGGGAAGAAGGCAGGAAATAGCCGCAAAACTAAAAACTGGGGAATACACTATTGAGCCAGGCACCACACCACTGCAGCTCCTGGACATTCTGGTGCAGGGAAAAGTAAAACAATATTCCCTGACAATACCCGAGGGCCTGACGTTCTCCCAGATACTGGCACTGGTGAAACAGGATACTAGAATTGTGCAGACACTGGGTAGCCTGGGGCCTGCTGCGATCATGGCGGAACTGGGTTATACCGGCTACAAGCCGGAAGGAAGGATCTTTCCCGATACCTACCATTTCCCCGCCGGGACTCGCGACGTTGATTTCCTTCGGCGAGCCGTGGAAATGCAGGAACAGGTTCTCAGGGAAGAGTGGCAGCAGCGCGATGAAAACCTGCCCTATGACTCACCGTACCAGGCCCTGGTGATGGCATCAATCATTGAAAAGGAAACCGGTGTGGCGGAAGAAAGAGGTATGATAGCCGGGGTGTTTGTCAGGCGACTCAGGAAAAACATGAAATTGCAAACTGACCCAACGGTGATATATGCCATGGGGGAAATCTACAAGGGTAATATCAGGAAAAAAGACCTGTCTATTGACTCGCCCTACAATACTTACAGGTACAGGGGTCTGCCGCCAACACCCATCGCATCGGCGGGCAGGGATGCGCTGCACGCAGCCCTGCACCCGGAGCCGGGAGAGTCCCTGTATTTCGTGGCAAAAGGAGATGGTTCGCATCATTTTTCAAAAACCTTGCAGGAACACAACCGTGCCGTTGCTCGCTACCAGCTAAACAGAAACCGCTAGTACAATGGGAAAAGGTATTTTTATCACTCTCGAGGGCATTGAAGGCGTGGGCAAAACGACCCAGGTAGATTACCTTGGTGAAGCTCTCAGGCAACGAGGACACCGGGTGACAATAACCCGCGAACCCGGGGGCACCTCGGTGGGAGAGTCAATCAGGAATATACTGCTTAACAGTGTTGACCTTGACATTAGTCATGAAACAGAACTTTTACTGATCTTTGCGGCACGGGCGCAGCACATCAAGCGGGTTATTGAACCGGCACTTGCACGCGGTGAAATAGTGATTTGTGATCGCTTTACAGACGCAAGTTTCGCCTACCAGGGTGGTGGAAGAGGTATCGCGGACGAAAATATTCAAATCCTGAAAGACTGGGTGCAAAAATCACTTGCACCTGATCTAACCCTGTTGCTCGATGCGCCCGTGGAAGTTGGAATGGAGCGCGCGGACAAGCGTGGAGAACTTGATCGCTTTGAATCCGAGGACCTTCGCTTTTTTCAGGACATTCGAGACAAGTATCTTGAACTGGCCCGCGAGAACCCAGAGCGTATCGTTGTCATCGATGCATCCGGGGACGTGGAGGAGGTGCAACAGCAGGTTGACCGGGTCCTGGCAGCAAGAAACTATTTCCTATGAGCGGCTTACCCTGGCAGTCAGATCAATGGCACAAGTTGCTGGATGCCCACAACAGGGGACGGCTTCACCATGCGCTGCTGCTAAGCGGGCCTGAAGGTATTGGCACAGACGAGTTTGCTGCGAGATTTGCAGCAAGGGTCCTGTGCCAGGACTCAAGCGCCCATGACGAGGCATGTGGCTCCTGCAAGTCATGTCTACTCTTTGCAGCCGGAAATCACCCGGACCTGATGTGGGTTGAACCAGAAGCCCCGGGGAAAGCCATCAAGGTCGACGCGATACGCGAAGTCATCGACTATATAAATATTCGCAGTCATTTCGGCCAGCACAAACTGGTGATTATTCGACATGCGCACAGCATGAATCGACACGCCTCCAATGGACTGCTAAAAAGCCTGGAAGAACCTCCCTCGGAGTCACGCCTCATGCTGCTGGCAGAGAAACCCTCCATGTTACCGGTGACCATTCGAAGCCGTTGCCAGCGTCTTGAATTCCCCCCGGTTCGCGGCGACGTGGCAATTGGGTGGTTAAAGGAAAAACTGGCCCTGGCAGAGGAGGAGCTTGAGGAATTGCTCTCACTGGCTGGCGGAGCCCCCATGCGTGCCATTGAGCTGGCAGAATCAGGCTCCTTGCAACTGCAGGTGGAATTCCTGTCGGAACTGGCCTTGCTGCGCAGTCAGCCGGCTGATCCCGTCAAGACCGCCAGGAAATGGCTGGAATCAGAGCAGGAGCTGGTAACCACCATAAAACAGCTACTCGGCCACTTTGCTACCATGAGTCGTCAGAAACTCGGCGAGAGACCCAATAAGTCCACTATACACAAGCACTTGCAAGGAATTTTAAAAGGATTAGACTTGGTACAGGTTATTCGGTGCTACGACGCACTTTCGCGCCTTTACAGGGAGCTTGAAGGTCCGTATAACCTGAACAAACAGGGCCTTCTGGAGGAATTTATCGTTTCCTGGCAGGCCGTTTCCAGGGCTAAAGGAGGATAAAAATCAGTGGCAGCTGGTGGTAGAGATCCGAGACAGGGTATTTTGTCCCTGACAATTCGCGACAAGAGTGCCTTGTACGCGTCGTATATGCCGTTTATCAAGAACGGGGGATTGTTCATTCCCACTGCCAAGCCTTACAAGCTCGGAGACGAAGTTTTTATGCTCCTGACACTGACAGACAGCAAGGAAAAGCTCCCGGTTGCGGGACGCGTTGTCTGGATCACACCCAAGGGCGCACAGGGAAACAAAACAGCCGGAATTGGTGTGCAATTCAGCGAACTGGACAAGGGCGCGACCAAGAACAAGATTGAAAACCAGCTGGCCGGCGCGCTAAAGTCTGACAGGGCTACGCACACCATATAAGCGTTTTTCTTCGGCTCGAGGTTTTTTACTGCTTACTTCCCTTACGCGATTTTTTCTCGAGCAAGTCTCGTCTTCCAATTACTACTGAAAGTACCGCTTCATGAACGTATCACTGGTTGATTCCCATTGCCATATTCCGATGATAGAAGGGCTTGGCACTTCAGCAGACATCATCAGTGATGCGCTCGACAGTGGTGTGGAACATATGCTCTGTGTCTCAATAGACCTGGAGAGTTACCCGGACATACTGGAGCTCGCAAGGCAATTCGACGCCGTGTCGGCGTCTGTGGGTATTCACCCAAATACCGATAAAAAATGTGACGCCAGCGTCGATTCACTGGTCAGCATGGCCGGGGAGAACTGCGTGGTTGCCATAGGAGAGACAGGGCTGGACTATTTTCGTAGTGAAGGTGACCTGGAATGGCAGAGGCAGCGTTTTCGAAATCATATCAGGGCGGCAAGGGAGACAGGCAAACCCCTGATCATACACAGCCGGGAAGCGAGGGAGGATGTGATTAACATTCTCAGGGAAGAAAAAGCTAACGAAGTAGGTGGAGTAATGCACTGCTTTGTCGATGACTATGACACTGCCGAGAAAGCGATGGATCTTAATTTCCTGATATCGTTTTCCGGGATCGTGACGTTTAAGAATGCGCAGGAACTTAAGGAGGTTGCGCGCAGGGTACCGCTATCAAAAATCCTGGTTGAAACAGATTCTCCTTACCTGGCACCGGCGCCTTACCGGGGTAAAACCAATCGACCGGCTTTTGTGAGACATGTAGCCGAGCATATCGCAGAACTCAAGGGCTGCGAATTCTCTGAAATTGCGGCTACCAGCACGGAAAACTTTTACAGGCTTTTTTTTCCGGGGAAACAGGACGACTGATACAGCCGGCGCTGCTTGCCTTCAGAATCAGCTAGTACAGCTCTTCCGTGTACGCGTGTTCCAGCTTGTCTTCCAGTGCCTGGCTGGGCGCGTCAAGCTCAGCCTCCGCTTTAATTATCTCTGCAAATGTCGGCAATACACCCTCAGCAGGCCGGTATTTATTCTCCCAGAGTTTTGAGCGAATCATCGCCTTGCCACAATGAAAATAAACTTTATTTATTTTTATTTTAATTCCTGTCCTGACCGGGTTAAGCCCTACACGCGAGTCATCCAGCATGGATTCTGAGGTGCTGATTTCAGCGTGTCCTTTTACACGCAGTGTCTCGCGAACTCCCGGGATCATAAAAATCACGGCTATGCCCGGATTTTCCAGCAGGTTATGAAATGACTCTACCTTGTTATTACCGGGGCGATCCGGGACAAGCAGCGTCGAATCATCAATAATCCTTATAAAACCAGGCGCATCTCCCCTGGGCGAAATCGTCGGAACCCCATCGGGATCAGTCGTCGCGATACAGGCAAAGGGGGATAGCTGGATGAACTGTTGCTGGAATTTATCAAGACTGCTGCGCTCTACCGCGACGGCAATATCCAGGGGTGCACCAAAATGCTGCTCCAGCGATTCAGAGTCTGTAATAGAATTTGACATTGTTTTACCCTAGTGCAGGTGTTAAATGATGATTATAGGAAAATATTCTAAGGCAGGTGTCTCTTTTCCATGGGAAGAATGAATAAGCAGTACGATGTTATCGTAATAGGTGGAGGTATTGCCGGGATTTCTGCCGCCGCGGAAATTGCTGCCCATTGCAAGGTGGGGGTGCTGGAAATGGAGGACCAGCCTGGCTACCACGCGACAGGCCGTTCTGCGGCTTACTTTGCACCAAGTTACGGTAACAGGGTGGTACGGGGCGTCACTTCGGCTGCCGAGCATTTTTTCAAGACTCCTCCTGCGGGATTTTGTGAGACCGAGTTGATCAAGTCACGGAGCGCGGTCTTTATTGCCCGTGAAGATCAGAAGGACTCCCTGGAAAAAGTTTCAATTGAGCAGCCGGGACTGCAACTCATGGATGGAAAATCCCTGTCCTCGTGGGTTCCCATCCTGGATCCCAACTATGTTTCGGCGGGACTCAGGGACAATAATGGCGGAGATATTGACGTCAATAGCCTGCTACAGGCTTACCTCAAGTTGCTTCGTCAGCGCGGTGGAGCCATTCACGCCAGTCACCCGGTAAAGGGACTCAAACGAAGTGCCGGTCTATGGAACATCGTGACCTCACAGCAGGAATTTGCTGCCCCACTCATTGTAAACGCAGCAGGGGCATGGGCAGACGATATCGCTGGAATGGCAGGTCTTGCAAAACTTGGCCTGCAGCCAAAAAGGCGAAGCGTGCTCTTAATTGACAAACCGCAGGACCATGAAATCGATAACTGGCCACTCGTGGTGGATGTTGATGAAGAGTTTTATTTCAAACCCGATGCCGGACAGTTACTGATTTCGCCGGCCAACGAAGACCCCTCAAATCCCTGTGATTCTCGCCCGGAAGAACTTGAGTTGGCGATTGGTGTCGACCGTTTTGAGAAAGCCACCGGATACGAGGTAAAAAAAATCAATCATAGCTGGGCAGGCTTGAGAACATTTGCGCCGGACAAGACCTTCGTCGTTGGTTTTGATCCTGGCTGTGATGGTTTTTTCTGGTTGGCGGGACAGGGTGGGTATGGTGTTCAAAGTGCCCCCGGGCTGGCACAACTGTGTATGGCAATATTGCTGGGTGAATCCCTTTCCAGCCAGTTTAAAGGTGTTCTTGAGTTCCGTGACGACGTCGATCCCGGGCGCCTGCTTTAAAACAGGTCTATGAACTATTCTCCCCGGGAGTAGCGGTAAGACTCCAGCATTGCCGCAAGAAGTCCCCGGGTGACCCGTGCCATTCCACTTATTGAGGCGGTTTCCTGGTTGGTATGAATCTGGTCTGCACCTGTGCCAACAATGACCATTTCCTCACCAAAACGCGCCTTGACCAGGTTTCCATTAAACCCTCCAAACTGCCTGGCGGTAACTTTTGGCGCTTCCGTCCCTGTTTTCCTGAAACCACGTTCTAACAGGACAATACTCGCGGCATCTTCAGGAACCACGTAGCCAACAAGGGCCGCTTCATCCGTGCCAGTGATCTCGCATTTCACCGCGGTGCGATTGTTGGCTGCCTGCTGACATAGCCCGTTCATTGTACTGGCGAGCCTGTCGACCATTTGTTTCGAGGCGACATCCCCTTCAAGGTTTCGCATTTGCCAGGCAGCAGTGAAATAGGGTGAAATCGTGTTGTACTGGTAAGCAGCAAGAGGTTCTCCTTTTACCGTGGTTTCACCCTTGTTGATACCACAGGATGTAAAGTAACTGTGTAATACCACGCCAGGATGACCAGGCGGGTGGGTGTTGGCTCGAAATCCTGACTGGTAAAGTATTTCACTGCCGAGGGCACAGGCGCTCACTGATAGCTTGGTATCTACATCGGCAGGATGGCTTGTAACAGTGGAAATGCTCAAGTGACCATCGTATATGGTGGGCGCCGCGCGACCGATTTCCAGGGGATCGGTACCATCAATACTCACCAGGATATCTCCTTTAAACGCGTGTGCCTTTACAAGCTCAGCCCCGACCGCAGTATCTTCTTCAGCAACGAGACCCACAATGCGAATATCGCCATGAGGTATGCCGTGTTCCGCGATGAGATGGAGTATCTCTGCAGTGATGGCAATGCCTGCCTTGTCGTCTGCACCAAGTGGTGAACCGGCAGGCGGGGAGATGATGTCGCCATCAACGCTAAACCCGTCAAATTTCAGCTGGTTGGTGTCGAGATGAAAGGAAATATTCCAGCTGGGTGCATCCACGTTACCCGGTATAAACACAACAAGGTTTCCGGACTCGGGCGCAGTGCTGCCACTATTGCAATACATGGCCAGCCTTTCCTTATCTTCCAGTTGGGAAACGCGCCTGGGTAAATCATCAATATGAAGGTCAATATCCAGTGCCGCGGCTCTTTGCCGGAACAGCTCCATGCTTGCCCTGGCAACAGGCTTCTCCCGGCAGCTTTGCGATGGCTGTGCGAGAAGCATGAGGAGGGTATCCGCCAGGCGTTTTTCATCTACTTTATCCAGTACATGGGAATAGGAAGGTCGACGCTTATCAAGCGTATATACACGCTCTATGCTCTCTATCTCGCTGGCTGGAAATACGAGGGTGTCAGCGGCTGCATTCAAATGGCTGAAACCGGCCAGGGCAGCAAGCCAGTAAAATATCTTTATCATGGTCTTCATATAAGTTGTTGCAGTATATCCAGCGCCTTATCGAGTTTTTCATAAGGCGTATAAAAATGAGGTGAAAACCTGATCCCGCCAAATCGATTAGCGCATATCACCCTGTTTTTCATCAGTTGCGCGTATAGCTTACTGGTATCCACACCAGCGGGTTTGAACGTAATGATGCCGGAAGGTCGCTCTTCAGCAGAGCGACTCAGGATCTCAAGACCATCAAGTTCCACGAGTTTCTTTTCAAGGTAATATATGCGGGCAACAATCTGCTCTTCAATAACTCCAATGCCCACTTCATTGAGCAAATCAATACTCGCTGCCAGTGCATAAGCACCCAGCATGTTGGGACTACCACACTCGAAGCGCCGTGCGCTGCTGGCAAGCTCCCAGTCATGCCGGTCGTAATCCCCGGCATGTTCCACCATGTGCCAACCAAACTGGCGAATTTCCAGCTGTTCGCGAACCTCTTCCCGGCAATAGAAAAGGGCAATCCCTTCTGGCCCAAGCATCCACTTGTGAGCATCGGCCATGGTGAAATCGATATAGCAGGACTGCACGTCAATATTGTGAGCACCTATACTCTGGATAGCATCCACGCAGAAAAGAATATTTCTTTCCCGGCAAAAACTCCCAAGCTTTTCAAGATCGACCCGATAGCCGCTACCGTATTGGACAGAACTGACGCTGAGAACCCGTGTGCGTGAATCACAGGCCGCAATGAGTGCATCTTCAGCGTCATCTACAAGGGAAACTTCGCGAACTTTCACTCCGTGTTTCTGCTGCGCTTCCCAGGGTATACGGTTGGAAGGAAACTCTTCGTCACTGATGACAACGTTATCTCCATCCCTCCAGCGCAATCCTTCGGCAACTACCGACAGGGCTTCAGATGTATTTTTCAAAAGAGCGACATCTTCCACGGATGGCGCATTAATCAAGGAGCGTAAGGCCTGCTTTAACTGCAATTCCCGTCCCGCCCAGCGCTTGTAATGCTCCGCACCTGTCAGCAGGTTCTCCTGTGCGAAATCCTGCACGGCTTTCGCTGTACGCAGTGGCCAGGGGGAAACCGCAGCATGATTAAGGTAGACGAGTTCCTCGTCCTGGGGAAACTCCCGGTCAGCTATATCAGTCTTGCTCATTGAAAGTATTAATTTTTTGCTGGTGGATTATCATACATGAAATTTTTCTTAACCAGGCAAGCGTGATTTATGACAGCTTACAGGTGCAGGCAGGCGCACAGGACCGAGCTAGTTGATGTCCGGGGTATCAATTATGCAGTTCACTGCTGGGGTTCTTCGCAAGCGCAACCAGTATTCCTTCTACATGGCTGGGCGGATACGGGAAGAAGTTTCCAGTTTCTGGCTGATGAACTTTCCCGGGATTTTTTTCTTATTGCGCCGGATTGGCGGGGTTTCGGAGACAGTGGCTGGTCCAGCCAGGGATACTGGTTCCCGGATTACCTCGGAGACCTTGATGCCCTGGTCCGTCACTTCTCAACGGCCGCACAGGTGGACATTGTCGGGCACAGCATGGGAGGAAATGTAGCCTGCCTGTATGCGGGGGCGAAGCCCGGCAATGTCAGGCGCATGGTAATCCTCGATGTATATGGACTGCCAGCCACGACACCGGGCATGGCACCCGATCGCTACGCAAAATGGTTGGAACAGTTAAATTCTGACTATGAATTCAGCCGCTACGATAGCCTGGATAAGTTGGCCCAGCATATTATCAAGCTTGCACCGGGACTATCCCCTGAGCGTGCGTTGTTCATCGCGGAATGCTGGGGTAAAAGTAATTCGGAAACATCTGAAATTCTGCTGAAAGCTGATCCTGCGCATAAACGCGTTAACCCGGTGCTCTATCGACGTGAAGAAGCCCGTGCCTGCTGGCAAAACATCGAGGCCCGGTGCCTGTTTATCTATGGCAGTGACTCGAGAATGTACCACTCCTACACCAAGGAAGGATATCGCGAGGAATTTATCGAGTGCATCAGGCATTTTGATGAGCAGGTGATTGAAAACGCAAGCCACATGCTCCATCTTCAGCAGCCCGCAGAACTTGCCCGGCGCCTGGAAGCTTTTCTGCCCTGATTGGTGTGCCTGTCATCGTCAATAAACCCTAGTATGCGGCAAGCTGAACAGGTATTGTTGAGCATCTTCCATTACAGGATAAGACACCATGGTTAGCAACACATCCCACGAGACATGGTCTTCCACTCGGCTATTTATCCTGTCCGCTATCGGCAGTGCCGTTGGTCTTGGTAATATCTGGCGCTTCCCTTATCTCGCCGGAGAAAACGGCGGGGGTGCATTTGTCCTGATTTACCTGGTCTGCGTAACCTTTATTGCGCTACCAATACTGATTGCTGAAATCATGCTTGGACGCATGGGCAAGCAAAGCCCTATCAATACCATGCGCGACCTTGCCCTGAAGCAGGGCAAATCGCCACTTTGGGGACTGGAGGGATGGCTCGCAGTATTTATCGCCTTTATCGTCATGACCTTTTACAGCGTAGTGGCAGGCTGGTCACTGGACTTTGGACTCAAGTCTGCCATGGGTGTATTCAAAGGCCTGGGAAAGGAAGATGTGCAGCCTATTTTTGATGGATTGCTGGCGGATCCACTGCGCCTTGCCATCTGGCATACATTTTTTACTGCGCTAACGGTATTTATTGTCTCTCGAGGATTGCACAAGGGCATAGAAAACGCCATTCGCTGGTTAATGCCAGCACTGTTTGCGCTTCTTGCACTGATGGTGGTTTATTCCATTATTGCTGCAGATTTCGCGGCCGGCATCTCATTTCTGCTGAAACCTGACTTCAGCCAGATCACTGCAAAGAGCTTCATGCTTGCATCCAGCCAGGCATTTTTCTCGGTAACAGTCGGTGCCGGTGCGATGATGATCTATGGAGCCTACCTCGCAGATGATGTTTCCATACCAAAGACCACTGCAATCATCGCGTTTTCCGATGCCGGGGTCGCGATACTGGCGGGCCTGGCAATATTTCCTATCGTGTTTGCCTATGGACTACAACCCGACGGTGGCCCCGGACTCGTATTCATTACGCTACCCATCGCATTTGGTGAGATGTTTGGCGGGTCAATCATTGGCACAGCATTTTTTATCCTGCTCGCCATTGCTGCACTGACATCCCTGATTGCCACACTTGAGCCGGTGGTGGCCTGGGCCGAGGAGAACCGTGGCATCAAGCGTTCGACAACCACTATTGCCATAGGCATCGTTGCATGGATCCTGGGATTTGGCTCGGTCCTGTCATTTAACCGCCTATCCGGGTTTTATCCCCTGGACTTTTTACCCATCATGGAAAATAAAACAATATTTGACGCGAGCGAGTACATATCAATCACAATACTCTTACCGATTAGTGGGTTATTGATTGCTGTGTTTGCCGGTTGGAAATTACCTGCTGAGTTCACACAAAAGGAGCTCGCCCCATCTTCAACATGGCTTTACTCACTCTGGCTTTTCCTGTTGCGCTGGCTGGCGCCCGCAATCATCCTGCTAATCCTGTATTTTAATATCTTTCCGTAATTGCAGTCCCACGGGGGGCACATCGCTTACGGACTTATGAAAATGAAACGGCGCAGGTTTGTACAGGCTTCGGGATTACTTGCCAGTCATGGCTTATTCACAGCTGCGTTTCCAGCCTATGCAAAAAATCCAGCGGAATATTCCGCAGCATTAATAGGCGACAAGGTATTTCTTAAACACCATATTTCTCCCGATCATCCTGAAAGCCCCGGCAGGATAACGACTTTCAACCAACTCCTGTCCAAATCTCCTCCTATTGGCAGGCTGCTGCTCGAAAAGCCCCGGGTTCCCCACCAGGGCTGGCTGGCAAGTGTTCATACAGTGAAGCACATTGAATCTGTCAGCACCAATACCCCCGTTGCGCATCAAGTCGCAGCCAGTGCTGTATCAGCTGCCCTGCACGCAGTAGACCTTGTCACCAGTGGTGTTGTCAGCAGGGTTTTCTGTGCCACAAGACCCCCTGGACATCATGCATTGAATTCCGGCAGGGAAGAGGGCTTTTGCTATTACAACCACGTCGCAATAGCGGCTCGCTATGCACAAAGAAAGCACGGTTTTAAAAACATCCTTATCATCGACTGGGATTATCATCATGGAAACTCTACGGAGGCGATCTTTTACTCAGACCCGTCCGTACTGTTTTTTTCTACCCACGATCAATTTGCCTATCCCGGCACAGGGGAACCGGGGAAGCGGGGCGAAGGCAAGGGCCATGGGTTTAATGTCAATATTCACTTGCCCTGTGGCACGGGCGACGATGAGATTTTGTCGGTATACCATGAGAAACTTGTACCACTGGCGGCGCAGTTTAAGCCTGAACTTGTGCTGGTGTCTGCCGGCTTTGATTCTCGTCACGACGATTTGCTGGGCTGTTTTGATATTACAGACCAGGGATTCAGGAAACTGACTGGACTGGCGATAGAGATCGCCGACAAGTATTCCCAGGGACGCCTGGTTTCTATTCTCGAGGGTGGATACAACCTGGAGGGAAATGCCAGTGCCATGTATGCTCACCTTGAAACCATGGCTACGACACCTGCCCGGCAACTGAGCTAGCTATGCTATTTTTTTTGAGGAAAAGATTCGCAATTACTGCCCTCGCAGCACTTCTCGCACTGTGCTTTTCGCTTACAGTCCAGGCCAGGACCATCAGGATTGGCTTATCCATGCCGCGGCATATGACAGAGATTGATTACCTGAATGGAATGTATGTGCGTTTCAAGGAAATTGTCGAACGGGAGAGCGGAGGCGACTTAAAGGTACAAATTTACTTTGGCGGAGTTCTAGGCAAACCCGATGAAAGATTAAACCAGGTTCGACGAAACATTATTCAAATGAGTGATGCCTCGGATGGAAATTATGCCACCATATTTCGCGATATACAGGTGATTTCAATCCCGTATCTTTTCCCAAATCGGGAAGTGGCTCATAACGTGCTTGATGGAGAATTTGGAAAGCTGCTGGCTGACAAGCTTCGAATGAAAACAAATATTCGTGTACTGGGTTGGTGGGAATCGGCGGGTTTTAAACATTACAGTGCCAACAAGCCCATGCGTGTACCAGCTGACTTTCGTGGACAAAAAATGCGTGTAATGAGCGCAGTTTTTTCATTACCCGTCATTGCCATGGGTGGCTCGGCCATTCCTGTGCCGATGCCCGAACTGTATATATCGTTGAAAACAGGGGTAGTGAACGGACAGGATAACGCCGTCGCTGTGTTCAACATCTTAAAACTTCACGAAGTACAGGAATACCTGGTCCTCGATTCGCATATTTATAGCTTTGGTCCTCTTGCTATAAATGAAACGTTTTTTGCAACGCTCTCCAGCCGAGAAAAAAGGATCGTTGAATCCGCTGCGCTGAATGTGGTGAAGTGGAATCGGCGTCGTTCAATGGAGCAGGAGACGGCAGCCATCAAAACAGCACTCTCACATGGCGTAAAAATAATACACTTATCCTCCACGGAAAAGCAGGCACTAAAGAATATAACCCAGCCCGTAGCCATTGACTGGATGAAGAATAATATTGATACACCCGCCCTGGTTGATATGCTGGTGGACGAAGTGAAGACTCGAGCCGCTAACTAGCAATGTTGAATCGACTTGAACAGATTGTAAAAGCAGTCGGCATATTTTGCCTGGTATCGCTGTTGATCCTTATCCTGCTCCAGGTTGTTCTTCGATACGGTTTTGATCGAAGCTATTTTTTCACGGAGGAACTTGGAAGATACCTGCTCATCTGGATGACAATGGCAGGAATGAGTCTTCAATGCCGAAGTGAAGGGCACATACGGGTGGACTTTCTCCTGCAAAGACTACATGGGAAACCCCGCCTTTTCCTGGAAATCGTCGTAAATATACTCGTCATCACGATTTTGTTTGTTGTCGTTTATACCGGGGTAATGTCCACGATATTCAATCACGGCCAGGAAAGCCCTGGAATGCAGGTTCCCCTGTCGTTTCCATTTATCGCCGTGCCTTTTTTCTTCATTATAGCTGCTGTATTCCTTGTAGAGAGGACCATCTCCGAATGCAAAAAGAGGCTATGACATGAGCCTGCTGGTATTTTTTCTCGGTTTCCTGGTTTTGATCCTGTGCGGAATGCCCATTGCGTGGGCAATGATTGCGTCAACCATGCTCTGGATGCTCGTCAGCAACGAGATGGTATTCATGCTTATCGTGCCTGATCGTATTTTCCAGGGCATCGATCTCTTTATTCTCATGGCGGTGCCGCTGTTTATACTTGTAGGTGAGTTACTCAACGCATCCAGTATTACAGACAGGCTGGTGCAAACCGCAAATGACTTTTTTGGTTGGTTAAGGGGAGGGCTGGCCCAGGTCAATATTGCCTCGTCTATGCTTTTCTCCGGTATCACGGGCGTCGCTCTCGGAGATATCGCGGCACTTGGACGTATTTTTATACCTGCCATGGTAAAGCAGGGTTTTACTGCAGAATACGCCGCCGCTGTGACGTCGTCCTCCTCAATTATCGGTCCCATGGTGCCGCCTTCCCTGATCATCATTATATATGGCGCCAGTACCGGCACATCAATTGGCGCGCTCTTTGCGGCCTGCGTCATTCCGGGTCTTTTTATCGGGATTTCACAGATGCTGCTGGTCTGGAGCCAGTCCAGCAAGAAAGGCGGAGAAATGCCAGTAACAAGACAATCTGCAGGCAACTTGTTTCGATCCGGTGCAGCATCGATTGTACCGCTGATGGTGCCGGTGATTATCCTCTGCGGTATTCTTGGCGGGATAATGACACCGACAGAGGCCGGCGCCATTGCCGCTTTTTATGCCTTGTTGGTCGGTACCCTTTTTTACAGGAGCCTCGATTCCCCGGGTTTGTATCGAGCCTTGCAAAACACCCTGGCCCTATCGGGAAAATTACTGATTGTCGTTGGATGCGGTACGGTTTTTTCACTGGTGATGGCCATTGAAAATGTTCCTGCGCTACTGCAGGGGGTTATTGTTGAATATTCAATGGGTCCTGTGTTAACCCTGCTCATTGCAAACCTGCTACTCCTGCTAATCGGCATGTTTATTGATCCGGCAGCAGCAATTATCCTTTTTGCACCGCTGTTATCACAGGTTGCACGTGCAGCCGGTGTTGATCCGGTGCATTTTGGTGTCATTATGATTCTTAACCTGAACCTCGGATTATTAACACCGCCGCTTGGCATTTGCCTCTTTGCAGCAGAGCAAATTGCCGAGTGTGGTATACCCGCACTATTGCGTGAATTGCTGCCTTTCCTGTTCACCACGCTTGCTGTTCTGCTGATCGTTACTTATATTCCCCAAATCAGCTTATGGTTACCCGGCGTGCTTGGGTTCTAGGAAAAAAATGAACAGACAGCATATTGCACACTCAGCATCCATTGAAATTGGCGTCACCGCAGCGACGGCATTTACGTTCCTGTCAAAACCGGAGAATGTGGGTCGCTGGGCACTTGGGTGCTGGGATACGCAAACGACGGAGAAAGAAGGTATCTACAGTGGCATCTCCCTGTTCGATGGTCAAAAGAGCTATTTCCGCGTCGAGGCTCTTGCCGAAAAATACATGATCGATTATCACCTTGGTGACGCGGAATTGCTCAGACCGAGAATATCAATAAGGGTCATTGACGCTGCGACCGTCTCGATGGAAGAACCCTGCTGCGTGGTGACAATCAATGCCTGGCGTGATTCACAAATGGATGACGAGCGATGGCAGAGGTTGTGTGCGACACATGAGGCAGAAATTTACCTGTTAAAAAGCCTTATAGAACTCGAGCACTAAGTTTTTCACGGGCGTCATTTTCAATTGCTGCCTGCAGGCGTGTTAAACTTGTCGGCCTATGTCTGAACAAGCTGTAATCCCTTCTTCTACATCCATGTGGAGCCCTTTGCGCCATGCAGAGTTCAGGGCCCTCTGGATAGCAGTTACCATTTCCAATACGGGTACCTGGATGCACGACATGGGAGTAGGCTGGTTAATGACCAGTATGACTGACTCCTCGCTGATGGTTGCACTTGTTCAAACTGCGACGACATTGCCATTTTTCCTGTTGGCACTACCGGCGGGAACCCTTGCAGATATCGTTGACCGACGTTCCTACCTGCTTGGGACAATCTGCTGGATGCTGTTTTCGGCTGCGTTCCTGGGTTTATTGACCATCCTGGAATTAACAACACCGTGGACGCTGTTGGCGCTGACTTTTTCACTGGGTGTCGGAAATGCCATGATGAGACCGGCACTGAGTGCCTCGGTCCCAAGCCTGGTGCCGCGAGCAGAATTGCGCCAGGCCATCACGCTGAATTCAATGAGTCTTAACGTTTCCCGCTCGGCAGGTCCAATCATTGCCGGGTTTGTCATCCTCTGGGCCGGGCCCGCCTGGGTGTTTCTACTCAACGCACTTAGCTTTTTCGCAATCCTGTATGCGATATATGGTTGGAAAGTTAAGGAAGATGACGATGCTCCGCTGCCAGTAGAGCGCTTCCTTGAAGGCATGCGGGCCGGTTTGCGCTACGCAAGACATGCCCCCATGTTACAGGCGGTACTCGTCAAGGGAATCGTATTTTTCTTCTTTGGAAGCGCGATCTGGGCCCTGCTACCCGTTGTTGCCGTACAGCAGCTAAAGGGTGGCCCCGCGCTTTACGGCTGGCTTATTGCAGCTATTGGCATTGGTGCCGTCATTTCCTCGCAGTTGATGGGCTGGTTCAACCAGCGATACAGCAGGAACAGTATCGTGACATTCGGTGGCATGCTTTATGCCGCGACTCTTTACGGTTTTGGAAACTTCGAGCAGGTTCATATTGTCATTCTGGTATTGATGGTGTGCGGTTGTGCATGGCTGGCACTTTTTTCATCAATAATCGTGGCTGGCCAGCTCGCTGTTCCAGACTGGGTGCGTGCTCGAGGACTGGCGCTGGTCATGCTCACAATGATGGGAAGCATGGCACTTGGAAGTGCAATCTGGGGTTACATCGCCGACCAGCTTGGGGTAGCCCTCAGTTGCTCAATTTCAGCTATTGGTCTTGCAGTCACGTTGCTACTTGTAAGAAATATTCGCATTGGAGAAGACGATCACATTGACCTGACACCTTCCATGCACTGGCCAACTCCCGAGTTTGCTGACGAAATTCGACCGGATAGCGGCCCTGTCATGATTACTATTGAGTATGTTGTAGCCGAGGACAATCATGCTGAGTTCTTAAGACTGTCGAAGAAACTGAAACAGCTGCGTAAAAGGGATGGGGCATTTTTCTGGGAGCTTTATAATAAGGCGGGAAGGGCCAACTGTTTTGTAGAAGTTTTCATGGTTAACTCATGGTTGGAACACCTTCGCCAGCATGCCCGCGTGACTGTTCTCGACAAGCAATTGCAGGATAAAATACGCTCACTTCTAATGGAAGAAACACGCCCCAAACGTACGCACTATATTGCCTGATGCTGGATAAATAGAGATGTCGACACCTTCAGAGAAACAAGTGAAGGAAGCGCTGGATAATATTCTCGCCAGCGACCTGTTTTCGCAAAGCGAAAGGCAACAGCGATTTCTTCAGTATATCGTGGAACAAAGCCTTTCGGGTCAGGCTGATAAGATTAACCAGTACAGCATTGGCATTGATGTGTTTGACCGCGATGCGTCATTTGATCCGGCAATAGATTCAATTGTGCGCGTAGAGGCTGGCCGCCTTAGATCAAAACTCCGAGAGTACTACAGCCTGGCCGGAAAACTGGAATCAATACGTATTGATGTGCAGAAGGGAAGTTACAACGCTTCATTCTCGTACCAGGATGACTCGAATGAATCACAGGAAACAATTCCTTCACCGGAAATTTCGAAGCACTCATCTTCCAGTAACAAGATTCAAAAGCCTGCCATAGCCGTACTGGCCTTCAGGAACAGTAGTGGTGAAGTGGAGCAGGATTATTTCGCTGACGGAATATCAGAAGACATCATTACAGATCTCGCAAGATTTTCCGAGCTGGCTGTGATTTCCAGCCATTCGAGTTTCAGTTACCGTGATCGTGATGTACAAATCAGCAGGATACGGGAGGAGTTGAAAACCGACTATATCCTGAGTGGAAGTATTCGAAAATCAGGCGGCCGAATCAGGGTTTCTGCCCAACTGGTGGATACACAAACTGAGCAACAGCTTTGGGCAGAGCGTTATGACCACGAACTTAATGACATTTTTGCTGTACAGGATGATGTGAGGGAGAAAATAATTCTCGCCCTTCAACAGCAGCTGGATCATCATCTCAAGGCAGGCCCAATCCACAAGAACACGCAAAGTGTTGAAGCTTATGACTGTGTGCTCAGGGGGACAGAGTATGCTAGAAAAACCAATCGTGAAGACATGATGCAGGCCCAGGCCCTGTTTCGCAGGGCTATCGAGCTGGATCCGGAGTATGCTGAAGCGTACGCCAGGCTGGCACGATTACAGGTTTATTACTACATAGGCGGCATTGACAAGTCGCGTGAGGTACTTGAGAAAGCGGATGCACTGGCACAGAAGGCGGCTGAGCTTTGCCCCAATACCGCTTATGTCAGGGCCACGCGTGGCTGGGTATACGAATGGCTTGGCAACAGTGACGATGCCCGGCGAGAATGGGAACAGGCAATCGAACTGGACTCAAGCCAGGAAAGTGCATACAACTATCTTAGTCTTTTGCTGGCCTGGAATGGAGAAACCGACAGGGCAAAAGAACACCTTGAAAAAGCGCAACAGCTCAATCCACTGGGAACCTATCATTTTATTTACGGAATGATTTATTACATGGATAACGATTTTGAATCCGCCGTTTCCAGCTTTCAAAAAAATACCGATGTGGACAGGGCTTTTATCCCGGGCTGGTTGTTTCTTGCATCCGCGTACGAAAGAGCAGGGAACGATGATGCAGCAAGACATGCGCTCGACAGGCTACTGGAAATTAACCCTGATTACAGTCTTACCAGTGGTAGTCGAGGAATAAAAGTGCCGGAAGTAAGACAACGTTTTCGTTCCGGGCTTGAGCGACTGGGATTACAGTTTGAATGAAATAAGCGACCCGGTCCCCTGGGAACCGGGTCGCATGCGTGGCTAGATATTACCCTGTTCAAGTTGTGGGTCGTTATCCGCGATTTTCGCCACCCTGTCTTCGGATTGCCCGGTGACTTTCAGGTAAAGCGGGGTATAGCTGAATTGCTCCACCAGGCGACCTTGTTCAGCAATGAAATCTGCGTGGTGACTGGTGACAGTTTCATAGAACAGGCCATAGTTTGAATCAGGGTTTATGCTGTAAGCCTGTTCAGTGCCTGGGTTCTGCCCGACCACCTGCTGGTAAAATCCATCCGCCATTGCTGAACTGCTGATTGCTACCAGTGCTGCTGCTGTGATTAAGTTTTTCATGTTACTACTCCTCGTGTGTTGTTTAATTGACGGGGGCAAGTTTCGTCAATCACAGCTCTTTGAAGAAGTAAGTAACGGCTAGTAACGTAGTTAACTGATTGTTATTAAAAAAGTTATTTAAGGATATTATTGGTGGCCCCGTGCTAATCACGCTCTTCGGCCAGGTCCCCACGGGGCACCCAGGGCCAGGCTGTTGGGGCGCTACTCAGGAAATTGTAGATTCCTCCATGCTTTTCCTGGAATTTTTCATATTCCTGAATATCAATGGCTTCTCTTCAACTTCCTTGTTTCCGGCCAGCTTGCCAATCCTTTCCACATCATCATGCAGCTGTCCGTGAAAGGGAGATTTATCACAAACGGGATCCGCATTGCTCGCATCCCCTGTAAGCATCCATGCCTGGCATCGACATCCGCCAAGATCTTTTTCCTTTTCCGGGCAACTGCGGCAGGGTTCTTTCATCCAGTCCGTTCCGCGAAACTGGTTAAAGGTGGGGGATTCATCCCAGATCCAGTCAACGCTGTGGTTCTTCACGTTTGGAATCTCAAGCCCCGGAAGCTGGGCCGCAGCGTGACAGGGGAGCGCGCTACCGTCAGGTGCAATGGTAAGAAAGATATTCCCCCAGCCATTCATGCATTTCTTTGGTCGGTTCTCGAAATAATCGGGTATGACATAGATGATCTTCATCTTGTCTTTCATTTTTTCCTGGTAATGCTTTGCAACCTGTTCTGCATTCTCCAGCTGCGCCCTGGTGGGTAATAACTGGTCCACATTGATCCTCGACCAGCCATAGTACTGGGTGCTGGCAAGCTCAACATAATCTGCGTTCAAATCCACCGTCATATCAAGAATATGATCAATCTGGTCGATGTTCTTTCTGTGTAGTACGATATTGAGCACCATCGGATACTCATATTCTTTGACCAGCCTGGCCATTTCCAGCTTGTGCTGGAAAGACTTTGTCCCACCAATATAATTATTCAATTCTTCAGTACTTGCCTGGAAACTTACCTGTATGTGATCCAGCCCCGCCTTCTTGAATTTCTTTATACGTTCTTCATCCATGCCGACACCCGAAGTAATCAGGTTGGTGTAGTAACCCAGCTGACGGGCTTCCGCGATGAGTTCTTCAAGGTCTTTCCTGACAAGTGGTTCGCCACCGGAAAACCCCAGTTGTGTCGCTCCCATTTTTCGCGCCTCGCGCATAACGCGGATCCAGTCCTCCGTGGACAATTCTTCCTTGTATCTCGCTATATCAATAGGGTTAGAGCAATAGGGGCACTGCAGGGGGCAACGGTAGGTTAGCTCTGCAAGCAGCCAGAGGGGTTTAGTTTGTTCCATCTTTGATCCAGCCATTCTGTTTTGCCTGTTCTAAAAAATTGAATACGTCCCGGGTAAGTTCAACGCCGGGGAATTTTTCGTTCAATGCAGCTATGATGCCATCAACATTTCTTTCACCATCACAGTGCTCCATGATGACGCCGGCACTCTGGCTCAGTTTTACCATTCCTTCAGGGTAGAGAATGACAAAGCAGTCCTGGGCTTCTTCCCACTGGAACCGAAAAGTGGGGGCAAGTGCGGGCACAAAGCTTCCGGAGATTTCTTCACTCATCAAGCTTCCTCGACACAGTAGAAGGGTGGCATATTTTCAATATAGGCCATCCACATTGCATCCAGCATGGTCCACAGGATGTCCAGTTTCAGTTGCAGGATGTTCAGGGCTCTTTCCTGCTCCGAGCGGGTCTGGAAATAATCAAGCGTGATGTGTAGACCATGCTCTACATCCCGACGCGCCTCGCTCAGCCTTTTACGAAAATAGCGATAGCCTTTTTCTTCAATCCAGGGATAAACATCCGGCCAGTTATCGAGACGCTTCTGGTGAATCTTCGGGGCAAACAGCTCGGTAAGGGAGGAGCAGGCGGCTTCCTGCCAGGTTGCAGTTCGCGCAAAATTGAAATAGGCATCAATGGCAAATCGCACCCCGGGCAGGACAAACTTCTCCGATTCGAGGTCTTCGCGGCTCAGTCCCACCGCTTCGCCCAGTTGCAGCCAGGCCTCGATACCGCCTTCTTCGTCGCCGATACCGTCGTGGTCCAGTATGCGCTGCACCCAGTGCCGCCTGACATCACGTTCCCGGCAGTTTGCCATGATAGCGGCATCCTTCACCGGGATGCTGGTCTGGTAATAAAAGCGATTTGCAACCCAGCCCTGGATGGCCTCCTTATCCAGTTCCCCGTTATTCATTCTAATGTGAAATGGATGGTGTATGTGGTAGAAGCGTTCTTTCGCTCGAAGCTTTTGCTCAAATTCCTCTTTTGACCATGGAGCTGTATCGACGTCACTCATTTCTCTATCTTGTCTCCTGTTAACTGCACTATTTTGAATAATTGATGACCGTTGAGCCAGAAACGTGCCATGCTCGTCCGATTCAGCAACAAAGCCATAAAAAAATAAAAAGTTATTTTAAATCAAGTATTAAAGTATCATATTCAGGATAGCGGCAATACCGGGGCGGCAATGATAATTGAATATATCTTGTGCCCGGATGGTTGCCAGGATGAAAGTGGTTCATATAAACCATTCTTGTGTGTTTCGATGACGGTGAAAATGATAAGAAAACGGGGCGCGGGACTTCCCGGTTTAGCATGAAAATTCTATTCCTGACCGGAAAAATGGCCTTACAAAGGCTGGAACGTACCCTCGACGAACTTCCCGGGCGAGAATTTGACTACGAGATTCGCAATATCGGCGTCAATGTCGCCAGCCTGATGACAGCGGAAATGATAGGCCGGCGCCTGGAAGATGCGGGTGGAGCGGACCAGGTTATCGTGCCCGGCCTGTGTCGCGGCAATTTGCAGGCCCTTGAAGAAAAAATTGGCGTGCCGGTTATCAAAGGCTGCAATGACCTGAAGGATTTACCCGTTTTCTTTGGACACAAGGCCAGGCCTGTCAACCTGGACAGGCACGACGTCAGGATATTTGCAGAGATTGTAGAGGCCGCAGAAGTGCCTGTTGAGCAAATCATGGCCCGTGCCGCTGCCTACCGCAAGGATGGCGCTGATGTCATTGACCTTGGATGCCTGCCAGGCACTGATTTTCCACACCTTGAAGATGCCATTGATGCCCTGAAACAGGAGGATTTCCTCGTCAGCGTTGATTCGCTGGAAGAAGATGAATTACTCAGGGGGGGGAGGGCCGGGGCAGACTACCTGCTGAGTCTCAAGCAAAGTACCCTGTGGATATGTGATGAAGTCGCCTCGACTCCGGTGCTTATCCCCGAGCAGCATCCTGACCCCGCAACGCTCTACAACTGCATGGAGAAGCTGGACAAGGCAGGAAGAGATTACATTGCCGACAGTATCCTTGATCCCATTCATTTCGGTTTCACCAGTTCGATACTGCGCTATCACGAGCTAAGACAGCGCTTTCCCGAGGCCGATATCATGATGGGAATCGGTAATCTCACCGAGCTCACCGAGGCTGACACCGCTGGAATCAATGCAATCCTGTTTGGCATCATTTCAGAGCTTGGTATTAACAACGTCCTGGCAACGGAGGTGAGTCCCCATGCCCGTAGCGCAATCAGGGAGGCAGATTGCGCGCGCCGCATGTTTTTCGCTGCGCGGGAGGCATCATCATTACCCAAGGGTATAGATGGTAGCCTTTTGACCACCCACGAGAGATATCCTTTCCCCTATTCCGCAGAAGAGATTGCCGAGCTAGCCAGTGAGGTAAAAGACCCCAGTTACCGGATCCAGGTCAGCGAGTCCGCAATCAATGTCTACAATCGCGACGGCCTGTGGAAAGCAGGGGATCCTTTCGAGTTTTTTGAACAACTGGCTGAACTCGAAAATGATCCTTCGCACGCTTTTTACATGGGAGTTGAGCTTGCCCGTGCCCAGCTTGCCTTACAGCTGGGTAAACGTTACTGGCAGGACAGGGAGCTTAACTGGGGCGCTGCTACCCGCGCGCAAGAAGACGATAAAAAGCCATGAATAGCAATACACAGCACGGCGAATAAATTTCTTTGCACAGTTACTGGCAGCGTCGATAATAGCGAGCATGATTTACGAAACCGTGGTATCAACAGGAAATGTTGACGGCGAGAGCCATATTGCCCCCATGGGTATTCGAAAAGTTGATGAACTTTACCTGATTGCCCCGTTTAGTCCGTCTACAACACTTGAGAACCTGGAGGCCACGGGGGAGGCTGTGATCAACCTTACCGACGATGTCAGGATCATCGCTGGTTGTCTCAGCGGAAGGCGTGAATGGCCCCTGAGCCCGGCAACAAAACTCGGCATTAAGCGCCTGGCAAACTGCCTTTCCCACGTTGAAGTCAAAGTGGAAAAGCAGGCAGGCGACGCGCAGCGACCTGAATTTTATTGCCGCAAGATACACAGCGAAAATCATTCAGAGTTTCTTGGCTTTAACCGCGCACAGGCTGCCGTGCTGGAAGCCGCAATACTGGTCAGCAGGCTGGACATGCTACCCAGCAAGAAAATCCAGGACGAGATCGCTTACCTAGGTATTGCTATCGAGAAAACAGCAGGCAAGAAGGAAAAACAGGCCTGGGAATGGCTCATGGAAAAAATAGAACAACATGAACGAGGGCAGGCCCGGGAGAACAGCAGGTGACCGCATTGCTTGCGAGTGTATCGAGTGTTGAAGAGGCCACCCTTGTAGCACGTTCCGGTGCCAACATAATCGACCTGAAAAATCCGCGAAAAGGCGCTCTCGGTGCCTTACCAGTAACGACGATTCGTGCAATTGTTAATGCGCTGGATGGTGTTGCCCCTGTGAGTGCGACAATTGGTGATGTGCCTTTTTTGACCGAAGATATCAGCGAACCGGTGCTCCGCGTAAAAGAAAGCGGTGTTGATATTATCAAGATCGGTGTATTTGGGGATGCTACTAACCGTGAGACACTTGCATTCCTGTCAAGGCTGGCGAAAAAGGGTAGCCGGTTTGTGCTTGTTTTTTTTGCAGAAGACCTGCCTGAAGATATTGATTTTGCGTTTCTCAGGGCTTGTGGCATTCACGGTGTCATGATTGATACGCGAAACAAGCAAAACGGGAATTTAAGGGCTAAAATAACCTTACAAAGACTCAGGTATTTTTGTCAAAGTGCAAAATCGAGTAAGCTGCTCTGCGGGCTGGCCGGTTCCCTGGGAGCAGCAGATATTCCAGGCTTGCTGCCCCTTGGGCCGGATTATCTCGGTTTTAGAGGTGCCCTGTGCGAAGATGGTAATCGTTCTGAAATCATCAATGAGCACGCATTGAAGCGGATCAGGCAAATGATTCCGGAACATCCGGCGACGAACGAGTTGATTGCGTTCGGACAATAAAAAGCAGGCAATATAATTACAAATGCTGAAAGGTTAATAAAATGGCGCAGTGGAGAAAAAAACGGGACGATGAGGTTTTTGCCGAAGAGGAGATCACGGCGAGACTTGCTGACGAGCTTCCCGCGTGGTATTTCGAAGGCGGCTGGATTCGGCGCAAGTACAACACAAGTGGCTGGAAAGGTACCCTGATGGTGATTAATACTGTTGGGCACCTGGCAGAAGCAGCCTGGCATCATCCCGATATTACTGCGTCATATGCATTTGTAGTGGTCAAATTAATGAATCATGCTGCGAAAGGCGTCACAGAAAAGGACTTTGAGCTGGCAAAAAAAATTGAAGAGGTAATAATGTGGCAGCCGGGCATTGATGAGGATAGTGTGTTGGATGGAACGCCCGACGATCAACGTTTCAAGTACATCAAATACAACAAGTAGCTCAAATTCCAGGTACCATTGGTTATGTCCATAGCAAGTGCAAAGGTAGTCGGAGAAATTTCAAGCGGCTATATTACGATTGTCTTGAATCCCGATATGACTGGAACGGATGCCGTGAACAATACCGGGTCCGAATTAATCGCAACCCTGCCGATTGAGGTAGTGCCACCGGAGCTGAGAGAAGCTGACCTGGATATCTGGTTTGCTACCGCTCAACTCCAGGATGGCTCAAAGAAAAACATCAAGAAGATTTTTCCCATGGAGTCCGAGGAAATCCCCCCAGAATACTATAGCTGGCTCGAAGAAAACGGGATCAAGTAAGAGTCAGTCACGTTTCCAGTGTCCGGATTTACCACCGGACTTTTCTACAAGTTGAATAGTATGCATGCGCATTCCCCTGTCCATTGCCTTGCACATGTCATAGATGGTCAGCAGGCAGACCTGTACCGCGGTTAGAGCTTCCATTTCCACGCCCGTTTGCCCTACCACTTCTGTACGTGCCCTGCAGTGGACGAAGGACTGCTCCTTATTTATCTCCAGCTCCACTTCAACGTGTGAGAGTGAGATGGGATGACAAAGGGGAACCAGTTCCGGCGTTTTTTTTGCTCCCATAATGCCGGCAACCCTCGCGATGCCCAGAACGTCACCTTTCCGGTGCTGTCCCTGTTCAATCAGCTCGAGGGTTTCGGGCTGCATGCTAATGCTTCCTTCGGCAATAGCCACGCGGTGCGTGCTGGCTTTTTCGCCAACGTCCACCATGTGAGCTTCGCCTCGTTGATTAAAGTGTGTTAGTTTTTCCAATGACTGCTCTTTTTTTGATTGTGGGCATATAATACGGCTTTAGTTAGCAATTGCGAATAGTGAGTAGAATAGAGAAATGAGTATCAAGGTAAAGTTTTTTGCAAGAATGCGTGACGAGGCCGGGATCAATAGCGCCGAGCTGGACTTCAGGGAAAACCTGAGCCCAAGGGATATCTGGGATGAACTAACCCGGAACAAGAGCTACCCGGATTCGGTCATGCTGGCCGTGAACATGGAATACGTGAGTGGTGAGCCCGAATTAAAAGATGGCGATGAAATCGCCTTTTTCCCGCCTGTAACCGGTGGATAGTTTTGAAAATAGAAATTCGTCAGCAACCCTTTGATCCCCTTGAAGAGCAGGCCTCGTACCAGCAGGCCTCTCTCGCGGTTGGGAAGTTTGGTGCGACGGCTTCTTTTATTGGCAGCATGAGGGATTTCAACGACGGTGATGAAGTCACGGGCATGGAGCTTGAATATTATCCCGGCATGACTGAAAAACACCTGCAAATGATTTGCGATGAGGCGAAAAGCAAGTGGGCGATAATCGATATTCTTCTGCTCCATCGCGTTGGCAAGATTAGTATAGGGGAGCCGATCGTCCTGGTTAGTGTATGGACCTCCCACAGGGGTGATGCCTTTGATGCATGCCGGTTTATCATGGAGGACCTCAAATCCCGCGCACCATTCTGGAAAAAAGAAGATCTTGTTGATGGACAACGTTGGGTTGACTGTAATACCTCGGGCTATTCAAATTAATTTTATTACTACAGGAAGCATAAATGAAAATACGAGTACTTGGCGCGGCCGCAGGCGGCGCGTTTCCACAGTGGAACTGTAATCACCCCAACAGCCGCAGGGCTCGGCAAAAAGACAGCGCTGCAAGTCGTCGAACACAATCTTCCATCGCTATCAGCACTGACAGTGAAGACTGGTTTCTTTTTAATGCATCTCCAGACCTGGGACAGCAGATCTGGGACAACGACATACTACACCCGGCAAGGGACCTGAGACACAGTCCAATCAACGGCGCCGTATTAACCAATGCCGATGTCGATCACGTGGCTGGATTGCTAAATCTTCGAGAATCCCAGCCTCTCAACATCTATGCGACACAACGAGTACTGGATGTGCTGGCGGCCAACACGATTTTTAACGTGCTAAACCCAAAATTCGTCAATCGCAGGGCGATGGAGCTGGATAAACCCCTGGAACTGGAGAAACCTGACGGTTCTTCCATGGGTATACGTATTATTCCCTTTGCTGTTCCAGGCAAAGTTGCACTTTGGCTGGAAGACAAGAGCAAGGGAGACAACTTCGGCTCCGTTGACGAAGACACGATTGCGCTGGAGGTAGAGGATATCGCCTCTGGTGCCCGGTTTTACTATATGCCAGCATGCGCACGAATGACCGAAGACCTGGCGAATCGTATTCATGGTGCAGACCTGGTTTTTTTTGACGGCACCCTTTGGGTAGATGATGAAATGATACGGGATGGAGTAGGTGTGAAGACCGGCCAGAGAATGGGACACATGAGTGTTTCCGGGGATGACGGCACCGTTGCGGCCCTGAAAGATCTTGAGATTAAGAGAAAGGTTTTTATTCACATCAATACTACCAACCCGATACTGCTGGATGACAGTGAAGAACGCGCTTTCGTCAACCAGGCAGGCTGGGAAGTGTCTTTTGACGGAATGGAAATAGAGATTTAGAGCCCGCCGCGGGCACCGCTATTTAATTCGCGTCAAACAATTCCGAAAAACGGTTGTACATCAACCCACTCGCCAGGCTCAACGGTGGCGCTATCAATGGGCAGGATAATGAAGCAATTTGCCTGCGACATTGAACTCAGGATGCCCGAGCCCTGGGCACCGGTCTTGTGAACCTCGAGTTCACCATTCTCGCCACGCTGCAGAATGCCACGCTGGTATTCCATCCTTCCGGGGCGCTTTTTCAGCTTGCTGGCTGAACGCACTTTAACCGTCAGGTTTTGCGTATTCGGCTCTCCCATCAGCTTCCGCAGTGAAGGCTGCACAAACTGGTAAAAGGTGACCATGACCGATACCGGGTTTCCCGGCAAGCCGAAAAAAGCAGCCTCCTGTACCCGTCCAAAGGCGAGTGGTCGCCCCGGTTTCATGGCGACCTTCCAGAATTCAACCTTGCCGAGTTTTTCCAGCGTCTCCTTTACGAAATCCGCTTCTCCAACGGAGACACCACCGGAAGTAATAACCACGTCCGCATTTGCGGCTGCGTCGACAAATGCTTTCTCAACATCTTCTCGCTTGTCTCGGACAACGCCCATGTCAAGTAACTCGCAACCAAGCCGGGTGAGCATGCCAAACAGCGTGTAGCGGTTACTATCGTATACGCTACCCGGGTCCAGCTGTTCCCCGACCGAACGTAACTCATCACCGGTTGAGAAGAATGCAACACGCAGTCGACGCTTGACCATGACTTCCGGCAGTCCAAGAGAAGCAAGCAGCCCGAGATCAGCAGCGGTAATCCTGCTGCCCCTGGCCAGTACCAGGTCGCCTATGGCAAGGTCTTCGCCGGCCTGCCGGACGTTGTCCCCCGGCCTGATATCACTGTCCAGTCTTATCACATCACCATCACGCTCAACACTTTCCTGGATGACCACTGTGTCTGTGCCATCGGGCAAAATAGCACCAGTCATTATCCTGGCGCATTCTCCGGATTTTACCGGGCGCTCAAGCGGTATGCCTGCCCAGGAAGTACCCACAACATCAAGTTGCGTGACGCCATCTGCAGGAATATCTGAACTATTGAGCGCATAGCCATCCATCGCGGAATTTATTCCTGCCGGTACATTGATCCGGGAGTGAATATCCCGTGCAAGAATACGATTGAGCGCGCTGCGTACCGGGACTTTTTCTTCCCCCTGTATTTCATTCAGGGAATTGACAATGGTGTCCAGTGCCACGTCCGCCGGCAGTGAATTTGGATCGTAATCATCCATACAACTAAAGTCTTTTACTATGGACTCCTTGCTCATTTTCGCCACTCTCTCAGCATTTAATTTAAAGTCTGCTCTTTAGTTAAAAACCGGTCAATGACGAATTGGGCAATTTCCCCGGGCTGGTTGAGATCGAAGCAGGGCAGGTTGCCCGTATCAGGTAATTCCTCATCCGAGGCGATTGCAATAATACTGTCATCATCCTTGAACAGGAGTTCCTTCCCAAGCGCAGGGCGATGCAATTCAATTTTGGGTATTACCACCGGCTTGAACCCTTCAACCAGAACCAGGTCAAGATTTTCAATGTCCAGGTTCGCAATATGAAAATCCAGGCTCCTGTCCTCATTATCAAGGTTCTCCGTGATAAGCGCCCAGCGTTTACGTGAACCAATCAGCACCTGGTTTGCACCTGCCTTGCGCAGCTCGTAGCTGTCCTTTCCCGGGTAGTCAATATCAAAAGTATGATGTGCATGTTTGACCACGCCGACTCTCAGTCCTCGCTCGTTAAAAATAGCCAGTAATCGCCTGAGCAAGGTTGTTTTGCCGGTACCACTCCATGCTGCAAATCCTACTATGGGAATATCAGGCAGATTCACTCAATAGCTCCTGTTCCATTTTCTCAAGTTCTTCCGGTGTATTGATGTTTTTGAACATGTGAGCTGAATCTGAAAAATCAACCTCGGCCAGCTGGTGCTGCTCAAACCAGCGGTCAATTTTTCTTTCACCTTGTCCTAAATACGCCAGCATGGAGTCAAGCAGGCTACACTTTAGCAGGCAAAAAACCGGCTGGATCCGTTGTTCATCACGGGCCACGCAAATATCGGCACCTGACTTGTGCTGCTTCGCCAGCATTCGTTCAGCATAATCCTTTGCAACAAGTGGTGAATCGCAGGGGAGTGTCAGCATGAATTCACTTTCTATGACATTCATGCAGGCAGCCATGCCGGCCAGGGGGCCGTTAAAGTTGCTGTCAAGGTCCTGGATAACGGGGTAGTTGAAGTCCCGGTACTCATCCAGGTTCCTGTTGGCATTTACCACGATAGCTTCGCACTGGTGCTCAAGCGCGTCGATGATATGCCTGATCATCGCCTTACCGTTGAGCAGCAGCAGACCTTTATCCGTGCCGCCCATTCGCCGCGCCTGGCCTCCTGCAAGGATAACCGCGATACATGTGTGCCTATTGACCGTCACTTTTTTTGAAAATCAACATCAAACTCGAGGTATTCCTGGCCGTTGTAGAGCAGGAAGTGTCGGCCCTTGGCACGGGAGAACATCATGACGTCCAGCTCGCGAGCGAGTTCATATCCCATCTGTGTAATACCCGAGCGGGAGAGCAGGGCCGGCACACCCATGTGAGCAATCTTGATCACCATTTCGGATGTCAGCCTGCCGGTGGTATAAAAAAGCTTGTCGTGACCTTCAATCCCTTCAAGCCACATGAGACCGGCAATAGCATCGACGGCATTATGCCGGCCTACGTCCTCGATAAATACCAGTACCTCGGTACCCTTGCAAAGTGCGCAGCCATGAACTGCCCCGGCGTTTTTGTACACCTCGTTGTGTCGTCCCAGGTTGCCCAGCAGTTCATAAACTTCAGACTGTTTCAGTGGTCGGGGTTTGAGCTTGAGGTCCTCAAGGTTTTCCATGATGTCGCCAAAAACAGTACCCTGTCCACAGCCTGTTGTGACGATACGAGGACCCAGTTTTTCAACCCAGTCATCCCGTTCTGAAAAGCTGGTCACCGCCGCGGCCCCGACTTCCCAGTCTACCTGCACTGAGCGAATTTCATTGATATCGCTGACGATACCCTGGTTTTTCAGGTAACCGAGGCTTAATAACTCGGGGTGAGTCCCTATTGTCATCAAGGTGACAATTTCAAAACTATCAAGATAGATTGTCAGTGGACGCTCATCGGCCACGTGCATTTCCCGCTGCTGCTGGTTTTCATCAAGTGCAACTACAGCTCGCGTAGGGGAGAGCCCGGCCTGGCTTAGCTCGGGTCTGTAGGAAGACGAGGAAATACTAACCCCCGGTTACATTCATATGCCGAAAAATAACTGGCTTGGCTGCCAGGTCGAAGTCATGTCCCTTGGGCTTTATTGACATGGAGTCCCTGATAGCATTCTTTAGTGGCTCAAGTTCTCCCGGGTGACTGCGTAATACGTGCCTGAGGTCCACCGAGTGTTCCTGGCCAAGGCACAACAACAGGCGTCCTTCGCAGGTAAGACGCACGCGGTTACAGTCACCACAAAAATTATGACTGTGCGGTGAAATAAATCCTACCCTGGTCCCGGTTTCCTTTACGCGAAAATACTTCGAAGGGCCATTGGTCTTTTCAGTGGTGGGCACAAGGGTAAAGCGCTGCTGAAGGTCTTCCCTTATCTGGTCACTTGAATAATATGCTTCCGCCCGGTCGTGTTCGTTAATTACGCCTAGTGGCATTTCCTCGATGAAGCTAATATCCATTCCCTTTGAGCTGGCAAATTCGACAAGACCGAGCACTTCGTCATGGTTACGGTTTTTCAGGATCACCGAGTTGATTTTCACTTTCTCAAACCCGGCATCGAGAGCTGCATCAATACCCGCAAGTACTGCCGACAGCTCACCAACCCGGGTGATTCGACGAAACTTTTCCTCGTCCAGTGAATCCAGGCTGATATTGACCCGTTTAACGCCGGCATTTCTCAAATCGCGTGACATCTTTACCAGCTGAGAACCGTTGGTGGTAGTCACCAGTTCTTCCAGTCCGGGAAGGCGCCCGAGATCTTCAAACAACTTGATAACATTTCTTCTTACCAGCGGTTCCCCACCGGTGATTCGAATCTTGCTGACACCGAGCTCGGTGAATGCCTGGCCGATGCGGTGTATTTCTTCCAGGGTCAGCAGTTGCGCCCGTGGCACGAAGGTCATTTCTTCTTCCATGCAGTAGACGCAGCGGAAATCACAGCGGTCGGTTACCGAGATACGCACGTAGTCAACCGTTCGACCAAACTTGTCGACCAGTTTTTCCACACCTTGAGCTGCTGAATTCATATATAAACGGGGCTTGTTAGTATTTGAAATTAAAACAATTACTTGGCGCCAGCCAGAATCGCGATTGTACGTGTGAAGTGCATGGGCGTCAAAGATATTAGCCTTTACCGGGCTTGACGAAGCTGGCCTGATTGGCCATCCTGCAGTGCTTTGGTAGCGAGGATATGAGCCCTTCAATGGTGCAGCCAAAGGCCTGATATCTATAAAAAAGCGTTAAGAATAATAATTGGGGCTCGTCCATGGGGAAACTACTGTCCAAAGAAAGAATCGTCGCGCCAGCAGATTTTAACCGCTGGCTGATCGTCCCGGCAGCACTGGGTATTCACCTGTGTATAGGCTCAGTTTATGCCTGGAGCCTTTTTAATCCTGCACTTATCAAGCGCATCGGCGTTGTAACCAGCGCAGCAGATGACTGGTCCTTAAAAAGTGTTGTGTGGGTATTCACTGTCGCCATCGTATTTCTTGGTCTCGCCGCTGCGGTCGCGGGAAAGTGGCTTGAAAAGGTCGGGCCGAGAATGGTTGGGGTTGTGGCCGCCTGTTGCTGGGGTGGGGGCTTTATCGTTGGTGGATTCGGCATAATCACTGGGCAATTGTGGTTACTTTATCTCGGCTATGGCGTTATCGGTGGATGTGGCCTGGGTCTCGGTTATGTTTCACCAGTCAGTACACTCATTCGCTGGTTTCCTGACCGTCGTGGTATGGCGACCGGCATGGCCATCATGGGGTTTGGCGGTGGCGCGATGATTGCAAAGTTCATGATTGAACCCCTTATCCGGTTTTTCCATGTCAGCGCCGATTACCTTGGC
The DNA here is from genome assembly GCA_965243105.1 of Gammaproteobacteria bacterium. Classification (GTDB taxonomy): domain Bacteria; phylum Pseudomonadota; class Gammaproteobacteria; order Eutrophobiales; family Eutrophobiaceae; genus WLWS01. Next base: position 534,774 of record CBDEUC010000002.1, read on the forward strand.
AGCATCGACAGCATCGCGCTTGTGACAGATGAGTCCGGCAGGCGTCTTGCCGAAGTGGCGGGATCCATGCGCGAGGTGGTGGTTGTCAGCGGCAACGAGGTGGCAAACATGATTTCACCGGGCGCAGAAGGGGTTTACCTGGTTGGCACCGGGACTGTTGGCGTGGCCCAGGCATTTTTCAGCCTCGGAATAATATACTTCGTCATCATGATGTGTGCCGCATTTGCCTACCGGGTTCCGGCAGAAGGCTGGAAACCTGCCGGTTGGGAACCGCCCCCTGAGGAAGCACAAAGTGGCATGATTACCCAGCACCACGTGCACATTGACCAGGCCCTGAAGACACCACAATTTTATCAACTCTGGATTGTGCTTTGCTTCAACGTGACAGCGGGTATTGGCGTACTGGCTGTTGCGAAGACCATGATGACAGAAATATTCGGCACAACCCTGCCGAATATCGTCGACTTTGGTTTTGCCTCGACCTACGTATTGATGATCAGCCTGTTTAACATGGTCGGGCGCTTCATATGGGCCAGTGCATCCGACTACCTGGGCAGGAGGAACACCTACTGGATATTCTTCACACTGGGCATATTGTTGTATTGCTCCATTCCCTATACCGCGCAACAGGTCAGCATCAACCCGGGAGTTGTGTGGCTGGTCTATTTTTACGCTGCGACCATGATCATATTCACGATGTATGGAGGCGGCTTTGCCACGATACCTGCTTACCTGGCCGATATTTTCGGTACGCGATACGTAGGTGGAATACACGGGCGCCTACTGACTGCGTGGAGCAGTGCAGGGGTGTTTGGACCACTGGCAATTACCTCGCTTCGTGAAATATCAGTGAATCGTGCGATCAATGATCTTATAGACAAGATTGACCCGACTGCTTTCCAGGAAAAGTTTGGAGCCGGCGTTGAACAGGCGGAACAACTGGTAGCTGCAAAAACCGTCACCATTACCAAGCTGATGGAAATCGCTCCGCCCGGAACCATTGACCCGACACCGGGCTTATATAATTCCACCATGTACCTGATGGCCGTACTACTTTTTATTGCACTGGTGGCAAACGCCAGCATGAGAGCCGTGCATAGCAAGCACCACATGAAAAATTAGAGGTTGAGGCAACAATGACTATATCCCTGGCAAGCTCAATGGACGTCCTGGTATTTATACTTTTTTGCTCCCTGTATGTCTGCAGCACCTTGTGGATTTACGGGGACGCCGCGACTCGCGGGGCAGGCTGGAAAGGCCTCATACTACCAGCGCTATTTATCGCTGCTGGCACCCTTGCGCTGGTGAAGGGCCTGTACATGGCGCTACTCGTGTGGCCGCTTGCCTATATCGCCTGGTTTTTCCTGAGACCCGCTGAAGTAAGCCACGAGTAAAATCATTCATTCCACTCGCTCCAGGGAGAACGCGCAAGGGCTACATTGTAGTATCTTTCATCGTCCGTAACCTCGCGCCCAACCCAGCCCGGCTTTAAAAACTCTTCATCAATACTGCGTAGCTCAATTTCCGCCACCACCAGCCCGGCATTTGCACCCTCAAAGACATCAACTTCCCAGGTGTGGGCAGCCACATCCACGAAGAAGCGCGTCTTGATAATTTCAGCAGGCTCACACAGGCTGGCGAGGATCTCCTCCGCATCTTTCACGGGTATCTCGTATTCAAACTCGCCATGACTTGGCCCTATTTGCATTTGCTTTATATTGATATTCGCTCTATCACCGGCTGTCCTTACTCGAATAGATGAAAGGGACGTATTGGCCAGGTAAGCCTGCCGAATCTCAATACTTGTCCTTGCCTCATTACGCCAGGCTTCATTTTCAACGAGAAATTTTCTCTCTATTTCTATGCCCATGTCTGCGATACTAATGAATGTGAGTGCAAATAATCAAATAACAGCAAATAGCTGGAAAGAGGCGTTTAGTGTTTATACAAAGCCTCGTGTCATTGCGATGACTTTTCTTGGCTTTTCTGCTGGCTTACCTTTTATGCTCGTATTTACCACGCTTTCTGCCTGGTTAGCTGAAGCGGGCGTTTCACGAACAGCTATCGGATTTTTTAGTTGGGTAGGCATCACGTACTCAATCAAGGTTTTATGGGCGCCTGTGATCGATCGCACTCCATTACCTTACTTGACAGCAAAGCTGGGAAAACGCCGTTCCTGGATGTTGTCTGCCCAACTATTGATAGCGGTGGGACTTCTTTCTATGGCTTTCAATGACCCTTCGACGCAGCTGTTTTACATGGCGATATTTTCATTGTTAGTAGCATTCGGTTCAGCCACCCAGGATGTGGCCATCGATGCATACCGTATCGAGGCGATGGATAAGTATTACCAGGGAGCAATGGCGGCCAGTTATGTGCTTGGGTATAGGGTAGCGTTGTTAACGGCAAGCGCTGGTGCGTTACTGGTGGCTGATCGTTTTTCCTGGCTGGTTGCATATTGCACAATGGCTCTGTGCGTGTTGGTGGGGATGGTCACTACACTCATAATCGACGAGCCCGACCATAGTGTTTCCTATAAAACCCTGGAGCTTGAAAACAACCTGGAGAAAGCAGTCGGAATTACTGGCACAGCATCGTTTTTGCAAAAAATTTCTGCTTGGTTCATTGATGCTGTCGTTAGCCCGTTTGTCGAGTTTTTCAAAAGGAATGGATGGCTGGCTCTGCTTATTCTTTTGCTTATTGGTTGCTACCGCATAAGCGACCTTACTCTTGCCGTGATGGCAAAACCATTTTACCTGGATATCGGATACACCCTCACCGAAATAGGACTCGTGACCGGGGCCTATGGGATTATCTTAACCTTAATTGGGGTAGCCTTTGGTGGCGCCCTAGTTATGCGTTTCGGTATTCTGCGCCCACTACTGCTGGGTGCGTTTCTCGTCATGCTAACCAACTTGTTTTTTCTTTTGCTCGTTTATTCTGACACCAACATTTGGTACCTCGCCCTCGTTATCAGTGCCGACAATCTTAGTGGAGGTATCGCCACTGCTGCTTTCATCGCCTATCTATCCAGCTTGACCAACACTGCCTACACGGCCACGCAATACGCGTTATTCAGTTCATTGATGACCTTGCCAGGTAAAGTCATCGGAGGCTTTGCCGGGGTCGTGGTGGATAGCGCAGGTTACGCGACATTCTTCCTCTATTCAGGCGCGCTGGGTATACCGGCGATGCTGCTAATCTTCTACCTTATGCAAAAAGGCGAATTAGCCGAGGATACTGAAGAGCTTTCGAGTGACTAGTTAAGATCCCGTACTACCCTGATGCCGATATGATCATAGGCAGAATCGGATTTGTACTTATCTCTTTTTTGATGTCGAATTGACTGTGGTGGGCTGCTATAGGAGCCTCCACGCGCCACGCGAAATGCACAGTCTCCACCTTCCCAGACTTCGTCCATGCTCGGCGCATTATTGTAATTGTCATGCCAGCAGTCATGAACCCATTCAGCAACATTGCCCGCAGTGTCAAAAATTCCAAAACCATTTGCACCAAAACTACCAATCTTTGTCGGCTTGCGTGGATCAAGCCCGGAGCCACAACCAAAGCAGTGAGCACGTTTTGGCTCCTCCTTGAACCCCCACCAGAATGGTGAGCGTTTGCCAGTGCCCGCAGCGTATTCCCACTGGGCTTCAGAAGGAAGTCGGTACCTTTCACCTGTCTGTTCGGATAACCATTTCACGTAATAGTAAGCATCATCCCAGGTCACGAAAATGACGGGGTGTGTCTCTTTTTCCATGTAAAGGTTATCCGGAGACTTTCGCCCGGTAGCAGCAACAAACTTTTCATATTCCGCAAAGGTTATTTCATGCTTGCTGATAGCAAATTTTCTTACCTTGACGCTATGTCTTGGTCGTTCATCAGCATGCCGGGAGGAGCCGGAGCTTCCCATGTCAAATTCACCCGCAGGAATGCGTACCATCATTGGGCCCGGTGTCCCGTCCTTCAAGCTATCCTGGAATTCCTGCTCGCCAGAACCTGCTTTTGCCGGTTCGGCAGGCTTGCTTGCCGGGGCGCTCGATGTTTCGGCCTGCGACGTGGTCGTGGCGGCAGTTGCAGCCGTTTCTTCAACGGTTTCCTGCACTACACCTTCGTCCAGCGATTCCTCTTCGATGACTTCTTCGGAGCTGCTCTCGGTGGTTGCCACGGTAGCGGGCGCGGACTCCTTGCCTCCCATCATGAAAAATGCTCCTGCACCGATCGCTATTAGCAGCACTGCTGCGATGCCAATCAGCATACCCTTGCCGGACTTTTCTTCTTCCGCCTGCTGGTATTCAGGTACAGGCTCTGGTTCTGGTGCGGGCTCCGGCACTGTTTCCGGTTCCACCTGCTCCATTGGGCCGGTGGCATCAAGACTGATCTCGGCGGTATCATCCAGCTTGTCAGCCGCACTTTCCTCGGCAACGGGTTCGCTTGCAGCCGGCGCTGCAGCCACCGCCTTGTCTTTTACGTTAACAACCACCGCGGTGGTATTATCCTGCTTGGGCATGCCAACATCTTCGACGGCCTGCATCAGGGCATCGGCACATTCCTTGGTTGACTCCGACCACTCTGAATACTGGATGATCTTTCCGGCGCTAAGGGTATCCATACCATCACTGCAAATCAGGATCCTGTCACCACTTTGTAATTCAAATGGCTCGTCCGGAACGTCAATTTCGTTGATTTCGTCCCCCATGATGGCGCTCATCAGCATGTTCCTGGACAATCCTTCTTCCTGTTCTACAGGGGTACCCGCGGCAGCCATGCGATCAAGAAAACCACCATAACTGTGATCATCGTTTTTCTTGATTAATTCCTTGTCGCGAATCAGGTAGACGTGACTGTCACCGACACTGGCCCAGGTCATCTTGTTGCCTTCAAGGACCGCTGCGACCATCGTGCAGCCCATGCCTGACAGGGCAGGGGTCTCGGTGATGGTTTCTTTTATGGAGTTATTAGCCTGGTGGACACATTCACGCAGGACTTCGGATAAGTTGTCGGTGGGATAATTGGCAGAAACATGCTTGTTAAATGCCTGTACGGCCATGTTGCTTGCCACGTTGCCGGCAGCATGTCCGCCCATGCCATCGGCCACGATAACCAGTGCTGCAGGATTGCCTTCACTGTCGGTAAGATGGGTAATCAGGAAAGCATCTTCCTGGTAACCCCGGGTACCATCTATTTGCGACCCCGCCAGCTCATATTCAAGTGCCATAAGCGCCCTCGTGTATGCGATTTATACCTAACACAAGCGATTGATTATTTTAGATTTATCCCCTGAGACTACAAGCTGAATTCCACAGGGTTTATTGTTATTTCAGAACGTGTCATCCTACCAGCCTTGGTAAATTATACAAAATAAATTATTGATATGTGGAGTAAAAACTGGGTTCAGAACGTAAGAAGTCTGCCCCGGCGAATGCCGCGCCTGACCATCTTCACCCTGGTATTCCTGTTACCTTTCTGTGTCGTTGCCGTTGCAGCAGATTATGTCGGGTTCTTTGGCGTCGAGGTTAAGAACCACTATGTTCTTCACGAAGTTCACCTGCGACCATTCGATCGTGACAGCGGTGCTCCCATCGAGGAAGCCCGTGCAAGGTGCTTCCAGCTTGGAAGCTGGAATGCATGCACGCAAAAGGAATCAAGAAAACCGGGGCGTGTCATCGTCAAGTTCTCCGGTACTCTTACCTCCAGGCACACACTGTTTTTCGACAAGGGAAGTGAATTACTGACCAGCGAGGATCCCAGGATCCAGATCATGCTACTTCATGTGGATTACGTCAGCGAGGTAAAGACCATCAACATCGATGAACATCTCGCCAATCCTCGCAAGGAGTATAAAGTTACGATGAAAGCGAAGGGTTGGGTCGACGCCGAAACCGGGGACGAGGCTGACAGCTGATGAGTGATGCACTGAAATACCTGATGGAACTCAAACCGGATGCAATGCGGGATTATTTTTCATTTATCAAGCAGTCCGGTCAGCACCTGGATGATAAAACCCGCGCCATCATTTCCATAATTACCAAGGTAGACAACCAGACGGAGAGAGGTCTGAGACAATATGTCAGGCGGGGGCTGGACACGGGCTTGACCCCGATAGAAATCATTGACGCCCTGTTTGTCGCCTTTCCAACCCTGGGGCTCAGTAAGATCGTATGGGCAACAGACATTTTACTGGATATGGACATTCCCGGCTTTGAACTGGAACACATCAGGGAGGGAAAGTCCTGGCACGAGGTCATTCCCGTGAGTGAACTGCATGAAGGAGTGAATTTTTGCGGTCCAGTAGACAGGCGCGAACTGATTGTATTAAAAAGCGACGAGGCCTACGTCACATATGATCGGCGTTGTCCGCACCAGTCGGGGCGCCTTCCTGGGGAGTGTAATGCTGAACTTGAAATTCGCTGCCCGGTTCACCAGTGGTTATTTTCCCTGGATAACGGTCAGTGTATCGAAGGGGGAGAAGCTTCACTCACATCATATGAGAACAAGGTTGAAAATAATGTCCTTTGTGTATACTGGTAAATGCTATCCCCTGGGAGGAAACCGGCTATGAAAATAAAAACGTTTTACATTCTAATCCTCTGCTGTATTTTCCTGTCCGGCTGTTCGCCGGAGGTCGGAAGCGATGCCTGGTGTAAAAATCTAAAGGAAAAACCAAAGGGTGAATGGACTGCAAATGAAGCAAAGGACTACACCAAGCATTGCATTTTTTAAGCGTTCGCGCGCTGCAGGCCTTCCAGTTCAGCAAGCAGTTTTTCGATATTCTTCTGCAGTTCCCGCCTTTCATCGCGTTCAATGCCGCGCGGATCAAAGCGATACCTGTAGTGCAGCTTTAACACCAGGTTGATCTCGGACAGGGGTACCCTGGTCCCGATTTTCTCCAGCCACGTTGAAATGGTCTCGCCTTTTTCACGCGGAAAATATTTTTGCTCAAGAAGCCTGCAAAGCTCATAAAACTCGGATTCCTGTCCCAGTTTATAGTGAATACCCATGGCCTTTACCTTCTCACGTGCCAGTTGAACTCGCTCCCTGAAGTAGATCCGCCAACCAAGAAAGGCCGACAGCGGTAGCAGTAACAACAATAACCAGTTATAAGAACTCTCTTCCTCGGTAATATCTTCTGACTGGAATAATTCCCAGCGATAAGATATCCATGCCCACAGGTCCATGAAAGGTTGCAGGGGAGACGCACTTTCAGATTCCAGTGGGGCCCACACAGCCGGAGTCGTATCGATAACCTCCCATGCACCATCGAGGTAGACCAGGGTCCAGGAATGTGCGTGCCTGGAACGGGCAATGTAGCTGCCTTCAAGGGTGCTGTACTCATCAACGGAATAACCCACCGCGTAACGTGCAGGAATACCAGCAGTCCTGAGCAACAATGCGGTAGCGGTGGCAAAATATTCGCAGTGCCCCTGCCTGCTTTTATTGAGAAAGTTTGCCAGGTACTTGCCGCGAGGGTAACGCTGCCGGTAATTGAGCGTGTAACTGAAATTTTCAGCAAAAAAACGTTGTAGGGTTTCAACGGCATCTCTCGGCGCCATCCCTTCAAGTCCGAGTTCCTCTACCACCTGCTGTAAATCTTCCCTGTAGTAATCCAGCAAAAACAGGTCATCCTCGCCGGGAGGTGCTTCGACAAGTTCATCCTCGGAGTACTCGACATCGTAGGTGATCCAGCCTTCGCGTATATCCATGAGCACTGTACCATGAGGGTTACGTGCAATTTCAATAGCCGCGACATTTTCAATTGCGCGGCTTCCATGTGGCAGGGGAATAACGCCTTCTTCCTTGATCATGTAGGCTGATACCTGCATGCGTTTTCTTGTGCTGCCCTCTGCATACAGATCCCAGTTACCAGAATCATTTGGATCTATGACGGTAAACTCCTTGTCACTGGTACTCCATATGCCATGACCAAAACTACTGTAGCTTGCTTCCTTCAACAGTATTGGTAGCTCGATATCCTCTCCTGGCGACACGCGCAGCACGATACGATCGGATAGTTTCAGGCGTCCCAATGATCCCATCGCGGTGGTGGCACGATTGGGATCCCTGTAACGCCACATGAACTGGTCAAACATGCCCATAAAACTGGCCTCGATAGAGGCCTGCATGTACCTCATACCAAGCTGAACTCCGTATGCCATGGTAATTGCCATGACGATACCAAGCGCCCAGGCCTGGATTGAAAACCTGCGTGAACGCATTGGCCATAACAGCAGTGCGATCAACACTGCCACGAGCACGAAAAACAGGATTGTGCGATGGTTGCCCGAGCTTGCCGACACCAGGCAAAGAACGAAGTAGGGCAGCGCAATATCAAAACGCTTGTCCCGTCGCGTAGACTGCATTGATTCAAGCTTGCGCAGGCTGACAATCAGGGCACTCAACTTCATCACGCCAATTTCACTGTATCGTTGCGTGATCAAAAGTGGAAACAAGATAAACGGCAGGACCTTGAGAATGACAAAGATCCCCCTCGCTCCCTCGGTAGAAAAAATGTAAACCACCACGAGAAAAAAAACCACGCCACTGAAATCTGAGAGGGTATTAAACTCCTTGTCAGTAATCGCCCAGCGCCAACGAACCAGGGGGCTCAACTCAATAAGCAAAGCCATTGGCACGGCGTAGGGGAACAACTGGCACTGCCATCCCCACAGCATAAGTGCAGCGCCGACAACAAGCGCCGGGGTGTGTTCCAATAATCGCGTTTTATTATCCACTATCGATCCAGGCTTGCTGGCGACAGCGTGAGCAGGTTTTCCTGCACATTACCGCAGTAAAGGGGAACGAGTCGGTTTGCATGTCCTGCCATCGGCCCGGGTGTAATTTCCGCGTCTTCGTTTTCAAGGACTACGTAAACGAGGACAGGCAGCCCCCTTTGAATCAATGCATCCACAAGGGCCTTTCTTGGCTCATCCCAATCCATAAAAATGAAAACCATACCACTCGTTTCGTCGCAATGGCGCAATACCACGCCGGCGAGCTGGGCGAACCTTGATTCATCGGACGGTTGAACACAGGCGAGCATTTCCAGAATACCTTCAGCCTGTGACAGCCCCCTGCCACTGGTGACCCGGTATGTTTTTTCAGCGACAAACATCAGGTCCAGGAGGGAGTCCTGTCCGGGCATGTCGAGACAAAATGATGCGGCGACGGAGATAGCCTCTTCAAAGACCTGCTCTGACCGCACACCCCTGAAAGTATCCAGCACCAGTCCATGGCGCACAAAGAATTCATCATGAAATTCCTTTACTACCGGCTCGCCAACCCTCGCATAGCTGCGCCAGTGTATCGCGCGAAGTGGATCACCAGGCTGGTAGTCCCGCAACGACATGAATTCCTGCGAGTCGCCCACCGAGCTTGCCAGGCTCATATCCCCCTGCTGGTACTTCCTGACTCCCTCAAACTCTATCAGTGGCACCTGGTAAGTTTTGGGCAGGACCAGGAGCTTGTCTCGCCGCAGGAATTTTTTCATTGCCCTGACCAGCCCCATAGGATCGCTTCGACAAATTCGAATGTTGCTAAATTCGATATAACCACGCCTGGCAGGATGCATAACCATGTCTACGTAGCCAGTATGCCGGGGCCTTAGATGCTCCACGCCAACCGGATCTATGGATCCGCCACGCTTCCGCCTGATGAGCGCCATCAGGCGCGGGTAGCCTACAATGCGGTCAAAACGATTTCGTTTCCTGTCCTGTGGATCAATGCTTTTTTCAAACTCTTCGTAACGGGGAAACGTAAGTCCCAGCTCATCGATAACAAACAAGTCGTGCTGACCGACGTTATCCAGGTTATTCACTTCAATTCGGTATCGTAGAGGGTGATTAACTGTCGCGTATTGTGGAAGCAGTCGACGAACCTGGAAGTTGGCCCTGAAGGCAATGTTAAATAGTGCCGCCACGACCAGTAGTGACAGCAGGATTGCAAAAATATGAAATGCAAGGGATTGCCTCACATCTACCCCGAATATACCTGCGGCAAACATACCACCGAGGATCAGCATGCCAGCCGGCGTAAGACGATCGCGATTCCAGTTTGTGACTTTGTAAACCAGCTTCAGGTTACGGTAGAGCAGGCGCCTGAACATGATCCAGGAATCAGGCCGGGACCGGTACCGACTTAATCACATCCCGAACAACATCCCTTGTTTCTATTCCGGAAAATCGCGCCTGGGAATTCAAAACAAGTCGATGCGCCATCACTGATTCAGCTATCTCGTGGATATGCTCTGGTATGACAAATTCCATGTCGTCAAATAATGCCAGGGCCTGGGCTGTTTTCATCAAGGCAAGCGAGGCGCGGGGACTGGCACCATTCAATACCTCCGGTACTTCCCTGGTCGCACGGATGAGTTCAACAACGTAGCGCTTGAGCTCATCACTTACCCTTACAGCTGAGATCGCATTGCGGGTATCCACTACATCTGCTCGCGTCACACACGGTTCGAGCAGTTCAATCGGATGCTGCTCGTTCTGATCGGAGAGAATACTGACCTCTTCATCAAGAGATACGTAACCCAGTTCAAAGCGTAGTGCAAAACGATCCATTTGTGCTTCGGGCAGGGGATAGGTGCCATGGAACTCGATAGGGTTTTGCGTGGCTATTACAAAAAATAATTCATCAAGCGGGTGCAGGATTCCGTCAGCGCTAACCTGTGTCTCCGCCATGGCCTCCAGCAGTGCAGACTGCGTTCGTGGCGACGCCCTGTTTATCTCGTCCGCCAGCAGGATGTTGGTAAATACCGGCCCGCGGTGAAAATGAAACTCATGGTCGCGCTGGTCAAAGATTGACACACCAAGAATATCCGTCGGCAACAGGTCAGGGGTAAACTGCACACGGTGATACTCCGCATCAATAGATTTGGCCAGGGCCTTTGCAAGTGTGGTCTTACCTGTGCCGGGCACATCCTCAAGCAGCACATGCCCACCACTGATAAATGCAGCAAGCAGCATTCTTACCGCCTGGTCCTGTCCCTTGATGACACGACTGATATTGCCTGCAATCGCTTCGTATATTTCCTGCCCTTTCATATTATCCTGACGTATGACTTTTATTCGCACTATAATCCGGCGCGAGTATATTTTGAAGTTAACTTGGGAAAAATACGTTCTGCCGGCATGCCGGTTGGCGCTATTCTTGCCGGGTATATTCCGGGTAAATCAGCAAAGGCAGGTTAGGTGGACAATAAGCATAAAACGCTGTGGCGACTTTCCGGCCCGCTGATCATATCGAACTTATCCATTGCCCTGCTGGGAATTGTTGATACGGCTGTAGTTGGTCACCTGAGCCATCCTTATTACCTGGGTGCTGTAGCCGTCGCGGCGGTTATTTTTGACTTCGTTTACTGGAGCATGGGTTTCCTGCGCATGGGCACCACGGGAATTGTTGCCCAGTCATTTGGCAAGCAGGATGCTGATGGCATTCGCAAAAGCCTTTTCCATGCAATGGTCCTGGCCCAGGTCATTGCCTTGCTTATCCTTGGCTTGCAGGGTTTTATCCTGGACACCGGATTGTACCTGGTGGGCGGAAGCCCCGAGGTAAAAGAGTTTGCCGGGGTTTACTTTCGCCATGCTGTATACGGTGCACCGGCAGTACTGGGTTCGCTTGCTCTACTCGGGTGTCTTCTCGGATTGCAAAATGCAAGGGCGACGCTGTTTTATGCTGTCATCGTCAATTCAATCAATATTGTTCTCGACCTGCTACTGGTTTTCGGGCTCGACATGGGAGTAAAAGGTGTCGCCATTGCTTCCGTTATTTCCCAGTATTGTGGGCTCATCCTTGCCCTGTTTTTTATCCGTGCAGAATTAGGCAGGTTCCCCGGTTCCTGGCGTTCGATATCGCTTCTCGAGTTTCAGGGTATCAAGCGCATGATATCGCTCAACCAGAACATCTTTATACGAACGGTCTGCCTTATTTTTGTTTTTGGCTTCTTTGCCCGCCAGGGTGCCGCGCAGGGAGATGTTATTCTCGCCGCCAACGCGGTGCTGTTAAATTTCCAGGCTATCACGTCACTGGGGCTTGATGGTTTTGCTAATGCGGCGGAGGCCCTTGTCGGCAAAGCCATCGGGGCAGGGGACAGGAAGTCATTCGGCGAATCAATCCAGACGGCATTCCTCTGGTCAATTGGTGTCTCTGCCTGTTTTGCACTTGCTTACTGGCTGGCAGGAACACATATTATCTCGCTCATGACCGGTCTTGTTGAGGTTCGGCAGACCGCGCTGGTCTACCTGCCGTGGTTGATAGCTTCCCCGCTGATCAGTGTCTGGTGTTTTGTGCTTGATGGCATTTTTATCGGGGCAGTGAAAGGAGAGGAAATGCGTGACTCGATGATTTTTTCAACTTTCCTGGTATTTCTGCCAGGCTGGTTGCTGCTTCAACCGCTTGCTAACCATGGCTTGTGGCTTGCCATGATGTTGTTCTTTACAGGCAGGGGAATCAGCCTTGCATGGTACTTTTACCGAATCAATGTTCGACAGGGCGGTTTTGTCAGTCCCGGCCGCGAGTGAAGCGAATAATCTTTTTCCTGTCATGTTTACCCGGCCTTTTTTGGGTATTTGCCCCACTCATGTGGGACATCTTCAGCTGCATTGCAAGTTCTTCTCGCCTGGCCAGGCTTTCGCCGGTTTCCTCGTAGAGTTGTCTTGCCTTTGCTGCAGCAAGCCTTGTCATGGCCAGTTCGAGAATAACGATGCTATAGCTATAGGGCTTGATGTAGATCTCAAGACAGTCAGAAACCCTGACATTGCGGGAGGACTTGGCCGCGTTACCGTTTAATTTTACGTGTCCTGCTCGAATCGCAGTGGCAGCAAGGCTGCGGGATTTAAAGAAGCGCGCGCACCAAAGCCATTTGTCCAGACGTATTTCCTCGAGCCCTGTTTCACCTATAGTTGACATAAGTCTGTGTATTATTCGCTTTCTGCCTTATTATTCCATGTTTAAGTATTGAGAATGAGGTTTAACATTGACTGAAAGAGAACTGAAGCCATTAAATATTGCCGTTCTCGTGGTTTCCGATTCGCGCACCGAAAAAACGGACAAATCGGGCAAACTGCTTGCTGCCAGGGCTAGCGATGCCGGGCACCAGGTATATGATAAGGCCATTGTCATTGATGATATCCACAAGATCAGGGCTAAAGTCGCTGACTGGATAGCAAACGACGAAGTTGACGTGGTATTGAGCACAGGAGGAACCGGGGTCACCGGGCGCGATGGCACCCCGGAAGCAGTATCCGTCCTGTTTGAAAAAATCATAGAAGGTTTTGGTGAAATTTTCCGTAACCTGTCCTACCAGGAAATTGCCACCTCTTCCTTGCAGTCAAGAGCCATCGCCGGCGTTGCCAATGGCACCTACATTTTTTGCCTGCCAGGTTCGTCGGGGGCCTGTGCCACGGCCTGGGATAAAATTATTGAGCAACAGCTCGATTATCGCACCCGGCCCTGTAACCTCGTGGAGTTAATGCCACGGCTTAAGGAAAAGTAAACAGATGTTTAAAAGCAGAACCCTATTTCTTGGTGAAGCATTACAGCCAGTTATTTCCAGCCTGTACTTGCTGGCATTAGCCAGTATCGCCGGGGCCCAGGATATGCCTGCGCCACCCGTGCATGTTGTTGATGCTGTTGAGGTAGAGATGTACCAGAGCAACTGGCTGCCCGGCACCGTTATGGGGCGCTATGATTCCAAGATTGCCTCGGAAGTCGATGGCAGGCTGGAGCAAGTGCTCGATGTCGGCGACCGGGTAAACAAGGGTGAGGAAATCGCCCGTATCGAATCACTCACCCAGTCACTGCGTGTCACCGAGATGGAGGCCGAGATCCTTCCCCGTGAAGCACGTCTTGATTTTTTACAGCGGGAAGTAAAAAGACTGACTATGCTGGCCGAGGAAAACAATGCAGCAAAAAGCAGGCTTGACGAGATGTCCTCTGAGCTTCGACAGATGGAAGGGGAGATCAAGGTGGCGCGAGCAAGGCTCGCCCAATCGCGCGATATGCTTGCGCGCACGGTGATCAAGGCACCTTTTGATGGCGTGATCAGCGAAAGATACAAGACCATGGGAGAAAGGGTTGAAGGAGGGGATCACGTTGTCAGGCTGGTGAATACCGAGGACCTGGAAATACAGGTGCGTGTGCCCCCGGAAACTGTCTCCAACCTGGGTATGGAAAATGAACTTGAGGTCAGGGATGCGGAGCACATGAACAGCACTGCGACACTTCGTACCTATGTCCCGGTCGGAGATTCGGTCTCGCGCCTGTACGAACTCAGGCTCAATTTTGACAACAAGAGCTGGATGTCAGGTCATGCAGTTCGTGTGCTGGTGCCCGCCAACACTCCGAGAAAATGCATTGCCGTTCCCAGGGATGCACTTGTGATACGCCAGAACAACATCAGTATTTATCGGATTAATGATGAGATGAAAGCCGAGTATGTCGCGGTCAGGGTCGGCATGAGCAGGGACGATCTTGTCGAGGTCATAGGTGATGTTTCTGCAGGTGATCGCATCGTGGTTCGCGGTAATGAAAGGCTTCGCCCGGGCCAGCAGGTAAGTATCGTCGAGGGATAGTAGCGGCAGTGAATTTTGTAAAACTCAGCCTTGGTAACCCGGTCGCCGTTATTGTCGGCATCATCATGGCCCTGATGTTCGGTGCCATCAGCCTGTCGCGTCTGCCCATCCAGCTCACACCTGAAATCCAGGAACCAAAGATCACTATCCAGACCAGCTGGCGAGCCGCTGCACCTAACGAGATCGAGGCTGAAATTATTGAACCGCAGGAGGACGTGCTTCGCGGGCTACCGGGAATGACCGAGATCGAAGCCACGGCCTATGAAGGCTATGCTGAAGTCAGCCTGACTTTTGCCGTTGACATGGAACTCAACCGTGCACTTATCGAGGTACTGAACCGTCTCAACCAGGTGCCGAGCTACCCGGAGGACGCAGATGAACCGGTGCTGGCGACAGTGGGTGGTGATGCCAGTGCAGTGACCTGGATGAATGTCTTTACACTTCCCGGAAACGATAACCCTATAGCCGGATACAAGGACTTTGTCGAAGACACAGTCCAGACGAGGTTTGAGCAGGTGCCCGGTGTTGCCGAGTCTGAAGTGTACGGTGGTCGAAATCGCGAAGTCAGGATCACCTTTGACCCCTACAAGGTGGCAAGCCTGGACATCCAGTTACCGGTTGTATCACGCCTGTCTGGTTCGGGAGATGATGTCTCGGGCGGCTCTACCGATGTTGGAAAGCGCAAGTACAGCGTTCGTTTCGTGGGAAAGTACAACGGCCAGGAACTTGGCGGGCTCATTATCGACTGGCGTGACGGTCGGCCCGTTTACCTGCGCGATGTTGCAACCGTTGAGGAAAAGCTGGTCGATGTTGATGAATTCGTACTCACCAACCATGGCCCGAGCATGGCGGTCAATGCCAAGCGGGAAGTGGGGGTAAATGTCCTGAAAGTGATGCAGGGCATTGACGCAGCAGTAGAAGAACTCAACGAAGGCGTGCTTGGACGAGCCGGTCTTACTATTTCCAAGGAATTCGATGAAACGGTTTATATCGAACAGTCCATCAACATGCTTCGTAATAACCTGGGCATGGGGATATTCCTCGCCATTGTCGTTCTGTGGTTTTTCCTGAGAAAGGTGAGGGCAACACTTACCGTCGCTATAGCTATTCCTATTTGCCTGCTGACCAGTTTCCTGTTGATGTACATGGCCAGTCGCACCCTGAACATTATTTCCATGGCGGGCCTGGCTTTTGCAGTGGGCATGGTGCTTGATGCGTCCATTGTCGTGCTTGAAAACATCGTGCGCCTGCGTGAAAAAGGTGAGAGCCCCGAAGATGCCTCTGAAAAAGGTGCCATGCAGGTGCTTGGTGCCCTGATAGCATCCACCGCCACCACGGTGGCCATCTTCCTGCCGATCGTTTATCTCGAAGGTGAGGCCGGGCAGATGTTCGGTGACCTGGCGTTGACCATCACTGCAGCCATCTGCCTGTCCTTTATCGTTGCGACTACGGTCATACCCAGTTTTGCCAAGGAACACCTGGGCAAGATTAGTTTTGATGATGGACACCAGCACTGGTGGGACGGGGGCACCGCTCTCATTATGAAGCTGACCAGTACGGGTAAAAAACGCCTGTTCTGGATTCTTGTTCTCACCATTCCGCCCATACTTATTGCCCTGAAGCTCCTGCCCCAGGCTGACTATCTCCCGGAGGGCAATCGTGATCTCGCCTTTGCTATCCTGTTAACACCACCCGGTGCCAATATTGGTCATATCAGGGAAGAGCTTGGTTACCAGGTGCAGGAAAGGATCAAGCCACACGTGGAAGAAGAAAAAGAACCATTTATTCGGCGCTATTTCTTCGTGGGCTATTTTGGTGGCGTATTCATGGGAATCATTGCCAAGGAACAGGGTGAGATGGACAAGGTGCTTGTAACCCTGCAGGAGATTGTCTCCGGTTTCCCGGATACGCTTGGCTTTGCCCAGAGAGCTTCATTGTTTGAAGGTTTTGGCGGTGGCAAGAACATTGATATCGACATCCAGGGAAGGGACCTGCCGGCCCTGATGCAGGCCGCACTCAAGGGAATGATGACAACCCAGGAGGCAATACCAGGGGCACAGGTCCGCCCGATACCGGGGCTTGAACTGGCGCAGCCGGAACTACGACTTGTTCCCAACGAAAGACGGATCACCGAGGCAGGCTGGGACCGCGGCATCATGGCCGGCGTCACGCAGGCATTGGGGGATGGTCTTTATGTCGGTGACTATTTCAACGGCGACAAGACACTGGACATTATCGTTCGCGCCGAGGCCTGGGATACGCCCGAGGAACTGATCAACATCCCAGTGGCCACACCCAATGCAGGTGTTCTGCCCCTGGGTGAACTGGTTGAGCTACAGCGCACTGCAGGTCCTGAACAGATCCGTCGTATCAATCGCCGCCGCACGGTAACCCTTCGAGTGACACCGCCGCCGGGGATATCCCTTGAGCAAACACTGCGGGTGCTGCAGGAGAAAGTCGAGCCCGTCATCAGGGAGGCCCTGCCCATCGAAGGTGACATTTCCTATGGCGGTAGCGCTGACAAGCTGGAGACGGCGCTTGCCGACATGCAAAACAGCTTCCTGCTGGCAATTGCCATTCTCTACCTGCTGATGAGTGCGTTGTTCAGATCCTTTCGCGATAGCCTGCTGGTGATACTGGCCCTGCCGCTGGCGACAGTGGGCGGGGTCGTTGCCCTTTACGTGATAAATACCGTGCCAGCATTACTTGGAAGCCCGCTTTTCCAGCCCATGGACCTGATCACCATGATCGGTTTTATTATCCTTCTTGGGCTGGTAGTTAATAATGCCATCCTGCTTGTGCACCAGGCCCGTACCGCGGAGAGAGAAGGGATGAACCGCACCGATGCGGTGCAGCAGGCCGTCAGGCAACGCCTCAGGCCGATTGTCATGAGTACCATGACAAGCCTGTTTGGCATGCTGCCCCTGTTGCTGGTGCCCGGTCCGGGTAGCGAGCTATATCGCGGCATGGCTGGTGTGATCGTGGGTGGAATGAGCGTGAGCACGGTGTTCACGCTGATCCTTTTGCCCAGCTTGCTCCGGCTTCGTGAGCACAAGCATGGCAGCAACGTGGCCGTCAGCATGGGCGCCTCACAGCCTGGCCAGAAGCCTGTTTAGACTTGCAGCAAAACGCTTTCGCCTATACTTTTTACTATGTTTTTTACTTCTAAAAACACAAGGTTAATTATCGGCATCACTGCATTGATGCTGGCATTTAAACCGGCGTGGATGTCGGCCGAGGTTTTCCTCCTGGAAAACGAGGAAGACTCGGTGGTTGGTGAGATTCAGCATACCTGGGCCGAGTCCAGCGATACCCTGCTGGATATAGCAAGGCACCACGGACTTGGCTTCCACGAGATAAAACGCGTTAACCCGGGTATTGATACCTGGTTACCTGAAACCGACCAGCAGATTATTCTTCCCTCACGCTACGTGTTGCCACGGGCAAAAAGGAGAGGGCTGGTGTTAAACATACCGGAGATGCGTCTCTACTTCTTTCCCAGCGAAAAAATTGATGGGAAAAGCCAGGTCATTACCTATCCCCTCGGGGTCGGTCGACAGGGCTGGCAAACGCCTTACATTGACACGCGCATCATTCAAAAGACCAAGGATCCATACTGGCATCCGCCGAAGTCGATTAGAGAAGAACATGAAGAAGCCGGAGACCCCTTGCCAAAGCGGGTGCCCCCGGGGCCTGACAACCCGCTCGGCAACTACGCCATGCGCCTGGGTCTTCCGGATTACCTGATCCATGGCACCAACAAGCCCTATGGTATCGGTATGCGTGTCAGTCACGGTTGCATACGCCTTTACCCGGAAGACATCGAAGAACTGTTTCCCATGGTAAAGGTAAAGACGCCTGTCAAGATCGTTAACCAGCCTTACAAGGTAGGCATCAGGGATAACAAGATATGGCTGGAAGCCCATCCATTCCTTGAAGAGGACAGTGATCAATTTCAGGACAACCTGACCAGCGTGGTCAAAATGATTGTCGATCTCACTGACGAAGAAAATTATCGAATAGAGTGGGATCTCGCGAAGAGGATCATAAGAGAAATGAAAGGTATCCCGATTGTGATCGGTCGCCTGAAATCCTCGCAAATGCAGGCAGCGACAAGTGCAGAAGCTGCAAGTTTAAATGACGGTATCAGCCTGCAACTGGAAACGGGCATCACGCGGTAAACACGACACAGCAGGCGAAAAAAAACCCCGGTAATTTTACCGGGGTTTTTTTATAAGCAGCTTTAAGCCGGCTTATTTTGCCATGGCTTTTTCAAACATCTTGTCCAGGCGACTGGTGTTTTCACTGCAGCAAGCCTGCGCAGCTTCAGCAGTTGACTGAGCAGCATTGGCAGCGTCAAGGGCGCTGTTAGCGACTGACAGGGCATTGTCAGCACGAGAGGTCGCGCTATTTGCAGTTGATAGTGCTTTTTCAGCAGTAGCCCTGATCTGGGCAATTTCTTCGGTTGTTGCGCAACCGCCCAGCATGCCAAGTGCCAGTGCGATAGCTGTTGCCTTTACAATTGTTGTTTTCATAAAAGATTCTCCTGTTAATCTCGCGTGCTGGTGACCCAGTTTTTTGAAGCCGCCATAATGACGGAAAATGCCTTCATTATCAATCCATTTAGCCTGGGCGAATGGGACGGAGTTCACATTTTTCCATCCCACGGAGGGTCACCAGGCGTGCCTGGTAACGAAAACAGCCTAGCGCCTTCCACTACCCCTGGCGCGCTTGTAGCGCTTGGGAAACTGCTCAACGATAAACTCCACCACCGCCTGGTCAAAGCCATGTACGGGTTTTTCCTGGCAATATTCGTCAATCCAGTTTAACACGCCAAACATGTCCATCCCGCCTGAAATACGGTAGGTGTCATCGGCCTGGGTATTAAATGCGGTGAGGTAACCCATCAGGTAATTCCTGTAGGTACTGTCGTCACCACTGTCCCTGCTCTTGTTATAGCTGAAGCATGACTTTTTGCCGACACCCCAGATGGCATAGCTACCATTTTCATCCGCCGCATGCGCCAGTGGCATCATTAACATCAGGTAAATCATAAACTTTTTCATTAACTAGGATCCTCGAATACTTGGGAAGCCCGGCACAATCATCGGTTTACCGGACAGGGTTACTTGAAATCGTAGCAGGTGCTACTGGGTATTAAATGGCATAGGTCTCCCGGAAAACTGGGACTTTAAGAACTCCATCTGGTCGCCAAGAATTTTCCTGTTTGAGAGCGCCAGGTATTCAGCCCAGTTGGGAACGAAAGGAATAGCCAGCAGAGGCATCCTGGCCTGCTCAGGTACGCGATTACCCTTGCGAGTGTTACAGGCTCGACAGGCAGCCACAACATTCTGCCACCTGTCCCGGCCTCCTTTTGAAATCGGGATCACGTGGTCGCGGGTTAAGTGCTGCTCAGCAAATTCCTTGCCGCAGTACATGCACAGGTGCGCGTCACGCAGAAACAGCTCGCGGTTAGTCAGGGGTGGAACGCTTCTTTGCAGGTACTTGCGTGATCCGGACCGTTTTACCGCGATGATGGAATTAATATCGATAACGGAACGTTCACCGGTATGACGGTTAAATCCACCGCGAAAAGTAAAACTTTGCTGGCCAGCGGTCCATGCAATCATGTCCCGGCTGTAGAGGCAGATCGCTGTCTGCCAGGGAATCCATGTGACCGGAGTACCCGATATATCAAGGCGTAGTATTAGCGGTGGCATTTTTAATTCCTGAAATTTAGTCGTTAGCCAGTGTTTCGCGCGACGCCGTTTATTCACTCAAGACAATTTGTATTAAAAACATAACAAAAAATCAAGGTTTTAGCTTATTTATTTCAGTAACGCTGAAAGCCGGATCGGGCTGCCTGCAAAAATTCATCAACAGGGCCTAACTGATGTGTTCAAATAAAAGTAAGCCAATAGCCTTTCCAGTTCAGAGTGAAGGAAACCAGAATGAGTTCAATTAATGATTTGCTCGCAGTTATGAAAAGTCTTAGACACCCGGAAAGCGGATGTCCGTGGGACCGGGCGCAGGATATGCTAAGCATCGCGCCCTATACCATTGAAGAAGCCTACGAAGTAGTCGAGGCAATTGAAACAGGTAGTCCTGAAGAAGTCATGGATGAACTTGGAGACCTGCAGTTTCACATCATTTTTTATGCCGAGATGGCCAGTGAGAAAGGGCAATTCGATTTTGAAGCGGTATGCAAGCATGCCAGCGACAAGCTTGTACGGCGACATCCCCATGTTTTTGCCGATGAGGCCGGCAAGGATGCAGATACCGTGGCTGAAGACTGGGAAAAAATGAAAGCCCGGGAAAAGCGTGAAAATTCATCCGTCGGCGGGGCTGGTGCAGGTTTACTGGACGATATTAGCCAGGCCATCCCAGCGATAAAGCGGGCGGAAAAGCTACAAAGACGTGCAGCGTCTGTAAAGTTTGACTGGCCGAATGCGGGTCCCGTGTTTGACAAGCTGGTGGAAGAAGTCGATGAACTGGGCCAGGCATTATCCAAAAATGATGAAATAAAGCGGCTGGAAGATGAGCTTGGCGACATCATGTTCAGCTGTGTCAACCTTGCCCGGCACCTGAAAATCGATGCCGAGCGAGCGCTACGGCGAAGCAACCGGAAATTCGAGACTCGCTTTGCATACATCGAAGCAGAATTGAGGAAAAACGGGCGCTCAATAAGCCAGGCCGAACAACAGGAGATGGAAACCCTGTGGGAAGAGGCAAAAATATGCGTGGACGGCTGATCAGGCCAGATCCCCTGAACCAGTGACAAAAAAAGGGTGCCCTTTGGGCACCCTGCAAGATTAAAGGAGGGGGAAAATCATTGACTTGCAGATTATTAGTAGCACTATTGATGCCAATATTAAAGAATATATATAAATCAATAACTAATGACTTTTTATTAATGCTAAATATAGGAATTTTATAGCGCGGCGGCAATAATTTGACGACAATTGTCGCCTCTGTGAGCCGCCAGGCAGGGCACAGGCGATGTTTAGCTGGCGGTTTCCTTCTCGTGAGTCAACATGGCGTACGCCGAGTGGTTATGAATTGACTCGAAATTCTCGGACTCTACCGTGTAAGCCGATATTCGCTCATCCCGGTTAAATTCCAGGGCGACGTCCCGCACGATATCCTCGACAAACTTCGGGTTATCATAGGCGTGCTCGGTGACATACTTTTCATCAGGCCTTTTGAGCAGGCCATACAGCTCACAGGATGCCACTTTTTCAACATAATCAATGATTTCCTCGATCCAGATAAAGTCCCTGGTAGTGACCTGTACGGTGATATGAGAACGTTGATTATGGGCGCCCCGTTCCGAGATTTTCTTTGAACAGGGGCAAAGGCTGGTCACCGGGACAAGTACCTTGACCTGCACGCTGGGAACCCCGGCCTCGATCTTGCCAATAAAGGTCACTTCGTAGTCCATCAGGCTCTTGACCCCTGAAACGGGGGCTGCCTTGTTTACAAAATAGGGGAACAGCATCTCGATATGCCCGGATTCGGCATCAAGCAACTCGGTCATTTCCTCGATCATACGCTTGAAGGAGTCAACCGTAATCTCGTATTCATGGTTGTTGAGAATCTCCACGAAGCGAGACATGTGCGTACCCTTGAAATTGTGGGGCAGGCTCACGTACATGTTAAAATTCGCTACCGTGTGCTGCTCGCCGCCGCTTCGGTCCCGTACCACCACGGGATGGCGAATGTCTTTTATCCCAACCTTGTCGATTGGAATGTGCCGCGTATCTTCACTGTTTTGTACGTCAGGTATTTCTTTCTGACTCACCGTTGCGGGCTGGTTCATATATATCTTTACCTCTGTAATTCAAAAGAATGCCTGTTAGTACGTCCAGCCGCCGTTGCGAGAGACCTGGAACGTGGCCAACAGCCAATAATAACTCAGTATTTTACTAGGTTTTTACCAAACTGGCACCCGTAGACGCCGGTTTTCGCTTTAATTTTCCTTACTTGTTTCGCTGTACAATATAGTCAGCAATCGTTCTCAGGGTATCCGCCGATTCCCCGAAGCTCTCAAGACACTGGACCGCCTCGTCGTGCAGGCGTTTTGCAGTTTCCCTCGCTCCGTCCAGGCCGAGAAGATTCGGATAGGTCGGCTTGTTCCTTGCCTGGTCAGACCCCTGGGGCTTACCCAGTGTTTCAGTATCACTCTCGATATCGAGAATGTCGTCCTGTACCTGGAAGGCGAGGCCGATGCAGTCTGCATAGCGTGACACCTGGGCATACCTGTCGCTGTCGACGCCCTCGGAGCAAAGTGCGCCAAGCTGCACACTGGCCCTGATCAGGGCACCCGTCTTATGCATATGCATATTTTCAAGTTGCTGCAGATCGAGGGCGAGGCCCACTGATGCCAGGTCAATGGCCTGGCCACCCGCCATGCCTATGGAGCCACTGGCCTGGGCCAGTGTATCGATCATCTGGATCCTCTGTTCCGGACTAACATCTATATCCGGGTCATTGGCCAGAACGTGAAAGGCCAGGGCCTGTAACGCATCTCCAGCGAGAATAGCCGTCGCCTCATCAAACTGCCTGTGCAAGGTTGGCCGGCCACGACGCAGGTCGTCATCATCCATTGCGGGAAGGTCGTCATGCACCAGTGAATAGGCATGTATCATTTCCACTGCACTGGCACAGCCATGCAGGGCCTCCTGCGTGACACCAAAGGCCTCACCACTGGCGTAAACCAGCACCGGTCGAATACGTTTACCCTCACCAAGCACGGCGTAACGCATGGCTTCGTGCAAGTGAACCGGTTCCCTGTCCGCAGCGGGTAACCAGTGATCCAGCGCCTTACCCACCTGTTCCTGGTAGGTCGTCAGCTTGGCTTTCAGGGACTCTTCCATTTCTTATCTATTCTCCGCTGCGGGACTAATCTTCATCTTCCTCGTAATCAGCAAGGTCATCCTTGCCGCTGTCCTTGAGAAGAATTTTTACCTTTTGCTCTGCCTCCGCCAGGGCCTTCTGGCAGGAGCGCGTAAGTGCAACACCTCTCTCGAACTGCTTGAGTGAGTCTTCCAGGCTTAATTCACCCTGTTCAAAGGTTTCAACCAGTTCTTCGAGCTCCGCCAGAGCGTTTTCAAAGTCAAACTTGTCCTGTTTCCGTGCCACAGCATGTACCCCCGGCTAGCAAAGGGGGTGAATCTTACCAATATGTCACATTTGATGTCAGTGACTATTTGGTCCTGGTTCTACCTTCACATCGAGGATTATTGAACGCCACCGGGGAATACACGGGAATTATTACTTTTAAGCGCAGTAATAGATTTTGTCTATGGACTGCATATAAAAATACAATGTGTTTAGGTCCCACCACTTGTTGACACCCATAATGGGCAGCGGTAGAGTTTGCGACCTGATCGAATTTTTGATTCATAGCTTTTTTATATATAAAAAACAATAGCTTAGGAGGCTCGCTATGTCACTGAAAGGTAGCAAAACCGAACAAAATCTGAAAGACGCATTTGCCGGCGAATCCCAGGCAAACCGCCGATACCTGTACTTCGCACAGAAAGCCGATGTTGAGGGTTACAACGACGTCTCAACTGTATTTCGCTCAACCGCAGAAGGTGAAACAGGACACGCCCACGGTCATCTTGAGTACCTGGAAGAAGTAGGTGATCCGGCCACCGGCGAACCTATTGGTACCACGGAACTGAACCTGAAGGCTGCCATCGCTGGTGAAACCCACGAGTACACCGACATGTACCCGGGCATGGCCAAGACAGCAAGAGAAGAAGGTCACGACGAGATTGCAGACTGGTTTGAAACTCTGGCAAAAGCGGAACGCTCCCATGCGAACCGTTTCCAGAAAGCCCTGGACGGTCTCGATTAATCCAGGCAGCTGGTTTTATCAAGGTATTACTGCAAACCGGGCTATGCCCGGTTTGTTAGTTTTGGCCCCTGATAGTTAAGACCAATCCTGATTATTTAGAAATCCTATCCCGAGTAAAGCCAATGAGTGAATCAAGTTATCGCGAAGGGAGCCTGGAAGCGCCTACAAGACATCCACTGGACTGGAAGAATCCCGAATTTTATGACGAGGAAAAGCTGCAGGCGGAAATGGAGCGCGTTTTTGATATCTGCCACGGCTGCAGGCGCTGTGTCAGTCTGTGCAACTCGTTTCCAACCCTGTTTGATCTAGTTGATGAATCCGACACCATGGAAGTGGACGGTGTCGACAAGGCCGACTATCAAAAAGTTGTCGATCACTGCTACCTGTGTGACCTGTGTTACCTGACCAAGTGTCCCTATGTGCCACCCCATGAGTGGAACGTGGACTTTCCCCACCTGATGCTCCAGGCAAAAGCCGTGAGCTTTAAAAAAGGGGAGAGCCGCCTGCGCGATCGAATACTCACATCCACCGACGCGGTGGGTAACCTGGCCGGGATCCCGGTAGTGGCGGAAGTGGTTAACGCGGTAAACCAGAATAGCCTGGCGAGAAAAGCGCTGGACAAGGGGCTGGGTGTCCATCCGGATGCCATCGTGCCAAAGTATCACAGCAACACCCTGCGAAAACGCGTTAAAAAATACCAAGCCTCTCCAGTCACCGCCACTGCCAGCGAAAATGAATCCGGCAAGGTGGCACTTTTCGCGACCTGTTACTGTAACCGCAACACCCCGGACATCGGTGAAGACCTGATAAGGCTGCTTGAACACAACGGTATTGAAGTCACCCTGGTTGAACAGGAGCAATGCTGTGGCATGCCGAAAATGGAGCTGGGTGACCTTGAAAGCGTTGAAAAGCTGAAAAATTTTAATATCCCCAGGCTGGCAAAGCTGGTGGACGAGGGCTGGAATCTTGTGGCCCCAATTCCTTCATGCGTGCTCATGTTCAAGCAGGAATTGCCCCTGATGTTTCCCGAGGACGAGGATGTTATCAAGGTGCAGCAGGCCTTCTATGACCCCTTTGAATACCTGATGCAGCGTCACAAGGCCGGCCTCCTGTCCACCGAATTTAAAAATAAACTTGGCAAAATTGCCTACCACGTTCCCTGTCATCAGCGTGTTCAAAAAATCGGTATGAAGACAAAGGAAATGCTGGAACTCGTGCCGGATACCAGCGTCGAAGTCATCGAGCGCTGCTCGGGACATGACGGTACCTATGCCGTAAAAAGTGAATATCACGATATCTCGGTAAAGATCTGCCGCCCGGTGGTCAGCAAGGTGAAAAAAGCAGAAGTTGACCATTACATCAGTGATTGCCCGATGGCCGGCGACCAGATAGAACTTGGCATGGCCGATGGCAGCCACGCTCGATCACCATTTACCCTTTTATGTCACGCCTACGGCCTGGAGCATACGAATATAAGCGATGAATAAGTTAGAAAGACAAGACCTTTACTCACTGGAAAAATATGCCGAAGTGCGCGAGCAAATGCGTGCAGAGGTTATGCAGCACAAGCAAAATCGCCGGCTCGCGATCGGTCCCGATGCAACACTGTATTTTGAAGATCGGCTGACCATGCATTACCAGGTACAGGAAATGCTGCGCACGGAGCGCGTGTTTGAAGCGGCTGGCATTGAAGAAGAACTGGAAGCCTACAACCCCCTGATTCCTGACGGTTCAAACTGGAAAGCCACCTTTATGATCGAAATCGATGATCCCGAGGAACGTCGGCAGAAACTCGCAAATATGCTCGGTATCGATGCCGCAGTGTGGGTCCGCATAGGGGAGCATGAGGCTGTGAGACCTATCAGCAATGAGGATCTTGAAAGGGAAACCGAGGATAAAACCTCCTCGGTGCATTTCCTGCGATTTGAACTCAACGCTGAAATGGTGGAATCGTTGAAAAATGGCGCAAGTCTCGCCGCCGGCATCGACCACGAGGCCTACAATTACACGGTGGATCCCGTGGAAGACAATATTCGAAATGCACTGCTGGGGGATCTTGACTAACTGGCCACTGGGCAGAGCCACCCGGCACTTAAGAATTGAATTTTAAAAACCGCAATATACTGTTATCTTAGGCAAAATTAACCACTAGATGTCGAGGTTGCCTCGACTGACTGCTTGAGGTAGCAGGTTTGAGTAAAACTTACGACGCCGCAGATATAGAGGTCCTGACCGGTCTTGAGCCCGTTCGCAAGAGACCAGGCATGTACACGGACACCAGCCGGCCCAATCACCTTGTACAGGAGGTGGTTGATAACAGTGTTGACGAGGCTATCGCCGGTCACGCCTCTCGAATTGATGTCATCCTGCACAAGGACGGTTCCATTTCCGTCAGCGACGATGGGCGGGGTATGCCCGTCGACAAGCACCCCGGCGAAAAAATCAGCGGTGTCGAAGTCATCCTCACACGCCTGCATTCAGGTGGTAAATTCTCCAATAAAAACTACAAGTTCTCGGGCGGCCTGCACGGTGTCGGTGTCTCTGTCGTAAACGCACTTTCCCGTAACCTCGAAGTATGGGTGAAACGGCAGGGCAAGGAATACAACATGTCCTTCAAAAGTGGCGAGAAGACATCAAAGCTCGAAGTCGTTGGCGAAGTTGGCAAGCGCAATACCGGTACAACGATTCGCTTCTGGCCGGACAGTAAATACTTTGACAGCACCAAGATTGCGCTGCCGCGATTGAAACACGTGCTGCGTGCAAAAGCTGTTCTTTGCCCCGGTCTTGAGCTTCGTCTAAACGATGAAGCAGGTAAAACAAAAGACAGCTGGCACTACGAAAATGGCATCAGCACCTATCTCGCTGACGCACTACAGGGTATCGAGCTTCTGCCGGCGGAGCCTTTCATGGGTTCCATGCAGGGTAACCACGAGGCCGTTGACTGGGCTGTACACTGGTTACCTGAGGACGGCGAGCTTGTTTGCGAAAGCTATGTCAACCTTGTGCCAACCCAGCAGGGGGGAACAC
The DNA here is from genome assembly GCA_965243105.1 of Gammaproteobacteria bacterium. Lineage (GTDB taxonomy): Bacteria > Pseudomonadota > Gammaproteobacteria > Eutrophobiales > Eutrophobiaceae > WLWS01. Next base: position 562,239 of record CBDEUC010000002.1, read on the forward strand.
ATGTAAATGGATTAAGAATTGGACTACTTGAGGCGATTCGTGAATTTTGCGAATCACGAAATCTCCTGCCTCGAGGAATTAAACTGTCTGCAGACGATGTCTGGGATCGCTGCTCTTACCTGTTGTCGGTCAAGATGGATGATCCCCAGTTCGCCGGGCAGACCAAGGAAAGACTTTCTTCACGCGAATGCAGTACTTTCGTGTCCGGGGTTGTACATGATGCTTTCAGCCAGTGGTTGCACCAGCATGTAGAAACAGGCACCCGTATCGCGGAACTGGCTATTTACCATGCCCAGCGTCGTCTGAAAGCCAGTAAAAATGTTGTCAGGAAAAAGATCAGTGGTGGGCCGGCATTGCCCGGCAAACTGGCCGATTGTTCCCTGCAGGATAGCAGCGTTAGCGAGCTGTTCCTGGTTGAAGGAGACTCAGCGGGAGGCTCTGCAAAACAGGCTCGAGATCGTGAATTCCAGGCCGTCATGCCACTGAGGGGAAAAATTCTCAATACCTGGGAAGTCGATCCAGCTGAAGTCCTGGCCTCAAAGGAAGTGCACGATATCTCGGTCGCGCTGGGTGTCGACCCCGGTTCCAGTGACCTGACAAACCTGCGTTACGGCAAGATTTGCATACTCGCGGATGCAGACTCTGACGGACTGCACATTGCCACCTTGCTGTGCGCACTTTTTCTAAAGCATTTCCCGGCGCTGGTGGAAAATGGTCATGTATATGTTGCGATGCCACCCCTTTATCGCATAGATGTGGGAAAGGAAGTGTATTACGCCCTGGATGACTCTGAGAAAGAAGGCGTGCTAGATCGTATTGCGGCAGAAAAAATTCGGGGGAACATTAATGTCCAGAGGTTCAAGGGACTAGGTGAGATGAACCCGATGCAACTCAGGGAAACGACCATGGCCATTGAAACCCGGCGCCTGGTTCAGCTGACAATTCCACAGCCCCGCAAGGCAGAGCAAACCATGGACATGCTGCTGGCAAAGAAACGCTCCTCTGACAGGAAAAGCTGGCTTGAAAGCAAGGGTGACATGGCGAGTGTTTAGCTTGCTGTATTTTCGCCTCTTAATCCCTGGCAAGCATTACCTGGACTAGACACCGTGCGCTCACGAAAATTTCAAGCACTGATCAACGGACTGATGCTCGGCCTGCTCGGTTTCTTTCTCAGCACAAGTTCTCTTGCCATGGAAGTAATCGAGTCTGAAAGCCATAGCTTTGAAGCGAGCATCCTGTCGAACGACCTTGACCAGCCATGGGGGCTGGCCTTCCTGCCGAACGGAAACATGCTCGTTACGGAAAAACCAGGCACGCTGAAACTGCTTGATAAAAGCGGAACAACCATTGCAAAGCTGCCCAAGGTTCCCGATGTCACATTGAAAGGACAGGGCGGCCTGATGGGTATTGCTCTCCATCCGGATTTTGCCAGTAACCAGCGTATATACCTGAGCTATGCAGCCGGTGGATGGCGGGGGTATGGTACCGAGGTGATCAGCGCCGTGTTTGCCCAAGGCCAATTGTCTGGTTTCAGGAAACTTTTTACGGCCAGGGCCAAAAGCCGTGGTGGTAATCATTTTGGTTCCCGCCTGGTTTTTGCCGGCGATGGCACACTCTATGTAAGCCTTGGTGACAGGGGTAGCAAGGATTCGGCACAGGAGCTTGATGACCATCGCGGTTCACTTGTCCGTCTTACCGATGCTGGAAAAATACCACCAGGCAATCCTTTTATTGATACGCCAGGAGCCAGGCCAGAAATATTCAGCTACGGTCACCGAAACATGCAGGGCATGGCGCTTCACCCTGTTACCGGCGAAATCTGGACCCACGAGCATGGTCCACAGGGCGGTGACGAAATAAACATCAATCGCCCGGGAAAAAATTATGGTTGGCCGGTTATCACTTACGGAGTGAATTATGGAATCGGCACGTCCATCGGTGAAGGGACCCACAAGGACGGCATGGAACAACCCCTGTACAAGTGGGTGCCATCCATAGCCCCATCGGGCATGGCGTTTTATACCGGCGAGGTATTCCCGCAATGGAAGGGCAACCTGTTCGTGGGGTCGTTAAAATTTGCCACCCTGGTGAGACTTGAGCTGGACGGTGAAAAGGTAGTTCACGAAGAACGCCTGCTAACGAACCGCTTTGGACGCATACGTGACGTCGTCAGTGGTCCCGACGGTAATCTTTACTTTTTAACAGATGGCTCAAACGGAAAATTAATTCGCATTAGTCTTCCCGGCAACAACAACTAGACAATTATATTTTACTCGAACCTGGATACAGTTTATGTCCAACAATCTCACCCTGGATTTCGAACAAAACGAGCAGCGCCCCATACAGGAATTTACCGAGCAGGCATATCTTGATTATTCCATGTATGTCATTCTCGACCGTGCCTTGCCACATATCAGTGACGGCTTAAAACCGGTACAAAGACGCATTATTTACGCGATGTCCGAGCTCGGGCTAAAGGCAGCTTCAAAATTCAAGAAGTCCGCGCGCACCGTGGGTGACGTCATTGGTAAATTTCATCCCCATGGCGATTCGGCCTGCTACGAAGCCATGGTGCTAATGGCACAGGATTTCAGCTATCGATATCCCCTTGTGCATGGACAGGGTAACTGGGGCTCGACAGATGATCCCAAGTCTTTCGCCGCAATGCGTTACACCGAGGCAAAGCTAAGACCCTATGCCGATATTCTGCTGTCCGAAATTGGGCTGGGTACCGTTGACTGGATCCCAAATTTCGACGGCACGCTAAGCGAGCCACAGCATCTGCCTGCTCGACTGCCAAATGTCCTGCTAAACGGCACTATGGGTATTGCCGTTGGCATGGCCACAGACATTCCACCGCATAACCTTCGAGAGATTGCAAAAGCCTGTTTGAAAATTCTTGACCAGCCCAAGGTGTCTGTTGATGAGCTTTGCAAGATAGTCAAGGGACCGGACTACCCGGTACGCTCAGAAATCATTACCCCGGTCGAGGAAATACGGGAAATGTACCGCACGGGAAACGGGTCAATAAAAATGCGCGCGGTATGGGAAAAAGAAGACGGCAATATCATCATTAGCGAACTGCCATACCAGTGCTCGGGCAACAAGGTACTGGAGCAAATAGCATCACAAATGACCGCGAAAAAGCTACCCATGCTGGAAGACCTTCGCGATGAATCGGATCATGAACATCCCACGAGACTGGTACTTGTACCAAGGTCAAACCGTGTTAAGGCAGAAGACCTGATGATGCACCTTTTTGCCACAACCGATCTTGAAAAGAATTACCGGGTCAACCTGAACATGATCGGTATCAATGGCCGGCCCCAGGTTAAGGATCTCAAGACCATACTCAAGGAATGGTTGAGTTACCGTACCGAGACCGTGCGCCGGCGATTACAGCACCGCCTGGAAAAAGTTGAAAAGCAGATCCACATCCTTGAGGGCCTGATGGTTGCATTCCTTAACATTGACGAGGTCATTGCAATCATTCGACAGGAAGACGAACCCAAGCAGGCGCTGATGAAAAAGTTCAAGCTATCAGACACCCAGGCTGAGGCCATACTCGAGCTCAAGTTAAGAAGACTGGCAAAACTCGAGGAAATAAAAATAAAGGGAGAGCTAAAAGAGCTCAACGAGGAGAGAAAAAGCCTCAACCAGGTCCTCGCTTCAAAGCAGCGCTTAAAAACCCTGGTGAAAAATGAAATAAAGGAAGACGCCGAGGAATATGGTGATGAGCGACGCTCACCGATAGTCTCCCGCGGGGAAGCAAAAGCTATTGATGTTACCGAGCTGGTGCCTTCTGAATCCCTGACTATTATCCTTTCACAAAAGGGCTGGGTAAGGGCGGCAAAAGGGCATGAAATTGATGCCGAGACGCTGAATTACAGGGCAGGTGATGGCTATCGTCAATCGGCGCAGGGACGCAGCAACCAGCCAGCCATATTTCTCGATTCAACGGGCCGCTGCTATTCCGTCATGGCTCACACCCTGCCGTCGGCACGGGGTAATGGCGAACCCATCGCAAGTCGCGTTACTCCACCAGAAGGCGCAACTTTTGAAGGTGTCATGAGTGGTAATCCCGACGAGATTTACCTGCTGGCCAGTGATGCAGGCTATGGTTTCATGGCAAAACTGGAAGATCTCATCGTCAAGACCAAAAACGGCAAGAGCATTCTTAATGTTCCAAAGGGCGCGCTTGTTCTGCCACCGGCACGCGTAATTAACCCGGAGGAAGACTTTATTGCAGCGATAAGCTCCAGCGGACGCATGCTGGTCGTCGATATCAACGAGTTCCCCATCCTGGGCAAGGGCAAGGGTTTAAAATACATGCAAATCCCTCCTGCAAAACTCAAGACCCGGGAAGAATATGTCAGTGCAATAACATCTTTCAGCGAGGGTGAATCACTGCTGGTAAGTTCAGGCAAACGAACCCTCACCCTTAAACCGGATGTCATCGATAGTTTTTACGGTGAAAGAGGGCGCCGCGGCAACATGCTACCACGGGGATTTCGGCAGGTTTCAGCAATTAAACCCGAGCGCGCAAAAGTCTCCGATGAATAAAAAGGATGCCGGGCAGGCAGGTCGCCCGGCATTTAATTAGCGTGAATGGGCTCAGGGGGAGGGTAGTTGGCCCCATTCATTACTCTCTGTCGACCGCCATGAATGAATCTTTAGTTTTTTTGATGAAATTCAATAGCCGACCTGCATTAGAGGCTGCGGAATCTATATATGCCCACCATTGTCTTTAGCCTGAGCATATTTATCAGCTCCACCTTGCTATTCCTGGTGCAGCCGATGTTTGCCAAGACCGTGTTGCCTGTCCTGGGCGGAGCACCTCAGGTCTGGAATACCTGCATGGTGTTCTTCCAGGCACTGCTCCTGGCTGGTTATGCCTATGCCCACTATTCCGTGCGTGTGCTTGGAAAAGGCCAGTTGCCGCTTCATTTCACCCTGATGCTGGCAGTCCTGTTTTTTCTACCACTGGAGTTTCCGGTAACAGGCATCCCAGGGGGAACGACATACCCCGCGACCTGGTTAATCGGACAACTGGGCCTGTTCATCGGCCTGCCATTTTTCCTGCTTTCCAGCACTGCGCCCCTGCTTCAACGCTGGTATGCATCTGTCCCGGGAACAAGGGCAGGCGACCCCTATTTTCTCTATGCCGCGAGCAACATGGGCAGCCTGCTGGCACTGATCGCTTATCCGCTGATTATAGAAACCCAGGTGGGACTCACACGGCAACTGCTTTTGTGGAGCGAGGCTTATCTCGTACTTTTTTTATTCCTTACTGTCGCCATTGCATTAACCTATCGGGAAAATAACCTGGTTAGCCCGGCCAGTGATGAACCAGGCAGGGGTATCAGCCTGTGGCGATGTCTTCGATGGATACTTCTTGCCTTTGTACCCAGCAGCATGATGCTGGGACTAACCAGTTTCATCTCAGCGGACCTCGCAGCGGCTCCTCTCATATGGGTAATTCCTCTCTCTGTGTACCTGCTGAGCTTTGTGCTGACATTTTCAAGGCGACGGCTGGTTTCACACAGGGTGTTTGTTTACTCAACACCAGCCTTGCTGATCATACTTGCTATGCTACTGGTCTCCGGTGCGGTAGATCCCCTGTCGATTTTTATCCCGATACACGTGCTGGTGTTTTTCGCAGTCTCAATGCTATGTCATGGAGAACTGGTTAAAGACAGGCCCGAACCTTCCCGCTTGACCCTGTTTTACCTGATGATGTCCCTGGGAGGTGCCCTGGGTGGTGTGTTTAATGGCATCGTAAGCCCATTGATATTTAACGATGTACTGGAATATCCCCTGGTCCTCGTTCTTGCGGCGGTAATTTGTCCTTCCAGGAACAAGGACATGGAGGCTACAGCTTTGAGCCAGAAGGCTATGCTGCCTGCAAACCTGGTTTTCGCGCTAACACCCGCGTTGGCCCTGTTGCTGCTGGTTAACCTGCTACCGACAGGTGACAGCAGCCTCGAACCCCAGGCAACAGGCTTCTCGAGTAACATGCTAATCGCCTTTGGTGCCAGCTTGCTTCTGTGCTACCTGGCGATAAACAACTCATATCGGTTTGCACTTGCACTTTGCCTGTGGATGCTCGCGGGCTACAGCGTTTATGACTCTGATAAAGAAGATACCCTGCTGGCGAAGAGGAGTTACTTTGGCGTGCATTCAGTGAGTACTCGAACCGACACAGGCCAGCATTTACTTTACCATGGCTCCACGGTCCATGGCCTGCAAAACTCCGGTGAAGATGGCGGGGGTGTTCCCGGCATGTACTATCATCCCACGGGTCCCGCAGGACAGGTTTTTAACAGCTACGGCAATAAACTGCGGCATATTGCCATAATCGGTCTTGGTACTGGTGCGCTATCCAGTTATGCCTTGGAAGGACAGGCGTATAGCTACTTTGAAATCGATCCTGTGATAAGGGAAATCGCCGAAACGGAGTCACTTTTTGACTTTAACTCGAGAGCGCGAGAACGAAATGCAAGCATTGAAACCATCATCGGGGATGCCCGTGTCAGGCTGGTGGAACAGCCGAATGCAAAATTCGACATTATCGTCGTCGATGCATTTTCAAGCGGTTCTATTCCAGTACACCTGCTAACCCTGGAAGCTCTTTCCATGTACCGGGAAAAACTCAGGCCCGGTGGCATGCTGCTTTTTCACATTTCCAATCACTACCTGGAACTTTACCCGGTACTGGCACGGCTGGCCCTGGAGCTCAGGCTCGACGCCTATATACAAAATAACATCATTGAAAGCGAGGTAGAGAAACAGCAGGGAAAGAGCGCCTCGCAGTGGATGTTGCTGGTGGATGCAGAAACAGATGCAAAAGGGTTGGAGCAGGGAATTGGCCGCTGGCTCAGGCTAAAACCGGCTTCGCAGTACCCGCTGTGGACAGATGATTTCTCCAGCCTCGTGGACGTTCTCAAACTTTAATCGCGGGGATATTTAAATTTCTCCCCAGACCTCATTGGCAATGTCTACGATCATGCCGAGTTTTGTCCACTGCTGCTCCTCGGTAAGAATGTTACCTTCTTCTGTTGAAGCAAAACCACACTGGGGACTCAGGCAGAATTGTCCGGTGGCAGCAAACCGGGATGCTTCTTCGATTCGCTCCCGAATTAATTCCCTGCTTTCAAGCTCGCCACTCTTGGAAGTGACAAGTCCGAGGACAACGCGCTTGTTCCCCTCGGGCAAAAATCGCAAGGGCTCAAACCCACCTGCACGATCGGTATCGTATTCCAGGAAATAGCCATCGTAGGCAGTCTCTTCGAGCAATGTCCTGGCCACGGGTTCATAACCGCCTTCAGAAATCCACGTTGAGCGAAAATTCCCGCGGCAAACATGGGTAGTGACTTTGAGATCCGCTGGTCGATTTGAAATAGCAAAATTAATCATGTCCCGATAGGCGGTTTGCAGTGAAGCAGGGTCAAGACCACGTTCCCGGGCAGATTCGCATTCCTTTTCTGAGCAAAGATAAGCCCAGACAGTGTCATCAAACTGCAGGTAACGACAGCCTGCATCATAAAATTGTCTGACAGCTTCGGCATAGGCTTCCGCTGTATCACTGTAAAACCTGTCCCAGTCCGGGTATACGTCGCTTGAAATCGCATGTCTACCACCGCGAAAGTGCAACACTGAAGGGGCTGGAATACTTATCTTGGGAGTTACCCTGGTGTTTTCTTTCAAAAATCTGAAATGCTCCAGCATGTAGTGCTCATCAAAACCCACCGGACCCGTGACAGCAATGTTCTCATGCTTGGTGGTTGCGCCCTGGAAGGGAATACTTTCATTTGTTTTAACAAGTTCAACACCGGTTAAGCCGGCGAGAAAGTCAAAATGCCACCAGGAGCGACGAAACTCTCCATCGGTGACAGCCTTCAGGCCAACTTCTTCCTGTTTGCGAATGACATCACGTATACACTCATCCTCTACCTGGCGAAGCCCTTCCGCATCAAGATTACCCTCGGAAAAACTTGCCCTGGCCTGCTTTAGTTCTGCTGGTCTCAGCAGGCTACCCACTTCATCAGCCCGAAACGGTGCCATTGATGTCATTTATATCCTCCTCGAGGTACCCGGTCTTTGTGGTTGTTGACTCGAAATCTTACTCGCTTTCACGGTATTATACTGCGCTTTTAAACGCACAGCAGGATTGGAAATGGCCAGTTACAGCACAAATGAGTTTCGCAGTGGACTCAAACTGATTATTGATGGCGACCCGTTTGCCATCGTGGAAAACGAATTTGTAAAACCCGGAAAAGGGCAGGCATTTAATCGCGTGAAGCTCAGGAACCTGAAAAATGGCCGTGTCATTGAAAGAACCTACAAGTCTGGAGACAGTGTTGAAGCAGCGGATGTCATGGACGTGGAACTGCAGTATCTCTACAGCGATGGCGATTTGTGGCATTTCATGGACACCAGTAACTACGAACAGTGTGCCGCTGATGAAAAAGCCATGGGAGAAAGTGCCCAGTGGTTAAAAGGTGAAGAAATGTGCGAAGTTACCCTCTGGAATGGCCAGCCCCTGAGCGTACTTCCGCCAAATTTTGTAACCCTGCAAATCACCGAGACCGACCCGGGCGTACGTGGCGATACCGCGTCAGGAGGAACCAAGCCAGCAACACTGGAAACCGGTGCCGTAGTCAAGGTACCGCTGTTCGTCGAGCAGGATGAAGTTATCAAGGTTGATACCCGGACTGCGGAGTATGTAAGTCGCGTAAAAGACTGATCTCGCGTTACCTGGACTTGGCCGACAATGCCAGCTCACCACCAAGTTGTTTCGGACCTGGATATTCTTCAGCATCGTGCACAATTGATGCAGCAAATTCGGCAGTTCATGGAGCAGCGTCATATCCTGGAAGTGGATACACCTGCCTTGAACAGCGCCGGGGTAACAGATCCCAATATCGGCAACCTCTTTACTGAACCTGGTCAACTGGGCCGCGGGGCAAAAATGTACCTGGGAACATCGCCGGAGTTTTACATGAAACGCCTGCTGGCTGAAGGATGCGGACCTATTTACCAGCTTTGCAAGGTCTTTCGGGATGACCCTGCGGCTCGTCTACACCAGCCGGAATTCACCATGCTGGAGTGGTATCGCCCGGGTTTTGATCACATGGACCTGATAAATGAAATAGATGAACTGCTTCATTGTCTTGGCATGCCGGTCAGCGAAAAATACGAGTACCGTGAAACATTCCTGTCGCAGCTGCACCTGGACCCTTTCACATGCAGCGTAGAAGAGCTATTGGAATGTTCAATCGCCAACGGTTTCAATGATGAGAAGGCGGACAGGGGCACACTTCTCGATTTCCTGTTTAGCCATCGTGTCGTGCCGGCGCTTGGAATAACAAAGCCGTTTTTTATTTATCACTACCCTGCAAGCCAGGCCGCGCTGGCGAAGATAAGCAATAGCACGCCCGCTTACGCGGAAAGATTTGAATTGTTTTACCGTGGCATGGAGCTGGCCAATGGTTTTCACGAGCTCACCGATGCCAGTGAACAACGCACACGCTTTGAGGAGGAGAACAGGAAAAGAAAATCCCGGGGGCAGGAAGAAATCACGATAGACCGGCTTCTACTCGATGCACTGGAAAAGGGATTGCCCGCGTGTGCGGGCGTGGCAGTGGGAGTAGACCGCCTGCTGATGACGATGCTGGCTAAAGACCAGATTAAGGATGTGATGAGCTTCCCAATTGTGCAAGAATGATATTTCCAATTTGAGTAGCCCAAGGGCCATGATGTGAGCGTTTATTCTATTGATAAACTTATGACGGAGGCCCGACGCCTCGCGAGGGAGTATCGCGCGGCAACCGGTAAAACCTTACCTATTACGGCAGAGATTGCTGTGAATGATGCCATCAACCTTCTCGAAATGACCCCGGCGGAAAACGCGACGTCCGGGTATGATGCCGTTATGCATTTGGGACAGCAGGATTTCAAGGTCCAGGTTAAAGGTCGTGCCATCCTGAATAATAATCGCGGCGGCCATCGACTTGGAAAACTGAAACCTGAACAGGACTGGAATGCAATCGTCCTGGTTATCATGGACGAGGATTACGAAAGCCGTGAAATGTATTTTGCCGATCGAGAGACCGTGATTTCTGCCAGTGCAGAATCCCATAACAAGCGTGGTAGTATCAGCCTGGCCCGCTTCAAGAATATTGGCAGATTAATCTGGACAGCTGAAAATGGATTTGAAGATGAAGGATATTGGAGTAACAAGTAATAACCGCGAATCTCTACGGCTGTAAGCATGCAAACATCGGCGGAATTTCTCTCGGAAAATGGCCCCCTTTCTGAGCTGGTAAGCGATTTTTCTCCACGCCAGCAGCAGATCGAGCTGGCGCAGGCAATTGAGAACGCGTTGCAGCAGGGCACTTCACTGGTGTGCGAAGCTGGAACAGGAACAGGAAAAACCTACGCCTACCTTGTACCAGCGCTGATGTCTGGCAAAAAAATCATCATCTCAACGGGAACAAGGCACCTGCAGGACCAGCTGTTCCTGAAAGACCTTCCCCTTGTCCACCAGGCTAGTGGAACTGCTGTTAATGTGGCCTTGCTTAAGGGAAGGGCGAATTACCTGTGCCTGCACGCACTCAAGCTTACGCAGAACGAAAACAGGTACCTGAAAAAAGAGTCCCTCTCACAATTGCTGGATATACGACAGTGGAGCACACATACCGAGCATGGTGACATGGACGAACTTGGGCATATCCCGGATGATGCCAGCGTTCGCTCACTGGTTACCTCTACAGCGGATAACTGCCTCGGACAGGAGTGTGACTTTTACAATGATTGTCACCTGGTAAAGGCGCGAAGGCGCGCCATTGAAGCTGACTTACTGGTCGTCAACCATCATCTTTTTTTTGCTGACCTTGCACTGAGAGAGCACGGCTTTGGGGAACTTCTTCCTACTGCGGACGCGGTTATTTTTGACGAGGCTCACCAGCTGCCGGAGCTTGCATCAACATTTTTCAGCCAGACATTGAGCAGCAGGCAACTTCTTGAACTGGTGTCAGATTGCAAGGCAGGCTATTTTGAAGAAGCGGCCGACATACCGGATTTTTTAACGTTGCTCGAAAAATTCGAAAAAGCCATAGCCGACACACGCCTCGCCATGGGTAGTCATGATCTACGCAAGGACTGGAGCGAAGTGTGGGAGAGTGAAAACTTCAGGTCAGGATTTAATCAGCTCATGGAACGTGGCCATGACCTGCATATGACACTGGATACCTTTTCCGCTCGTGGCAAAATACTCGACAATTGCTGTTCAAGAACAGCTGACTTTTTAAATCTTCTCGATGATTTTTCTGAGCGGGATAGCCTGGAAAATATAAGGTGGCTTGAAACCAGGGGCAGGGGATTTCTCCTGCACCGGACTCCGCTGGATATTGCCGAGGTGTTCCAGGCGCGCCTGTCCGACTACGATTGCCAGTGTATTTTTACGTCAGCCACCCTGTCGGTGAACGGTGACTTCAGACACTTTTCCAAGCAGCTGGGCCTGGCGAACGTCGATTGCCAGAGCTGGGATAGCCCTTTTGATTTCAAGACCCAGTCCATGCTCTACCTTCCACCGGACCTGCCTGATCCCAGACAGCAGGGATACACCGAGCTCGTGGCAAAGAAAGTCGTACCTGTACTTGAATTAACACGCGGACGTGCGTTTTTTCTTTTCACCAGCCATCGCGCCCTGAAGATTGCCGCAGAGTTTCTACAGGACAGGATAGAATTTCCGCTGCTGGTGCAGGGTGACGCACCGCGGACAGAATTACTGGAGAAGTTCAGGCACACGCCTCACTCCGTATTGCTGGGCACCAGCAGTTTCTGGGAAGGGGTGGATGTCAGGGGGCAAGCCCTCTCATGCGTTATCATCGACAAGCTTCCCTTTGCAGCCCCCGGCGACCCGGTCTACAAGGCACGTATGAAGGTTCTTGAAGAGCAGGGCAGGAACCCCTTTATTGAGCACCAGGTGCCTGAGGCTGTAATTACTCTCAAGCAGGGTGTTGGTCGACTCATACGTGACAGGGATGACTATGGCCTGCTGATGATTTGCGATCCGCGATTACGCACAAAGGGATACGGTAAAACTTTTCTCAGGAGCCTGCCTGGCATGCAGCAGGGTCACGCGCTTGACGACGTGAAGGATTTTTTTGAAAAATTTGAGTAAGCAGGGACGCGGCAGTTACGGCGCCGGCCAAAAAGAAAGCCTACTGTTTTGTCGCGATGTGAACGACCTGGTTGCTTTCGGAGACAGCCGGGTTTTCATTAAGATACTGCAACTTGGCATTGGCAAGTGCAATTGACTCTCCGTTGTCCATCAGGCGCGTCCTCACCGAAAGGGAAATACTGTCCTTGTTCTTCAGTCGACACTTGGTGATACGTTGCCCGTTAACAAAAGTCCCGTTGCGACTCCCCATATCGACGACGTACGACTGCCCCTGGACCGTGACAATTTTACAATGATGGCCACTGATAAAGCGGTTACTGATGACAATATCATTGTCTTCGAAACGTCCCACTGTAATTGTTTCCTGGTCCAGCAGGATTTCCTGCTTTTCATCCGTCCCACTAACCTGCAACACCACCCTTGGGGGCTGGTGGTCAAGGTCAAAAACTTCCTTGGGGTGCTCCGGCCTGAGAGCTCTCTCGGTGTAGGGTTTCCACTGTAATTCCAGGATGACTTCCTCGATCATCTTTTGGGTGATCCTGCTTTTCCCCTCAACAAAAGCCGAGAGCATTGCAGTGTCGCAAAGTATGTTGATAAGTCGGGGAATGCCACCTGTGTACAGGTGTACCAGCGACATGGTTCCCCTGGCAAATAGCTTCTCCTTGCCTTCGTAGCCGGCCGTTTGCAACCTGTGCTCTATGTACTCGGTAGTTTCAGCCTCGGTCAGGGCACTCAGGTGAAAACGAAAGCGAATACGCTGGTTCAGCTGCTCCATGCCGGGTGCATCGATCATGTCCTTTAGCTCCGGCTGCCCGACCAGTATCAAGTTGAGAATTTTTCCCTTGTCCGTCTCAAGACCGGTCATCAACCTGACTTCTTCCAGCACGCGCGGGGACAGGTTCTGCGCCTCGTCAATTATGAGGACTACCTGGGTCCCTTCATCACTCTTTTGCTTGAGAAACTTGTTAAGCATGGCCAGCAACTCGACCTTGCTTGCCGCCTTGAAAGGCTCAAGCCCGAATTCAACCAGGATCGACTGGTAGAACTCCAGCTCATCCAGTTGGGTCTGGTGAATCTTGGCCACGAGAACATTTTCATCCATGTGCGAGAGCAGGTCATGGATAAGGGTGGTTTTACCGGAACCGATTTCACCGGTGATGACAACAAAGCTATCCCGGTTCCAGATGGTGTATTCCATGTACGCCTTGGCACGACGATGCACTTTGCTCAGGTAGAGAAAATTATGGTCCGGCGTAAGCTGGAAAGGTTGCTCCGTGAGCCCGAAAAATTCGTGGTAGAGCGTGGCTAACTTCTTCATATACAGTAACTGTCGTCGTCCTTAAAAAGCTCGCAGTAGTGTAAGCCAGCCCGCTTCCAAGCTCAAGAGCTAATGAAAGCCTAATATCTTATTTATCAGTAATTTAATGTTAAAACATCGATTAAGTTCTAGTAAATTGGCGCGTAGCTTTGAGCAAGCAAGCTGGCTACCAGCCTGATTTTAAAGGGAAAATTAAAGGGGCAGGATGTATTGGCACGGCATGAACTGAAACTAAAAAAGAGAATTTACTTTATAAATAATATTTAAATTATTGTTCTATATATATTTTACTCTTTCATTACAGATCCAAGCACCGTGGGGTCACGCCACTTTCCGCCCAGCAGGCGCCACAGGCACAGGCAGGTGAGAGAAAAAATCATGATCACAAACAGCACCCACGAGGCCCTGGGGTCCGCATGCAGCACGCGAATTATTACGTACTGGGCCAGCAGCATGAGCCAGTTTACCAGCGCTGAGTAAACCATGAGCCAGCGCGTATCTCCGGCGCCTCGCAGTACACCGCTGGCAACGATTCGAATACCGTCAGCCATGACGTAGGTGGCCAGCCCCAGCATCATGAAACTGGCCAGGTTTATAATCCTGTCACCCTCTCCACCAGGACTGACAAATATCTCTACCAGTGGCAGCCTGAAAACCACGAAAATAACCGCCAGCACACCGGTATAGGCCAGCGCCACCAGGAACGCAGAAACGATGACCTGGTTAGTCCTGGTCATGTCAGAGGCACCGACAAACCTGCCGACGAGGCTGATAACACCAATATTCAGGCCAAGCATCGGCACAAACGCGAGGATGTCCCAGTTAAAAACGATAGTGGCCGCTGCCGCTTCGGCAATGCCATAGGACTGGAACATCAACAGGAAAAGGTTAAATGCCGCCACGTTAAGAAACATTTCCAGTCCGGAAGGTAGCCCAAGCCTTATAAACCGCCTCATTATGCCGCGATCAAGTCCAAGCGACTCCACCACCGAGAACTCGGCCCGGTTCGAGCGATGCAGGTAAAAAAGCAGGAATAACAACAGGGCAAATAAACTGCTGAAAATAGTACCCCAGGCTGCACCGACAATACCCAGAGCTGGCAGGCCCAGCTTGCCAAATATCAGTACATAGGAAAGGGGAATATTCAGCATCATACCCAGCACGTCGCAAACCATGACCACGCGCGTTTTTCCTGTTCCGGAAAAGAAAGATGCCAGGCAGACCTTGCTGAGCGGAAGAAAACTGCCGTAAACAAGAAGCTGGTAGTAAACTTTCTCGAGTTTAACCTGCTCGCTTTCATGTCCCATCGCCGTGAACAGGTCCGCGACAAAATAGGCGATCAGCAACAGCAGCGGCATGCAAAAAATAGCAATGATAATGCCCTGGCTGACAACGCGGGCACATTTCTCTCTCTCGCCGGCACCAAAATACTGGGCCACGAGGGCATTACTATAGGCGAGCAATCCAAGAAACAGCGACATGGAGAAAAAAGAAGCAACCCCGCCTCCCATTGCCGCCGCCATGTGCAGGGGATCTATCTGCGACATGAAATAGCGATCGGTGAATATCATTACCGCAAACGCCCCCTGGGATACCACCATCGGTAGCGACAGGCGCAATAACTCCAGGAGAGTAGGGCGGTGAAATAAAGCTGAGTCGAGACGCATATCGTAAAACTGCCAGTAGCCAGCGTGGTCCAGGAATTATCACTATCAAAATCAGGGCTGCGAAGTATACATCCTGTGATTTTTAATGCCTGATAAATTGAAGAGCCACGAGCTATTTACTTGGAAAGTCTTTCAGTTAGTATGTCGATACTCGGTACACTGCAGGGGATCACTTTATGAACATTGCAATTTTCTTCAGCATCTGGTCGTCAAAGATTTCTCCAGGCGAGATGTCACGGCACTTTGGCGAGGTGCCACTGATCTGGTTAAAAAGCCAGGAGGCAGTGAAGACCGTGGAAATCTACACGCCGGAACCCGGCAATGTACCGGTGCTGGATGACATTCCGGCACCCACGCTCATCCTCCAGGTTGATCTTGAAGATGAAGAAGCTGGCAATGCACTTATGAATTCTGCTGATTTCCAGACCAATGTTTGTGACCTCAGCGCGTTCAGTGAGACTGTCGAGCGTAGTCGACTGGAAATTACCGAGGCCGTGCAATACCCGGTGGGAGAACAGGACGATATAGTCCCCCGGACTTCGCCGCTTTCTTTCGTTGTTCGCTACTACGGGCCGGTGGCTGACCCCCAGCAGTTTGTCAATTTCTACACCGAGAATCATCCGCCGATACTGGCGAAATTCCCAAACATCCGGAATACCCTTTGCTACCTGCCACTTGGTTGGCAGGACAAGGACAGTTTTGCTGAAGATGAGCTGGTAATAGGCAACGAGGTCGTGTTTGATGACCTTGATGCACTGCTGCATTCCATGACCACACCTGTGCTGCAGGAAGCACTGGATGACGCAGATCAATTTCAGTCCTTTGGCTACAGCACACATCACGCCATGCACAGGGAATTGCTTTTTAGCCGATGATGTCTTCTCCCAATCAGATTAACTGATCCATCATCCGGAAACGCCGGTCACAGCGCTCACATCTTATACGAAGCCCCGGTTTTCCCCAGACATTGGCATCACAACCGGGGCAGCAATACTTTGTCTTGTTCCTGCTTGTCCTTGATTGCAGTACTTCCGAGAGTGGAGTAATACCCGGCACGAGTTCCTCTATTCTTGTATTCAATACCTGTTCCAGCTGAACGCCGCGGATTTCTACAGCGCTGAGTTCGTATTCCCCACGCACCTGGCAACTTTCCCGTACAGCCGGTATGCGGTCTACCCAGCTGAGCTTGAACCCTTTCTCAGCCAGGCTTCGGCAGGCCTTGAGAAAAGGACCGTGGGAAACCGGGTAATCTGACATTTGTTGCCCGGTCTTTTGACCACCCGGTTCACCTGTCTGGCTTGGCATCAAGCCAATACTTTCCATTTTCGCTGCCCACTCCCGGTTATGGTAACCATGGCGGCTTTTTCTTGAGCCGTGTACCTGCTGCCACAGGTGGCACTGCTCATGAACCAGGGTTTGCATCACTTCGACAAGCGTATGCGAGGCGAAGTAGGCCGGGTTTATGGCTATTTCGTGTGCTTTTTCACCCTCGCGATTGGCCCAGCGATCCGGTGAAAAATAGCCCATGGTGTTTGTCTCACGCTGCACCGTGAGCAGGCACTGTGGCAGGGACTCGTGAAACAGTGCCTCGTTAAAGTGATCAAAGGCGAGGTTCAGCAGGCCGTAAAATTCCTCCGTGGGCGGAGCCTGTTTCTTTTTAGATGTATTCATAATTTTGTATCGTACGATACAATAATTTTATTCACCTGGCCTTTACTTTTATCACTTTCCGAGAAAGGGCAGGGGCTCATGTATAATCCCTGTTTTTTTCAACAGGGTGCCGTGAATGAAATTTTCCGAAGAGGACATTGCAGAGCGAATCAGCGGCGTAGCCGCAACTGCAATATTGAGAATGTTATTTGATACTTTAATTCAAAAAAAAATACTGAGTGAAGAAGAGATTGAAATTATCCTGAATTGTGCAGTGGTGGAAGTTGACATGGACAACAAGACCGATAGGGATGGACGGGTTGCTGCCACCAAGTTATTTATCAAGAATTTTATGCAGGATGATTCTGAGAAAACCCTTGGATAGGAGCGAAAACAATGAGCAACAACATTCCTGAATCTTATCGAGACCTGCTTGATGGTGCGGTTTATGTACACATGGCCACGCACATGAAAGACGGTTCGATACAGGTAAACCCCGTGTGGTGCAGCTATGACGGGACACACATACTCATCAATTCTGCGCTGGGTCGAGTGAAGGATAGAAATCTTCGACGCAACCCGAATATTACGGTGATGGCCATGGACCCTGAAAACCCCTATCGCTGGCTGGAAGTTCGCGGCGTTGTGGAAGAATTTGACGAGAGTGATGCCGCCGATGCCCAGCTGGATGACCTCGCCGAGCTATACCTCGGGCAAAGACCTTACCCATTCAGGCAGGAAGGAGAACAAAGGGTGATCTACAGGATAAAACCGGAGAAAGTCCAGGCCTTCCAGATGTGACGGAACCTGACTAGATGCTGTAGTCCATGGTGTGGAGACCGCACTCGCGGTTCTCTTCTACCTTGGTGGGGTCACGATACTTGCCGACCTGTGGTAAATCATGCTCGTAGAGGTAACCTTCCATATCGACCTCGGTCCAGTTTAGAAAGGGCGCTACCTTGCAAACGCCGTTGGCGCCTTCGCTGAATACCTCAAGCGTTTTCCTGAACTCGGTTTCATCACGGCGAATCGCAGTGAGCCAGTAATCCGGCCGTTGTTCACGCATCATGCGCTGGAAAGGCTCCAGCTTGACCTGGCGCGTGAACTCGCTATGCAATTCATTGTCCACCGAAGGAATGCCATTCATGATGGCGTTTCTTCGTGCTGCTGTCATTTCAGGAATATAAATGTCGATGTTGAGGTTTAGGTCCTGGATAAGTTTTTCAGCGTAGGTATAGGTTTCGAGGGTGTTATAACCGGTATCGATCCAGGCCACCGGCACATCCGGCTTGATGGATGTGGCAAGGTGAAGCATGACCGCGGAAAATGGCCCAAAGCTCGTCGTGACGATGGCCTTCTTGTGCTGGTCAAAAACCCATTCCATGATCTCCCTGGGAGAGTCAAGGTTTTCAGGTAATGCAGCTTGCGGCATGGCAGACATGGCATTGGCTCCGGTTATACAAAATGGATAACATAGTTTCTCAGCGCGTATTTTATCGATAAATAAATTCAGATAAAGAATTAATAACTATTTTAATATAACTTATGAGTATAAACCTCTATTTCCAGTATAAAATCGGTGAGGCGGGTGGGCTGTGTCTCGGGCTACTCTACTGCCTGCTCGGATTCCTGGTAGCGGGCGCTGCCACTGCCGGAGACCAGGCTCATTCTGCATTTAACGGTACCTGGGTTATCAGCGAGGAACTCAGTGACGACACGGACAAGCAGGTAGAAAAAGCGATCAAGGAGGCCGGCGGCAAGGCGAGGACCAGGAAAAAAGGCAAGGGGCGTTACAAGGGAGGGCCGCCGGAGCAGGCCATGTACGATCATATTTCCTACGATGAAGTCCTGCGCTTTCAGTACCAGTCCCCGGAGTTTCGGCTGGAATACGAAGAGGGTTTTGTACGCGTGTTCCATTCCGACGGTAGACGCCGTTCAGCCAGTGCCAGTGGTAGCGATCGAAGAAAGCGAACAGATTTCGCATTTGCCAGCTGGTCGGAGGATGGCAGGAAACTATTCGTTGAATCCAGGCCAAGGGATGGAGGCAGGACCAGCGAGGTTTACACCTTGCGCAGGGGTACTGATGGAAGCGAGCAGCTGCTGGTGGAGCTGGTGCTAAAGCCGCTGCTATTTAGCGGCACCGTCAACCTCAAGCGTGTGTACCTGCGCGAGGGAGCAAAACCACCTCGTTCATCCAGATAGTACGACACCGTCCTTTAGACGCTTCTTGTCCAGCTCGTATTTCATCCACATTTCCCGTGCCTTGAGACGGGCTGCCTCCAGCTCTTCCTCGCTCAGCTGGATTGCGATGGCATCCCGTGGGCTCAGGGCCTGTTCGTGGCCACCAGCCACGGCGATACCAAACCAGGCATAGGCGGTCTCCCTGTCCACCTCCACACCTTCGCCATTTAGATAAATAGAACCAAGCTTGTACTGCGCCTGCAGGTTACCCTGGGCAGCAGCCTGTTCATACCAGGTGATCATCTGCTCCACGTCCCGCCGAATACCGATACCGTTCTCATACATGTGGGCCAGGTTGAATTGCGCCTGTGAAAAACCCTGTTCTGCCGCCTGCCGGTACCATTTCAGGGCAATAGCGGAAACCGGTGCTGTGCCCAGGCCCTCTGCATACATGAAGCCAAGACTGTGCTGGGCCTCGGCCAGCCCGTTGCGGGCACTTTTCTTGTACCACTTCAGTGCTTTTGCATAATTCTTTTCGACGCCAATGCCGTTGAGATACATGTAAGCAAGATTATTCTGGGCCTTGCCGTCTCCTTCCTCGGCGAGGAGCTTGAGCTGCCTGAGCGCCGTGTCGTGATCCCCTGCAAGGAAGGCCCGATGCGCCGAATGGAAGTCTGCTTTTTCGCAGGCAGGCAAAATAAACAACAGGGGAACAAGGAGTAATGTGACCGCGGCCTTCATTTGCGCTTGATTTCAACAGCCATTACTGAACAGGCAGCGATGGGGGTCTTCATCCTCGCAGGCTATTTGCCCGCTGGCGCCAACCGCCCAGTTTTCTGAAATGCTGATGACAGGGCAGCCCCTGGGAAGGGGTATACCATCAAGACGAATATATTGTCCCGGCGCCTCGTACTTGCAGGACACGAATTCGCCGTGATTTTCGATACTCACACCGTAAAGCTGTTCCACAGAGAGTAATCCCTCCAGCGTGACATCTTCCGCGACACTCCAATCATAGTCCTGGGGGACCACTCTTGCACGAATTTCCTGGGGGGTGGGACACGCTCGTGCATGCAGCAGGTTGGCAAACAGCACGGTACAGAGCAGCAGAAAGATCCTGGATAGTTGCACTTTGAATTATTCACACGTGTTTATTTAAAACAGACCCCCAAGCATAGCAGGAGGTTCAATTGGCAAGAAGCCTGTGAACGGCGCTATCATCTGGAATCTTGAACTCAGCAACAGGAAGGAGCGGCCGGCGTGACTGGCAAACTGGATCCACAAATCGCAGCACTACTTGACTATATCGAGCAGGCCAGGCTGCCTTCGTTTGAAGACTTGCCCTATGTCGAAGCAAGGCAATACTACCGCGAGTCAAGCGCAAGACTGGCCGGGGATCGACGCACTGATGTCAACTCTGTGGACCTTGTGCTTGAAGCCGGCGACAGGAATATTCCGGCTCGTCATTACCGGCCACGGGCGCTGGAGCAGGAGCGTCTGCCAGTCCTTGTCTACTTTCACGGCGGTGGCTGGTGTGTCGGCGACCTGGAAACCCACGACCATGTCTGTCGCTGGCTGAGTGCCGGGGCCGACTGCGCAGTGATATCGGTGGATTACCGGCTGGCACCGGAACACAAGTTTCCCGCTGCCGTGGAAGACTGTGCAGAAGCCTGCAAGCTGATCCACGCCCAGGCGGGGACACTGGGAATTGACGAAAACAGGATGGCAATCGGTGGAGACAGCGCTGGTGGCAATCTCGCCGCCGTGGTGAGCCTGCTGGCAAGGGACGAAGGCGGGCCGGGCTATTGCGCGCAGCTCCTGGTCTATCCTGCCACCGACATGCTGATGCGCTTCCCATCCCACGCTGCCAACGGCAGCGGTTATCGCTTAACACGCAGCGCCATAGCGTGGTTCATCTGCGGCTACCTGCGACAGGGCGAGGACATGAATGACTTTCGCGCCTCACCCCTGCTGGCAGCAAAACACGACAGGCTGCCACCGGCTCTTGTCATCACCGCAGAATTCGATCCTCTTGTAGACGAGGGCAAGGCCTACGCACAAAAGCTGTCCGAGTCAGGTGTCGAGGTTGAATACCGCTGCTATGAGGGCATGATCCATGGCTTTTTCGCCATGCCGGGTGCAGTAGATGCGAGCCGGGACGCGCTGGCGCAGGCAGCAGAATTCCTGCAAAAACATTTTCAACCCGATCCTCCCTAGTCCTGGAACAGGTCGAGTGCGGCTGCGGTCATGGCCTCAACACCGGTCAGGATGGTTGGCCTTGGCATTGGAGCAAACTGGGCAGAGTGAAGGGATGGCAGGGTCCTGCCTTCCTGCCTGGCGGAACTGACTATCCCGGGATCGACAGCCCCCAGCCAGAAGAAAAAACTGGGGATCCTTGGTTCCACCCGGCCATACTGGGAAAAATCTTCACCTCCCATTACCGGGCTCACCTGTACTACTCGTTCTTCACCAAGCTGCTTCTCCAGCACCTTTGCAAGCCGTTTTGTCAGTTGCGGGTTGTTATAGAGTGCCGGGGTGTATTCATCCCGTACTTTAATTTGCGGAAGCCTGTCATCAGGCAAGCCGCTGACTCTTGCCTGGGTCGTGGCAATACGCCTGATGCCGTCCAACAGCGCCTCGCGGGTGCTATCTGAATAGGAACGGACCGTGAGCTGCAGATCAACGAAATCCGGAATAATGTTGTGCTTGGTACCACCGTGAATTGAACCTACAGTGACAACAGCAGATTCCAGGGGAGATATCTCCCTGGACACGAGGGTCTGCAGGGAATTGATAATGGCCGCGGCAAGCACCACCGGATCCCGGGTGGTGTGCGGGTAGGCGCCGTGACCACCGACGCCGTGCACACGAATATCGACAGAGTCAACGTTAGCCATGGCAAAGCCTTCCACGTACCCGATTTTGCCTGCATGAAAAGCGGCCTTGACGTGCAGGCCGAGGGCATAATCAGGTCGAGGAAAGCGACTAAAAAGCCCATCATTGATCATCGCCCTGGCTCCTGCGCCCCGTTCCTCGGCGGGTTGACCAATCATTACCAGGGTGCCTTGCCATTGCTTTCTCGCAGCAGCCAGCCTGCGCGCCACACCGGCAAACACCGTCATGTGTATGTCGTGACCACAGGCATGCATGGTATGAACTGTTTTACCCAGGTCATCCACAACCTGGGTACGGCTGGCGTAGG
This sequence comes from Gammaproteobacteria bacterium, assembly GCA_965243105.1. Lineage (GTDB taxonomy): Bacteria > Pseudomonadota > Gammaproteobacteria > Eutrophobiales > Eutrophobiaceae > WLWS01. The sequence goes on from CBDEUC010000002.1 coordinate 584,444, forward strand.
GCAGGCCGGTCTTCTCCTCTATGGGAAGACCATCCATGTCCGCCCTGATAAGGACAGTCGGCCCCGCACCATTCTCAATGACGCCGACTATGCCGTGCCCACCAACGCCCTCTGTGACCTCGAACCCTGCGTTGGACAGCTCCCTGGCAAGACGTTTGGCCGTGTTTTTTTCATGAAAAGACAGTTCAGGGTTCCTGTGAAGGTGCTGGTAAAGTTTTTCCAGGTGAGGGTAGTCATTTGCAACTGGCTGGTTTTCCGTGCCGTGAAGCACAGTACTGAATAGCAGCCACAGCGTGAATTGAGTGATCCGGTTCAGGGTCATAGCAGGCAGTTCCATTAAAAGGGTGAAAGATTATCAAGCTGTGTACGAATACGGGCAAGCTCATTCTGGTAAATTAGACTGTATAAATACACTGTCTAATTTATTTGTCTAATTGTTCTTGACTATTTAGTCTGTCTAATTATACTGTCTATCCCTTTTTGTGCTAAGTGTGAACAAATGAGTCTACTAACAAGTAAGCAACTTATTGATATCGCGGGGATTTCCCGGGCTACACTCAATAATTACATCAAGCTGGGGATCCTGGACAAGCCAAGCGTGGCACCAGTTCAGGATAAGAATGAGCGCGCGCGTCGCATCGGATACTTTCCTGAATCTGCACTGCAGCGCATTGAAGCTGTTAAACAAATGAAAAAACGGGGTATGGCAATGTCAGACATAGCAAAAGAACTGGAGAATACTGACATGGAGGGGTTTTTCCTGGATGAAACGGATCACATAGAGCTTGAGTTGGATCCAAAACTGGAAGGTACCAGGGTCACCAAGAAGTCCGAGTTAACACAGGACAGGATACAGCAGGAAACTGGCAAGGAAGAGGAGATTGAGAAGGAAGAGGGGAGAGAAATCAATATCGTCAAGCAGCAGCCCTTGCCGGCCAAGCTTGAAAGTCTCTCAATTGATATGTCCCTGGAAAACCTGCCCGGGCCGGCATACATGGTAAACAACAATTTTGAGCTGGTGTGGTGGAACGAGGCGGCGTTTGAAGATCTGTTTTGCCTGGATAACCCGCTGGATGGCGACATTGAGTCACGAAATCTTCTCAAGTTATTGATAACTAATTCAAAAGTAAGAAAGCTCGCTAACTGGGAAGAGCTCTTTGCCATTCATCTCAGCTCGGCAAAACGCCGTATTCCGGAGAGTACCCTGAGCAACACTTACGGCACCATGAATTCCGATGACGTGCGCCTGGTTGAACAGCTGAACCATTCCACGGAATCGTCCGGGCACAAGCATATCTCGCACTATCATGTTGATGTGTATGATAAAAATGCTGGAATGATCCTTCCGCACGACCTTTACGTGTCGTTTTTCCGCGAGGGCATCATGTTTGCCTATTCCCCCGAAGACCTGGAAAGCGACAATATCCTGGATTTTCTTTCACGCCGCAGTCACGTTATTCGAGACCTGCTGAAGAAACGCAAACCCTTCCTGACCGACCTTGCGGTCATCGTCGCGGATTTACAGGACTCCTGCCAGATCTGCGCAGAATTGCCCCCGGAGGAATATTTTCAGCTGATTAACCATATCTGGCAGGCCTCAGAGCCGGTTTTTAGAAAATACTACGGTACCCATGGAAAGCACGTGGGAGACGGTATGCTGTATTATTTCTTTCCCCAACCTGACTCTAATTACATCGCAAATTCAATAAATTGCGCGCTGGAGCTCAAGCAGATAATGGGCGAGGTCACACGGGAATGGCAGGCCAGGAAGAACTGGCTGCACGAGCTGCACCTGAATATTGGCCTGAACGAGGGCCAGGAGTGGTTTGGCACCTACTATTCCGCCACCAACCTTGAATTCACCGTTCTTGGCGACACCATCAACCACGCGGCCCGTATCAGTGACCTGGCCCGCTATGGTTCAATCCTGGCGACCAAGGGCATGGTGGGAAAGCTGACGCCTGAAGAGCGCCAGGCCTTTCGTTTTGGAATTCGACAGGAAACCGCCAAGGGCGACGAGATCTTTGTCTCAGACCTTTACTCCCGCGTGTCGTCGCTCGTTGACCTGAAAGATGACAAGAACATCAAGTTCCACGACATCGCCACTATACCTGTCACGGAGATTATCGATGCCAGGGGCGAGCACCTGTACCGTCGCAGCAAGCGCTAAAAGCGCATAAAACCTTTTACTTCCAGCCCGGTAAGACGTATTTACCGGGCTTTTTTTTGCCCTTTGAATACTGCGGCCTCATATATAACTACGCATAATGTATATTATGTTAAATTATATTTATTTCAGGAATCCAGCCAGCAAGTGGTGTAGATTGAGCAACTTACTCAGCCGCAGGGCAAAGCGCGATGAAAGCGAGTTATTGGGACTCCCTGGCCTCCTCCTTTGATGACGAAGTTTTTGACCCGGTAGCGGAGGATCAGGGCGCTGTAATATCGGGCCTGGTGAGCCAGTATGCTTCCAGGAATCGTGATTTGCTGGATATCGGCTGTGGGAATGGCCGCAATATTGCGAGGTTTCACAAGCTGTTCAGGCAAGTGAAGGGGATCGATATTTCGCCAGCCTGCGCTCGGCAGGCAATGAAGCTACTTGGTGACGCGGAGAATGTTTCCATCGACTGCCATGACCTGGTCCATCCCTTCCCTGCCAGTCAGCAATATGACCTGGCGCTTTGTATTAATGTCATCCTGGATCCCGTTCATTCACGCCAAAAACGACTGTTTAACCACGTTTTTTCACTGGTCAAGCCAGGAGGGCGCTTAATCCTCGTTGTACCTTCGGTTGAATCCGTCCTGTTAACCACGCACAGGCTGATATCTCTTAACCTGCGTGAGTTTCCCAGCTACAGGCAGGCCGCTGCGGCCGCCAACGATCAGCTTGGATTTACCGCTAAATCCCTGCGCGACGGCATCATCAACAAGGGCAATTCCCTGACCAAGCACTATTTGAAAGAAGAGTTACAGCTGATATTTGAAGAATCCGGGCAGCGCATACGCCAAATCAGCAAGGTCGAATACCCGTGGAATACGGAAATAGAGGACCCTCCTTTAACGATGCAGGCCCCATTTCCCTGGGACTGGTTGGTCATGTCATCTGCCCCGGCCTAGGCCGCAGGGTCATCTTATATCCTTTTGCTATAAAAAGATTATATAAAGTGCTTTATTAATTTAATTACAATAATTTATAGCATTTTTATAATGTGCCTAAATAGCAATAATAAACAGCACTTTTGCGACAAAACTCAGTTGCTCTGCCCTCTTTCGAGCGCCTCAATTGAATTCAAAAACCGGCAATTTTTGCGGCTCGCCTCCTTAGAACTTCAAAGCTGACATGGGCAAATTGCGGGAGCGCAACACAAGCTGGACACAGCTGCTCGCTTCAGTCTGTTAACTCCCGGGGTCGCACGAGACTCTCGAGGGAATAGCTGCCCTCGCCTGTCAACCAGGTTGCTGCGTCGCAGCAGAGCACGGCGATAGCGGCCGTGGGCAGCAACTTCCCCGAGTCGCTCAGTACCGGTGTATCACGGCTGAGGTACAGCAGCAGCTCTTCCAATCCCGGGTTGTGGCTCACCAGCATGAGTGCCTGGCAATCTTCCTGACCTTCATGTAGCAGCTTAAGCATGTCAGACAGGCCGGGGTGGTACAGGTCTTCAACCCAGCTGACCTGCTTTTTCTTCAATTCCAGCTCTTCCATTACCAGTTCCACCGTTTGCCGGGTACGCAGGCTGGGAGAGCTAAACACCCTGTCCGGCCTGTAGCCATTGTCATTCAGCCAGGCTCCCATAGCCGGAGCGTCTCTCCTGCCCCGCTTGTTCAGGGGTCTGTCACGGTCACTTTTGGCATCCGTGTTCCAGTCCGACTTGGCATGTCGCATGAGGATTAGTTTTTTCATTTCCTGATACCCCTTGAAAATATAGCCACTCATGCTATTAAGTAGCTTTACTCTCGGCCAGTTTTTTTATGACCACAATCCCGGAATCCTTCGCCTCACTGGACCTCGGTTCCAATAGTTTTCACATGATCGTAGCCAGCTACGAGGACGGGCGCCTGCAGATAATTGACCGTCTGCGCGAAACGGTTCGCATGGCCTCCGGTCTTGATGAAAAGGGTAATCTTAGCGAGGAATCAGTCAGTCGTGCACTGGATTGCCTTGAACGCTTTGGACAACGATTAAGGGAAATTCCTAAGATTAACGTCCGTGTTGTGGGCACCAACACCCTGCGCCGGGCCAAGAACGGAGCAAAATTTCAGAAAAAAGCGCGCCAGGCCCTGGGGCACCCCATCGAGATTGTCTCCGGGGTAGAAGAAGCGCGACTTATCTTTCTTGGCGTTGCTCACACCGTTTATAACGACAGTGAGAAACGCCTGGTGATGGATATAGGTGGTGGAAGCACCGAGTTCATCATTGGCCAGGGTTACCAGCCCATGCAGGCAGAAAGCCTTTACATGGGTTGTGTGGGCATGACAAAAAAGTATTTTTCTGATGGTGAAATTACTGCAAAACGCGTGAAAAAAGCCATCCTGTCCGCCAAGCAGGAGCTGGAATCCATAGAAAAGTCCTTTCGACGCAAAAACTGGGACCAGGCACTGGGTGCCTCCGGTACGATCCTGGCTATTCACGATATTGTGCGTGAAAGCGGCTGGAGTGAAAAAGGCATTACCGCCGAATCCCTCGACAAGCTGCATGATGCAGTCATAGAAAGCGGCAGGATCGATAACATCAGCTTTCCCACCCTCTCCGATACGCGGCGGCCGGTGCTGGTAGGAGGGCTTGCCGTGTTAATCGCATCTTTTCAAAGCCTTAAAATAGACGTTATGCGGGTATCCGACGGCGCCCTGCGCGAAGGTCTGCTGCATGACCTGATTGGCCGTTTCCACGACGAAGACATCAGGGATCGGACAGTCAAGGACATGGCGCAGCGCTACAATGTTGACCTTGAGCAAGCAGGACGTGTTCGGGACACTGCACTCGATGTATTCGACCAGGTAGCTGATACGTGGTCGCTGGACAGGCAGGCCGACCGGAAATTCCTGGGCTGGGCAGCGGAAATCCACGAAATTGGCTTATCCATTGCCCACAGCCAGTACCATCGCCATGGTGCCTACCTGCTGGCCAATTCTGACATGCCCGGATTTTCAAGACAGGACCAGGTCATACTGTCCGAACTGGTGCGAAATCACCGGCGCAAGATCCTTGATGAGCAGGAAAGTGAACTGTTTGATGAAAACAGGGACAAGATCCGTCGCCTGACAATCCTGTTAAGGCTTGCGGTTGTCCTGCACAGGAGTCGCTTAATGACCGCCCTGCCCGCCGTTAATCTCAAGACATCAAAAAACTCGATTAGACTCAAGTTTCCAAAAGGCTGGCTGGAAGGTGAACCGCTCACCAGCGCTGATCTTGAAACCGAGGCAGGCTACATAGCCAAGGTGGGATTTTCCCTGTCCTTCCAGTAAGCCTAGTCGCAATACTCTTTCAGCAGGTTGAGCTGGGATGATCTTGACTTCTGTGCACCTGATTTAGCCTTCCTGTAGCTCCCATCACTCTGCAGTATCCAGGCACTGGTGTTATCAGAAAGATAATTCAGCAGGCCATACTGGATGATTTTTTGCCTGGGGCGCTTTTCCTCGATTGGAAAACAGGTTTCAACCCTGCGATGAAGATTCCTGGGCATCCAGTCAGCACTGGCACAATACAGGAGTTCCTCGCCACCGCTATAGAAATAGTAAACCCGCGTGTGTTCCAGGAAACGCCCGACAATTGAACGCACCTGGATGTTTTCTGAAACGCCCTTGACACCTGGGCGCAAGCAGCATATTCCGCGGATGATCAGGTCTACTTTTACCCCGGCCTGTGATGCCGTGTAGAGTGCTCGAATAATCTCCGGATCCACCAGCGCATTCATCTTGGCGATGATGCGTGCACTTTTACCGGCCCTGGCGTTTTCCGTTTCCTGCTCAATAAGGAGTAACAGCTGCCTGAAAAGGGTAAAGGGTGACTGCAGTAATTTTTTTAATTTTAATGCCCTGCCCAGCCCTGTTAACTGGTGAAAAAGCTTGTTTACATCTTCTCCAACAGCCTGGTCCCCGGTCAAAAGACCATAATCCGTGTACAGCCTCGTCGTCCTTGCATGGTAATTACCCGTGCCCAGGTGAACATACCTTTTAAGTGCCCTTCCCTCGCGTCGCACGACGAGTATCATCTTTGCGTGTGTCTTGAATCCAACGACACCGTAGACAACGTGCGCACCCATTTCCTGTAGTTCGTTGGCCAGTTCAATGTTGGCCTCTTCATCAAAGCGTGCCATCAATTCGATGACTACCGTGACTTCCTTGCCGGCCCTGGCCGCCTCTTTCAGTGCCTCAACCACTGCTGAATCGTTACCCGTTCGATAAAGGGTTTGCTTGATAGAAAGTACGGACGGGTCTTTGACCGCCTGGCGCAGAAAATCCACCACGGGCGCAAAAGACTCAAAGGGATGATGCAGCAGGATATCGCCCTTCTTTAGAACATCAAAGATACTCTTACTTTTCTGAAGACGTGGTGGTATGCCCGGAGTAAATCCGGAATACTTCAGGTCAGGCCGCTCCACGAGATCATAAATCATCTCAAGGCGATTCAAATTGACCGGACCATTGACGAGGTACAGATCGTCAGAGGTCAGGTGAAATTTTGTTAGCAGGTATCGATACAGCTCTTCCGGGCAGTTATGAACCACTTCAAGTCTTACAGCGTCGCTGAAGCGACGTGACGGCAGTTCCCCTTCCAGGGCGCGCAACAAGTCGTCTACTTCTTCATTATCGACAAATAAATCACTGTCCCGCGTCACCTTGAACTGGTAGGCCTCACTGGACTGCATGCCGGGAAACAGGTCACTGACAAACTCGTGGATAATGGATGACAGCAGGATAAAGTCACTTGGACCAGAGCTGATTTCCTGCGGTATGGCAACCACACGAGGCAGGGAGCGCGGTGCCTGTACGATGGCAAGCCGTGTTTCACGCCCGAATGCATCCTTGCCCTCAAGTGACACCACGAAATTAAGGTTCTTGTTCAAGACGCGGGGAAAGGGATGGGACGGGTCAAGACCGATGGGGCTCAATACGGGCAAAACCTCGCTGTTAAAATATCGCTTGGCCCAGCGTCGCAGCTTTGGTTTCCAGTCGGCTCGCCTGAGCACCCTGATTTTCTCTTTCTTCAGCGCTGGGAAAATCGTGTCATTTAAAACCGCGTATTGCCGGTCTACCAGTTCATGAACAAGCGTACTTATGTGGGCCAGGGTATCGTGGGGACTGAGATTATCGCTCCCGGTCTGAACAGAACCATACTTGGCCTGTTGTCGCAGGCCGGCAACGCGAATTTCAAAAAATTCATCCAGGTTGGTACAGGCAATACAAAGAAACCTTAAACGTTCAAGCAGGGGGTGCTTTTCTTCAAGGGCCTGCTCGATTACCCGGCGATTAAACTCAAGCAGGCTTAGCTCCCTGTTGATATAAAGTTCAGGGTTGGAAAGATCTATCGATGCTTGCTCGGGTTCTGTTTTTTTTGGTAATGCGTTCATATCCAGGTTGTCAGTATACTCAAAGAAACAACTCCCTTTGAGTTCATTGAGTATACAAAACAACCAGGAATAAGGTAAGGCTCGGTTTGTAGTTATAAATAATAATTAAAGTAATATATTACAAACATATTACACCCGCACCAGAGCGGGGCATCAGGGCTGAAACTGCACTCGCACGCCCGCAAATGCGGCGAATCCCGGTGACTGAAAACCCAGCACCTCCTCGTAATTTTCATCCAGAAGGTTTTCCAGTCTTCCGTACAGGCTCAGCTTCTCGTTCAGCCTGTAGGATCCTGCCAGGTTCACCAGGGTATAGCTGTCCAGCTGCACAATTTGCCGGCCGAAAAATGGTGGTGGGAAAAACACGTCGTCCTGCTTGCCGTTGTAATTAACATTTAAATCAAGCTGGGCTCGATTATCGAGAAAGTCATAGCGCAGGTTGGCATTAAAAATATGCTCCGGACGACGGACTTCCCGTTCCCTGCCGCCTGCGGGCGCAGGTTGATCGGCGTCCAGCCAGGTATAGTTAGCGACCAGTCGTAAATTATCGCTGAATTCGAGCCTGGACGAGAGCTCTATTCCTTCGCGGTCGCTTACACCGGTTTCATTGATGGCCGTGGTGCTGAAGGTAGCAAGATCAAAAAAGAAACCGTTGATTTCGTCTTTCAGCTCTTCGTTAAAGTAGGTGAGTCCGAGTTCAAAGCGGTCATCCATAAAAGACTTGCTGACACCCACTTCCCAGGCATTTGATCTCTCCGGATTTAAGTCGGGATTCCCGGTAAAGGGAAACGGCGAACTGGCGAAAAAACCAAAGCGCTCGGTGAAGTTCGGGTTTTTTGCTCCCGTACCATAGCCACCATTGAGCCTGAGGCCCAGGTTTTCAAACAGGTAGGTCGCATTCAGTTTCCAGGTGGTGATATTGCGAAAGTCACTGTTGTCGTCGTGCCGAACGCTGGCGGACAGGCCAAGGTTTTGCTCCGTGGATAGCCTGTACTCGGCAACAAATCCCGTATTATCAATGTCAATGTCCTGGTTCGGGTCGCTACCAAAGGCGATAGCTCCGCGCTGGGTAAATTCATCAATCTCGTGTTCCAGCGCCAGCGTTATGGCATGGTCAGCGCCTCCGCCTATGCCCGTTGAAAAACTATAGGTAGACTGAAAATCAAACTTGTACTTCCTGCCCTGGGTGCTGCTTGTCTCAAGGCCATTTGAAAAATTATCGTTGTCAGTGCTGGTGATGGAAACACCGAACTGGTTTAGAAGCCGGTTATCCAGTATATGCAGGCGCCCTTGAATCCTGCCAAAATAATGGGACGTGTCGGTCTCGCTGTCGGCGTCTGTGGGTAAACCAGTCACAAAACTTGAACTGTCAAATTCATTGGACGCTTCTGTCATTCGAAAAACGGTATCCAGCTGAAAATTTTCCAATGGGGAGTATCCCGCAGTCAGCGACAGCGTGCCGTTCTCATAGCCATCATCTTCGTTACCATCACGGGAAATATTGACACCGCTGCTGTCAACGTAGGAACCGGAGAGGTTGTAGTGATAGTTTTGAGCACCACCCGATATGCTTCCGCCCCCGTTAAAGGTCCCGAAAGAACCACCTTCAGAGTAGGCGCTAACCGAAGTGCCCTGCCTGCCCTTGCGCGTGGTGATACTTATCACACCACTCAGAGCGTCACTGCCCCACAGCGCACTTTGCGGGCCGCGGATAACTTCAATCCTTTCTATGTTCGCCGAGGTGAGATGGGCGAAGTTAAATTCACCACCCTGGGCAAGGTCATTTGCTTCCACGCCATCTATCAGCACCAGCACCTGGTTGCCTTCGGCCCCACGAACCCGCACCTGCGTTGAAGAACCCAGCACACCTCCCCTGTTGACGGATAGTCCGGGCACGTCGCGTAATATTTCTGATACTGCGACCAGCTGACGACGCTCCAGGTGTTCACTATCGAGTATCGTGTAGGAACTCCCAATTTGATTCGCGTCCACGGGTAAGCGTGATGCTGTGACTACAACATTTTCAAGATCTTCGACAGGTTGGGTTTGGGATAGGACTACCCCTGGCAACACTGACATGGCCAGTAGAATGGTGGTTTTGTTTAACATGGTGCTCTCCAATTGCCTCATTCACACCCGAATGAGAAAGGTTTCAATGGAAGGCACCAGCCAGGGTGAAAATGAAATACACCATCGCCCACCGTGATGCCTTATTTGTACCAGCAGGCCGGTCTCCGGGCTCATGAGTGCTACAGCTTGCAAATGATGGCGCCTTCCCATATTGCTACAGTGGCGTATAAACCATCAAACTCATCTACCGTTGCGGGGGCAGCGTTGGCATTAACTGGTCTAACCCAGTCGCACCAACTTCCCGATTATCCTTTTTACCCGAGTGGTAAGCAGGCACCTGTTAGTAGTGGCGGGACTTTAATATATTGCTCGTCTCCGTGTCAAAGCTGGAATATTGCGTATAAACTCCCGGTCACAAGGTGACCCCAAGAGTCCAAATTTGAGTAATACATGAGAACAATCCTTCTTTTAATGGTTTTGCTGGCAAGTACAGGCGCTTACGCAGGCAGCATTCGCGTGACAGATGCCACGGGCGCAGATGTGATCCTGGAGAGCCCGGCGCGAAGAATAGTGAGCCTTGCACCCCATATTACTGAAAATCTTTTTGCCGCCGGTGCTGGCAAGTTCCTCGTTGGCGTTGTCGAGTACAGCGACCATCCGATAGCGGCTCGCTCAATTACCCGTGTTGGTGCCTACAATAACTTTGACCTGGAGCTTATTTTTTCACTGCAACCGGACCTGGTTATTGGCTGGCGCGAGGGTAACCAGAAACAGCAGGTGGAACGCCTGCAGGCCCTGGGACTCAAGGTTTACATCGACGGAAGCGAAGACATACCGGATATCGCCGAGTCGCTTGTCAATTTCGGAATACTCACCGGTAATGAAAGTTCTGCAAACCTTGCTGCTGCAAAATTTAATGAGCAACTCCGGCACATCACTGAGCAAAATGCATCTTCAAAGAAAATGAAGGTTTTTTACCAGACCTGGAATAAACCCCTTATCACTGTGAATAACGAACAGCTGATTGGGCGCGTCATCGCAATATGCGGAGGTGATAATGTTTTTGGCAAGCTTGACTCCCTTTCACCAAAAGTCAGTGTCGAATCCGTTATTCAGCATAATCCGCAGGTGATCGTGACGAGTGGCATGGGCCTGGCCCGTCCTGAATGGCTGGATGACTGGAGGACCTGGCCGTTTATTGATGCGGTGAAATACAATAACCTGTTTTTTATTCCCCCTGACATAATCCAGCGCCATACACCGAGGATACTCGAGGGTGCGAAATTACTGTGTGAGCAGCTCGCAAGCGCTCGAACAAAACTGGAAAAACATGATGAATGACGAGATAGAAAATGCCGACGAACAATCCGACCCAGGGTTTTTTCAAATTTGCTGGAGCATACTGGCAGCGTTTATCGGTGTACAAAGCAAGAAAAACCTGGACAGGGACAACGCCTATATTGAGAAGAAAGGACTAAGACCCTATATCATTACGGGAATATTACTCACCATCCTCTTCTATCTAAGCATTTATTCCATCGTACAGCTCGTTGTTCCCTGACAATCATGGCAGCATAGATTGTGACGCAACAGGATTTAGTGCATGACGCCCTGTCGTACCAGTTGCCACAGTACTTTCCAGCCAAACAGGATCGGATGTCGCTGTAGCTTTGGCGTGACTTCAATCTGGATACCGGTGTGTCTTTCAATCTTCCAGGCCGCATAATCCACGCAATCCTTGAAAGTAAATACAGCCTTGCTCAATCGTAATACTGAAAGAAAGGTGCCAAACCAGCTCCTCAAGCGCCATTTCAACAATGACCGCCTGCAGGCTTTCTCGGTCACGTTGCACGTGTACCTGTCCTTGGGCAATGCTTCCAGCTCATCGATCGCTATTGCAGCAAAGCTGGTCAGCCGATTGTAATCTCCCATATTCAAATGAGTTAACTGTCTTGCCCTGTTCTTGTTTTCCGGTCTCAGCTCCGCTTCATAGGATAAGGCCAGTCCGCGCGTCCATATTGTCTCTGCATCTACATTGCTCCTGCCAATTGCCGGTATCGAAGCTCGCAAAAATGTCAGGGTGGCCGAGGCCAGCATTCTGTGTATGCGATTCCTTATGTCATCATCCCTGGCAAACAGGAGACGCACAGGCTGGGAAAACCTCCCCCATATATAGGAATGAAACCAGGTCGTCGCTCCCTTCTCAAAATCCTCGAGAGTAATGACACCGTACTTGCAGCGCAGGATATTACCCTCGTATTCAAGTTCCTTGTAAAACACGTTGGGAGGAACAAACCTGTTAAGCGCACTGTAAAACCTGCTGTCATAAGCCCGGCTGTAATCATCTACAAGAACATATAGATCAACGACACTGTCTTTTAGCTCATAACTATGCAGGCAGGAACCGTAAAGCAGCACGCCCTGGCAGGATTCACCAAACTGCTCCTGCAGCGCACCGACAAACGCGTGAAAGCCATCAGGTACGACGCGGGCACACTCAGCTGCCCGCTGGTTTACAAGCTCTGCTGGCGGTGAACTCAGTTGTGAAATATTTGCTTGCTGCATCCTGATCAGGTCAACTTTAGTATCCCAATATTCTTGTCCGCGGTGATATGCACGGCCCCGTGTTCTGCAGAGGCTGAATACAGCTCACCGTCTACCACGTATTTTCCATCAAATTTCATCTTAATGTCGGTAATATCTTCACTGAAGTAACCATCTTCCGGAAATTGACCACCACGCCCGAACAACAAGGGCAAAAGTCTAATCCAGAGCCTGGCGGGTGACTTCTTTATTATTGTCACGTGCATAGGCGCCTTGCCTTCACCCCAGTAGGGCTTAAGCCCGTATAGTAGCCTGTCCAGCGTGCTGGCCAGTACCAGGAGACGTGGCTCCGACACAAACGTACTACCATTAATGGAGATCGCTGTTTGTGCGGAATGTTTTGTTCCCCGTGGGCTGGCAGCGAAAAGCTTTCCCAGGTAACGAAGAAAGGTGGCGAATGACGCCTTCTCTCCTGTCATGCCCCCGCCTCGACCGCTACTACCAAAACTTTCTACTGCCTCCGAAATCAGTCCTGTTGCGTAGAACATTCCATAAATACCGGGCCTGTCGCCATGGCTAATACCAAGTACGGGTTTTTCAAAAATCTTTGCATTCGTTGCACCCGCCAATGTTTCGCTGAGCGCATGCAAAGCCTTTACCGGGTTTGAGGGAGAACCAAAGTCCTTCGCAGTCATGTTCGTTGTGCCAGCTGGAATAAGGACAAACACGGGCAAGCGTGTGAATATTGTCTTTCGTAACAATACGCTCAATACGAGGTGAAAGGTGCCATCTCCAGACACCACGACAAGGGTGTCAACCTGTTCGCTGGCAAATGAGCGCAGGATTGATTCGATCTCAGCGGCATCCTGGCCTTCCCGGTAAATACTGCCAGGAAGCTTGCTTGCCAGTTCCCGGATTTTACTGCCATTCTTTTTCAACCTGCCTGAAGCAGGATTCAGCAGTACACCGATTTTCCGTAACTGCGGATTCGCCATATGGTTCACGAAAGATCAGCTTCTTTTTTTTGCCAGCCGGGTAAACATCCTGACTTCAAGACGGTGCAAATCTTTTTCCGGGTCAACGGTGTCAAACCAGGATTCCAGTTGCCCCCGCGCGGCCTTTTCCCGAGATGCCATCGCGAGCCTGGCGCAAAGAAACAGGGTCGAAAGAATATGCCAGGAGGCCACCAGGTAGAGTCCAATATCCGGTCTTCCCGTGAAGAGGGAGAGTGTGAGCAAAACCATGTTTGGGTTTCTTCGAGCCGTGATGAGTCGATTCACGCTGTCCACTGGTTGCCAAAGGAAGAGCCGAAATGGTGCCAGCCAGAGATCAAACGCACCTTCACAAAGACGCCCGCCGATGTAACTTGCAAGTATTACCCAGAAAAGAATCATGACGGTAGAGTGGCTCAGCATTGAATCCTCGATGCCAATTCCCCAGGCCAGGTACCACAATGGTGGATGAACAAGATCGAGACCGTGATCCATCACATCGCCGATCTTGCTCGAGGTGACCGTGACCCTTGCCAGCTTTCCGTCAACCGTATCAAGAAAAGTCATGAACCAACCACTGAGCAGGCCAACTACGAAAAATCCATGCCAGAATGCCAGGCCGGTCAGAATGGCCAACACATAACTGAGCAGTGTTACCTGGTTCGCTGTAAAACCTCGATTGACGCAAAATTCTACCGCGTGCCTGGAAGGCACTGGCCATAACCATTTTGTGACAAAGTCTGTTACTCCCTTGTAAGACCCATCAAAAATTTCCTTTTCAAGATCATTCGCGCTTTCTTCGGTGATTGGAAGGATGACCGGCGGGTCATATTTCAACAATCTCGGGTCATAGGCCTCCACCATGTCGCCCGGAAACAGGCTGGCAAATCCGGTAAAACCTGCCTGCTGCTCACTTAATTTCGCTGCATACTCTTCAACTCCATCAGCTCCGTCCACCATCATGGCAACGACAAGCCCGGATTGCTCCAGGTTTATACAGCTGTTTATTTGCAAACCGGTTGCCGCCGACAATATTCTTGGATCAAAGTAATGATCGCCTCGAAGCAGAAGAATTGAATCCCCGTCTTTAGCGGCTTCAACATTTTCAATCACCTCGACTTCACCCAGCTTTATTAGCTGCCGATGAATCCTATCCCTGCCACTGAGCCCCCACAGCTTAACCTCGCTGTCATTAACAAAATATACTTTAACAGAAGCCATTAACTTTCCCGCGGGGTCAATATGTGTGTGTTGTAGTCCCAGGTTATTTCGTACAAACTTGTGCTCCTATGAATCATCATATTGCTGAAGAGCAAAAAGACATCAATAGTCCTTATAAGCTCGCCCATATTTCCGATCCCCATCTTAGCACGCTGGATGAAGTCAGCTGGACACAGTTACTCAACAAGCGCGTGCTCGGCTACCTTTCCTGGTATGGTAACCGTCGTCATATTCACAGGATGGATGTACTTGAGGACCTGCTCTCGGATATTGCAGCCACCAGGTCAAATCACCTGATAATTAGCGGTGACCTGACCCATATTGGAACGCCACAGGAATTTCGCCAGGTGGCAGAGTGGCTTGCCCGCCACGGTTCACCCGAGCAAATTTCCGTGGTACCCGGGAACCATGATTCTTATATCAGGGAAGAGCCTGAACGCACCTTGTCGTTATGGTCGCCTTATATGCTGGGAGATAACAAGGATCGCGAACCTGTCAGCAAGCTGTTTCCCAGTTTTCGCCAGCGCGGACCGGTGGCTATTGTTGGCCTGTCAACGGCTGTGCCTACCGCGCCATTTTTTGCCACGGGAAAACTTGGCTCTGCGCAAATTTCTCAAATGAAAAAATTACTGGAAAAGGCAAGGGAGATGGGGTTGTTTAGAATCGTTGTTCTTCATCATGGTCCCCTTGAAAGCAGTAACAAGTTTCGTAAACGACTTGTTGACGCCGGGGAATTCAGGGAAGCCCTCACTTCAGTCGGTGCCGAGTTAATTCTCCATGGTCATGGTCACCACCCGGTAACAGAATGGCTTGATGTGAAAGGCACAGAAATACCTGTCGTTGGCGCTCCGTCAGCGTCGCAACTTTCCTCCTCCAACTACAAGCGCGCGGGATATAACACTTATGAGGTCGTGAGAAATGACCAGGGTTGGCTGTTGAAAATTAATTCGAGACGATTTGAAGATTCACTGGGTATTTTGAAAGACACTGATTGCCGGGAAGTTCAGCTACCCGCTGCATGATCTTGAGGAGTTCACCCAGCACAGGATCATCAGGCAAGTTTTTGCAACATAGCAATGGCCAGCCAGATCAGGATCAGGCCCGGTGCCAGGGCAACAAAAGCAAAGCTCAGGTCCAATAGTAAGCCGATGTTGGCTACAAGCTGATCAAGCAGGTAAACACAGATACCGGTAATTCCGGCCAGTACCAGCCGATTGGCTATTCCGCCCCGCACCGAACCAAACACGAAAGGAATTGAAAGAAGAATCATCGCGATCGTGACAAGGCCACCACCAAGTTTTCTCCACAATGCCAGCTCGTATGCCTCAGATTGCTGACCCGTTTCACGCAGGTACTTGATATGGGAATAAAGGTCGACGGGTGAAAGGCTCTCAGCCGGGCGATTAAGCGTGGATATCTGCTCCGTATCAAGAAATGGCTCCCATAGAACCAGGTCCGAAAATGACGTCTGCAGGGTATCGCCAGACACAATTTTTCGCGTAACCGCGGACAGCTCCCACTGCTTCTCGGATTTTATTTCCGCAAATTGTGCAAAAAGATGCTCCACCAGCCGCCCCTGTTCATCCACATAAATAATTTCGACATCCCGCATCAGGCTTCCCTGTGGTGAATCACCAATACGCAGTATTTGCCGTTTATCGCGCGTCCATGTGCCGAGGTCCTGTCCCAGTTCAGTGCTTTGCGCCAGCGCTTCTGCCCTGTGGGCCATTGCCTTTTGCTGGTATAGAGGTGCAACAAATTGCTCCATCACCGCGAGGACGAGAATCAGGAAAAAGCCAACCTTGAGCACCATCATGCTAATCCTGATGGGCGAAAGACCGGCTGCTCGCATGGTAATAAGTTCCAGGTTTACCGCTAGCCTGCCCAGTCCGATGACTGTTCCAATTAATGCTATGAAAGGTGCAAGTTGCACAAACCTTCGCGGGACAACATATGCAACATAGATAAATGCATCCCTTGTCTGGTAAAAGCCTTCACCCACGTCGTCCAGTTGCTCAATGAGATCAAGGAAACTGAATAATGGAAGCAAAACTGCAGTAGCAATACAAAGACCGCTTACAATCTGCTTGACGACATAGTTTTCCAGCAAGGTCATCTTTTGAAACGTCCATCCTGGAAACCCGGGAAAAGCATGACCGCCACAACGACCGTCATCAGCATATGCAGCCACCATATTCCGGGGAAACTGCCAACCGTTCCCTGCTCTACCCAGGTGCGGGCGAGACCACTCAGGTTGTAGTAAAGAGCGAAAATCAGCGTGGCCGTGAATATTTTTTCGTTACGACCTTGCCGGGGCGAAGAACGACTCAGGGGAATCGCAATAAGGGCCAGTAATATTGTTGCCAGTGGTCGAGAAAGCCGCCATTGTAGCTCGGCCACATCGGACGGTATCTCGGAAAACATCAGTTCAAACGTCGAAGCTGCTTTTCTCTTGTAACCAATATCGGTATCAGAATCATCCAGGAAAATCACCATTTTCTCAAAACTCACCATCTCGTCATTTGAGCCATCAAAATAGAGCCTGTGGATTGTCCCGTCGTGCAGGTGAATTTCAGTCCTTGAATTATCTTCCTTTCTCATTTGCACTGCGTACTGTGAAAGTATAATTTCCCGGTGTTCCTCTTCGTTGACATAATGAAACACGTTTGTCATGTCACCGGTGGAGGCATTCTTTTCCTGGATATAAACGACTCGCCCACTGTCTTCATTTCCATAAAACCGCCCAGCCTGGAACCTGTCTGTATTCAGTTCCGCATTGGCCCGGGCATCCAGCACATAGCTGTCTTCATAGGCCCAGGGTCGCCCCTGTATGGACAGCAAGCCAACCATGATACCTACCGGGATTGCGACCCAGAGAACCGATTTTATAATTCGCGAGCCATTAACACCTGCAGCGCGCATGGCAATAATTTCCTGGTCCCTGTGCATGCGACCAAGCCCAATAATGATCGAGACATAAAGAGCGATGGGCACGAGAACTTCAAGGGCAATGAGCGTCTTGAGCATTACCAGCCTGAGCATGAGTTCAACACCCAGGGACTCGGTGATGCCCTCGGACAGGTAGCGTGCGCTACTGAAACAGGCAAAAAGTGCGGCAAGAATACCCAGGACCGCCGCCAGTGGCTTGATCACCTCCACAAAAATATAGCGTTCAATATTTGTCATGTGATATCAGGCAAACTTTATCCGGGTCACAGGATGGTAATATATTTTTCACGCTGTATGATACGCCGCTTGAAACAGCAGCAATAAGATTTTGTAAGCTAAATGAACCACAATTTTCCTAATATTGTATGACCAGCGCCATTATATTGAGTGCCGGACAGGGCAGCCGGCTGTTGCCTCTAACGGAACAAAAACCAAAATGCATGCTCGATATTGCAGGTCGAAGCATACTACAGTGGCAGCTTGACGCACTGATTGCAGCCGGGATTTCAGAAATACATGTTATCACCGGTTTTCACAGCGACCAGGTTGAAGCTCATTTAGCGACTCACTACCCCAATGCCGGCCAGATCCGCACGCTGTTCAATCCCTTCTATAACGTATCTGACAACCTGGCCAGTTGCTGGATGGCCCGCCAACACATGGATAATGATTTTCTACTAATCAACGGTGATACGATATTCGAACCCGCTGTCCTCGAGGTGGTTCTCGCTTCGCCAGCTGCGCCGGTGACCCTGACAATCGATGTCAAAGAGTCATATGACGAAGATGATATGAAAGTCAAACTCGATGGTAACTCGGTAAAAAACGTCAGCAAGATCCTGAATGCCGAAGACACCAGTGCGGAGTCCATTGGCATGCTTTACTTTCGAGGCCAGGGAGCACTGGACTTTAAAGCCAACCTGGAATCACAGATGAGAAGCCTGCAAGGACTGAAATCCTGGTTCCTTTCCGTGGTCGATATGATGGCTGGCCAGGGCAAGGTTGAAGCTTGCAACGTGTCAGGAAAACGCTGGGCTGAAATTGACTTTATCGCGGACCTCGAGGCGGCAGAAAAACTGCTGGCTGACTGAAACATCTCAGGAATCTCCCTGCAGGAGGTTTTCAACGAATTCCAGGTCGCTCATCGTGTCAACATCAATCCCCGCACGTGGGTAAGGCAGGACCACTGCCTTGACGTGGATTTGCAATCCGCTGGAGATGCGCGTTAAGGCATCGTCCAGGGCAAGTTTTTTTAGCAAGTACTTGAGCACCCCATGCGGCCCAAGTAACCCCATGATGAGTTTCCAGGGTTTTTTTCTTTTTTGCTCAACCTTGCGCCAGAAAGGAACTATTCGACGGCCTTGCTGGTTGATAAAACTGAACAGGTTGCAGCCACAAACGCCACCGTCCGCCAGCCTGATGATCGTTCTTTTTACCTGCGGGAAGCTTTCCTGGATAGTATCAATACTCACCAGGCCGACAGTAGCATCGGCCCCGAACTCAAGAGTTTGACGAAGAAAATAATCGACCACTTCTGTTTCCAGCAGGGCATGGTCTGCCGTAGTAAGAAAAACCGCTTTATTATCCGGTATTAATGACATGGCTGATTCCACGCTCTTGCTGGGAGAATCGAGATTGTCGACACGCTGCAGCTTATCGCGTGCCAGGTACGCCTGCAGTTGCGGGCATTCCTTGAGCGCGGCTGACGGCGGTCCACAGACAATAATGTTATCCACATAGCGGCTGGCAAGAAGTGCATCCAGCACGCGTATTATCATGGGTACGCCGTTTATGTTAGCGACCGCCTTACTGGAAACCCCCGCCCCTGTTGCGACGGGGTCACGCGGCCCCCTGTCACCTGCCAGGACAATTGCGGTAAAAGTAGAATGATCAGGCATGTGGCTCACTTAACCCCAGAAACCCGTGCTCAGTCAGAGAGTGTCTTCTGGTACAGGCGATAAGTCTTGTACAGGTCGCTGCCTATTGCATCGAGTATGTTTCTCATTCCGCTGTTGTCTTCCAGGATCCATGACATTTCCACTTCTTTTACACCACGGGCAGTGAACTGTGTACGCAGGGCGTCAATAGTGAGGAAGGCCAGTGCCATGCCAATCGGGCGGTTCTGGTATTTCTTGCGTACTCCCATCAGGGGTACCCTTCCGGTAGTGACTCCACCCGGTTTAAGCCCCTGGATCAACTTCAGCCAGCCACCCGGTAGCAGCTTCCCATTAAAATCCCGGATTATTTCATTAAGATTTGGCAAACCCGCGATAAAGGCTACCGGCTCTGAGTCAATTTCCGCAATGTGAATGTATTCATCCGGCACCACGAGTCTCAGGCTGTTGCCCAGCTCCTTAAACTCGGCCTCGGTAAACGGCACAAAACCCCAGTTTTCCGACCAGGCATCGTTAAAAAGGTCCATCAGGATGGCCATTTCCGACTTAAAATCCTTGCGATTCAGTTTCCTCATTCGAACCGTCTCCTGGTAACGTCTTGTCAGGGAACTCATCACCCTGGGAACCTCAAATTCAACGTCAACCCAGTATGCATAGAGATCCCTGGCCTTTTCATAACCGAGATCTTCAAGGGCCGGGCCAAGCCAGGGCGAGGAATGGGGCATCATTACCACCGGTGGTTTTTCAAAACCGTCTACCAGCAGGCCGCATTCCTGGTTAACCGAAAATGTCATTGGACCTGTAATCCGCCTCGCACCCCGCTGGTGCAACCAGTTTTCCGCGGTGTCGACGAGGGTTTTTATGACATTAATATCATCTATTGCATCCAGCAGGCCAAAATGCCCGGTATCAGGGCCGTATCGCTCGCGATGAAGATGGTCGATTTGCGCCGATATTCGTCCGGCCGGCTCCCCGTCACGGTAAACCATCCAGGCCTGCCACTCGGCATGCTCAAAGTAAGGATTAAAGCGCGAAAAGTGCAGCATCCTTTCCACGTAAAGCGGCGGCACCCAGGCCCTGTCCTGGCTGTATATATATCGCGGGAAGTTTATTAACTTATTGAAATCAAGAAGGTTTTTGACTTCTACAAGTTCCAGGCCCAAGGCCGTGTCGGCATTGCTTGGTGACTCGGACATATACTGAGATTTTCCGTGGTGACATTCTTTGAATTCAATTGCGGCCGCAGAATAGCATATTCAATCCATAGCAAATCCGCGCATTTCTCGCCGCACTGCAACATCGGCCGGTAATTGTAAAACAAAATCCCTTAATATTTCATGGTGCATGTCATTTATTTTTATTATATTATTCAGATAGATGTCACAATGACTTAAACCTGAAATCTAGAAAGTGAACGCAACTATGCAAAAATTTGGTGCGCCAGGCACCATAATCCAGGATTACGAACACTGGTGTGTGCTGTTGCGACCGGCGCAGGTTACCCTCGGATCGCTGGTCCTTGTGGCCCGCGACCCGGTAACAAGCTTCTCTGACCTGTCTTCAGAGAGTTTCGAAGAGCTGGGGAAAGTCACCTCTGGCATTGAAAAAACCCTCAAGAAGGGTTTTTCCTATGAAAAATTGAACTACTTGATGCTCATGATGGTCGATCCGGACGTCCATTTCCATGTCATTCCGCGCTATTCGAGTGTACGCCTCTTCGAAAACACGGAGTTTCAGGATAACAGTTGGCCGGGACCACCTGATGTCACCCATAGTCATGACACCAGTGCAGAATTGAACCAGCAAATACTCGAATTTTTAAGGGGAAACTGGATTCTATGAATTTTAAGGTATTTTCATGATTTTGATGCATTTTTGCCTTAAATTGTGTAGGATGCGTCGCGAAACGCCTCCCGGGGGGGGGAGCGAGCCGGATTGCATCTGGCTGTCAAAAGGAAGTTTTGGAAAAGGACAATATTTAAAATTAATCATTGACCTGGTTTATCGGCTTCGATTCGCTGTTATGCCGCGTCAAAAATTTGGTGTTTGACCAAAGTTGGAGTCAAAAAAGCCGTGAAACAAGACGTAATTAAAACTAACAATAGTATTCCACAACGCCTTGCGAATTTTGAAACCCTGACAGAAGCTCTGGATTATGCTGCAACTGGAACGACCGGTTGTAACTTCTTTGATGCAAGGGGTAACCTTCGTGAAGTTATTACCTATTCCGAGTTGCGCGAACGTGCACTGGAAACAGCCAGGCGTTTTCACGGATTAAACTTGAAGAAAGGCGATCGCGTTGCCTTGATCGCTGACACCGAAGCTGATTTTATTATCCTGTTCTTTGCCTGCCGTTATGCAGGACTTCTTCCCTACGCAATGCCCGTGCCTGTTAACCTGGGCAGTCATAACATCTACGTACAGCAACTTGCTGGCCTGCTTAAAGGCGGAGAAGCATCGATTGCCGTTGCACCAGAAGAGTTCATCGGCTTCCTTGAAGAAGCCGCAGAAAACGTTGAAAACCTGCGATGGGTTGGTACTCCAACACAACTTAACGAACTCGACTGTGCAGATGTTCAGTTTACTCCGAACTCCAAGGATGAGCCTGCGTACCTACAGTTTACTTCTGGTAGCACGCGTTTCCCGCAGGGCGTCGTAATTTCTGAAAAAGCAATCATGAGTAACCTGCAGGGAATCACGAGGAGTGGTTTGCAGGTAAGAGAAGGCGATCGTTGTGCGTCCTGGTTACCCTTTTACCATGACATGGGGCTTGTAGGTTTTGTGCTTGGCCCAATCGTTTCCCAGCTCACGGTTGATTACCTGCGTACTCGCGATTTCGCCATCAGGCCATTACAGTGGTTACGCATGATCAGTCGTAATGAATGCAGCATCGCATTCAGTCCACCTTTTGGTTACGAGTTGTGTGCCAGGAGAGTGCGTGAATCGGATCTTGAAACGCTTGACCTTTCCAGCTGGCGCATCGCTGGCGTTGGTGCCGAGATGATCAGGCCCAGCATTCTTGAAAACTTTGCCCAGGTACTTTCACCCGCAGGTTTCAGCGCTAATGCGTTCCTGCCCTGCTATGGTCTTGCAGAGGCCTCGCTTGCAGCGAGTTTCTCGCCCCTGGATGAAGGCCTTGATGTCATGCACATTGATGCCCTCGCCCTGGCGGAACGTGGTGTGGCGGTGCGTGTACGTTCTGACAACCGCAAGGTTAATTCAATTGTGAATTGCGGAAAGGCCCTGCCAGAGCACGATATCAAGATCGTGAACAAGGAAGGAGACGAACAGCCCGATCTGCGAGTTGGGCGTGTATTGATGCGCGGCCCCAGCCTGATGGAAGGCTACCTGAATAACAAAGAGGCCACCGATGCTGTACTGTCAGAAGACGGTTGGCTGGATACAGGCGATCTCGGCTACATGTTCGAGGATAACCTCTACCTTAGCGGACGCCGCAAGGACGTCATCATTGTAAATGGCCGAAACATTCGTGCCCAGGATCTTGAAGAACTTGCAGAAGAACAGCCAGAAGTCCGCATGGGTGACGCATCTGCCTTTGGCCTGGAGGATTCCGATGGACAGCAGACTGTTGTCCTGGTTGTTGAATGCAGAATTTCCAAGACTGCAGAAAGGCAATCACTGATTTCCCGCCTGCAGCGCCTCGTGTATGAAAGTTTTGGGATTCACTGCGTTGTTGAACTGGTTAAACCACACACTCTTCCCCGTACGTCGTCCGGCAAGCTATCCAGGGTAGCTGCTCGAAAGGGATTCATGGAAAGAGCGGACTGGAACCAGGACAACAATTCGCAGAGCGAACTGGGCTAGTTTCTATTTCCAATGTCCGGGGTTGTGGCTCTAACAGGCGCCACAGGATTCATCGGGCGTTCACTTCTCGACTTTTTCCGACAGAACAATATTCACGTCCGTGCGCTTTGCCGCACCCGGCAAGCTGATGCGAGCAATGTGGACTGGGTTCAAGGTAGCCTGTCGAATACAAAGGCACTGAACACCCTGCTTGATGGCGCAGGCGCACTCATCCATTGTGCAGGTGTTGTCAGGGGCAAGTCCCTGGATGATTTCAACGGGGTCAATACACGGGGAACTCAAAATATTATTGATGCCGCCCGTGCACAGCCGAATAGTCCGCGTATTTTGTTTATGTCTTCACTGGCCGCGCGCGAAGCTGAACTTTCGTGGTATGCATCCAGTAAACACCAGGCAGAGTTATTGTTTAAGTCCTGTGATGACATTGACTGGACAATTTTCAGGCCTACGGCCGTTTATGGTCCGGGAGATACCGAGATTCGTCCCCTGCTGCAGCTAATCCGCAGGGGGCTGCTGCTGGCTCCTGCTGTTACTACTAACTTCACTCTTTTACATGTGCATGATCTTGTTGCGGCAGTTGCCCTCTGGCTGGATGAATCCAGTGCCAATGGTAAGACCTATGAATTGGATGACGCTTCGCCAAGTGGTTATAATTGGGCCGTGCTGACAGAGCTGGCCAATGAAGTCTGGGGAAGGTCCGTAATACAAATACCCATTCCCCTGCCTGTTCTAAGAGTAGCCAGTAAAATGAATCTTACTGCAGCAAGGTTGTTCAACTATGCGCCTATGCTGACACCCGGGAAGATTCAGGAAATTACTCACCCGGACTGGAGCTGTGACACGAGTGGAATATCCCGGGATCTCAACTGGAATCCCAGGATCAGGCTGGTAGACGCCATGCATGATTTATCCCTGCTGGGACTATGAACTGATTGATCGTTACGATGAAAGCAAGTTACGAAGAAATTCTCGACAGACTGAACGGACAGCTGGCCTCCATTGCACCGGAGGGAGCTGAATTTGATGAATCAACGGACCTCGTTGAAGGTCTTGGACTTGACTCGTTCAAGGTCCTCGACCTGCTCATGGAAATTGAAGACGAATTCGACATATCAATCCCCATGAATGTACTGGCTGATGTAAAGACGGTAAAAAACATGGCTGAGAGAATCCAGGAAATAGGGCCAGACACAAAGTGAGCCTGTTCGATAAGTTCCAGACACTGGCAAAGGATCGAGAAGCATTACTTTCCGTTGGCTTTGATCCCTTTGGCACCCCCATTGAGAAAGTCTTTTCTCCCACCGAGGCACAGATAGATGGCCGACGCATCATTCTTGCCGGCACTAACAATTACCTGGGACTGACTTTTAACGAAAACTGTCTCAGGGCGGCGCACGATGCGATTGATAACCAGGGTACGGGTACGACGGGATCTCGCATGGCAAATGGCAGTTTCGCCGGCCATCGGGCACTGGAACAGGAAATGGCTGATTTTTATGGCTGCCGGGCAAGTATTGTTTTTACCACCGGCTACCAGGCAAACCTCGCCGTAATAACCGGGCTGACAGCACCTGGCGATGTAATTGTTATCGATGCTGACTGCCATGCCAGCATTTATGATGGCTGCAAGATGAGCGGCGCGGATATTGTCCGCTTTAAGCATAACGATGCATCTGACCTGGACAAGCGATTAAAACGACTGGGCGAACGGGCGGCGAATGCCCTGATCATCGTTGAAGGTATTTACAGTATGCTGGGTGACCGTGCTCCCCTGCCTGAGATTGTCGAGGTAAAAAACAGGTATGGCAGCTTACTGGTCGTGGACGAAGCACATTCGCTGGGTGTGCTTGGAGAAAAAGGCCAGGGACTCGTTGAGGAAACCGGCATGCTTGCTGAAACAGACTTTGTCGTTGGCACCTTTAGCAAGAGCCTCGGCAGTATCGGAGGATATTGCGTCAGCAATCATCCCGAGCTCGATTTCCTGCGCTATTCAAGCCGACCCTACGTTTTCACCGCGTCCCCCTCTCCGTCAGTGATTGCATCCACGCGCGAGGCCCTGAAACTGCTTGAGGCTGGAACAGGCTTGCGAAAAAGCCTCTGGAACAACGCAAACAAGCTTTACTCGAGCCTCGAAGCACTTGGCTACCGGCTGGGCCCCGAAGTAAGTACGGTGGTAGCAGTGATGCTTGATACCCGGGAACAGGCTCTTGCCTTCTGGAGGGGACTGCTGGAGCACGGTATTTATGTAAACCTGGTATTTCCTCCCGCGACTCCCGGTGACAAGTCCCTGGTCCGATGCAGTGTCAGTGCAGCCCATACGGAAGAACAGATAAATACCATCTGCGCAGCGTTTGAAAACCTGCGCGATATTGCCGCCCAGTAGAGCGACTAATCCGGTTAAGCAATTCGAAGGTAGTAAGGTTCTACATTGTGCGACGGTACTGACCACCTACCTCAAAAAATGTATCGGTTATCTGGCCGAGAGAGCAATGTTGCACGGCCCGCATCAGCGCGGCGAACATATTTTCATTATTGATCGCAGCATTTCTCAGCTCCTGCAGGGACTCGGCGGCAGAGTCAGAGTGGTCCTGCTGGAATTTTCGTAGCCTTTGTATCTGGCTTTGCTTTTCATCTTCCGTGGAACGCGCAAGCTCTACACTTGTACCCTCATCGCTGTCCTTTCCAGGAAACGTATTCACACCAATTATCGGCAGGCTGCCATCATGCTTTCGATGTTCATAGTAAAGAGATTCGTCCTGGATTTTACCTCTCTGGTATCCCCTTTCCATGGCACCCAGGACACCGCCACGTTCAGAAATTCTTTCAAACTCCTGCAATACAGCTTCCTCTACCAGGTCGGTCAGCTCTTCAATAATGAATGAGCCCTGTACCGGGTTTTCATTTTTTGCCAAGCCCCACTCCTTGTTGATCACGAGCTGTATTGCCATGGCCCTGCGAACTGATTCATCCGTCGGGGTGGTTATCGCCTCATCATAGGCATTGGTGTGCAGGCTGTTACAGTTGTCATAGATGGCAATCAGCGCCTGCAACGTGGTACGTATATCATTAAAAGCCATTTCCTGGGCGTGCAATGACCGTCCTGAAGTTTGAATGTGATATTTCAATTTCTGGCTTCTTTCATTTGCGCCATATTTAAAACGCATTGCGGTTGACCATATTCGGCGCGCTACCCTGCCCAGCACGGTATATTCAGGGTCCATACCATTGGAAAAGAAAAACGAAAGGTTCGGTGCGAAGTCATCGATGTGCATTCCCCGGGCAAGGTAGGCTTCAACAAAAGTAAACCCGTTTGACAGGGTAAACGCCAGCTGGGAGATGGGGTTAGCCCCGGCTTCGGCTATGTGATAACCGGAAATCGACGCAGAGTAGAAATTCCTGACTTTCTTATCAATGAAATATTGCTGGATATCGCCCATCATTTTCAGGCTGAATTCAGTGGAAAAAATACAGGTATTTTGTCCCTGGTCTTCTTTCAATATATCCGCCTGCACCGTGCCACGAACGTTTTCAAGGGCAAAGGCGCCGAGTTTTTCCATTTCATCTGCGGAAGGATCCCGACCATTTTCCCTTGCGAACTTATCCACCTGCTGATCGATAGCCGTGTTTAAAAACATCGCCAGTATGGTAGGGGCCGGCCCGTTGATTGTCATTGATACCGAAGTGGCAGGACTGCAAAGGTCAAAGCCATCGTAAAGGGCCTTCATGTCATCAAGCGTGGCAATGGAAACACCTGAATTACCCACCTTGCCGTAAATATCAGGTCGCTCATCGGGATCAAAGCCGTATAGCGTCACCGAATCAAACGCGGTAGAAAGACGCTTGGCCTCCGAATGTTCAGACAGCTTCAGGAAACGCCTGTTGGTGCGAAATGCATCGCCTTCACCGGCAAACATCCTTGTAGGATCTTCGTTTGCACGTTTAAAAGGGAAAACACCAGCCGTAAATGGGAAATACCCCGGCAGGTTTTCCAGCAACAGCCAGCGTAGCAACTCACCATGATCTTCGTATTTCGGTAAGGCCACCTTGGGTATCTTCAGACCAGAGAGCGATTCAGTGGTGAGCTCCGTGGAAATTTCCCTGTCGCGAATTTTCACGGTATGAACATCACCCTGGTAATCCTTTTGAATCTCGGGCCAACGCTGCAATAACCTGGCAGCGCGATGATCAAGTTTCTCCTCTCGCTCGCTGATCAGCTCGTCAAGCTCGCTCGCGTCTTTTCCCGATTCCCTTAACAGCCTCTGGCTTTCCTGTAATTGCTGTCTTTCCCGGGCAATTTTCACCTGCTCGCGGACAGTCCCATGGTAGCCACGAACAGTTTCCGCAATTTCTGCAAGATATCGCTGCCTCTCGGGAGGTACGATGACAGCCCTTTCACTGGACACTTTGATATCCAGCCGCGGCAGAACACCTGGGTAGCTTCTCAGACCCTGGTTTTTAAGTATGCCCAGCAGGTGCTGATACAGCGCGGTCACGCCATCATCGTTAAACCTGGACGCGATACTGCCATATACCGGCATATCTTCAGGCATTCGGTCAAAGGCCTGCTGATTGCGTTGCATTTGCTTGCTGACGTCCCGCAGTGCGTCCTCACCACCTTTCCGATCAAACTTGTTGATGGCGACAGCATCGGCAAAATCAAGCATATCTATCTTTTCCAGCTGGCTTGCGGCACCAAACTCGGGTGTCATCACGTAAAGTGAGCTATCCACATAAGGAACAATCCCTGCGTCACCCTGGCCGATGCCCGGCGTTTCAACGATGATGAGGTCAAAACCGGAAACTTTTACCGCCTGTATGATCCTGTCCAGGTAGTCCGGTACCTCCATTGAGGCCTTCCTGGTTGCGATGGAACGCATGTAGATATTGTCGTGGTAAATCGCATTCATGCGAATTCGATCACCAAGCAGCGCTCCCCCGGTTTTACGCCGACTTGGATCAATTGCAAGCACCGCTATTTTCAAACTGTCCTCGCTGTCAACGCGAAATCGGCGAATGATTTCATCCGTCAGCGAAGATTTTCCTGCTCCACCGGTTCCGGTAATACCAAGCACCGGTGTCTGCTTACCACGGGCGCTGGCCTCATTTTCAATTTGTCGTTGCTGCTTGTCGGATACACTACCGCGCTCCAGGGCAGTAATGACCCTGGCCAGGGTGCGCCTGTCACCACGGTTGAGTTCAGTAAGGTCTGCCGCCACGGTGTCCTCGGGAAGCGACCTGCTGCGCTCGAGCATGTCATCGATCATGCCCTGCAAGCCTATTTTCTGGCCGTCTTCAGGTGAATAGATTCGACTCACGCCGTAGTCGTGCAATTCATCAATCTCCTTGGGAATGATGACGCCACCACCGCCGCCAAATATCCTGATATGCCCGGCCCCGAGCCGCTTGAGCTCATCAACCATGTATTTGAAATACTCGATATGACCACCCTGGTACGAGCTGATGGCAATTGCCTGTACGTCTTCCTGCAGCGCCGATTGAATCACCTCGGCAACAGAGCGGTTGTGCGCCAGGTGGATCACTTCGGCACCGGATGCCTGCAGGATTCGTCGCATGATATTGATGGCAGCGTCATGACCATCAAACAGGCTCGCAGCCGTGACAAAACGAACTGGAAAATCGCTATCTTGTTGAATTTCTGGTGTTTTTGAAAGGTGACTCTCGGTAACGACCATTTGCTGGACTCCATGGGTATTGCTTGCAGGGAATTGCTAAAGTATTATATTGACGTTTACGTAAACGTCAATATGTTTAGAAACGCAATGCAACACTCCAGCACTGCCAGGATCGAGACGCCAGCTACCGAGCGAAATTTCAGTATTTCCGAGCTTTCCCGGGAGTTTGGCATCACTACCCGGGCTATCCGTTTTTATGAAGATGAGCAGCTTCTGTCGCCTGAACGGCGCGGTCGTCAAAGGATATACAGCACTCGTGACTATACGCGCTTGAAGCTGATACTGAGAGGTAAGCGCCTGGGATTTAGCCTCGGTGAGATTAGGGATATGCTGAACCTGTACGATGCAGAGCCCGGTGAAGCGGCGCAGCTCGAGGTCGCTATACACAAAAGCGCTGAAAGGAAACTACAACTGCAGCAGCAGCTTGAAGACATTCAGCTGACGCTCAGCGAGCTGGACGAGTTTGAACACAATTGTCGCCAGCGGCTCGATGAGCTGGGTTAAAAGCTGCCCTGCTTGTTGCGACCGAGCCTTTTTCGACTAACAACAACTATTCGGCGGGAAAGGAGTAATCCCTGAACTGCTCCCGCAACGTCAACTTGTGAATTTTACCGGTGGCGGTATGCGGTATCTCGTCAACGAACACCACGTCATCAGGTAGCCACCACTTAACCACCCTGTCTTTCAACCACTCCAATACCTGTTCCCTGGACAATTCCGCACCTTCCCGCTTGATAATGACAAGCAGCGGTCTTTCGGACCACTTCGGGTGTGGAATGGCAATGACCGCTGCCTCGCTCACATCCGGGTGCCCCACGGCCTCGTTTTCAAGATCGATGGAGCTGATCCACTCACCACCTGACTTGATCACATCCTTGGCCCGATCGGTAATTTGCAGGTAGCCTTTTTCATCGATATTGGCGACGTCTCCGGTAGAAAACCAGCCATCTTCATCATGTGCATCACTTTCACCTTCGAGCCTGAAGTAGTCGCTGCAGACCCAGGGCCCCCTCACCTTTAGCAGCCCGGAGGATTCGCCGTCGCGGGGTAACTCCTTATTGTCATCATCTACAACCTTCAGCTCGATACCGAATACGCTTCGGCCCTGTTTTAATCTCAGGCGAAACTGCTCGTCCTCTGGTAATTCGTCCATTCCGGGCACAACCGTATTAACCGTACCCAGGGGCCCGGTTTCTGTCATACCCCAGGCATGCTTCATATATACGCCGTGCTTCTTTTGAAAATCCCGCATGATGGATTCAGGGCAGGCCGCGCCACCCACGATAACCCGCTCCAGGGTATCCACGGATTTCCCTGATTCATCCAGGTAGTTCAAAAGTGCCAGCCATACCGTGGGCACACCTGCCGAAAAAGTCACTTTTTCTTCTTCAATAAGGTTTTGCAGTGTCTCCCCATCGCCCATCTTTGGTCCGGGAAACACTATCTTTGTCCCCACCATGGCCGCGGCATGGGGTATGCCCCAGGCATTAACGTGGAACATGGGTACGATGGGCATGGCAACCTCCATTGCCGAAAAGCCAAAAACATCCGGGGTCAGTGACGCATAGGAATGCAGCACATTCGCACGATGGGTGTACAGCACGCCTTTGGGATTGCCGGTGGTGCCCGAGGTATAGCACAGCCCACTGGCGTGGTTTTCATCAAGATCCGGCCAGTCAAATTCCGCCGGCGAGTCCTTGATAAAGGATTCGTAGCTTTGAATGTTATCCAGCGACGATTCCGGCATATGCTCGTCGTCAGTTAGAACGATGTACTTCTCCACGCACTTGAGCTGATCTTTCAAGGCCTCTAGCACTGGCAATATCAGGGGATCAACAAATACCAGCCGATCCTCAGCGTGCTGGATGATATAGGTTATTTGTTCGGGAAATAGCCGTGGATTTACCGTGTGAGTAACAGCACCAATACCGGCTATGGCATAGTAAAGCTCAAAATGACGGTAGTCGTTCCAGGCCAGCGTGGCAATCCTGTCGCCCTGCTTGATGCCATATTCACACAGGGCATTTGCGAGTTTCCTGGTACGTGCAAATGCCTCAGCATAGGTATATCGATGTCTTGGATTATCCGCCGTAACCGAAACGATCTCTGAGTCTGCAAACATGGCGTCTGCATGCCTCAGGATTGAAGATATGATCAGCGGCCTGTCCATAAACAAACCATTCATTGCTTGTTGCCCTCCCCCACTTGCTTGATTGCTTTGCCCAGCAGGCAAAATACAGCATTAAGCCCATGATTTTGACATATTTTTTGTTTCGGCCCAAAGACAAAATACGCTATAGTCAGTACTGAGGATACGGGGTATAGATTAATGAATGTTGTAGAGTTTCAGAAATTCAAGGCGTCGTGCGAGAGCTGCAACCTGGCGGAGCTTTGCCTGCCCCGTGGTCTCAACCAGCAGGAGCTGGAGCGCCTGGAAAAACTGGTGCGCCAGACAAGACCCCTGCAAAAGGGTGATTACCTCTTTCGTGGCGGCGACTCGCTGTCATCCCTCTATGCCGTGCGCTCCGGGAGCATCAAGCTTTTTACCGACAGTGATGATGGCGAGGAGCAAATAATCGGCTTTTACCTGCCCGGAGAAATTGTCGGGCTGGACGGTTTTGAAACCAATTCGCACAGCTGCTCGGCAATCGCACTGGAAACAAGCAGTCTTTGCAGTTTCCCCTACGCAGACCTGGCCCACATCTGCCAGAACGTGCCCGCATTGCAGGAACAAATGTTTCGCATCATGGGTAGAGAACTTTCCCATGAAAACCGTCTTTTGCTGACCATTGCCAAGAAAAATGCCGAGGAAAGAATCGCATCTTTTCTCTCTTCACTGTCGTCCCGTTTCAAGACACTGGGCTTTTCTCCGCTGGACTTTCACCTGAGCATGTCGCGCCAGGAAATAGGCAATTACCTTGGCCTTACTATTGAAACGGTGAGTCGCATACTCAGCCGCCTGCAAAAAAATGGCGTTATCGAAATTGATAACAAACGTATCACTATTATCAACCCGGAAGCTCTCAGCGGTATGTGCGGTGGTAAAAGTTTTGACGCGGCCAGCTAGGTCCTGAAGCACCGGGTTAGCCGGGTTGTTCCCAGCTGACTTTCTTTTCTAATAAGCCAGCCCCTGGATAAAAAGACACCGCCTCACAACTGGGGGTGATACAATGGTGAGGACACTCAAGGCGTAGTGAGGCGGCGTCAATACAGGATATTTACCAGTTAACAGCCTTCCCGGTATTCTTCACCGAGTATGGTTGAAAATTGATGTTTGACATATTCTTGCTAACTGCTGCAAATTCCTCCCCAGTATGAATGTTTTAAAAGTCCGGAATTTGATTTAGATCAATTACCCGGGTTAATTCCACGGTATTCACCTGTTATGGAACATACGATTTCCCTTTCACTGGCATTCCTTCTCGGGCTGGGTAGCAGCCTGCACTGTATCGGTATGTGCGGCGGTATTGTCAGCGCGTTAAGTTACACACCATCACCTGCCAGGGATATTACGAGTTCATCGCGCGTGTACCTGGTTGGCGCCTACAATATCGGGCGAGTCACAAGCTATGTCATCGCCGGTGTTATTGCCGGAGGCTTGAGCTCACTGCTGTTTGTCAGTGCAAACGGTAGGGCTTACCTCTTACTTCAGTCCATTGCTTCGATCTTTTTACTCGCACTGGGTTTTCACATTGCAGGACTGCTACCGCAGCTTAAATTTATCGAGACATTAGGCAGCCGTTTCTGGAAGCTGTTAAAACCGCTGGCGGGACAACTGATCCCCGCAGATTCGGTAGTGAAAGGGGTGGCTGCCGGCATGATATGGGGATGGTTGCCCTGTGGCCTGGTTTACTCGGTGCTGGCCTGGACATTATCTGCCGCGGATCCGCTGATGGGGGGGCTGTATATGCTGGCGTTTGGTGCAGGGACACTGCCATCGATGATTTTTACCGGGCTTTTCAGCAACAGCATTTTTGCCATGGCCAGGCGCAACAGGATCAGGAAAACAGCGGGCCTGCTGATCGTGCTAATGGGCCTGGCATCATTTTACCTGAACCTGCAGCCCGTGATCTGGCCAACAGGAGCACAGCACCAGCACCACCACTAGCCTGGTAACGGCTAGATATTCCCTTTTTCCATCTCCCCGGCAAGATACTCGGCCTGGCGTAAGACCAGGGCCACGATTGTCAGGGTCGGGTTTTCGCAGCCAGCCGAGGGGAAAAGACTTCCATCGGATACAAACAGGTTCCTCACATCATGGGTCTGGCCCCAGGGATTGCAGACACTTTGTCGAGGGTTTGTGCCGATCCTGGCCGTCCCCATGTTGTGTGCCGCGGGTAATATATTCATCATCCTGTGAACTTTGTTCGCCCCCAGTGACTGGTAGAGACGCTCGGCTTTAGCCATTGCGTATTCCTGCATTGAGACGGAATTGGGATGGCTTTCATAACGAATTACCGGCACTGGCAGTCCATAGCTGTCTTTTTCAGTCGGGTGCAGTGAAATATTATTGGTCTCCTGCGGAAGATCTTCACCCATCAACATCAAGCCGGCAAAGTGATCGTAATTTTCAAGTATTGATGTCAGGTCCCTGCCCCAGCCACCCGGATACATCAGGTTGGCGAGCACATCAGGTGAGAAAGGCACGGTATACATCATGAAACCACCCGAGAAACCTCGGGACGGCTTATGGATTCTCTCATCCCTGATAATACCGGCAAGATGTGCGCCCCTGTGCATGTTCACTTTTCCGGGCATTTCACCAATAGCAACATCAATGTTATGTCGCATGTAATTCTTCCCAAGCTGCCCGCTCGTATTTGCGAGCCCTTTCGGAAAGTGGTCACTTTTTGAATTCAGCAACAATCGCGTTGTTTCCACTGCATTTCCGGCAACACAGACAACCCGGGCTTTCTGAACGTGGATCTTTCCATCAGCGTCGAGGTAATGAACTTCCCTCGCACGGCCCCTGTTATCGTGGACAACTTTCACCGTCATGCACTCGGTGCGAAGTTCAAAGCGCCCGGTCTTCTCTGCCCTTGGAATCTCTGTGTACAGGGTGGACCATTTTGCGTGAATTGCACATCCGCTGGTACAGAAACCCAGCTGCAAACAGCTTGGCCTGCCATCGCGAGGCTCGGAATTGATAGCGACATTATTTGTATCAATTTGCCTGTAGCCCATCTTCCTGCCACCAGCTTCAAGCACCTTGAAATTGTTATGTCCCGGCAATCGCGGAATTCCGTGGGTTCCGGTAACGCCCATTCTATCTTCTGCCATGGCGTACCACGGCTCCAGTTCACCCGCTTTAATAGGCCAATCAACCAGGCTGGTATCCTCTATCTCACCGTAGGTGCTGAGCGGGCTAAGTTCGTGTTCCTGGAACCTGAGTGAGACAGCCGTCCAGTGCATAGTGGTTCCACCAACGGTCTTGCATGTCCATACCGGGAAACCGGGTACGGTATTGCCAACACCTATTCGCTTGTCCAGCCAGGTCATCTTGCCAAACATCTCGGCATTGTTGTTGACTATATCTGACTGTTTTAAGCGCTTGCCTGCCTCCAGGCAAACCACGTTGACCCCTTTTTGCGCAAGTTCGTTTGACAGCACCCCTCCGCCGGCACCAGAACCTATAACTACAACCACGCTATCGTCATTTAAATCAAATGTCTTGGTCATGATTTATTCAAGCCAGTCGATATCGTTAAAACCACGGTGCAGGTAGCCACCGTGTTCAACCGAAGATCCCTCGTAACCCACTAACGCCCAAACCCTGGGATCCTGGTAAATCGTATTCAAACTCCTGCCGTGCAGGTATTTAAACAGTTCGCTCCCTTCCAACGATTTCAGTACCTCCACCTGCTTTTCGTTAGCGGACGACGACCAGTCACCACCAGCCCTGGCGTTCAGCATCCCGCTTATGTCCCGTAGTAATTCCGCAGGTGCCAGTCCTGCCGCCAGGTCATTATCAATATCACGCACGACGCCAAGATAAACACTTTGCTCAAGGGAATCATGGGGAAAAAGTAAACGACTCACCTGCGCCAGCACACCTGCATCTCCAGCCGGTATATGTTCAAGCTTCAGCTCCTCGAGCTCAGCAGCACTCAGCACCAGTGGACTTAGCTTCAGGGCGGAAGCGCCCAGCACCACGATACCTGCACGCTGAAGAAACTCCCGACGGTCCATGGATTCATGGCTTTGCGAAGTGGCTCGGCTCTCTTTCATGAACCTGCCTCCTGGAACCCTGCCTGGATAGCATTGATGCGACTAAGCTGTTCGTATAAGCCGCTATCATCATCAATACCCGGCACTGGCCCGGTGTTTTCATTTTTCCTGCAGTAATTTTTCGCAGCCAGGTATTCACTTGAGCCAAATCTTTCCAGCAGGGACTGAAAATGCTGAAAGCTGGAAGCACTGAATTCACGGCTCTCGCCATACTTGTCATGCGCGGGATGTTCCGGATAAAGCGCAAGGCATTCAACGTGTGAAGCAGGTATCCCCGCGGCACCTGCTTTTTTTGCTTTTAGCAGGTAGGGTAACAGGTGCGTGTGCGGTCCGTATTCAACCTCGGTGGCTGTTTTCGGGATAGGGGTCTCAACTTCCACGCGACCGAGTGCCGAGACGACAACACGGGTTGGAGAGAACTCCAGTACTGCCTCGCCCGCGGGTTTGCTGCCATCAAAAACAGAATGTCCACAGGTGGCATACAGCGCGTCAAGCAATTCTTTTTCATCACTTCTAACGCAAAAGCGAACCCAGGGTGAACCCACACCAAGATCAAAAACAAGCTTACCCTTTGCGCCTGCATCCAGCGCATCGACATCTTCGCCAAGACATTTTACTTCGTGATTAGCGCCAAGCTCTGCATGCTTTTTTTCAAGACAAAAACTGAGATTCTGAGACCAGGATTTTGTGCAACTGCTGAGTTCCTCGTGGGCAAAACAGGCAAGTTCCGGGTGAAAGTGAATTTGCATGGCTCCCCGGCCTGTCCGCACCGAGATGCTTTCTTCAGATTCGGTAATGTCGGCGGCTTCACTGTCGTCATACATGAATTCACCAATGGCGCCGGGAATACCGATACTCCAGCTATGCGCCGGGGAAGAAAGATGCGATTTCAGTATTTCCCTGAGCTCCGAATTCATAACACCTCTGCCGTTATCATCATCCAGCCAGTCCTGTCCCGGGTGGATGCGTGGTCATGCGTTATTGCCAATACTGAAATTTAGCACGCCAGGCAAACAATGGGAAAGTGCATATTGGGAAACGGAGCGGCAGAATTGACGCGACTATTTTATTCTGCGGAATCGGCAGTTTTTTCCTGGGCCTCGTCGTCATCCATGAGGATCTGGTAAGCAGCACCCTCCATATCGTCAAATTGACCTGAGCGCACGGCCCAGAAAAGGAAATATATAATCAGCCCAATAAGCAGTAGCGACACCGGGATCAGTAAATAAATAACTTCCATTATTGTTTTCCCCGCGCAACGATACGTGAGGAATTTAGCAGCACAAGTAGAGAACTTGCAGACATGCCAATGGCCGCTATCCACGGTGCAATCCAGCCGCAAATAGCGAGCGGCAAGACCAATAAATTGTAGGAGAGAGCCCATACCAGGTTCTGCAGGATGACTTTTCTCGTTGTCGAAGCAATCTCAATCAGTTCCCTGATAGAACTGATATTGTCATTCAATAACACGACATCGGAATTACTGCTTGCCATGGCCGCCCCATGCCCCATGGCAATAGACACCCCCGCACTTGCAAGCACCGGTGCATCGTTCATACCATCTCCAACCATCACCACTACTTTTCCCTGGTCCTGCAGTTGCTGCACCTGCTGCATTTTTTGCGCAGGTGAAAGAGACCATCGAGCAGAATTTATACCGAGTGCAGCGGCCGCTTTCATGGTAGGAGCCTTTGAGTCACCACTGAGAATGCTGACATTTTTACCGCGTGACTTGAGATACTCGATCAAGCTTGCACTTGCCTCGTATTCGACGTCCCTCATCCTGAACAGGCATACAAGTTCGGACTCCGTCGCAAGGTAAATCAACCTGTCTCCCTCAATTTCGTCAGCGGCGTGAGCAAGGTCCTCCTGCCGAACATGACTTGCTTCAAGAATGTGCTGCCTGTTCCCAAGAAAATACCTTTCACCATTGATAATTGCACTTAGACCGCGGGATGGGCTGTCTATCACGCTATCAACTTCCAGGTCGACAGGTTTTGTCCGTGTAAATGCCCTTGCCAGGGGATGAGCAGAATAGCGCTGCATGGATGCTGCTATTCGCAGGCACTCCTTTTCAGAAATTAAAGAACAGGGCTGAATATCAACGATTTTTGACTCAGGCGATACCAGGGTACCGGTTTTATCAAAGACAAAGTGATCAACTTTATCCAGGGTCTCAAGTACATCGGCATTGGCAAGTACGATACCCCGACTCATCAGGCAGGATGATGCACTGGCAATGGCGAGTGGCGTCGCAAGGGATAGTGCGCAGGGACAACTGACAACGAGAACTGACACTGATATTGCTATCCAGTCCGCTGACTGTACCGGGAACCAGTAAAGCGCAGTGCCCATGGCAAGCAGCAGCACTGTGAAAACAAAATATGCACTAACATGGTTTGCTATTGCCTGTATTCCTGGTTTTATCTCCTGGCCTCTTTCGATGAGACGAAAAATATGTGCCCTGACGGTGTCATTACCGGTTGCGATCACGTTCATGACGACTGGCTGCCCGGTATTGATACTTCCGCCAATTAACTTTTCTCCTGCAGACCTCTTCACGGGACAACTTTCCCCGCTTACCAGGGATTCATCTACAAAGGTCTTGCCGCTTTCGACGATACCATCAGCCGGGACTACTTCGCCTGCCCTGACAAGCACCCGATCGCCGGGATTAAGCGCCCGCGCAGGAATAACCTCGTAGTTATTGCTGCCTGTAGCTCCTTTTAGCCTGTTAGCGACAGCCGCGGTGCTGCCAGCCAGCTTGTCTACATGGAATACCGCCTTTCGGCGACCATTAAACTCAACGTACCTGGCAGCAAGAAGGAAAAATGTAAACATCA
Source organism: Gammaproteobacteria bacterium (assembly GCA_965243105.1). Lineage (GTDB taxonomy): Bacteria > Pseudomonadota > Gammaproteobacteria > Eutrophobiales > Eutrophobiaceae > WLWS01. Next base: position 622,272 of record CBDEUC010000002.1, read on the forward strand.
CCACGGAGTCGTAGTAAATTTCGCCTGTGCCATGAATGGTGGACCAGGCACTTGCGCCGTAGGCAATTGAAATACCCAGGGATACCGGAACGTCCATGCCCGTGCGCAATAACCTGATATCCCGCCACGCGCGTAGAAAGAAAGATTGCGCGGAATAAAAAATCACTGGCGTCGTCAGCAACAGGCATAGCCAGGAAAAAAATGAACGATGTTCCTGCTGCATGCCGGAACTGTCGCCAACGTACATTGCAATAGACAACATCATGACTTGCATGCCAAGGACACCGGCAAGCCCGAGTCGGCGTAGCTGGGAAGCCTGTTCCTGCCTCATTCCTTCCAGCGCAACGGCTGGATTGTGAAGCTGGGCGCTGTAACCCAGCTCAAGAATATGCTGCATAATTCGGCTGAGTTTTATCCTGGAATCATCCCAGCATAGCCTTGCGCGCTGTGTTGAGTAATTGACGTGAATGTCCTCAATACCGGGGATTTTCTCCAGCCTGGTTTGCACCAGCCACGCACAGGCGGGACAGGTCATATCAGATATGAGAATCGAACAGCCACGAGCATTTTCGAATCCCGGCTCCACCAGCCCTTCCTGCATCGTGGCCTCGTCAAAAACCGACAGCTTCCTGAGTTCTTCGGGTAGCAGTTCTTCCGGCCTGCTGGCTTTCTCATTTCGAAAGCGATAGTAATTATCGAGGCCAAGGTCGACGATCGCACGGGCGACGGCTTCACAGCCAGCGCAACACATTTGCCTTTTTTCGCCGTTGATCGGTACCTCGAGTAATACACCATGAGGAACCACTTCCCCACAGTGATAACACTGCAAATTGTCGCTCACCACTTGCGCTCGCCGCTGGGCAAGATCGCTTGATGTAATTGCCTGGGCAGAATACATAAGTTTTACCAGTATTGAATAATTCGACCTGCCTGAAAATCCATCAGTACGGCCTCAATAGAAATTGTCACCCCTGTGCATCACTATAAGTTGCTAAATAGTTTTATGTTTGATCGAGATCAATTTATTGCCTTGCAGCAAATGTAAGAATAATCCCCACGTCGTTAAGGCGACGTATCTACTGGGGAAATATAGAAGGTAAGGACTAATGACTGAATCAAACAGTTATAACTACGTGGTTGTGCGCCAGTTCGCCATCATGACGATCATCTGGGGCATCGTTGGCATGGCTGTCGGTGTATTTATTGCCGCGCAACTAGCATGGCCCGCACTGAATTTTGACCTGCCATGGTTAAGTTTTGGTCGCCTGCGCCCCCTGCACACCAATGCCGTGATTTTTGCCTTTGGCGGCTCGGCTCTTTTCGCCTGCTCCTATTATGTTGTACAACGTACCTGTCACGTCAGGCTTTTTTCCGACAGGTTAGCCGCGTTTACTTTCTGGGGCTGGCAACTGGTGATCCTGTCCGCTGCGATTACGCTGCCACTGGGAATTACAACCTCCAAGGAATACGCAGAGCTGGAATGGCCCATTGATATTCTCATTGCAGTAGTCTGGGTCAGCTATGCGATTGTCTTCTTTGGCACCATCCTGAAAAGAAAAATAAAGCATATCTATGTCGCAAACTGGTTTTTTGGCGCGTTTATTATAACGGTTGCGGTATTGCATATTGTCAATAGCCTTGCCATTCCCGTGGGCCTGTTTAAATCCTACTCAATTTACGCAGGCGTACAGGATGCGATGATCCAGTGGTGGTACGGACACAACGCGGTGGGCTTTTTCCTGACTGCAGGTTTCCTCGGCATGATGTATTACTTCGTGCCGAAACAGGCTGAAAGACCAGTCTATTCCTACCGCTTATCAGTGGTGCATTTCTGGTCCCTGGTCTTTACCTACATCTGGGCCGGTCCGCATCACCTGCACTACACTGCATTGCCCGAATGGACCCAGTCCCTCGGTATGGTTATGTCGCTGATACTTCTTGCCCCGTCATGGGGAGGCATGATCAACGGCATCATGACCCTTTCAGGGGCATGGCACAAGTTACGTACCGACCCTGTACTTCGTCTCCTGATTGTATCGCTGTCTTTTTACGGCATGTCGACCTTTGAAGGCCCGATGATGTCCATAAAAACGGTGAATGCCCTGTCGCACTATACCGACTGGACCATCGGTCATGTTCACTCGGGCGCGCTGGGCTGGGTAGCGCTGATTTCTCTTGGCTGCATGTACTACCTGATCCCGAGGCTGTACGGCACAAAGATTTACAGCCTCAAGTTGATCGAGTGGCACTTCTGGACATCTACCATTGGTATCGTTCTATATATAGCCTCGATGTGGGTATCCGGCATCATGCAGGGCCTGATGTGGCGCGCTGTAAATGATGACGGCACCCTCACCTACAGCTTTGTAGAAAGTGTCCAGGCCATGCATCCCTTTTACATTATCCGTTTCCTTGGTGGTGCACTGTTCCTGGCTGGAACCATGATCATGGCGTACAACATCTGGAAGACAATTGTTGGTAACAAGCCAATTGTCGCCGCCATTCCTCAACCCGCTGCTGCTCACTAGGAGAACACGTGTGTCTGGTCTTCACGATAAAATCGAACAAAATCTCGGCCTGATGGTGATTCTTGTGGTCCTCACTATCAGTGTCGGCGGACTGGTACAAATTACACCTTTATTCTTTATGGGCTCAACCACTGAACCGGTTGAAGGTCTGAAACCCTACAGCCCCCTGCAACTGGTCGGCCGCGATGTGTACGTGAGAGAAGGCTGTTATCTTTGCCATTCACAAATGATTCGACCCTTTCGCGCCGAAACTGAACGCTATGGTCATTACTCACTGGCCGGAGAATTCGTTTACGACCATCCATTCCAGTGGGGTTCCAAGAGAACCGGCCCCGATCTTCACCGGGTTGGAGGTCGATACAGTGACGAGTGGCACAGGGTACACCTGGTAAACCCGCGTGATGTCGTTCCCGAGTCAATCATGCCGGGCTATCCGTGGCTTGAAGAGAATTCCATTTCGCGAGTTAACATCAAGGCTCGCATGAATGCATTGAGAAAAGTCGGTGTGCCCTATACCGACGAGGAAATTGAAAAAGCTCCTGAAGCACTCAAGGGGAAAAAAGAGATGGATGCTGTCATAGCCTATTTGCAGGGACTTGGTACAGCCGTAAAGACGAGGCGCTAGGAAAATTATGAACACAATATTATCTGCCTGGACCGTGATTGTATTTGTACTTTTCATCGGCATCAGCTGGTGGGCCTGGAGTTCCAAGAAGAAGGAAGACTTCGAAACCGCGGCCATGATCCCCTTTGACGAGGATGATGAGCCCTTGACAGAAAATGAGGGTAAATAAGCATGGCTGACTTTACTAGCGAGATTTGGAGCTGGTTTGTTGCTGTCTCTACCATAGTCAGCATTCTTGGCTTACTGGTTTTTGTCCTTAAAATCGGGGCGAAAAAACTTGCGCCCGGAGAAAAAGCACAATCCCAGGGACATGTCTGGGACGAAGACCTCTATGAATTGAACTACCCCGCACCAAGATGGTGGTACTTTGGGTTCATTATCAGCATTTTCTGGGGCATGCTTTACCTGTTTCTATACCCCGGCCTTGGAAGTTTCGCCGGTTACCTTGGATGGTCCCAGTTCAACCAGTATGACGAAGAAATTGCCAGGGCGGAGAGCGAATACGGTCCACTCTATGAGCAATTCCTGAACAAGGAGCTTGTTGCACTGTCCCAGGATCCGGCGGCACGTGAAGTAGGACAACGTCTCTACTCGAATTACTGCTCCACCTGTCACGGCTCTGATGCCCGCGGTGCACGTGGATTTCCGAATCTTCGCGACAATGACTGGCTTTACGGTGGTGAACCGGAAAACATCAAGACTTCAATACTCAAGGGTCGACAGGGCGTGATGGCGGCCTGGGGCCCCCTGCTCAAGGAAGAAGACATTCTGGCCAGTACCGAGTACGTGAAGCAACTATCCGGGCGGGATGTTGATACAGGGCTTGCCGAAAAAGGCAAGACCACCTTTGATACCTATTGCATGGCCTGCCATGGCATGGATGGGAAAGGCAATATCGCCCTCGGGGCACCAAACCTGACCGACAACATCTGGCTTTACGGTGGTTCGACGAAAAGTATCGCCAGGTCCATCACCGAGGGACGCGGGGGTGTCATGCCTCCCCACGAAAATTTCCTGGGTGAAGCAAAGGTTCATGTACTGGCTGCCTACATTTACGGGCTAAACAAGTAACGAACCTGCCCCGATGAAGATATGGTCTGGAAGCGGTCACATGCCCCTTCCTGCGCGGGTGATCACGGTGCTATGGGCTTCTTTTCTCATGGCCGGTATCGCAACCGGTGTATTTTTCTCGACCATTGACCCGCTCGAATTGAAATATTGCGTTGATTTTCCCGAGGTCAGTCGAACCGGCGCTTATAGCATTGGCTTCATCCTTTTCTGGCTGCTTACCTCAGCCTCCGGCCTGTTATCCGTGTTTTTGACCTACCCGGACGATGCGGGTAATACGCAGTCTCCAGATAACCCCGGCGAGTAACAAGGTGGAAACTCCAGTACCAGGTTCGTCCGCCGAGGAGAACATTGAGCAACTCCTGTTCGCCAAGCGGGAGAAGATATACCCGAGAGAGGTGCACGGTATATTTGCCGCGCTTCGGGTGTCTGCGGTGATCGGCCTGCTCGGTCTCTACTACGTTGTTTGCTGGCTCAGCTGGGACGGCCGGCAAGCCGTTCTTTTTGATCTTCCTGCACGAAAATTTTACGTATTTGGCCTGACCTTCTGGCCCCAGGACTTTGTATATCTCACTTTTCTACTGATTATTGCAGCACTCAGCCTGTTTTTCTTCACTGCCCTCGCAGGCCGGCTCTGGTGTGGTTACGCCTGCCCGCAAACCGTCTGGACGGAAACTTTCCTGTGGATTGAAAGGTTGATAGAGGGTGGCAGAACACAGCAAATGAAACTGGATAAAATGCCATGGAACGCTCACAAGCTTCGAATCAAGCTGAGCAAGCACGCCACCTGGGTTATTTTTTCCCTCTATACCGGGTTTACATTCGTGGCCTATTTCTCGCCCGCACGCCAACTGGCACAGGACATTGCCAGCTTTCAACTCGGCGGCTGGGAGACATTCTGGCTATTGTTCTATGGTTTTGCCACCTATGGTAATGCCGGCTGGATGCGCGAACAGGTTTGTACCTACATGTGTCCCTATGCACGTTTTCAAAGCGCCATGTTTGACGATGACACTTTGATCGTTTCATATGACCAAAAGCGCGGTGAGCCAAGAGGCTCTCGAAGCCCGGGCATTGATCACCGGCGAGAAGGGCTTGGTGACTGTGTCAACTGTACCCTGTGTGTACAGGTCTGTCCTACCGGTATTGATATTCGCGATGGCCTGCAGTACCAGTGCATCGGTTGTTCCGCCTGCATAGATGCCTGCAATGATGTCATGGACAAGATGAATTACCCTGCAGGATTAATTCGCTATACCACCCAAAATGCGCTGCAGGGTAAAAAAAGCCGAATCCTGCGCCCGAGGATTTTTATCTATGGCACTATCCTGCTCGCCGTGGTAAGTATTTTTTCCATCTCGGTGTTAACCCGTGTCCCCCTGGCGCTTGATGTTATTCGCGACAGGAACCAGCTTTACCGTGAAACCCATGGACTTATTGAGAATGTGTATACATTAAAAGTTATTAACATGGACAAGCAACTCCACTCCTACAACTTGAGTGTCCATGGGCTGGACGGTTTAAAACTTGAGACAGAAACCGACGAGATTACCGTCGACCCGGGTGAGGTCCTTGACTACCCGGTTCGAGTGCTTGTAGACGAGGACTTGCTTGAACAAAGAAGTACTGACATCTATTTCAGGCTGGTTTCAATACAGGATTCACAACTTGAAGTAGAGGAACACGCTAAATTACTGGGGCCGCTATGAACACAACACACACTGAACAACCCAACTGGTATCGCGAGCCATACGTGTGGCTGCTGATCGCCTTCCCACTATCTGCCGTGCTTGCGGGAATCTATACGATAATGCTGGCAGTCAGTTCAAATGATGGCCTCGTCGTTGACGACTATTACAAGGAAGGCCTGGAAATAAATCGAAGGCTTGAACGGGACAGGAAAGCGTCGGAATTACAGTTGCAGGTGCAGCTTCAGCATGGAAATGATAATCCGAGCACAAGGATCCTGCTACAGGCACGAGACGATTTTGAATACCCGGAAAAGCTTAGCGTCAGTTTTCTCAATGCATCGAGGGCTGGCATGGATCGAACCCTGGTTTTTCAAAAAAGCGACGACATGAGCTACGTCGCACCGGCACCAGGGCTTGTTAAGGGAAAGTGGCACGTAATGATAGAAAGCCAGGATTGGCGGCTGCTTGACGTGCTCCACATACCCTGAACAAGGCATAAATCCGGAATTTTACAGCGAAATTGTTGTACTGGTTCACATAATCCGGGCCCTGCCCCGACCTTTCTGAACTAATCTGCTCTAGGCTATCTAAAAAGACAGGTGAATTTGCTCTAGCAAATTTTCCGTATTTAACCTGGAGTAACATTATGAACATATCCGTACGTGACTGGGCGATGGTGGCCGCGATCCTTTTGATGGGCCTGGCTTACATTGCACTAAGCTGATGCCCGGTTCAACGCACACCGGAGGGGACGTGACCGTTGAATAAGAATACAGTTTTAAAGAAGCTTGTCCTGCTTGTCCTTGTACTTGTCGGCGTACCTGCTATCCATGCGGACACTCTGCAGGCAAAAAGCGGTAAGAAACAGGTTGGACTACTGGAACTGTACACATCCGAGGGATGTAGCAGTTGTCCGCCCGCTGACAGGTGGGTAAGCACACTTATTGACGAACCCGGTTTATGGCAGTCCTTTATACCCATTGCACTGCACGTGGATTACTGGGATTACATCGGCTGGAAAGACCGCTTTGCAAGCCCGTCCTACAGCAATCGTCAACGCAAGTATGCACGTGAAAACTCACTGAGAACCGTTTACACCCCCGGTTTTGTTTATAACGGCAAGGAGTGGCGTAACTGGTTTGTGAGGCGCCTGCTCGATTTTCCCGATACTGAAGATGCCGGTGTCCTGGAACTGGACGTCAGGGACCACGTGGTCAAAGTCGCTTTTGATCCGATCAGCAAGGCCATGCATCCTTCCAGGGTTCACGTCGCCCTGCTCGGTTTTGACGTAAAGACCAGCGTAGAAGCCGGTGAGAATCATGGCAGGACGCTGACCCATGATTTTGTCGTGCTTGGTCTGGATGATAGTAAAATGCACAGGAGTGAAGACATGTTCAGCGCAAGCCTGGATCTACCCGAAGCCAGGGTTAAATCGGAACGTTATGCGGTTGTCGCATGGGTCAGCTCGGCGACAGCCCAGGCACCGATCCAGTCAGTGGGAGGTTGGTTAGGAAAGTAAGCCGCCGTCCCTTGCCATCTTGCGCAGTCCTGTTTCCGGGGCTGTAAACGATCAGCGTTTCAATTCCCTCGATTAGCGCGACCCGCATTATTATATTTTTTCGCCGACCCCCTGTTGGCTGACGTATACTTGCTGTTCCACCTGGGTTCATCTATCCAGTTTTTAAAAATCACCGGGCCTGTCAATTTAACAGGGTCCTCCATGAAATATTGAGCGGGAGCAGCCATGTCACCAGAATTCATGCTGAATTTATCTCTATTCTTTTTAGGAGGTGTAATCGCGGTGCCCATTGCATCGCGGCTTGGACTGGGTTCGGTACTGGGCTACCTGATTGCAGGCATCGTCCTGGCACCGCTTCTAAAAATTGTTGGCACCGATGTAATCGAGTTGCAACACTTCGCCGAGTTTGGCGTGGTTATGATGCTGTTTCTTATCGGACTTGAAATGAGTCCGAGATCACTTTGGGATATGCGCTCTCGAATATTTATCCTTGGAGGCCTGCAGGTGCTGGCCACGACAGTGCTGGTTGCGATAATCGCCATGCTGTTGGGCCAACCATGGTCCGTCGCCCTGGCCATTGGAATGATCCTGGCCCTGTCTTCCACCGCCATTGTAAACCAGACCCTTGCAGAGAAAGGTTTACTTCGCTCTGACGGCGGGCATGCCAGTTTTTCCGTACTTTTATTCCAGGACATAGCCGTCATTCCAATGCTGGTTTTCATACCACTGCTGGCGCTGCCGGAACTTGTAGATATGCTTCAACATGCTAATCCGGCTGCATCGACACACGGCCCTGAAATCGGCGGCCTGCATTTAAGCCTTGTCGATAATCTCAACGGTTGGCAAACCGCGCTTGCGTCAATGGTAATGATCGTCATCGTTATACTTGCCGGGCACTACCTGACCGATCCCGTTTTTCGTTTTGTATCGCGTGCCAGACTGCGGGAGCTGTTTGTCAGCACCGCACTCATGCTTGTCCTTGTCATTGCTTTGTTGATGACACTTGTTGGCCTGTCCCCTGCGCTCGGTACCTTTCTTGCTGGCGTGGTCATGGCAAGAAGCGAATATCGTCATGAGCTGGAAAGTGATATCAACCCTTTCAAAGGCATCTTCCTGGGAATATTTTTTATCACTGTCGGTGCAGGCATCGACTTTAACCTGCTATCTGAAAACCCGGCACTCATACTTGGACTTACGCTGGCATTGATTACCTTAAAGGCCCTTGTGTTGTTTGCACTGGGGCTCCTTTTCAAGCTGAATGGCGGAGACAGATGGTTGTTCGCCCTGGGCCTTGCCCAGGCTGGAGAATTCGGCTTTGTATTACTATCGTTTACGGTCGCCAACGGCGTTGTTCCCGGTGCTGTATCGGGGATCCTGCTTATTGTTGTGGCGCTCTCAATGATACTAACCCCTCTACTTTTTGTTGCTTACGACAGGGTAATTGCCCCACGATATTCGCACCAGGAAGAACGTGAAATGGATGAAATTGATGCTTCATCAAAAATCATCATTGCCGGTCACGGTCGTTTCGGTGGAATTGTCAACCGTGCTCTTACCGCCGCAGGCTTCGATACAACGGTTGTTGATTACAGTTCCGAGCAGCTGGCGTTGATACGCAGCTTCAGGATGGAGGTACATTTTGGTGATGCAACCCGTCCCGACCTGCTGCATGCCGCCGGTATTGAAAATGCCAGCGTCCTCGTCGTAGCTATCGACGACAAGAATTCGATCACACAGCTTGTGAACTATGTTCAAAAGCATTACCCGAAAGTGCATGTCGTGGCCAGGGCCGTAGATCGTATGCATGTCTATGAGCTGTGGGATGTCGGTTGTCGGAATATCGTTCGCGAGACCTATGACAGTTCACTGCGCGCCACGCGCTATGCATTGGAGGGCCTCGGAATAGAAACGGATAAAGCCGTCGAGATGATGAAATCCTTTGACGAGGTTGACCGTCGCTGGATGGTTGAACTGGCCGGCCTGTATGACAGCAATATCCCGGTGACCGAGAACAAGGCCTTCATGGCACGTCACGGCGAAACTTTTGATGACTGGCGAAAAGAGATGCGGGAAAAGATGACCTCTGCCTGATTTTACTGGCTGCGGCAGGGTACGCTTTTCAAAATAATGGTGCCGGGGCCGCACTCATATCTATTACATAAATAACTAAAATTATTAGGTAATACTATTAATTATCTAATTAATACCCCCACTTATACCCCGTTAATTTAGAGCGCCGGACCAACTTTAATGGGGCTGCCATCACTAAATCTTGAGAAGCGAAAACGATCAAGGTCAAAGCCTGTATCCTTTCCCTGAATCATATCCGACATCACCTTTCCTGCTCCGGGACCAAAGCCAAAACCGTGCCCACTAAATCCCGATGCTATATAAAAATTTCTGAAGCCTGGGACCTCATCCATGACAGGTACAAAATCGGGTGGTGCATCAATCATTCCTGCCCATACTTCTTCTATCCCACTACTAGCCAGTATTGGTAGGTGTTTACTCATTATATTTTGAATTTTTTTTGCGACCCGCATGTTTGGAAAGGGATTGAGGACACGAGTTCGCTCAAAGGGTGTTTCTTCATCTGCCTTCCAACTACGGGCCGGAAACAAACCGTCCATCATTTTGTTATTGACCTTCAGCCTCAATCCCCTCCACGTTACGCTTAATGCAGGGAGGAATTTTGTGCAAAATCGAAAACTATCAGCGTTTACGTAGTGGTCCAGGTAATTACCAAGGGTCAAAGTAAAGCCACCATCTTGTCGACGTCTGAAAGTAAATTTATGAGAGCCGGCGGCGCCGGCAAACCCACTTTTTGCAGGTTTCGTTCGCACCACCGTCCCCTTCACCAGAAGCTGTGGAAAAGAGACTCCGATATTCCCCAGAAAAGTTGAGGACCAGGCCCCACCGGCCAGCATAACTGCTCCAGTCCTAACTGGGCCCAATTCTGTAATAACTTCATTTACAGCGCCGGCTTCTGTCCCTATTGAACGCACAGCACAGTTTTCAATAATTCGCACTCCCTTTCCTTGGAGAGCACGAGCAAGCGCAGGTACCGCTCTAAAAGGCTCTGCCTTCGCGTCACTCGGCGTATACATCGCGCCATGCCATTTATGGGCTGTATGTTCAATTTTATTTTCTAGTTCTTTTGCGCCAATCACCCTGGTATCTAGTCCATTGGTTTTCGCAATCGAAAGCCAACTCTCGAATTCCGCCATTTCATTTTCTGATTCCGCCAGGAACATGATGCCGCGACGCTCGTAACCTAACTCATCGCCCAATTCGTCGCTTAGCTCGTCCCATAAGCGCAAAGATTCAACTGCAATTGGTACTTCTGCTTCGTCCCTGCCCTGAGTTCGAACCCAACCCCAGTTTCTAGAGGACTGTTCTCCCGCGACTCTTCCCTTTTCACACACCAATACAGACAGGCCAGCTTTAGCCAGATACCAGGCAGTAGAGATACCTATAACTCCAGCTCCGATGATCGTGACATCCACTGATTCCGGTAAGGAATCCCTGAAAGTAACGGGTGATTTATCAGATATCATTGACATTTGTTAACTCATCATTCAATGCAGTCAAACCCAATTTCCCTTTCGCAGTCGTCTTTAACCAAGCTCTGCCTAATCGGTTATCGATTATAGCTATCCTTAGCAATGAATTGACTCCTCTACTCATCCCATAAAAAACCCGGCTTATAACCGGGTTTTATTATTGCTGTAAGGAACTACAAGTAAATTTAGGTCGATTTTTACTCTCAAAGTTAAAACCTTCGCGTTACACTCAGGCCAACGGTTCTAGGTATTCCACGAGTTAACTGATCTGGTTGTACTCTATCTGGGTCGATATTGGTGACTACCGTTTCGTCGAACAGATTTCTCGCAAATATGCCAAAGGACCAGTCGTTGTAGTCATAGCCTAAATTTAAATCAACTATCGTGTACGATGGTAAAACACTTAGCGTGGGACGAGATGAGAACTCGTTGCCTGAACTGCCCACATGGCGCACATCAGCGCGAATAAAACCAAATCCATCCCAGACAGGCACGCCATACTCTACGGAACCTGAAGCAGAAAATTCAGGTACATATGGGGCTTCGTCACCCTCACTGTTCACCAGGGGAATTGCCTCTTTTACTTCGGAGTCTATGTAGGAAAATCCAAATGTCATGCTTATTGCGTCCGTTGCCTGAAAAGCGAAATCCCCCTCAACCCCAACATTCTCAATTTTTCCTGCATTCAATCTCTGGAAGAAACCACAAGCCAAATTAACATCAGATTGTATTTCATCAAATTCATTGACGTAGACTGCCAGGTTCGCTGTGAGACGATTATCCAACCAGGAGGTTTTCGCACCTATCTCGTAATTAGTTAAACTGTCGGACAGAAAAGGAGCACCAACAGTGGAGCCTAGTGCAGCGACCTCTGCTCCGCACACGGGAGGCACGAAACCATTCACACCTCCAAGACGAAAACCCTCTGAATATGTTCCATAAACCATGTGGTCTTCAGAAATATCATATGACACTTCCACCTTGGGCACCCAGTCGTCCTCTTTCAGGGTACTTTGGTCAAGAGAAACGCCACCGTTGGCGACTCCAGAACCAAAAATGGATACTTCATTTTTGTAATCGAAATAGCGGAAACCCAATTTCAGCCTCAATGCGTCTGTGAAACTGTAAGTCGCCTCACCAAAAGCAGCATACTGATCTGTTTTGACTGACTCGGTACCATCAAACACTGAATTGGTCACCGCCCCAAAACAAGGGCTTGTCAGGGTTGGACACGGAGGAATGCCACCAAGTGTAATGGCAAAAAAGGCATTCAGCCCCGGTGTGGGTTGTGTTTGTCTTAGTTTTCTTCGATTAGCCTCGTAGAATCCACCAATCACCCATTGCAACTTTGACTCATAATTAGAGGACAAACGGATTTCTTCAATCTTTGTACGATACCTCTCATTGTTTCTGAAGTCACTGAACGGCGCGACGACTGGGGTAACTGCAGCGACTCGAATTGCGTCATCCAGGCGATTCGAAATTTCTACATCAAAGGCGGAACTTGCAGAAACCAATTTTACCGGGCCAAAATCGTATTCGATATTTAAGTTAAGCCCGAGGAAGTCCTGATTGTAGGTGTCGGGAATGACTTTTACAGTCTGCAGTTCATCTGTCACTGCGGATACAAAAGGGCTTGTCGGATCAGGAAGATATTCATCTGGACGTCCTTCAGTACTGAGTTTATTCCACATAAAATTAGTTTGCACTTCCAACTTGTCACCATAGTATGCAAGTTGCGCCCGGCCACCAAAGGTATCTTGATCATTGTAGTCTTCCTGCTCAAGTCCAGGTGCAACATTGTCAATAAAACCACCTTTAGTAATGTTGTAGAGACTTAAACGACCGGCTACATTCTCAGTTATCGGCACATTAATTGCGCCTTTTACACCCCAGTTCATTTCGCCATCCTTAGTCCATGAGGTATCAGCACCGAAAGACCCTGAAAACTCCTCTGTGTCGGGCTGTTTTGTAATTACACGAATGGTGCCAGCCATAGAAGACGCACCGTACAAAGTACCCTGCGGTCCACGTAAAACTTCGATCCGTTCAACGTCTATGACACCAAGATCAGGGTTAAATCCTGCAAGTGAAATCGGCATTTCATCAATGTAAAGACCAGCGAGCGCTCGTATTTGTGCAGATGAGTGAATAACACGACTCGAATTTACACCTCGAATCACGATCTGTGATTGTCCAGTTCCTGAACTCACTGAGGTTAATCCAGGAACCATCTTGATATAGTCCTCAAATCCTTCGACCTGAGTTTTCTCCAGAGTGTCTGAAGTAAGGGCTGTGATACTGCCGGCCGTATCTTGCAACGAAACTGCACCGAGCTTGCTAGCCGTTACTACCACTTCCTCTAATGCTGTTCCCTGACTTAGGACGGAGCCACTGAAAGGCATTAAGATGAACAGGACTTGAAGCCTGGTAAGGCTAAAATTGAGTATTTTCACTTTTTCGTTCCCCCGACTAACTGTCGATTTGTCAGGGCTAGAGTACATACCAATCTCAAGAGTGCTTCCAATATATTAAATTGCCAACACTATAAATAAAATGAATGGTGAACGACCTTACAAAATCTGACAAACTTGAGAAATCGTGGAGTAAGAATTTGATTAAGCGTTTGATTTTTAGACACAAGTGATATCTATCAAATAATTTTTTTAACTAACCTCGGGCATATATTCAGAGGTTGATTTTTCGATGTTTATGTAATTTTTGTTATGGTCACAACAATATTATAGGTTAAAAGAGATATCGCTTAAGAGCACTATTTCCACTCATTCAGGCACTGATTTTGGAACGAGAAAAGTAATGAAATGACTGTATTCGTAATTTGGATAGCTATGCAAGATTAATCTATTGTAAGGCTTCCATATAAAACGCTATACATCTCGGCGTACTTTTTATTGGATGAATAGATGGATAACTACTTTTTGGATGTGGACGGACAACAATTTGATGTGATCATCATTGGCGGAGGTATCAATGGCGCAAGTGCAGCACAAAATCTTGCGGCAGATGGCTACAACTGCCTGGTTGTGGAAAAAGGAGATTTTGGTTCAGGCGCAAGTGGACGCTCAGCTCGAATGCTGCACATCGGTTTACGATTCTTTGAAGCTGAAAATCCAGTAAGTCACTTCCTACGAAAACCGAACCTTTTCGCTAGCGCATTAAAAGGTGGTCGACAAGCTATGCAAGCGGTCGGCGAACACATGAGAAATGCGGGAAATAGAATTTTACCCTACCGCATGTGTTTTCCAGTCTATAAGAACAGCGGCTTCAAAACCTGGCATTTGCAGTCCGGTCTCAAATTGCTTGATTGGCTTGGCGATGGAACTGTTGATCTTAATGCAGACATAATTACAGAGGATTATTCAGATAAAATACCTTTTTACGGTGATTTTCGCGACCGCGAAATGCTTAGCTCAATCGCTTGCTACAACGAATTTAAATTCGACTGGCCGGAACGGTTCTGCGTTGATATGGTGCTAGATGCCGCTAAGAATGGCTCAACAATCATTAACTACTGTCAGGCACAAATTCAAAAGCAAAAAGTCAATGACCTCTGGAGGGTGACACTCGAATCCAGTTTAGAGAGTAATAGTTCAACCGCGGAAGTTAGTGCACCGATAATACTTAATTTAACGGGTATTGCGATTGACCAGGTTCTACCACCGGAACCAGGCAGGAGACCCATTGCACACATGAGTAAGGGTTCTCATATAGTGGTCGAAATGCCCGAATCATATAAAGGTTTTGGCATTGCAAACGTCAATAAGGACGGACTGCCCTTTTATATACTGCCACATTACAACAATCTGTTTTCGATCGGTGTAACAGAACTACCCTTCAATGGAGATGTTAGCAATGTGAGTTGTAATGATGAAGAAATTGATTTTCTTATTGATGAATGTAACTCGCTGCTACCCGGGCGACAACTTAGTCAAAAGGATGTGCTTAGTACCTGGTCCGGCATACGTCCGCTCACATATAGTGAAGATCCGTTGGGCACTCGTGTAAGACAACTCCGTGACCTTAGCTCAATAGGTTATACCGGCATCATAACCCTCACAGGTGGTCCGATCATGAGTCATAGAAGTACCGGGAGACTACTTTTAGATATGGTCCGAGAAAAGCTTAGCCCAAGGGGAGTCAAGGGGGAAATCAACAGTTCACCTTTTGCATTTTCTGATAGCGGCTCATCTCCGGCCTTTCTGAAAGAGGAACCGGAGATAAGAATCGCGGACATAGAGAACGGTGTGACAAAGGAGTATGCAAAAACGCTGACTGATGTGTTGCTGCGTCGTACAAGTCTGGCATGGCGGCGTCGACTCAGTTGGGCAGATGCTAACAAAGCAGTCGATATCGTCGCGCCGCTACTAGAATGGTCTGAAGAGGAAAAATGTCATCAAGTTAAAGAATTTATGAAATTCCAGGAAGAAGCTTTTCGTATTCCTGGATCTAGTGATTTCGATGAACAATTGAAGACCGGCGTCGGCTGAACCAGGTGATGTCGAAAGCACTGACCACTTGGCTGTTTTTAGTTTCTTTTACAACACCTTTAGCAGCGGAAATTGTCTGGCATTTTCCAACTCCTGTTTCAGCAAATGCTTTTGTCACAAAGCATCACATTAAATTTGCCGACAAGGTTTATCAAGAGTCGGAAGGTTCGATAAAAATCATTGCCCATCCTGCCGGATCATTGTTCAAATTGAACGATATTTTAAGAACGGTCAGGACCCGGCAGGTTGCGATGGGGGCTACTGGTCTGGGACTACACGCCATCGAAGAGCCGATATTCGGCCTCATGTTTTTGCCATTTCTTACAAGAAACGTGGAAGAGGCTCGACGCCTGGATAGGATTTCCCGGCCAGCACTTGAAGCTGCGCTCGAAAAAATGAACTTAAAACTGCTCTATACGGGCGTGTGGACTCCCCAGGGATTATTTTCAGTTAAGCCCCTTTTAGAGCCCGAAGACATGGCAGGAATGAAAATAAGAACATACGACAGTGCAACTACCAGGATTGCACAATTAGTCGATGCGATCCCAACAAAAACCGATGCTTCGGAAGTCGCAATGGCCTTCTCAACAGGTGTTGTCGAGGGATCGTTTACGTCAGGGGCAACTGGTGTTTCACAGAAACTTTGGGACTACATCGACTACTACTACACCATAAATGCAACGTTTGCCACCTCCACTGTCATTGTGAATTTGGACGAATGGAGAGAATTAGAAACCGATTTACAATCTATGATTATGCGCATTGCGATTGAAACGGAACAGAACATATGGAATGAAATGATGAAAAAGGAGGAATCTTATAATTCGAAAATGAGGCAGGCAGGTATGCAGGTATTACGACCGTCAAATGAAATCTCTTCCTACCTCACTGGTATAGGAAAGCAAATCGCAGACGAGTGGATACTTCGCGCCGGTGAAGAAGGAAAATCAATTCTGCGAAAATTTCATGCCGATGATTAGACTACTCGATGAGTTTTTGAAGAGTTTATATCGTCTCTGTGGCCACTTAGCCTCATTGTGCATAGTCCTTATTGCCGTTTCCGTCATTATCAATATTGTTGACAGACTGCTTGGCGGATATACCCCAGGCACCAATGAATTTGCCGGCTATTGCGTCGGTGCTGCCGGTGCACTTGGGCTTGCTTACGCCTTTGGCGAAGGAAGACACATCAGGATGACTCTGCTTGTTGGTCGTTTGCAGGGGCAATTCCGACGACTAGTCGAATTGTTCAGTTTAGTAATTGCGGCTGCCCTTAGCTGCTGCTTGAGTTTTTATCTGATAAAGATGGTCTATGTCTCATTCATTTTGGGCGATAGAAGTACTGGTACTGATGGCGTTTTGCTATGGATTCCTCAGGCACCTATGGCCTTTGGCTTCTTTGTGTTCTCACTCTCCCTGGTTCACACGCTGATTGTTAGCTTGATTTCGCCACCGTCAAGCGCTCAAACAAAAGCCAAATAAACTGACTGCAAAACGGATTTAATGGAACAGATACTGTCAATCATCGTTCTAGTATTTTCTTTGCTTGCTTTTTTAAGTCTTGGAGTCTGGGTCGGATTCGCTCTACTGGGCACTGGTATGGTAGCGATGCTTTTGCTTACTGATGTGAGGTTTGGAGACGCAATGGCGACGACTATTTGGTCCCACTCGGCCAGCTGGAGCTTAACTTCCCTTCCTCTCTTTATTTGGATGGGGGAGATACTATTTCGTTCAAAGCTCTCTGAAAGCTTGTTCAAAGGACTCGCTCCCTGGTTGCGTCGGCTTCCCGGGGGCTTGCTACACGTGAACATTATGGGATGTGCTACCTTTGCCGCTCTATCAGGGTCCAGTGCAGCAACCCTTACCACTGTTGGTAAGATGTCTCTTCCCGAACTTGAGCGGCATGGTTATCCCTCATCTTTGGCTCTCGGTAGTCTGGCAGGAGCTGGCACAGTAGGACTGTTAATACCTCCCTCGATAACTTTAATCGTTTATGGTGTCACCGTGGAGGAATCAATTGGACGCTTATTCATGGCAGGTGTGATACCCGGGCTTCTACTTTCACTCCTCTTTTCTGGTTATATCCTTTTATGGGGACTATGCACGACCGAAGGTCGGGCCATGAGGGAAGAACGTGCAACTTTTACTGAAAAAATACAGGGTCTGACCCATCTAGCCCCAGTGGCACTCCTCATTCTCTCGGTCATTGGCTCAATATTTTTGGGTATAGCATCGCCCATTGAAGCCGCTGTAGTTGGCGTCCTGGGAGCACTTACTCTATCGTTCCTTCAGGGAAACATGACATCTGAAAGTATAATAGCTTCACTCAACGGCACAGTCTTAGTTATGTCGATGATCATGCTACTAATTGCCGGTAGTTCCTTTCTGTCCCTTGCAATGGCCTTTACCGGTTTACCCAGTGACCTCGCCCGCTGGATAGGGGGTATGAACCTTTCGCCAACCATGTTAATTGTTGTGCTGACACTGTTCTTTCTCTTTCTCGGCATGTTCCTTGATGGTTTTTCAATGATCCTGCTAACTATGGCGGTACTGGAACCCATGGTACGCAGCTCTGGAATTGATATGATTTGGTTCGGTGTCTTTATCGTACTTGTTGGCGAAATGGCCCTGCTAACTCCTCCAATAGGGTTTAACCTATTCCTGGTGGAAAGTATGAGCGGTGCTGGTATTACCAAGGTAGCCAGAGCTGCATTCCCCATGTTCCTGCTCATGCTATTGGCGATGGCACTACTTGTTGTTTTTCCTTCTCTTGCACTTTGGCTGCCTGAACTCATGACCTCTGGTGGGACCTGAGGACACTAGATTTTTTTTCCGTTGCATTAGTGGAATTAGACGATAAACCGGGCATCGGCTATATTTTCATTAACGACAGGACGATCCATGAAACTCAATATCAAACAAATCGAAGTTTTCAGCGCAGTCATGGAACATGGTTCGACTACTGCCGCCTCGACTCACCTACGCATATCACAACCTTCAATCAGTAAGCACCTCAAGTTGTTAGAAACAAGCAGTGGTGTGAATTTATTTGTTCGCAACACTAACCGACTAATTCCTACCCCCGAAGCGAAAGCCTTATACGAGGAAATTAAACGAACTTATGTCGGCGTTTCTCACCTTGAGAAATTCGTTAGGAATTTATCGGGGAATGTGAAATATGAAATCGGAATTGGCTCTATCTCGATGTTGTCCAGCAAATGGTTGCCCAAAGTGGTTTCCAACTTCCTTAACGACTATGACCATTTTTCAATATCTATACCTACCGGCACACACCATTCTATTGGAACCTGGGTCGCGTCTGGGCGAGTTGATATTGGAATTTGTATGCAGGTTAGTGCTGATATAGATGTTAACCAGGAATTATTAATACGCTTACCACATGTATGTGTAATGTCCGACAAACACGAGAAAGCTGACCGGTCCTTAATTTCATCGAGTGATCTCGATGGTGAAACTCTGATCACATTACTTCCTCTCGACGAAGGAAACTCATCCAGAGAGGAATGGCGTCTGGCTGTGCAAGACCAACTCGAAGAGGCAAAGGTAAAACCAAGGAATTTAGTAAGCGTTTCTACAAGTCATCATGCCTGTGAATTGGTTAGCACAGGACTAGGGGTGGCTCTAGTAGATACTCTAACAGCAATGGATTATGAGGGTCAGAACACCACTTGGGTGCCCACGGACTTCGATTTTACTTTTGACATTTATTTGATCACACCAAAAGCTGAAATGTCGACTGGCTTAGTTGAAGATTTTCTTCGACAGTTAAAATCCGAAGCCGCAATTCTCCAGGCAGAAATCAATTCGAGGCACCGATAGATTAATAAATAGTAATGACTAAGAATCTACTCAAGAATATTACGAATCTAATTATTCAAATCCATTAATCAAGAATTCATTGTGCGATAACGGACTTCATTGGAGGGGGTAATGGTGCCCGGGGCCGGAATCGAACCGGCACGGCCGTTAAGCCGAGGGATTTTAAGTCCCTTGTGTCTACCAATTCCACCACCCGGGCGCTACATGCCAATTTACCAGGCATGCCTGTTAGAAATGGAGGCTGAGGTCGGAATCGAACCGGCGTCCACGGCTTTGCAGGCCGCTGCATAACCACTCTGCCACTCAGCCCTGGTCGTGCATGAAAATTTAAGCACTGTACAAATAAAAAACCCCGTAACAACGGGGTTCTTTCAAATTGGAGCGGGAAACGAGACTCGAACTCGCGACCCCAACCTTGGCAAGGTTGTGCTCTACCAACTGAGCTATTCCCGCATTGCATCCAGAACATTCCATGGAAAGCAAATCCATGCTTCGGCTAATACCGAAGAGGGACGCCTATTTTAGCGGTGCTTTGATGAGTGTCAATGTTCTTTGAGGACAACTTATTGTTTTTTATTTGATTCTCTTAGTTTGGGCCAGGCGCTTTGCAGGTACTGGAACATGGAGACCAGGGTCAGCAGCGCGGCGATATAAAGCAGAACGACGCCGATGGCATAAACGGGAATTCCATAGACAGAATCCCGGAATACCAGCACTCCAAGCGCCACCATCTGCGCGATTGTCTTGACCTTGCCATAGACAGACACCGCCACTTTACTCCGCGCGCCAAGCTCGGCCATCCATTCCCGCAGGGCCGATACGGTGATTTCACGGCCAATAATGATCACGGCGGGCAAGGTGAGAAACAGGCCTCCCCACTGGCCCATGCCTGATTCTCTTTGCACCAGGCAGACCAGCACCACGGCGACCATCAGCTTGTCCGCCACGGGATCGAGAAAGGCTCCCAGCGGTGATATCTGTTCCAGCTTGCGGGCCAGGTAGCCATCCAGCATGTCCGTCAGCGCCGCAAGGGTAAAAACCACGCAGGCGACCATATTGGACCAGGAAAACGGCAGGTAAAAAATCACCACGAAAATGGGGATCATTGCAATGCGCAACAGGGTCAGTGAATTGGGAATATTCATAAATTAATGAAAATTATCGTAAATTTTCTGGGCAAGATTCTTATTTATCCCGCTGACTTTGGCAAGGTCTTCCACGCCCGCGCGCGCCACGCCCTGTAAACCACCAAAATGCCGCAGTAATTGCTGTCGGCGCTTACTGCCCACGCCCTCGATTGATTCCAGTGGCGACCGCTTGCGGCTGTTCTGTCTTCTTTGACGGTGCCCGCTGATGGCAAAGCGGTGCGCCTCATCCCTCACTTCCTGGATTAGGTGCAGCGCGGCCGATGCTGGTGGCAGGCTGCGTTCACGACGACCATCACTGAGTATCAGCCTTTCTTCGCCGGCTTTCCTGGCCGGACCCTTGGACACCCCCAGCAGCGGCAGGTGTTCGAGCTGTAGCTCCCGTAAAACGCTCATGGCACTGCTCACCTGCCCCTTTCCACCGTCAATAAGTATAAGGTCCGGCAGTTTGCCTTCTTCCCTCTTGACCCTGGTGTAGCGTCGCTCAACAACCTCGGAAATTGCGGCATAATCGTCACCCGGCGCGGCTTTCTCGATGTTAAAGCGCCGATAATCCGCCTTCAGCGCCCCTTCCTGGCCAAATACGACACAGGAAGCCACCGTTTTTTCTCCGCCGGTATGGCTGATATCAAAGCACTCGATATGCTCGATAGCATCCTCAATACCGAGTTCTTCCCTCAACAGTTCCAGTCTTTGCGCATGGTTTTGTTTCTGGCTTTGGCGATGCTTCAGCGCCAGCACGGCGTTTTCCATGGCCATGTTCAACCAGATCCCCTTCTCCCCCCTGCGCGTGGTGCTGATCCTGACTTTTCGCCCGCTTCTATCGCTGAGTACGGTCTCAAGGATTTCCTGTTCCGGCGCCTTGTGACTGGCGAGGATCAGTGGCGGTACCTGTTTTTCCACTCGACCGGAGAGGTAAAACTGGCTGATAAAGGCACCGGTGATCTCCTCCGCGCTGTCATTCTTGCCATGCCGGGGAAAAAACGCACGGTTGCCAAGATTCAGACCGCCACGTATATAGAAAATCTGGATACAGGCTGCACCGGCATGCATGCCACAGGCAATAATGTCCAGCTCTCCCTTGGGGGCCGTAACATGTTGTTGTTGCTGTATTTTTCTCAGGTTGCTGATCTGATCGCGGTATTGTGCCGCACGCTCGTATTCCCGGGCATCCGAGGCGGCTTGCATGGGCTTTAAAAGTGCATCGATAACCTGCTCGTTCTTGCCTTCCAGGAAAAGTATCGCCAGCTGCATCTCCGCGCGATAGTCGTCCCGGCTGATATAGTCGACGCATGGCGCGGTACAGCGCTTGATCTGGTATTGCAGGCAGGGGCGTGAGCGATTTTTGTAAAAAGTGTCCTCACACTGCCTGACCTGGAACAGCTTTTGAACCAGGTTGAGAGCCTTTCTCGCCGCACTTGCACTTGGATATGGACCAAAATAGCGCCCCTTGCCACGGCGGGCTCCGCGGTAAAAACTGAGCCGGGGAAAATCCTGGTCGGTCGAAAGGTACAGGTAGGGATAGCTCTTATCGTCCCGAAATACGATGTTATAGCGAGGCTTGTGCTCCTTGATCAGGTTATTTTCAAGCAGCAGCGCCTCTGCCTCCGTATGGGTTACCGTCACAACGATATCCCTTATTTGCCCCACCAGCGCACGGGTTTTGGGCGAATCATGGTTCTTGACGAAATAGCTGGCAACCCGGTTTTTCAGGTTACTTGCCTTGCCGACATAGATCACCGTGGCAGATTCATCGAGCATACGGTAGACACCGGGTCTCGAGGTCAGCGTCTTCAGAAATTCTTTTGAATTGAATTCAGGCAATTCTTTCAAGTTCGCTCCACTTGGTCAGCCAAGGCCCTTTATTTTTTCAAAAACATCAAAAAACATGGCCTCCGTGAGCCGCCCGGTTTGCGTGTTGTAGCGGCTGCAGTGATAGGAATCCACCAGGTACTTGCGGGAGTCTATTTCATGTATCGCCCCGTGGGCAAAAGCGTAATCCTTTTGCTTGCCACCAAGGGCCCGAACCACCGCCCTGTGGGCGATTCCCCCCAGCGCCAGCACTATCCAGCGGTTGCCGAGCTCGCGAATTTCCTCGGCGAGATAGGCATTACAGTTGTTAACCTCGCTGCCAATGGGCTTGTTTTCCGGCGGCAGGCATTTTACCGCGTTGGTAATGCGGACCCCCCTGAGCTTCAGGCCATCGTCAGCCGAGACGGACTCGGCCCTGGTGCCGTAGCCGAAATTATGTAGTGCCTTGTAAAGGAGAATACCCGCGAAATCACCGGTAAACGGCCGGCCAGTGGCGTTGGCACCGTGCAGCCCGGGAGCAAGACCCACGATCAGCAGGCGTGGGCGACTAGCGCCAAAGGCAGGAACCGGCCTGGCATGGTAATCGGGATACTGCTTGCGCACTTCCCTGAGGTGCCGCGCCAGCCGCGGACACCGGGTGCAGGCAGGATTAAAGGTCTCGCTCATGTGTCGTGTATAGGGAAAAGAAAACCAGCGTGAAATTCTATTTTTTACTTTAAATAATTGATATATCTTATTGTATTAAAATCTTTTTATAATTTTTTGAGGCCTGGCAAAAAGACATCAACCTTATCCCTTCCAGACTCACGGCCCTGCCAAGTGCTGTATTTGGCGGCATTGGCGAACAGGGGCCAGGGCTATTTCTCCATAACCTCGTTAATCTTATTTTCCTTTAAATTACAGCCAATTAGCCAGGTCATGTCGGCAAAAATATTGGACAGACACGCTAATTCCGGGCCACAGGGCAGTTAAATTATACGTTGAGAGCGAGGATTTGCACGCCGTAACCCATCATGATGTAGCCGGGAAAGCTCAAAAACGCAACATCTTGTAGGCACTGAAAATTACAATTTTCATCCAACGTGAACATTAATTTTTCTCAGACTTTCAATGATTTACAATACTTAGTTAGATTGTATAATTAAGTCGCTAAACATACTTTGAATTACCCGGTACACATGTCCACAGCTGAAACAACAAGCGAGCAAGTCGGTGCAAGCACCTTTCACACGGTTGAGCAGGTGCCACGGGTCATTGGCAAATATGATATAGACAAACCCGTGGGTAAAGGCAGCATGGGGACCGTCTATGCAGCCTACGACTCCTTTGCAAACCGCACTGTGGCCATCAAGGTTGCTCACCCGCAGTACATCAATGAAACTGAAGATGGCGGGCGATTTCGAAAACTCTTTTTCAACGAGGCCCATGCCACCGCCGTGCTGGATCATCCCAGCATCCTGGCCCTGTACGATGCGGGCGTGGACGGAGAGCTGTGTTACCTCGTCATGGAATATGTTGAAGGTGCCGAAACACTGCATCCATTCACGAAAGCTGATGGCCTTCTGCCGGTTCGGGAAGTTGTGGGACTTATATACAAGTGCGCGAAAGCCCTGGATTATGCACATCGCCAGGGTATCATCCATCGCGACATCAAGCCCAGTAACATACTATTTACAAAAGACAGGGATATTCGAGTGTCTGATTTCAGTATTGCTCGAATTAACCGGGCTGATGAAACATCCACCCAGTTCGATGGTTTTCTTGGTTCCCCGCTGTACATGTCCCCGGAACAGATAAACGAATGGGCCATCGAAAGTAACACTGATATTTTTTCACTGGGCAGCGTGATGTATGAAATGCTCACAGGTGAACACCCTTTTAAATCTGACAGCCTGGCTAAAATTTCAAACCGTATCACCAACGAGACACCCCGTCCCCTTTCGGAATATCGTAGCGATTTGCCCGATGGTCTTGATTACATCCTTAACAGGATGCTGAAGAAGAAAAACTCCAAGCGTTACAGCATGGGGCTTGATCTCGCCGCCGACCTTGCGCTGATCTACGATGATCTTGAGAAAATTGAGACAGAGGATTCTCTCAGGGAAAAATTCAACACCCTGAACCAGCTCGGTTTTTTCAAGGGCTTCAGCGATGCAGAAATCTGGGGCCTGGTACGAGCCAGTAACTGGCAGTCTTATAAACCCGGCGAAACTATCATCAAGGAAGGTGATGTGGACAACTCGTTCTATATCATGCTCTCTGGTGTGGTCGATATTGAAAAAGACAGCCAGCACGTGGACACGCTGCAACAGGGCTGCTGCTTTGGTGAAATGGGATTCCTGGCAAACACCGAAAGAACCGCCTCGGTAATTGCCAAGACGGATGTTTCTCTCATCCGGGTTAATGCTTCCACCCTGGATCGAGCAGATGAAAGCACGCAACTGCGATTCCTCAAGGTTTTTGTCGAGACCATCGCGGAACGCCTGAAGCAAACCACCTCGATACTGACGCAATTACGCCAGATCTAATACTCCAGAAGGTCTAGCCCTGGTAGGTGTGACTGGCGAGAGATATGCGAGCGGCAATGCTCTCCACTGCCATCAGGAGTGAGTCAGACAGGCCCGAACCTTCACGGTAATCGCTGGGCACCAGGTTGGAGACGCGACCATCTTCAATAAAGCCCCAGGCTTTTCCCCATTTTTCGCGATTCTTTCGATCGTAGACACCGATTGCTATGCCCTGGTCTTTCCTCACCAGTGAAAAACAGGGGATGTCAGTATACCCATCGCCAACCATGATCATCTGGCTGATAGGAACACGGATACTGGCGGCCTCTATCTTGCGATTTACCTCGAAGGGCTTGTCGTCAAAATCGGGGCCAAAAATGCCTTTTTGAACGTGAAATATATAGCGGGTCTTGTCGGTAAAGCTCACTACCCGCTTTGGAAAGCAGGCAACACCGTCATCGTCATAGACAAAATCAGATGCCCAGATTGCATTAAACTCGCTCGCAATTCTTGTATTTCGAAGTACGTCACCGATGCCCGAGCTAATCAGATAGAATTCCAGGTTTACGCGCGGGTTGGCACGGTTCGTTGCCTGTCGCAGGCGTTCAAAAATCTGCTCAACCCCCTCGTAAAGTGGAAGGCTGGCACCCCAGCTGGCAAGGGCATCCCGTGTAATCGGCGGAATTTCCCCGGTGCGAGACTTTTCGATCATCTTGTACAGGTAAGCGGGAACGGGATCCCAGTTATCCTGTAACAGGGGTTGTACCTCTTCCTGCCAGAAACGCGGAACATCGAGGCCACACTTTCCGAGAAAACCCGACGTACTGTCCGGCGCCAGCGTATCGTCAAAATCAAATATAACTGCGATGTTTTCCTGCATAAGCCGGCCGGGTCAATATTCCCTTTCCATGGCATAGCGAACTCGTGCTGACTCCTCCATCATGCTCACAGCAGGCAATTGTTTACCTTGCATGAACTCAAGAGAAGAACCACCACCGGTGGAAAGGTGTGAATAATCGTCCTGGATATTCAATGATTCTATAAGTGCCAGGGTGTCTCCACCATTTGCTATGGAATAGGCCTCACTTGAGGCAATAGCCCTGGCAATTTCGCGGCTGCCACTACTGAATTTTTCCAGTTCAGCCACGCCCAGGGGACCGGTCCAGAGAAGTGTCCGGGCAGAGGATACAAGTTCAGTAAATTGTTGCAGTGTCTGCGGACCTATATCCAGGATCATGTCATCTGCTTCAATTTCATCGAGACGCCTGACTGAACACTCTGCCTCCTCGTCCATCGTTGAGCCGCAGCACACATCCATCGGCAAGACTATTTCTGTCTCGCTATTCTCTGCTTTTTGTAGTATCTCTTCGGCTTTATCGATGAGCTCAGGGAAATAGACGGATTTCCCTACGTCCCTGTTTGCCGCCTTGAGAAAGGTATTTCCAATCACCCCACCAAGCAGGATGCTCCTCGAACGCCCGACCTGTGCCTCAAGCAGATCAAGCTTGGTTTCCGGTCTTCTCATTCCTCCCATGATGGTCACAAGTGGTTGCTGTACATCGTGCACAACGTGTTCAAGCGCTTCGACCTCTCTCACAAAAAGTGGTCCCGTGTATGCCACCTGCAGGTACTTGGCAATTCCATGCACTGAGGACTGCTCACGCCGGGCACTCGCAAAAGCTTCGTTCACATAAACATCGCAAAGGGTAGCCATCTTGCGTGCCAGGGCATCGGTATTGGTTTTCTCACCACTTGCAAAGCGTATGTTTTCCAACATGACCACCTGTCCAGGCCCCGCCTGCAGGTCGTCCAGCCATTCAATTACAAGCGGAACTTCTATGCCCATTTTCTCCGTGAGGTAGTTGGCGACAGGCTCAAGGCTGTAATCAGAATCGTATATTGCGGGTCTCGGGCTGCCCAGGTGAGAAAGAATAGCCACCGCGGCACCCGCGTCATGCAGGTACTGGATGGTCGGAATGGTCGCTCGAATTCGACTGTCATCTGCGACCTTGCCATCCTTGATGGGTACGTTGAAGTCGACACGAAGTAAAACCCGCTTGCCCTGCAAATTGGCTTCATCAATCGTGATAAATCTTGATCGCGTCATAAGCATTCCCTATTCCCGGGGGCAGGCATTGTCCATCTGTAGCGCCCCCTCAGTCAATAGGTCGATTGTCCGGGGGTAAAATCCTTGTTTACATGGGATTTTTTAAGTCATGGAATAGCCAAAGGTTTCCTTGAACCGATCGGCAAACTCCTGCTCACCAAAAGTATGACTTTGCGTCCCCGCAACCTCGATCTTGATAGCTCCGGTCAGTGAAGCCACGCGACCGGTTGTCTCCCAGTCCATTCCTCGCATCAACCCACTTAACAAGCCCGCCCGGTAAGCATCACCACAGCCGGTTGGATCAACCACCTGCTTAACATCCGCTACGGGGATATCGTACTGTTTTTCCCGGGTATAAATTGTCGATCCCTGCCCCCCGCGAGTGACGATAAGAGCATCAACAAGATCAAGAATAGTCACTGTTGTTAAACCAGTTTTATCCTCAATTTGCTGCCACTCGTAATCATTGAATGTTACCCAGGTGGCCTGGCTGAAGGCAGTTACCATTTCTTCCTTGTCAATCAATGGGACATTCTGACCGGGATCAAAGATGAAGGGCACACCAGCATCCGCAAATTGTGCTGCATGTTCCAGCATTCCCTCCTTACCGTCAGGTGCTACAATTCCGATGCTGATATTTTCTGCATCACTAACCTTGTTCTGATGAGAATCTGCCATGGCGCCGATCTGGAAAAAATTTATCTGGTTGTCATCCAGGTCGGTCGTAATAAAACATTGTGCTGTGTACTTTCCATCGATGACTCGCACATGACGATCATCAATACCCATTTCCTTAAATCGCTTGCTGTACACGTCGATATCAATGCCGACTGTTGCCATGGGTAACGCATCGGAATTAAGCAGGTGCATATTGTAGACAATATTTCCGGCACATCCGCCAAACTCCTTGTTCATATCCGGTACAACAAAACTCAAATTCAGCATGTGTGTTTTATCCGGAAGGATATGGTTCTTGAAGTAATCATGAAAAACCATGATGTGATCGTAAGCAATCGAGCCACATACTAGCGCAGTCATTAAAATGGTATCCCTGGTTGAAAGCCGACCAAAATGAACATCAGCCGGACGGTATATTTGAGTTCTAGATAGAAATTGTGAGCGCGATTCTACAGGATTAATACGACTATTCCAGCCCGCTTACTTTTCCATTAAGCGTGTCGGCTGTCAGCAGGTAATCGAAATACTTTATCTCTGGTTCCACGTCAAAGTTTTCCTTGAGTCGAGCAAGAAAAGCCTCGCCATGTGCCTCCTCAGCACTTTTCATGTCCGGGAAAAGATAGTAACCATAGGTCCTGTTGTTTTCGTCCAGTAAAAAGTCTTTCCGCAGAAGGCTGGGGTGCCTCAGCCATTCCTGTGCAACCTCCTGCGCCATTTCAAGCACTTCTTCGCGGGGCATGTCC
This sequence comes from Gammaproteobacteria bacterium, assembly GCA_965243105.1. Classification (GTDB taxonomy): domain Bacteria; phylum Pseudomonadota; class Gammaproteobacteria; order Eutrophobiales; family Eutrophobiaceae; genus WLWS01. Next base: position 650,606 of record CBDEUC010000002.1, read on the forward strand.
CTGGGGAGTTGAAAAGAAACCAGTTTTACAATCATGTGAGCAGGAATATGAATCGGAAATTTGGCGGAGAGTGTGGGATTGATTCGTAGTTGTCCAAAATTTGGCGGAGAGGGTGGGATTCGAACCCACGAAGGGCTATGAACCCTTGCTGGTTTTCAAGACCAGTGCATTCAACCGCTCTGCCACCTCTCCTCGAAACAGGGGCGAATTGTAACTAAGTTCATGACGCAAACAAACCACTGGATTATGATAGGGGTCCACCAGGCCGGAAATAGAAGAGCGAATGTCAAACTCAAAGATACCAGGATTGCTACCTGGCTTGTTACTGTACATCGTCATCGCTGATATCGTGGTGATGATCCTCGCGATTGCTTCACGGGCCCTTTTTGACCTGGCCCCAATCAAGGCCTTCTACCCGTTTTTCTATGGTGTCCAGGTGGCCCTGCTGCTGGCTTTCCTGGCGACACTGCAGCTGGGTTATTCACTGCTGAAAAAAAAACCTGGCATCAGGAAGCCTGTCATATTGGCTGCAATACTGGGAATTGCGCCACTCCTCGTCTCCCTGGCAACGGTAGGCGTATCAGGTTTCAAGGCGCCGATGATCCATGACATTACCACGGACATGGAGGATCCCCCCCAGTTTGGCATTCTCTCAGCAATGAGAAGTGCGGAGGAAAACAGCCTGGACTACGCTGGCGACGAGGTCGCAAACCAGCAAAAAGACTTCTATCCGGACGTAAAGGCCCTTCAAACAGGTATGAGCAGGGATGCAGCATTCAAAACTGCCGTGCAAACCGCCCGGGATATGGGATGGCAGATGGCTGTTGAGGATGAAGCGAGCGGTATGATTGAGGCATCCGACACTTCCATGATATTTGGCTTCGTGGACGATGTAGTTATTCGGGTTAAAAGTGAAGCTGGCGGCAGCCGGATTGATCTTCGGTCCGTGTCCCGCGTGGGAAAGAGCGACCTGGGGGTAAATGCCGAGCGAATCAACAAGTTTTGTGAAATGTTCCGGGAACGAATGCCTGGCACTGGCAGCTAGAATCCCTATACTATTGTTTTATAAAGCATTATTATCACAGAACCCAGCTGCGCGACAGATGGCCGTGGAGACCGAAACGGGCATTGTGTGCTTGAAAATTTGACCACTTGGCCCCATGATCCTTGTAGATAACCATTCTATGGAGAAAGATTGAAATGAGTCAGAACCCCTCAGTCGTGAGTCGACCGGTCGAATCCATCCTGGCGACCAATAAAGTCATTCGCAACACCTACATGCTGCTGTCCATGACCCTGATTTTCAGTGCTGCCATGGCAGGGGTTTCAATGCTAGTGCAGGCACCGTATGTAGTTGCATTTGCGGGTAATATTGTCGCCCTGCTCCTACTCTGGTTTGTCCTGCCCAGGTACAGGAATTCAGCGGCCGCCCTGCCCCTGACCTTCATCTTTACCGGGCTTCTGGGTTTCGGTCTTGGCCCGATGCTGAACCACTACGTGGCAGCGCTTTCCAACGGGGTCGAGTTGATTATGACGGCTACCGCTGGAACCGGCGCCATTTTTCTGGGCCTGTCAGGCTACGTCATGACCAGCAGGAAGGACTTCAGCTTTCTCGGGGGCTACGTGTTTGTTGGTATTATTGTCGCCATACTGGCCAGTATCGGGGCAATGGTCTTTAACATTCCCTCGCTGTCACTTGCTGTGTCAGCAATGATGATCCTGCTCATGTCAGCTGCCATCCTGTATGACACCAGCCGTATCATTGAGGGCGGCGAAACAAACTACGTCATGGCAACCATTTCGCTGTACCTGGATATACTCATTCTTTTCCAGCACCTGCTTCACCTGCTTGCGGTTTTTGCCGGAGACGATTAGAAGTAGCGATTATTAGTAGCAGCTGTCGAAAAACCCGGCCCAGAGCCGGGTTTTTTGTTGTATTTCTGGCTTTTACCCTTGTGAGCCCAGTCGGACTGCGCTAGGATTCGCGAGCTTTTAGCCTTCGTATCCGCGAGGGTTGATACATCAATCAAGAAAATCATTGCTTGGGAGATTTCCACTATGAAAATCGGTGTACCCAGAGAAGTCTACGAAGGGGAAAAACGTGTCGCAACTACACCCGAGGTTGCGGAAAAATTGCAGAAACTTGGCTTTAGCGTTGCCATCGAGGCCGGTGCCGGCCAGGAGGCCAAGTTTTCCGATGACGCCTACCGGGAAGCCTCGGTAGAAGTTATAAATGACACCCGTGAATTGTGGTCATCTTCTGACATTATTCTCAAGGTTCGTGCACCCGGCGCCCATCCCGAGCTGGGCTGCGACGAATCAGAATTTCTGAAAGAGGGCCAGGCACTCATCAGTTTTATCTGGCCTGCCCAGAATGAAGAACTTTTAAACACGCTTGCCGCAAAAAAGGTCACTGTGCTGGCCATGGACAGCGTTCCAAGGATATCCCGTGCCCAGAAAATGGATGCTTTGAGTTCCATGGCAAACATCGGCGGATACCGGGCCGTGATTGAGGCAGCACAGCATTTTGGCCGTTTTTTCACCGGGCAAATAACCGCTGCTGGAAAGATTCCACCAGCCAAGGTGCTGGTAATCGGCGCCGGTGTTGCTGGGCTGGCCGCCATTGGTGCAGCAAAGAGCCTCGGCGCAATTGTACGAGCCTTTGATACTCGCCCGGAAGTCAAGGAGCAGGTGGAAAGCATGGATGGTGAGTTCCTGTTGCTGGATTTTGAGGAAGACGGTTCAGGCGAAGGCGGCTATGCCAAGGTGATGAGTGAAGAATTCATCAAGGCAGAAATGGAGCTATTTGCCGAACAGGCAAAGGAAGTGGACATCATCATTACCACGGCGCTCATACCTGGAAAACCCGCTCCTGAGCTAATCACCGAAGCCATGGTTGAAAGCATGAAGGACGGAAGTGTCATCGTTGACCTGGCAGCAGAACAGGGTGGTAACTGTAAACTGACTCAGAAAAACGAAGTGACAATCAAGCATGGCGTATCGATTATTGGCTATACCGATCTTCCAAGCCGCTTACCCACCCAGGCCAGCCAGCTTTATTCAACAAACCTGAGACACCTGCTGACGGATATGTGCCCTGAAAAAAATGGCGAACTTGTCGTTGACATGGAAGACGAAGCCATTCGCGGAGCAACGGTTATTAATGCCGGTGAAATCACCTGGCCTCCTCCGGCCCCTAAACTTTCCGCGGCTCCCGCTGCAAAACCGGAACCCGCCGCACCAGCAGTTGCTGAAGAACCAAAAGAGGAAGCAAAACCCGGCCTGTTCAAACAACTGCTGCCCATGTTAATTGGTGGCCTGGCACTACTTGGTCTTGGATCAGTGGCCCCTGAATCTTTCATGAATCATTTCACCGTATTTGTACTGGCCTGTTTTGTAGGGTACATGGTGATCTGGAACGTTACAGCGTCACTCCATACTCCGCTGATGAGTGTCACAAATGCCATTAGTAGCATCATTATCATAGGCGCCTTGATTCAAATTTCCGCTGACGTGCAAATAATCAAGATTCTCGCCGGTATCGGAATCTTGATCACCAGTATCAATATCACCGGCGGGTTTGCCGTCACCCAGCGCATGCTGCGCATGTTCCAGAAATAAGGAGTAACAGAAATGTCTGAAGGAGTAATTACAGTCTCATACATCGCAGCGACTATTCTGTTCATCCTCGCCCTGGGCGGGTTGAGTAACCAGGAAACATCGCGCAAGGGTAATATGTACGGCATGATCGGTATGGCGATCGCGATTGTCGCTACCGTCTCAGCTCCCGGCGTCATAAGTTACATGGAAATCGCCATTGCCATGGCACTGGGCGGCATCATCGGCTACGTGCTTGCACAGAAAGTTGAAATGACGCAAATGCCGGAGCTGGTTGCCATTCTTCACAGCCTCGTCGGGCTTGCGGCTGTGCTGGTTGGCTATGCTAACTTCATGGATCCCTCGATCAGTTTTCCGACATCCATTGAAAAAACCATTCACGAAATTGAAATCTATATAGGCATCCTGATTGGCGCTGTCACTTTTTCTGGCTCGGTCATTGCCTTTGGAAAACTCAGTGGCAAAATCGGCGGTTCCCCAATGCTTCTTCCTGCAAGGCACTGGCTCAACCTGGGTCTGCTCATCGCGGCAATATGGTTTGGTGTGGAGTTTGTTCACCAGGCCGAAACCGGCGGTGGAATGCAGCCGCTGGTGATCATGACTATCATCGCCCTGCTCTTTGGTATCCACATGGTGATGGCAATTGGTGGTGCTGATATGCCTGTTGTTGTGTCCATGTTGAATAGCTATTCAGGCTGGGCAGCGTCAGCGACCGGTTTCATGCTCAGCAATGATCTCCTGATCGTCACCGGCGCACTGGTCGGTAGTAGTGGTGCTATTCTCAGTTACATCATGTGCCGTGCCATGAACAGGCACTTTGTTTCGGTCATTGCCGGCGGGTTTGGAACTGAATCCACGTCTGCGGCAGCTGGCGCCGCCGAGGACCAGGGCGAAGTGGTTTCCGTGGATACTGATGAAGTTACTGAGCTACTCACTTCTGCAAAAGAAATTATGGTCATCCCTGGATATGGTATGGCCGTGGCACAGGCCCAGCACACGGTGAACGAAATTACCCGTGCCCTCAAGGGCAAGGGCATCAACGTTCGCTTTGGTATTCACCCGGTCGCAGGTCGTATGCCCGGGCACATGAACGTTCTGCTGGCGGAAGCAAAAGTGCCTTACGATATCGTTTTTGAAATGGATGAAATTAATGATGACTTCCCCGGCATTGATGTCTCGGTCATCATCGGAGCCAACGATATTGTTAACCCGTCCGCACAGGAAGATCCAAACAGCCCCATCGCCGGTATGCCCGTGCTGGAGTGCTGGAAAGGCACGACGACAATCGTTCTGAAGAGAAGCATGGCAACGGGTTACGCCGGAGTCCAGAACCCGCTCTTTTTCAAGGAAAACACGCGCATGTATTTTGGTGACGCGAAAGAGAGCCTGGATGCAGTACTGAAGAACCTTCTGCAGTAAAAAGCGGTCTGACCTGTGAAGCAATCTAAAAAAGTCATCGCTTTCGCAAGCCTGCTACTGTGGTCCTTCAGCTTCCAGCTCATGGCCGACGTGGAGTATCTGTCATCCCCTGCCGTCAAGGAACTGAACCTGCCTTTCTCAGAGGCTGTAAGAGTCGATAACCTGCTCTACCTGTCAGGGCAAGTGGGCAACCTTCCCGGCAAAATGCAGCTGGTCGAGGGAGGTATCACGGCGGAAACGCGACAAACCCTGGACAATATTCGCGCCACGCTTAATCGCTACGGGGCGAAAATGAGTGACCTGGTAAAATGCACCATATTCCTGGCTGATATTGGCGAGTGGCCAAGCATGAACGAGGTCTACAAGACCTACTTCGAGAAAAACTACCCGGCTCGAAGCGCCGTAGCCGGCAGTGGTCTTGCCCTGGGTGCTCGTGTTGAGATTGAGTGTATTGCCCACGTGGGGCAATAGCATCAGCTGAGTAATTCGAGCCCACCCATGTAGGGTTTCAATGCGTCCGGCACAGTCACTGAGCCGTCTTCGTTCTGGTAATTTTCCAGTATCGCAATCAGGGTTCTCCCCACGGCAAGGCCAGAGCCGTTCAGGGTGTGCAAAGGTTCAGGTTTACCGGTTTCAGGATTACGCCACCGCGCCTTCATTCTCCTGGCCTGGAAAGCTTCAAAGTTACTGCAGGAAGAAATTTCACGATACTTTTCCTGCCCGGGCAACCAGACTTCAAGGTCGTAGGTCAGCGCCGAGGAAAATCCAATGTCTCCACCACAAAGTATCACGACTCGATACGGCAGGTCTAATTTCTGCAAAATGCTCTCAGCATTAGCAGTCAGTTCTTCCAGCGCCTGGTAGGAGTCCTCGGGTTTCACCAGCTGTACAAGTTCAACCTTTTCAAATTGATGCTGGCGAATCATACCCCGGGTATCCTTTCCGTAAGATCCCGCTTCACTTCGAAAGCAGGGAGAGTGACACACAAATTTTGCAGGCAGCTCGTCTGCTTCGGCAATCTTGTTGCCATACATGTTAGTGACTGGCACCTCGGCAGTTGGAATCAAGTAAAATCCATGCTCTTTTACGTGGAATAAGTCAGCCTCGAACTTTGGTAGTTGCCCTGTTCCGAAACAACTTTGCGCATTAACCAGGTAAGGGACATTAACTTCTGTATATCCGTGTTCATTGCAGTGGGTATCCAGCATGAATTGCACAAGCGCGCGGTGCAAGCGGGCCACACCGGCTTTCATGACGACAAACCGTGAACCGGTAATATTTACGGCCGTTTCAAAATCAAGTAAACCCATGTCCTCGCCCACTTCCACGTGGTCCCTGGGTGTAAAGTCAAATTGACGCAGTTCTCCCCAGCGCCTGACCTCCTGGTTTGCATCCTCGTCTTTTCCTTCCGGAACTTTTTCGCACGGAATATTGGGTATTGCATGCGTCAGGGAGTTCAGCCTCTGTTGAATGTCCTCCAGCCGCTTTTCGGCTTCTTTTAACCTGTCACCGAGGGAAGCGACCTCGTCAAGTAAAGGCTGGACGTCTTCACCTGCAGCCTTGGCCTTACCAATCCCCTTTGATCGATTATTCCTCTCAGCCTGGAGCTCCTGGACTTCAACCTGGGTGGTCTTTCTTTCAGCTTCAATGCTCGCAAGGCCATCGACGTCAAGCTCGAAACCTCTCACGGCCAGCCGGGCACGGACGGTCTCAATATCATTTCTAAGTAATTGTGGATCTAACATACTTTTTTTATTACCTGCTAACGGGCTTAAGCTCCCATGGAATTATACCTGCCTTCCCAGCATCATACCCAGCCAGCAAGCAAGCAGGCACAGCAAAACACTTAAAAGGATATTAATCGCGGCCCTGGTGAGCTCTCCCGATTCAACAAGATTCATCGTTTCGATTGAGAAAGTTGAAAACGTGGTAAATGCTCCGAGCAAGCCAACGGTTAATGCACTTCGCCATTCCGGACTGATGTTGCCCTTCGAAATCATCCAGGTAAACAGGAGCCCCATAACAAATGAACCTGTAATGTTGACTGCCAATGTACCGTAGGGAAATCCCCTTCCGAGTACCCCGCCTATTCCACTCGACATCCAGAAACGCAAAAGCGCGCCTGTCGCACCACCTGCTGCAATCAATAACAACTGTAGCACTAGATTAACTCCCACATGGAAAGCCTAATTTTCGGCATTTTTATCCAGCTCCCTGAGTTGCGCAAGTTTCTCGGCAATTTTTATTTCAAGCCCCCGTTCAACCGGGTAGTAATAACGCACCGGCGACATTTCATCGGGGAAATAATTTTCACCTGCGGCGTATGCATCCACTTCATCATGAGCATAACGATAGTCTTTTCCATGCCCCTGCTCCTTCATTAATTTCGTCGGGGCATTTTTTAAATGTGCCGGAACATCATGGGAAGGTGATTGCCTGACATCCGCAAGCGCCTTGTTGAACGCCTTGTAAACAGCGTTACTTTTAGGCGCGCAGGCCAGGAAAACGATGGCCTGGGCAATTGCCAGTTCCCCTTCAGGAGAGCCCAGTCTTTGCTGCACTTCCCAGGCATCCAGCGCCATGGAAAGTGCACGAGGATCGGCGATACCAATATCCTCGGAAGCCATTCTCACTACCCGCCTGGCGACATAGAGCGGATCACAGCCCCCGTCCAGCATCCTCGCAAGCCAGTACAATGCGGCATCCGGGGAACTGCCCCTGACACTTTTGTGCAGGGCCGAGATCTGGTCATAAAAAGCATCCCCTCCCTTGTCAAATCGCCTTGTTGAGCCGCCAGCCAGCACCTCTGCCACCAGGCTTTCGTCGAGCTCGTCATTTTCAGCAAGGTCAGAGGCAACTTCCAGGTAATTTAGCGCCCGTCTTGCATCGCCGTCTGCGGCCTCAACCAGCCTCTGGTATACGCCCTCTTCGACCTTTAGATGATTGCCCGACCTGCGCGCGTTCTCCGTGTCTACTGCGCGTCGTAAAATTTCATGAATATCGGTTTCCTCCAGCGACTTCAATACATAGACCCTGGCGCGGGAAAGCAGGGCATTGTTCAATTCAAAAGAGGGATTTTCTGTCGTGGCACCGATGAATGTCACGGTACCGTCTTCTACGAAGGGTAAAAATGCGTCTTGCTGGGACTTGTTGAATCGATGAACCTCGTCGACGAACAATACCGTGTCCTTCTGGTACACCTCCCGGTATTGCCTGGCCTGCTCAATTGCATTCCTGATGTCCTTTACACCACTCAAAACCGCTGACAAGGTCACAAACTGTGCATCGCACTGTGAGGCAATAATTCGAGCCAGTGTTGTTTTCCCGGTGCCCGGCGGCCCCCAGAAAACCATCGAGTGAAGATGGCCGGATTCTATGGCGGTACGCAAGGGTTTCCCCTTCCCCACCAGGTGATTTTGACCACTGAAATTGTCCAGCCCGGAAGGCCGCATTCTTTCCGGCAGCGGCCTGAATTCTGCGGATTCGCTCATGGCAGTGGCATGCTATTCGCGGGCATCAATGACATCTATCCCTTCAGGGATGACAAATTGAAATAATGATTCATCGAGTTGCGGATTGCGTACCAGGTTGTCGAGAACTATCTGGGTCGTGCGACCCAGGCTGTCAAACAGGATCATCTGTTGCAGGTTTTCCCCCGCAAATGTGAGCCGAATCCCGTGATATTGAGACTCGCTATCCCTTGGAGTCAGTTCAATCCACGGCTCTCCGTTTTCATCTTCATTTTCTGCAACGATATAGTGAGCATTGATATCCATATCTCCACCAAGAATAGCCGCCGGGGAATCTTCAAGCAGTCCGGATATGCCGCGGATGGTAAGCTGTTCCAGGTCCTCATCATAAATCCACAGGGTTTCGGCATCGCTAATCAGCTGTTGCAGGTAAGGATCTGAATACGACCAGTGAAACATGCCCGGTCGCTTCAGGTAGAGCACACCCACCGAGGTTTCCAGCTCTTCGCCGTACTGGTTTAACAATCGCTGGGTAAAGTCTGCCTGCAGCGTGTTCAAACCACTTAGAAAGGTATCCAGCCTTGTCTGCTGGTCACTCGCTGCCAGCTCCAGTGGAAATAACAAGACGCATAAGATCAATGCAGCCAGGCGCTTTAACATAACTGTCTTGCTCGACTATTCATCTACTGGTGGTGGTGGCGCAGCAAGCACTTCCCTGCTGCCGTTGGATTCGAGCGGGCCCACGAGACCACTGCTTTCCATTTCCTCAACCATTCGTGCAGCCCGGTTGTAACCAATTTTCAGGCGTCTCTGGATATAGGAAATAGAAGCCTTCCTTGATTCCGTGACAATACGCACGGCTTCATCGTAAAGCGGATCGGCATCTTCTGAAGCCGCTTCAATGCCCGGGATTGCCTCCGCGCCACCCTCATCGGGGCCGCGTACAATTTCATCCAGGTAATCAGGTTCTCCCCTGCTTTTCAGGTTTTCGACAACCGCATGCACCTCGTGGTCATCAACAAAAGCACCGTGGACGCGCTCCGGAATACTGGTACCGCCCGGCAGGTACAGCATATCGCCATGACCAAGCAGGTTCTCGGCGCCCATCTGGTCCAGGATTGTACGTGAATCGACTTTTGAGGAAACCTGAAAGGCAATCCTGCTGGGCACATTGGCCTTGATCAAACCCGTGATGACATCAACAGACGGGCGCTGTGTCGCCAGTACAAGGTGGATCCCCGCAGCTCGTGCTTTTTGTGCAAGGCGGGCGATCAATTCCTCTACCTTTTTACCCACGGTCATCATCATGTCGGCAAGTTCGTCGACGATGACAATAATGAAGGGCAATTCCTCGAGCTCCGGTGCAGTGTCTTCTTCACTGATCGGTTTGTATATGGGATCAAGAAGTGGTTGCCCGCTGTCAGCGGCTTCTTTTACCTTGCGGTTATATCCTGCAATATTACGAACTCCCAGCAATGACATGAGCTTGTAGCGTCTTTCCATTTCTGCCACGCACCAGCGCAGGGCATTGCCGGCCTCCTTCATGTCGGTGACAACCGGTGCAAGTAAATGGGGGATCCCTTCGTAAACAGAGAGTTCCAGCATCTTCGGATCAATCATGATCAGTCGAACATCCCTGGCCGTTGCCTTGTACAGTATGCTGAGAATCATGGCATTCAGCGCCACAGATTTACCTGAGCCCGTTGTGCCCGCGACCAGCAAGTGAGGCATTTTACCGAGATCAGTTACGACCGGCTTACCGCTGATATCCTTACCAAGTGCAAGTACCATGTTGGATTTGAGCGCTTCGTATTCCTTTGAGTTCAGGATTTCACCCAGTGTCACCAGTTCCCTGTGCTCATTAGGGATCTCGATACCGATTACTGGCTTGCCGGGAATTACGTCCACCACCCTGACACTAACAACCGACATGGATCGGGCCAGGTCCTTGGCGAGGTTGTTGATCTGCGCCCCTTTCACACCGGGCGCCGGATTTAGCTCAAACCGGGTGATGACCGGTCCGGGATGAACTGCAACAACCTCCACGCTGACACCAAAATCTTTCAATTTAAGTTCCAGCAAGCGTGACATTGCTTCGAGGGCTTCATCAGAGTAACCACCATCGGAAGCCCTGGGCTCATCAAGTAATTCCAGCGGTGGCAAAGCGGCATCAGCAGGCATGGCGAACATCTGCGTCTGTTTTTCGTGCTCCACCCTGACACCGGCAGGTATTTCCTTTATTACCGGCTCTATTCTCGGCGGCGGCCTGTGCTCTGTTTTTTCTTTTTCTACTTTAACAACACTTTCCCTTTCTTTCCTGGCTCGCCGCCCCTCTTTCTGATCGCGAAGTTCAGCAATCAGGACACTCAAGCGGTTTACTCCTTCAAGCGTAAGCCTGCCCGTGTTATCCATGAGCCACAGCCAGGAAAGCCCGGTGTAAAGAGTGACGCCAATAAGGAACATTGCCAGCAGGATGAGAGTGCTGCCAAGCTGTCCAAAAATAACCCTTTGAGCAGAGCCAACCGCATCACCAAAAATTCCTCCCGCACCTCCGGGCTCATGGGGAAGCCATGCACCAGACTTGAAATGCAGCCATGCAAGGCCACAGCCACCGGCCAGTAACAGCAGGAAGCCAACAATGCGTAGTCCAAGATAAAAGTGGTTTATGGGTTGCTGCTGGTGCCGGGATTTAAACAATCGCCAGCCATCAAATGCCATCACAAGCGGAAAGAAAAAGCCGAGGTAGCCGAAAAGGTAGAGCAGGATATTGGCAATCCAGGCCCCCAAGAAACCACCATGGTTTCGAATTTCGTCGCTGGATACTGCCTGTGACCAGCCCGGGTCACCGGGGTGATAGCTAAACAGGGCTATGCACAGGTACGCGGCCAGCGCTGCAAGCGCGATAAAGCTGATTTCCTTGACATTGCGAACGACACGCCCGGAAGACTCAGTGCTTGATTTTCGTTTCCTGGAAGCCTGGGACACAGTTAATCTTGTTTAGGTACTAAACACCATAGATGTATGTTTATAAAGAAAGAATTGTAACAGTTCACAGACTGGAATACATGACATAATTTAATGTGTTTTTGCATCATTTTCTATCCACGTACAATATTACAACTTAATGCCCGCATTAAAACACATGTTAGCTTCCATCCTGCTTTTTGCCTTCCTGGCCTGGTTGCTCCTGGCCCTTGTACTCTATGCCTACCAGCATAAGCTGATATATCACCCCGATGCAGAACTGGTTGCCTCGCCAGCGGATATTGGACTTGAATATGAAGACCTGACGCTGGTGACCGATGACGGACTCAACCTGCACGCCTGGTTCATTCCTGCTGTGGAGAATGCCCCGGTGCTGCTGTTTTTTCATGGCAATGCGGGAAATATTTCCCACCGGCTTGAGTCCATTCAATTGTTCAACCGAATGGGTTTAGCGGTATTGATCGTTGACTATCGTGGATATGGCTTAAGTGAAGGCGCACCTGGGGAACATGGCAGCTATTCCGACGCAAGGGCGGCATGGAACTACCTGCACAATCACAGGAAAATTGCGGCAAACGAGATCATAATCTTTGGTCGTTCTCTCGGGGGCGGGGTTGCCAGCTGGCTCGCAAGTCAAAATACGCCGGCCGCCGTGATAATTGAATCAAGTTTCACTTCCATCATCGACATGGCGTCAGGTATGTACCCTTATCTGCCAGTTCGTTGGCTTTGCCGTGTGAATTATCCCAGCACTGAACACCTCGCCCGGGTCAATGCCCCGGTACTTGTCATTCACAGCGAAGACGATGAACTCATTCCGTTTCACCACGGCCGGAAACTATTCGAATCCGCTCGTGATCCAAAGTCATTTGTTCAAATACAGGGGGGGCATAACGACGGGTTCCTGCTAAGCGAAGCTCGCTACACCATGGAGATCAGTGGTTTCCTGGAGAAACACGAGGTACTTTAAATTGCCTTGTAGAAGTACCTGGAACCTATAAATAAGGCGCAAATATGCTAGAATCCGCCCCAATTTCGAGGAGAAATCATGGCAAAGAAAACCTTGTACAAGGTCATGTTTCACAACCAGGGCAAGATTTACGAAGTCTACGCCAAGAGCGTGCACCAGGGAGTGATGTTTGGCTTTATTGAAATCGAGAAGCTTGTGTTCGGTGAGAAAAGCTCTCTCGTGGTCGATCCATCAGAAGAAAACCTCAAATCAGAATTTGAGAACGTGACTCGTACGTACATACCCATGCATTCCATTATTCGTATCGATGAAGTTAGCAAGCAGGGTTCCGCCAAGATAACCGAAAACCAGGGCGGCGAGAACATCATGCCCTTTCCTGTTTACACAAACGGGGAGGAGTCGCGCTAAGCCGGCGAGGTCAATCATGCCCCGGATGGAACTCCACTTGCGTATCCCCCTGGCCCTGGCCCTTGGCCTGACATTTCTCCAGGCTACTGCTGCTGACTGGAACATCGTGACACACAGCGACATGGACACAAATGTCACAACCAGTGTCGCCATTGTGGAGAATGACGAGGGATATTCCCTGGAGATATACAAGGATTCGGTGGATGCAGTACGTGCACGTTTTACCATGGCCCAGGGCCTGCTTCGATTTCCTGAAAATTTTTGCCCCACATTCCAAATTGATAAAGGAACCGCACGAAACCGTTCTATGAATGATGCACCGTGCCTGTCCGGTAATAACTGGTCTGAATTTATTCTTGGCTACGTGGTAAATGGCGCCGTCGAATCAAATGCGATATCCGGCCTGATGAATGGAGTTGGTTTAAGATTTCGATTCAGGCTGGAGAACGGAGATTATCGTGAAACCCTCTTCTCTCTTACCGGCTCCAAGAGAGCAATATCTACCGCCCTTGGTACTGGAGTCGTTGATCAACAGGCGGCCGCGAACTAGGGAACCCTGCATAGTACATTTATCTGTAAAGCACTTGTGCCTGGTTCGAATTTCACAATCAAGCTTCAGCATAGCCTGGATGTCTACACTCCCGAGGACTGGAACCAGTTAAACACTGGAGATAATCCTTTCCTGCGTCACGAGTTTCTCCACGGACTTGAAACAACAGGCTGCCTGGAGCCGGAAGGCTGGCACAGCCATCATATTTGTGTGGAAGATTCGGGGCTCCTTGTTGCTGCCATGCCTCTTTACTTGCGTAACAACTCCTATGGTGAGTTTATATTTGACTGGGCCTGGGCAGACGCCTACGAACGCGCAGGCGGTAAATATTACCCCAAGTTCGTCTCCGCCATCCCTTTCACACCGGTCCAGGGACATCGCTTGCTGACGCATCCGAAACGGAATGATGCCAATGAATTAAAGCAGTTACTCGTTCAAAGTCTTGTGCATTCATCACAGACCAACAATATTTCAAGCTGTCATGCCTTGTTTCCTGTCGAGGAAGATATTCCTTTCTATACGAACGAAAAGTTCATGCGAAGGGACAGCTTCCAGTTTCACTGGCACAACCGCGACTACAGCGATTTTGATGATTTCCTTTCCAGCCTGACCAGTAAAAAAAGAAAACAGATTAAGCGCGAGCGTCGCCAGGCCGTCGAGGCGGGTGTTGAAATCAGCGTCCTGAAAGGAAATGAGATCAGCGATGAACAGTGGCAGGTATTTTATGAATTTTACTGCTCTACTTTCTATCGTCGCTGGGGCAATCCTCGACTTACTCTCGATTTTTTCAGGCTGCTAAGCGAGAAAATGCCTGATCAGACCCTCCTTATCCTGGCCAGCCAGGAGTCACAGTATGTCGCGGGAGCCTTTGCCATGCTTGGAAAGGACACGCTGTACGGCCGTCATTGGGGTTGCAAAACCCAGCTTCCCTTTCTACATTTTGAGTTGTGCTATTATCAGACAATTGAATATTGCATAAAGCATGGCCTGGAGATCCTTGATGCCGGAGTCCAGGGAGAACACAAGCTCAATCGCGGATTTGACCCGGTCAGGACTAATTCATGCCACTGGATTAGCCACGAGGGTTTTCGTGAAGCTATTGATGACTTCCTGGCAAAGGAAAGCCGGGAAATCGACTTTCACCTGAGCAATATGAGAAAACACACTCCTTACAAGGAGAATCCAGGAACAGATGACAATTCAGGGTAATGGTCAATCTGCTGAGAACCAGCTTTTCTGGGTGGCAGACAATACGATTGCAACGGACTTCCCGCCCGTCTCGAGAGCCCTGCGCGATCCGGACGGACTACTGGCTATCGGGGGTGACCTTGCTCCCGAACGACTGCTGCATGCCTACCGACTTGGAATTTTTCCCTGGTATAGCGAAGGTCAACCTATACTCTGGTGGTCACCCGACCCAAGATGTGTGCTTGAACCGGGCAAGGTGAAAATTTCACGCAGCCTCGCAAAAAGAATCCGTAAAAATGAATATGACATTTCCTATAATCGCTCTTTCAAAGATGTGATCAGGGCCTGCTCCTCACCACGAGACCATTTTTCGGGTACGTGGATAACTGGCGACATGATGCAGGCTTACCTGGAATTGCATCGGCGTGGTTTTGCGGTTTCCGTAGAAGCCTGGCACGAGGACAGGCTTGTAGGTGGACTCTACGGTGTTTCCATTGGCAAAGTTTTTTTTGGTGAATCCATGTTCAGTCGACGAACGGATGCTTCCAAGGTGGCTCTTGTTCACCTCTCCGACACTTTGCTTGCGCAGGGGTTTCGATTGATTGACTGCCAGGTACATTCCAGTCATTTGCAGAGCATGGGAGCCCTGCCAATGCAAAGAGAATTATTTGTCAGTATCCTTGAGAACTTCTGCAATAGCGACAAGCCGGCGTCCTGGCCCTGAGTAGCTGATATGACAATCGAGCAAAAATTAAGCTTCTACGCTACGCCACCGCATGATTGCAATTACCTGCCAGACAGGAGCGCTGTAACATTATTTGCTGACCCGCGATTTCCAAAAAACACCAGGCTTTATTCAGCATTGGCCGACTGTGGCTTTCGCCGTAGCGGCGAACATCTCTATATACCTCATTGTGAGAACTGCAATGCCTGTGTGCCTGTGAGGATCCCGGTGAATGATTTTATGCCGTCCAGGAATCAGAAGAGAAATTGGAAATTGAACAGGGATCTTACTGTTGTACAAAGACAGGCTGCATTTCGCAGGGAGCACTATTCTCTTTTTGAAAAGTACCTTGCTCTCAGGCATCCCGGGGGCGGCATGGACAATCCCTCCACTGAGAGTTACATGGCATTTTTGACAGCGGAATGGGCTCGAACAGTATTTTTTGAAATCCGCGAACCAAAAGATAACAGGCTACTTGCAGTTGCAGTTTCGGACATCATGGACCAGGCCCTTTCCGCCGTATACACCTTCTTTGACCCGGAGTATTCAAAACGAAGTCTCGGCCGCTTCGCCATCCTGATGCAAATTGAGCAGGCTAAAAAACTGAACATGAAGTGGTTGTACCTGGGTTACTGGATAGAAAACTGCAAGAAAATGAGCTACAAGGATGAGTACCGCCCAATGGAATACTTCAGGGAAAACCGCTGGTTTAACTCCCCCTAGTTTTATCCGCCCTTCGCCAACAAATTTTGCCTGTTCCCGGGAATTAGGGCAAAATGCGCATCTTTTAATTCAGGCACAGGCAATATGGCGAAAGAAGATCAAATTGAGATGGAAGGTACTGTCATCGAGACATTACCCAACACCATGTTCAGGGTGGAGCTTGAAAATGGACATGTGATCACTGCCCATATTTCAGGCAAGATGCGTAAACACTACATTCGAATCCTCACCGGGGATAAGGTCACCGTTGAAATGACTCCCTATGACCTCAGCAAGGGACGCATTACCTTTCGAAACCGCTAGCGTTCTGTGACCAGGTAAGCATCAATTACTCGCTATCATCGCCCTGGCACGGGCAAGATCATCCTCAGTATCCACCCCTATTCCAGCCTTTTCACAGGCTTCATCCACGTGAATATTGAAGCCATTATACAGGGCCCTTAATTGCTCAAGTTTCTCTGTCCTTTCCAGCTCACTTTGCGGAAGATCAGTAAACTTTTTCAGAAACCCTGCACGGTAAGCATATAATCCAAGGTGTTTATAGTGGCGGATGTTTTCTGCTCCGCTGCCAGGATCTTCCTGCCAGGGTAACAATGAGCGGCTGAAGTACATGGCGTAATTATTGACATCCCTGACAACTTTGACTGTAGCAGGATCGCTTGCAAGCGAAACACTTTCCAGGGCTTCGCACAAGGTCGCTACGCTCGCGCTCTTGTTGAGACTTAAATTGTCAGCCACCTGGTTAATCAATGCAGGCGCCAGGTTAAATTCATCCCCCTGCACATTAACTACGATAGTTTCTGCATCAAGATTTTTTCTCTTGACGACTTCCGCAATCCGGTCTGTGCCCGAGGCATGGTCGCTGGATGTCATGATAACCTCCGCACCAAATGAACGTGCAAGGTCCTCTATACGCTCATCATCGGTTGCGATGATGATTTTTTTAGCCTTGCTAAGAGATGCAGATTCAAAAACGTGCTGTAGAAGTGTTCTTCCACCAATTTCAAGCAGGGGTTTGCCGGGCAGACGGCTCGCTCCATATCGACTGGGAATCACGACATAGAAATCATCACTCACTTCCTGAATTCTTCCAGTTCTTCATCGCTGAGTGCACGAGCTTCATTTTCCAGCATCACCGGAATATCATCACGTATTGGATACGCCAATTTCGCAGAGCAGGAAACAAGTTCCTGGTTTTGCTTGTCGTAAATCAGCGGGCCCTTGGTTACCGGGCAGACGAGTATTTCAAGTAGCTTCTTGTCCATCAATCACTTCCTTTAGCAAAACATTCAATCGGTGCTCAAACGTATTGGTCATTTGCACGTCTATCTTTAAATAATAGCAATTTTGGCCGGCAAAGCCGCGACATTTTACAGCATCCTTTTCAGTCATAATTACCAGTGAGTCATCATTAAATTCAATATCCAGCTTATTGAACTGGTAATGATCCGGGTATTCATGCTTGATTACCTGTGCTCCGAAACTGCGCAGGTACGAATAAAAACGCTGTGGGTTACCGATGCCCGCGACCGCGTGTACCTGGGCACCCCGTATTTCCTCAATTTCTATTGTCGTCCCCTCATCCAGCAGAGACACAAGTGCGACAGGCACGTACTCCATGAGAAACTCGTTTTTGCCTGCGCGGGCATTCGCAACCACCATGTCCACTGATTCAAGTCGCGTAATCGCTTCACGCAGCGGACCAGCCGGCAAGAAATGGCCATTTCCAAATCGTCGATCTCCGTCTATCACCGCGATTTCCAGGTCCCGAAATAATTCAAGGTGCTGGAGCCCATCGTCACACAGGATAAGGTCACATGTTCCAAGGTTCTGCAACTCAAGCGCTGCCTGGTAACGTGCCGGGGCCACTGCGACAGGACACCGGGTTCTCTGGGCTATCAACACCGGCTCATCCCCTACCTGGTTAGGGTTACTGTCCGGCCTGACCTGCTGCGGCCACTTTTTCGAACGCCCACCGTAACCCCTACTGATTATTCCCGGTCTCACACCGGAGTTTTTCAGGTACTCTGCCAACCAGATAATCAGCGGAGTCTTACCCGTACCACCCACGGTAATATTGCCAATTATGATGACCGGTATATCCACCTGCCGTGTCGGCAGGATTCCGCTGAGGTAAAGTAAGCGCCTTAGCGCGGAAACCACTATGTAAATCCAGCTCAGGGGCAGTAAAAGCAGGTATAAAAGATGCCCCTCGTACCAGATTTTCTGCAAAATGTTATTCATCAGGCGCAAACTATTTCGGTCATTGCCTCAGCAGTTCTCAGACATCATGAAACCGGCCGTAATGTGTAGCGTGATGTCTTATTCTTCTTCGATGGCTGTTGTAGCGAAAGTGATTTTCACCAGGTCCAATTGTCGCGCTGCATCCATCACTCGAACGACTGCCTGGTGCGTAGCCTGGGCATCCGCACTGATTAAAACCTGTGGCTCATCGAGATCATAGGCTGCATTTCTAAGTGCTTCCCTTATAGTATTGAGTTGCGTATTCAACAAGACCTGGTCGTTAACATAAATTTTGCCGTCTGCATCTATAGATATTTCAAGCTTGTCTATTTCTACCTCGGTATATTCTTCACTCGCTTCAGGCAAGGTGATATTAATCTCTGATTCCCTGTCAAATGTCGTCGAAACCATGAAGAAAATCAGCAGCAAAAATACCACGTCAATCAGGGGGGTGATATTGAGATCGACATCATCCGTTCTCTGGGGGCGAAGATTCACTCTATCTCTCCGTTGTCGCCGCCTTTTTCTCTCTGGCCGTGCATGACCTCAATCATCTTAAGTGCTTCCTGTTCCATGCTGACAATCAGCTCGTCAACGCGACCACGAAAAAAGCGGTAAAACATCAGTGATGGAATGGCGACTGTTAATCCAGCAGCAGTGGTTATGAGCGCTTCGGATATTCCCTCTGCCAGCACTGCAGGATCGCCCACGCCCTGGGCCGTGATAACCGTGAATACCTTTATCATCCCTATGACTGTGCCAAGCAGTCCCAGCAATGGCGTAATGGATGCGATTGTTCCAAGGGTGTTGAGGAAACGCTCCAGGTCATGGGCCACGTGCCTGCCTACTTCCTCTATGCTTTCCTTCATCACTTCCCTGTCATGCTTGCGGTTGACCAGGCCCGCAGCGAGCACCCGGCCAAGCGGTGAGGACACCCTTAAATCCTGGATCCGCTTGGCATCAAGGTGACCAACCTTTTCCCATTGCCACACCTGCGTCACCAGGTTTCGAGGAGTGACCCTTTTTTTCTGCAAAGACCACAGTCGTTCAGCCGCAATTGCCAGCGAGATAACTGAACAGAGCAGGATTGGCCACATGATAAAACCACCAGCTTTGATTAACTCAAGCACCTGTTACTCCTCAAAATTTACACATGATTTTCGCGTATATGCAATGTCAGGGTACTTTGCGGCTCCAGAAGCGACTATTTTCCTGTCGATTTGACTTCACGACAATACCATCAGCAGCCAGTGCAATCTCAATAGCACCATGGCGCGAGGTATCCAGCACCCTGCTACCTGCATTTTCATAACGCCGGATTATATCCTGTTTTGGGAAGTGGTTTAACTTTTAATTTCAACAAGTTACAGAGGCGCGGCTACCCTATTTGCCTATACATTATTATATAGGCTATGTCCGCCCTAATAGGAGGTAGTTATGAGTTGGCTGTCAGACACATTAGAGAAGATTGGGATTGTAAACCGAGTCATTGTAGAGAAAGAGGTTGAGAAAATGCCCAAACAGACCTTCAAGGAGGGCGAAGATGTGCTAATTCACTTCTTGGGGTCTGTGAAAAAAGGAACTGTAGTGAGCGACATCTATTACCAGTTTTCCGCAATAAGCGGTTACGGAGAAACTATTGATGTTCTTCTTGAAGACGGGGAGATTCTTTCTAAGCCCCCGTGGATGTTGTCCAAATCGAATTGGCGGGAAATGCCTTATGTAAGCACTACAGGACTAAAGGAACAACCCTAATGGAATGGATAAGCGTGGAAACACAGCCAAATAAAGACAGGGCGATACTGCTGAGATTTGAGGACTCTACTGTGGAAACTGGTTATTTATGCCTGGAAACCGAGGTATATAAATCCAGTGATGACTGGGTTTATTTAGAGGATCCGTTGTGGTGGATGCCCCTTGATGCACTACCGGAGCCGCCGAAATGAGAGAAATTAAATTCAGGGTTTGGGATAGCGCCAATAAAAGAATCGTACCCTTTGATGAAATGATAACCGACGAGTGGGAGATGGCGGCACTAAAGTCGACCCATGTTTTCTCTTTTATGCAATACACCGGGCTAAAGGACAAGAACGGGAAGGAGATATATGAGGGGGATATACTACGAGCGACTTTCTACGGAACTCCCCAAGCCACCCCCCTTTTAGTGCTTTTTGAGAACGGGGGGTTCTACACCGACCTTATTGGCTTGAAAGAAAATATATCAGATTCGGTTGCGAGGAATGATGCTGTTGAGGTCATCGGAAATATTCACGAGAATCCGGAGTTGCTGAGTGAACAGGCGAGGCTTCCTGAGTCGATTTGCTGGAATGGCGGCACTTGCCGCCGCAATGAATCTTCCCATCACTCGCGCTGCTTTGGTGGATGATGATCTTGCGATAGATTGGGGGAGTGAGCCGCTCCTGAAGCATGATTCACCGAGTTATAAGGAAGGTGATGTGTTGGTTTGGATTCTCAATATAGACGGCGAGGTAAGTGACGATGTTGAGATGCCTGGCTGGAACCTCCACTCCAAGGAAAGCCACGGAGACTCCACTGTTTTTGCATTATCTCGAAGCGTGAGAATGGGAGAGCCAAATAATCCCGTGGTTAATTTTGGCGGGAAACCTTACATTAAAGGGGTTACTTCGCACCTGTCTACTGTGGCAGGCGCGGAAAGCGGCGGGATACATATTACAGAAATGGCAACTCTTTCGAGAAGCAAAGTTCTTTACTCATAAAGAATATTAACCTTACCCGCGTCAAAGGTGTCGGCGCTGGAGGTGGTGAAGCGAAGCTGAGTCAATACTCCAGAGAGGGATTTCGCACCATTCGCCATATACACAAGGGCGCTATCTGTCCTTGATTGCTGAGACATAAAGGCCCACGTATTTGTCGAGGCATCCAGCAAAACAAGCTCTGCCACAAAATCGTAAGTTCCTGCTGGCCCCGTAGAGCCACGAGTCATATCAAACCCTGTTCCAGTCTGATTTGCCCCTGTACCGGATGATGTGCCGTGAGAGAATACCCCGCCCGTATAGCCGCTGGTTTCAAAGCCTCCTGAGTCACCGATAACGATTTGAAACGTGCTGGAGCCGTTGGTAGACACCCCATTGCCGGATATAGTGATTTTCTTAACCCATGAGGGAATGCCTGTAAAGTCCTTGGTTGTGCCGGAGGTTGTAGCTTGGACAGTGCCGGAAACAAGGGGATTGCTTGCCCCTGCCGCCCTCATGTAAGACACGCAGCGCCAATCGCCTGCCGCGTATTCGTAGAATATGCCTATGTCTCCGGCTGCGGTGGTGATGTTGGCTGCACCTGGGAGGATCAGGTCTGTGGCGTGATGAGTCAGGGTTAAAGCCCCGTCAAACTGCAAAAACTTGAGTTTGCTGGTGTCGTTGGTGGCTGCGGCAAGGCTGGTGATGGTTGTGGTTCCGGTCACATCATGGAACATCCCAACGATATTGACCGCCAAAGCCCCTGCAGAGGCTATATCAGCGCCTATCTCGAAATTGTCTTTCCAGCCCGCAAGGTGGCTCATAACCTCCCTGATAGCGTCGTTCAGGCCCGCTGGAGCGCAGTTTTCGTCAATATCAATACCCCCAACATCGGTATTGCTACCTGCAGAGGTACTGTAATCGTTTATGTAGTCGTTCGGCATTTGCTATACTCAAGTAATGGAAATGATTGCTGAATATCTGAACCCCTTGAATTGGGGTGGTTTTTGGGATGCTGTCGTGGGTGGAGCCTTGCTGATTTACTGCGGGGTTATGGTTCTTATGCCCCTTTTCCTGCTCTCTATATATAAGAGAGTGGGCTTAATCATGGATGAGATGAAAAAGAGCGAATTACCGGAGTGATTCCAGTTTTTCGCGGAAACCCCTTTTCCCGCTCAAGTACTCAATAGCATCCCTCATTGAATTGGGGTCTTTGCTGATCTGGGCTTTTCCAAGCACCCTGATTTCCTCGGATGTGAAGAAATCCGGATCGCCTTTCCCGAGTTGTCGGACAACAGCATTCACATCCGGATCGGTTTGCATCTCGGTAATAAGGCCTAGTACTGCACCCCTCGGCATGGCGCTCAATGCGTCGGCAAGTTCTGGATAGAGACGAACAGGGAAGTCCTTGCCCACTCTGCCATAACCCGCTGCCCCTGCTGTTAGCCCTGCGGCAATTCCAAACATTACCTTGTCAAAGCCCGAATCCATCGAGTCCAGCACAAAGTTTTGATCGCCTGGAGCAACGCCTGTCACCATCTGATGAATCGCGCCCACGCCTGCGGCTGCTAAGGCCACGTTAAGCCCTGCTTTGGTCAAGTTCTTGTCGAATATCCCGTGTAATCCGGTCAAAAGGACGCTACCACTTGCCTGCAGTCCGGCTGAATAAGCTGCTGTTTCTACGGGGTCACCATCGTTGAGCAGTCCTGCTACATACCCCTCAAATCCGGCCTCTGTCGCCCGTCCAGCGCGATTCGCCAGTGTTTTAAAGCCCTTGGAGTTAATCATCATCTCAAAGGCTTCCTTGCGGTTTTTGACTTGACTGGCATTCATTGCTGGAGCGGCTGCACTCGCTTTGCCGAAGTAGAAATCCGGAACCTGGATACCGTCTGCTTCTTTGATTGCTCGATGCTTGGCAAGCCCCGTGACATTACGCCCCAACTGCATGGTTGCCGCTAACCCCGTCGCATCGCCCATTGTGGAGGCAATAGGGTGATCCCCGCGCAAGTCCTTGCCTCTGAAATACTGCTGATCAACAGCATCTTGAAAGGGGACTGTGTGAGGAATCATCTGTGTTTCGCCTGCGGGAGCGGTGGGATCCGGTATCATGCCAGCGTTACCGAATCCGTTTGTCATGCCGTCCTGAACATAACCCGCCAAATCACCCGCTTTCTGAGCGGCAGCAAAGGGGAGTGTTGCGTCCTCGTCAATCACGGATGGAAATACCTGCTGCCCCATATCCGGAACATTCATGCCCTGCCCCTCCATCTGCTCTTTCATATCAACAGCGCCGAGGGTATTGGTCTTAACGAACTGATTGGCTAAGGCCATAGGTGCTGTTACGGCAAGATCGGGAATCTCTCCTGCAGCCGTCATCATTTTGGTTGCAAAGGCCCGACCTCCGGCCTCCATCCAGGCAGGGATAACGCCGGATTGCTGTGCGGCAAGATACTTGTTTCGCATCCTGCGCTCCACTTGCTCCTTAGTCACGCCTTTGGGTAGGTTTTCTACCTCAAACTGTTCGCCATTTGGCCCTGTAATTATCATCCAGGAAATCCCAGATCAGAAGCATCGATCTTAACAGGGGCGTTCGTTGCTGGTGCTGGGCCATAAGGCTGGTAATTATTGATTCGCTCTATCAGTTTATTCAGCATTTCCTCTGTAGCCTCCGGAATCTTGATATTCTCGCGGTCAATAGTCTGCTTGGCCTGAGTCAACGCCTCGCCCATGATTCGGCGGTTTGTTACAGGGTCAACCCCCATATTAGCGATAGAGTCCCTCAATACACCAAAAGTGGCGTTTGTTTGGCTTTCCAGGGAATCAAACAGTTTCAAGGCGAAGTCATTTACACCCTTGTTCAGCGTGTTGTAAGCCGTGAGCATCTTCCTTTCCTGCGTAGCGTCACCGCCAAACCCCTCTATGGCTGTGACAAGGCCGCGTGTGAGTTTGGGACGAACATCCATAAAGGATTGCCCTGTTTCAAGAAATGTGTCGTCCAGCACATCGAGAGCATCCAGCATTTTCTTTCCGCTTGCCACGGTGTTTACAAAGTTGTCCTTGATTGCCGACCTTCCTTTGACCTTCGCGGTCTCTTTCTCTGCGGCATCTATTGCATCTGAGTCAAGTTCTCTCTGGAGTTGCGTATTGGTCAGGTTCAACTGGATCAGTTTTAATTGATCCTCAATCGAACTGTCGCTGCTTGCGAGTTGCTGCGAAACGTAGTCTTTTTCCTCCTGCGGCACGTTTGGATCGGCCATGTATTGAGCTATAGCAATCTCTTTGGGTGGTTTGGTGGGCGTGGCGGTGCTTAACAGGCTGTTTGCCAGTTGTGCGGGGGCTATCTGTCCAAGCAAGCCCATTGCCTCTTGTCGCCCCTCTGGAGTGGCTATAGCGGGGAGTAATGCCTTGTGACCTGGAATACTGCCCAAATCTTCCCCGTTCAAGCCCGTCACGGTCGTTTTGGGGCCTGTTACAACGTCCTTCCGGCTCAACAGTCCCGTCAAGTCCTGCTCGGCCTTACGCCGCCTTGAAGTCTCGGTGATTCGCTCCCTGAGAAGGTCGTTGGTTAGCTTCCTGCGCTGCCCGTTCTGCATGTTCTGAACGCCTACCGCCATCGCCTGCCCCAAAGTGATCGGGGTTGTGGAGTAACCGGACTGGGAGAGAAGGCCAACGCCCAAATTTAAAAGAGGGTTGTTTAAGCCGCCATCAAGAAGCCCAGTCATTACAGTATTCCTCCAAGCAGTGCGCCGCCGATTGCAAAAGGCGCGAGCGGCCCTGCTCCAGCAAAGCCAAGTGCCTGCCCGAGTCCTGCGCCGCCAAGAGCGCCACCAAGCAACCCTGCTCCAGTGTTTTTATGCAAGGGCTGAGTTGTCGAGGTTGTCGTTGGTGCGCCACCGATAGCGCGAATAATTGGATCGGTTGCAAGATTGAAGCGAGTAAACGGCTCAAGGAGAAACTCGCGCTGCCTGTCCTCTCTGATTGAACCTGAGCGGAGTAAGTCGTTGGCTTGCTGGCTCCTGAGCGCGTCATGCTGAGCGCCTGCGAGTAACTGCCTGCCCCTTTCTGCGTTGAAGTTGCTGGTGTTGATGTTTGCCAGCGCCCCTGCTGCCGCCATCTGATTATTTCGTTCATTGGCGTATTGCGAGGCAAAGGCATCTGATGCGGCCTGCGCCATTGCTGTCTGTGCAAGTCCGCTCCCCGATCTACCCGCAGCCCCGAAGGTTGACAGGATGCCAGGTTGAGCGCGTCTTATTGCGGCATCCACTGCAGCATTAAACCCCTCGCCGCCATGAAGGTAATTACCCGCAGCGGTGTCGTTAAGGGAACTGAAAGCGGAATCAGGCAGGATGTTTTGAGCCATGCCGTCCTCCATGCTATCGCCTCTGAGGGTGGCAAGCAGGTTTTCCGTGACAAGTGGGTGAGATGACTTGGCGAGTCCAGCAAGCCCCCTGTGCGTGTCTCCGCTTAGTTGGGGGACAATGGACGGGGCACTAAAGTCGCCTTGGGAAGCGCCGCCACCCATCGGGGAAAAGCCTGAGCCTGCTAAGGGGTTAAATCCTGTTGCCCCATAAGCGGGTGATGTTGGCCCGAGGTATTGATTGGCGAGACTCATGCCTTGACCTAATACAAAATCAAGCCCTCTCGCATACTGAGGGGGGAGTTTTGTCTCTTGCGTGACTGTTTGGCTTTTCGGTGATTTCTTGCCCATTTGTTATAGCCCTTTGCTCATAATTATGTTGTCTTTCTCATACCCGTCTAAGGCGCGAAGCCAGCCGCCTCGCCCGTATATTTCGATCATTTCGCACTGCATATCGCTTGCGTAACTCTCAAGCACTTTCGCTGCGTGTTTGCAGGTTTCCAGGTTCTCTCCGGCACAAGCCAGGATGAGACAGGATCGTTTTCCCGTGGGGTAAACCTCGATAGAGGTGGTGATTGCGATTTCAATGTCTGAACTAATCCAAAGAACAGACTTGCCGCACATGATGCTTTGCTTGATGGTGGCGGTGGACGATCTGCCCTTGTCCCTGTCTACTACTCGCTGAAACATTGGCTCAACAACAGGCCAAATAATCTCAGCCTCTTTGATGTTGAGCGCCCCAAGCATTAAGAGGCAATAACTCTGTCTGTCAGCCTTCGCCAATTCGTGCCGTCGCTAAAGCAGGGAACCGCGCCCCCTGTTTCGTCCGATACATACACAAGCCCGCCTGTCCATAGCGAGGCAGAGGGTAAAGTGGCAACCGTGTACGATTTCAAAAGCAACGGGTTTTCCATTGCAATCGAGCCGTCTTTGGGGAGGCTTGAGTTGGCTCTTTGTGCTAATAGCCTGCGGTGTTCAACGTCATTGGGGTGAGACTCCGGAACCGCTGGCCTGAGTTTTCTATCTGCCATAGCGTGTGGCCCTTGGAGTCTTTCTGTCCACGTTTACGCCTAAAGCGTGTTTCCATGCACCTGAGATGCTGAGTTCAAAGCGGTGGTAACGTGCATTCGCACGTGTCGTGAATCGTCCGCTATTCCGTAACGTGAGCGAGGCGCTTTCCGTGACTGAATCGCTTTGGTTGTTTCGGGTGATGACTTTCCCTGTGACTGTGCCGCCGTCAACAATGGGAGAAAACGAATTGATTGGCGTTCTTGCGCCGCTACTTATCTCAACCTCTTTCGTGGTGATACAAGCGGTCATTTCTGAGCCATCAAAGGAACCTGACTTGTAATCACTGTCAAACGCCCCAAGAATTGCCGCCCCGCCTTTCCATCGGTTTGAGTCGAGGGAGACGGTCATTGCGTCAAGGTCAGGGTTGGCGGTGCTGAGTGATTCCAGCGTAAAGCCTGTACCGCCTGCAGACCATAAAAACTCAACGTCTTGCTCTATCTGTGACCAGCGGTTAATGGCTCGATCATAAACAACGATCTTGTTTGGCCTGCCGTTACTGCCTGCGCCTGGATATGCCCAAAACACGCGGTTAGTCGTCGGGTCAATGGCGCAGGAAATGCGGTGGAGGTTGTTACTATCCAGTTCGCTTAATACGGTTCGATCAATCTTCTCTGCGCCTATGGGGTTTACTTGTGATCCGTTGGTGACGGAAAAGAAGCCCCGATCAGAAAGAAAGTAAATCGTATCGCCATCCTGTGCGGCTGCGCCTGCAGCAATTAACCCAATGCCTGGGATGGTTTGGTCAAACTGGAACACGGTAGGCGCTCCAACGAATGACATCCTCCAAATATTCTCTTTCTGGAAGATAACGCCGTACTCGCCCCCGAAAATACGATTAACAGGCCCGCCCGTCGCAAGGTCTTGAAAGTCGGAGAGTGTAGAGGCTGAAACTGTGTAATCTGTTTCATCACCAAAAGCAGACCAGCGGATCCGGTTTGGCTTGTTGCCGTCTGTTGCGTCGTAAGTGTTGGCGAATACAACAAAGTCGCGGATTACAGCAACATGCCTCGCCTTGAGTGTTGAGGTCAGATCGGCAAAGGTTGTCCCGCCCAAGTCTCGATTTTGTGGGTTATCGCTGAAATTGGTAGCAATAACCTTATTGTTCCATTGAGCAAACTCCCATCGCTCGGTGGCTCCCGTGGAGTATCCCCCGCCCTTTGATTTATCGCCCCATGCGTTTGACTCGTTCTCATACAGCTTTGAGGCATCGCCTGCAAACTGGATGACGTTCAAGTCTTTGTCGGTGAGTTGTATTGCGCCCTGCGGTCTTGCGTCAATCGCGTCTGTTGCAGCAACCAGTGAATTAACCGGAAGATAACCTGATGCAGACGGGTAGACGTTCTTGGCAACAGTACAGCCTGGATTGCCCAGCGGGGCTTGGTCAGGTAGCCACTCCTGAAAAAGTATATCGGGCATTTATGGCGTTGCTCCTACTACACGAGACACCAGCGGGCCAGCAAGCTTCCTGTCCTGCATGTTGATTGCGTCTCTTGCGCTGGTATACAGCTTTTCCCAAGTCATCAACCTTTCATCGTTCATCAGGAACGGGGCTGCAGCCAGTAATGCACCGTACAGGTAAAGGTCGGGCGCTCTTGTCAAAATATCATTGGTTGTATTTGAGCCGGAGAGAGCCGTCTGTTCTTTGTAGTAGACAATTTCGCCGCTATAAGCTGAGTCGGGGGATTGGTTGAACTCAATCTCGTTCCCGTAGCATGTGAAGTAAATCGGCTTGCCTGTTGACTCGGTGCGGATGCGGGTCATTTCGTGCAAGTTGATTTCCTGCACAACCGTGACCGGATTTGTTAATAGCCTGAGATTAACCATCTCAAGAAAGCCAGACGGCAAGGATTCCTGCCGAGAATCGACAGTTAAATCCTCACGAGCCACCATCTCCCTGATACGCACTTCTCGCTTGTGCCTTGCTTCGCACAAATCGATGAAGGTGTCTATATCGCTTGAGAGATCGTCGCGATCAAGATGGTTGGCAATCTCAGTTTTGAGATTGTCGTAGGTATCAACGCTCACTGTGTAACAGGTGTCACGTAAGCAGTGCCGCCCGTTGCATTCTGGATAAAAGAGATCGTTTCTCCCTGGTTCACAGAAATGTACTCAACAGCTTCGGCGGGCAAATAGGTGTCGTTGGCTGTCGCTGTGCCTGCGATAACGTAATGGCAGTCAGTCGTGCTAACAATACGAGCAACCTCGTAACCTGCTGGAATAGCCGCTGAATTTGCAGCCGTTCCGGATACTGTGACAGGCGAAAGAGTTGCACCTGGCCTAAAATGTGATTGCATTCCACGTTTAGACATTGATTTATCCTCTAATAATTTTGGGCCTGGAGTTTGCGAAAATCTCGCCCTTCGGTGAGTATCTTCATCACTCTTTTTGCCCTGTCTGTTTTTTGTGATATGAGTTCGGCAAAAGCATCCTTGACCGATACACCCCAAAGTTTCGCGTTGATTTTTGAAGCCTCGTCCAGCATGTTTCCGGTAATCGAGGCTTTGTAACGCATCCCCGATTTACTGGATTGGTTCTGAGTGAGTTCTTTTGCTTGCTTGAATGCGGGGTTCGGATCCTCGACATATTCCGTTGTGAAACACGTTTGTCCGTTATCGCCTGTGTGCATCCATGTGCGCTCAATGCGTGAGCCTTGGATAGATTGATCGAGTAGTTTTGCCATAATCAGAAAAAAGAAAGGGGCAGGTGTTACCCCGCCCCGATTGGTTTAACGCCGGATTTTGATGACTCCAGTCACTTCAACCGCTCCCGTGGAAGCGCCGTCCGTTTCGATTTCGATGGTGTCACCGGATGAGACAACATTGGCGGCAGTAGGGGCGCATGAATCAACGTCCCCCGCTGCGCTGCCAGAGTTGGCAATGGTGATCGTTCCACCCGTAACTGCGCTGCCGCCGATTTTGGCTGTTAAGCCAGCATCAGCGCCACTGATTGCGCCGCCAAGAGCAGTCGTAATCTCAACGATTTCACCAGCGTGCTGATCGTCTACAGGCACATACGTCTGTCCTGCGGTCGATACGTCGCCGATGGTGAACTGGAGGCTAACGATATTTAGATCAAATTCTGCCATGATCCACCCCCTTATGAAGTGGTCAGGTCAGCAACAATACCGTTTGCTTTTTCCTGTCGTGAAACAAGCGTGTACTCAGAGAGAATCTGCTTGGCATCACTGTCACCAGTTTTCGCGATGTCAAAAGACACCATATTGCGACCAGTCAGGAAAGCGATTTCCCACTTGTCCATCTCCAGGATCAGGCCGTCGCGCTCCCTCTGGAAACGGTTAGGGATGATCTTGAGTTCGCCGAAATCAGACTCGTAAACGTCATAAGTGGCGTGCAGAGTCTTGTCCTCGGCTTTCTGGTTGCTGGTGTTTCCACCCGTGAAGGTAGAAGCCTTCTGGCGATTGAAAGGCCCAAGCATCAGGCAGTCCGGATAACCACCTTCGCTGAAGATGTCGACCAGGACGGGTTTCAGCAAGGCTTCCGTAAAAGCGCGCTGTGTTCCGTTGGTGCGGGTGTCTGAACCGTCGCCCGTGGGAGCGGTTCCGCTTGTGCTTTCGTTTGTGGCGATCCAGGAAACGATGCCTGCGTACTGAGGCGCGGTGCTGTCGTTACCGACAACCTTTGCCTTGTTATCAAGCAATCCAGTTTCCATGTCTCGGCGCAGCTCACGGCCTCGCTTCAGAAGCTGGTAATCCAGTTCGTCTGATCGGCCTGCGGTGTCAACTGCCCTCATCGAGCCAGAAACGCGAGCGTCCTTGGTGCTGATCTGAGTGCGGTTGTTAACCAGGGTTGTTGCTGTGCCGCTGTTCTGCGGAGCGTCGTCACCTTCGATGGCAGCGTTGTTAGCGGCTGCAGCGAGGGTGTCAGTCTGCCACTCGTGCAACTTTGCAGTTGCCTCGGTGTGCTTTGCAGAACTGTAAAAAGGCGTTTCAAAGGGAGCAATGTTGGTAATAACATTACTCAAATCTTCGCGGATGCCAACCGCATCGTTTGTGGCAAAAGTGCCTGTAGGTTGAGCCATTGTAGCCCTCCTTGAATAAATAAAAGGTTAATGCGGCAGATGCCGCGCTAATGGCGTTAGTTGGTTTACTTCCGCGAGGTTTGGGAAGGGCTGCGAGGGTGTTGCTGCCCTATTGCAAATTTAGGAGGCTTTGCGTTGTGCCTGTAGTAATGCTAAAGCGTCCCTTTCGGAGCCACTTGCTTTTGCTTTTGCTGCGAGCTTTGCGATTGTATTGTTTCGCTGCTCGGTTTCTGACTTTGGCGCGCCTGGTTTCATTACCTTGGGAATCTTCACGATCTTTTTCTCTTTGGCGTTGGTGTTCGCCTTGCCTTGATCGTGCATCATCGCCTTTCGAGCCATCACAATTAAGCGATGGTCGGATGCGTTGCCAATGTCACTCTCTGAAAACCCCTGCTGTAAGAGGTAGTCAGCAATTTGAGTCTTTTCCTCAGTGGCTTTTGCTTCGTTCTCCCATTCGGGAATTTTGGAAAGCAAAGCCTTTTGCTCTTCCTGCAGATACTCCAACATCTGCTTTTCGGCTTCCTCGGCCTGCTGCGCCTGGTGCTTCTGATAGCCCTCCAGTGCGCTTTGGCGCATGGCTTCAATTTCGTCGCGTCTTTCCTGCATCTCGATCTTTTTCGCTGAATACTCAGCCGGATCGTGTTTCTTCAAAGCATCCCAGTCGATGTTGGAATCGCCTTTGCTCAACAGGGTTTCGGCGTGCTTGATAATCTCGCCAGCCTGGATGTACTGCTGGTTTACCTGCTCAACCTTTGCCGCTATTTCTTCGTTGGCCCTGCTTGCTTTTTCTTTTGCGTCTGCAAGGCGCTTATCTGCGGCGCTGTACATCTGATGATTCTTGAGAAGGTCTGCGGCGCTTGTCCTGATGGATTCGCCGTCAACTTTTCCGGCAAGGATAACTTTGCCTTCGTCGGATACGTCAAGCTGCGCTTCATCTACGCCCAAAAGCTGCGCGATGTGAGCCAGTTCGTATTCCTGTTCGATTTCTTGCGTTTCTTCGACAGGTTCTTCCGATGTGTCTACGTCATCGACCTGTGCGGCTTCCTGCAGTTCTTCGGTTTCCTGAACCTCATCGCCTTCCGGCTTTTCGGTTTCGTCGGGGATTTCGCCGTGGTAATCGCCGCCGAAATGCTTTGCCGCCAAAAGGGATAGGTTATTGTTGTTTTCTTCTACTACTTGCTCTGTGGTTTGAGCGGTGACTTCTTCTGTCATGATTTACCTCGTTGGTTTACGGGAGAATCTTTTTAATTACCGAATCCTTGGTTGAAAGGAGGCGTTTTTCTGATGCCTTGCCTGTGGCAATCGCTCGCTTGAACTCCCCTTTAAAGTTCTGAACAAGCCTGTGCATCAAATAGGCGTTTTCGCGGGCTTTTTCATCCTCGGCACTGCTTTCCTGCCAGCCCTCGGTGATTGTTTTTTCTATTGCCTCAAATGCCTCGATAACAAGGTCGTTTTCCATGATTTCGGATGCCCTTGCGCCTCGTGACATATCTTGCCGCGCTTGTCGCGCTTCTTTTTCGTTCAAATGTTCGCCCCTGGTATGTTGCGATTACTTTCTACTTCAAGTTTCGTTAAGTCGTTGGCGTTATCTTCCATCTTCGCCTCGAAATCCATCTCGTCAGCCCTTTCCTTCCTGGCAATTTCCATCCTTTCCCTTTCATCCTTGAGCGCCTTTTCCCGTTCATCCAATTTCAGGCGGGCTTCTTTCAGGGCTAAATCCTGCGCGTCAAGTTGCTGTTGTCTTGCAACAAGTTCGGCTTGCGGATCGGGTTGCTGCGGTATTTCCTCGACCTTCGTGAAAAACATCTCTGGCTGTTTGAGATTGGCGTTTTTAACGATCTCCGCACAGGTGTTGTAGATGTTCTGAGGTTGAACAATGGAGTTCATGCCCGTCGCCATTGCAATCTCGCGCTGTTTTCTCCCAAATGGCGTTGAGGTGTAAAAGATTCTGCTCTCTTGAACCGATACCAAGGCCGATGTTGACGGTGACGTTTTCGCGCGTTCGCCACTCTCTCGGGTCAACCGTAACCCACTCGTTACGCAGCTTGACGATTTCCTCTTTCTGCTGGTGTTTCAGTACCAGTTCGTGAATATGCAACATTAGGGATTTGATACCCGTTTCTGCGAATATTCTTGCCACCGCCTCGACCTTCATTTTGGACAGGTCGTTAGCCTGGCTCATGACGGTGGTTTGGATGTTCTTTAACTGCTCCGGATCAAGTCCTTCACTGTCTGCGGCAATGCCCGTCCTATCCCGTTTCACCTTGTCCCAGTATTCCATCATGGGAAAGGATGCCCCTGCCGTGAAAGGAACTGTAATCGGCATGTATGACTCTTGAGGGGGTCTTGCAAAGCGTTTTGTGCCGCCTACCTGAGTGCTTAGCAGGTCGTCAAGGGTATGCTCGCCAATTCCCTGCTCCCAAACGCCGTGACCTGGATTATTGGTGTGATACAGGTTCATCAAGGTCTGGCGCAGGATGGTGGAGTTCGTCAACTG
>CBDEUC010000003.1:0-295000 GCA_965243105.1 Gammaproteobacteria bacterium
CGGAGCCAGCCCCATTACGGTAGTTAAAGGGCAAGAAAGGAAACAAAAAAAACCGCTATCGGCACTTGTCCGATAGCGGCTCTTGATCCTGTGGCTGTGTAGAGTTTTAGATGTGCCTATGGCGCTCCTACACTGACGGGAACCAGGTTGGAAGGACCACTTTTATTTCCCGTACTGCTTATAGCACTTACAGCAAAGTAATAGACCTGGCTGCCTGGAGTCACTGTAATCGGTGTAGGACCACTACTATTTAATCCTCCATGGCTGACGAAGCTGGCCGGGTCAGTGCTGGTACCAATAAAAATCTGGTAACCGATAACATCCGCCGGGGTAGTGCCATTTTCATTTCCATCAGGTTGATCGAAGGTCAAAGTATGGTTCGCGCCGTTAATCACCAGGTCGAAACTCACCGCATTCGATGGACCCGTGTAGGGTGGCGGCGGTGGCGGCGGCGGCGGTGGAGGCGGCGGCGGTGGCGGCGGCGGCGGTGGCGATGAAGGCGGCGGCGGTGGCGGCGGTGGCGGCGGCGGTGGCGTTGAAGAAGTATCAGCGGAAGCTTCATCCGGTCTTGGTGGAGGCGGACTTGAAGTCGATGTACTGCTACTGCTTGATGTAGTTGTGTCGCTTGCGCTACTGGAATTTGAGTCGTCCTGGCCGTCGTTTCCTTCCGTCATGTCAGGATCATCGGTAGTGCTGTCGCCTTGAGAACTGCTGGAAGACGAGCCGGAGTCGCCTGAGCCAATTGCGCCCCCTGACCCTATGGCTCCACCCACACTTCCACTACCACCACCTCCAGAGGAAGATCCAAAGCCACCTCCTTCAATGGTCCTGGCTTCATCACCACCTACTGCACCACTTTGCTGTGCCTGTACACTGGCGTTGCCCAGCATAAATAAAAGACATAAAAATGCAGTGATATACCTATTCATCGTAGATTTTTCCTCAAAATTGACAGACTAGTCGGTCCGCTCCAAATCCAATAATACTGCAAAATTATAGCCCGAGTTTGGTTTCCGTGCTCTTCCCTATCCACTTATAATTACTGGGAATGTGATCCATTTCCGAAAATCTGCAAGCCCGGCCCGGCGAGGACGTGAACCCAACTGCTCACTGAGAGCCTTCTCCTGGACACGCAGGACGCTTGATTTTCAATATTTTTCTTACTATTCAGTTATTTAGAGACTTTTTAAGCGTCGGTTAGCGACACCAGTGAACTTCCACTAAACTGCGCGGCCTCGAAAGACTAGAAACGTTTACTCACCTGGGCTGAGATTCGATGCTCGGTGTAGGTTCGATTCGGGTCTGTGGATTGCCGATCAATTCGCCTCAGGCTTAACAGTAAGTCCAGGTTCAGGCTCAGGCTATGGCTCAGTCCATAATCCAGGATAAAGTACCGGTCGTCCCTGTCACTTCTCTGGTTATCCTTGTTCCAACGCACGTTGAATCTCGACAAGGTCTGCGGTTGTATGTTCCAGGTCCAGCCCATGTCGATGCCTCTACGAATTTCAGTTTCTCCGGAAAGCTGATACTGGAAATCACTATAGGTCATCGTCACCTTGAATGTGTTCTTTGGCAAGACGATACTAAAGTCTCCCCGTGCATCCACACCTAGCAGAATTTCTGTAGTTTGTAGTGGTATGCTCGGCGTTAATCGGGTTAATTGTTGTTGTGGTAACCCTCCCAGCGCTTCACCAAACGGGTCATTAATATCAAAAGCCCCTCTCTCCGCCAGGAACGACCTGGTAGTTCTTGGTATTTTCTTGATATTTATTTTTGTCCGTGTCCGTCGGCTCTCATGATTAAACTGTAACTCTATGTCATCACCAAAAAATCGCTTGCCGTAGGTCGCAAGAAAAGACGTTCTCTTGGAGGGGTTCCACTCAAATCCTGCATTCCAAAGCACACCATCGACGTCATTGAGACTACTTGCAAACCTGTTCTCGTCATACCCAAGGGTTGAGATGGCAGCAAATTTTCGAGAGAACAGGTACCTTAACTTGGCTGACACCTTACTCGTCCGAGTTGAATTGGCACCACTATTTCCAGTTCTTCGCTGGTCGACACTAATATCCCATAGTAAGCGATTAAAATTTGAGCCACTGGAAAGAACTGCATCAATCCGTGTCTCGTCACTATTATTCAGGTTACGCGACCCAAGGTCGTCATAGGTAAAACGAAAATCAAGATCTGCAAAGTTCCCAAATCTCTGTCTCCAATATGGAGATATCGTATAACTAAGTACCGAAGCTCGATCAGATGAAATGCTGAGATTATCAAATGCAACATCACCGTTATTGCCAATGTTTTGTGTACTCCGATCAAGCAATAGATCAACAAAAAACCTTTCTTCCAGTAATTCAGCATTTCCGTTCACCCTTAACAGATGAAACTGGTCATTCCTGTCGCTGTCATTGGCGTAAATCATATTTTGCAAGGTGTAATCTACGTCAAGATTTAATGCCCGACCCAGCCTGCGAATGGAAAGTCCGGGAGTAAATACAGTGATAAAATCATCTGCCTCAAAAGCACCAGGGCTTAACCTGACATTATCTGTATACACTTCCTGAAGATCGATTATTGGAGTTATTTGCCATTCCGAAGCATGCAGGACAGGAGACAGGCAAAAAGACATGAAAAGTGAAAGGTATAGCCCGATCTTCGCGACTATCGCGATGCATACCGACGAGCCCCTTGTCAATTGTGTCGGCGACATATGCCAGTTAATCCTCCGAGTAATAGTACCCGTAGTCGGAAGACTCTCGTTGGTTACTCTTATTTAATACCAGCGCAACATACTTCGATTCATCAACCAGCTTGACGGCTTCTTCCACGATATGGCGCGGTGTTTTCTCTGCCTCAACGATGAGGATTACCTGTCCCACCAATCTCGACAGAATTGATGCCGATGAGTCCTGCAATAACGGTGGCGCATCAAAAATTATGAAGCGATCGTTGTAGCGCTTTGATAATTCGTCGAGCAATTCCCCCATTTTGTTACTGGACCATAGCTCGGTTATACGATCGTAGACTCTCCCCGATGGGAGAAGTGTCAGCCTGGGTATATTTGTCTTGAGCAATAAATCGCCAAGTTGATGATTACCATCAAGCAGGTAATCTACAAGACCTGGTTTAGGCGGAATTCCCAGCACTTTTTCCATCATTCGCTGAGTCAAGTCTGCGTCAATGTAAAGTACTGTATTGTTAAACTCTTTGGCAATGCTGACGGCAAGGTTAAAGGAGGTGAAGGATTTACCTTCGTTCTGCAAGGCGCTTGAAACCATTAAAAGATTCCTGGTGTCAGCTACAAGTGACGTAGGACCAAATGCATTGGCCAGGATTGGGAGCTTGATACGGCGAAATTGCTCTGCCAATTTTAGATTGATTGAATCCGGGGTAAGAAACCCCATGCTTTTTAAACGCGTCAGGTCGAGATTAACATGGCGCTCTTCTTCAGAAATTGGCGATGAAGCTTTTTCCTTTTTTGCAGTCGCATCCTCGACTGCTTGTTCGTCCTCTGGAAGAATGCCATTCTCCCCATTCGGCTTGCCCTCCACCTCCAGTTTGTCTATAACCTTTTCTATTATGCTCACGTTTCGTTCCTGGGTAGCCCTGATTAGTTATAGATACGCCTTTATTAAATCCACATCCAGACCATTATGAACGAGTACAACAAGGTAGGCACATAGCAAAACCATTGTAATAAAACTCAGCATCACCAGGTTTATTTTGCGTTTTTTCTTTTCTTCGGTGGTCCAAAACATTGAGACCACCCCAATCACAGGGATTTCCATGCTCTCTATCAATTGGTGTCGGGTGTAGAATGTTGGTCGTACCTGTTCAAGTAAAAGAGCAACGCCGGCCCCTCCCGCCAGGGCACCAAGAAGAACAAATGTTGTTAAAAGAATCCTGTTGGGCGAATAAGGTAAATGTGGTGTCCGAGGTGGCTCAATTATTTTGAACTGCAATTTATCCCCAGTCTGATCCGCCTTTGAAGAAAGGTTTGATGATTCTCTTCGTACCACGAGATCCTCATACATCTGCTTGTTGATAGCATAATCGCGGTTTAGATTTGCCAGCTCAGCTTCCACTTCCGATAGCGTACTCAGCACACTTCGCTTTTCCTCCCGCTGCTTTTTATATTGCTCAAGTCTCGTTCGCAAAGCGACTGCCTCAGATTGAGACTCTCCCAGCATGACATTCAAATCCTGGTATAGTGGTAGTCCAATTACATTGCTGTCGATATTGTTTTCTTCCTGCTTCATTTCCCCAAGCGATTGTTTCTTTTGTTTTAACTGCTCGATAATCAGTTTCGCGTTAATCACATCCGGATGATTGTCGGTATACTGCAGTAACAGGTCATCAAGTTTTTTCTCCATTTCATCTATACGAATATCAAGCGGGTTGGGGATGGCAGCGACGGAGTCATTGCTAACATTAGAGACTGAACTTACCAGTGATTTTATCTGGCGCTTTAGTTCAACAATGCGCGTCTCAGTCTCAATAAGTGACAATTGTGTAGCTTCAATATCGGCATCCAACTTGGATATCCTGGAATATATTGTCTTGCCTTCTTCCGGCATCATGCCCATGTTCTTTTGTTTGAATAGTTTTAATCGTTTCTCCGCTTCATATTGTCTTTTTTCATAGACTCGAATTTGCTCATCAAGAAACTCTTCCGCGTCATGTGAATCTTTTCTACTTTCCCCAAGAATGCTTTCAACGAAAATATTCAATAAAACCACGATAACATCTTTCGCCATTTCGGGGTCTTCACTGATGTAGCTAATTAAGTAAAGATTGCTATTAGTCCTGCTTTTCTTTACCAGTTGCACCGAATTAATTTTTATATCCTGCATCAGGCTATCGATCATCTGTTCCGTTTCTTTCGGCCCATTGATGGTCAGGTTTAGATCTGTTTCAAGAATAACTTTTTGCATGTTAGGACGGGTGATCAGGGTCCTTTGCATAACCTCAGCCGACTGTTCCCTCGTATCACTGTCAATTGCAAGCCCCTCGAGAAGGTTCTTAAGTATTGATTGGGTATCAAGATATACCTTGGTTTCAGCACGGTAGCGATCGGGAATAAATTCAATTGCTACCCAGCCGGCACAACATATAACAATTGCAACAGCAAGGGTCACATTCCTGTAATGCAGAATGATCCATAGCTGCGCAAGGACCTGTTCAACAACTTCTCTCATTATTTACTCACAATCTCATTTGGGATGTTTGCCCATATGATCAATGAACTCGGAGTTGCACATTAGTTTTCATTAGAAAAGTGACTCTGGAATTACAATAATGTCACCCGGCGCTACATCGACATTCGCATTTATGTCCCCACCCTTAAGAAGATCTTCGAGCTTTACATTGTACTGGCGTTCACTTCCATCGATATTTCGCACTATGACGGCCCGGTTCCCTGCGGCGAATTCAGTCAAGCCGCCAACGGCAATCATGACATCCAGCAAGGTCATTCCATTACTGTAGGGTAAAGCCCGTGGTGCTGCGGCTTCACCCACCACCCGGACTTGCTGTTCGTAACCTCCAACATAGCTGGATACCGTTACAGTCACGTAGGGGTTCTTTATGACATTTGAAAGCACTTTCTCGATTTCTTCTGCTAATTGGACTGGCGTTTTTCCTCTTGCCATTATCTCTCCGGCAAGCGGTGTAGAAATACGACCATCCGGCAGAACCGGTATGCCGGAGGCAGACACGTCGGGATTGCGCCAAACAAATATATTCAGCGTATCTCCTGGCCCAATGAGATAATCAAAATCCTCGGATGAAGATGGCAGATCTTTTGCGGAATATGCATTGCCGGTATTGAACGTCTGACACCCTGATAAGCAAAGTGCCAGTATCGCCACGGCACTTACCAGGATTTCTCTATAGTCTCTCGTAATCATAATTTTTCCCCTTAATTGATCACAGACGATTGAGTTGGATTTGTAAGATGACGTCTCTCACTTGACGTTGATCTTGTGTTTTTCAATAAGGTCATACAGCGTGGGGCGGCTGACACCCAGTAATTCGGCGGCACGGCTCACCTTTCCATCGGTCCTGGTTAAGGCTTTAAAAATCACATTTCTCTCTGCGTTCTCCCTGACCATCTTGAGGTTCATAACCTGCCCACCCTCACCTGGAGACTCAAGTTCCAGGTCACTAGCCTGAATGCGGTGATTTTCAGCCATGATTGTAGCACGTTTGACCTTGTTCTCTAACTCTCTGACATTGCCCGGCCAGTCATAATTTTCTATTGCGGCGATCGCATCTTCGGTCAGTCGAAAAGGCTTTCCTTTCTCTCCACGCATGCGTTCCAGGAAGTGCTTTACCAACAATACCGCATCGCCGGGCCTTTCCCTGAGTGGACCGATTGTAATTGGCAGTTCACTGACTCGATAGTACAAGTCTTCGCGAAACTCGCCGGATTTCATTAATTTCTCAAGATCCTGGTGAGTAGCGCAAACGATTCGAACATCAACCTGGATTTCTTCTCGACCACCAATTCTTTCGATAACCCGTTCCTGCAAAAAGCGAAGTAGCTTGGCCTGTAAAGCTTGCGGCAGATCACCAATCTCATCCAGGAAAAGGGTTCCTCCGTTAGCGTATTCTATCTTGCCAAGGGTTCTCTTTTGCGCGCCAGTAAAAGCACCTTTTTCGTAGCCAAATAATTCACTCTCGAGTAGCGTATCCGGGATTGCCGCACAATTAATAGCAACAAATGGCATTTCGCTTCTTAAACTCAGGTTGTGAATTGCACGCGCCAGCAATTCTTTTCCAGTTCCACTTTCTCCGAGTAGTAATGTGGAAACATCTGTTGGCGCAATCTTTTCAATAGTTCGACATAATTTCACAACCTCAGGATCACCGGTAATGAAGCCTTCAAGAATTTGCTTTCCACCCAACGCTGACAGCCTCGCATTCTCGAGTTCAAGGTTGCGGAGATTGCAGGCTCGTTCCACTATAAGACCGAGGATTTCAGGCTCAACCGGCTTCTGATAGAAATCATAGGCCCCAATATCAACAGCCTTCAAAGCATTTTCCTTATCATCATTTCCAGTGACAACAATAACCTTTGCCGCAGGGTCGATTGATAATATTTCTTCGAGAGTCTTCAGCCCTTCATTAGCATTGGTTGGATCAGGTGGTAATCCAAGATCGAGTGTAATTGCTGATGGGTTGTTCTTTCTTAATTCGGCAATAGCAGATTCCCTGTCACTCGCAATGCTTAAATCGTAATTACTAAAACTCCATTTGAGCTGTTTTAATAAGCCGGGATCGTCTTCAACGATAAGCAAGGCATTCTTCTTTTTTTCCGATTTAGCCATATTCTCTAGTCCTAATTGGAACTTGCAACCAGGTAATTATCAACTGGCAAGCACACAGTAATTGTTGTCCCCTTATTTTGTTCGCTGGATACGGTTAGTTGCCCACCCATTGCACGTATCACTTCCCGGCTCTCGTAAGCACCGATTCCCATACCTGCATTACCCTTGGTAGTATGAAATGGTTTAAAAAGGTTATCACGTACAAAGACCTCATCCATCCCGGAACCAGTATCTTTTACTTCAATTTTTACTTCTTTTTCGTTTTGCTCAATAGCAATCCTTACCTCACCATCCGCGGCTGTAGCCTCCTGGGCGTTCTGGATTAAATGTTCGAGTACGGAGACCAGCTTGTCTTTTTCAATGTTCAGTACTGGATTAATTTCACTTTTTTTCAATGTAGGTACGGGTAAGTCCACTTCGCGAAGACTTATAACTTCTTCGATAATGTCCCCAACTTTAACTATTTGTTGAGATTGCGCACCCAGGATTTCGCCCTTCTGAAGGTTAGCTAGCAGTCTTTTCATTTTTGATACTGAATTGTCAATTGTATCAAACACGTCTTCGATAAATTCAGGTTCGTCTCGAAATTTTTTCGCATTTGCATTTATCAACGACAACTGCGCGACCAGGTTCTTTATATCATGAACTACAAATGCGGATAACCGATTGAAAACTTCAAATTGCCTGGCTTCTGCGAGACTGTCCGTTGCCCGCAATAAGGCTATGTAACCTGCAATCTGGTAACCAATGGTCTTCAGCAAATCTACATCTTCATAGTTAAAACTGATCTTCGTGTGTGGATGTGTAAGTAATATAAACCCCAGCAGTTCATCATCATTAATCAGGGCGATAAACACTGCGACATCCTTTCCCTGCAAGATACTTTCTGGAAACTTCAAGTTTTTGTATTCGGCCGGGTTGGTCCCAAACTGCTGAAAATTGATAACCGGATGATGCATTAATATCTGTGTAACGAGTTCTCCGCCCAGTTCAATTTCGCGATCAACCTTGTCATGAAACATAATGGCTTCCTTCCTGGTGTAAAACCCACTCCGGTCATCACATAACCATATAGCACCACCAGGACATTTCATGATCTCGGCGATTGCACTGATTATTGTTCCATAAATCCTGCTGTCATCCCGGTTTTCAGCCAGTATCCTGGTGATATGCAGCCATTCCTGGCGATAGTCATACTTGTTTTTATAAAAGTTGTTCTGGAGAAAAACCTTGAGCTTGGTTCGGAGTTGCTCCGATGAGATGGCAACGAAAAGAAACATCAGCGCAACAAACACGAACGTTACCTGTAATGCAGTACCCCAGGTACCACCAAAGTTCTTTATGTAATAGCCAATGATGGCCATGGACAGCAGGTAAGCGCCTGCGACGGTAGCTGCGCTACTCTGGTATACCACCTGGCGTGATACAAATAATTCCATTTTCCACTGGGGATTCCTCGAGACAGCGACCACGATCAACGGTACACAGAGACCGTTTATTGCGCCTCTGACAAACCATAAATCCGGGTTTATGCGGTTGAAAAGGAGTGCCTCGGAGTACAGAAAAAAGTCGTAAGCAAATATGCCACCGATCCCGAGACATAAATACTTGATTGTCCACCTGGCATTGATCAGTGTATGCCTGTAAAACTGTTCCAGCATAATTAGACCAAGCAGGGCCATGAGGAGATACCCGAGATATGTGAAGCTGATATTACTGATGACAGCGATATACAGGTTGCCCGTCTCAGATATAAACAGGGTGATATAAAGAATTCCCACGCACAGCAGAGCAATGATTATTGGCAGAACGACTTTAAAATGCCGGGATAAATTTACCTGCGGCCGGTAACGTAGCACGACATATAAGAAGCATAACCAGACTGTACTGCGCAAAGTTTCAAGTACTTTGATCCACGCGAGCTGGATTTCGCCCATGGCAGCATTGTAGGCAATTGCAGAAAACCAGAGAGTTGAAAGCGCACCAGCGAGAATAAGCAAGCCGCCCACAAGTTGGCCACGCCAGTTGATAAGTAACAATATGGTCAGGATAAGAAAGAGTATCGAACCGACCAGGTTACTGATGAGCGCTACGCTTAAGACGTCCAAGTGAATATTGGTCCCATGATTCGCTTAATTTGGCACCCACGCCCAGCAGTGACAAGGGCAGTGATCCTCCCCAGGTAGTCGCCACGGGAGACTTTTTCAGGATGTTGCCGTATTTTCCTTGCTTATGGCATACAATTCAATCAATTAGCGAGCCTTTTACACTAAATAATTGAAATTGTTTGAGATGTGCCAGGGCATCCTTGCCAATCAGCGGGGTCTAGCGTGCGCCTTTTCCCCAGAGTATGACTGTTACCGTTTGCACAAGGATGACCAGGTCCAGGAAAAAGCTATAGTTCTTCAGGTAGTAAAGATCGAACTGCAGCTTCTGCTTGGCGTCCTCAAGGTTGGCACCATAGGGATAACATATCTGGGCCCAGCCGGTTATGCCAGGTTTGACATGGTGGCGCAGTGAGTAAAACTGGATATCCCTGGCCAGGTTGGCAACAATTTCGGGTCTTTCCGGCCGTGGTCCGACCAGGCTCATGTCACCACGTAGCACGTTAAAAAGCTGCGGCAGTTCATCAATACGCGTCTTGCGAATAAATTCTCCGACTCGTGTTACGCGTGCGTCATTCTTGCTGGCCCAGACTGCCTTGCCATCTTTTTCTGCATCCTCGCTCATACTCCTGAACTTGACGATGCTGAAGTTATTGCCACCGACGCCGACCCTGACCTGGCGGTAAAATATACTGCCGTTGGACTCCAGCCTGATGGCAAGTGCCGTAAGCAGCATGATCGGCGCAGCGCAAACCAGCATTGTGCAGCTGACAAGCACATCCAGCGCGCGCTTGTAGCGCAGCATGAGGGCCTGGGAGAATCCATCCGAATACACAAAAGAACTGGGGCGAAACGTGTCCAGCATGATCTTGCCCAGCTGCCTTTCCAGGTAACTGGTAATGTCAATCACGTTAATGCCAAGCATTTTACATTCGAGCAGGTCATCATGGGGAATGTTGGACCTGCGGTCATCCACAGCAATGACAATTTCGCGAATATCATTGTCCTTGACGTACTGGGACAGCGAGCCATCAAGTTGAACCAGGTTTTCTTCAGCAATGTAGCAATCCTTGTGCTCGTTGATGTCCACGTAGCCCATGATTTGCACGCCAAAGCTGTCGGTACTGCGACGCAACCTCTGCAGGTGCTGGGCTTTCTCACCGGTGCCAAGGATCAGGGTCTTGTGTTTCAGCGCTTTTTCAGTCTGCTTGTAGAACACCAGGCGGCTGGAAATAATCCCGAGGAAGGAGCAGGACAATGCAACCAGCTGCATATCCATGTGCAGCAACTCAAGCTGGAACATGCGGTCAATTGTTTCCAGGATAAGCAGGCCCAGGGCAAAACTCAGCGCGATACGCAGGATCACCAGGCCGGGGCGATCTCTCAGGTCACGGCTGTAAAGACCCATGGCAAACATGGCGACCTGTATTGCCCCGATGAACAGTACCGTGTTCAGGGGCAGATTCGCGTATGAAGCCTTGATGCTGGCATCAAATAAATTTGTCTGCAGGCCGATAAACAGTGCCAGGTGTACAGAAACCAGCAGCACGAGAGCCTCGAGCAGTCCAAAGAGGAACATGGTTTTTGGTACGTAATGACCGAATATTTTATACATCGTTGATTTTCCCTGTAGTGCCTTGCTATTGAGTAGTACGAAATTTATTCCGCTTTAGTGACGCCCGTATTTATGCGCCATTTTGTTTTTGTTACGGAACTACTCAGCAACTACGATGCCAACCCCGGGATTTATGTGACATGGTTCACATAAAAATCTCAG
The DNA here is from genome assembly GCA_965243105.1 of Gammaproteobacteria bacterium. GTDB lineage: Bacteria > Pseudomonadota > Gammaproteobacteria > Eutrophobiales > Eutrophobiaceae > WLWS01. The sequence goes on from CBDEUC010000003.1 coordinate 11,217, forward strand.
GAAATCCTTTTATCCTTTAGTTTCAACAAGTTATATACCCAGTTAATTCGACGGCCTGGAAGCCGGTAGCAGTATTTTCTGACCATTTCATTCGAACGGTGAAATCACCGTGCAAACTCCTGGTTTTTTGTCGTCAACGGGTGACAGCTTGAACTGAAACAGCAGGCCTGGCATTGCAGTTTGAACAACAATGACCGCAAGGCCACTCAAGCAGCCCGATTGCTCCGTTTACGCCCACGACAATACTAATCTATCTTTTTATTTTTCAGTCACTTAGCTGACTTCTATTTATCAGCTTTTGCTATGGAAATGCTCTTCCCAGCGCAGCGCGTCGCTGATGATGGTGGCCAGGTCATCATGCTCGGGTTTCCACTCGAGCAATGAACTCAAGCGGGAATTGTCGGCCACCAGTTCAACGGCGTCTCCGGCGCGACGCTCACCGTCAATTATGTTCATCTTTTCTCCGGTTATCTCCTGGAGCGCATCCAGCACCTCCCGGACTGAGTATCCACTGCCATAGCCGCAGTTTAAAACCAGGCTTTCATCGTTCTCCAGCAGGTATTCAAGGGCACAGACGTGTGCCCTTGCAAGGTCGCTGACATGGATAAAGTCCCGCACGCACGTGCCGTCACGCGTCGGGTAGTCACTGCCAAAAACCGTCATCTTGTCTCTCTTGCCGAGCGCCGTTTCACAGGCAACCTTGAGAAGATGCGTCGACTGCCTGGAACGCTGCCCGGTGCGACATTGCGCATCCGCGCCAGCGACGTTGAAGTAACGTAGCGCGATATAGGTCAGCGCTGTTGCCTTTGCCGTATCAGCGAGGAATTGCTCGGTCATGGCCTTGGAATGACCATAGGGGTTTATCGGAGACAACTGCGAGGATTCTGTTACCGGGGTCGTGGCATTGTCGCCATAAACGGCCGCCGTGGAGGAAAAAATAATGTTATTCACCCCCGCTTCGACACAGGCCTGGATCAGCCGAAGCGATACCACCGTGTTATTTTCATAGTACTTGATGGGCTTTTCCACCGATTCTTCCACGATAATGGAGCCGGCAAAGTGAATGACCGCTTCGATCGCTTCATCAGCGAATATCCTTGCCAGCAGTTCCCTGTCACCGGCATTACCCTCGATAAACCGGCACTCGCCAGGTATCGCCTCCCTGTGCCCTGTGGACAGGTTATCCAGTACCAGGACCGGGAAATCTTTCTCAATTAAAGCCAATAGTACGTGGCTGCCGATGTACCCGGCACCACCGGTAACAAGCACGGTCGGTTTAGACATTTTGTTAATATTATTTGGTAAAGACGGGGTGGCTGAGCGCCCTCTTTCCCTGGAGTTATCCCTGTTTCAGCCGCCGGAAATTATACTCCAAATGGATTATTTCAGCAAGTTGCCATTTGTATTTTTTACTGTAAAAACAGTCGCATAAAGTCATATTTGTGGTCACGCGCAGGGCTCTTCCGGCATCACTTTGAAATTCCTTCAAGGACGGCGCTTAAGCTGTGGATTATGCACTGGATATATTGCCAGATATCACTAAACTTCCTGCCCAGCCCAGGGCACCAGGGGAAATAACAGGCACTTAAATAGTATGAATTACATCACTCACATCGGTCTCGCGGCAGGCCTGCTACTGCTGATCGGCTTGATCATGTGGCATGGCGCTGTTGACGTGCTGCAGGTACTGCTGGATTCAGGTTTTGAACTGCTGCTCCTGCCATTGGCCTGGTTGCCCAGCCTACTGCTGGCAACCCAGGGATGGAGGGTCCTGCTGGCCTCTCGTACTTGCCCGTCGTTTTACCATGCGCTCATGGCCATGTGGATGGGTCGAGCGGTAAACAACCTGTTGCCTGTCGCCACCATCGGCGGAGAAATTGCCAAGGCAAGGCTCATCACGCTGTGGGGAACACCGGGAATTGAAGCTGCTGCCTCGGTGATGGTAGACAAGGTTATGCAGGCGGCATCCGTGGCCCTGTGGGGTCTTGCCGGGGTGATCTGCCTGGTGCTGAGTAACAGGGACAGCGCCCTCGCCATGTATGCATTGACCGGTTTCGTCGTGCTGGCCATTTGCGCGGTGGGCTTTTTTCACATTCAAAAAGCAGGTCTGCTCGGCATACTGAGTAATTTCGGTGGAAAGCTGATTAAGACTGAATCCTGGGAGGGGATCAGCTTTAACGCCCGCGAAATCGATGCCGTCATTCTGGACCTGTACCAGCACCGGCAACACGTGTTGCTGGCATTGTGTTACCGCAGCATGGCCCTTGTTCTTGAAACGGCCGAGGTCTGGCTGGCCTGCTATTTTCTCGGGTATCCGCTGGGACTGCTGGATGCCATTATGCTGAGAAGCCTGACATCAACATTAAGGGACATCGCTTTTGTCATTCCCAACGGTTACGGCATCCAGGAAGGCGCCTTCGTATTGATAGGCGCAATGGTTGGCATCGATGCCAGTACTGCGCTGGCCGTGTCACTGGCTATTCGAATAAGGGACGTATTGCTGGATCCGGCGGGCTTGATGACACTGCACAATGTAGAAGCCCGTCATTACACCCGGAAAAAACGCGAAAAAAACCGGGAAGACCAGGACTAATGCGCATCCGGGGCTGACTGGCCCACGCGCCTGCCCACGCACAAGCGCCTTTTATTACCGGGGGCTTTTGTCATAATAATCGCTGGAAAATGAAACCATTAAAGATATGAGCGAACAAGAGAACGTGCCTCCCGAAAGTAGTGACTTCCAGTACCAGGAGCATATTCTCCAGGGCGTCTCGCGCACCTTTGCATTAACCATTCCCCAGTTACCGGGTGAATTGAGCGTGGTGGTAAGTAATGCTTACCTGCTTTGCCGAATAGCCGACACGATCGAGGATGACAGGGATATGCCCTTCGCAAGCAAGAAGGAATTCTCTGAAAGGTTTATCGCGGTCGTGGCCAGGCGTGAAGACACGAAGCAATTTGCGGAAGATCTTTCGCCCCTGTTATCTGGCAGCGCATCGCAGGATGAAAAGGATCTTATCAGCAATACCGCAAGTGTTTTGAGGATCACCCACAGTTTTAATGCCAGGCAGCGACAGGCGCTGGAACGCTGCATCAGGCTCATGGCAGATGGCATGTCCCGTTACCAGGAATCAAGTGTCAAGAACGGACTTGTGGACCAGCAGGACATGGATAGTTATTGCTACTACGTCGCTGGCGTAGTGGGTGAAATGCTGACCGAGTTATTTTGCGACTACTCACCGGAAATTAACCGGCACTATGATGAAATGATGAAACTGGCAGTGTCCTTTGGGCAGGGGCTGCAAATGACGAACATCCTCAAGGATATATGGGAAGACCAGCAGCGGGAAATGTGCTGGTTGCCTTCTGATCTATTTGAACAGTACGGGCTTGACCTTGCCGATCTCGCCGCGGCAAAGAATACACCCGGTTTTCAAAAGGCACTTTCACAGTTGGTCGGGATTGCCCGTTCGCACCTTGCCAACGCCCTGCGCTACACGCTGCTGATTCCACGAGAGGAAATTGGAATCCGCCGTTTTTGTCTCTGGGCACTGGGTATGGCCCTACTGACATTGAGAAAGATACATGACAACCCCGAGTTTAATGCCGGCAGGCAGGTGAAAATTTCCCGGAACAGCGTCAAGGCCACGATTTTTTTCAGCAACCTGCTGACGCGTCATGACAGTTTATTGAATCTCATGTTTCGTCTCACGGCGGCCTCGTTACCGGAAACAAAACTCGACCCACGCTTTGTACTCACCTCAGAAACAGGCTAGGCAGGACGAACTTGCATTGAAAACAGGCATCATCACGGCCTTACGTTCTGAAGCACTTTGCCTGTCTGGCGGTTCCTGCGAACCTGGCGTCGCTACACCTGTATCCACGTCATCCCTGCTCGTGTTATCCGGGATGGGCCTTGAGCGCGTAAAAAGTGCTGTTGATACCCTTACTGCCGAGAACGTAGACCTTCTAATCAGCTTTGGTACGGCGGCCGCCCTGTCTTCGGGATTAAAGGCGGGTGACCTCGTGGTACCGGAAAACATCATTCTCGCAGATAACAGCGTACTGAATATCGCCAACGGTCAGCGGGAAAGGCTAATTCGGGAGATCGAGAGTTACCCCTTCTCCGTGCACACGGGTGATATGTGTGAATCAAGCGCCATAGTTGCTAGCGTGGCTGACAAGCTTGACTTGTTCAGGGCAAGCAACGCGCTAGCCCTGGACATGGAAAGTGGCGTTATTGCCAGGGCCGCTTCTGCCCTGCAGCTACCGGTGCTGGTGCTTAGAATAATCGTGGATGATGTGGACACCTCTATTCCTGCAGAAATCATTCATTGCTGTGATGAGTTTGGCGTGGCCAATCCCCGGGCTCTTTGCCTGGCAGTGCTGAAAAAACCTATCCTGATTGGCCAATTGATTGGGCTTGGCAGGGATTTCGCCAGGGCCCGAGAGGGAATGTCCTGGTTGTCGCGCAATATCGCATTGCTTAATCCCGCGGCGGGCCGCGGCTGACTTGTCTTATGCAGGCACATGGTTTATAAGAGCGCCCAGACTTAAACCTCGGTATGGGAAACATTAATGCTTTCTGAACAACAGCTTGCGGATTTTGAACGGGACGGCTACCTGCTGATTAAAGGGCTCTATAGCAAGAGCGAGGCACAGGACATCATCGACTGGACCGATGAAGTTGCAGCCTACCCGGAAGTCCCTGGCAAATACATGATGTACTTTGAACAAAGCCAGGTAGATGACTCGCGTATACTTTCCCGTGTCGAAGATTTTGAGCCCTGGCACACGAATTTCAGCAGGTTATTCAATGACGAGCGAATGAAAGGTTACTGCAGCCAGCTTTTTGGCGAAGCAGCGGTGCTGTACAAGGACAAGATCAATTTCAAGATGCCGGGTGGGGATGGCTTCAAGGCACACCAGGATGTGCAGGCGGGCTGGGACCGCTATGCTTCCCTGCATATCACAGCCATGATAAGCGTTGATGCGACGACTGTTGAAAATGGCTGCCTGGAAATGGCCCCGGGCTATCATAAGCAGGGGCTAATTGGTGAACAGTGGAAGCCCCTGGAAGAAGATGCACTCGACTATGTGCTTATTCCTACTGAGCCCGGTGACGCTGTTTTTTTTGATTCATTTGCTCCGCACCGTTCCAAGCCCAATATGACCCGGCAGGCAAGACGCGTACTTTACGTGACCTACAACCGGCTTTCAGAAGGCGATCACCGACGCCAGTATTACATTGACAAGCGCGCCAGCTATCCCCCGGATTGTGAAAGGGACAAGGACAAGCAATACGTATTTCGAGTCTAGTGCCATCCAGCCAGGACTGTTATTTCAATATGAGCCAATTCAGAAAAACATCATTGCTGCTGCTGAAACACTGGATAGACCTTGTGCAGAAGTTCAGGTTTCTGGTGATCATACTGGCAGTTGCCATCGGTGGACTTGCGCTGGTGTACACGAAAAACAACCTTGGTATGAATACAGATACCAAGGATATGCTATCTGCCGAACTCAACTGGCGTAAGCTGGATCTCGAATACGAAGCAAATTTTCCGCAATACACAGACAACATACTCGTGGCGGTGGAAGCGAGTACTCCAGACCAGGCGCTGGACGCTGCAGACATCATGTACAGGGAATTGCTGAAAGAAAAAGAGCTTTTCTCTTCTGTATATTATCCCAGTGAGCTTTCAATTTTTCGCGAGTCGGCCCTGTTATTTCTTGATATTGATGAATTACAGGACCTGGCCGACAAGCTTGCCACTATTCAACCTTTCCTTGGAAGGTTAACGCAGGATCAAACCCTGAAAGGCTTGTTTGAAATGCTTGATGACGCCATAGCAGCTGAAGAAGATGGCGAAGACATTGATATTGAACCACTACTGGCACAGGTAAACCTTGCCTTTGAAGCAATCATGGCAAACCAGTCTCACCGGGTGTCCTGGCATCAGCTGATGGGTGGTGATGATGACAAGGCCGACGTGTATCGTGAGTTTATCATCCTGCAACCGCGTCTTGATTACAGCAACCTGCTACCTGCAGAGGAGCACATGGAGCGTCTGCGCCAGCTTGGTAATTTGACTGAAATAAAAAATGTGATCGGTGCCAGGGTAAGATTGAGCGGAAGCGCAGCGCTTTCCCATGAGGATCTTCTGAGTGTCACACGGGGTACTGAAATTGCGATGCTGCTCGCCTTCACCATGGTGTCCATCATCATGCTCGTGGGACTTGGTTCAGTTCGCCTGGTTGCGGCAACTCTCCTGACCCTGGTATTTGGGCTTGTATTGACTGCGGCATTTGCCACCCTGACAGTCGGTAACCTGAATCTTATTTCTGTTGCCTTTGCCGTTTTATACATTGGGCTCGGCGTGGATTTTGCTATTCACTATTGCCTCAGGTATCGCGAATTACGCTTCGACGGGCACGATAACTTTCACGCGATCCGGGAGTCCTCGGTAAACGTCGGCAGTTCACTTTTCCTGTGTGCGGCTACCACCGCTACAGGCTTTTTCGCCTTCATGCCAACAGATTATGATGGCGTGGCAGAACTTGGATGGATTTCCGGTGCTGGTATGTTCATCAGCCTCGTGGTCACCCTGACATTGCTTCCGGCCCTCCTCAGCCTGGTGCCAATGCAGGTGAAAGATGCGAAGAGTTCCTCATCGAAAAATCCAGGCTGGCACTGGTTGTTCGTCCTGCCTTTTACACATTCCCGCAGGATCAAGCTATTGACGCTAGCCGCGGTAGTAATACTTCTTGGGTTTATCAGCCAGGTCAGGTTCGATTACAACACGCTAAACCTGCAGGACCAGGACAACGAATCTGTTCAGGTATTCCAGGAACTCCTTGCCAACAGCGACACTTCGCCATGGACCGGGATCATACTTGCACATGACAGGGATGAAGCCACGCAAATCATTGAAAAATTCGAAGCACTGCCACTGGTAGATCACCTGTTGTGGATAGAGGATTTTATTCCGGCCGAACAGGAAGACAAGCTGTCTATCATTGAAGAAATGGACCTGTTGCTCGGAGACCTGGGCACTGCACCAGTCAATACTCCGCTGAGTGATAGCGAACGATTACGCATACTTGATGATTTCGCGAAAAGACTGCGTGATTCTCCAATCACAATCGGCAGACCCGTCTACCTGGAATTTCAACAAAACCTGGACGCATTCGTCGATACCCTGCGACAGGAAAATGCGGACCAGGTCTCGAGAAAATTATCCCGCTTTGAAAGCAGTTTACTGGACTCCTTACCCGGTCGCCTGGAAACCCTAAATGCTTCGCTTAACGCAGACTTCATAAACAGCGAGAATATTCCGGCTGAACTCGAAGAGCGCTGGTTCAACAGGGAAAATGAAAGTTACCTTATTGAAATCTACCCGGTAGAGAACATCCAGGATAATGACGCCATGCGACGCTTCGTAACTGCGCTACAGCAGGCGGACCCCCGCGTTGTCGGCTCACCCATCATCAATATTGAAGCCAGCGATGCCGTTATCAAGGCATTCCGGGAAGCGTTTAGCTATGCCCTTATCGTTATTACCCTTTTCCTGCTCGTGTTGCTGGCACACAAGAGAGATTCAATTTACGTGGTCGCGGCGCTCCTGACCGCTGCGGTGTTCACCGGTGGGCTGAGCGTCATCCTTGATATTCCACTTAATTTTGCAAACGTTATTGCCCTTCCGCTGATACTGGGTATTGGCGTGGACAGTGGTATTCATATCCTGCACAGGTTTCGAACCGCGCTACCCAGGGATCGGGGGCTTCTGGGTACAAGCTCAGCGCGTGCGGTTGTTGTCAGTTCAATGACGACGATGGGAAGTATTGGAAACCTCGCCTTCTCGCCCCAGCTTGGCACCGCAAGTATGGGTAAACTTCTCACTATTGGTGTAGCCATGACCCTGGTCAGCATGCTACTGGTATTGCCAAGCTTGCTTGCCAGCCAGTTGCCGGAAAATGACGCTGGCTAAACGGGTAGACTCCGGGCAGGCCAGTCTCGCGTTGCCGGGAATCCGTATCAAATGACAACCCTGGTTACAGGGGCAAATGGTTTCGTCGGGTCCGCCGTTTTACGCCTGCTGGTCGAGGAAGGACACGAGGCCAGGGTACTTGTCAGGCCCGGCAGCGATCGACGAAACCTTGAAGGTCTTGCAGTTGATGTCGTTGAAGGCGATCTCAGGAATTCCCAGTCCCTGCAGCAAGCGCTGATATCCTGCGATTACCTGTTCCACGTCGCTGCAGATTACCGTCTATGGATCCCCAACCCCGAAGCCATGTACCGGATTAACGTCGATGCTACCCGGGACCTGATGCAACTGGCGCTGCGTTCTGGCGTCAAGAAAATCGTCTATACAAGCAGCGTTGCCACGCTTGGAATACATGCCGACCTGACACCTGCCAACGAGGAGTCCCCGGTTTCAATTGAAAACATGGTGGGGCATTACAAGCGTTCCAAGTACCTTGCTGAAGAGGAAGTAAAAAAAATCGTACGCGAGTCGGGATTGCCTGCCGTCATTGTCAATCCATCGACACCAGTCGGGCCCGGGGACATCAAGCCCACACCCACTGGCCGTATAATCGTAGATTGCGTGAACGGAAAAATACCAGCCTATGTCGACACAGGATTGAATATCGTCCATGTGGATGACGTGGCCCGCGGGCACCTGCTTGCACTTGAAAAAGGAATTGTTGGCGAACGCTACGTTCTTGGTGGCGAAGATATGAAACTCCGGGACATTCTCGCGTGTATCTGTGAGTTCACCAACAAAAAACCTCCAGTCATAAGGCTTCCCCATGAGCTGGTCCTGCCAATTGCCTGGTTTGCTGAAAAATGGGCATCCCTTACCGGGAAAGAGCCACTCGCCACCGTTGATGCTATCAGGATGGCGAAGAAGCACATGTATTTTTCAAGTGAAAAGGCGAGGACAGAATTGGGTTATCAATCACGACCCGCACGTGAAGCCATTTCTGATGCCATCAACTGGTTTATTCGGCAGCAATATTGCGAGCCTTGAAATTGAATCGGCGATACTAATAACGCGCTATTTTCTCTCCAGAAGCCATTGGCTGATTGCCGGGGGAAGCATCTCCCGGGACTTTGAACTGACGTATATGCCGATGTGCCCCCCGGGAAATTCTATTTCACTATAGTCAGCACTGCTGACACATCCAGCCAGGGCCTTGCTCGAATCTGGCGGTACCAGGTGATCATCACGGGCAAAAATATTAAGTACCGGGATATTAATGTCTTCGAGATCGACATTCCTGTCGCCAATCTCCAGGCTTCCCTTCACCAGCTTGTTATCCTGGTAGCATTGTGTAACAAATTCGCGAAAAGCCCGCCCTGCCTGGTCCGGACAATCATTAATCCACTTTTCCATTCGTATAAAATTTTCAAGCCTGTCCTGGTCTTCCAGTATATCGAGCACGTCGACATATTTCTGCCCCATGAGCCTGTAAGGCTTCAATGAAAGAAAAAGTGCATTGAGAAAACTGCCCGGAATATTTCCAAAGGTGTCAACGCAAAGATCGATATCAATATGTCGAACAAGGTGGCTTAGCAAATCATCGTCGGTGTGAAAATCAACCGGTGTCACCGTGGTAACCAGGTTTTTGATTCTTTCCTGCTTGAACGCTGTATAGCACAATGAAAAAACACCACCCTGGCATATACCCAGCAGGTTCACCTTATCGATGTCATGCTCATCGCATATATGCGTGATGCAATTATCCAGGTAGACATTGATATAGTCATGTAGCGAAGTATCAACGTCACTTTGCTCAGGATATCCCCAGTCAACAAGATAAACATCGAGGCCCGCCTCGAGTAGCCCCTGTATCAGAGATCGCCCGTCCTGCAAGTCAGTCATGTAAGGCCGATTGACCAGTGCGTAGACAATCAGCAGGGGGGCGCACTCCAGTTTTTCTGTCGTAGCGCTGTAGTGATAAAGCCTGACCTTGTCCTGCTGCTTAACGCACTCCCTTGCTGATACACCGGGAGTAATGTTCTCATGACCCTGTATCGCTTCGAAGCCCTGCGACAGGCTCCCGAGAAGCTCGCGCATTTCAGCATTCAGTTTTTCCGAATTAAAGTCAAATGGGTTCAAACTGGTTTTGCCCTTTCCAAAATTTGAATGACTGGAATAGCTTGATAAATTATTTAGCTTTCTTCTTAACTGTTTTTCTTTTTTTTCCAGTGGGTGCCGGCTTCTTCACGGATTTTACTTCGGTTTTACGCCGGGCCGCCGCGAGTTCCTTCTCCAGCGCCGCTATTTTCTCCCTGTCTCTCTGCTGCTGTTCTCTCAGGTTTTCCAGTTCACTGTTCAAGCCAGTCACATCCGCCACTCCTGCTGCACTCATTGTCGTTAACCATTCCTGGTAGGATTTCTGCAGCATTACGAGCGAATTTGTTATCTCACCGTAGAGTTTTGAATATTCCTCGGTACAGATATGCCTGGTCCATACTTCTTCATGGGAATCGACCCAGAGCCTGAATATTTCCCGTGCGCCGGAGATCGTTTCGCCCTGGCTTGCCATCTGCAGGATTTTATCTCGCAAGCGGTCAAGTGACTCCATGTCAATCGACTGCAGTAACTGCTGGTACTGTGTGAATTTTTGCTGGTAATCCTGCCATGGCCCGGGTGATGCTCGAAAACCGGCTTTATCCATATTGCCAAAGGCCTGCAGGAAAGGCTCAAGATTAAACGGGTCTTTCATTTCACCCGGGACCTGCCCTGGAGGGCTGAACGCTGCAAAACTGTTTCGCCAGGACTCCAGCTGTTCGTTGACCATTTGGCTGAAATCGTCTCGCTCCTGCGTTTCAGGTCTGGCGGAAAGCGTCGACTTGATCATGCCAAGTTGCCTGTCGAGGAGTTCCTGCCACTCCTCTCCGGCCTCGCCCGCCGCTGCCATTGCCTGCATCAGTGCCTGGAACTGCTGCGCGAACCTGCCCCAGTAATGACAGGAACGAACAAAATCTGACAGCCCCGGAGCTTGACCCGGGCTATTTGAAGGGGGTGGCGCAAAGAAACCCGTGCCGGGAAATCCGGGGTTGTTAAAAAGCTGGGACATGCCAGGGCTTGACGGCGATGTCATTATCTTCATCGCTTCAAGGTACTGGTCCTGTAATTCCTGCCAGCTTTTTTCCCACTGAGAGCTCATATGATTTATTGCAAGCCTTGTAAAATTGGGATTATAGCGGAATTAACAGGCAAAAAAGCCCGGCCACCCTTGAGGGGTGACCGGGCTTATCAGGAAACCAGGTTTACTAGGCTGCTTTCTTGCTGACTTTGCGGGTCGCCTTTTTTGCCACTTTCTTTGAAGATTTTGTCTTCTTACTGGCAGGCTTTGCAGTTTTTTCCGTCACCGGTGAAGCAAATGATTCTTTGGCAAACTTTACCAGCTTTTCCCTTGAATCCGTGAGTATGGCACTTGTTTCTCCACCAATTTTCACGAGTTGTTCGCCATATCCCTTTACCAGCGCTGTTTCAGCTTCAATCAGGGCCTGTGGCTCGGTGGTGTTGGAAACCAGGCGAACCTGCGCGACCGTGCTGGCCACGTTCAGGTTAGTCAGGCTGAGCTGGATAGCAGCCAGTTTTTCCATGGTTTCGATGTTAATCGCACTGATTTTCTCGATGTTTCCCATGGCTCCAATATCAAAATTCTTTAAAAAGTCGTTTGTCATTGTCATATCTCCGGTCTGGCTGTACTGGTCAAGATTTATGCTGCGTTGCATCATTTATATTGCAGTGCACAATATACCAAGCGGAACAGGCCGTCAATAGCCAAATCATGAATTTACCGTGACACGGACTGGGCGCGGGGGCAGGGTGAGAAAAAACTGCTAAAAAAGAGGCTTTTCCGGCAGTTCGTCGTAGCGGGCCATGGATTCCAGTATCTCCTGCTGGGCCGCCTCGGGGCCTTCCCAGCCGTCGATTGTCACCCATTTGCTTGGTTCCAGGTCCTTGTAGTGTTCGAAAAAGTGTGTGATCAGGGCCAGTAAAGCCGGCTGGATGTCCTCGTGGGATACCACTTTCTCATGGAACTTGGAAACACTGTCAATGGGTACTGCCAATACCTTGCTGTCGTCACCTGCTTCGTCCGTCATTTTAAGCACGGCAATTGGCCTGCAGCGGATCACCGAACCATGGATCAGCGGCATGGGCGTGGCCAGCATGACATCAACGGGATCACCATCGAGGGACAGGGTATTTGGTACATACCCGTAGTTACAGGGGTAACGCATCGAGGTGTTCAGGAATCGATCCACGAACATCGCACCGGTTTCCTTGTCCAGTTCGTATTTCACCGGCTCACCGTTTAGCGGAATTTCGATGATCACGTTGATTTCGTGGGGCGGGTTTCGGCCCCGCCCTACTCGATCGAGATTCATGCCATAAATCCCCGCTTACTTGTTTGCACGGTTATCTATCAGGTGATCGACTACCGAGGGGTCCGCAAGGGTACTGGTATCACCCAGGTTTTCCAGCTCGTTGGCTGCAACCTTTCTCAGGATACGCCGCATAATTTTCCCGGAACGGGTTTTCGGCAGTCCGGGTGCCCACTGGATTATATCCGGGCTGGCAATCGGTCCTATCTCCGCACGCACATGCTTGACGAGTTCCTTCCTCAGGTCCTCATTTTCGTCGACGCCTGACATAAGTGTCACGTAGGCATAGATTCCCTGGCCCTTGATATCGTGGGGATAGCCAACCACCGCGGCCTCTGCCACCGCGTCGTGTAACACTAATGCGCTCTCAACCTCCGCTGTACCCATTCTATGACCGGAGACATTAATAACATCGTCAATCCTGCCCGTGATCCAGTAGTAACCATCCTCATCCCGACGTGCACCGTCTCCGCTAAAATATTTTCCGGGGAACATCTTGAAATAGGTATCGATAAATCGCTCATGGTCACCGTAAACAGTACGCATCTGCCCAGGCCACGCATGCTTGATGCAGAGGGCACCCTCGGTGGCACCTTCAAGTTCCTTACCCTTGTCATCAACCAGGCAGGGTTCTACACCAAAAAACGGGCGCGTAGCTGAACCCGGTTTCATGTCCGTAGCCCCGGGTAGTGGTGTTATCAGGATGCCACCCGTCTCGGTTTGCCACCAGGTGTCTACAATCGGGCAGCGGCTATCACCCACCACCTTGTAATACCACTCCCAGGCTTCCGGGTTAATGGGTTCTCCAACAGAGCCAAGGATTCGCAGGCTATCGCGCCTGGTGTTGGTGACATATTCATCACCCTGCCCCATTAATGCTCGAATGGCGGTGGGGGCGGTATAGAATATATTCACCTGGTGCTTGTCCACCACCTGCCAGAAACGCCCGGCATCAGGATAGGTTGGTACACCTTCAAACATCAATGTCTGGGCACCGTTACAAAGCGGCCCATAAACGATGTAGGAATGGCCGGTTACCCAGCCCACATCCGCTGTACACCAGTAGACATCCCCTTCCTGGTAGTCAAACACGTACTTGTGCGTCATGGCGGCGTAAAGCAGGTAACCGCCTGTAGTGTGCAAAACACCCTTGGGCTTACCTGTTGAACCGGAGGTATAAAGGATAAACAGGGGATCCTCAGCATCCATGACTTCAGGTTCACATTCGCTACTGGCAGAAGCCATCGCTTCGTGGTACCAGGCGTCAACACTGTCATCCCAGTCGATATCGCCACCGGTATTTTTAACTACAAGAACCGTGTGAACATGTGGGCAGTCCTTTCGCGCAAGATCAGCATTTAACTTGAGCGGGGTGTTTCTTCCTCCACGTACGCTTTCATCCGCCGTGATAATCACCTTGCAGTCGCTATCAAGAATACGATCCTTGAGCGCTTCCGGGGAAAAACCACCAAACACAATTGAATGAACAGCACCGATACGTGCGCAGGCCAGCATGGCGACTGCTGCTTCCGGGATCATCGGCATGTAAATCGAGACACAATCGCCCTTGCTTACCCCACGTTCCTTGAGAACATTGGCAAAACGACAAACCTCGCCATGCAGTTCCCTGTAGGTCAGGGTCTTGTCATTTTCAGGATCGTCGCCTTCCCAGATGATGGCGGTCTGGTCTCCCCTGCTATCAAGATGCCTGTCCAGGCAGTTATAGGAGACATTCAGGGTGCCGCCGGAAAACCACTTTATGGAAGCGCTGTTGTAATCACATTCCTGTACCTTGTCCCACTTTCCATACCAGTCAAGAAAGCTTTCAGCCTGCTCTGCCCAGAACGCATCGCAATCGTTAATTGAGCGCTGGTACATTTCCAGGTACTTGTCATTATTAATATGAGCACTTTCGCTCAAACCACCCGGCACCGGGTGCACTGCTATCTCACTCATGCCTCTTCTCCATTGTTTACCCCAATTTAAGACCGCCCAGTCTAGTTAATTCCTCGGGCTGATTTGTTGAGAAAAATCAAATCATCGCGACTTCTTACTCGCCTGCCGCCGTACTGCCAAACACTTTCTTCAAAAGATCAGTGGTCCTTGCCACCGGGTTTTCCCGAATCTTTTTCTCTTCCAGCGCTACCATGGTGAACAACCCATCCATGGCCTTGTCCGTGACGTAGTTATCCAGGTCCAGGTTATCAGTGTCTATCAAGCCGGAAAACATACCCAGCTTGTCTACCATTTTCTTGTACTTTGCAGTGACTCCCACCTGGCTCGTCGCATCGCTGACGATGGGCAGAAATTTCTCCTTTAACTTGTCACTGCTGGTCCTGCGAAAATACTGGGTGGCCGCATCGTCGTCACCCTGGAGAATATCCCGCGCGTCTGAAATGCTCATTTGCCGAACAGAGTCAGCAAAAATTGAAGCCGCCTCGGGCGCAGCTTTCTCTGCTGCACGATTCATTGTTTCAACGAAATTGTCGGCGATCTTGCCCTTGCCGACCTTCCTGAGTCCTTTTTCCGCTTTTTTCAGCGAGTCTGGCATGGGAATTTTTACCTTGGGATTACTGAAGTACCCGTCCTCTTTACCCAGCATGGCTACCGCACTGCGCGTACCTTTCTCAAGCGCCTGCTTGAGTCCATCGATGATCTCTTCGTCGGCAAGGCCCGCGCTTTTCACCTTGTCCACCACGTCCTCAGAATCATCGCCGGTAAAAACCTTGAGTAAGTCACGCCAGTCCGCCATCACGGCAGGGCTCCCGAGAAGAAGGGCCACACATAAAAACAATTGGATACTGCTTCTTAATCTGGTTAGCATAAACACACCTTCTGGCCTTGATTAGGGGTCGGGTAATTATAACAAAGACAGCTGTACTAGATTATTCCAATTCGGGGGAAACTCAAATGGACAACAAGATTGTATTAATCATCATCGCTATCCTGCTTCCACCTCTGGCTGTTTTCCTGAAAAAAGGCGCAGGCAAGGACCTTGTAATTAATATCGTTCTGACACTGCTGTTGTATATTCCAGGTGCGGCCCATGCCATCTGGCTGATTGTGAAGTAGGCTGGCGAAGCGCTAGCTCGAATAACGCTCCACTACATAATCGTTCACTATTTGCTGGAACTCCCTGGCGATATTTTCGCCACGGAGCGTGGTGACTTTTTTGCCATCAACAAACACCGGGGCACTTGGGCTTTCGCCCGTACCTGGCAGGCTGATGCCTATATCAGCATGCTTGCTCTCTCCCGGACCGTTAACAATACAACCCATCACGGCCAGGTTCATATCCTCGACACCCGGGTATTTTTCGCGCCAGGTGGGCATCTGTGTCCGCACGTAGGCCTGTATATCGTCTGCCAGCTCCTGGAAAACGGTGCTGGTTGTCCTGCCGCAGCCAGGACATGCGGTCACCAGCGGGGTGAAGGAACGCAGCCCCATGGTTTGCAGGATTTCCTGTGCAACAATCACCTCTTTCGCCCTGTCACCGCCCGGTTCCGGGGTCAGTGAAATTCGAATAGTGTCGCCAATACCTTCCTGCAGCAGTACTCCCAGCGCTGCCGTGGAAGCAACAATCCCCTTTGAGCCCATACCGGCTTCGGTCAGGCCAAGGTGCAGCGCATAATCGCAGCGCGAGGCGAGATCGCGATAAACCGCAATGAGTTTCTGGACACCGCTCACCTTGCAGGACAGGACGATACGATCTCTACCGAGGCCAATCTCTTCCGCTTTTTCCGCACTGCTGATGGCAGACACAATCAGGGCTTCACGCATTACGTCCTCTGCGTCCCTGGGTTTATCCAGTCGAGCATTTTTATCCATCATGTCAGTCAGGAGTACCTGGTCAAGACTGCCCCAGTTAACTCCGATCCTGACAGGTTTGTCATACTCAATGGCCTTTTCGATCATGGTGCTGAACTGCGCATCCTTTTTTCGGCCAAATCCCACGTTTCCGGGGTTAATGCGATATTTACCAAGGGATTTTGCACAATCAGGGTATTTTTCCAGCAACAGGTGACCGTTGTAGTGAAAATCGCCGATGATGGGAACTGCACAGCCCATATCATCGAGCATTTTCCTGATGGTGCCGACCTGCGCTGCAGCCTCCTCGGTATTGACAGTGATTCTAACCAGTTCAGACCCGGCCGCAGCCAGTTGCTGAATTTGCCTGGCAGTACCTTCAGCATCAGCGGTGTCGGTATTGGTCATCGATTGCACGACAATCGGCGAGGAACCGCCGATTGTCACATCACCAACCCTGACGCCGACTGTTTCCTGCCTGCCCGGTTCCCTGTTTTCGTCCAGCATTTCTAATACCCGTAATTCAGTTGAGGTGAGTCTAACCAGCGGACAAGTACTGTCAAGGCATTCTCAGGCTGTACAGGCCTGACAGGCGGATATCCCGATTCCACTGGACATTAAGGGGGCAATCAGTTTACATACGCCAAATTTTAAGCCCCCGGACACTGATTTTCCGCCATTTGCAGGCGCAAAATGCCCTCTGCCATGAGATAATGAAAGCTGTCCAGGTAATAAGAATGCAAAAGAAAAATAATTATTCCAGAGACGAACTTATAGCCTGCGGCAAGGGCCAACTGTTTGGCGAGGGTAATGCGCAATTACCCCTGCCCAATATGCTCATGTTTGATCGCATAAGCAGTATCAGCGAAGAGGGGGGAGCCAACGACAAGGGTCATGTCACGGCTGAGCTGGATATCCATCCTGATCTCTGGTTTTTTGCCTGTCACTTCCAGGGAGATCCGGTGATGCCGGGCTGCCTTGGACTGGATGCGATGTGGCAGCTGGTGGGCTTTTACCTTGGATGGCTGGGGGCGGAAGGCCGTGGACGGGCGCTTGGCTCCGGCCAGGTGAAATTCACCGGGCAGGTAACGCCGGATATCAAGGTAGTCAGGTACCATATCGACATCAAGCGGGTCGTCCTGCGTAAGCTGGTTATGGGTGTGGCCGACGGCAGGCTCGAGGCCGACGGCCAGGAGATTTATACCGCCAGGGATCTCAGGGTAGGTTTATTTAAATCAACTGAAGAATTTTAGGAGAGTGATTTGAAGCGCGTGGTGATCACCGGACTGGGTATTAAATCCAGTATCGGAAACAACAAAGAAGAAGTGACAGGCTCCCTGCGCGAATGCAGGACGGGTATCGAACGCTCCGAGGAATACGCGGAACTGGGATTTCGTTCCCACGTGCATGGTCCAATCCGCCTTGACCTGGATAGCCTGATCGACAGGAAACTGAAACGTTTCATGGGCGACACGTCTGCCTTTGCTTACCTTGCCATGGCTGACGCCATTGAAGACGCCGGGCTGGCGGACGACCTCGTCTCCCATGAACGAACCGGCCTCATCGTCGGCAGTGGCGGTGCTTCCAATGAAAACCTGGTACTTGCCGTCGATACGCTGCGTGAAAAAGGTGCCAAGAAAGTCGGCCCAACCATGGTACCGCGAATCATGTCCAGCACCTCCAGTGCCTGCCTTTCAGTAGCATTTAAAATCAAGGGTGTGAATTACTCTATCAGTTCCGCCTGCGCAACCAGTGCTCACTGTATCGGTAACGCATGGGAACTGATTCAAAATGGCAAGCAGGACATCATTTTCGCCGGTGGCGGTGACGAGGTACATTGGACCAGCACCCTGCTGTTTGACAGCATGGGCGCGCTGTCTTCGAAATACAATGACACGCCTGAACTCGCATCCCGCCCCTTTGACGCTGACCGGGATGGTTTCGTCATTTCCGGTGGCGGAGGAATCGTGGTCCTTGAAGAACTGGAACACGCCCGCGCCCGCGGTGCAAAAATTTACGCTGAAGTAGTCGGCTATGGTGCTACCTCTGATGGCATGGACATGGTCAAACCATCCGGTGAAGGGGCAATACGCTGCATGCAGCAGGCGCTCAGCACGGTCGAGGGGCCTGTACAGCATATCAATGCCCATGCCACCAGCACTCCTGCCGGCGATGTCAGTGAACTGGTCGCTGCAAAGGCTGTTTTCAAGGACAACATCCCGATGATCAGCGCAACAAAGTCCATCACCGGGCATGCCCTTGGCGCTGCGGGAGTGAATGAAGCCATTTATTCGCTGTTAATGCTGGAAGGTGATTTCGTCTTTGGATCGGCAAATGTGTATACACTCGATGAAGCAGCCGAGGGGTTTCCTATCGTTACCGAGTGCAAGGAGAATGCCGGCCTTGAAACCGTGATTTCCAATAGTTTTGGATTCGGGGGCACCAACGCCAGCCTGGCGTTTCGCAAAACTGTCTGATTCAGCAACTGCCAGCTATGGATAGCTGATAAACCCATTTTTCCAGTCATACCTGGGAGAGACTATGCAAGCTGACATCCTGGTTTCACTTGCAACCATTGCCGTTCTTGGAATCACCTGCCAGTGGCTGGCCTGGGCTGTACGTCTTCCTTCAATTTTATTCCTGCTGGTTTGCGGTCTTTTACTTGGCCCGGTGGCTGGCATGCTGGATCCGGACATACTTTTCGGCGACCTGCTGTTCCCGATTGTTTCCCTGTCAGTGGCAGTGATACTTTTCGAGGGAAGCCTCACCCTTAATATCGAGGAAATCCGAGAGCTGAGGTCAGTGGTGAGAAACCTCATTACCGTTGGTGCCCTTATTACCTGGGGTATCACTGCCGTGGCCACGCACCTGGTGCTTGATTTCCAGCTGCCGCTGGCTTTTCTTTTTGGTGCCCTGGTCGTGGTCACCGGGCCTACCGTTATCATGCCCATGCTAAGGACGGTAAGACCCAACGCAAATATTTCCAGCATCCTGCGCTGGGAGGGCATCGTCATCGACCCCCTGGGCGCCCTGCTCGCCGTGCTCGTTTATAACTTCATCATTTCCAGCCAGCAGGAAAATGCCCTTGGCAGCATCATGATCATATTTGGAAACCTGGTACTGGTGGGTTCCCTGATTGGTATTCTTGCGGCCCTGGCACTGGGCTTTGTTCTCAAACAGCACCTCGTCCCGGAATATTTGCGCAACGTGCTGAGCCTGAGCCTGGTCATCGCCGCCTATGTGATCGCAGATATTGCCGAGCACGAATCAGGATTACTGGCAGTGACAGTGATGGGTATGACGCTGGCAAATATGAAAGATGTGGAAATCGACGACATTCTTGATTTCAAGGAGAGCCTGAGTGTCATTTTGATATCTGCGCTTTTTATCGTGCTGGCGGCAAGAATAGACATCACACAGTTAATGTCCATCGGCCTGCCCTCGCTGCTCGTGCTTGCAGTGGTCATGTTCATTGCCAGGCCGATTGCTGTTTTTGTCTCCAGCATTGGTTCCGATCTCAACTTCAGGGAAAAACTGCTGATTTCCTGGATTGGGCCACGGGGTATTGTCTGTGCTGCGGTGGCAGCGCTGTTCGCGCTGAGACTTGAATCCGCGGGTTTTGACGAGGCGCGCCTGATCGTACCACTCGCCTTTCTCATCATTATCGGTACGGTACTCATCCAGAGCCTGACATCGAAGACCCTGGCCCGCTGGCTTGATGTTCGTGAACCGCCTCCACTTGGCTTCCTGATAATTGGCGCAGGCGTTGTTGGCAGGGCCATAGCCAAGGCCCTGGGAGAACTGGGTTTCAAGGTCGTCCTGACTGACAGTAACTGGGAAAATACCCGGGCAGCAAGAATGGAAGGACTGGACACCTATTACGGCAACCCCATTTCGGAACATGCAGATCGAAACCTTGACCTGGTGGGTGTGGGTCGAATGCTTGCCATGTCAGGTCGAGTAAACCTGGATATTCTTGCCGGGCAGAGATTCAAGCGGGATTTCGGTAGCATGAATATTTATGAAGTTGCCACGACCTATGACCAGGTAAAAACTGACAAGCACAAGATTTCAACGAAGCGCCGGGGTCAGCAATTGTTTGGCGAGGAAATAACCCATGGCGTGCTTGCCAGCTGGATAAGAAACGGCGCAGAAATTCGCAATACCCAGCTTAGCGATGAATTCCAGTTTGCGCATTATCGCGAGCAATACGGGGAAGACTGCATCCCGCTTTTTACGATTGACGACCGGGGTCGATTGCTACCTTTTACCGTGGAAAATGAGCCCGTTCCTGAAGCGGGCTGGACCATAATCAGCCTCGTAAGGAGTAATAATTCGCTCGAAGCTTCCTGAAAGGCAGCTTTTCCGGCCTGAATGGAGCCCTGCAAGGCCGGGCTTTCGTGATGCGCATCACAAATTTGTCCTGAAGCAGGCCACAAGATTCCAAAATGTGAGTTCAGTCACAGCAAGGCCTTGTCGCGTTTACTATTATTTCCCTCAAGACATCATTTCCTCCCATTGATGCTTTTTAAAACGGCCCGGTTAGTACTCGACCCTCCTCCCCCTCACAGAGTACGACCGGGCTTACTTATTTCCGCACTCCCCGGCAAGTAAAATCGCAAACTCAGCGCCGATCCTGGCCTGTCCCGCCAATCGCGCCAAGCCCGGGTAGCTTGATTTTTCCTTCAAGCGGACTTATACCGAAATTCAGGCTAAGCAAATTGATCTCCAGCCCTTCTTTTTTTGCCAGCGTCAGTCCGAGAATGCCAAGCAATGATAGCTGGTAGCCGCTTCCACTCGGGGCCCTGTCCAGCAGGCGCTTCCTGACGAGATAATCCTTGCCGATAGCCGTGGCCGGCAAGTCAAGTTCCAGAGCCGGAATCCTTCGTGCAATTTCCGCCACAAATGTATTGCTGTTTGGACCTGGCCACATGGTGTACCTGTACTGGTAGCGATAGTTCCTGATCTCACGATAAACCTCTGGAATCAATGATTCCGCCTCCTCACCGCGTATATCGAGCAACACTTCCGGGCTGTATCCGTACCAGGAACGATCGGGAACGTCGATTTCCGATTCAACCACCGGCAGATTGTCCCAGGCACGCCAGCCCACCACCTGGTGCACCATGTAGTGCGGCGCAGACTTTTCCTTGGTGGCAATCCAGGTGTGCACTGCGAAGATTCCGCGCCAGTTAAATGCCCGTGCGGAGTAAACCAGGATGACAGCCTCCGGTTCTTCAGCTGGCAGGGGTGCGATACCCGTGCTGGAACGATCGGCCGTTCGCCAGTCCTGTCCCAGCTTTATCGTGCCGCTGCAAGCGATAATCAGCGGGCCGAGCATGGTAAGAATACACGCCAGGGCGATACTTCTTCGAAGTCGCCTTTTCAGAGTGTTATTCAATGCGGCTTATTTGCCGGCAGAAACTATCCAGGCAGCGGCAGGAGAGACCACTCCCTGCGGTGTTTCATATTCCGCAAGCACCTGCTTGATGGCATCCACAATTCGCTCGAGCTGCTCGGCCGTAGCTTTCCTTGCCACATCAGCAGCGGGTCCCATTTTCAGGAAAAAAGCCACCGCATCATCCAGGTCACCCATATGCAGGCCCTGGTCTACGGCACGGATTTCCAGCCCCTCGAACCCGGCAGCCGAAAGCACCCCTTCAAGATGAACCCGATCACCCAGTGAAAAAGGACCGGGAGCGGTGGGATCAGGCGGCGGCGCATCCTCGGGTGGCGGCACTATTTCAAAGGCCGCTTTTGCAGTTCGGGCCATCCACGGGTTCTCTTCAAGTTTACGCCAGCACAGGAAAACCATCCTTCCGCTATCCTTCAGCGCCCTGTGCAGGTTTGAAAAAGCGGCAACCGGATCATCAAAAAACATGACGCCAAAGCGAGATGTAATCACATCGTATATGCCTTCCCCGAGATCTGTCGTCGCTGCATCGCCCAACTCAAAATCGAGGTTGCCAATTTCCTTTCCCCTGGCTAGTGCGATATCGATGATGGGGCGCGAAACATCGACTCCCCTGACACTGCCACTATTTCCAACCAGTTCTGCTATCCTGATACTGGTCAGGCCTCCGCCGCAGCCCACGTCAAGAACCTTTTCGCCCGGGGCAGCCGAGACAACGTCCAGTAATTGAGCGCTAAGCGGCTGAATAAAGGTCTCCACCGAGTTGATGTTATCAACCCACTGTTGACCGCCTTCCTCGTTCCAGAACTTCTGGCTTTCAGAACTTTCGTCATAAGAACTCATGTTCACCTCTTTGCACTGACCTTCCTCCAGTAGATTATGCGGTTATTGGCCGGCATTTCCAAATCATCACAGATTTCAAGGCCTGCATCCCCTGCCAGTTCGTTCACCGCCTCAAAATCCCTGATGGCACTATGGGGGTTTTGTTGCTTTAACCACTCGTCAAAGCGTGCATTACTGTCACTGCTGTAGTTACCCTGGTAGTTAAACGGGCCATAAAGAACCAGCAGGCCATCATTTTGCAGCAACCTGCCAACGCCTCCAATCATTGCAACCACAGCCTCCCAGGGCATGATGTGCACTGCGTTTGCTGAAAACACTGCGTCAACCTGCAATACCGGCCAGTTATCCTGTTGAACATCAAGAACAACAGGTGCCGGTGTATTTGACAGTCCCGCTTCATCGAGCCACTGCCTTATTCCAGGGTGGTTCTCTTCCAGGTCACTACATTGCCACTGCAGGTGAGGCATAAGCCCTGCAAAGTAGACGGCATGCTGCCCTGTGCCACTACCAATTTCGAGAATAGAAGACTTGTCGGCGAATAACTGGCTGAGCACCCCGTGTATGGGCTCGCGATTCCGGTCACAGGCAGGTGCGTATGGTTTATCACTCATGAAGAAAAAATTAGCGGAATACGTAACGTAAATAAACGTTGCTTGTACTCACCGGTTTGCCGTTTTCGAAGCGGGGCCGATAACGGGTTGCCGCCACCGCGTGCCTGCCCCGGGTCATCAGCGACTTGTCATTACCGGGGTGGGTGTCAGTGATTCGAATATCCCGCGGCCAACCATTACCCGGCACCTCGAAAAAAGCATCAACGTAACTATTTTCAGCAGGCACTTCCATGTCATGGCCCGCGGCAAAAAATGGTTCAACAGGTCTTGGCTCACCAAAAATCTCGTCTATATCATTTGCATCAGCACCGAACTCCAGCAGTGACTCGTAGGCGCTGCGGTAATTTTTCATTGCATTCCATTTCCTGTTAAGTGACAGGTAATAATCCCCCTGGTCGGCCAGCGCCCTGGCGTATTCGTTAACTGATGCTGGAAGTTCCTGTTTGCGCAAATCAATAATCTTTTGCAGTGCCCGCCTGCCCTTGTAGAACGACTGGTGAAAATAGTAGTCACGAACCGCGACTTCATTCATGTACGGCGTGGCACGCTTGTTTGGAATCATCGCCTCGCGGATTTCCCGGTGGGATGTCTTGAAAACATCGCTAACATCGCTGGCAATATAGTAATTGATAGTCGCGGTTGCCTGCAGCGTACTGATGGCCCTGGGTGACAGTTCTCCATACTGCGCTTCGAGCAATGCCAGTATTTCATCAAACAGGTCATCGGCCCTGACCATGTAGTCAAGCGCTTCACCACCGCTATGCAGGTTATATGCACGCATATACCATTTACCCACACGTTCAATCATCGACAAAAGCCGATCGTCACTCGCCTGGTAATTCCGCCGATGCAGCCAGAGCATGTAATGCAGGCGAGAGCCGAGATTTTTCCAGTCATTGATTGCGGAATAGGATTCCAGCATGGATTCTACAATGGCTAGCTGCTCATCATTATGCACTCCCTTGTTTACCTTGCTGTTGTGAAGTGCTCGTTCAAAAGATTCAAGGGCAGCAAGATGGTCCTGTTTTTCCTGCTGTAATTGCCCCATGCGATAAAACAGTGGCTGCAGATCGGTAAAGTATGCGCCATGCTCTGCCTCCAGCTGGCCAATCCGCGCGCGAAGATCCTGTAATTCACCCTGTCCTGTTGAACGTCCAGTCGGCTCCCCGCTATCGAGATTGGCCTGGGCCATGGCAGTCGATACTGCATGAAGGAGAATCACCAGCAGTGCGGCAGGTATAAATGTTGTTTTATCCATTCAGGTTAATCCTTCGGCGCCCACTCTCTCCACCCTTTCATCAACGGAAAATATAGTCCCAGCCTGACCGGTCTATTTTCCAGGGCACGCACCAGGTGCCCATATTTTTCCAGCTGCTCACTGTAACGTGATTGTTGCTGGTCGAGGAAATACTCAACATCCCCGCCTTCATGCCGCGAGGACTTGTAATCTACCACCCAGCAAATACCGTCTCCATCAATAAAGGTTCTGTCCAGTATGACATTGACCACTTTTCCCCGGTATATACCGCTTAGCGCATACTCATTCCTGGCTTTCCCGTGCCCAGCCGACAGTATCCACCGGGCTTTTTCATCTTCAAGCATGTTAGTCATAGCCAGCTCCACCTGCTTGACGGCATTTTCCAGCTCATCCGCTGGAACGCCAAGCGTGGTTAACTGGCGTTCATAAAACTTCCGCTGCGTCCTGATTGTGGCAGCGCTCACGCTGGAAAGTTCCTGTCCTGCCAACCACTGTATCGCCCGGTGTACCACTGTGCCAGTGTGCCTGATAGTTTCCCCGGCCCAGTCAAATTCGATATCCGCCCGCCCCGGCTCACTATCCTGCTTTTCGTGCTGCATGGAAGCAATGGGTGAAGGTCTTCGCCAGTCGCCATCAAGACGATACAGGTTTGTCCCGGGAGGGCTTGTGCCAGCCTCACTTGCCAGGACCCCCTGCTGTGCCCTTGCTGGCGAGACGACTACTTCTTCCCTGATAACCGGCCAGAGTTGCGCCAGTAAACTGTCGCTGGCGGGTGCCCTGGCAACGGGGTCATGTGAATCATCGCTCGACTCGAGTCCAGCAAGGAGATGAAGGTATTTTTTCGCGCGTGTTGCCGCCACGTAAAGTAAGCGGCCCAGTTCATAATGCTGTTTTTGCTTTTCCAGATACCGCAGGTAATTATAAATCAGTGACTCAGCCTGGCGCGGTGCCTTGATTGGTGCCAGTAATAGATCCTGGCCCGTGCTGCGGGGTATCTCCATCCACATTAACAGGCTACTCGGATCGTTAGCGCTGCCACGCGCCAGGCCCGGAAGGATGACCGTGTCAAACTCCAGCCCCTTGGACTTGTGAATGGTCATTACCTGGACTGGTGCCTCGGTATTTACCGCCGGTTTGGCAAACAGTGACGCGACCTGTTCGAGAAAGAACTCTCTCCTGCCAAGGCTTCCACCCTGGTCAAATTCCGCCAGCAGCTGAAAGTAAACTTCCGCATTCTGCAAATCACTTTTTTCCACGACGCAAGCCGGACCACCAAGTGCCAGCCAGGCCGATTCAAGCCATCGATGCAGTGATTTACGGCCACGTGAGGAAAACGCTGAGTCCAGCACTGACACTAACTGTTGCAGTCGGACCTGCCCATCCTCGCTCAACCTGCTGCGTATGCTGTCATCACGGATCAAGTCCCAGATTTGACGCGTACTGTCCGCAGCAATTATCTCTATGTCTCTCAACAATAAACCGCACCAGGGCGCCCGCAGCACAGATAACCAGGCAATCCTGTCCGCGTAATGCGTCAGCGCCATTGTCAGTCCAAGCAGGTCCTGCACCACGGCGCGCTGCCCCATTTCTTCTATTTCAACCGCCCGGTAATGAAAATTTGATCTTCCCAGCGCCGGAATGATGCTTGCCAGGTGGCGCCTGTTTCTCACCAGGATAGCAATGCTCTGTGTTCTATCTTTCTCCAGCGACTTTGCGATGATTTCACACACCCGTTCGGCCTCAGCATCATAATCTCCACTGGAAAATGCATGAAGTTCAACAGCGTCGCCGGTAGTGCTCTCGTTGTAGGCAGTGGCCGAAGCGTAACCCACTGCCCCCTTGGCCTCGTCAGCCTGTTGCGGAAGAACCTGTGAAAAAATTCGGTTCACCCATTCAACGATGCCCGCGGAAGAACGGAAATTGACGCTGATAGCAACTGGCACAAGCGCTACCTGTGCCAGCCGTTGATTTTCCCAGCAGTTTGTAAAAATACTGACCTCGGCTTCGCGGAAGCGATAGATGGATTGCATCGGGTCACCAACCAGGAAAAGACTATGTCCGTCTCCATCGGACCAGCCAGCGATTATTCCCTGCAGTAACAGGTACTGGTTGATAGAAATATCCTGGAATTCGTCCACGAGAATATGGCGGATTCGATAATCGAGTTGCATGGCAAGATCCGTCGGGGCATCCTCGCTCCCAAGCGCCTCCCTCGCTGCCTCTGTGATACCGCAAAAATCCATCTGGTTGTGTTCTGCAAAAAGCACGCGTAAATGGCCCGTGGCGAGCCTGAGCAGCTTATGCAGGGCCTCAAGTACCTGCCACTCGTCATCGCTGTAGTGAATATTGGGTAGCAGTTGAATTTCCCGCAAAGCCTGCAGCAGGTCATGGCGTTCAAAGAGCTGTGACAAGAGCCGGGCGAAACGCTCCTTCATCTCTGCCCGTTCTTCACTGCCTGGACCCCTGCCCGCCGCCGGAAAACCAATATTGGCAGTGGCAATCTTGCGCCAGCCTGCAGACGATGTGAGCAGCAGGCCAGCAATGGACTTCCAGGCCTGTAGCGCGTTGATCTCACCCCGTGGCAGCGATTCAGCCTGCACCATCATGAGCAAGCCGGCCTGCAGTGGTGAGTCCTGGATATTTTCTGCGGCATATCGAATCATTGCCGTCAATTCCGTTTCCAACTCTCCTGTAAACAGTACCCGCGTATCCTTGAGAACATCTTCCACCTGTCGGGCAATGGCGTCTTCAAGATGCTCCCTTGGATGATCTTCCACGACATGGCGTAACCATTGATCGCGTCTTGCCAGCATGCTGGCGATTAAATCCCGGGTACGCGGTACATCATTATCCATGTGTGCCAGGAGGGTTTTTACCGCATTCGACCAGTCTGAGTTTGAATTGAGCTCCTGCAGAGTATTGGCAGCGGCATTGTTATACATCTCGCTGGCATCGCTGAGCGTTTCCGGCTGTGCACCAAATCCGGACAGTAGTGGCATTTGGCGAGTAAGGTAGGCAGTCAGCGAATCAATCGTCTGGATACGAAGGCGAGCGGGATTGTCCAGCAGGTTCCAGTTTTTTTGCCTGTCCCTGTCAAGAACTTCGGCCGCAAGTCGCGCGGTAGCATCATTACTTTCACTCCTGCCTTGAGGCCCTGCTTCGACTTTTTCTATTGCATTTAAAATGCGATTGCGCATTTCCGATGCAGCCTTTCGCGTAAATGTGATGGCTATTATTTCCTCGGGCGCATCGACCCTTGACAGCATCAGCAGGTATCGCTGGGTCAGCAGTTCTGTCTTACCTGAACCTGCCGGTGCCTGGACGATGAATGACTGGGCAGGATCCAGCACAGACCGGCGTTGCTGTTGGTCAATAACTTTCTTCATCACTCAACCTGAACTGCTGCTCTGAAATTCGACAAAAACCATGTAAGTCACAATAGCGGCATGACATTTCATTCTTTGGATTCACTGCCGCCTCGCCACGGCGAAAATCATCTCCCAGTTCACCCAGCACCTCGCGCCAGTCCCTGGTTACTTCCTCCCAGGTCTCGTGCTGGACACTCCTGTTGCTATGAAACACTTTTACTCCAGGCAGAATGCCATCATCACCAGCAATTCCACTAAACTTCAATTCTGAGCTTGTTAGCTTGCCAAACACCATCGCCGCCACCTCCCTGTCCTGGCTAATCACGTACAGCGGCAACTGCGGGTCATCTGGTCTTGATCCAAACCAGGCCGATGGACTTGCTGCCCCGGTCTTGTAGTCGATCAACACGAGGCGTCCATCTTCAAGCTGGTCTATTCGGTCTACACGGGTATTTATTTCGATACCGGCAAAGGAAATTTTCTGCTTTTGTTCAAGGCCGACAACCTGGAAGCTATCTCGCTGTTTTTCCAGTTCAAGCCATTCCAGGGCCAGTCGCTTCAATCGACTGCTTTCAACCTCTACAAATCCGGGTGTGAGTATATGTGGCCAGAAGCGACGGTACTTCTGCATGACCCGGTGCAGGGAGTTATCTATGAGCGTCTCCCTGGTACTTGCTGTCATTTCAAGCAATTCACTGTGGCCGGGCACTTGCTCGAAAAGCAGTTGCATGAGTTCATGTACCAGCATACCCCGTTCAGTGGGATTAAGACCGATATCCGCCTCACCCAGGCCATGAGCAAAAAGACGGTGTTTTGCATACGCTCGAAAGGGACAGGCTGCCTGGTCTTTAAACAGCGCACTCCCTCCCCTGGCATAGTCGCCTTGTGCCAGCGACGTTCCTTTTGTGTCCGCGAGGTATTCCAGTTTTGACGATGTAAAAAGGAGGTCCCGGTATGAGTCCTGGCAGGGGATCTCAATCTCCGTATCACCGGCGAAATACTGCCTGAGCGTTGCACTTGGTCTTCGTTGACGATCTGCGTCAAACTCGGCGAAGCTGACCACCACATTGTCAGCGGAATTCAGCAGGGTTTCGGTCAGTCGCTTTCCCCGCGCGAGGCGCAACTCTGCCGAGGCAAAAGGTAGTGCGTGACGTTTTTGCAGGGCCAGTGGAATGAAAGGGTTCGCTTCCATCGCAACGGGCCATGCATCTTCATGCATGCCAAGCATCCACATCTGATCAAAGTGCATTCCTGCGGCGGCTCCCGGGCTGAGTACCTGTAACCGTGTTTCAGCAGACTCTCCCTGGAAGCTGTAATTTAACGCCAGCTGGGATAGTTGCGATAAAACGCTACCGGCGTCGAGCTTCGCTGTAACCATGTCCAGCGAAGAGAACTGCAGCAACATGTCTCGCCAGGCCTCAACAGTCTGGTACTCGAGGCTGTTCAGGCTGCGTTCACCGGGCCAGCCAAAGATTTCCAGGATACGCTTGATTTTTACGAGCCAGTCTTTCGCGCTGTGCTTGCCGGAAAGATCGGACAACTCCGCCTTAAATGTCGCGAAGCTTTCATGCAGGATTTCACATCCACTACTGTGCTCGCGAAAAAACTCCAGCAGCTGAAGGGCCTGTGACAAAGTAAACTGCTTTTGCCCGAAATCCCGCAAGCTCGCATCCAGTCCATACCGACCACTGCGTTCGTGCGTCGCGCCTTTTATCCATGGCGATAGTAGCAGGCCGCTGATATCTTCCAGGCTTAACTGCGAGTGCAGTAATTGCAGGACCCTGAAAGCTGCAACAATGACAGGATAGCTATTTAATGGCTGACCCAGCGCAACGCTGTAAGGACGATTTTCGGGATCTTCGTGCATTTGCACGTTCTCGCTCAGCAGGACATCATCAAGGACATCCATAACGAGGCGTCGGGACTTTATCAAGCCTGGTACGATGATACCGATTGTCCCGTCCGCGCTGGAAGAAAGAGCAGCTCTTGCCCAGTTTGCGACTGCATTGATTTCTTCAGGCTCATCCGCAAAAGTGATAGTTCCAACACGGGGAGAACTCTTCGGCTTTTCATAAACCAGTATCTCGGCTCCCTGCGACCTGAGCAGATCCAGAAATGTAGATTGCTGTGGGAATATCTCATCAAAGCCGACGAGTGCGAACTTCAGGGAATCACAGCCCTGTATCCCCTGTAACTGGCTTGCGACCAGGTCCGGGAACCGCGCCTCGTCTATCCAGTGCTTTTCATCACAGGCTTTTAGATAGCGGTCAGCCCAGTATTGAAAGGCGTAGGCATCCTGGTTGATATAAATGTCATCCGGAAATAACGGAAGCTGCCATTGGTATACCATCTCCCAGGCCTGCATCACCTGCCTTGCTACGCTTGTTAGCTGCAATAACTGCTGCGAATACTCGGATTCGCGAATTATCCCTGTCCATATACTGACTTGCTGGTGCGCGTTTAAAATATATCTCTCGTTTTCCCGTTCCGGCACAAGCTGGCGCTGTAAATTTTCCAACCAGCTAGTCCAGGGCATGATCGACGGGCTTTCCCAGGCTTGTTTTCCCTGTGAAAGTTGCGATTGCGCAAAATGACTGGACAGGTGACGACTTAATCGACTTGTCGGAGTAACCAGGCCGTAACCCTGTTGAATTAATGTCAATATATCCTGCATCATGCCTGTCGCTTCAAAGGCCGAAACTATTGGTATCTCCGGCCAGAGGATAATTCGCAATCACTAGTGGCCATGTGTTAGCCTTGCTCCATTATAAATTATCAGTATCTTCCCGGTTTAAGGAAAAATCATGCTCAGCCCTGAAAAAGTCAAACTTGCCGGACAGCAGAGCGGCTGTGTGCAGGTTAAACCCACGCGACCGGTGTCCAGCATTTTTGACGACGTAAAGTCGGGCCTGTTGAACCTGCCACGCTCCCTGCCACCCAAATACTTCTACGACGAGTATGGGGCCCAGCTTTTTGAACGAATTTGTGACACAGAGGAATATTATCCCACGCGCACTGAAAATACCCTCTTACATGCCTGTGCCGGTGAAATCATCGAGATTTCGAGCCCGGCACATATCATCGAGCTGGGCGCCGGCAGCTCGAGGAAAACCCGCCGCCTGTTTGATGCCTGTGAAAAAAAGCAGCACGTATGCAGCTATTCTTCGTTCGATGTTTGCGAACCGATATTGATCCAGTCTGCCGTGGAGCTTGAAAACGAATATCCGTGGCTTACAACAAGGCCCCTGCTTGGGGATTACAACGCGGGCCTGGGTAACTTGCCGATTGATAATGAAACAAACCTGTTTGTCTTTCTCGGCAGCACTATTGGTAATTTTTCAAATGATGAAATGTTTTCCTTTATCAATGACCTGGGGAAGACCATGAACAGCGGCGATTATTTCCTGCTGGGTGCAGACCGGGTAAAGGACACGGCCGTTCTCAATGCCGCCTATAACGATGCGCAGGGAATTACCGCCAAATTTAACCTGAACCTGTTAAATGTCCTTAACAGGGAAACAGGAAGCAATTTTGAGCTGTCAAACTTTGAACACCGGGCTGAATTTAACACCGCGGCAAACCAGGTTGAAATGTATCTTGATGTTCTCGGTTCTCAGCTCGTGGAGTTTAAAAAGATGGATCTTGCAACGCAGTTTAACGAAGGTGAATACATCCTCACCGAGATCAGTCGTAAATTTGAAAAAAATGAGATTGAGGATGTGCTAAGGCAAAGTGGATTTGATATAGCCGAACACTTCGAGGCTGACGACGAGTGGTTTTCGTTGATCCTTGCCCGTGCCGCCTGACCCTGGCTGCTAGTTGAGCATTTCAAACCTGGCTCCCGCTGCGCGGGATGGCTGGTCGATAAACGGATTTCGCGAACCCTGTATCTTTTCAATAATATTATTCCTGGCTTTCTCCTGCTTACTTGGCGGGTCCATCTTGTTCCAGATTCGGTACAGTGCCAGGAGGTTCTTGTCCACAGGAACCCTGTAGGTCGAATGCATGTACAACAGGGCACGTGCAATATTCCCCCGGGCGATGTTACGCGGTTCTACGATGCCGGTTTTCCACTCAATATCGCAATCTTCAAAACGCCAGTCTTCTCCATTAACCAGGCCATAGTTTGATTCATAACGGTGCGTGATCAGCGTTTGCCATACCGGGTACATGTTGTGGAGGTCAGCTTCCATGCGTATGAATGTCTCGTTCTCGTTTTCTCGACATTCCATGCGTGAATTGCACCCGGCGTACAGCGCCATCAAGGTCGGTGAGAATATATGCTCAATTTCAATCGTGCGACCGTTCGAGGTCTTTCTTGTGCCGTTAAACCTGAATCCGCAATACAATGACCAGCCTCCTCCCGGGTACAGTTTTTTCCAGAAGGTATCAAGCGCGATATCGTCATAGGAAATTGCATCATTGCTGAATATCATGGGACTGGACAGTACCAGGATAACTAACAGCAGGGCACGCAGAGGTGCCATTGGCTTAACCGTGAACATTGAAAAAACTTACTTACTTTTCGACATCTTTCCCGGTCAGGACTTCTGAAAAGAAAGACGGGGGATTGGGGTTGCGTTGAATCTCACCTGCTTTCAGGCGAGCCACGTACTCCTTGTATGCCGCCATCGCCTTGTAGCCGAAAATCAGGGTGATCGGTACATTGGCCCACAACATTAATCCAATACCAAGGCCGGAAAAGTTGTCCAGTTCCTGTGGTGTCTTGATAATGCCCATTGTTGCAATGACAATTGTCAGGCACAGGAGGTATCGATACAGCGGCACTGCCCTTTGACTGAACATGTATACGATCCCCTGCTCACCGTAATAGCTCCACGAAATCATCGTTGAAATTGCAAAGAACCAGGATGCCAGGGTAACCAGCCATTTCCCAAGCCCCGGTAACGCGCTGTCAAACGCTTTTGCAGTCAGGGTTGCACCAGGGTAGCTCGCGTAAACACTATCGTCGTTCAGTTCCGGCCTGGCGTTCATTGCAAGCTGGCTGAATTCAATACCGGTACTGCCATCATCCTGCAGGATGACCTGTGCTCCGAGCCTGTGCAGGTTATTTCCCGTGTCAGGGTTGTCATCTCCCTGCAGGATAACAAATACATTCTCACCCACTCGCCACTCTTCACCGTCATGACGGGTCGGCGCAGTCATGGCATCAATTGTCCACACGCCGGCACCCGCTTCCATAATCACTGGCGTATTTTCAAATTCGGCCTCGCCACTTCTTTGCCACAGGCCGGAAGAGAGGATGACCATCGCGGTAAAGGTACAAACCACGATAGTATCAATAAAGGGCTCAAGCCCACCCACTACGCCCTCACGCACGGGCTCATCAGTTTTTGCTGCAGAGTGTGCAATTGGCGATGAACCGGCTCCTGCCTCAGAGGAGAAAAGCGCGCGGCGCATGCCGATCATAATGGCGTAGCCAACAGTCCCGCCAATAAAGGCGCCACTTGCATCCTGTGGACTGAAGGCAGAGACAAAAATCAGTTTTACCAGCCCGGGAATACTCTCGATGTTAATGGCCAGTACATAGCTACCTCCGAGCAGGTACAACACCACCATCAGCGGCACAAGGCGGCTTGCCACGGCCCCGATACGCTTGATTCCCCCTATGATTACCATGCCGACCAGTACGGCAAGGACTAACCCGCTCATCCAGCTTGGAACGTGGAAGTAAACCTGCGTAATATCACCCACGTTCCAGGCCTGGAACATGACACCGCCAGTGATGGTGTAAGCGACACAGGTGATACAGAAAACCCAGCCTATCAGCCTGCCGAGTCCGCTCCATTCGGGCTTTATTTCACTCATTGCCCTTGATACGACCCACATGGGGCCGCCGTGAGGATTTTCAGGATCATCGGTATTGCGGTACAGCATTGACAGGGTGACCTCGGTCAACTTGATGGACATACCAAGTACCCCGACTATCCACATCCAGAAAACCGCACCTGGGCCACCGAGAGCGATGGCGAGGGCAACGCCGCCAATGTTTCCAAGGCCTACTGTTGCCGACAGGGCTGCAGATAATGCCTGGAAGTGATTTATCGCTCCGGGATCTTTTGGATCATCGTAAAGCCCGCGAAGGACAGCTGTACCGTGAGTCACAGCGCGGTACTGGCAGAATCCGGACCACACGGTGAAAATCACACCGGTACCGAGCAAGGTGAACAGGAAGGCGTCCTGGAACAAGAATGCCGTGACTACGCCCACCATCGCGTTGAATTGATCGAGAAATCCCATGCATGCCCCTTTTATTGCCGGTGAATAGTATTACAAATCAGTAATATACCATGATAACAAGCCTGTTCAGATGAAGCTATCACCAGTCCAGGTCGACGGGAACCTCGGTTTTATTGGTCGCGTGTCGAAAACGGGAACTGGCCTCGTAGACTTTTTTACGAATACGGTTGAGCTGGCCAATGGGACGATGTGCGTCCAGGCTGTTCCAGGGGGTAAAGGAAAGGTTTTCACAAAACTGCTTTTGCTGTGCTGATGTAAATTCCTGGCTGGGTATTTCAATCCTGGCAACTTTTATCCACGACGAATCTTTCTCTTTCCATTCGATACTGGGGTCTTCAATGGGCATGTACCTGTCCGGCTTTTGTAATTGCACCATGAAATCAAAGCACCCGGTTCCGGCAGACAGTTCACTGGCCATGGTTTCAGAAAGAAAATCCGGCCCCCGCGTCCTACCAGCGGGTAAACTTTTGCGCGCGCCACACGGTCTACTGCTGAACTTTATATTGTGTGGTCCGAGCTTGTAGGCGGTATTACTGAAATAGTCATCAGCAAGGGGACTCTCCGGAGGCTCTGCGAGGGTGTCAAATACATGCTGCAATTCCCGCAAGCGCCACTTGAACGGATTGGGGCTGTCAAGAAAAGAAAGG
This sequence comes from Gammaproteobacteria bacterium, assembly GCA_965243105.1. Taxonomy (GTDB): domain Bacteria; phylum Pseudomonadota; class Gammaproteobacteria; order Eutrophobiales; family Eutrophobiaceae; genus WLWS01. The sequence goes on from CBDEUC010000003.1 coordinate 45,834, forward strand.
ATTTTATTATCACTTTCCACCAGTCGATTGTAGTCTTCGACATTGGCGGAAAAAAACACCGGGTTATTGTGCATCAGGAAATCCTGCACCTGGAAAGCAGGCTCTTCCGCGCCCTGCCCCATCCCAATCAATTTTATTGCCATGCCACGTGAATCATTGCGCCGGTCATCACTCCTTGAAAGGTTGGAACCCCCGTTTGAAAATCGTATCCAGGACTTGTACGCCTGGCCGGGTACTGAAAATATGCCATGACGAAGTGAAGCTTCTAGCTCATCGTCCACTCTAAACCATGCCTTGACACAAGCATGACCCTTGGCATGCGCACCGCGGGATGCATGCTCACCCATGGTATCCCTGATGACACCAATAAAATTCTTCGCTGCCCGCTCCGCCTGTTCTTCCTCGTCATCTCTAAGCACCTCCTCCGTGGTGACAGGCACATTACTGTGCAAGTGCCAGGCAAGGAATAAAACAAGTAAACCAGTGACTGCAAGAATAAATACACCGATCCTCTTTAACCAGCGCATTACTTTCTCAGGTTCATTATTGGCTTTTCAATAAATAGATATATCAGCGCTGCAATAGCCATGCTGAGTACCGTGCTGACAAGGAAGCCCCAGCCGAGGCATGCAAGGGTTGACCAGGGATATTCTTCCGGCATGGTCAAGGTGAGATTCACAATGGCCGGGATAATCACGGACATGACGACGAGATGTATCAGGTAAAGAGAATAGCTCAGGGTCGCCATCGGGTACCAGGCCGGGCTTGATAGAAATCTTCTTAGCATGTCAGCCAGTATATTTTTCTGCAGCAGAGTCGCAATAATGACTATCCCTATCCCGAGAGAAAACAGGCTTCTATTGAAAATATTATAAAGCAGGTGAAGCTTGAGATTGGCATCATAATCTGAAGACCAGATTGGAAACACCATGAAGAAAACAATAAAAAACAGGCCAATAATAGTTGCCAGGTAGCCCGCCGCCGTGTTTGCAAAGGCTTCCAGCTTTTCGCGATGAAACATGAATGAATAGGCCATCATGCAGCCGACCACGAGGCTACCAAAACGCGTGTGCAGGTTGTCGTATAGCACGGTGAAGAAATGATTAAAGTATTCCTTGTCCGTGTACATTCGGCTGCTGGGAGAATTGCTTATCATGTCATCCGTCATGATCACGCCAATTCTCACGGCAAGAGAAACAAAAAACAGGCCAAGCAAAACATAGCCGGGCCGCTTGCAATACTTGAGAATAGCAATCAGGAGCAAGGGATAAATAAAGTAAAACTGCTCTTCTACTGCGAGACTCCAGGTCCAGCCCATGGCCTGGTGTGAATAGTGTACAAAGTTACTGACATAAAGAAAGTTAGCCCATAACCACTCACTGTGGGGGCCGTCCATTATCCAGTAAGCCACCAGGGCGAAATAATAGGCAGGTGTTAATCGTAGATAGCGGCGTACATAAAAATTACGCAGGTCAATTCGACCATTTTTCTGTACCTGGCGCAGCAGTATTCCTGAAATCAGGAAGCCACTCATGACGAAAAACACGTCAACACCCTTGTCGCCGTTCCATGCCCAGGCCCAGCTTAGTCCGAGTTCATGGATGAGTGTATCTACGGTTTTGTCTGGATGAACCGCGACGTAGACAAAAAACACGTGGAATACCAGCACGAGAAGAATGGAGATAGCCCGAATCCCGTCAAGAGAGGCGTAGTTACCCGGCCGGCGTTTATAGATACTTTGGAAGTTTTCCTTGAATGTAAATGCCTGGCGAATCTCTTCACCGCCTAATTTTATATTTAATGACATCAGAGTCCCTTCATGTATTCAACCAGCGCCCAGATTTCTTCCTCGGTAAAGGGTTCGTTACCGTATTCGCCTTTCAGGTATTCATGGCCGGCATTGCTGTTACCGGGAAGACTGGTATCAAGTTCAAAAGCACTGGCGGCATATTCATTTACATAGCCTACTTTCCGAGTGTCGTATTCCAGGCTACCCAGGTAAAAACTCTTTGAACGCTCGGCGGCGGGAAGAAGCAATTCGTATAAATTAGGGACAGAACCATTGTGTAAAAACGGCGCTGTCGCCCATATCCCGTTAAGTGGCCTCGCCTTGTAGGCCAACAGGGTTTCATTGGCGACTTCCTTGCCACGTTCTACGAATTTACCATCCATGTATTTCGGAGGATGTAATTCCTCCGGGTGGCCCAGGGCACTGGCATCACGTTTTGCCAGTAACACCTGCAGTGCATTGTTCTTTAGTACCCCACCCATAACGTTGTTAACAATGTAAAGCGCTGGCGCTTCGGCTGCGAGTTTTTCTCCGGCCGCGTAAAATCGCAGGCGTCCTTCAAAAATTCCAGAGCGGCCTCGGTGTTCCACGGCATTTCTTGCCATAAGTGGATCGGTTTTTACTTCACCGAGTGAGCTCATACGCACCTTGATCTTGCGATCAGGATCAGTACGGTCAATATCAACGTGGCATTGTATGCAGTGTTTCTCGAATAACACTCGACCCTGCTCAACTTTTGTCCTGTCCAGGGCCGGAAAAAAATCGGGCCATAAAGGTGAATGTAACCTGGCCACCGTCTTTTCAAGCTCCCTCAACTCTGCTGCGCGAATAGAAGAATCGTAACCGGCATCATAGAAACCCAGCCATGAGGTCGGCTCTGTGTCTATTTCTCCAAATACACCGATCACTTCACCGACATTTCGTGCCAGGGCCCCCAGGCTGGAATTTGTTTGTGAACCGTTCCATTCCACGTAGTCATGTTGAGGCGTATCCCATATATAAGGATACGATGTAGGTGCATTGGGTGAATTGAAATTGTCCTTCGCGCCGGCCAGGTGAAGCCCCTTGTTCAGGATCGCACCAAAGGCATCAAGCCGGGAAAAACCGTAGGGCACAGTTGAATGATGTCGGCGACCATAGTCTTCGCGCATGTTCTTTTGATGTTGCAGGCGAGTGCGTAGTGCCTGCTGCTTTGCCTGGCTTGCATTACTGCCCAGGACTCTTTCCTGGAACCTCGCAAACTTTTCCTCATTATCAAGCGTGGCAACCATTGCCCGGGTCATCTCGATAAGGAACAACGGCAAATCAGCCATTGCCTGGCCACCATCTATACGGATAATCCTGTCACCGTACCTGATTTGCTGTGTATGGCAGGCTGCACAGGTGGGTCCCATGTAATCCTTGTTCTGTGCGAATCCCAGCGGTAATCCGCTGGGGTTGGTTTCGCTTGTCACATCCGGTATGAAACCAAAGCGCAGAATATTTTCAGGCTGGTTAAACAGGTTTTCACTATCTGCCTGCTCCAGGGCGAGATAAATGTCGAGGGGCACCAGTCGCGAACCCTGGTCCGCATGGTAAAAATACTGGCGATCCGTTTCGCTCCAGTTTTGCTCAAGGAAAACAATGTTTGATTGCTCCAGGGCGGCTGCATCAAACAGGCTGGGTTCGCCTGCATGGCAGGTCTGCAGAACCAGGTAGAGAATTACGCCGAATTTGTATTTGCCTTGCATAGTCCTTAAGCCGCTATTTTGAAAAACCGTCATCAGTCGCGAGACAGTAACGCGTTTAACAGGTTGTCCTGGAAATTTACGTTCCCCGTCAGGCTATTATGCTTTTCGCACAGTATCATCGAGTAATCCAGCGGGAAAAAGCTGTACCTGTGCCTTTTGACACTGGGGTCGAGTACGTTTCGACCCAGCAGGGAAGCCTTTGTTACCGAACCATCACCAGGTTCAAGCATCAGTGAGTCATAATCGACCCCATCAACCCTGTTAAGCACGTCGCTGGGATACAGCCTGATTACAGATTCCCCGGCAACTTCCTCAACAATAATCCTTGCCGACGTCAGGGTACACCCTCCTCCAAAGACAATTAATTTCGGATGTGGTTCCGGTATATTGATGGTCAGGGACCAGACAAATCGCCTGGCGCGCTCCAGGTGTTTTTCGAAATAAGCCTCCAGTATCGAAAGGTGCTCCTTGCCTGCATTAGCATCCTTGAAACGGGCAAGAATGCGCTCCCTCACTTTTGGATCAAAGATAGACCACTGAAATCGACGCCAGATTTCCACGTCATAAAGATCTCGTTCCAGGGGTTTGCCCTCGTTGGTCACCAGCCAGTCATTGAGCGGATGGGGAAACAGCTGGTAGAGGCTGGGCATGGTCGCGAGTGTTTCTGTTCCAATACTCTTAAGCCCGATTTTCACACCATTAATAAAGCGGTTGAGTGTCTTGGTAGAGCCAAGATTAGGGGTACCAAGAAGAACAACGCGTCTTACACGCTCACCGCCATACATCGTCACTTTCTTGTCAAAATCGTTGTCATTTACCACGTCCTGTCGTCCGTAACGTATGTAGTAACGGGTAATCAGTCCACCCATACTGTGCGCAACAATATCAACTTTCAATTCCGGGTTACCATAGTCGACGCGCACCTGGTCAATAAAGTCCGCCAGTTCAGCAGCGGTCTTAACATTGTCCTGGCGCCAGTCATAGAAGAAAACATAAAAGTTTTTTTCGGATGGGCTGATTTTTTCCCCAATCCTCGCACGCTTGTAGCCACCTGCGCTTTCCAGGGTGGATATTATTTTCCCATAAAAGTCTTTGCCGATGGCGTCATCTGCAATGCTATAAGCATGAACGCTGCCTGGACGTGGTTCCAGGGAATCAGGATCGATATCAAAAGCGAGTTCCTCGTACTCGCTCAGCAATATGCGGTCCAGTGAACCGAGCCAGAGATCACCGCCACCTTTCTCATCCCTTAACTTGCTGCCAAGCACACCATGAATGAAGACGACAGGCGGCTGGTCAGTGACCATCATGCTTTCCATGTACAGGCGATGCAGATCCGGCGCAATGACACGATCACGAAAAAGCATGCCTGCTGAGAATGCCAGCGCGAGCACGCAGACCATTGCCGTATAACGATTACAGATAATACGGATAATTGACTTCATGAACCCCCAACCATGCTTTATCCGGAAAGTAAGACCGCTGTATTATAGGTGAGTTCTGGAAAAACTCAGTTAATGTTTTCCCCTCTCGCCAGTGAAAAGCGTGGATTGATCGACAAATGAAAGGCGATTGCCAAAGGGATCTGTGGCATAAAACAGGGTTTCACCCCAGGGCATGGACTCAATTTCAGAAATAATTTCGCCACCGTGCTGCAGAACAGTCTTGTATACGTGTTCAAGTTCGGAAACAGCAAAATAAATGTACTGGTTTTCGTGGACCTGCCAGCCCTGCCCCGGTTCATCGCCATCGGCCACGGGGTCGTAGCAGGCAAGGATGGTGGCGCCACACTGGAAGTAATGTCTCCCTTTCGAAACCCGTTCGCCCTCATCCTGTAATATGCCTGAGTAAAATATGCTCGCCTGCTCAATGTCGTGAACCGGGAGTATGACGCGAAAAATATTCATCATTGACCTTCCTCCTCCTGTGGGTGCCCACACCACTCCGCAAATACACCAGCCTGCCTGTAGGTCCGGGGATTTGTTGCTCCGCTAATAATATATAGAATATGGGGCCAACAGGGCATACAAATTCGTGACAAACAAATGAAAACAGGCGAATTGGATGACACGCAGAACCTGGGCCTGGTGGAAACCGGCGAAGGTGAAGAAAAGCGGGCGCATGAATTCTATGACCCTCGAGAGTACAGGGCCCAGTTAATACGAGAATATGTGGGCGGAAAGAACCGTTCCTATTACATGTCAGAATTTCATTATTTTGACAGCCGACCATTCATCCCCCGGCCCAGTATTAATATGGCTGCATTTCTACTTGGGGTCCTGTGGATGTGCTACAGGAAGATGTGGCTGTTTGCCGCATTGATGTTCCCCTGTTTTTTTGTCCTCTCTGGCTTTTGTTCTTATTTTTATCTCTCCTATCACTATACTTCCGTGAAATACTGGGTGTTCAACCCCACGATTGACCTGTCAATCGCCCTGGCCGCGACACTCAGCGCCATAATCATGGGTCTATGGGGTAACTATTTCTACTATCTTCATGTTCTACTCAAGGTAAGAAATGTACAGAACATGAACCTGTCATTCCTTGAACAGAGAAAGCAACTTGCAAAGTCTGGAATGGTGTCAAGAATCATGCCCGCTGTGCTGCTGGTTGTGCTGTTAGCACTTGCGTTGCCGACCGGCCTGGTACTGAGACAGTACGTCGCCCTTGCCAGCCAGCAAATTGCGAGCGCGCTGCAAGTACTTAATGAAGCGAGCGACGCGGTCTCAAGCCGCGTTCGTGTACACGGCACCTGGCCCAACGAAACCGAAAAGATTAAACGTGCAGTCAAACCTGGCGAGGCAGCGCTGCTTGAGGAAGTTTTCCTCAAGGAACAGTTGATAGTAGTGACATTCAGAAACGAAAGCCCTGTTCTTCATGAATTCCGTGGGAAATCTCTCGCGTATTTTGGAAAACAGGACCCCGGGGGTGGAAAAATAGACTGGATTTGCGGTGCTATCGACCTACGACTGGCACACCTGCCAGGTCGATGCAAGAGGAGGTTTTAAAAACTCTCAAAGCAGCTCTACCAGCTCTTCAAGTTCCTGTCCCCGGACTTCGATCTTTTCACCGATCTCTTTACTGTATTCGATAAACTCCTTTAAACCATCCGGCGTGTAAACCTGCAGCGGGTCATCACGAAAAGAAGGCCCATTCAGGGCTTTATTCGAACTCTCTGCACCATGCCTGGTGATTTCCATGTTGTCATTCCCGCTTGCAACCCTGTTTGAATACAGGAAAGTCGCAGCATCAATCCCCTGCGGCGGTGGTTCCGTGCTTATGACAGTAATATTGTCCGGCCCCTTCCACTTGTACAGCCTGGCTGTATCCTGCTTGTCTTCATCATCGGGGCTGCTTGCGCCAACGCCGGGTTGTACAATGACACGAACATTATCTTTGCTTCGAGCTTCAAGAGTAACTTGCGTTGCAGGTACATCAATCCTCGCTTCGCCCATGACTGGCTCCGCGGCATCGTTATTTACTTCCTTATCCCCCTTGAATAGCAGGAGGAAGTAACTAAACACGCAGGTCACAACAATTAAATACAACAACCTCATAGAGTATCGGCCCCTTGAAAAACAGGATGGATCCTGTACCTGTTCTAAAGCTCTAACCTGGCAATATCATCTCTAAAATAAACAATCAGGGCTGTTACAACCCCGGTTGATTCCAGGCACAGGGCAAACAGGTAAAGGTCATTTGTAAATGCGGCGCTAAATGAGCCCAGGGGTACAAAGACAAATAATGCAGCACCCAGCATAAATACGGCAAGGCTAATGTTGAAATCCAGTTTGTTCATTTTTTGTCTCCAGCTACTGTGAACCTGGGTTTAATGTTGCAATCAGGATGCCAAGATATAATTCCTGCTCGTGAAGCCTGGACTATTCACCATTTAACGTGGCTTTCCAGTGTCCTCCTGTGACAGCTTTCACATATTTCTGTGCCAGGCGACAATACCAGGCCGCGCATTTTTTTTGAGAATGATGATATCCAGACACCTTTATGACGAAAACTCATCAAGTTGTCGAAAATTCAGCACTGGCGGCAATGATAGTGGGATATCCACAGCACCACCTTAATTTTCGTGCCAGTACACCGTGGCCTCTCCTGCTGCCAGCTGGTTTTGCACGGTCGGCCAGTTAGACTCAGATTTGAGGAGGTAAGCTTCTATGTCGCTGGACCACTCCCCTGATACCTCAGCATCCCAGTTCAGGTACAGCTTACCTTCATGGATAGTCCACGCATTTACAGGATCGGTTTCCGCGGCATAACCTTCTGCCATGCCATACGCGCACCATCCACCGTATCTCGGAGCGTAGTTCTCCGGGGCCGCGAGAAACTTCTCCCTGTTTTCCTCGGAGCTGAATAACCAGGTTACATCATTCCAGTCTGCAGAGTACTGCACGCTTCCTTTTTGCGGGGCGCCCTTGGAAAAATAGGCGACCGGGTCATAGCCGTGAATGGCGTAGCCATCATCCCCAACCAGTATTTCGGTCGCGATTTTTTGTTCTCCTGAGCAAGCAGGTAGTAAAAGGATAAGCGCCACCAGTAAAGTACATGATCTGTGTTTCATCTTCGAATTGACTCCTTCATCGAGTTATTTCGTTCTGGTGTTTTTCACCAGTATAATCCAGACAACGGGTTTTCATCATGGTTTCAATTGAGGCACCCACTATGGGCTTTGAAATGGTAGCAATTGCCCTCGGAGATGTTGTCTGGTTATCCCTGGCTTTCATTTTCGGGTTTTGTGCGAGATCGATAGGTCTTCCGCCCCTCGTTGGATTTCTTCTCACCGGCTTCGTCCTCAACAGTTTCGGTGTTGTCAGCGGTGAAATGCTTGGAAAGCTCTCAGATCTTGGTATCACGCTTCTGCTGTTCACAGTAGGCCTGAAGCTGAACTTGCAAATCCTGGCAAAGCCACAGGTTTGGGCGGTGACGGGTATCCACACCGCAATCACGGTGTTGCTCCTGACCGCGTTTTTCCATTTATTGTTTGTTCTTGGAATAGGAAGTTTCGCCGGGCTGGGCTTTACTCAATTCCTGATCCTCGCCTTTGCCCTGAGTTTTTCCAGCACGGTGTTCGTGGTCAAGGTGCTGGAAGAAAAAGGAGAGATGAAATCTCTGCACGGTCGCATTGCCATCGGGATTTTGATCATGCAGGACCTGGCCGCAGTGATATTCCTGGCATTTTCTGCCGGCAAGGTGCCTTCGGCATGGGCTGTACTGCTCCTGTTACTTATCCCGCTGCGACCATTCTTCCTTTTCCTGTTAAAGCAACTGGGGCATGGGGAATTGCTGGTGCTTTATGGTCTCATCCTGTCACTGGGTGGGGCAGAGATTTTTGAACTGGTTGGTATCAAGGGAGACCTGGGTGCACTGGTGATCGGGGTGCTCTTTGCCGGGCATCCCAGGTCCAATGAGCTGGCCACTACGATGCTGGGATTCAAAGACCTTTTCCTGCTTGGTTTTTTCCTCTCCATTGGGCTATCAGGCACAATAACTTCCGAAATTCTTTATATTGCACTCCTCATTATTCCCCTCGTATTCCTGAAGTCCCTGCTGTTTTTCTTTCTGTTTATAAAATTTAAATTGCGTGCTCGAACGTCCCTGCTGGCTACGGCTAACCTGACAAATTTCAGCGAATTCGGATTAATCGTGGCTGCAATCAGCGTCACCGACGGTCTCCTTGGAGAAAAATGGCTTATTGTTCTTGCAGTGGTTACCGCTATTTCCTTTGTTATTGCAGCAGTATTCAATGCCTATTCCCATCGACTCTACGCCAGGTACCGGAAGTTCTGGCTGGGTTGGCAAGGACCAAATCGCCTGGCAGACGACAGGGTACTGGACACGGGCGATGCAACCATCGCAATAATCGGCATGGGTCGTGTTGGTACCGGGGCCTACGACAAGATGCTTGAAAGTACCAACGAACCAGTTGTTGGCATCGACTTTGACCCAGTGAAGGTGGAGGAGCAGGTCGAGAGTGGCAGGAATGTCCTACTTGGCGATCCGAGTGATGCGGATTTCTGGGACCGCATTACAGCAAAGCACAAGATCAGGTTAATCCTGCTTGCGCTGCCAAACCTGAATATGAATCTCGCTGTTCTTGATGAAATTGCCGGTACTAATTATGACGGTGATATCGCAGCGTCAGCCAGGTACGCAGATGAAATGGAAATCCTGCATGATGCCGGGGTGGCAACGGTATTTAATATATATACCGAGGCCGGTGTCGGATTTGCAGAACATGTCCAGGCAAAGCTATCACCCACCATGGATTAAGCGCAGCCTCGCTTTTTAAGAAACTCCCGGTGTTTTTGCGAAGCGATATTTCGCAGTCATAAAAAACTCAACTACGTGCTAGACAAACTCTAGTCCACTGCTGCTGATCTGCGATGCCCTCATGACGCTGCCAACAATAGAGCTAATCATACCGGGGCTGGATACACCCACCGCAGGCTCCTCCTTCACGATGGAAAGGCGCGAGCCATCTTTGCCCCTGAATTCAAACTCCCCTCTCAGCATATTGTTTGTATTCCTGTCCGCAATGATCTTCGCACGTGCCTTTTCGACTCCTACCGTTGCCAGGGCGCAGGCAACCATGGCATTAACATTGCGGGGAAACTTGAGTGCAACCTCCCTGACAGAACCGTCGAACAAAACTTCTTCATCGCTTGCCTGCTCTTGCTCGACGCCCAATGAGTCGGGTGGTTTTCGAAACGTAATGCAGGCTTCTTCCCAGTTGTCCCTGGCTTCAAAAAGATTGTCTATACCAACAACCGCACCATGGGGCACCAACAGGCGCCTTCCCGAGTCAGACGCTGCTTCTGTCAAATCTTTCATGACATGATCATCTGCCAGCGCGGCAACAGAACATGGCATGTAGTCGCAGCGGGCCAGGATGTCCTTGCCAAAGTCACGGGACACCTGGGGGTGAGCGAGTTCTACAACCAGGTCCAGCCCGGAAATGGATTCCATGAAAACCTCCATGCTCGTAGTGCACGGCACGTCATCAAGACCATTGAGGCGCTCCTGTGAACGATTATAAATACTGCACACCTCGATTCCTGTCCCACCAAGAGACTGGTGCAGGGAACTGCCCAGGTAACCGTAACCGATAATGCCCACTCTGTAATTTTTACTCATTCCTTCATCTCTCGTTTAAATTATGCTCGCCGAAGCTGCACCAGTCCTACCGTCAATAAGGGTATGATATAAAGCGCAAGAATGCCGTAAGTAATACTACCGTATCCCTTGCCAATCAAGGTGACCAGCCCAAGACTTGAAGCCAGGTAAATAGAAAAAAGCAGTAGACCTGCTGCAATCAGTACCCTCTGCCAATGTGATAGTTCTTTACCCCGTTCACGCTGGAGTCCGTCTATTCGCTCATTTACTGAATGCACCATGGCTACACCGGTCTCTATGTATGTACCGAATATCACCACTTTAAATACAAGTGCGAGTACGGGGGTGTTTAATGCAGCAAGCAATACCAATAGTGGCACCTCTGCATTCAAAACCGGGGGATATTGGGCCAGTAACACAACATAGAACAATATTGCCGGAATCATCGCTATCGGGCCTGAAAGAATACCGGCCCAGATTGCCTGCTTTCTCTTCTTTATATGGGTTATGCCAAATAATATCGCGGGCGCAGCAGCAAGATTGTAGCCAGCATACTTTATTGCGCTTAGCGAGTCGGGATTGATTATATTGTCTTCCCTTAGAACCACGCCTACATCATCACCAAGTGCATTCAAAGACACAAAGAATAAGGTTAAATAGGCCCCATAGAGCACAAACGACCAGGCAGAAATCATTTTCTCGATCAGTGTGGTTCCATGGAATGCCAGGATTCCAATTGACGCTATCATCAGCGCGGTTCCGACATGTTTCGGGGCACCGGTCATTTCAGAAAATATAACGCCTGATGCTGCTCCAATGACGGCAAATACGAGGACCGCAATGGCAATGAACAATAGTTCAAAAAGAAACCAGCCTCTTCCGAGTAATGCTCCAAAAAACGCCCGGTAATCATAGGCTTTGTTTACCCTGCAAAATTCAAATGTCAGGGCAAGCAGCAGGCTCCAGGTGAACATTGTGATAAGCATTCCCACGACACCGCTTATTGGCCCCGCACCCATAAAATACTCCACCAATTCACGCCCGGTTGAGTATCCTCCACCAATAATTACAGATTGAAACAGCAAGCCGGGCAAAAGGTAACTCTTGAAAAAATTATTCACCGCAGCCTTCCTGGTAAAACATCACTCACCGGGAATCCGGATTGCTCATATTCCGAATCGAGTGGCTCTTCCAGCGCGAGCAGCGCAGCGAGCCTGGCAAGAGCCGGTGCAGTCTGTATTCCAAATCCACCCTGGCCAACCAGCCAGAAAAAGTCGCGATTCTCTTCGTCATAGCCCACTACAGGCTGTCGATCCTGAGCAAAGGTGCGAAGCCCTGCCCAGCTATGATGTATTCGCTCAATTGTTAAAGTCGTGTGGTTTTCAATGTTTTGCGCCGCCAGCGCAATATCATATTCTTCTGGTTGAGCGTCACATGGGGCGGATGGAACCTCGTCCGCGGCCGAGCCCAGTAACTTGCCCGCTTCCGGCATAAAATAGTATCCACCCGCAAGCCCTCCAACCGCCGGCCAGTTTGACATGTCTACACCATTTAACCCGTCAAAGGTGATGATTGTTCGCCTGAGTGGTCGCAGGTTCACCGGATTTATCCCGGCCATGCCGGCAATGACATCTCCCCACGCACCGGATGCATTCACTACCCTGCGGGCGTGCACATGCTCAGCATTTGCCAACTCGATATTCCAGCCCCGGGAAGAATGACGCATGGATACAACATTGGCATTTCGTTTTATTTCACCCTGACCATTCAAGGTATGACGACGATAGCCCTCTACCATGGCAGCGACATCTATTTTAAAGGCATTTTTTTCTAGAAGGCCGAGCTGTATTGACTGTTCACCGAATTTTAAAATTGGGACTCGCTGCTGCATCTCCTCGGTGCCAAGGAGCTCCAGTCCTGGATCAGCCCGAAGCAGCTTCTCTACCAGCGCTCGCTCACTCTCCCGTGCCGTAAAAATACAGCCGATTGGTGACGTCAGGGGCTGTTGCGAAAAGCTGCCTGGTGTTTCGAGAAAAAAAGGAAGACTCAACTGTGTTAATGCGCGGGAAACACCATCGACGTAAATGCCTGAATAAAGCGCTGCTGAACGACCCGTCGTGTGATAGGCAAGATCAGGCTCCCGTTCCAGTAACAACACCTGTGCCTTTTGCGCGAGGTGACTGGCCAGCGATAATCCCGCAATTCCACCACCGATTATGCAAAAGTCTGTTTTCATTAAAGTGGATATTTAGTCATATTCACCGCTCAATCATATTTCTGAATAGGTTTGATCCTATACAGAAATATGGCGGAGAGGGTGGGATTGATTCGTCATCGCAATGAGCGATGACTCACCCTGCGGGCGCAGTCACTTCGCTCCTGCGTCCAATCTTTCTCCAAAAGATTGTCGAACCTTTGGGTTCTCATCATATCCGCCGCTCAATCATATTTCTGAATAGGTTTGATCCTATACAGAAATATGGCGGAGAGGGTGGGATTCGAACCCACGGTACCTGCAAGAGGCACAACAGATTTCGAGTCTGCCCCGTTCGACCACTCCGGCACCTCTCCGATATATTTAAACTTCATCCTGGCGATGCTTTGCATCGCAGCACAACAGATTTGATTCGTCATCGCTAGATGCGATGACTCACCCTGCGGGCGCAGTCACTTCGTTCCTGCGTCCAATCTTCCTGCGGAAGATTGTCGAGCTACCCCGTTCGACCCCTTCACACCTCTCCGATATATTTAAACTTCATCCTGGCGATGCTTTGCATCGCAGCACAACAGATTTGATTCGTCATCGCTAGATGCGATGACTCACCCTGCGGGCGCAGTCACTTCGTTCCTGCGTCCAATCTTCCTGCGGAAGATTGTCGAGCTACCCCGTTCGACCCCTTCACACCTCTCCGATATATTAAAACTTCGTCCTGGCGATGCTTTGCATCGCAGCACAACAGATTTGATTCGTCATCGCTAGATGCGATGACTCACCCTGCGGGCGCAGTCACTTCGTTCCTGCGTCCAATCTTCCTGCGGAAGATTGTCGAGCTACCCCGTTCGACCCCTTCACACCTCTCCGATATATTAAAACTTCGTCCTGGCGATGCTTTGCATCGCAGCACAACAGATTTGATTCGTCATCGCTAGATGCGATGACTCACCCTGCGGGCGCAGTCACTTCGTTCCTGCGTCCAATCTTCCTGCGGAAGATTGTCGAGCTACCCCGTTCGACCCCTTCACACCTCTCCGATATATTAAAATTTCATCCTGGCGATGCTTTGCATCGCAGCACAACAGATTTGATTGGTTCTCAACGCGCCAGGTGACACAACTTGTTGAGTGTAGAGTAGTTTATAAAAAGAAGCTATATATCAATAGTCTATAGGCTATTTCCTGTATTTATGGCGAGCAATGACTGAATCGGTAAAATGAAGTCTTATGCAAAGAAACCCGCTCAATATTTTGCTTGTCATTGTTATGCCGGCCCTGGTTGCGCTGATATCTTCATGCAGCGAGACACCAGGCCAGCTGCAGCGAATACTTGAACGTGGAGAAATCAGGATGGTCACCCACGATGGTCCGGCCACGTATTTTGTCGATAAGGATGGTGAAAATGGTCTGGAATACCTGTTGGCCGAACGTTTTGCAGACTACCTTGGGGTTAATTTATCCCTGACTATCACCAGGACACCAAGTGATGCCCTTGATTTTGTTCGCAATGGCCAATCCGATATCGTGATAGGCAGCATAAAGAGCTTGCATACAGAGGATCCTCCGTTTCTTTTTGGGCCAAATTACCAATGGGTGGCAAGACAGGTGCTCTATCGTGCCAGCTATCTTAGACCGGATACCCTGGACGATATATATCCTGATGAAATTCACGTGGCTCGAGGGACCATTCCGGATCCGGAATTTGAAAAAATAAAGAAATCACACCCTGAACTGCAGTGGATAGTGCACAGTGACAAGGAGAACATTGATTTAATGGAAATGCTGGAGAATGGGGAAATTCTTTATGCCGTGGCACTGTCAAATGATCGGGTTCTCACCAGGGAATCTTTTCCCGAGGTACGCACCGCCTTCAACCTGACGCCCCCACAACCACTGGCATGGGCCATTCAATACAGCGATGACTATTCGTTGCTGCGAAAACTTCACGAATTCCACTCAAAAATTGAGAGGCAGGGAGTCCTCGCTGATCTGATAGAGCGCTTCTATGGCCCCACCGGTTTTTTTGATTACGTCGATTCCAGGAAATTTATCGACAAGTACAGGAAAAGTCTGCCCGCTCTCAAGGCATATTTCCGCAGGAGTGGTATCGAACATGATATTGACTGGCGCTTGCTGGCCGCACTGAGTTACCAGGAATCCCACTGGCGTAAGGATGCCCGCTCGCACACGGGAGTGCGGGGGTTGATGATGTTGACCCAGGTAACGGCAAAACAAATGGGGGTCAAGAATCGACTGGATCCCGAGCAAAGTATCGAGGGAGGCGCGAAATATCTAAAGACACTAATTAACCGCATACCGGAACGTATACAGGAACCCGACAGGACATGGCTTGCCCTGGCTGCCTACAATGTCGGCTTTGGTCACCTCGAAGATGCCCGCATACTGACGCAGCGAGACGGTGCTAACCCGGACCTGTGGGAGGATGTCAGGCAAAGGCTGCCCTTGCTCAGCCAGAGAAAGTGGTACAAGAAAACAAAGCATGGATACGCAAGGGGCAGGGAGCCGGTGAAGTTCGTTTCAAAAATCCGTAAATACTACAATGTACTTGTCAATCTCACGCAAGAGGAGCGCAGTGCCAAGCCCGAGTTTGTAGACACCCTTGTCATTAATTCTCCGGTATTTTGATTTCGCGCAGGTAAACCGCTCTCCATTCATCTGCGAGGCGAGTGGCCTCCTCCACTTCTTCGTCGTTAACTTTTGCTTTTACCTTGCCAAATATTTTCTCTACGAATGCATCTCCCGACAGTGATGCAAGTGATAACCATGCATAGGCACTGACATAGTCCTTTGCCACGCCAATACCACGGGCATAGCACACACCAATAATATATTGTGCTTTCAGGTATCCCTGCATGGCAGATTTCTGGAACCAGTCAAAGGCCGCATGCTCATCTCGCTGTACGCCATGACCATCCAGTATCAACCTGCCCAGTCGGTACTGGGCCTTGGCATATCCACCCTCGGCTGCAAGCTGGTAGTGCCTGGCGGACTGTATCTCGTTTGCCGTTACACCCAGGCCTTCCTGGTACATTTTACCCAGCTGGTAGTCAGCCTTTGCATAACCCTGGTCCGATGCCAGGGTAAACCAGTCCACGGCCTGCCTGTAATCCTGTTCTACACCGAGACCGTAGGAATATAGCAACCCGAGATTAAACTGGGCTCTTGCATAGCCCTGCAGCGCGGCTTTCTTTTGCCACTCGGCTGCCGTGCTGTCATCCTGTTCAACCCCATGCCCTCCGGAATACATCAGGGCCAGGTTATATTGCGCCTTGTCGTATCCCTGCTCGGCAGCTTTTGTATACCACTCCAGCGCTGTTTCTTCGCTCTTCTCGACTCCCTGTCCGAGGGCGTACAACAGGCCGACGTTCAACTGCGCCTTGATATGTCCCTGTTCTGCAGCCTTGTTGTACCAGCTAACCGCTTCGGCATAATCGCGAGTCGTTCCGATACCATTGGAATACATGTAGCCAAGGTTATAACGCGCTCCTGCGTGGCCCAACTCCGCGGCCTTGAGGTAGTATTTCAAGGCTGCTGCCGGGTCGCTATCGACACCGAGCCCTCGCTGGTAGCACCAGGCAAGATTGGCAAGTGCCACTGAGTCATCCTGATCCGAAGCCTTCCCGAGCCACATCACTGCTTCGTCATGGTCTTCAGGTACACCAATTCCCCTGATATACATTTGTCCCAGCATGGACTGCGCTTTTGCGGAATTTTGCTCAGCCGCCTGCCTGTACCAGTAGGCAGCCTGTCCCCGGTCGGTTGGTACACCAAATCCCGTCTCGTACATTTCCGCGAGCTGCAGCTGTGCCTCTACACTGCCTTCGTTGGCTTCCCTGGTTATATTTGAAATATCGACTGACATAGACGGCACACGGTAAATTTACGCTCAAAAATGAAATAAGCTGTTTTCAACTGGAGTCGCAGCACCTGGAAGTTTTCACCCAACGTTGAAGTGTATCGAACAAGTCATTAGTCTTGCCAGCAGGAATTTACCGATACCCAAAATTGGGTATCGGCTTTTTTACCGGATAATCAGTTATTTAATTTACAGTCGACAAACAATGACAGGCTCTTCCCCACTCCAGGTATACAGTGAACTTGGCCCGGATACGATTCTTGATGCTGTGGAGAGCGCGGGCTACCGCTGCGACGGCCATGTATCGGCATTGAACAGCTATGAAAACCGTGTCTACCAGGTCGGCCTGGAGGACGCCAGTTTCATCATCGCCAAGTTCTATCGTCCCGGCAGGTGGAGTGACGACGCTATTCGCGAAGAACATGCTTTCACGAGGGAAATGGCTGAGCAGGAATTGCCTGTCATCGCAGCCCTTGCTGACAAGGAAGGGGAATGTCTTTTCAAGTATGCCGACTTTCGCTTTTCCCTGTTCCCAAGGATCGGTGGCAGACCGCCGGAACTGGATAATCCAGAGCACTTGCTTCAACTTGGTCGCTGCCTGGCTCGACTACATAATATTGGCGCAGTCTCATCTTTTCATCACCGGCCCCAAATCAGTATCGAATCATACTGTGACGAACAGCGGGAATTTCTCCTGCACAATGATTTCATTCCCGCAGACTTGCTGGCAGCCTATGAAAGCGTGACTGCTGACATTATCAACACTATTCGGCAGTGTTTTCAGAATGCCGGCAACCTTGTCACGCTCAGGCTCCACGGAGATTGTCACCTGGGGAATATTCTCTGGCGCGATGATGCCCCCTTCCTGGTTGACCTGGATGATGCCCGCATGGGCCCCGCCATACAGGACCTGTGGATGTTTCTCTCTGGTGACCGGGCATACATGACCGCACGTCTCTATGACCTCATGGAGGGCTATGCCGAGTTTCGTGATTTCGACAGGCGTGAGCTATCGCTGGTCGAGGCCTTGCGAACCATGCGTATCATGCACCACGCCGGCTGGCTGGCCCAGCGTTGGGACGACCCGGCCTTTCCCCTCGCTTTTCCCTGGTTCAATTCACAGAAATACTGGCAGGACCACATTCTTTCACTTCGTGAACAGGCGGCCATGATGGAAGAAGAGCCGCTGCAGTGGTTGGGTTAACTGGGATTTATACCAGGCTCCTGATGCTCGTCATGCAACTATCATAGTAGCTGCGTCCAAACAGGTTCAAATGATTCAGCTCGTGGTAGAGTCGATACAGGCGTATACGCTCTTCTGAACCCGGTTCCAGTGGCCAGTCCTCGGCGTAGGCAGCCTCGCATTCCACGGTAAAGCCACCGAACATGCGCATCATACCGATCTCCGCTTCCCTGTGACCATAGTACGAGGCCGGGTCATAGATAACAGGTTCTCCGCTCTCGGTCGCAGCGGCATTTCCAGACCACAGGTCTCCATGTAGCAAAACAGGCGCCTCGTTGACGTCACCGAGAAACTGGTCAAGCCGATCGAGCAGTTGTTGACCCCGCTTCAGTAATGGATCATCTCGATCCGTTTTCTGCGAAAACAACTTCAGCTGAAAACCAAGACGACGGGATTTCCAGAACTCCATCCAGCTATCACTCCAACTATTGGGTTGTAGTGTCGTGCCAAGGTAGGTGTCTGATTCAAATCCATACCTGGCTGCCTGGGTACTGCGGTGGAGTTGCGCAAGCCCTCGGCCCAGCCTTGACTGCCAGTCTGCAGCTGGCGCACCTTCGTTAAACCATTCCATTACGATGAATTCATCCCCATAAACGAGGGGACGGGGAATAAGAATCGTGTTGGACTCTTGCAGGAGGTTTAACGCCTTGAATTCCAGTTCAAACATGTCCGGGCAGGAACCTGGCCGGGCATTGCTCTTGAGGAAATAAATTCGTCCGTCCGCCAGTTCAATACGGTAACTCTGGTTAATTGAACCGCCATGACAGGGACTGTAGTGACTGAGCCGGGCCGTTTCACCTGTTACCCGGGTAATAGCAGACTCCACGCGAGCCTGGATCTGCATTTAGCGCTTTTGATCCATCATCTGCTTGCAGTGTTCCAGCATCGCCGGACAGGCCGCCTCTATCATATCAAGTACCTCCTCGAAGCCTGCCGGGCCTCCATAATACGGATCGGGTACTGAACGTCCCATCACCGGGTCATCACTGTCGTCGAGGAAGCTACCCAGCATGCGAACCTGTCCTTCCTCACCCCTGCACAGGTAAAAAAGGTTTTCCAGGTTTTCCACGTCCATGGCGATTATGAGGTCAAAGTTATCGAAGTCTTCCATAGCAACCTGCCTGGCGGTGGAATCAAGCCTGTAACCTCGCCTGGCCGCGGCTGATTGCATACGTGAGTCAGCGGGTGCACCGCTGTGGTAACCAATGGTACCTGCCGAATCAATATGGATACTGTCTGCGTAGCCGGCTGCTTCGACATAGTGTTTAAACACGCCTTCACCGGTTGGGGAGCGGCAGATGTTTCCCATGCATACAAACAGGACTGAGACGACACAGTTTTGCTTATTCATGATTTTCGTATAACTTTTTTTTCTAGCTTACCGTCAGCAAGTAGGCCACTTCCCGGCAAGGCTGGCCTTTCACCTCGGAATTGATTTTTGCGACCTGCTCCACCGTGCACCAGTCAGCGTACAGGTGTATTATTTCCTCGCGATGAATGGCAAACGGCGGTGGCTTGACCAGGCCCTCTTCGTATTCAAGTACAATCAGCAAAATACGGCAACCGGAAACCAGCAGGGTGCGAAACACATTGACATATCCCATACGCATTGCTGGAGGCATCGCGACAAGGGAAGCCCTGTCAAATACGGCATCAACCTTTTCAACTGCGCGCGTAGTCAATGTAAAGAAATCACCACAGAGAACCTGCAGTCCATTGGCCACGTAATTCCTGTACTCCTGTCCCTGGTTCAATTCAAAATCGAGCTTGTTCTCTGAGAAAAATGCCTTGACTGCCAGCTCGCTCAGTTCCAGGCCGGTGACCCTGTAGCCCATGTCACGCAGGCAAAGCATGTCCCTGGACTTGCCGCAAAGAGGCACAAAGACATGACTATCTGCGGGCAACTCCAGGGCAGAAAAATGATTTACAAGTAGTGGATGCGCTTGATCCTGGTGAAAACCAATTTCATTACTTTCCCACTTCTCGTGCCAGAACTTTTTTTCCATTTTCCTGCCCTCTAACCAGTCAGTTGCTTTATCTTGGTGCCCAGGACCTGGCCCAGTAAATGAAAGGCGTATCCAGCACTGCGATGACAAACTTGAATATGTATTTCGCTCCGGCCAGTTGCAATGCTGTGAGCAGGTCAACAATACCCCACCATACAACTAATCCATAGATCAGCGTGTCCATCGCCTGTGACAGTAGCGTTGACCCCGTATTTCTCAACCACAGGTGCCTGTTATTGGTTTTTTCCTTTATCCAGTGAAACACCCAAACGTCAAAGCTCTGGCTAAGCAGGTAGGCCAGCAATGAACCAAAAACAAAACGAGGCGTGTAATCAAACAGCACAACTGCCGCATTGTGGACATTTGTTGCGAATTCATTTGTGGCCGGATCCGTTGAAGGAAGGTAGAAAAGACTTAGCTGGCTTATCAGGACCGTCATTACACTGACGACAAATCCAAGTAATACCGCTCGCTGGGCCTCCTGTCGTCCATATTTTTCGCTTAGCAGGTCCGTCGCAAAAAATATACTTGAATAGAGAATGACCGCCATGCTCGTTTGAAGGCCAAACACCATTGTCAGCTTGGGCCCCTGTATGTTAGCCATCAAAATGCTGAAAACGATACTGCCGTAGAGTCCGTAGCGACCAAACAGGCGGTAGAGAAGAATCGCAAAACCAAGATCGACAACGACCGTAAGAACCCAGAGCCATTCCTGGTTTGATGTAAAGAAACTAACCGGATCCATGCTCAGTGATTCCAGGCCTCCATCAATAATTCATATGAACGACATCGAGCCTTAAAGTCATAGGTGATTGTTACGACCATTAATTCATCCAGCTCAAAAGTCTGAACCAGCTCTCCAAGCTCACTTTTAACTTTTTCGGGAGCTCCCTTGATGATATGTCTTGGATTAGCAGCGAGGATGGCTTTTTCCTCATCACTATACTTGTACTCGGCAGCCTCTTCTTCGCTGGGTATAGCACCGGGTTCCTTCTGGGTCAGCAACCCGAGATACCACAGCTCTCGACTCCTGTACAAACGTTCCGCCTCGGCGTCCGTATCTGCACATACCACGAACGCGGCCAGGTTACGCCGGGATTTTTCCGCGACGGGACCCGGCACGAAATCGGTACTGTACAGCTGCATGATATCGCGCCGAATATTTGAATTTATAAAATAGGCAAAACAATAGGGTAAGCCCATACTGGCAGCAAGACTGGCGCTGTCCTGGCTGGAACCCAGCATCCAGAGTTCAGGAGGCTGCTCGACCATCGGCATGGCTCTCGCCTTTTCCATGCCCGGCGTTACCGGGTCCACGTCTCTCAGCAGGGCATCGAGATCTGCAACCATTTGCGGAAAGTATTCGGAACCTACACTGGAACCATACGCCAACACGGCATTGATGTACTGGTTCGTGCCGGGGGCACGACCAACACCGAGGTCCATCCTGCCGGGGTAAAGTGTGCCCAGTATCTTGAAGTTTTCTGCCACTTTATAGGGACTGTAATGGGGCAGCATGACTCCCCCGGAACCAATTCGGATCCGGCTTGTTTCGGCTCCCAGCCTGGCCAGCAGGACCTCTGGTGAACAGCCGGCAAATCCCTGGGTCGCATGGTGTTCTGCCAGCCAGTAACGATGATAGCCCCAGTTGTCGCAGCGTTGCGCCAGTTCGATGGTTTCATTTAGCGCATCAGCGGCTGTGCCGCCTTTTCGAACAGGGGATTGGTCAAGAACAGAAAGCGGGATATTGGCCATGGCAATTAACTGGATTATTAAGCTGTAATTCTAATGCAGGCATAATACAGAATAATAACGCCAGACAAAAAAAACCCCGCTGTTGCGGGGCTTTTTTTATCTTTCTGAAAAGATCAGGCGGCGGTAACGTTTACAGCACTTGGTCCCTTGGGTCCCTGCTCTACTTCATAGTTCACCTGCTGACCTTCCGCCAGGCTTCGAAATCCTTCGGCCTGGATTGAAGTGTGATGAACGAAAACATCACTGCTACCATCAGAAGGAGTAATAAAACCAAACCCCTTACTATCGTTAAACCACTTTACTGTACCTGTTGCCATACTGCTTTTCCTCTCTAGAAATTAATTGAACAATGTATTAGCAAAAAAACCTTGTTGAATTATCACGGTAGAACATGCTGCATACACTGCTACAATCAACTCCCGAAACTACTTCAATGTTCTGCTAATGTTGCGACCGTATACTATATGAAATCAATAATCCACTGTTTTTATAATAATTTTTTCCATTCACTGACATCAATTTTTCATTTTTTTAATCTCGGGCTTACCTGAGTTGATAATCAGGGCACTATTGCCCTGTATAAACTGAGTCAAAGCGTCTTCAAGCAGTTCTTTTCGCCAACCTGTGGTGAGAACACAGGATGTTTCCTTCAATATGAATTTTTCCAGCTCTTTTTGCGGTGCAAGAATCTTAGGGTTGAGCTGGTTTTGAGCAGCGATGACATTGACGATAACGGACAGGGCATCTCTTACTGCCTTATCTTCTGCACTGAGTGTTCGCTCCCCGTGCTTCGCGTCTGAAGTTTCCGCCGGCGCAGCATGCGAGGACCTGCATACTTGCAGGATGGATTCTGAGTACCGTTCAACATTGACATTCTTCAACGCTTTCAAGCTGGCCAGGGAGGACTTTTCCCGGGGTGAGAGACTGGCTATATCAAGCAAGGCTTCATCCCGAAGTATCCAGTTCCTTGGTTTATTCTCTTCCTTCGCAACTTCCTCGCGCCACTCAACCAGCATTTTTAACAGCTTTCGCTTATTCGGATTCAGTTTCCTGGTATTTTTTATTCGCTTTATATACTGCTCCGGGTCAAGCTGGTACAGGGTCGGATCAGATAGCTTATCCAGCTCCGCACCGAGCCAGTCCTTTCTGCCAGTATTTTCAAGGGAATCCCTCATCAGTGGATAAAGTTTTGCAAGGTATATCACGTCATCCGCAGCATATTGCAGTTGATCCTTGCTCAAAGGCCGTTTTTTCCAGTTTGTGCGGGTGTGGGCTTTTTCCAGGCTCACTCCGAGCATATTCTGAACCAGCTTTGCATAGCCCGCCTGCTCGTCGTATCCCAGCAGGGGTGCTGCTATTTGTGTATCAAAAATGTTTGCGGGAAGACTTCCCCACAGGAAATAGAATATTTCCAGGTCCTGGCGTGCCGCGTGGAATATCTTGGTGATTGAATCCGCGTAGAGTAATTCTTTCAATGGAGAAAGATTGTCGATACCCAGTGGGTCTATAATAGCCACGTTCTTTCCGTCTGATAGCTGGACCAGGCATAATTCCGGGAAGTAGGTTTTTTCCCGCTCAAATTCTGTATCTACTGCCAGCCAGCTAGCCCCCTTCAACTCCTTACAAAGTAGATCCAGGCTTTGAGCATCGTTAACGACGGAATAATTTGCTTCTTTTTGTTGTTGAATCATTACGATGATCAGGTGGAAAGACAGTTACGTCCCTTATTCTTTGCCCTGTACAGTGCCTTGTCGGCCTGTTTCATAACTTCTTCTGCCTGCCTGTAGTTTTCATCGGGTTCCGCCATGCCGATACTAATTGTGACCGACACGATTTTTTCGTTATTCCTGCTTGCCCGCCTTCCCCTGCGCTGTTTTGCTTCTTTCCTGGTTGTCGCGCGGTGTGTCTTATCCCGTACTTTCATCTGGTATTCTTCAATGGAAATACGTACATCTTCAAGATAGTCTTCGCAGTATTCAATGTCCTTACCATTAAACACAATACAAAATTCCTCGCCACCATAACGATAGGCTGTACCGCCACCTCCCACCAGCGAAATTTGAGACGCGACCATCTTTAAAACCTCGTCGCCAATATCATGTCCGTGGGTATCATTAAACTTCTTAAAGTGGTCGACATCCATCATGGCTATCACATAGCGCCCGGCCAGTGCCTTCATCTTGTCATTCAGGGCACGACGACCCAGCAGACCGGTTAATTCATCCCGGTATGCCATGTTGTAGGATGTCCCCAGCATGGTGATTATCAGGCTGATAGCCATACCAATGAACATCACCATCGAAGCATGCGCGAGGTCGAACTTTGCCAGCGTGATCACGCTGAAAAGCGCAATAGTAAAAATAAATAGCGCGAAGTCGTCGTCCTTTTTATAAAACCTGTTGATCGCGATAGCGCACACGACCAGGTAAAAAAGAAACGCCAGGGTTGAGACGATTACCCCCGGAAATGGGCGAAGCGAAAACCAGCGCAGCAGTATTTCGTTCAATGACTCCGGGTAGAGCTTTATCGCCAGCAAGCCACAGGTAAATATCGCGGCAAAGCCGAAGACAAGCAGCAGTCCGTATCGATTGAGCAGCCCCCTGTCTGGCATATACACCAATTGCACCAGGAATACAGGCTGCAAGATACTCAACATTGAGAAAACTGCCAGTGCCTGCGGATTTCCCAGGGATACCTGCAGATGAACCTGTATGATGTAGTAAACCAGAAAAAGAGAGAGGCAGGCGACAAACAAGCGTGAACGATTATAGTTCAGGCACAGTATCATGAGGATACCCAAAAGCACGTAAGGCGCAAACTCAAGTAATTCCTGGTAATGCACAGCGAGTTTATCGACGTGAGATCTCAAAACCAGGCACACGATAATAAGTAATATCGGGTTGATGAATTTTTTTAGAACTGCAATGTACATGGAAAAAGTGTGTTAAGAAGATTAAATGAAAATCGCCCTGGTATAGTTACCGGGCTCCGAGCGTCGTCAGCAATGTACGAATAGAAGTCAACCTTTCCCTCACGATTTTCGCATTATCATTACCAATTCGTACGAGTATCTTTTGACCTGCCGTGAGGATTTCCAATTCACTGTCTGCATATTGGTAGTACACCTTGGGCCTGGTGAGCCGGATTTTCCCTTTTATCACCGGGGTCGCCAGCAAATGGTCCATGATTTCAATCAGGCGATCATTGAAATATCGATCCGGGTAACCCAGCTCCTCGTAGGCTTGCTGGAACAGGGGATAAAATCTTACATAAATTGACAGCAGTTGCTGATCACTGATAGCTGCCAGGAAATTCATATATGGCTCATAGCGGGCATAATTGCCTGGGTCGAGTATAAATTCATCCTCGCTTCCCACTTTTTCCACGACAAGCGTGGTGATTGGAGAACGTACAAGACTGTAGCGCCTGGCCAGTTTTCGTCCATCAAGGTTATCTACCGTTACAACGAAATGCCTGATCATTTCCCCGGGTACAAACAGGGTTTGCAGTTTCTCAAGGGGGTGATGTTGCTGAAGTCTATGTGTGAGGGATGCATCACTTTCGTCCAGTGCCGGTAATGGATCGGGTATTACAACCGGCTTTGGAGGTTCGCTACTCTCAAGGGGCTGCTGGGTATTGGGGACCGGGACGGGATAGCGTATCTCGGGCCTTGGCGCGATTTTTTTTGTGGCTTTTGGGGGAACCTCTATTTCCTTTTGCGTTCTTGTTGAAAGAACTTTTTCTGCTTCACGTTCCTGCCACATGTAGTAAGCAACACTGGTAATAACAATGAAAACCAGCACAAAAAATATTGATCTGTCCATCAAAGTGCCCGGGATATAGCGTTCATGAATGAAAGGAAAAGCGCCAACTAGTTTTGCAATACATCTGAGACTCTCAGGGCCAGTGCATCAAGCGCGGCAATTTGTCTCCTCATTTCCTGTCTTGCCCGCGTTGCTTCCTGTTTTTGTAATCTTAATTCCTGTTGCCGCTTCTTATCAGCCAACAGCACTTGCCTGTTTTCGCCGTGCATACCTTTACCTGCTTTTTTGCTCGCCATGGCTTTGTTTGGGGCCGCTCTTTTCTCGATAACCAGCGAACTGTCGCTTAATGATAGTCCCCTGCTTTCAGGTAGCGCCAGGCTTCGCGTGACCGAATCATTGGAGCGAGAGGGTTCCGCGCCCATGTTCCTGCCTGCTTGCAGCCCCACGGAAAGGATAAGACAGGCTGCCATGGCTAAGGCTGCCCGTTTCAGCACCAGGCTTTTTCTTCCAGGGACAGCGGATTTTTTCATTTGCTGCCGGGCAAAGCTGTTTATTTTGCCGGGCAATCCATCCGATTCAGGGTACCAGTCAGAAATATTTGCTTCATCAAAAATACGTCGTTCAGAGTTTCCTGCAAGGGACAACCTGTGCTCCAGGTACTTCAGGGCCTGGGCACGGGAAAATGCTGGAAGTTGAAATATTTCACATATTCTTTCTTCACTCCCCTCAAAAGTACTTCTTTCAATATACTTCCTGATTTTACTGTCTGCGAAAAGCACGAAACGAAATCGCTCACCTTCACAGGAGAGTTCAGACATTCTGATTATGAAATTCAGGGTCTCCCCTGGTAACAGGTGGGCATCATCAATAATCACCACGGGCAATTTGCCGTTGCGCTGGTAAAGTTGCAGAAATTCCCGCAGCAGCACAGCGGACTGGGTTTTATCAAACCTGTGCCTGGGAAAATGCTGTGAAATGATCGAGTGCGCGAGTTCCGTTTCTCCCAGTGAGGAGGTGGCCTGGATTTTACTCAGGTACCAGTTGGAAGACTTCAGGTAATTCAGGTATTCCGCCAGGCTGGATTTCCCTGCCCCTTCAGCAGCTTCAACGACAAGTACATGCCTGTGCCTCTTTATACCCTCGATGAGCCTGTTAACCAGGTCTGACAGTTCATGGGTGAGAAAAAGGCGTTCCTGGGTAGATTTCGGCGGGAAGGGGTCCCTGTTCAGTTCGAACTTTTGGTAATAACGAGCGCTGAAGAAACCTGGCTTCATACGTCTATATACATTGATAACTTGACTAAGTTTAGTCTTATCAGTGAGTTAAAGCAAGTTTCAAGAAAGATTCTACAGGACAATTGATGTCCCAGGGCGGCACAGCGACGCTATCCTCGTCCCCTGTCGGCTTTTACAGGGCGCCCGAGGTCTCCAGGGCATGTTGAATAGTCTCTGCCATCACCCTGTAACCCTTGTTATTTGGATGTACGGCGTCCGACTTCAAACCACTATCACCAAGCACATCCGGGATAAGATCCTCAATAAACAGGACACCCATTTGTTCCGCTACACGTCCGTACAATTCTGCTGAGGAGAGAAATATTCCGGGTCGAGGCACACCAAGCATGACAACCTCGACGTTCCTCGATTTCGCCATTGAGATCATTGCTACCAGGTTGGACTCGAGTTTTTGCAGATCTTTTTTCCTCAGGAAATCGTTTCCCCCGTGACACAGGATCATGAGATCCGGTTCGTGCTTATCCAGTACGCCGGGTAAACGTTTCAAGCCTGCCTCGGAAATCTCTCCTGAAACGCCTTCATTAACAACGCGACGACCGATCAGTGTTTCCAGTACAGCCGGGTAACTTTCCTCTTTTTTCGCTCCGTTACCATTTGTCAGGCTATCACCAAATGCCAGTACGACTGCACTGGCCGGAAGGCGCGACAATTGCGGCTGCTCGCTGCAGGCCAGCAAAAATATTGCCACTGTGAACAGTGCAAACTGCTTAGCTCTCATAATCATGAAAAAACTGGCTATATCGAGCATGCGATATCATCAAAAAATACCATTTTCAAGGCCGGCCGACATCGTCATTCCCAGCTCCTGTCCCTGCTCAAGGAACTCGCTTTTAAATTTTCCGGTACACACCAGGGTTTCCTGCACCTGCTTCCACTTTAGCCCGGTCACGATTCGCTCAACGCTGGATCTCGCTCCCTGGCCATCCAGCCCTGCCTTGACAAATAGCGCGTAGGGCAAACCCTGGGTCTGCTCCAGACAGGGATAATAAATTCGATCAAAAAAATCCTTCATGGCCCCACTCATGTAGCCAAAATTCTCCGTCGTTCCAAGTATGATTGCATTCGCCCAGAGCACATCTTCCGGTCCGGATTCAAGTGGAGGGCTTAATCGAACACTGACATCGCTTATATCTTCATGCCTGGCACCATTCTCAACTGCACGGGTCAGGGCCAGGGCATTTTCGGAGGGACTGTGGGAGACAATAAGAAGATTCTTCATCCTGTACTCAAACGGCATCTCGCAATTCGCTATCAAGCCCTTCGTTTCGATTATTAAATTGCAATTCCGCCAGGCGCGCATAAAGACCGCCTTTTGCAATGAGCTCATTATGTTTACCGACGTCAACAATTTTACCTTCATCCATCACCACGATACGGTCAGCCTTGATGACAGTGGATAATCGATGCGCGATGACAATACTGGTATGACCTTGCATAAGATGATCGAGCGCTTCCTGCACCAGGTTTTCACTTTCCGAGTCGAGTGCACTGGTCGCCTCGTCCAGTAACATTACCGGGGGATTTTTCAGCATTGCGCGAGCAATCGCCAGCCTTTGCTGTTGCCCGCCCGAAAGTCGCATACCCTTCTCTCCAAGGAAAGTGTCATAACCCTGCGGTTGTCTCTCGATGAATTCATCGGCTATAGCCGCCCTGGCCGCCTCCCTGAC
Organism: Gammaproteobacteria bacterium; assembly: GCA_965243105.1. Lineage (GTDB taxonomy): Bacteria > Pseudomonadota > Gammaproteobacteria > Eutrophobiales > Eutrophobiaceae > WLWS01. The sequence goes on from CBDEUC010000003.1 coordinate 74,299, forward strand.
CTCGTCATCGGAAGCGCCCGGTCTCCCGAAGCGGATATTTTCCATGGCAGTTTCTGCAAAAAGCACGGTGTTCTGCGGGACAATGGCAATCCGTTTTCGAACCTCCTCCGGATCTGCATCACTGATTTCAACACCATCAAGGTAGACGCTACCTTGCTGTGGATCATAAAAGCGAAGTAATAGCTGGAAGACCGTGCTTTTTCCAGCCCCGGACGGGCCAACCAACGCGACGGTTTCGCCCGGTTGTACTTCAAGGCTAAAGTCATCCAGCGCTTTTTGCTCAGGCCGGGACGGATAATTAAAAGATATATGTTCAAGCCGTATATGCCCCTTCCCGCTGGCTGGTAAGGAGACGGGACTTGAAGGTGCGCGAATTTCAGGCTCTGCACCGAGCAATTCCATGAGCCGTTCCATCGCACCGGCAGCCCTTTGAACATCGGCCCAAACTTCCCCCAGCGCCGTGGTACTACCGGCCAGGAATGTTGCGTAAAACACGAATTGGACCAGTGTGCCTGCACTGATAGTGTTGTTCACCACTGCGTGGGCACCGACCCACAGGACAACAACAATCGCGCCAAATGCGGTAACAACGATCAGGCCTGATAACAACGAGCTAACCTGTAAGCGCCTGCGTGCTGCGGCAAAGGACTGTTCAACAGAGTCACTGAAACGCTCCCCCTGAAGTGCTTCAAGAGTAAAGGCCTGCACCAGCTGTATCGCGTTGAGGGATTCATCCGCGATGCTACTTGAGTCGGCAACCCGGTCCTGGGTCGCCCGTGATAGTTTTCTTACCTTACGGCTGTATAACATCACCGGTAAGACGACAACGGGGACCATTGCAAGGATCATTAATGTCAACTTCGCACTGGTGACAAACAGCATGATAAGACAGCCAATGACGGCAAATGAGCTTCGCAGGGCAATGGACATCCCCGCACCCACAACTGACTGGACCAGGGTTGTATCAGTGGTTAATCGTGATAGCACCTCGCCGGTTCGGGTCACTTCGAAAAACGTTGGGCTTAGCTTGATCACGTGCTGGTATACGGCTGAGCGAATATCCGCGACCACTCGCTCCCCTATCCACATCACCAGGTAATAACGAAGCGACGCAAACAAACCATAAACAAGGGCAAGGCCAAGCAATGCCATGAAGTAGATGTTGATTGAGCCCTGGTTTTCCTGCGAGAAGCCATAGTCGATGACATAACGAATGGCGACTGGCATACCGAGCATTGATACCGAGGCAACCACAAGGCAGACAAAGGCAAGCATAAGCCTGCCCCGGTAAGGCCAGACAAACGGAATTGCCATTCTTATCGGTTGAATATTTTTGCTTCGAGGACGCTCTCCCCGGGCTGCATCAACGTTGTTTGCCATACCAATTATTCATACACCCTGAAAAAGTGAGTGAGGTTACCATTTTTACATGCTTTGGCCATAGTATCCTTGAAAATCAGGTGAATGACCGCATGTGGAGGTATAATGCCGCCCCCCTTATTAGATGAGATACGATTAAGCGAAATGCCTGCAGAATTTATATACGAATACGGAATGTTCATTGCCAAGTTTGGCAGCGTTGTCCTGGCTCTCCTCCTTGTCGCCGCCGTGGTACTGGTCCTTGTTCTCAGGGGTCGTGCTGCAAGTGATGAACGTCTCGAGGTAAAAAACATCAACCAGCGCTACGAGCACATGAAGCTGATGCTGGAGTCAGCTATTCTCAATAAGAAGGAATTCAAAAAAAATGTAAAAGACCTGAAAGCCAGTCAAAAGAAGGAGGCAAAAAAGGAATCACAGGAGGCGGGTACCAGGCGCATTTTTGTCCTCGATTTTGATGGCGATATCAGGGCTTCAGAGGTCGCCTCCCTGAGGGAGGAAATTTCCGCCCTGCTGACAGTGGCCACGAGTGACGATGAAGTGCTGGTTCGACTGGAAAGCGGTGGCGGCACTGTGCATGGGTACGGACTGGCAGCTTCCCAGCTTCGACGTATCCGCGAGAGAGACATAGCACTCACCGTCGCGGTGGATAAAGTCGCAGCCAGCGGTGGCTACATGATGGCTTGTGTCGCGAACAGGATCATCGCCGCGCCATTTGCAATTATCGGTTCCATCGGTGTTCTCGCCCAGGTACCTAATTTCAACCGCTTGCTCAAGAAACACAATATCGACTTTGAACAAATATCAGCCGGCGAGCACAAGCGTACGCTGACCTTGTTTGGCGAAAATACCGAGGCTGACCGTGAAAAACTAAAAGAAGAACTCGAAGAGACTCACCATCTATTTAAACAGTTCGTAAAAGATAATCGCGAGCAGGTGGATATCGAGAAAATTGCAACCGGCGAACACTGGTTTGGCACCAGGGCACTCGAACTTGGACTGGTCGATGAAATTGTTACCAGTGATGACTATCTCGCGGTGAATGCGGATTACGCGAGTATCTATGCTATCGCATATGTACGTAAGAAACCGTTCATTGAAAAACTTTTTTCCTCGACCGTGAAATTATTCAGGGATGAGAATTACTAGGAAAGTTCGTTCAGAGAGACTTAATTTCTTCAGCGATTATTCGAATTCCCTCACTGACAACATCATCATTCATCGAGTACGTAATACGAAGACATTCATGTTTATGCTGCCAGTCTTCCTCGAGACCCGGAAAGAAGTAGTGACCTGAAAGAACCAGCACGCCGCGTTTTTTCAGACGTAAATACAATTCTTCACTACTGATGGGAAGACCGGGTAACCAGAGCCAGAGGAAAAGAGCTCCTTCAGCCCTGTGTACGTAAAAGTCCACTCCAGCAAGTTCCTTTTTCATTAATGCGATTGCACGTTCTGCCTTGCCGAGGTAGTAGGGCCGAATAATGTTGTTACTTAGATTTACAATTTCCCCACTTTGTACCAGGTCCTGCGCCAGCGCAGGTCCGAAACTACCCAACGATAAATTCATAATCCCATTAAACTGTCCAATGGCTGAAATTATCTCTTCCCTGGCAATAACGATCCCGGTGCGTAAGCCGGGCAGGCCAAGCTTGGAAAGACTCATGCATAGAACCTTGTTCTGGTCCCACTGGAGCGTTGTGTCGGTAAATATAATATTGGGGAAAGGCATGCCATAGGCATTGTCGATGATAAGCGGAATATTATTTTCCTCCGCCATTTCTGCTAATGCTGATACTTCGTCGTCGGTCAGTACATTGCCGGTCGGGTTGCAGGGACGAGAAACACAAATCGCACCAATACTGTCATCAACCCGCAGATCATTCAGCGCAACGTGATATTTAAAACTGCGGTCTTCAAAAGTTTCAATTTCAGGTCGATGGGCAATGAACAGGTCATCCACCACGCCGAGCTCTGAATAGCCAATGTATTCCGGTGACATGGGTAACATGATGCGCTTGCGTTGACCGTTTTCAAACTCGCCCGCCAGTGTATTGAACAGGATAAAAAAACCAGACTGGCTACCGGCAGTCAGTGCAATATTTCCCGGGCCAATATCCCAGTCGAATCGTTCACGAAAAAAATCAGCCAGGGTACTGATAAATAGCTTATTGCCAACCGGGGGATCGTAGTTACCGATGATCGATGCCATTTCTGCCGGTCGTGCCGCGATCCGCTGCATCCTGTCCTGGAAAAATGCGAGAACTTCCGGAATATGGGCAGGGTTACCACCGCCAAGCATGAGAACTTCCCCATCGCCCGCCATGGCATCACCCAGGTCCTCCATCAACTGGCTGATACCCGAATGCTCGGTAAATCTTTTTGCAAACCTGGAAAACTGCATTTCCCGCTATCTCCGCCTGGCCATTTTCTTTCCGGCCAGGATCATTCTCAGGGATCGTTCAGCTGCGTTGGCAATATAGCGCCTTGAATTAGCCAGTGCTTCTTCGAGGGACATGTCACGACTAATCGCGCTATCGAGGCCGTCAATGCCGTGTTCGAATACGCGATTGGCATCATCCGCCAGTCCCCCGCCAATAGCAATTACCGGTACGCGATACTTTGCTGCTGCCTTGGCAACCCCTGCAGGTGTTTTACCAAAGGGCGTCTGGCTATCCACCCTTCCTTCTCCCGTGATAACCAGGTCGGCCTTCTTTAAATGACTGCGAAGGTCAGTTGCCTCAACCACGATATCAATACCGCTTTTCAGGCGAGCCCCGGTAAACGCTACGAGCCCGCCTCCAATTCCACCAGCTGCTCCCGCACCTTTTATCGACAGGATGTTGACTCCAAGCTGTGATTTCACAAGCTTTCCAAAATGACGAAGATTTTGGTCCAGCCTGGTTACCATCGCAGGAGTTGCCCCTTTCTGCGGACCAAAAACATGTGACGCACCGCGTTTTCCACAAAGCGGGTTATTCACATCACAGGCAACCACTATCTTGCAACTGCGCAGTTTTGAATGAATACCTGAGATGTCAATTCGTTCAATGCGCTGTAGCACACCGCCACCGATACCGGCTTCCAGCGCTCGCCCTGTTCGGGTCAAAAAGCGTACCCCCAGGGCCTGTGCCATACCCGCACCTGCATCGTTCGTGGCTGAACCACCAATACCGAGGATAATTTTTTTCGCGCCGTTGTTAATCGCATGAGCCATTAACTCGCCCGTGCCGTAGCTTGTCGCCTTTAAGGGATTCTTCCGTCCGTCTTCAACGAGCGGTAAGCCGGACGCCTCTGCCATTTCAATTACGGCTGTTTCTCCGTCCGCCAGTAGCGCATAGCGCGCCCTGACTTTTTCCATCATCGGTCCACATACCTGTCGCGTAATATAGCGACCACCGCGCGCATCGACCAGTGCCTGGACAGTGCCCTCACCGCCATCGGCCATTGGCACTTTTACGCACTTTGCTCCCGGCAATACACGGCGTATACCCTTCTCGATGGCGCTGGCCACCTGCAGTGAACTCAGGTTCCCTTTAAAGGAATCGGGCGCGATGACTATTTTCATGAAAAATCTACTCAGGACTCGAAAAAAGGATGGCTAGTGTACGCGATGAAACAGCTCTGGCAAGCTATGAATTCACTCGTTCGCAAGTTTTACAATGGCTGCAGCCAGCCCGTCTGTGACTCGCACCATGGACTCGTAATCCAGCACATCATGGGTATCTGAACTCCTGTGGTATCGACGGTTTCGATAGTTTGCAGTATTTGTCACCATCAAGGCTGAGTAGCCTTCTCTCCAGAACGGGTAATTATCTGAACGGCGAATGTCCGGAACCAGGAACTGTGGCGCTACCAGGCCTTCAGAAGGGAATTCCGCACTTTCTCTAAATGCCGTGATAGAGCGATGCAGGAAATCCCGGGATGAAAAGTTGGACACAAAGGCTACAAAGTTACCCTTATCGGGATAAAAATAGTTGAGCGGTCGCGGATATCTCTGGCTACCGGGTTCTGATGAATAATAACCAAGCATCTCCAGTGAAATCATACCGATAATATTTTCATTTCGTTTCGAGGAATTTTCCGCATTAACAAGGCTTCCCATATTCTTCCGGCCAAAAAACGGCCACTCCTCGTTGGTAAACGCAATAAAACGAATCGTTCTTGATTGCCTGTCGCCACTTAGCTTGCGTGCGATTTCCAGCAGTATTGCAACACCGGAGGCATTATCATCGGCTCCGGGACTCAACCAGACGGTATCATAGTGCGCCCCGACGACAAGTATCTCGTCACGCCGAGTATTTCCGTAGTGATTGACAACGACATTCTTATAGGGCTTGTCGCCGAACACTTCTAATACCGGGTTGAAACCGATCTCATTAAACTGCGATTCGATATAGTTCGCTGCCTGTTCAAGAGCCTGCGGGCGCTGATAGTTTCTTTCACCAATAGTGGATGAAAGTTCAAACACGTGCCTTTCAAGATTCGCTTGCCGGTCCAGCATTTCCGGGTCGAGTTGACGCGGTTCTCCCTGGAAACTTGCGCCTGGCATGCTGGTGCCGTAATAAATAAATCCCGTACAGGCTCCAAAAAAAAGTAACAGGAGTACGAGGATATTAACTACGGATTGAAGGATTGCTTTCGCATTCATTAGCGTGCGCCAGTATCAATCATTTCTTCTTAACTTATCTCCGAGTTGGATAGAGTGCTCATCAACCTGCCCGGAATTGATCTCGAGCACAGACTCGACACGTTGTCCTGAATGAATACTATCTGTGGATAAAGGTACAGCGCCCTTGTGGATTTTTACAATTGAACCCTTTTCATCAATAAATAGAAGGTCAAGAGGCACGTAGGTGTTTTTCATCCATATTGCCACCTTCCGGGCCGAATTATACTTCAGCAGCATGCCGCTGTTTGCCGGCAAGCTCTCCCTGAACATGAGGCCACGCCGCCTGCTGCTATCGGTATCCGCGATTTCTACCTGGTAGCTTACGCGAGCAGTATTTTCATTATATATAGTGAACTCTCGTATCTCTGGCCTTGTCTCAGCTATAGTGCATGCAGACATTACCAGCATTAATACGAGGAATTGGCAGCTACGAAGCAAAACGCGGGTTCCTTATAAATTTTTGATGACAGGCCTGTAAAACGATAACATGCTCGCTTCTTGGCTTCCTTGCAATAAAAAAGTAAAGATGGAGACAATTAATATGAACAAGAAGTCCTTTTTAACTATATTCCTGCTGCTCCTGCTGCCGGGACTGGCACTGGCCCACGGGCCTTCACGGCAAAAAGTGGAAAAAATGGTTGAGATAAATGCTTCACCTGAAAAAGTGTGGTCAATCATAAGTGAATACTGTGCCATTTCAGACTGGCACCCCATGATTGATAAGTGTGAAAGTGACGGGGGTAACGAGGTCAAAACTATCCGTACACTGACACTTGGCAATGGAGAACTGCTCAGGGAGGAATTGCTTAAATATAACCCTGAAAAAATGATGTACCAGTACATGTTCAAGGAGCCAAACCTGAAGGCTGTGCCCGTAAGTTCCTACGGCTCTACCATGATGGTAAAGCCTGGAGAGAACGGTGGCGCCATATTGATATGGAAGAGCGGTTTTTATCGTGGATACATGAACAATGATCCACCGCCGGAGCTTAATGATGAAGCCGCCGTTGCAGCAGTGACTGCGGTGTATGAAGCAGGCATGGCAAGTATTAAAGAACTTGCCGAAAAGTAAGCGCCGCAACAACAAGCAACACCGATGAAAGGGTTCCTGGTAACACTCATCGGTGTTGCTTTTTTCTTTCCCCGCCTTGCAGTTTCCGAATCCTACGCAGTAGTTACAAACCAGGGGTCCAACAATGTGGCCCTGGTGGATCTCGCGACGAGAAGTGTAACCCAAACCATACCGGTGGGAGCGAAACCCGCCGGTGTCGCCATAAGCCCTGCTTCAGACAGGATCTTTGTCACGAACCCGGAAAGTAAGACCCTGTCCGTCATTGATACGGACAAGAGAGAGCAAGTCATGGAATTGCCGGTAGGTGATGGTCCAGTGGGAATCGCAATCAGCCCCGATGGAAGCGAAGTGTACGTCGCCGACTGGTACAAGCACGTTGTTACCGTGGTAAGTACCGGGGAACTGAAAGTAAATAGAACCTTGAAGGTAGGTCTTTCGCCATCAGGGATCGCGGTATCCGGCTCTGGTAGGTATCTTTACGTGGCCAACCGGGATGACAACAACGTCATGATCATTAACCTTGAATCAGATGAAGTCGAGGACGTCATTGAAGTCGGAGAGGCCCCTTTTGGAATCACGCTATCCTCAAGTGGCGAAGAACTTTATGTTGCCAATGTTCGAACAAACAACGTCAGCATCATTGACCTGCCAGGCAGGAAAGTTTCTTCAAGCGTTGAGGTCGGTCTGCGGCCCTATGCCATCACCACTGCGAAAGAAAAACTTTTTGTGACCAACCAGTGGGATAACAGCGTATCAGTTATCGATTTAAAATCCCGTGAAGTTATTGAAACAATTGATGTTGGCGAGTACCCGGAAGGTATCGATAGCGACAGGGATGAAAACTTTGTCTATGTTGCCAACTGGTTTGACGGCACCCTTTCAGTTATCGATACAAACTCACTGGAAGTGATCGATACGGTAAAAACGGGCGAAGGAAGCCGTGCGTTCGGAAAATTTATACTAAGCAGGTAAATTTCGAAGCGATTACAAATGTTAGCCCTGCTCCAGCAGGTTTCTCAAGTCAATGACTGCTGCATTTGCACTGGAAATATAAGATGCCATCACCAGTGAATGGTTTGCAACGAAACCGAAACCGGTGCCGTTCAATATCATAGGACTCCACACGGTTTCCTGTGTCGCTTCAAGCTCACGAATAATCTGCTGCAGGCTCACCAGTGCGTTTTTCTTTTCCAGTACCTGCTTGAAATCGACTTCGACGGCATACAGGAATTGTAACAAGGCCCAGGCAGAACCCCGCGCCTCGTAAAACACATCATCAATCTCCAGCCAGGGAGTCTTGACTTCCACGTTCCTTGGAGTCTGGGTTGATTTTTCCGCGGCTGAATCACCCTGCAAGTCAACATTTACCCGGTTTTGACCGACACTTGCACTGAGACGCTGGGAAAGACTGCCCAGGCGTTTTTCAACGATAGCAAGCCAGTCGCGCAGGTTGTCAGCCCTGGCAAAAAACTGGGCATCCTGTTCATTGTCGTCGCTGAGGCGTTGGGCGTAGTTTTCAAGCGCCTCTATCCCCTTGCGATACTCACTTTCGCTGGCTGGCAGTATCCAGGACTGGGTATCAAAGTGAAGTTGCGGGTCCGCAATGGTCAAATCCGGGTCTTCTACCGACTGGGTTTGCGAACGACTGAAGTCATTACGAAATGCCCGGGCCATATCCCTCACCTGCGTTACCACACCGAATTCCCAGTTTGGAACATTGTCCATGAATATCCCCGGTGGAAAAACATCGTTGCTGAGGTAACCACCCCTCTTGTCCAGCACAGTTTCCATCACTCGAATGAGCGTGGTCGTAGTAACGAAGCCAGTCACCGGTTCATAATCGGCTGCAGCATGTTTCTTGGCATGGCCCACGACATCAAAATTGTCGGGCTCGTGATCAAGAACGAAAATCAGCACCAGGATAACCAGCAGGTACACCGCGAAGGCAATACCTGCCGGACGGGCAAATCGTTGTAGCTGTTCCATTGCAGCTTTTTCCTCGCTTTTTTGATGGTCGGGCTGACCCCTTCAAAGATAGATGGGGGTACTCCCGCCGTTTTTCAATATCCCCTCAAGCCAGGCCCAGGGCTGCCGCTATAGCATTTGAACAAACAATTTATAAATCAGGCCTTTAGCATGAAAATTATTTATAAATTCATGGTCGGAATGCTGCTCATCAGCAGCACTTCACTTGCCGGTGCCAAGGAAGAAAAAATGCTGGAAGGCCTTGATTGTGCGCAGCTTTACCATCTTGCCGTGCACCTTGAACCGCAATCGCGAAGACAGCAGTCCATTATTTTTAATGAAAAGAGTCGACTGATTGCGACCGCCATTGGCACCGTTGAAAACGCCGGTTTCGCCCTGTTTGGCGTCGATCTTGCCTGGACCTACTACGACGACTGGCGCCGTCTCAGGAAAAGCAGCCAGCTTGAGCTGGTACGCCACCAGATGGCTGGAAAGTTCTGCTTTGAAAAGTCCTGAATGCCCCCTGGCGGACTGTCAGCTTACACTCTTTGCTTTACGTAAGATCCCGGCGCGTCTTCAATAACACTGAGAGCGCAATCTCCGGGCTGCCGTGCCGCAACTTTCTCACCACTGTACTGTTCCACCCATTTGTCCCAGTCAAGCCACCATGAACCTTCATGTTGTTCAGTGCTTGCCAGCCATTCTTCCGCGGGACTGTCCGGTTTTCCCCCGGTATAAAATCCATACTTGTTTGCTGCCGGTGGATTCACAATACCGGCGATGTGCCCGGACTTGCCCAGCACAAAGCGCACCGGGCCAGCCATCAGCTGTGCACCTAGATAGGTGGATTTCCACGGGGCGATATGATCTTCCTCGGTGGAAATAAAATAGCTGGGTACCTTGATGTCACGCAAATCTATATCGATACCGTCGATGCTCATACCACCCGGCTCCCTGAAGCGGTTTTCGAGGTACATTGTGCGCAGGTAGGTACTGTGCATTTTCGCCGGCATCCGGGTCGAGTCAGAATTCCAGTACAGCAAATCAAATGGAAAAGGTTCCTTACCGAGCAGGTAGTTGTTGACATAAAACGACCAGATCAAGTCGTTGGAGCGCAGCATATTAAAGGTCGTTGCCATCTGCGAACCGTCAAGGTAGCCACGTTCATTCATCTCATGTTCCAGCCCACTCACCTGCTGTTCATCGATAAACACACCCAGGTCACCCGGCTCCGAAAAATCCATCAGGGTAACGTAGAACGTTGCTGACTTGATCCTCTTGTCCTGTTTCTTGTCCATGTATGCCAGCGTGGCCGCGAGCAGGGTACCGCCAATGCAATACCCGATAGCATTTAATTCGCTTTCCCCGGTCGCCTGCTCAATCGCATCAATTGCCGCCAGCGCTCCTTCCAGCACGTAGTTCTCAAAATCCTTGTCTCTAAGGCTCTCATCGGGGTTAACCCAGGACACTACAAAAACAGTATGTCCCTGTTCAAGCTGGTATCGAATCAGGGAATTTTTTTCCTGCAAATCGAGAATGTAATACTTGTTTATCCAGGGTGGGATAATAAGCAATGGAGTCTTGTTTACTTCTTCTGTTAACGGCGTGTACTGGATAAGCTGTAACATTTCATTTTGGAATACCACTTTTCCCGGTGTAGTTGCGACGTTTTTGCCCAGTTCAAAGGCATCCTGGTCGGTCATCCTGATCCGAAGCTGGCCCTTGTCCTTGTCAAAGTCTTCACAAAAATTCTGCAGCCCCTTGACCAGGTTTTCGCCATTGCTCTCTATGGTTGCTTCCAGCACCTGCGGGTTTGTCATTGCAAAGTTGCTGGGTGAAAAAGTATCAATGAACTGCTGGGTGTAAAATTGCAGTTTCCTTGCATCTTTCTCATCCATTCCTTCGGCATCTGCGACCACGCTTTGAATGGCGTTAGCGGTCACAAGGTAAGATTGCTTGATAAAGTCAAAGAAAGGGTTATCTTCCCAGGCTTCGTGCTTGAATCGCCTGTCGCCTTTTTCAGGCACGGCTACCGGCTCGCTGTCCTTTCCAAGCACCCTGTTGGCGGTTCCAAGCCACAGGTTGGCATAGGCATTCCAGGCCTGCATCTGCGCCTCGACAATCTTCTCCGGGTTTTTCATCATCGAAGCTGTGAAATCGAGGTAGGCCTGGCCAAGTCCGAGGGGGTCGAGGCTACTGCTATCAGCGGCACCCTGCTGATTCAGGAAGTCCTGGAAAATATCGTGACATTGATTGGAAACTGCGGCCACCGTGTCCGCCAGTTTTCCGGGATCGAATTCGCTGCTTGAACTTGTACTCGCCATTGTCGGCCTCTGCCAGGTGAAATATGTTGCGGCGCAGCATAAACCGCGAAGCGACAGGTGTCAATGATTTTGGGGGCCTGCTGCAGGCCTGCAGCCGCCCCGGGCATAAAAAAACCGCCTTCGAGCCGGCCGGCTCGAGGCGGTCCTGTGACGCTCAAATGCTTATTTCATGTTGCTGTAATAGGTAGCAAGATTTTCAATATCTTCGTCAGTGAGGTTGGCCACCATGGGCTGCATGCTGGGATCCTTCCTGCTACCGTCTCGAAAGGCCTTGATCTGTTTTACCAGGTAGCCTTTTTTCTGGCCCGCAAGGTTTGGCCAGATATCCGCGGCACTGATGCCCTCGGGCCCGTGACACGCAGCGCATACTGCTGATTTTGCCTTTCCGGCTTCCGCATCGCCAGCCAGTGCCGGTAGCGTCATCGCTGCAAAGCTTAGTGCTGTTACTAACTTCAATATCATCTTCATTTGTTTCTTCCTGTCTAATAAATAATTCTTGATTAATTCCCAGTATTTAACGGTTTTGACACGCCTCGCCTTTAGCCGTTCCCTCCCCGGCGCGGCGAATAATACTCTGTTAGTCCTACCTCGCGCAATTTTGAACCCGGCACCCGTGCTATTTTTGCCTGTCGAAACGCGTGCCTGGGGTTACTTATATCGGCATGACTCTCACTGGCTGGCGTCCTTCCTGTTTTGATAACAGGAAGCACCTGCGGCGATCAGGAGGTTAAGCACCAACCCGTACAGGCCCGGATGAAAACCCCATATCTTGCCGGATTCAACAAAGGCAAAGGGAACAAGGGCCAGTGTCAAAGCGCACACGAGTCCGCAAACCAGTCCCAGCAGGGTTGGAATTGTTCGTAATCCACTCCAGTGAATACCCAGCATAAACGCTGGGACCAGCTGCACGAGTACATCAAATTTTCGATCCAGTAATTTCACCAGCGAAGCCTGCTCTTTAAGAAGGATAGCCAGGACGACCAACATCGCTATCAAAACCCATGAGCATATTTTTGCTACCCGGGTCAGGTGTGCCTGGCTGGCATTGGGATTCAGGTAAACGCTGTAGATATCTTTTACCAGCATCGAAGATATGGAAAGCAGGGCAGAATCCGCGGTTGACATGATGGCTGACAATATCGCCGCAAACAGTAGAACGACAAGACAGTAACCAAAGAATGAATCGCCCTGGATGTCTCTCAGGAGCAGGCCCAGCACCTGGTCTGCCGCTGCGCCTTCAAGTCCATGTACGTAAGCCAGTGCATAAATCCCGGCAATGACCGCAATAAGGACAGTGACAAACGGAAGAAAGGCCATCACGGCAAGGCTTCGTCGTAAAATCCTTTCCGACGCTGCCGCATAGATTCGCTGTATCGCATGGGGATAAAGTGCTGCACCCATTCCGACAATGAGTAGATAGCTTAACCACTGGCGCATTCTTGCAGCATCCGGCGGTAAAATCTTGAGTTGATAAACTTCCTGGTTTTGCAGTTGAATAGCCATGGTGGCCTGTTGCAGGGACCCGAACTTCTGGTACAGGAGAAACAGCAGGACAAAGAAACCGCACATAAGCACCATACCCTGGAGCATGTCTGTCCAGGCCACAGCTCGAATGCCGCCGAGGGTACCGTATATCACCATGATGAGGGCCAGGGCCACAACACCATAGCTAAAGGCCTGGTCTCCCATGGGTCCGGCCAGCCCCTGCACTGCCCGTCCCATGGCCATCAATTGGGCCAGGAGGAAATTTCCAAGAGCGAATACCATTACCAGGACCGCTAACAGGCTGATAACAGGATTACCAAACCTGTCCTGGATATAATCTACGGGCGTAATATAGTTTCTTTGTTTCGCAAGACGATGCAGGCGAACGGCTATAACCTGGTAGAACACGACGATGGCAATCATGAATTGCACGCTTAATATCCAGGAATAGCCGATGCGGTAGGTCATCCCACTGAACCCAAACAGGCTGTTTCCACTGTACTGGCTGGCATAGAGAGTTAATACAAGTACGACAAAACCGAAACCGGAGCCGGCCAGGTAAAAATCCTTCAGGGTGTTTTCACGACGTGCAGAGTAGGCACGCCAGCCAACAAGTAACAGCGAACTGATATAGAGACTGACAAATATCCAGGCACCCGGACCAAAGGGAAGCAGGGAATTCAATCTTCCTCATCCTCGCCCTTGAGGAAATTCCAGGCTGTCAGGATTGATGTGGCAAGTGCCACTACAAGAGCTACAAGTACCCAGGCGGGTACTCCGAGAAGAAACGGGTGCTCCTCGCCGCTCCAGTACCACGGTATAGCCAGGACCAGCAGTACCAGGTAAGCAAGGATGTTAAAAAGGCTGGATTTGCTTTTCATATGCGAGTCACAACAGCGTTTTTGTATACATTTGCCAGCGCGCAGGCTGCCCTAGCTTTCCTGTACCACCGCGGCCTGGCTTTGTCGCCACTCAAGTACCATGACACCCAGTAGCGTGATTGCAATTCCGCAATACTGGAACCAGCGCATGGACTCTCCCAGTATAAGGGCAGCCAGGATAATCGTTGATGCAGGCCCCACGGTACTTACCAGGGCCGCTCTTTGTGCGCCAATCTGTTTCACGCCTTCAGCCAGCATAAAAAGTGGCACCACCGTGACAAATACCACGAGGATGGAAAATGAGCCGATGACTTTCGAAGTAAATTCAAAATCCAGCAGCGTGTGAGTAAGGCCGTATCGAACACTTATTGCCACCGTGGCCGCAGTCATTGCATAGACGGTAAACACCACGCTACCCACCTTTTGACCCACGATATCGTTAACCACATAGTATGCAGCGTAGGTAAAGGCGCAAAATAGCACCAGCGTCGAGCCCAGCGTATTGGCCTGCCTTAGATTGACATCAATCACGCCGATCGCCAGCACGACGCCCGTATACGTCATTAGTAATGCCAACAACACATTTTGCGCTGGCAGCTGTCTTTTCCAGGCTGAAAAAGCGATGACGATTATGGCTGGATAGGTATACAGCAATACCCGTTCAAGACCTGCGTCAATAAGGGTCAGGGCGTAAAAGTCGGCGCTGCCTCCTATGAAGTAACAGAAAAATCCGGCCCCCACTGCACCCGACAATGATCGCCCGTCCACCTGCAGGATCTTTTTCAATCCGACCGTGTAAATGCCCCAGAGCCAGAATAGCGGGAGTGCCATCAGTGATCGAAAAGTGATGACCTCCTGGTAATCAAGGCCTTCTGCAAACAATATCTTGGCCATGATGCCCTTGGCTGAAAGTAACACAGAGCCGATGACCATGAGGGCCACCCCTGACCAGAATGCTGGTGGAGATTTTGTTACTGCGCTACTTTCCATATGTTATTATTGTATACAATTTGTTAATCCACCGACGAGGCCGAACATGAGACTCTTTTACTCACCATTTCATACGTTTGTTCACAAGGTACTGGTTACAGCACACGAGGCGGGACTTTGGGACGATATCATTTTCGTACCGACTTATCCCTTTAAAAATCGAAACGGTGAGGACCAGGGAGACAAGTACTCCATCGCGGCTATCAATCCTCTTGGCAAAGTCCCTACCCTGGCACTGGATGATGGCCAGGTGGTATACGCAAGCCAGGCCCTGGCGGAATGTCTTGATGCAAAGAACAAGACCGGCCGCAGGTTGTTTCCGGAAGATGGAGACTTACGCTGGGACGCCATCACCAGGCTGGCGCTCGCAGATACCATGTTTGAAACCACCGTGATGCTGGTGATGGAAGGCTGGAACCCGGAAGAGAAGCAGCGCATCGAGTTTTTTGAATGGATCTGGCCAAAGATAATCGGTGGCTGTGACAAGCTCGAAGCCTACTGCAAGCGCGGCTTCGATGATTTTGATATCGGCCAGGCGGCAATGCTTCACGCTATCAGCTACATGGATTTTCGCGTGAAATTCTACGATGCCAAGGACCCGCTTTACCCCGAGTTTGACTGCTTTGAAAACCGCCCCAACCTGAAAGCCTGGTGGGAAGATGCCATGCAACGTCCCTCGGTACTCAGTCATTATAATGTAGACTTTGAAGGTGATGATTCTGCCGAGTTCTGCCAGCAAAATGTCCAGGCGGTGCTGGACCTGCAAAAGGAAAACGGCACGATATGATCAGGCACTATTACTGGCCAACACCAAATGGCCACAAGACAGCCATCATGCTCGAGGAAGTTGGCCTTGATTACGAGGTCATACCCGTCAATATACTTGCCGGCGAACAACTCAATGATGATTTCATAGCAATCAGTCCCAATCACCGCATCCCGGCCATCGTGGATACTGATGGACCCGAAGGAAAGCCATACAGCATTTTTGAATCGGGTGCCATATTGCTTTACCTGGCAGAAAAGAGCGGCAAGCTCTGGCCTCAAGATCAGAAACATTTCTACGACGTAATGCAATGGCTGATGTTCCAGATGGGCAACGTCGGGCCCATGTTTGGCCAGAATGGTTATTTCCAGGGGTACTGCCCGGAAGATGTACCGCTCGCCAAAGAGCGTTACCACAATGTCACAAGGCAACTTTACGGTGTTCTCGACAGGCGCCTGCAGGATCATGAATACCTGGCTGGCGATGAGTATTCCATTGCTGATGTTGCCACCTATCCCTGGACCATGCCAAAGCAGCAGGCCATGCACAAGATTGAAGCCGCTGATTACCCCAATGTTAAGCGCTGGGGCGAAACCATTGCGGCAAGGCCCGCCGTACAGCGTGGTGTCGCAGTACTGGCAGAGGATATGAAAGTAGGTAATCCAACGGAAGAAACCTACCAGAACATGTTTGGTACCAACCAGTTCAAGGAAGAGGAATAGAACCAGGCACTACCAGTCTTTTCTGCACAAAAAAAGGGGACCTGATGTCCCCTTTTATTCGTGCATCTACTTCCGCTTAGAAGCGATAGCTCACTTCCACTGACCATGCCCGGCGATTTCCGGGATGGATAAATGAACCGCCAAATTCAGGAGCCGGGATCACTTCGGAGAGATACTTCTCGTTCATGAGGTTCTTCACGGTACCGTGAATACCCCAGGTCTCTGACTGTAATCCGGCTCGAAGGTTAACCAGGCCATAACTGTCACGTTGTGAAAGGTTATGGTTCATCAGGCCAAAGCCAAAACCGGTGAACAGTGTAGGTGTCGGATCATCTGTCTGCGTGGTGGCAAACCAGGTCGGTCCAACTGCGGTGTAATCGACACGGCTCACGAACTCAACGCCGTCAAGAAATCCAGTGGGCCTGATGTACTCGCCACCAAAATTGAAAGTATATTCCGGTGCGTAGGGTACGCGGTTGCCTACTGTCTGTGGTCGATTGCTGTTTTCATCAATGCGTGCATTGGTCACAGCACCACCACCGTAAATTCTCAGGGCATCGGTAACCTGTACACTCAGTGCAGTTTCAAAACCAGTGATTGACACCTCGTCGATGTTTGACACCACGCGCAGCAGGCCAAATGGTCCGACGAAGAAGTTAAAAATCTGCATATCATCTACCAGGGTGTGGTAGACAGACCCTTCAAAGTTCACACGACCATCAGCCCAGTTGGATTTAAAACCGACCTCAAATGCATTTGAAGTTTCTTCGTCAAAGGAATCGCTGATTGCCAGCTGTGCACCAAGTGCCTGGCCACCGACAGCAACAGGATCGAGCAGCGGAGTGTTGTAGAACAGGTCTACCGTTGCCTGGCTACCCTGGTTGTTAAAACCACCACTCTTGAAGCCTACACCCCAGCTTGCAAAGGTGCTCAGGTTATCGTTCACGTTCCAGCGCAGCGCGATCTTTGGCTGTACTTCTTCAAAGGTCTGCTTCCTGTCAGGTATGTCCTGGTTGATGACACAATTTGTGAAATCCACGTAAGCCGGGTTCAGCGGTGAACCTACACCGTCACCCAGCCCGGGACAGGGAAACGTGCCAAGCGGAAACAGCAGGAAAGTATCCGTGTAATCGATGAAGTTGGATGTCTGTTGTGCCGGCGCAGGAACAAGGGAACTGACTTCTCGCTCCTCACGGTCATAGCGCAGTGCTACTGAAACCTCGATATCATCATTGACGTCGTAGGCAAAGTTTCCGAAGACCGCAAAAACTTCAGTATCGAACTGGTCATATACCAGGGCCTCGGTGGCAGGACCGATTAGCGCGCGCTGCGCACGGCTACCGTTAAAGTTTTCACCCGGGTCTGTCACCGTCGCCACACCAACCTCACGCTCCAGGTTCAGGTAATACAAGCCGGCCTGCCAGCGCAGACGCTGGTCACCCGGTGAAGTCAGGCGTAATTCAAAGCTGTAATCTTCCTGGTTTCGTTCCTGGTACTGCGCGCCGTCACAGGTGTTAGGCGTATAAGGTCCAAAAAACGTGGTCGGATCAAGAGGGTTACCAGGGTTGAACTGCGGTGCCGGCAGCGGATCGGTCACCACCGTAGAAGCCGCGGTGGCCTGGCAAACAGGGTCGGTGGCAAAGAAGCCAAACGCACCACTGGTACCGTCAGCAAAGAATGACTGATCAATATCGCTGTAGAGGAACCAGCCTGTCAGCGTTGCCCAGTCCATGTCCCAGTCCGCCTTGATGGAAAAGTCCAGGGACTCCTGGTCATTTTCTGGTCGAATATTAGGCTGAAAAACAAAGTTGTGATTATTCACATCTGCATTTAGTGGTGTATCCGGTGGGATAAAGCCAAATACGTCGAGAGCAAAGGATGCGTTGAAAGAAATAGAAGCCGCGTCGACTTCACCGTAGTGGACTTTCATATCCACGCTCAGGTCATCACTGGGCTCCCACAGCAGGCGACCGTTGACGTTGTAGTTTTCAAAATCGTCGACGATATTCGTGCCCGGATTCGCACCAACGTTTACGTTGTTAAAGAACCCGTCAGTAGTCCTGTAATCGATGTGCAACCTGCCAGCCAGGTCGTCACTGAGTCCGCCGCTTGCATGGGCAGAGACATAGTAGCTGTTGTTATTACCTGCACTTGCCTTGATACCGCCTTCGAATTCATCGCTGGGCTTGTTCGTGGTAACGATGATGGCGCCGGCGGAAGCACTACGACCATAGATAGCGCCCTGGGGTCCTTTCAAAACTTCAATCTGCGCGAGGTCCGCAAATTCCCGGTTAAATGCACTGGGGTTTGTATGCAGGATTCCGTCAACGATAAATCCAAAGTTGGCCTCGGCATCTCGCGAACCGTTGATGCCTCGAATACTGACCTGGGCATCACCGACTTCAGCCGTGTCGACGAAGGACACGCCCGGCGTCAGTTGTATAAAATCTTCCGCTCTTTCAATGGCGGCGCGCTCGATAGCACCTTCGGTAAATGCGGTAATGGAAGCTGGTACGTCGGTGAGTTTTTCCTCACGCTGCCTGGCGGTAACTACCACCTCTTCGATTTCCTGTGCTGGAAGCGGCACGACGAAACTTAATGCCAGCGTTGCCAGTGATGTACTCAGAAAAGTGGAATTCAATCGTGACATGACAGGTGTCCCCTAAATATTAAGTGCATATCGATGTTGTATTTTACCAACAAACTCGTCGCCTCGCCGGCAAGCTTGCTCGCGCTAGTATAAGGAAGAAACATGGTGTATACAATGATTTCAAACATTTTCCCGATAATTCGAGATTATCAACGCCATATGGGCTTAAATGTATACAAAGTTGCGTTTACGGGCGAATTCCAGCACCGATCAGCAGGGGTAGACATGCAACAGGACAAGGCAGGAGAATACCCGACGGTTGGGATTACAAGGCCCTGTTAATATAAACAACACAAACGATCTCTAAGGAACACGCTCCATGTCCAACGCGACTGAACGCGCCTATCTGTATGTCCGGCAGCAAATACTAAGTGGCCACTTTCCTGCAGGTTCGCATCTCAAGGAAGAGCACATCGCGGAAGAAGCAAATGTCAGCCGCACCCCGGTGCGCGAGGCGCTCAGGCGCCTGGCAACGGAGCACATGGTTGAATTTGTTACAAACCAGGGTGCATTCGTCATTTCGTGGGATGACGAGGATGTCGAGAGTATTTTTGAGATACGAATTCTTCTCGAAGGATATTCTGCATACAGGGCGGCAACAAGAATCGACGAAGAGGCAATTACGGAAATGGAAACCTGCGCCAATGAAATCGAAAAATTATGCGAAAGTCATAACAAGGAGAACCACCGAAAAACGATAGAATTCAATCACCGACTTCATAGCATTATCGTTGAGGCTTCCGGCAGTGAACACCTGCGGCGTCTGCTGGCCAGCCTTGTCGAAGTACCCATGTTATTAAAAACCATCGATCGCTATTCTGATGATGATGTTGAACGTAGCAACAACCACCACCGGGAGCTAATCCAGGCTTTTCGTGCACGAGACGCTGAATGGGCCAGGAATATCATGGAAGCACACCTGCGGTCCGCTCATCGTATCTATGTATCGGGAGAATGACTCCCCGGCTCAATCAACTGTTTTGTCTGACCAGGCTGATGGAGTAGCTGAATATTTCCGCAGGATGCTCACTGACTGATACTTCATAGGGAGCTCCCCCCTCATCATAGTACTTACGAATGATTTTCAGGACTGGGCTACCCTCCCGCATTCCCAAAAACTTAACATGCTGGCTGGTAGCAGCACCGGCCTGGATCTCGATTTTTACTTCGCGCGGTGAAATTCCATAATTTTTTTCGATTAGTTCAAAAACCGGCCCTTCATGGCTGTCGATGTGTGCCCTAATAGAGCTGAATTCCTTGGGGATATACACCGTCGTCAGGCAAATATTCTGTTGCTCGTTTAACAGCCCGAGGCACTCTATTTTTCGCCAGGAATCACCAGTTTTTGCCTGCAGCAATTTGAGCGTGTCCGCATCCAGCTTGATATCCATGTCTTTAATAACGGTAAGCCGTGTGTTTTCAGCGTACTGGATAACATCATTAGCTGTGCGTAATTCCTGGATGAAATTCTCGCTTCGTTCAAGAGCCACGACACGCGTACCTGAGCCCTGTCTTCTCACTACCAGGCCCAGGTCCATGAGTCGTTTTAGCGCTTCACGTATGGTAAACCTGCTGGCATCGAATCGTTTGCACAATGCTTGTTCAGTAGGCAGCAAATCACCAATATTAAATTTTCCCGCGTGAATTTCCTGTTCAAGGTACTCCGCAACGGCCAGGTATAGCGGCTTCTTTGTGGATGTTGCCAACACGGGTGAAGAGTTAATATCCAATTTAAAGCGACTCTATTGATGAAAACCTGGAATATCCTGCCATCGTGTAATTTTATTATAAGGAGAAAATATATCCACAATCCTGGTTTTATTCAGGCCAGGAACCGCGGAGCCAGGCGAGATGATGTAATGCTTATCAATAAATGTTGCTTCTTATAGAAATACGTCGCCACCATTTGGACTGAGGCACTGTCCACGAAAGTGGTTGGCTTCATCCGACGCCAGGAACACGTAGGTTGGAACGATTTCGTTTACTTCTGCCAGTTTTTTCCTCGGAATTCCCTGCCTTATGGCTTCAAGCAGCTCATCCGGTACATCATCCAGTATCGGTGTCAGGGTAGCGCCGGGGGCAACGGCGTTAACGCATATGTTCCTTTCGCCTGCTTCCAGCGCCAGTGAACGAGTGAAAGAGATGATTGCTCCCTTGGCGGCGGTGTAGTGCGTGAATCCCGGTGCGCCTTTATAAGCAAGTTGCGATGCAGTATTAATGATCTTTCCATAGTCCTGTTGGTACATCATGGGCAAAACTCTTCTTGTCACCAGGAACTGGCTACGGAGATGTACCTCGATCATTCTGTCCCAGGCCTCAATGGGAATCTCTTCCAGCATACCCGCATGGGCAATACCGGCGTTATTCACAAGGATATCAATGCCACCCAGTTTTTCTGTGCTTTCACTGACAAGGCGATCAGCATCTTCCTCAATAGATACATCGGCTTGAGTAGCGGCCGCAGTGACTCCTTCCTTTTCAATCTCCGTTAGTAGCTTTATAGCGTTTACCTGCTGTGACATGTCCGGGTAATTAATTGCCACGCTGGCCCCTTCCTTAGCAAAGGCCAGCGCAACACCAGCGCCAATCCCCGAACTGCTGCCGGTGATAAGTGCTCTTTTCCCGTCCAGTTTTCCCATTACGATAATTCTTGCTTGATTTGCACCAGCTTATCCACGATAGACTTGAATTCATCAAGGTTGGTGTACTTACCAGCGTGATTCACGCCGGTGATCCCGATATCACGAAAGGCATGCAGCTTATCCAGCGTTTCCTTTTCGTCTTCAAGCGCTAGACCGGTAAGAGGGATCACTTCCGGCCTGCTCTTACCTGCTGTTTCACATTGCTGTAAGTAACTGGTAACCGTGTCCCTTAACTTTTCAGGGTCACCTTCCGTGGGCATCCAGCCATCGCCAAGCTTTAGAGCACGCTTTATCGCGTGCGGCGCAGCACCGCCAATCAATATTTTTGGACGTTGCGGTCGCGGGCTGAAAATGAGCCTCTGGCCGTTGGCTTCAACTTCGTCATTGGCAAAGCATTCGTGCCAGAAGGAAAGTGTGTCGTCGGTGATGGCACCGCGACGGCTGCGATCAACGCCAGCGGCCCTGAATTCCGCTTCCATCCAGCCAACCGCTGCACCAATGGATAAACGACCACCGCTGAGTTCCTGGATCGTCGCCAGCCATTTTGCCGTTACAAGTGCAGGACGGTAGGGCACGATCAGTACCGCGGTACCAAGACCAATGCGCCCTGTTCTGCCCGCGATGTAAGCGAGGGTTGCCAGTGGGTCGAGGTATCGGCCGCCTGAACCTTCTGATTCCTCAGGTGGTATGGCGATGTGATCGCTTAGCCAGATATCATCAAGACCAGCATCCTCGGCATATTCCGCACAGGCAGCAATGTTCTCGCTGGTAGCAACGGGGCCAAAATTCCTGAGGAAAATGCCAAGGCGCATGAGCGGATAGTCAGCTCAAAGCTTTGATATGAAACAATACATCGTCAACTGATACGACATCTGCATACTTTGCATGCATGTCGTGCAGGTTGGCTTCATGGGCAGACTGGTTTCTGTCACCCACTGCTTCCCTGGGCACAACAACGGGGTAGTTAGATTGAAGCCCGTCCAGTACCGTAGCACGAACGCATCCGCTGGTCGTTAAGCCTGTGACGACTAGAGAATCGGCTCGCTGATTTTTTAACTGCGCATCCAGATCAGTATCAAAGAAAGAGCTGGCCCAGCACTTTTCAATAAGTGGTTCTTCATCGCGTCGTTCGAGGGCAGCATCCACTTCCACCCAGTGTGAATCCGGTGTTAACTGGTTTAGTGCCGGCAGGCGTTGGCGGAATACACTGGCCTGCTCATCATTTCGATAAATAACGGTTGTAAAAAACACTGGCAGGACTTGCTTGCGAAATCCGTCTAATAGTTGTTTATTTGCCTCCACAACCTCGGGACAATCCGAACCCAGGGAACAGGCCGGATCGGTAAAACCATTAACCATGTCCACGACCACGAGAGCGGGCCGCTGACCAAGTCCTACATCTTCTCTGGCAAGATCCATTTAAACGTATCAACCTAGTGAAAGCTGGGCGAAACAGGTGCTTCCATGTGTGTCTCCTCGAGGCAGCGGGCCTTGATTTCCTCGATACTGCCGCCAAAGTCAAACATGGGTGTATCACCACGTGCGCTGCTCAGCTCTTCGCGCAGTGATGCAGTCGCTGCCTCATCCACCGAGCCGTCACTATTGAGCACCACACCGTATCGCTTCGCGCCTTCAGCGCTGACAAGTCCGCGTTCTACATCCTGTCTCACCAGCTCTGCTTCGCGTGCATAGGGATCACCCCAGCCTCCACCACCCCAGGTATTAAAGTAAAGCAAGTCACCCTCTTTCACTTCGATACCTTCGCATTTTGAACCCAGCCATTGTTCAGTGCCGTCAGTCCTGACCAGCAGCTTGCTGGAACGCTGTCCCGGCTCACCACCGTTAACTCCCCAGGGATAGGTCAACCAACGCTCGTCGTGAATCGCGATAGTGCCGTCACAGAGAAATCGATATGCCACCCGCAGTCCATTACCACCTCGATGCAAACCGGCGCCACCCGAGTCCTCAATGGGTTCGTAAATCTCGATGCGCAGTGGAAAATAGGCTTCTATGAACTCATTGGGTACATTGGTAAAGCTTGGCCACAGGGAATGACCATCGGGGCCATCGCCCGCGGGACGCCCTGGTATTCCGCCAAATCCAATCTGGAATAGCTGGAACCATTCACCATTCTTGTCATAGCCCGAGTAAAAAAGATGGGGACTGTCAGAAAAACCAGCCGCATTTAATGCTTCAGGTGCGCCCTGTCCCAGCAGGCCACCCATCACATCAAAAATTCTACCAAGGGCATGGGTACGCCCGGACAGGGCCGCTGGATAGTTTGGCTTTAACAATGACCCCTGTGGAATACGCACATCGACAAGATCGTAAAAACCGTCATTAAAAAGAATATGTGGATCAAAAAGGTTAATAGTGAAGGCACCAAAAAACATCTTGAACATCTCTTCACTCAGGTAAAAATTAATTGAGCTCTTCGCCTGGGGATCGGTTCCGTCAAAATCAAAAATAGCCTTTGAACCTTCGCGCCAGAGTGTGCACTTGATCTTGTATGGCCCCATACCCACCCCGTCATCACAGAGATAGTCCTCAAAAGTACGTGGCTCTTCCGGCACCAGCATCTCGATAATCTGCTTCATGGCCTGGTGATTACGTTCCAGCATGATTTCCATGGTGGTGTGCAATACATCGTCACCAAAACGTTCCGCCAGTTCATTCACTCTTTTTGCTGCAGTATTGCAGGCCGCGACCAGCGCATTAAGATCAAAGCGATTCCACTGGGACGTACGGACGTTGTGCAGTATGAGTTCCAGCACCTCTTCCTGTAATTCACCCTGCTTGTACAACTTGGTGGGTGGTATGCGTATACCTTCCTGGAAAATAGTAGTGGCTTCGATGGGTATACTGCCGGGCACCATGCCGCCGTTGTCTGACATGTGTCCAAACATGGCAGACCAGGCAATATGACGGTGGTCTTTGAAAATTGGCACGAGAACGATCCAGTCAGGTAGATGTGATACCGCGCCGTTACACATGTAGGGATCGTTGGTAATGATGATATCACCTTCATGGATTTCATTTTCATAGGCTTCCATGAAACCATAGATAAACGAACCAAATTGTCCCACGACCATCTTGCCATCACGATTGGCAATCATGGGGAAACAGTCGCCCTGCTCTCTAATTCCCGGAGACATGGCTGTCCGAAATAGTACCGCGTCCATTTCAACCCGGGCATTCTTCAATGCGTTTTCGATAATGTCCACGGTGACTGTATCAACGTCGACCCTTTTCAGTGCCGTTGTATTCTTTTCAATAATAGTTGCAGTCATTTCTATTTCCTCAGGCTACCGGGTTGATGACCAGGTTGCCCTGGTTGTCTACCGTTGCTTCATATCCAGGCAGGATCACCGTGGTCGAATCCATCTCGCCAATGATGGCAGGACCCGGTACTGTCAATTTGCTGTTTAGTTTTTCACGTGCATAAATCGTGATGTCGTGCCATTCGCCTTCGTAGTAAAAGCGACTGTCGTGAATACGGCAGTCACCCAGTGTCGTCCCTTCTTCACCGGATATAAGCTCCGCGATTGCTCCTGAACGAGCGCGAACAATTGCTCGAATCATGACAATCTCATGGCCCTCACCAAGGTCAAAGGTAAACAGCTGCCTATGCTCTTCATCAAAGCGCTGTGTCAGCCCTTTGATACCATCCCTGTTGAGATCTTCTTCAGTAAAGTCCAGGGAAATCTGGTACGCCTGTCCGGCATAACGAAAATCCGCCTGGTAGAATGTTTCCTGTTCCGATGCAGGAATACCATCTGCATTGAGTGATTCAGAGGCCTTGGACTGCAGGTCGCTGAGGTCAGCAAGCAGTTGCTCGACACTTGAATCCACGGCCATGGTCACGTACGTGCGAGCCGCCTCGTCCTGGACCTGGGTTGTTGCATCCCCGTATGCGCAGAGCACACCCGGTCCCGGGGGAACGATCACCGGCCAGGCGCCGCTCAGTATACCGAGGGCGTTTGCGTGCAGGGGACCGGCACCGCCAAAGCCCACCAGTGAAAAATCGCGCGGATCATAACCCTGCTCCACCGATACCAGCCGCAGGGCGCCAAACATCGCCTCGTTGACGATCTTGATAATACCTTCAGCCGCTTCCATCAGGCCTATGCCCATGGCATCGGCCACTTTCTGTACCGCTTTCTCGGCGGCCGACTTGTCTATGGCCATGGCGCCACCCAGCTGAACATCCGACGGCAGGTAACCAAGAACAACATTCGCATCACAAACAGTAGGCTCTTCACCACCTTTCATGTAGGCAGCAGGTCCGGGCACCGCTCCGGCTGACATCGGGCCTACTCGCAGAGCTTTAGTTAGCTCGGGCACAAAGGCAATGGAACCGCCACCTGCTCCAACGGTCCGAACATCCACGGAAGGTGCACGTACACGAACATCGCCAACGATGGTTTCCCTTCGAACCTGGGCCTTTCCATTTTGTATGAGGGCTACATCGGTGGATGTGCCTCCCATATCAAAGGTAAGAATGTTGTCGTAACCTGCACGGGAGCAGAAATAAATAGCACCGGATACACCCCCTGCAGGGCCTGACATCAGCATGTTGACCGGCGATTCCGCCGAGGCCCTGCCCGACGCGAGACCTCCATCAGATCGAAGAATGGACAGGCCGGTGTCTTCCCCCATGCGTTCGGCCAGTGCCTGCTGCAGGTTATTTACATACTTTGCGACCTCAGGACGAACATAGGCATTGACCACTGTGGTTTCCGCTCGTTCGTATTCCTGCATCTCGGGTACTACTTCGCTGGAAATCGAAATGGGAATGTCACTGAAAACCTCTCTCGCTATGGCTTCTGCTTTTTTCTCATTTTCACCATTGATATAGGCATTGGTAAAACAGATAGTCAGGGACTCCACTTCACCCCGCGCATGCAAGGACTTTAACTCTTTCCGTAGCGCCTCTTCATTTAATTCCTCGATCACCTGTCCATCGGCTGCAACACGTTCCTCCGCTTCGATAGTAAGCTCAAGTGGTGCCAGCAGAGGTTTCTTTACATAGCTCACCCAGCCACCGAGACCACCGGGACAAAAAGAACGGGCAACCTGCAGCACGTACTTGTAGCCCTTCGTCGTGACAAGGCCCACTTTCGCGCCCCGGCCGGTGAGTACCGCATTTGTGGCGACAGTTGTTCCATGCATGACCCGGTTAATCGATGCCGGGTCCACGCCTGATTCTTCGCAAATCCGCGCAATACCGTTGAGTACACCGATGGAGGAGTCTTCCGGGGTAGACGGCACCTTGGCTGTATAGGTATCGCCGCTTTCCTCATTGATCAAGAGTAAGTCAGTGAACGTGCCGCCTACATCGACACCTAACCTGAATGACATTATTTCATCTCCTTAGATTAACCCGGCAGCTAGGCGGCCGTGTTGGCTGGGAAAACGCCGGCCCGGGTCAACATGGCCGGCATTGAAGCTTCCAGTGGGCCTTCAAGCCATAGAGCTGTTTCGATTATTTTTTCAACGTCGACACCGGTGTCCATTCCCATGCGATTTATCATGTAGAGCAGATCTTCGGTAGCAACATTACCGGTAGCTGCCGGAGCAAAAGGACATCCTCCAACACCGCCGCAGCTGGCGTCGAGTATCCTTACGCCTTCCTGTATCGCCACGTAGGCGTTTGCCACCCCGGTGTTTCTCGTATTGTGAAAATGGCAGCGCAGCCGGGCATCGCCGATGACCTGGCTGACTTTGCTAACAAGCTCCTGGACGTTTGATGGTCCGGCCGCTCCTATGGTGTCGGCGAGGGCTATTTCTTCAAAACCCATGTCAGCGAGACGGCCTGCAAGAGATACCACATGCTCTACGGGTACTTCTCCCTCAAACGGACAACCAAATGAAGCACCGATGGTGACGCCGGCAGTCAAGGTTGTTGAACCTACCTCGCGAGCAATGTTAGCCACGTTTTGCATGCTTTCTTCCGTGGTCGCTCCCTGGTTCTTCTGGTTAAACGTATTCGATGCAACGACGACGCAGTTAATCTCGTCAACACTGGTTTCAACAGCACGTTCAAAGCCGCGCATGTTAAGGACCAGCCCGATGTAGGTGACATCATCCCTTTTCGGAAGCCGCTGTAACAATTCATCGGCATCAGCCATCTGCGGCACCCTCTTCGGGTTAACAAAGCTGACAACCTCCATTCTTCTTATACCCGAATCGATGAGGCGCGAAATGAGCTCAAGCTTGACTTCCGTGGACACAAGCTTTGCCTGGCTTTGCAAACCGTCGCGCGGAGCAACATCAATTAATTCTATCTTTTCAGGCATTTGGTCAGGCACCAGTGCTCAAGGCACGTTTTGCTGTTAATTGTGTATACAAAAATGCGATTATCCTCGAGTTGAGAGTTGAAATCTAGGCAAAATGTATACAATTAAATTGAACTTGGTGAATAAAGCCCTATAATTGCGGGCCTGATAGCAGAGACTGACAAGTTTATTAATAACTCATTTTCAACTTGTGTAAAAGATAGTTAAGTCCATGGCAAGCGAAGAAGAACTGTTAAAAAATGGTCCCCTGGCCGATCTCAAGGTCATCGAAATGGGCGTTTTGCTCGCCGGGCCTTTTTGTGGACAGCTGCTGGGTGACAATGGTGCCGAGGTCATCAAGATCGAACAACCAAAAGTTGGCGACCCAATGCGCGACTGGGGCCAGGAAAAACCCCATGGAAAGTCGCTCTGGTGGCCGGTGATTGCGCGCAACAAGAAATCAATCACCCTTAACGCCAGGGTTCCGGAAGGCCAGGAAATAATAAAGAAACTGGTCAGCGAAGCTGATGTGATCATTGAGAATTTCAGACCGGGCACCATGGAAAAGTGGGGTCTGGGTTACGATGACCTCGCGAAGATCAATCCCCGCATCATCATGGTCAGGGTCACGGGCTTTGGCCAGGATGGTCCCTACTCTCCCCAGGCCGGCTATGGCTCAATTGGAGAAGCAATGGGTGGCATCCGTAACGTTGTGGGCGAAGTTGATCGCCCGCCCAGTCGTATCGGGGTCAGCCTGGGTGATGCCCTGGCTGCAACATTTGCCATGGTAGGTACATTAACCGCCCTGCATGCTCGTGAAACGACGGGTCGAGGACAGGTTGTGGACTCGGCCATCTATGAAGCCGTGCTTTCAATGATGGAATCCCTTATTCCTGAATATCAGCAGGCTGGTTATGTGCGTACACGCAGTGGTTCCATTCTGCCCAATGTTGCCCCTTCTAATTCTTATCCCACTAAAGATGGCGACTACCTGATCGCTGCTAACCAGGATACCGTGTTTAAGCGCCTGGCCGAAGCCATGGGACAACCGGAGCTGGGTGAAAATGAACGTTACGCCACCCACGCAGCCCGGGGCGACAATCAACAGGAACTTGATGATCTCATTGCCGACTGGACCAGGGGTTTTACCTCGGCCGAGCTTCGCGAATTGATGAACGAACACGGCGTGCCCAACGGTAAGATTTATACTGCTGCTGACATGCTTGAAGATGCCCACTACGCCGCTCGAAATGCCATCGTTACCCTGCAACATCCTGAATTCGGCGACTTCAAAATGCATAACGTTTTTCCAAAGATGTCCGAGACCCAGGGCAAGGTTCGCTGGCCCGGGCCAGCACTGGGACAGCATAATGATGAAATCTACCGCGAACGGCTGGGTCTTGATGAAGCCACCATGGCGGAATACCAGGAAAAAGGGATCATCTAGGTATCGCCACCGGCAAACTCATGTTGCGCCGTATTCACCATCTGAATTTTGTTGTTAAGGACCTGGACGACGCCGTCAGGCGCTACTCCAGCGCTTTCGCCCTCGATGAGTGGCTTTACGATAATCATCCTCAGCGTCCCGTATTAACTGCCCGCGCTAAAATTGGTGAATCCTGGCTGGTACTGGTACAGCCCCTCGACACGGAATCCCCGCCGGCGCGTCATCTCGAGGAAAACGGGGAAGGTTTCTTTCTCCTATCCTTTGAGGTTGATAATATCAATGCTGCCCTGGAACGTGCAGAAAAGTCCGGTGCGGCTTTAATTGACCGCGAGGCGCGAAGCGGGATATTGAACTGGCAGGTTGCAGACCTCAAGCTTGAAGCGGAAAACGGAGCGCGACTGCAGCTTGTAGAAGAAAAAAAATAAGCCCACCGCCTCGAGGCGGCGGGCTTATACAATGAGTTTGCGTTTAAAGATTTTCCAGTACGTGTTCGGCAGAACTCACCTTGAAGGTGCCGCCTTCTTCGACAAAAAGGCCAGACACAACACCATCATCCACGATCATCGCAAAACGTTGTCCTCTCTGTCCCATGCCAAAACCACTGGCGTCGAGTTCCAGGCCAAGAGCTCGTGTATAGTCACCATTTCCATCGGCCAGCATTTCAACCTTGCCCTCGGCTCCGGCACTCTTGCCCCAGGCATCCATCACAAAAACATCGTTGACCGCCATGCAGGCAATGGTATCAACACCTTTTGCCTTGATAGCATCGGCCTGTTCGACAAAACCGGGTAAATGCTCCCTTGAACAGGTAGGTGTAAAGGCTCCGGGCACGGAAAATACCACAACTTTCTTGCCACCAAATAAATCGCTGCTTTTCAGGGCGCCAGGACCGTCTGCGTTCATTACAGTAAAACCGCCCTCGGGGGCGCTGTCACCAACACTAATCGTCATGTTTCTCTCCTTCTTGGGAATTATTAATCAGGTCCAGTAAGCCTTACTGAATCCCGAGCGGGGTAAAGCCATAGTATACTGTCAATTCTATACAATCTGCAGTGCCAGCTTGCCTCGCACATGCCCGGCCTCGCTCAGGGCCAGTGCCTCACCAGCCTGTTCAAGGGGAAAAACCTGCACCGGCAATGGCTGCAAATCACCCTGTTCCAGTAAGGAAGATATTTCCGCCAGCTGAGTACCATTGGGTTCGACAAACATCAGCCCGGCTTTCACGCCGTGCTCCTGTCCGAGTTTTTCCAGTGTCGGCACCGTATCCAGCAAGCCATTGATGGTCACGATCCTGCCACTCCCCTTCTTTATGTAGTCAAAATTCAGTGCGACGTTTTCGCTACCACTACAATCGAAAACCACGTCAACACCTCCGTCCGAAAAACCGGACACGGCAGCGGCAATGTCCTCTGTGCGGTAATCAATGGCAAGGTCTGCCCCAAGATCACGAACATAATCATGATTATGACTGCTCGCCGTGGTACAGACCCTGGCACCCAGGTGCCTGGCAATCTGGATAGCAAATCCTCCAACCCCACCTGCGCCCGCGGTGATCAATACCGATTCACCGCTTTTCAATGAACAAAAATCAATTAGCGCCTGCCAGGCAGTTAATACGGTTAGTGGGATAGTTGATGCCGTGACAAAATCAAGGTTGGCGGGTAAAGGGGCAACCATCGACGCATCGGCGATGGAATACTCGGCAAAGCTGCCATGTTGCACAATCGCAAGGCGATTATACGCATAGACCGCGGTGCCGGGTTCAGGACCTTTAACCTCGCTGCCCACTGCTTCAATGGTACCGGCAAGATCCCAACCTGGCACTACCGGCAGTTGGTGAGTAAAAGCCTGGGCCAGCCAGCCTTCGCGCATTTTCCAGTCTGCAGGATTGACACCTGCAGCATGCACCTTGATTAATACTTCGGTATCACCATAAGGCGGCATGGGCATGTCACGGTAGTGAATAACATCGGGCCCACCGAATTCATCAAGAACAATCGCTTTCATACCTGGCTCTGGATGACCGAGACTTACAAAATTAGAAATTTTTTATCCAGGCTAGGCACGAGTCTTTCGAGAAGCGCAGCGTATATGATAATACGTGAGCATTCGAGAAAGACGAGAACAACGCCTGGGTGAAAAAGGACAATTTTGCTTTTTAGACAAGGACGTTCGTGCCGCTCATGTAGATATAGATCTCCTGGAACTTGTCTCCACGAATACGCCAGAAGTTGGTATTTTCCAGCAGAGTCTGGTTACCGTCGGCATCGATCAATTCAGCGACAAAGCTGGCGACAATTCGGCCATTATCTTCATCAACGGTAATTTCAAAATCCCTGTGAATGATGGTTTCGAACGCGCCCATGAAATCGACAAACATACGCTTGATATTGTCCTTGCCGGCGTGGGTGGCAAAGGCAGTTTGCGTCGTCATCATGGCATTGTCGTGGAAACAGTCGAGTACGGCATCCAGGTTCTTGGCATCTACGTTAGCGAAATACTTGTTGATCGCCAGGTCAATCAGCCCTTCCCGGTCAAGTGTAGATTGGTATTGCATAGTCCTTATCCTGTCAGTCTTTGGTTGTTATTTCAGCAGGTTCTCACCGCTCATGTAGACGAATACTCTCTCGAATTTTCCATCTTTCAGGTAAAAACGATTGCAGTTTTCATAGCGGGCGATCTCGCCGGTTTCCTTTGGTGTCACCTCGACAGAAAACTGGGAACACACGGCCTCGCTATCGACATCTACCGTGTGAACAAAGTTTCCATGCCAGATCCTGCTATGGGCCCCAAAAAGACCAACAAACATTTCCTTAATTTGATCTATTCCATCATGAACCGTATTTGACGTCATTTCGCGCAACACGGCATCCTCGTGGAAACAATCCAGGATCATATCCATGTTGTATGTATCGACACCTTCAAAATATCGCTTGGTCACTATGTCGACGTAATACTCGTAGTTTATTTCAGACATATGCTCTTCTCTCTTTTTCTATCAGGACTTGCCACGCGACAGGATCATCTCGTCGTTTGGCATCTCGGGTGTGGCAAAAGACTTCTTCGAATGACTCAGATCCAGTTGTAAAAACAGCTCACAAAGCTTGTAGGAAACCTGCCCGGGATTAATGACCGGTACAGGCAACTTCTCGGTAAGGTAACCATGAGACTGGTGCATGGTGGTAGAACCCAGCACGATGACATCTGCCCCATCTTCGTTGATTGCCTTGAGACTTTCCTCCTCCAGCTTGCCAAAAACCACCTCTTCCTTGCCTTCAAGTAACTCGGCAAGGTCGGGGCGGGTCTTGATCGAGCGAAGTGATGCGCAGCGGCTTTCCAGGCCATACTCTTTCAGGGTCTTTGTATACAGATGAAACCATTCATCCCACATGGTGATGATCGAAAACTTGTGTCCCAGGCAACAGGCGATGTGAAAGGAAGCCTGCCCGGGGCCAACCACGGGAATACTTAACTTTGAACGCAGGGCATACATGCCGGAATCGCTGACGGTATCGATACAAACTGCATCAAAACCCTGCTCCTCGGCCTTTAGCCCGGCCTCAAACACGCTCATATCCATGAGCATGGTGTCGTAATAGCTGTCTCCGAGAGCGGCTCCCCAGGTCACCGCTTCAAACACGACTTCTGCACCGGGCATCATCATCTCCGAGGGTAACTGGGATGCGCGGTTGTCCACGCCTGCCTGGTCCATGGGAATGGGTACAATGACCTTGATTTTTTTTGTCATAAAACGAATCCTGCTGAAGGCGTGAAACGGCCTGTAAATATACCGCGACGTTGTCTGATTGTATACAATTACATCTCCTTCGATGGCCTTGAAATATGAGCAGAACAACAATATTTAATGTATATCCTGCCGAGTGATAAATTGCAGGTGTGTGACAACCTAATTCAGACAGGGGAAAAACAGTTATGAGCGAAAACTCAGGTAGCATCATCATGGGCATGATATGGATGTTTGTCATATCACTATTACTCATCTGGTTGCCCGGACTTGGCCCCCTGATTGCCGGCATCGTTGGTGGAAAAACCGCGGGCGGCGTGATGGCTGGCCTGATGGCAGCCATGCTGCCCGGTCTGCTTCTTGCCGGTAGCCTTTTCGCTTTTGGCACGGTCTTCACCGGCCTTCCTTTCGTCGGCGCTATTATCGCCGGCGGTGGTATCCTGCTTTATGCTATCTATGTCCTGCCCCTGCTTATTGGTGCATTTATTGGTGGTCTACTGGCCTGATTAAAACCGGAAATACACGATGACAAATACGCGCTTTAAAGGCACCGAGTCCTATATCGCCACGGAAGACCTGATGACTGCCGTGAACGCCGCGGTCACCGTTGGCCGTCCACTTCTGATAAAGGGCGAACCCGGCACTGGCAAAACACTGCTGGCTGCGGAAATCGCAAAATCCCTTGGCAAACCCCTTTTTGAATGGCACATCAAGTCCACCACCAAGGCCAGACAGGGCTTGTACGAATACGATGCCGTGGCCAGGTTACGTGATTCCCAGCTGGGCGATGACCGGGTACACGACATCAATAATTACATCATCAAGGGTAAGTTATGGGAGGCCTTCACTTCTGGCGAACAAGCGGTACTGCTGATAGATGAAATTGACAAGGCTGATATCGAGTTTCCCAATGACCTGTTACAGGAACTCGACCGCATGGAGTTTTTTGTTTATGAAACCCAGCAGCTCGTCAAGGCGGTGCATCGCCCCATCGTAATCATTACCAGTAACAATGAAAAAGAATTGCCGGATGCCTTTTTACGACGCTGCTTTTTTCATTACATCCGCTTCCCCGATCACGAAGTCATGGAAAAGATCGTTAACGTGCATTTCCCCGATATCAAGAAGCGTCTTTTGCAGGAGGCGCTGGAATCCTTTTTTGATTTACGAGAAATACCCGGGTTGAAAAAGAAACCATCTACTTCAGAGCTTCTTGACTGGATCAAGCTGTTACTGGCAGAGGACATGAGCGCCGAAGATCTGCGCGAAGAAAATAACCGCAAGGTAGTACCCAAACTCTACGGTGCCTTACTCAAGAATGAACAGGATGTTCATCTGTTCGAAAAATTAATCTTCATGAACCGGGGCTCAGCCAGTTAAGAGCCTGTGTAATTTTAGTCAGAGTTCACAGGAAACAGAGAAGCAGACCCTCAGCGGCATGGACGCCGCTGTGGAGCGTACATGGAAGTATTAACAGCGTGTCTGCGTTCTGTTCCTGTGAAATCTTACCTGGATATTGACCAGCAAACTGCTGGATTGAAAAAATTATGTTCATCGATCTTTTTCAAAAACTCCGCGAAGGCGGCCTCCCCGTCTCCATCACCGAGTACCTGAGCATGCTCAGTGCCCTTGATGGCCACGTGGCATCCATTGATATCGACGAGTTTTATTACCTGGCCCGCACCAGCCTGGTCAAAGATGAATCACATTTTGATCGCTTTGACCGAATTTTTGGCGCGCACTTCAAGGGGCTTGAGGAAGTCATGGATTCCATTCTTGCAGAAATCCCTGCAGAGTGGTTGCAGCTGCAGAACATGCTGGATCTCACTGAAGAGGAAAAACAGGAAATCGAAGCCATGGGTGGCTGGGACAAACTCATGGAAACATTAAAAGAACGACTCCAGGAACAGCAGGAAAGACATGAAGGTGGCAGCAAGTGGATTGGTACTGGTGGCACCTCGCCTTTTGGTGCCTATGGTTATAACCCGGAAGGCATTCGCATTGGCCAGCAGGAATCCAGGAATCGTCGTGCAGTAAAGGTATGGGACAAGCGCGAGTATCGTAACCTGGACGACACCATTGAGCTCGGTACACGAAATATAAAGATGGCGCTGAGAAACCTTCGCCGTTTTGCCCGTGAAGGTGCAACAGATGAACTTGATATCGATAACACCATCAACCACACCGCTCGCAATGCCGGCTACCTGGATATTCACATGGTGCCGGAACGACATAACGCGGTAAAAGTCCTGTTGTTTCTTGATGCAGGTGGCTCCATGGATCCCCATGTCAAGGTATGCGAGGAACTGTTTTCAGCGACGCATACTGAATTCAAGCACCTGGAGTACTTTTACTTTCATAACTGCGTGTACGAGAAAGTGTGGAAAGATAACCGCCGTCGGCACAATGAAACCATTCCGCTGTACGATGTCATGCACAAGTACGGACACGATCACAAGCTTATCCTTGTTGGCGATGCCAGTATGAGCCCTTATGAAATCATGATGCCTGGCGGAGCAGTTGAACACTGGAATGAAGAGGCCGGGGTCGACTGGATGAAACGCCTGCTCGCCACTTACCCGAATGCCATCTGGCTGAACCCCGTCAGCGAGCATCACTGGCCCTATACGGCGTCCATTTCAATCATGCAGGAACTCATGTCAGATCGAATGTTCCCGCTGACCGTGGACGGGATTACCAGGGGAATCGAGTCACTGAAGACACCCGTGCACCACTGACCACGGCATCTGCCGTGTACAAGCAACTCTAAAGCGTCAGCATTTCCTGCCGATACAGGTAAGGTCAATACCGGCCTGAACGGGAGAATTACGCGTGAAACTCTGGGACCTCAAGGGAAAAAAAATCCTTATCGTAGACGACTTCTACGAGATGCGTTCACTGACACAGAGCATGTTGTTGCCGTATACACCGGAAAAGATCGCAACAGCCCGGGATGGTGAAGAAGCCATCTCGCTGATGCAGGACATGCGTTTTGATATTGTCCTTTGCGACTACAACCTCGGGAATGGCAAGGATGGACAACAGATCCTCGAGGAGGCCAGGCACCGCTCTCTCATTCCGTTCTCCTGTATCTACATCATGATCACGGCGGAAAATACGTCACGCATGGTCATGGGTGCCATCGACTACCTGCCGGATGATTACATTTCCAAGCCCTTCACCCGGACACAGCTGCAAAGTCGACTGCAAAAGCTCATGGAAAAGAAGGAAAGCCTGCTCGACATTTCAGCTGCCATGGAGAAAAAAGACTACATGCGGGCCCTTGCACTGTGCCAGAAAAAGCTCGGAGAAAACCCGGGTAAACGCCTGCCCCTGCTCAAAACACGCACGGACATAATGATGCGTCTTGGAAGGTATGAAGAAGTCATAGAATCCTGCGAAATCCTGCTCGAAGAACGCGACATTCCCTGGGCCAGGCTGGCAATGGGCCAGGCCTGTTTTGCCCTGGAACGCTACCATGACGCGGAAGATATTTTTGAATCAATGATTGAGGACAACCCTGCCAATGCCCTGGCCCATGACCACCTGGCGCTCACGCTTGAAAAGACGGGTGACAACAGGAGAGCCGAAGCCTGTGTAAGCAAGGCCATCAGCATATCTCCCAAGTCTATCCTGAGACAAAGAAAACTGGGCGAGTTGGCTTACAAGAATGAAAACTACGCTGTTTCGGAGCAGGCCTACAAGGAAGCCGTGGATATCGGTCTGAATTCCTGTTTCAGGAAACCCGACGACTACAGCCACGTGGCAAAGTGCATGATCCAGCGCAAGGCCAGCACAGAGGCCCTGAAATTCGTAGACAGTCTTGAATTTGAATTTGGTGAGAGCGACACCGAGGCACAATTTCATGGCGCACTGGCTGAAGGACTGGCTTACCGTCAGCTCGGCGACGAGGAAAAAAGCAGTGCCGCACTGGAGCGTGCGATGGAAAACTTCGCTGATATTGGCGATAAACTTTCCACCGAATCCGTGCTTGACCTGGCAGAGAGTTGCCTTGCGCTTGGAAAGAAGGAACTTGCCGATGACATTGTCAAATCCCTGGTCTGCAATAATCACGACAACGACGAGATCCTGAACCTCACCCGCAAAATGTATGAAGACGCCGGCCTGGGTGCAGAAGGCAACGACCTGGTAAGCGCGGCCAGGGAAGAAGTTATACGTGTGAACAACGAAGGTGCACGCCTGCTCAAGGAAGGAAAACTGGAAGAGTCCATAGCCTTGTTCATGGAGGCGGCAAGGGGTATGCCAGACAATGTTGTCATCAATCTCAACACTGCATACTCCATGATAAAGCAGATGGAACAAACGGGGATGGTAAACAAGTACAGTCGTCGAGCAGGCAAATACCTGGACAGGGTGCAGCAGCTTGATCCGGCCAACGAGAAATACTTTCAATTGATGAACACCCTGCAAAGATTATCCGCCAGGGCCGCATAGGGAGCTTTTTTATGAGCGTGCAAATAGCGAAGGGAATGGACTATTCCACCATACTGGCCAGTTCAATCCATGACATGAAAAATTCACTTGGCTTCCTGCTTGGAAGCCTGGACATGGTTGGCCAGCAATGCAGGGCGGGTCAATGTAACTCTGCTAACCAGATCAGTCGTTTGCACTACGAGGGAAAGCGTGTAAACGATCACCTGGTGCAACTGCTCGCACTGTATCGAATGGAAAACTCGCAATTCCTGCTGGAGCCGCAGGAATACTGCCTTGAAGAGTACTTCCAGGAAATCATGCTGGAGCACATCGACATGCTCGACCTGAGAGGCATTTCATGGCGCGTCGATTGCGACGCAGACCTTCACTGGTTTTTTGATGGCGAACTGGTCTCAGGAGTGTTAAGAAACATCATCAATAACCTCTACCTCTATGGCAGGGATCAAATGCTAATCAGCGCCGAGGAGAAAGATTCCTTTCTTTGCATTCGTATCAGGGACAATGGCAGGGGCTACCCTGAGAAGATGCTCACCCAGGCCATTGACGGGGCCGGCGCGCTGGATTTCAGGTCCGGGGGCACCGGTCTTGGACTCTATTTCGCCAGTTGCACTGCAGCGCTTCACAGGCATGCCGACAGGCAGGGCCATATCGAGCTTAGTAATGAAGGCATTGACGGGGGTGGCTGCTTTTCAATTTACCTCCCCTGAGCCTGGTCGGCGTTACCGGCCTGCTGAAACCTGTCGTTAATTCTTACAGTTTTATTACATTTCCTATCTCATTGTTTTATAAAGCTTTATTTATTTAATACTCAAAAATGAGTAGATGCCTGTCGCAAAATTTTACACTGCCGCCAGTTCACTTTTTGTTCCCTGGTTATAAGTCATTGATATTTTGGGTATTTTAATCTTGGCACGCAGAATGCATTAAATCTGGTTATTAGAAGCAAAGCTAAGGGTACAAATATGAACACAATAAAAGATACTGCGAAAGGAATCGCATTATTGCTGGCGGTATTCGCCTATCCGGGTATTGTCGTGGCCACACCTGTCATGTGTGGTAATGATCCAAATATAAATCACATGCTCGTGGACTCCAGCCTGGTATCAGCTTGTCTTGACTCCGGTCCAGGAAATATCAGTGGCAACCTGGCCACCGATCCCTTCCTGCAAAACGCGGCAGCGGCCGGGGATGATTACATCATTTCAAGCAAGTCAGATGGACTCAATCCCTGGGGACTGACTTTTTCTGTCACCACGAAGACCAAGGACTATACCCTTGGAACCTGGAGCCTTGATGCCAGCTACTGGTTGACCAACAACGTCGGTATCCTGGGTTTTAAATTCGGGACTGGAAATAATGATGACGAGTGGTTTATTTACCAGCTGGTCCAGGGCGTAAGTTCCGGTAGCTTTCATTTTGTCAATGTTCAGCAAAGAGGCGGCGGACTTTCTCACACGAACCTGTACGCTGTACCTGAACCTACGGTAGTGTTTCTACTTGGACTGGGTATCCTGGCCCTCGCAGGCAGTCGCAAAAAACAGCTGATCTGTTAATTTTTCCTCAGCAACATCAAAAAAAGCCCTCTTCTTCGAGGGCTTTTTTTTATCCGGTTGGATGGTGACGCTTAGTTCGTTGCCCCGATCACTCCCTTGATAACATCAGCAATTTTTCCCGTCGCTTTTTCCACCAGTACCACAGCAGCATCCTCGACCACCTGTCGCTCATAGCCTTCAGGCGGAGGTGGTAGCTCTTTTTCCAGCTCAGCGGGCAGTGACTTCTTTGCCAGCCCCGGTGGGAGTGTTCCATTTTTCTGCAATTGCCTTTCCAGGCCCGGCGGTAAACTGTCCCGTTTTGCAAGGCCAGGAGGCATGCCTTTTTTCGATTTTTTACCCTTTTGCTTACTCGACTTGCCGCGACTTTCCCCGGTAGCGTCCTGTTCCCCGGCCGCATCTTTCTTGAAGTACCTGTCAATGACCTGCTTTTCAATTTCACTGAATACCACATCTGCCACTTTATCCATGGAGGCATCCACAGTGTCAGCAAATGCAATTTGCCCGGCAGTTACCAGCAGCGCAATGAATGCGAATATTGTCGTTTTCAACATATTGATTTCCCTTAGCGTTTCCTCATGTGCATGAGTTTTAAAAGTTACCTGGAAAACTATAGTACCTGTGCGGCTACCGGGCTATATCACAAATGAAAGATCCTGTGACGCACTCCTCATCCGTCAAATTCTAATCCATCGAAAATACGTGTTATGCTTGCGTAACCTGGTTCCGCAGAGAACCATAACCATCGCTATTTATCCAAAGAGGGTACCCGGATGAAAAAAATTCTACTGGGCCTGGCTGGCCTGTTTCTCCTTGTTGTTGTTGGCCTGGCTGTATATGTCAGCCAGATTGACGTCACCGAATACCAGGACCAGGCACTGGCAGAAGTGGAAAAAGTCACAGGTCGCAAGGTGAGCATTGACGGCGAACTGGACATTGCCATTTCCCTGACCCCGTCTATTGTCGTTGAAGGTATCAGGATTGCCAACGCTGACTGGGCTTCTACACCAGACATGCTCAGCATTAAAAGATTAGAAATACAGGTCAGCCTGATGCCGCTTCTTGGCAATGAGATCGACATCCAGAAATTTATCCTTGTTGAACCGGCACTGAACCTTGAAAAAAACAAGGACGGCAAGGGCAACTGGGAGCTTGGCGAGGCTTCTGCGAAGGAGGAAAGTAGCGACGCAGGAAGCATGGCCGCGGTGGACATAGGCAAGATGCTTGTCAGGGATTTGAAATTGTCCTACCTGGACGGGGCTACAGGCAAGAAAACAGACCTGGCGATTGATAACCTGGACCTGGAAACAACCAGCGACGGCAATCTTGATTTAAAATTGAAAGCCAGCCTTGATGGCAATGACATACTGGTCCAGGGCACCATGGGCAGCCTTGAAAGCCTTTTTGAAAATGACAATTTTCCTGTCGACCTCGCTGTAGATGTTGGTGCTCTTGCCCTGACACTGAAAGGCTCAGTATCAAAACCCATGGAAGGCAAGGGACTCCAGCTTGCCATGACAGCTGATACCGAGATGCTGAGCAAATTGAACCCCCTGGCTGGTTCCGAGCTGCCCGAAGTCGGTCCCTTTTCACTCAAGGCAAATCTCAGTGATGAGAATAATGTCTATAACCTGGGCGACCTGGCATTGACCCTCGCTGACACGAGCTTATCCGGAAATCTTTCCGCGGACATCAGTGGTGATATACCTTCAGTGACGGCCAGGCTTAAGTCCCAGAGCATCAACCTTGTACCCTTCCAGCCGGAAGCACCGGAAGAAACAGAGAAAGTTGAACGTTACCTCTCCGATGAGCCTATACCCCTGGATGGTCTCAAGGCGGCGAACGCAGATATTTCCCTGGATGCAGCAGAAATACTCACTCGACAGGCAGTTATCCAGGACTTCAGTACAAGGATACTTCTCGATAACGGCAGGCTGAATATCAAGCCACTTAGCATGAACCTCGCCGGCGGTAAGATTACCGGCAACCTTAAACTGGACGGTTCCACGGCTAAACCTTCGCTCGTTCTTAATCTCGATGGAAAGAAGGTTAATCTCGGCCAGTTAGAACAAATGAAAGAAACCCTGAGTGGTGGTAGCACCGATATCACCCTGCGTCTTTCCGGCCAGGGTAATTCAAGCCAGGCCATTGCCGGCAGTGCCAATGGCAAGTTGCTGGTGCAGGTCGGCGAAGCACAAATTGCCCAGGAAGATAAGAAGAAGGGTTTTCTAAGTTCCATCGCTGAATTGCTTAACCCCTTTTCAAAGGAAGACAACGCTGCCCTGCAATGTGCTGTTATCAATTTCAACATCAAGGACGGCATTGCCACGGCGAACAAGGGTATTGGCGTGGAGACGAAACAGATCAGTGTCTCCGGTGCGGGTCAAATCAACCTGAAAAATGAGCAGCTGGCGCTGGGTTTTGAACCAAGCGCAAAGGGCGCCGTAGCAGGCACGCTCACCAACCTCGCTTCCGGTATGAAAGCCGAGGGCACCCTGGCAAATCCCAAGATCAAGATTAACCCGGCGGGTGTTGCCATGGGAGCGATCAAGTCCGTCGCTGGTATTGCAGGTGGTGCCGGTGACGTTATTGGTGGTCTTTTTGGTAAGAAGGATGACGGCGCCGAGGCGAAAGACACCGCGCCTTGCAATACCGCCCTGACCGGTAAACCCACCCTGGCCAAAACCAGTACCAGCAAGACGACGACAGAAAAGGCGACAACTGAAAAGTCAACGGTCGAAGCAACCACTGAAAAAGTGATGGAAGCGCCTAAAAAACTGCTAAAAGGCCTGTTTGAATAGCAACCTTTACAGAGAAACTCTTTTATTAAATCAGGCTGATCTGGGATTGTTCCGGATCGGCCTCTCCAGGAGCAAAATTTGAGGCTGT
Source organism: Gammaproteobacteria bacterium (assembly GCA_965243105.1). Classification (GTDB taxonomy): domain Bacteria; phylum Pseudomonadota; class Gammaproteobacteria; order Eutrophobiales; family Eutrophobiaceae; genus WLWS01. The sequence goes on from CBDEUC010000003.1 coordinate 116,209, forward strand.
TACACCGAGAAGCCTGACCGGCTTATCGCCGGCCTCGGTTTTATCCAGCAGCAGCGGCAAATGTTTTATCATGCTGGCGGCATCATCGAAATAATCTTCCATCGTGTGGCTACGGGTGACCTGTGTGAAATCCGCATACTTGACTTTCAAGGTCAGTGTCTTTGCATGGAGTTTTCTTTTTTGTACTGACTCTGCCACCTTCCCTGACAGGTCCGAGAGTATTTTTAACATCTCGCTCTTGTCTGCAATATCCTCTTCAAAAGTCGTTTCCGTACCGAGGGATTTGCGTTCCCTGCTGGTGTTCACCTCGCGTTCATCAATTCCCCGGGCGATATTGAAGTAATAATTTCCAACTTTTCCAAAGTGTGCCCTGAGTTCTTCCCTTGACCATTTTTTTAGATCAACACCGTTATGTACCCCGAGCGACTTCATTTTTGACTCGGTTGCCTTGCCAATACCGTAAAACTTTCCAATCGGCAGGGTTTCGACAAAACGCTCTCCCTGTTCCGGTCGAATCACGTAGAGACCGTCAGGTTTATCCATGTCTGATGCAATCTTTGCGAGGAACTTGTTATAGGAAACACCCGCCGATGCAGTGAGCTGCGTCTTCTCTTTTATCCTGCTTTTTATTTCCCGCGCGATAAGGGTTGCCGAGCCCTGGTGAAGCTTGCTATCGCTGACATCGAGGTAGGCCTCGTCAAGGGAGAGTGGTTCAATTCGCTCCGTGTACTCGCGAAAAATTTCACCAATTTCGGCGGAAATCCGGCGATACACATCAAAGCGGTGCTTCTGAAAAATTGCCTCGGGACACAACCTGTAGGCCGTGGACGATGGCATGGCCGAGTGAATACCGAACCTGCGTGCTTCGTAACTACATGCCGCAACCACGCCACGCTTGTCCGGTGCGCCTCCGACGATGACCGGTTTGCCCCTTAATTCGGGGAAATCCCGTTGCTCGACTGAGGCATAAAATGCATCCATATCTATATGAATGATCTTACGATTTTCCACAATATATAGTAGGCTTCGGGGAATTTTTACACTACAATTTGTGGAATACTAGCAACTTATGCGGAATTGCTGTAGCGCTGATGCTGAGTTTGCCATGACGAGTTTCATTTTGGGTCGCTTAAAGGGGATATTCAATGGCGATAAACAGAGCAATTTTTCTTTTGATCCCGGGATTGGTGCTTATGAGCAACCCGATCCTGGCGGATATAAACAGTGCCAACGCGGCACTCGCGCGCGGAGACTACCAGGCAGCAAGCGAAGAATTCCGGCGTCTTGCAGAAAACGGTGACGCAAAGGCGCAGGCCCACCTGGGCTACATGTATTACGTTGGTGAAGGCGTACCACAGGACTACACTGAAGCCGTAAAGTGGTATCGCAAGGCAGCAGTGCAGGGAAACCGCGATGCACAGTACAACCTCGCTGTTGCCAATGCGTTTGGTGAAGGCACCAAGCAAAACTACAAGGAAGCCGCCACCTGGTATCGCCGGGCTGCCGAGCAGGGCCATGTCACTGCCCAGTACAGCCTTGCCATTTCCTACTCCTATGGTGAGGGTGTCAAGCAGGATAGCGAGGAAGCCGTAAAATGGTTTCAAAAATCTGCTGAGCAGGGCTATGCCAGGGCACAGGTGCAGCTGGCAACCCGCTATCACACCGGGGACGGTGTTGCGCTGAATTACGCAGAAGCCGTGAAGTGGTATCGCAAGGCGGCAGACAAGGGCAATGCCGCGGCACAGTATAACCTGGGCTCCATGTATCGCTCCGGCAAAGGTCTGCCCCAGGATTACAACCAGGCGGTGCGCTGGTATCGAATGGCAGCGGACCAGGGATACGCTGCCGCCACCAACGAGCTTTCAAGCCTTGAGCGGGCAATCGCCGGTGCTCAAAGAAACAATTCTCGTCCACAGTTACAGCCCTCGACCCAGGAACCCGTCACAGCCAGTGCGCCGGCGCAGGAAGCAAAACCTCTGGTGAGCGTGGAAAAATCTGATCTGCTGACGCTGGAAGACGAAGATGAAAGCGTCGAGGTACTTGATGAAACAAGCATGGTTGCCGACAGCAGTGCCGCCATGGCTGAAGAACCCTTAGAAGAAGATTACAGCGAAGCTGTCGAAGAGAGCGCTGAAGCCGAGAAGAAACCTGGCAAGATCAAGGGCTTTTTCAAGAAGTTCTTTGGCAAGAAAGACCGGGCTGATACTGCCGAAGTTGTTGAAGAGAGCATGCAGGAGGATGCCGCCGTCGCCATGGTGGACGAGGAAATTTCCTCGGCAGATACCGCCATCGATGCTGAAGCGGGTGTCAGCGATACGGCCATGGTCGAAGAAGTGCCTGTTGAAGATGTGCCTGTTGAAGACTACTCCGCAAGCGCCGAGGAAACTGCTGCAGACGTCATGGTAGAAAGTGAAGAAGTTGCGGGTGCGGAACCGGAAAAGAAAAAGTCCCGCTTTGGCTTTTTCAAGAAACTCTTTGGCAAGAAGGACAAGCAGGAAGTTGAAGAGGTCATGGTTGAAGACCACAGCATGGATGACAGCACCGTTGAAGCTACCGAGGAGGAAATGCCCGAGGCTGTCGCGACAGCCTATGCGCTCGAGGAAGAAGCTGCCGAAGCCCCTGCGGAGCTGGATGCGCCAGCCCAGGTGGAAGAAGTGGCCATGGCTGAGCCTGTCGATGAAATGCCCGGCATGGCAGAAGAAGAAATGGAAACCGTCGAGGACATGGCGGAAGAGAGCATGGTTGAGGAAAAACCGAAAAAGAAGGGTTTTTTCAGCCGCCTTTTCGGGAAAAAGGACAAGGATGAGGACGAGGTAGTCGACGTCGAGGCTGAAATGGAGACAGCTGACACCATAGAAGAGGAAATGCAGTCAGACAGCGACATGATTGCCCTGGTCAGCGATGATACTGAAAGTGTTCCCGTCATGGAGGAAAGCATTGAGGAAAGTGCTGAAGAAACCATGGCAATGGAAGAAGAATTGGTTGAAGAGGAAAAACCGAAGAAGAAGGGTTTTTTCAAGCGCCTGTTCGGCAAGAAGGACAAGGATGAAAGCGCCGTTGAGGAAATGCAGGACGAGGCTGATGTCGAAGAAATGGCAGTTGCCGTCGAGGAAGAACGTGTAGAAGAATCCTACAGTGGTCCCGAATTTTCTGCCGAAACAAGCGCGCTGCAGGCAGCGCAGGATTTACTCGACAATGGCGATTACGACGGTGCCTACAGCGCCTTTTATGACATGGCCAATGCCGGCGATGCGCTGGCGCAGTACCAGCTGGGCCTGTTGTACTACCAGGGTCTTGGTGTCGCGCAAAATTATAACGAGGCATCACACTGGTACCGGCAATCCGGGCTACAGGGTAATGCAGATGCCCAGTACAGTCTCGGCAACATGTACCTGATGGGCGAAGGTGTCAGCCAGGACGATTCCGAGGCCATCAAGTGGTATGAAAAAGCGGCGGACAAGGGGCACGTCGCGGCGAAGCACAATGTCAGTAACCTGAGACGCGTAACCGACGACAAGTCAGCCTCTGCTGCAGAGATCGAGGCGGCCATGGAAAAAGAACAGGTGGAACTGGTCGACACGGAAACCGGCGAAATCATCGAGGAAGAGAAACCAAAGAAAGGTTTCTTCAAGCGCCTGTTTGGCAAGGATGACGAGGAAGAGCAGGCCGAAGAAGTCGTGGCTGAAGCCCAGGGCCCCTTGCCGGACATTCAGCCGGGAGAGGATGCCGTAGAAGCCGTGGAGGAAGCAGAAGAGCCAAAGAAAAAGAAAGGTTTTTTTGGTCGCCTGTTTGGCAAGGATGATGAAGAGCAGGAAGAAGAAGTGGCTGAAGCGCAGGGCCCCTTGCCGGAAATTCAGCCAGGAGAGGAAGCCGTAGAAAGTGTAGCGGAAACGACGGTTGCGATTCCTTCCGAGCCCGACCAGACTTTTGAGGAGGCCATCCGGGCAGTGGAGCTTTATGAAAAGGGCCTGGCCTATTCATTTGGTGACGGTGTTGCACAGGACGATCGCATGGCATTTGAATCTTTCCTGCGTTCAGCAGAGCTTGGTCACCCACCGGCGCAGTACAAGACCGGTGTGGCCTACGCCTATGGCGAAGGTGTGGACAAAAACCCCCAGGAAGCTGTGCGCTGGTATCAGAAGGCTGCGGAAAAAGGTTACGCCCTGGCGCAACGTAACCTGGGCGTCATGTACCTGAATGGCGACGGCGTGGAACAAAACAAGGCGCTTGCCTTTGCCTGGCAGAGTATTCTTGCCGAAAGTGGCAATGTTATGGACGTACGCCGTCGTGACAGCCTGCAGGCCCAGCTCACAGAGGCGGAACTGGCCGAGGCGATGGCCATCAAGGACAGCCTGAGAAACTAGACATTACCAAGCAGGGCTGGATCCCGGTCCTGCCCTGCTCCCTTCTTCTCAGCCCTGCGGGATTTTGTATATTCCCGTATGCACCTTATACTGGCAGCGTGAGCACGGATACTGATAATTCCCACGTCGTCAAGATTGAAAACATGACCAGCCATTACGGTTCGGTCAAGTGCCTTGATAATATCAACCTCACCATCAACCAGCGGGAAATCATGGTGGTGATGGGACACAGTGGATCCGGCAAGAGTACACTGTTTCGCCATATACTCGGTTTGAAAGCACCCACATCCGGTTCTATCCAGGTGCTCGGAAAAGAGCTCACGGGTCTTAACAAGGAAGGTCTCTATGAACTACGTAAGCATATCGGCGTAGCTTTTCAAAACGGCGCACTCTTCAGTTCTCTCAATGTGCTGGAGAACGTGGAACTTCCACTGCGGGAACACACAGAACTGGATGAAAACACCATTCGCATCATGACCCGCATGAAACTGGAACAGATGAACCTGGCGGAATTCGAGGAATTGATGCCCTCTGAGCTATCCGGAGGCATGCTCAAGCGCGCCGGACTGGCCCGAGCAGTGGTTATGGATCCCAAGCTGTTGTTCTTTGACGAACCGTCCGCCGGGCTGGACCCGATTACCTCGGCAGAACTGGATCAGCTGATACTGCAGTTGCGTGATGCCCTGAACATGACCATTGTCATCGTGACTCACGAACTGGAAAGCGCCTTTCACGTGGCCGACCGGATCACTGTCATGGACCGCGGCAAGCAGATCATGACGGGAACCAAGGACGAAATCAGGGCCAGTACTGATCCCCGCATCGCCAACATGCTGGCACGCAAGGCGCGCGACGAGGAGATTGATGGTGATGCCTACCTTGAGCGCCTTATTGAAAGCCAGAGGGTGAAATAATGACTTACACGCCCTTTACCAGCATGGCCCTTCAGATGCTCGACTTTACCGAGCGTCTTGGACGAGCCGGCATTTTCCTCGCGGTGAGTTGCCTGCGTATAATCTCGCCTCCCTACAAGATTTCACCTGTCATAAAACAAATACATTTTATCGGCGCACGCTCGCTGCTGCTTATCGTGGTTTCCGGTGTATTTATCGGCATGGTCGTGGCACTGCAGTTCTATGATGCACTGGTCCGCCTCGGCTCAGTCGCCATGCTTGGCGCTGCCGTGGGCCTGGTCCTCGTGCGTGAATTGGGACCCCTGCTGACCGCCCTGGTAATTATTGGTCGTGCAGGTTCATCCATCTGCGCCGAAATTGCCATTATGCGTAATGAAAACCAGATCGATGCGCTGGATTGCATGGCCATCGACCCCTATCGATATATCATCGTGCCCCGTTTTATTGCGGCCCTGTTTTGTATACCGGTGCTCTCCTGCGTGTTTATCGTCGTCGGAATATTTGGCGGCTACTTTGTGGGCTGCATACTGTTTGGTGTCAGTCCAGGTTCCTATTTCGGCGGCATGTTTGACGCCGTGTTATGGCGCGACATCCTGATGAGCATCATAAAGGCGCTGGCATTTGCCATGATTACAATATGGGTTGCCACAGTAAAAGGTTTTTTCCTTCACCTGGATAAATCTGCCTTTGGTTCCGAGGGGGTAAGTAAAGTCACCACGCAGGCTGTCGTCGTATCATCCATTACCGTGTTTTTTGCTGATTACATCATCAGCTCCATAATACTGTGAGATAAATATCATGGCTGAGAAAGAAACAAAAATTGAAATCGCCGTCGGCGTTTTTATGATCATCGGCATCGCAGCTATATTCTATATAGCCGTCAAGCTTGGAGATTTGCAGGTGCTGGGGCAGGATAGTTACATCGTAAGCGCCCGCTTCACATCCTCATCCGGTCTCAGGACCGGGGCATTTGTCGAGGCGGCAGGGGTGCGTATTGGTGTCATCGACTCGATCACCTTTGATCCCGAAGAATATCTATCCATCGTTAATATGGCCATAGACAAGAATGTCCCCATTCATGAAGATGCCGTGGCTTCAATTCGAACAGCAGGTATCATCGGTGACAAGTTCATCAAGATTACACCCGGGGGCGGTGAATTCCTGCAGGATGGAGAAGAGATATTTGAAACGGAACCTTCTATCAACCTTGAAGAACTGATCAGTAAATATATCTTTGAATCGGAAAAATAGATTTTTCCAATACGCAAAAAAAAGCCGCTCATCAAGCGGCTTTTTCAATTAGTGGCCGAATAAATTCGGTCCTACAATAATCTAGCCCTCGGTCATCACCTCTTCACCATCACCCTCGGCTTCAGCTTCTTCCTGGGCCTTCTTGTATCGCTCGATACGGCGCTGGATGTCGGACATGAGTCCGTCCATGCCTTCATTCTTGACGATAACCGCGAAGGTATTACGGTAGTTATTTACCAGGGAAACTCCTTCCACGACCACGTCATACGCGTACCACTCACCATCATTATTCTTCAGCTTGTAGTTGACCGGGATCTCGGAGTTATCAGTCTTGATTATGGTTTCAACAACGGCCCTCTTTCCCCTGACGACCTCATCCTTGTAGATGATTTCCTCGTTAGTATAGGCCTGGATACGGGAGCGATAGGTTTCTTCTATGTACTGGGAGAAAAATTCAGTAAAACGCTCGCGTTCTTCCGGTGTGGCCTTCTTCCAGTTTGTTGCCAGCACACTCTGGGACATGCTGCGAAAATCAAAGCCATCGTCTATAACTGCAGCGATTTTCTTCCAGCTCTCTTCCCTGTCGATGGATTTGTCCTTGAGGATAGTAATAACCTTGCCTACGGAGTCCTTAACACGGCCCATCGGCGTGGAAAAATCTTCAGCCATGAGGCTGGAAGATGTCAGTAAAACCAGGATAAAAATGAGTGGACGAACTGTCATGTCATTCCTCTTATTAGTATGTATTCAAGTGGTTTCAAGGCTGAACACATATTAACGCCAGCCCGTGATATTCGAAAGCTTTTTGTCCGCCAAATGGGCGCTACAGCTCACTTCCAGGGTCAAAACCTGCTATACCTGCTTTATAGATTCCGTGTGTCCTTGAAGGTTTCCCGGTAAAGTGTTGATTTTATATGAGTATTTGTGAACCCTGTCACAAAGACATGGGCAGAACCATTTGCAGGTCAGCCTGCCAATAGCGCTGCGGCTTCTCAATCAGGGCCCGCTTGAGCAACACCTGTTTCCTGTGTCTTTGTCGAGTGGCTGCCCGGGGCGCACGCAAAATTATCATACGGGGTTCTGGCATAATGAGCGGTTTGTGAACGACATCGGTCCGCAGCTGTCAAAGGCTGGGCGCCGAGAATTGAAAAATAATCCAGGCAAAACTCATGACCGTAGAAATTTATACAAAAAACTGGTGTGGATACTGCCGCATGGCAATGGCCCTGCTGGACAAATTTGATATCGAGTACACCAACATCGATGTCACCTCTGATCCCGCAATGGAGCAGGAAATGATACAACGCTCCGGCCGACGAACAGTCCCACAGGTGTTTTTTAATAACGAGTCTATCGGTGGCTTTACCGAGCTGGCCAATCTTTCGGCAAAAACAGACCTGCGTGAACTGGTAAAGGGATCGCCATCCAACGATAGCTGAGCTTTATAATGAAACCCGGAAAAATACTATTGCTGCTGCTTATTATCGGACTGATTGCCGCATTTTTCCTGCTGGGATTTGATGACTATCTCAACCTGGCTTTCCTCAAGGAAAAGCAGGCAGAATTCAATGCCTATTACCAGGCAAACCAGTTCCAGACAGCGCTTATATTCTTCTGCACCTATGTGTTGTTTACTGCGCTGTCACTACCAGCTGCCGGGATCCTTACATTAGCCAGCGGCGCGATATTTGGTTTTGTGATTGGGTCAGTCCTCGCATCCGCCGCCTCAACAGTCGGCGCGACACTGGCATTTCTCGCCGCAAGATACCTGTTTCGTGACACCATTCAGCAACGCTTTTCCGACAAGTTGAAGATTATCAACGAGGGAATCGAGAAAGACGGGGCCTTTTACCTGTTTACCCTGCGCCTGGTAGTTATTTTCCCTTTCTTCATGATCAATCTCGTCATGGCATTGACACCCATTCGTACTACTACCTTTGCAGCAGTAAGCTGGGTCGGCATGCTGGCTGCCACCATGGTATTTGTAAATGCAGGTACACAGCTCGCAAAAATCACAGATGTCGGGGATATTCTCTCATTTCCTTTACTGGCCTCTTTCGCCCTGCTTGGCCTGTTTCCCCTGATAACCAAGAAAACCGTCGATTTTGTGCGCAGCCGAAAACTCGCAACTGCTGAAGGCAGCGGCGATGGACTCTAAAAAACCGGGAAAGTTTGACCGCAACCTGGTCGTTATCGGGGCCGGTTCTGCCGGGCTCGTATCTGCCTATATCGCGGCGGCGGTCAGGGCAAAAGTCACCCTGATTGAAAAGCACCGGATGGGCGGGGATTGTCTCAATACCGGTTGTGTCCCCTCAAAAGCGTTGATTCGCTCCGCAAAAGTCGTCGCCCAGGCACGGCGAGCCACTGAGCTGGGTTTTAAAAATATCCACGTGGAATTTGATTTTGCGGACATCATGGAAAGGGTGCAGCGCGTCATCAGGACCATAGAACCCCATGACTCTGTCGAACGTTACACATCACTGGGCGTGGAATGTGTCGAGGGCGAAGCCCGTATCACCTCGCCCTGGACTGTCGAGGTAAACGGGCAAACATTAAGCACGCGCAATATTATTATCGCCACCGGGGCACGCCCCTTTATCCCCCCCATCCCCGGTATCGAGGACATGGATTATCTCACCTCCGATACTGTGTGGAGTTTACGGGAACTACCCAGGCGCCTGGTGGTGCTGGGTGGCGGCCCGATCGGCTCAGAACTGGCTCAGTCTTTTGCACGACTTGGCAGCAAGGTCAGCCAGGTGGAAATGTTGCCACGTATCCTCGTTCGAGAAGATCCCGAGGTCTCAAAAATTGTCAGTGATAGTTTTAAAAATGATGGCGTTGACGTGCTCATATCGCACAAGGCCCTGTCTTTTAAAAAGCAGGCAGGGCAAAAAGTCCTTGTTTGTGAGCACGATGGCAAGGAAGTGGAAATCGAGTTTGATCAATTACTGGTTGCCGTTGGCCGCAAGCCGAACGTGGAAGGCTTTGGCCTTGAAGACCTGGGCATAGCGCTGGATAAAGCAGGCACCGTGACTACCAATGAATACCTGCAAACACTGCATGAGAATATATTCGCCTGTGGAGACGTGGCCGGACCCTACCAGTTTACTCATACCGCTGCACACCAGGCCTGGTATGCGGCTGTAAATGCCATGTTTGGTCGTTTCAAAAAGTTCAGGGTCGACTACTCGGTGATTCCCTGGGCGACGTTCACCGAGCCCGAGGTTGCGCGGGTCGGACTGAATGAAACAGAAGCGAAGGAGAAAGGTATTGCTTACGAGGTCAGTCACTATGGCATTGATGATCTTGACCGGGCCATCGCCGATGAGGAAGCAAAGGGCTTCGTCAAGGTGCTCACCGTGCCCGGCAAGGATAAAATTCTTGGGGCAACCATTGTGGGCGACCACGCAGGTGAGCTCATCACCGAGTACATCACGGCCATGAAACATGGCCTTGGAATGAACAAAATACTTGGGACAATCCACATCTACCCCACCCTGTCCGAGGCAAACAAGTTTACTGCCGGTGTCTGGAAAAAAGCCCATGCGCCGGAAAAACTCCTGAAACTCGTGGAATGGTTTCACAAGTTTCAGCGTGGGGGCTAAAACAGCTCACTCTCTATCCACGGGATCCTGGTGGATAAGTATATCCGCCGTGGGAAACCTTGTTCGCAGGCTCGATTCGACCTCACCCGCAATGGCATGCGCCTCGGTAAGACTTATCGAACCATCGATATCAAGGTGAAGCTGGATAAAGACATCGGTACCGGAAGTACGTGTACGAAGGTCGTGGTAGCCGGCTATGGCAGTTTGCGAATCGAGGAGGTCTATGATCACCTGCCTCTGTTCGAGTGGTAGTTCACGGTCCATGAGCTGGTCCAGCGATTGTTTAATGATTTTCCAGGCACTGGAAACGATGTACAGGGCGATGAGCAGGGCAATAATTGGATCAGCCAGTCCCCAGCCAGCGTAGGTCGTCAACAGCAGCGCGATTATCACTCCAATGTTCAGTGCTATGTCACTGAAATAGTGAATCGAATCGGCCCTAATCGCAACCGAGCCGGTTTGCCTTACCACGTATGACTGGTAAGCAACCAGCGCTATAGTGGCTGCCAGGGAAAACAGCATGACCAGCAGTCCGATCTCACCCTGTTCTACTACTTTTGGGTGGACCATGCGATTGATACTTTCCAGTACCAGGAATATGGATGAACCGGTGATGAATGCTGCCTGTCCGAGTCCGGCCAGGGGTTCTGCCTTACCATGGCCAAAACGATGTTCGTCATCGGCGGGTACCAGTGACTGGCGAACTGCAAGCAGGTTAATAATCGATGCAAGGCAATCCAGCACCGAGTCCACCAGGCTGGAGAGCAGGGCTACCGACCCGGTCACAAGGAACGCGAGGATCTTGAAGATGATAAGACACAGGGCCACTGCTACCGAGGCATAAGTGGCACGGCGCATCAGGCTTGCATGCTTGTCTTGATGTTTCATTATTAGAGCATGATTAACGATTCGATAAAGATACGCTTTCAAAGTAAACTAAACAAATTATAGTAATCCCATTTTTATTACCGGTGAATTTATCCCATGGCTGATTTTGATTTTGACCTGTTTGTAATTGGTGCTGGTTCCGGAGGAGTGCGCTGCGCACGCATGTCGGCTGGCTTTGGTGCTCGTGTAGGTATTGCCGAGGATCGCTATATGGGCGGTACCTGTGTCAATGTCGGCTGCGTACCAAAGAAGTTATTTGTCTACGCCTCGCACTTCAGCGAGGACATGCACAATGCAAGTGGCTTTGGGTGGACTGTTAACCAATCTGATTTTGACTGGCCCACCCTGTTATCTAACAAGAACAATGAGATTTCAAGACTCAACGGCATCTACAAGGGATTGCTGGATAACACCGGCTGTACACTTTACGAAGAGCGGGCCAGCGTGGTTGATGCCCACACTGTCAGCGTCGGTGGAAAAACTGTCACTGCCGAACGCATCCTGGTGGCAACAGGTGGCTGGCCAAGCATACCCGATATTCCCGGCAAGGAGCACATCATAAGTTCAAACGAAGTGTTCTTTCTTGAGAAATTACCCGGCAAGGTCATTATCGTTGGCGGCGGTTACATTGCCGTGGAATTTGCCGGTATTTTTCACGGTCTCGGTGTCGACACTACCCTGCTCTACCGCGGCCCGCTGTTCCTGCGTGGCTTTGATGATGATCTGCGCCGGCAGCTGGCAGACGAAATGCTGGGCAAGGGAATCAACGTACAGTTCAATACCAACATTGATGCCATTGAGAAGCAGGGTGATGTGCTTGAAGCCAGCCTGGATACAGGAGACAGGCTAAGCGGTGACCTTGTTATGTACGCCACGGGTCGGCATCCCAACACCATCGATATCGGTCTTGAAGAGGCGGGTGTGGAGCTAAATAGCAAGGGTGCCATTATTGTCAACGAGGAATACCAGAGCTCTGTAGAATCCATTTACGCCATTGGCGATGTCACCGACCGTGTTAACCTGACGCCCGTTGCCACCGCAGAAGGCACGGTACTGGCACGCCGCTTATTTGATGGACAAAGCGGAAGCGTGGACTATGAAAACATACCCAGCTGCGTGTTTAGCCAGCCCAACCTTGGTACCGTTGGTTTGACGGAAGCGGAGGCGCGAGAGCAATACGATGACATCGAGGTTTATAAGTCGAAGTTTACACCGATGAAGTTTTCTCTTTCAGACATTACTGAGAAAACGCTGTTAAAGCTGATCGTGGATAAACAAACCGACAGGGTGATCGGTGCGCATATGCTGGGGCCCGATGCCGGTGAAATCATCCAGGGGATCGGTATTGCCATTAAGGCAGGCGCGACAAAGAAACACTTTGATACAACGATTGGTATTCACCCGACGACTGCGGAAGAATTTGTGACGATGCGAACACCGTCATGATCCTGAATTACTATTCAGCGTAAGCGGGTATCGGCACACCCTTTTCAATAAGCAGGTTACGTACCGCCTGCACCACCGGGAATATCTCCTGGTTCCAGTCTTCCCCCTGGGCATCAAAGGCTGCCTGCTCCATTTCCACCACCCACCGGTCCTCAGCAAAAATACCGTTGGTAAAGTAAATGATAAAGGGCCAGGCGATGTCCAGCAGCAGGGGAATGTCGGGACGCCTTACGTTTATCAAACCAAAAGTATGATTAATTCGCTGCTCAGCATCCACCGGGACATAAGTGATCCACAGGTCCAGCGCCGGGTGATCGGCACCCGCCGTCCAGAACTTCAACACCTGGTAAGGATAACAGGTAGTCACCGTCATAAGGTCTTTGGGTTTATCTTCTGTGGCTTCACCACGTTTGCCCAGCATCACCTTCTCACCCATGGGCTGCTTACCCTCACGGCTAAAGGTGTAATCCACTTCCACCGAGTCTTCGTTTTCACGCAGACCAAGAAAGGTGGTTTTAATCTTTGACATGATACGGCGATGCAGGAACTGGTGGTTCATATCCATCAGGTTTTCATGCAGGAAGGAATAGTGGCAGCCAACCTTGTCGTCCAGCACGCGGGTCTTGTACTTGGGATCGTGCCAGGCGGGTACGTCAGGAAAAGCCACGGTTTCTGCCTTGTCGGCATCACCGGGAAAAATAAAGACAAAGCCATAATCCTCTCGGCAGGGATAATGACGCACCCCACGCGGAATACTTTCTGCCTTGCCCACGTAGGGAATATTTACACACTTGCCTTCGCAATCGTAAACCCAGCCGTGGTAGCAGCACTGTATGTTTTCGCCATCCACAACGCCCTGGGACAGCGGTACCTGCCTGTGCGCACAGCGGTCCTCCAGGGCAAATATCCTGCCACTCTCAGAACGCACGATAACCACCGGCTCACCGGCAAAGGTCACACCCACGGCCTTGCCCGGCTTGACCCTGTGGGAGCTGATTATTGGATACCAGTAATCGGGATGGGCACCGGTCTTGCGCAAGTCCGGCTGTTTTTCCTGTGCTTCGCCGGAAATCGGCACCTCAATTTTTGCTGACATACTGAACTGACACCTGTGCTTGGCTGATGGCAGCGCATGATAGCAAATAAAGTCTCGAAAAACTGCTTCAATTGCCTGTTTTTAGTCCAATTTTCGTTAATTTGGATAAGCACCGGAAATGGGTTAAGGTTTGCCTCTTTTTACCACACCAGCACACATCAGCGGGAGCATAAAGGCTTGAATAAAAACAAGGAAAAATACAGCCGAGGGCGCTCCCTGGATCTGGTGTATGTATTCCTGCGTTATTTCTTTGAGACCGAGTACCTGCATTTTGGCTACTGGAAACCGGAGATGGAACTCAAGTTTTCAAATCTTAAGGAAGCACAGCACAACTACATTGAAGAACTGTTCAGGCTCATTCCCGATGATGTGAGAACCATCCTCGACGTCGGCTGTGGTTCAGGTGAAATGTCCAGGCAACTGGTGGAGATGGGCTACAACGTGGAAGCACTCTGCCCGCCCAGTATCATGAGTGAAAATGCCGGTCGTAAGCTGGCAGGCAAGGCAGAACTCCATGAATGCAAGTTTGAAGACCTGGAAATCGATAAAAAATACGATCTGATCATCTTTTCTGAAAGTATCCAGTTTATCCAGGTTAAGGATGCATTTGAGCAATGCAGGCGCTATGGGAACAGCTACATTCTCATTGCCGATCTTTTCAAGCATGACATGCCGGAAAAAGGTCCCATCGGCGGCGGCAAGCCCTATACGGAATTACAGAGACAAAGAGATGAATTTGGTTTCAGGGAAATAGAGAATGTCGATGTTACGGACTACGTTGCAAGACACTTTGACCTCGAGCAGGATGCCATTCAAAACTTTATCAAGCCCATGATCGATGTGTTCAAGCGCATTATCGCAATCAAGAACTCCTTCCTGGTGAGGCTGGGTCTGCTGGGTTATCGCAAGAAGCTGCAAAAAATGAAAACCCGCTACCTTGATAGCACCAACCGCAACAGTGAATCCTTCAAGAAATACAAGACCTACCGTTTTATCCTGCTTGGGATTACCTAGCTATCGGGATTACCCTGGCGTGATTGCTTCCTGTAAAAAAGATGTTTGAGTTTCAACCCACACTTGAAGGCAGGCTGGTCATTGTTCGACCAGTCAAAAAGGACGATTGGGATGAAATGTACCAGGTGGCATCTGATCCGGCCGTATGGGCACTGCACCCGGCAAGTGACCGATATAAAGAAAAGGTATTTCGTAGCTACTTTGATGGTGCAATAGAAAGCGGATCGGCCTTTTCAATCGTTGACAAAGTCTCGGGTAAAGTATGTGGCTCAAGCCGCTACCATGGGTTTGACCCTTCACTGGGCGAAATCGAGATTGGCTGGACCTTTCTCGGTACCGACTACTGGGGTGGTTCTTACAATGCAGAGGTGAAAGCGTTAATGCTGAATCATGCCTTTCAATACGTAGATACTGTCATTTTCTGGATCGGTGAAACCAATGCAAGGTCCAGGAAAGCCATTGAAAAAATAGGCGGTGTCCTTAGAGAGGGCACAAGAACCCGGGCAATCGGTGGTGATTCCCCACACGTGGTTTATGAAATTAGCAGGCAAGACTGGGAATCCCGGTGAACACAGTCGAGGATACACACACCCTCAAGCGCAGCATCGGCTTCTCACTTCTTACCCTGTATGGTCTGGGGACTATCCTGGGTGCCGGAATTTACGTGCTGGTGGGCAAGGTAGCCATCTATGCCGGGCTTTTTGCGCCCATTGCATTCATACTCGCGGCGCTCCTGGCCGGCCTGAGTGGCTACAGTTACGCTGCACTCAGCTCGCGCTACCCCAGGAGCGCCGGTGAAGCAGTCTATGTCCAGGCAGCCTTTGGAATACGTATGTTGTCGACAATTGTAGGCTGGATGGTCATCCTTACCGGTGTCGTTAGTGCGGCCACCATTTCCAACGGTTTCGTTGGCTATCTACAGGTATTTGTCACTATCACCGACTTCTGGGCAATTACGCTGTTGATTACCTCTATGACCATGCTTGCCGTCTGGGGCGTGACAGAATCTGTGGTTGCTACTGCCGTAACCACGGTGATGGGAATCATAGGCCTGCTACTGATCCTTGCGTTCAGCGCACCGGCCTTTCTTACCCTGCCTGGACGCATTGGCGAAATAAGCCCACCCCTTACCGATAGTGGTATCTGGTTCGGAATATTACTGGGCGCCTTCCTGGCTTTTTATGCATTTATCGGCTTTGAGGACATGGTCAACATGGCCGAAGAGGTCAAGGAACCGGAGCACACTCTGCCCAGGGCTATAGTTGCCGCCATCATTATTAGCAGCCTGTTTTATTACTTCATCGCGCTTGCTGCAATATTGCAGTTGCCACTTGCCGAGCTGACTGCCAGCAAGGCGCCAATGGCTGATATCATGAACAAGCACAGCCAGGAGGCCGCGTGGTTCATCAGCCTCATCAGCCTCGCAGCTGTCGTCAATGGCGCCCTCGTACAGATCATTATGGGTGCCCGCGTTCTTTATGGGATGGGCAAGCAATCCCTTGCACCGGCGTGGTTGGCAGTCGTACATGCTCGTTTCAAGACGCCTTACATTGCTACCCTTATCATCGGCTTCGTTGTGTGGCTGCTGGCTACGAGCCTGGACCTGACTACCCTGGCAAAAACCACCAGCTTCATTATCCTGCTTGTCTTCCTGATGGTGAACCTGGCGCTTCTGAAAATATTGCACAAAGAAAGCGCACCCCCGGAAAAAGCCATGCATGTAAATAGCCTGGTCCCCATACTGGGTGCATTAATGTGCCTGGTATTCCTGGGTGTGCAGCTTTACCAGGTGATACTTGGAGGGGGTTCAGTCGGTCACTGAGACGTACTGGGATTATGTGTTGTTTTCACGTAAAAGGGAAAGCAGGAAAATGAACTACAGCCCGATTAACCTTATCAACAAACTCGCAAAATTCGACGAGCACTGGTCTCCTCGAGTGATTGCCGAGATGAATGATTACCAGTTCAAGCTGGCCAAGGTCCATGGCGAATTTGTCTGGCACGATCATTCAGACACTGACGAGGTGTTTATCGTGCTCGAGGGAGAGCTGGATATTGAGTTCAGGGACGGCAGCGTGACCCTGCGACAGGGTGAAATGTTTGTCGTGCCAAGAGGAGTAGAACACAAGCCTGTCGCCCGGGAAGAATGCAAGATCATGCTGGTAGAACCCCGGGGAGTGGTAAACACCGGGGATACTGGCGGCGAATTGACTGCTGAAAATGACCAGTGGGTCTGAATCGAAAATACGAAAACCACATGTCGATAAGATAAAGGAGATAACTATGGAACTCGGCGCATTCTCTGTCAGCCTCGCGGTCAAGGATATCGAGGCATCAAAAGTATTTTACGAAAAACTGGGCTTTAGCGTGTTTTCTGGCGACCAGTCACAGAACTGGCTGATCATGAAAAACGGGGAGAACACCATTGGGCTTTTCCAGGGTATGTTTGAAAGTAATATCCTGACTTTTAACCCCGGCTGGAACAGCGACACATCGCCAAAAGATGAATTTACTGATGTCAGGGAAATACAGAAAAAGCTAAAGGATGAAGGTGTGACACTCCTGTCCGAGGCAGATGAAGATGCTAGCGGACCTGGCAGCATGATGCTTGCCGATCCCGATGGCAACACCATCCTGATTGACCAGCATGTCTAGGCCTGCGACCACGTCATGAAGGAAATTCAACGCATCGAACATGTTGGTATTCGAGTGCGAGACTTGAAACGGTCCCGTGCATTCTATGAAAAGCTCGGCTTCGAGTTCCTGCTTGGCCCGGTAGGGCCGGAACCTGTCGCCATCATGGAACACCCTTCCGGCGTCAATATCAACTTCATCCTGAATGCGGCGGATAGTGCGCCCCCCGAAAACGTGCTCATGGACGTCGATACAAAGTACCCGGGCTACACGCACATGGCACTTGAAATCAGCGATTATGATTCGGCTATAACTTATGTTCGGAAGCTTGGGCTAGACATCACCGGCGAAGTCGAGTACGAAGGTGCACGCTTTTTCTTTATTCGCGACCCCGACAACAACGTCATCGAATTTCACCAGCCTGCAGGTCAGTACTAATGAAAGATGAACAACCAGGCCTCGCTGCCCTGGAAGCAGCCAGGGAAATCGTCTACCAGGCAATCTCACCAACACCCCAGTACGCCTGGCCGCTGCTTTGCGAACACCTGGGTACTGAAGCTTGGTTAAAGCATGAAAACCACACACCGCTGGGCGCTTTCAAGATCAGGGGTGGACTGGTGTATTTCAACGAGCTGGTAAAAACCGCAAAACCGGCTGGCGTGATAAGTGCTACCCGTGGAAATCACGGGCAATCGGTGGGTTTTTCAGCCAGGCGTCACGGTATTCACGCCACTATCGTGGTGCCATTCAACAACAACGTGGAGAAAAACGCTGCCATGCGTGCACTTGGCGTGGACCTGGTTGAACACGGCGATGATTTCTCAGCGTCTGCTGAATACGCCCAGGACCTTGCCGAGGAACGCTCGCTTCACATGGTGCCCTCGTTTCACCCACACCTCGTGGCCGGGGTTGCTACCTACAGCCTGGAGCTATTTGATTCGGTGAATAATATTGATATCGCCTATGTGCCTATCGGGATGGGATCCGGTATCTGCGGCATGATCGCGGCTCGCGATGCTCTTGGCCTGGACACGAAAATAGTTGGCGTGGTCTCTTCCCACGCCACGGCCTATGCACAGTCATTTGAACAAAAAAAGCTGGTTGAATCCCCCGTAAGCACACGCCTGGCTGATGGTATGGCAGTTCGCGCACCTCACCCCATGGCATTGGAAATGATATGGCGAGGAGCTGATCGCATTGTGCAGGTTTCAGATGACGAAATTGCCAATGCCATGCGTGTCATTTACGAATGCACCCACAACGCCTGCGAGGGTGCGGGTGCAGCTGCACTGGCCGCAGCCATACAGGAAAAAAAATCAAATATAGGCAGGAAAGTGGCCATAGTGTTGTCGGGGGCCAACGTGGATCGCGCAATATTCGCTGAGGTGCTTTCAAGCCCCCAGGTTTATTGAACCGCGGCCGCCTTGTTTTCCGCCCACTCCCTCGCAAGCATCAGCTGTTTTCTCTTTGGGCCCCAGCGATAGCCACTGAGTTCACCGTTACTACGCAATACGCGGTGACAGGGTATGAGCCAGGCAACTGGGTTGGCACCAATGGCGTTTGCTACAGCCCGTACTGAACCTGGTTTGCCAATGTTATCGGCGACAACCTGGTAGCTGGTGACGCTACCGGCCGGGATATTCAACAGGGCCTGCCAGACCTGTACCTGGAAATTGGTACCGCGTATGTGCAACAGGATATTTTCCCTTTGC
The DNA here is from genome assembly GCA_965243105.1 of Gammaproteobacteria bacterium. Taxonomy (GTDB): domain Bacteria; phylum Pseudomonadota; class Gammaproteobacteria; order Eutrophobiales; family Eutrophobiaceae; genus WLWS01. The sequence continues at coordinate 135,133 of CBDEUC010000003.1, forward strand.
CGCTTACCTTCAACAAACAGGTCTTGCATAACTTTTGTGATAGTCGCCTTGTCCAATTTGAAACTGGCCCCGGGCCAGTCGTTTTTAAGATCAACAAGGTAGTTTTCCCTGTCACTCGAATCACAAAAAGCCAGGGCAAGAATACCCCTGTGCGTGAGCGCCATGAATGCCTCACCAAAGGGACTGTCATGCCAGGCATACTTGATAAGTAAGCCGTCTCCACCCTTTTTGAATTCGCCGGGCGTTACCGCCTCAATGCTCACAAAATGATCGTGTAAGCGACCGGGACCTGAAAGTCCTGATTCGAGGCTGGCATCAAGCACCGTACTTGACTGGCGCAACATGCTCTTGGCCTTCTCCAGTGTCAGGTATTCGAGGAAACGCTTTGGCGAAACACCGGCCCAGCGCTGGAAAAGCCGCTGAAAATGATAGGGGCTCAAGCCCACGTGCGCGGCTACTGCTTTAAGGTCCGGCTGCTGCTCGACATTATTACGGATATAGCTGATAGCGGCCTCTACCCGCTCGTAGTCAGTACTCATGCTGTGGCTCGACTGTGAATATGCGAGGATTTTGCTGGTACCGGGGCAGCCTGACCACCCGATTCTTGCTGTTGCTCATTTAATCACAAAAATAGCCATTTTTTGTTCAGACAAGGCGCGAGTTATTTGAAAAGCGGAGTGTACACGCCAGTACATGAGCATTTGAAAATAACGAGAACGCAGGATGGGCAAAAAAGAGCAGTTTTGTCACATGCTATTGAGATAAGTTAAAGTACATAACCTTGATAAAGGCCTCCGGGCTAAGAAACCCATTGCCCAACTCGGCATCGAAATCCGCATAGGGCTTTAATGCCACCACCTCTTCCATGCTTTTGCCCTCGGCAACCAGCTTTTGCATGCGCGCTCGGAATGTCTCCAGGTTATCAAGATAGACTTTTAGATCCTGCTTGCTTGAAAGCGGACCGTGACCGGGAATAATTTTTGTCCGATCATCCACTACTTTTAACAGCTTTTTCACGGCGAGTATCATGCCATCAATTGAGCCATTGGCATTGGCATCAATAAAGGGATAGCGGTCAGAAGAATAAACATCCCCGGTATGCATCACGTTGGATTCAACAAAATAAACCACGCTATCCCCATCAGTATGGGCATTACCAGCGTAAAACACCTGGATTTCCTCCCCATTTAAATGGAAAGTCATCCTGTCATTAAATGTGATCACGGGTAAGGCAATATCGGGGGACGCGGGTACGATGTGGCCAAAGGGCTTGATTTCTGTATCGACGCTCATGCGCCTGTGCACGTTATCGTGGGCTACGATGGTTGCACCATGCTTACCAAGCAGCTCATTACCGCCACTGTGATCAAAATGCCAATGAGTGTTAAGAACAAATCGTACCGGCTCACCGGTAATTCCTGCTACTGCTTTTTTTAATTTCTGCGACAACTCTGCATAGTCATCATCGATGAGTAATACGCCATCCTCACCAATGGAAAGGCCCACGTTACCCCCTGCTCCCTGCAGCATGAATATGCCAGCGCTTACCTTGGTACTCTTGAATTCTACATCCTTGAATTTATTTTCTTCCGCTACCATTGTGCTGGCAGCCAGGCACAGCATCACGAAAAGGAAATTCCTCATGTTGTTCTCCCGAAACTTTCTTTGCTTATGACGTCGACATGCGCTTCATTACAGCACAGGCCATGGCAATCAGCAATATGGGCCAGGGTTTCGTGCTATGCTTTCACGTAGCACCAAGGAGCCATTAACAGTGAAGAAAAAACCGAGCGCTCGTACCCTGCTTGGGCAGTTACAGGGATTGAGACGTCAATTCGATAATGAGAGTAGCAGCAGTAAAGTGCACTCTCTAAAGCAGCTCGGCCGACTGCGCTTTAGTGAGCCTGGGGACCTGCATGCATTTCATGAGTTGCTGATATTCCTGCGCGCTTATCCTGATTCTGCTGAGCTCCTGGCATTGGTTGAATCACTATTGGAATCCTTTGCCGGCAGATCGGACACTCGCAAGTTCAGCGAGGAACTGGTCAACTCGGGGATTGCCGGCTGCCCCATCGATTACCGCTTCTTCTTTCATATGTCACTTTGGCTGGCGCAGAACTTCGGAGGAAAGCTATGTATTGACTGGGGGGAGCTGGAAGACGAGGAGCCATTGCTTGCCCTGGTACCCCTGCTGGGCAGTTTTTCAGAGAGCGCGCAATTTGATGATTTCGAATTTACAGCGATGGACTGGTTAAACAGGCTCAAGCACCCAGCTGAAAGCGACGGCGAATTCCTGGTAAAAAGAATTGCAGCCATTTACAGAAATGACCAGGAACGCGAAGCTACCCATGACAAGCTGGACATGCCATTTAGATTATTGGCTGGAAAAAACTGCCCTTCCATCAGCAATGCTTACTACCCGCCAAAGTCCATCGTCTACATGAGCGACACGACCGGACAGGATCGACAGAGGCTCGAACAGCTCATGCAATCAGCTTTTTTTCGTACCAGAAAGATGAATGCAACTGAAAGCCGAAAACTGGTCAACCTTGCTCGTACCGTCATGGTTACCCATGAGCGAGATATGGATGTTTTCTCCAAGGCGTCAGAAAAAGACGTCCGCCTCATGGATTGTGGGGATGGTCTTCAGCTTGTCATGATGGGAATGCAGCCGACACAGCGTTACCTCCTGCCAGCTATCTATGGTTTCCTCATGCTGCGGAATGGTGTTCCCATTGGCTATTACCAGGCCAGCGTGCTGTTTGAAACCGCCGACCTTGCGTTGAATATATTTTCCACTTTTCGTGGTGGCGATGCTGCCCATGTGATTGCAAAGGCACTGGCAGTCACGCACCACCTTTTTGGCTGCACTACATTCATGCTGGATGGCTACCAGCTGGGTTACAACAACAGGGATGGCATCGAATCCGGTGTCTGGTGGTTTTATTACAAGCTTGGTTTTCGCCCACGGGACCCCGCCGCAAAAAAAATCATGAGAAGTGAACTGGCCAAAATGAAACGCCGCCCCGGGCACCGTAGCAGCGTGGCAACCCTTGAAAAGCTTTCCGGTTACAACATGTTCTACGAGCAGGACAGGTCAGCAACCGAGATAGACCTTTCTCTTTACTGGAATATTGCACCGGGCCTGTCCGCTTACATAGCCAGGCGTTTTGGCGCAGACCGTGAAAATGGCTTGCGCACCTGCGCAAGCGAAGCAGCGCAACGGCTGGGACTTCGCAAGCTGCCGCAAATGTCAGCCAACGAGCGCTACTGCTGGAATGGCTGGGCGCCGCTGGTGCTGCAGTTAAAAGGTGTTGAACGCTGGAGCACTGCTAACCGAAAACGATTGGCCAGGATAATACGCGCCAAGGGTGAGAATAGTGAAATGAATTACAGCAAGCTGCTGCTGGAACATAAGGTCCTGCAGCGTGCGATACTCAGGTACGCTGAATCTATTGACCCCTAGCACTCACAATGGCCAGGTAGGCGGCTATCGTTGATTCAAATCCCGATATAAGTGCTTCCACGGTCAGTGCATGACCGATTGAGACTTCGAGGATACCGGGGATTTCAAGGAAGCGAGGTAAATTCTCCTGGTTAAGATCATGACCGGCATTCAATTTAAGACCGATTTCCCGGGCAGCTAGCGCCACACCTCGGTATTTTGCCCATGTATCGTCCTCCGCTTCGGTACCAAAATTTTTCGCATAGGACTCGGTATATAGCTCGATTCGATCAGTTCCCGTAGCAGCCGCACTTTCCAGCATACTCGGGTCCGGATCGAGGAAAATGCTGCTGCGAATTTCCTGCCCATGTAGTTGCTCGACGATGCCACGGAGTCGCTCGGCGTGTTTGACCGTGTCCCATCCATGATCAGATGTAAGCTGGTTGGGATCGTCCGGCACAAGCGTGCACTGATCCGGTGAAGCCTCGAGCACAACCTTGAGAAATTCATCGTTCGGATAACCCTCGATATTGACTTCCACGCCAGGGTAATCGCTGGCGAGCGCCACGAGATCATGCACGTCACTGTACTTTGCGTGTCTCTGGTCGGGGCGTGGATGAATTGTCAATCCGTGAGCCCCGCTGTCGATGCAGATCTGCGCAAAATCCAGCAGGCGCGGATTATCACTGCCCCGGGAATTTCGAATCAGGGCTATCTTGTTCAGGTTTACGCTCAGTTTTGTCATGGCCTTATTTGAACGCGCTTCTCAGGATGATGCAATTCGACTTTCTTCAACGTGGAAGACTAATTCAGGGTAAAAGCCCTGAAAATTTGTTTCGAGCTGTGAATAATGTTTTTCAAGTTCCTCGAATGCGCCGGCAAACCTGTTTTCAAAGCGTATGCGTGAAGAAATGCCATCCAGTGCCCGTCCAACATTTTCCAGCTGGCGGTAGGATCCAAGCCAGTCATGATCGGACATCATGCTCACAACGTGTTTCATGCGGGGCGGCATGATATTTCTCATGCTAAGCAGGTCAGCATAACTCTCCTGTATAAACTCTTCTGGCTTGTCCTCGTAATAGTCATCCCAGTACCTGATAAGAAAGTGGTCAAACACAACGTCAAGCATGATCCCGGCGAAGCGACGGCGTTCAGCACTGAACAGCTTCTTTGATTCAAGCACAAGCGGATGATGATCGGTAAAACGGTCCACGCGCTGGTGATTATCAATACCCGCGCTAACTTCACCGGGCAATTCCTGCCCGTTAAGAAACTTTCTAAAATCCCCCATGATGTTACCGGTACGTGATTGGGCCGTATTCTCGGCCAACCTGAGATGCGCCAGGTAATTCACAGTAATTCTTCCATTTCAGTCACTTTTACAAAATCACGCATGGTAGGTTTTTACCAATTCCAATACACTGGGTTCTGCTAATTCTTTCGATTGGTCGGAGTAAAAAAATGATTATTGAACAAATATGGACCGGCAACAACTGGCGAAACTTCAATTATCTTATTGCCTGTGAGGAATCCGGGGAGGCCCTGGCCGTAGACCCGCTCGACCACGAAAAATGCCTTGGACTGGCAAGGCAAAAGGGCTGGGAAATCACCCAGGTGCTCAACACCCACGAGCACGGTGATCACACCGGGGGCAACCAGGCCGTCATCGAAGCCACCGGGGCAAAATTGCTGGCCCATGCCAATGCCGCGAATGCTATTGCCGGCATGGATGTAGGCCTTGCAGCCGGCGATGTGATACGAGTCGGTAATAGCGTTGAGCTTGAGGCACTGGACACGCCCGGTCATACCATGAGCCATGTATGCCTGCTGTCACGGGGCGACGTGCGAGCCCTGTTTTGCGGCGACACGCTGTTTAATGCAGGTGCCGGGAACTGTCACAACGGAGGACATCCGAACGAGCTGTACATGACTTTTGCCAGTCAACTGGCAAAGCTGCCGGAAGACACGCTGATTTACCCGGGGCACGATTACATTGTGAATAACCTGGAGTTCACCCTGGACCGGGAACCTGGTAATGAACGCGCCCAGGGATTACTTGAAGAAATCAGCCAGCAGGATCCAAACGATGCCATGGTGACCACGGTTGCGCTTGAGAAGGAAATCAATACCTTTTTCAGGTTGAGTAGTCCCGAGGTGATTGAAAAATTACGTGAGTCTCTACCCGACCTGCCCGATAACCCGGATGAGAAGACAGTTTTTCTCGGCCTGAGGCAATTGCGCAATAGCTGGTGAAACAGGTGCCAGGCTCACTTGCAGGGCCGTGGTAAGAACTCCGCCGGCACGTTGCCCTTGCAGGACCATTCCACCGTGTCTGTCAGGACATAGGGTGAAAGGGTCAATGATTTACCGGCGATCCCCGGTGCCAATCCAGGATGCCTTGCGTTGCTAAAGTAAACAGTAATCGTCCCGGGTGAATTTTCAGCAACAACGATCTTGCTGACGATGGATTCGGACAAGTTCACGTCGATGCTTACACCGGATTCTTTCCACTGTTCAGCATCGGGAAAAGACTGGTTCTTTTTCCAGTAGAAACTTATCGCGCTCTTGTAGTCCTTCGCCAGGGTTAGCCCTTGAAAAACCTTCACCTTATCAGTGAATTCGAGTTTTTCCGGAAAAAGAACAAACTTCCAGAGCAGGAAGACTCCAAAAATACAGAGGAGAAAAAGAGTTTTGCTCATGAAAAGCAGTTTAGCCCATTACCGGCTAAACTGCTTCACGGCAAAGAAAATGCTCTAGGCTGCCTCGCCCTGGCGTTCCAGGGTTTCCTTGATGACTTCCTCGGCCACTGCTTTCGGGCAGGGCTGGTAGTGCAGGAATTCCATGGAAAACTGGCCACGTCCGGAGGTGATGGTGCGAAGCGCACCAATGTAACCAAACATTTCTGCCAATGGGCTTTCCGCCTTGATACGTACACCCGTTGGACCGGCTTCCTGCGACTTGATCATGGAGCGACGACGGTTGAGGTCACCAATCACATCGCCAACATGGTCATCCGGTGTAAACACGTCCACCTTCATGATGGGTTCCATCAACTGTGGTCCAGCTTTTGGCATCGATTGGCGATAGGCCGCGGCTGACGCCAGTTCATAGGCCACCGCAGATGAGTCAACGGCGTGGAAGCCACCATCAAACAGGTTGACCTTGAAATCAAGACAGGGATAGCCGGCGAGCACGCCTTTTTCCATGCTCTTTACAAACCCCTTCTCTACCGCTGGCCAGAATTCACGTGGCACATTACCGCCCGTTACCGTGGATTCAAAGGTAAACCCGGAACCGGGTTCACCGGGCTCAACGATGTAATCGATCTTGGCAAACTGACCTGAGCCACCGGTCTGCTTCTTGTGAGTGTAGCTGTCTTCCACGCGTTGCGTGATGGTTTCGCGATAGGCCACCTGTGGTTTACCCACGGTGACATCAATGCCATGGGTACGCTTGAGAATATCAATCTTGATATCGAGATGTAGCTCACCCATGCCCTTGAGAATGGTCTCGCCACTGTCCTCGTCGGTCTCTACGCGGAAGGAAGGATCTTCTTTCACCATCTTGCCAATGGCCACACCCAGCTTTTCAGATGCTGCCTTGTCATTGGGTGAAACGGCGATAGAAATAACCGGATCCGGGAATACCATGGGCTCCAGCGTGGCCGGGTTATCCGGATCACACAGGGTGTGACCGGTCTGAACATTTTTCATACCGATGATGGCGACGATATCACCTGCCTGCGCGCTATCCAGTTCTTCACGGGAATCCGCATGCATTTCCACGATACGGCCAATACGCTCGGTTTTACCGGTGAAGGTATTAAGTATGTTGGTACCCTTGCCCAGTTTGCCAGAGTAAATACGTATAAAGGTCAGGGCACCATAGCGGTCGTCCATGATCTTGAACGCCAACGCGCGTAAGGGTTTATTGGGGTCAACGATTGCCAGTTCACCGGTTTCATTACCTTCAAGATCAATTTCCGGCTGCGGTTTAACCTCGGTTGGATCCGGCAGGTAATCCACAACAGCGTCAAGAATAATTTGCACACCCTTATTTTTGAATGCAGAGCCACAGAATGTAGGAAAGAAATCCAGGTTAATCGTGCCCTTTCGAATGCAGCGCTTGATATCCTCCATGGACGGTTCGTTACCTTCCAGGTACTGCTCCATGATGTCATCATCCTGCTCAACCGCCGTTTCGATGAGCTTTTCACGCCACTCCTCGATCTGATCGGCCATGTCCGCAGGTGGCTCCTCGACGCTGAACTTGGTTGCATCAGTATCGTCGTCCCAGACCCAGGCCTTGCGTGTGAGCAGGTCAACAACACCCTTGAACTGGTCTTCAATGCCGATTGGAAGCACCATCACCAGCGGGTTTGCATTCAGTACTTCCTCGATCTGGTTAACAACGCGGTAAAAGTCCGCGCCGATTCGATCCAGCTTGTTAACAAAGATAATACGTGAAACCTCGGAATCGTTTGCGTAGCGCCAGTTCGTTTCGGACTGTGGTTCAACACCACCGCTACCGCAGAATACACCGACGCCGCCATCCAGTACTTTCAATGAGCGATAGACTTCGATAGTAAAATCAACGTGTCCCGGGGTATCGATGATGTTCAGGCGATGATCGTTCCACTGGCAGCTTGTGGCAGCAGACTGGATGGTGATACCCCTCTCCTGCTCCTGCTCCATGAAGTCGGTGGTGGCCTCACCGTCGTGCACCTCGCCGGTCTTGTGAATTTTACCGGTGAGCTTGAGAATACGCTCTGTGGTGGTCGTTTTGCCGGCATCCACGTGGGCGAAGATACCGATATTCCTGTATTTGCTTAAATCGCTCATATTCCTGCTTCTTTCAAAGGTTGTACTGTTTCATCGGGAACTTGACGGAGATGTCAGGCTCTATTCAAGGCTCTCAATCCTGTGCGAATGAGGCCATCAGCCATGGCGCGGTTTCGCTTGAGAATTCAGTGAGGCTGCCGTCAAAAAAGGCGCGATTATAAACGAGTTTTGGCAGATATGTAATGTGAAGATAGAGGAAATTCCGGGTATTTGCCGAAATGCGCGGTACGCAGCTTTACAATTCCGTGAATTTTAGCTTAAGTTACTGTAATTAATCGACTTTATTGAGATGAAAACAAAGAATGTCGAGTAAACTTCACAGGCAAATTAAGGACTGCACGCTGTGCCGGGAGCACCTGCCCCTTGAACCCAGGCCGGTTTTGCAATTTTCCAGCCGCTCGCCAGTGGTCCTGGTGGGTCAGGCACCCGGTATCCGGGTACATGAAAGTGGCCTCAACTGGAACGATCCCAGCGGCAATCGCCTCAGGCACTGGCTTGATGTCAGTGATGAAGATTTTTATGACACCGGGCGCTTCAGCATTGTCCCCGTGGGCTTTTGCTACCCCGGAACGGGCAAAAATGGCGATCTTCCGCCCCGGCCTGAATGTGCCGGCAGGTGGATGGAGCCGGTGATGACGCATATTCGCAAGAAAGAGCTCATTGTTCTCATCGGTCAGCACGCCCAGCGGCATTTCCTTGGAAAAAGCCAGAAATCCACCCTCACCGAGACCGTCAGGCACTGGCAGGACTACCTGCCCCGTTATTTCGTTCTGCCCCATCCTTCGCCACGCAACAATATCTGGCTGCGCAAAAACCCATGGTTTGAGCTTGAGGTGATCCCGGCGCTCAGACAGCAGATCGCTCGCTTCCAGGACGGCAATTTCTAGCTGAATATCCTTGATTTTCAATGGTAAGTCTATTGAACTTCTGGGCTGTCTGGGTACTATGGAAAAGCAGAACTGACAGGGGACAGACCAGCCATGGCAAAAAAAACCAGAGCCAAAGCAACAGCCCAGCCGGGCAAGCGCCGGGGTAAACCGAAAAAATCAATCCAGCGTTATCTTGATGCCGAGCACGGCATACGCAACCACTGGTGGCCGGCACTATTCAGCTCGGAACTTGAAGAAGACGATGTCAAGGGTATCACCATTGCCGGTGAACGCATTGGCTTACGCAGGGCAAACGGCAAGGTTTACGGTTTTCGTGACCAGTGTGTTCACCGTGGCGTCAGGTTATCCCAGCAACCCACCTGCCTGACCAAGAAAACGGTTACCTGCTGGTACCACGGGTTCACCTACAATCTCAAGGACGGCACGCTTTGCGATATCGTGGCATCCGCCAATGACCCTCTTATTGGACGTACCAGGATTCGAACCTTTCCCGTCAAGGAATTCCGCGGCATCATTTTTGTTTTCGTGGGTGATGAGGACTACGAGGTACCACCCCTGCTGGATGACCTGCCTCAGAAGGTCGGACGCAAGGAGCAGTTTCGCACTCCCTGCATCCAGGACAGGGATGCCGTCGCCCGTGGCATCCACAGGAAATGCGTGGGTAACTGGCGCCTCGCAGCAGAAAGCGGCGGTGACCCCGGGCATATCATGATTCACAGGAAATCCGCGCTGGTGCTGGCACTGGATATTGCACTTTCACTGGGCGAGCCGGTCAGCGGTGCGGATTCCCTCATCATCAGCGACCAGGACTGGCCGAAACGTATTACCAAGTACTTTGACAACATCGAACCGGTAATGCACAGGGAGGATCTGAATATTCACACCTATGGTACAACGCCACCCTACGGCCTCAGGGTGTCATTGTGCCTGCCTGCGATTCTCTTTGTAGAGAACTGGCCGCAGCCGGGAATGACCCAGTACGAGTGGTATGTTCCGGTGGAAAAGGGCTACCACGAATACTGGCAGGTACTGGTGAAAAACTGTCCTACCGAGATGGACAAGGAGGACTTTAATCTCCGCTACGAAAATGCCTGGGAAGAACTGGCCCTGAAAGACGGGTTTAACGATGATGACATCTGGGCCAGGGAAGCGCAGGAAGATTTTTACAATAATCGCAATGGCTGGGACGAGGAACAGTTGTTCTCGATGGATCAGTTTATCGTGGAATATCGCAAACTTGTGCATAAGCATGCACGGGGCGTCCAACCACCACCAAATGAATTATAAGTAAAGGGTATCAGCTAACACCTGCATGGAACAAAACGCAGACACGCCACGAGTACGTACCGATGTTATCACGGGAATGGCATGTTATCCCTGTAGGCTCGTAGCTGTCCTTCCGTGGCCAGCTACGGTCTGCTTTCTTGTACCACGCAGTTGTTTCAAACGGGACCAGATCAACATATGAACTCAAGAGAAATAGAAGGTTGCAAGAATCTCACGGTAGATGTCGACGGCATCACCACTCACTATTACGAAGCGGGTAGCGGCGCACCTGTCATCCTGATCCATGGTGGTGGTGCTGGAGCCGATGCCTGGGGTAACTGGCGTGGGTGTATCATGGACTTTGCCGAACACTTCCACGTATTTGCCATAGACATGATCGGCTTTGGCTTTACCGACAAACCGGACCCGGCGGGTTTTCTTTATGACCAGGAAGCCAGGGTCAGGCACGTTGGTGGATTCATCAGGACTCTCGGATTGACGAACGTGAACCTGGTTGGGAATTCCATGGGTGGCATGACGTCCATGGGTGTGGCCATAGAAAACCCGGAACTGATCGATAAAGTCATCCTGATGGGCAGCGCAGGGATTCATGCACCGATAAGTGATGAACTAAAATCCATCATGCACTATGACTTCACAACGGAAGGCATGGAGAAAATCGTGAGTGGCCTGACCAACCCGAATTTTCACGTGGATCCGGAGATCGTCAACTATCGCCATGGGCTCACCCTTGACCCGGCTACCAGTGCCGCCTACAGCGCTATCATGGGCTGGATAGGTGAGCAAAAAGGCCTGTATTACCCCGAAGACTACATTCAAAAACTGTCACACCCGACACTGGTGGTAAATGGCAAGCTCGACAAGGTGGTACAGCTTGATTGTGCTTACCGGCTGCTGGAGCTTATTGACAATTCCACCGGTTATATTATCCCTGACTGCGGTCACTGGGCCATGATCGAGCACCCGGCAAAATTTGCACGTATTTCTCTCTCGTTCCTGATGCAGGACTAAGCATTCACTCTTGTTGAGCGCTACCTGAGATGGCCGGGGCTAAACCCAGGGATGCTGCAAGCCTCATCATATACAGGCATCAAGATAATCGACTCCAGGCCCTGATGGGCAAACGCAGTGAGCAGGCAAAATTTGCACCGGGGATTTATGTTTTCCCGGGAGGAAATCTCGAACATGTCGATAAATCTCTTGATATTCCCCATTGCTTCGATGCCCTCGGCCTTACAATACGCAAGGATAGCAGCTTGCCCACATTAGCAATTACGGCTATCAGAGAAACCTGGGAGGAAACTGGCGTGATGGTAGCTGTGAAGGGAAAGGTCGATGCAAATGAAAGCCCTGCATGGACAGCGTTTGAAAACTCGGGGTTGGTGCCGGCCCCTCACTTCTTGACCTACATCGGCCGGGCTATCACCCCGACCTATTCAACAACACGATATCACGCAAGATTTTTTGCTACCGAATGGAAAAACTGCGAGGGAAACATTCTTAGCGGTGGTGAACTATCCAATTTACGCTGGGTAGATGTCGCAAACCCTGAAAACCTTCCCATGTATGACGTGACAGAGTTTATGCTGGAGCAGTTATCCAGCTTGTACCAGGATCATGAATCACCAAGACCTGTTCTATCCTACAGGCTTGGCAAGACACTCATTAGATATGAATAGTTAAGCAGATGGAAAAGAAAAATCCTGCATTTACAGTTTTAATATTACTCTCGCTAATATTGGGTGGGCAGAGTCATGCCGATTCAAAAGGCTTAATGACTACCAAAGACCTGCCATCCCTCGGGCTTCATCCTGCGGACCACGTCATTCATTATGGTGATGATCCCTTACAGTTTGTGGAGTTAAGACTACCCAGGGGCAAGGGTCCACACCCGGTGATAATCCTTATCCATGGTGGTTGCTGGTTGAAGGATTACAATGTTGACTACATTGGCAAGCTCGCCCGGGCTTTCACCGAACATGGAATCGCGACCTGGACACCGGAATATCGCCGGGTCGGCAATGACGGTGGAAACTGGCCTGGACTTTTTCAGGATATTTTGAAGAGTTCAGATCATATGCTGAACGTGGCCGGGCAGTACGGTCTTGATATAAATAATGTGATTGCCTCTGGTCATTCGGCCGGAGGGCAACTGGCACTCTGGCTGGCTGCCCGTGATCAATACAGGGATAATCCTCTTTTTTATTCCGACAAGGTTATCAAAATCAGGGGTGTACTAGGTCTTGCCCCGGCACCTGACCTGGAGACACTATACGAGAAAAAAGTATGTGGCCATGTCATCGATAAATTGATGCAAGGATCTCCACTTGTCCAGGCAAAGCGATACGCTATAGGTTCACCCATGAACCTGGTGCCAATTGGTATTAATCAGAAACTAATCGTGGGTAGACATGATGAGGTGTGGACGCCTGGAGGACGTCGTTATTACAAAAAAGCGAGAAAAGCTGGTGATACTGTAACGCTTATCGAAGCCGGTGAGTCCGGTCATTTCGAAATGATTGACCCGGACTCGACATCATGGCCATTGGTATTAAAAGCCGCATCCGAATTGCTCGAAATCAATTAGCAGCGTCTAACCTGTCCAACCCAGCCCCGCTGATACGCAGTTAATGGAAAGAAGTAATGGGATCAAGTCATCCCGGTCACCGGTCTTGCGAAATCTTTGAACAAGTTTCACCTGTTCCATGCCTGCCTGCTTGAGTATCTCACCTCGTCTTTCGAGCTTTCTTGAAAACTTGGGAAACCGCACGGTCAGCTGATCGTCTCCGGATACCAGTAAAACCATCTCCCTTGACAGGTGGTACTCACTCTCAATCATGCCAAATACACGTTGTCGCAGCATTTCATCCTCCAGTTCCCCCGCGTAAGCCCTTGCAACATCAAGGTCGACGAAAGCAAGCGATTTTTCAGCTTCGTCGATCACGAGACGGAACAACCTTGATTCCTGGAACATCTGTTTTAGCAGTGCCTCACCCTCTTCGCCGCGCACTTTTATAAACCCTTGAATCGCGGTTCCGATGCCGTACCAGGCCGGGGCATGATGACGATTCTGGGTCCAGGCAAATACCCACGGTATTGCCCGCAAATCATCAAGGCTATTTGCTCCGAATCGCTTTGCCGGGCGCGAGCCGATATTCATCTGTGCCAGTTCTTCAACCGGACTCGCGGCATTGTAATAGTCCACCAGCCCTTCCGCTTCAGCCAGTTCCCGGTAAGCCGTGAAGGCTATATTTGAAAGCGCTTCCATGGCCTGGTCATATTCGACGATAGGCTTGAGTTCATCTTCACTCAGTGACCGTAGGGAGTGCTCAAAAACACTGGCTGCCAGTAGTTCCATTTGATACTGGGCGGTACCCTCGTTGGCAAACTTTGATGAAACAACTTCTCCCTGCTCGGTAATACGCATGCGCCCGTTAATTGAACCGGCGGGCTGTGCAGCGATGGCACGCCCGGTTGGAGCACCACCTCGGCTTACCGAGCCTCCTCGACCGTGAAAAAAGGAAATCAAAAACCCACAGTCTTTTGCCACCCTTGTCAGCTCTACCTGGGCCTTGTTCAGTTCCCAGTTGGCGGTGAGAAAACCACCATCCTTGTTTGAATCGGAATAGCCAATCATTACTTCCTGGCACGAACCCTGCGCTTTAACAGAACGCCTTACCACGGGCATTTTTAGCGTCTTGCGCATGATCGCCGGCGCGGCCCGCAAGTCTTCAATCGTTTCCAGCAGGGGCACGATGGACAGTTGGCACGATTCTGTCGCCTCGGCATCAACGAAATTACCGCTGTACTTGGCCAGCAGGTATATTCCAAGGATATCCTGTACCGAGCGCGTCATGCTCAGGATAAAACTTCCAATGGCCTCCCTGTCGTAGTCTTTTCTCACCGTGGCAACCAGCTTGAACAGTCCGAAGGTTGATTGCGCTTCCTCCCCGAGATCCTCGAAAACGGGTAGGTCATCCAGTGGTCGAACCAGCTCGCTTGTTAACCATTCTTCCCACTCCCCGGATTCAACATCGGGAACTTCAGAACCGGGATTTAGAATCGACCAGATCTCTTGCAGGGCCTGCGTCGTACGCGTAGAGTTTTCGCGAAGGTCAAGCCTTACCGTACAAAAACGAAATGCTTCCGCTTCCCTTCGCAGTGGTTTGATCAGTGCGTCGGATAGCTCGTCGCAGTTAGCATCTACCAGGGAGTTTTCAAGAAGCAACAGGTCATCCACTAACTCATCAGCGCTGGCGTAACTTGTTCCTCCTGAATGCGCCAGCGTATTTTCAAGTTGCATCAATACACAGCTCAGGTATTGCCGGAATACTTCTCCCGGATTTCTGCGAGCTATTTCACTGGCCGCCTTGTTGTTTTCGAGTAGCGCATCCAACCTGTCGAAAAAATTCTTACCAAGGGCCACCGTGTTCGCCGAGATGCTGCAACGCCGAATCACCTCGGGCAATTTTGAAATATAATGAAGTAGTACGGCTTCCCGGTTACTCTTCAGCGTTTTTTCAGTCACTTCGTTAGTAACAAAAGGATTGCCATCCCGGTCACCACCAATCCAGGAACCAAAGTTAAACAGGGGTGGAATACTGAAGCTTGACTCCGGGTACTGCTGCCGAAGGGACCAGTCCAGTCTTTCCAGTGTCTCAGGGACCCGTTCAAACAGGGCCTGTTGAAAAAAGTGCAGCCCCCAGGCGACTTCGTTTTCTACCGAGGGTTTTTCCATTCTTAACTCACCGGTGAGCCATAGGAGATCGATTTCATTTCTAAGCTCACTGGTAAAGTTATTGCGTTCCCTCGCAGTCCAGCGCGTAGCCTCAAGGCGGTATAACAGGACATAAATACGGCGATGTATTTCCAGCACCGTGACACGTTTTGCCTCGGTGGGGTGAGCCGTGATCGTCGGCCTGATGGCAGCAGAATCCAGCAGTTCCTGTATGGACTGTGCCGAAACCCCGTCACCCTTCGCCTCGGCCAGTACATGGGCAAATGTACCCGGTACTTTCTCCAGCCCGAGAATGTCCTCCGTCTGGCGTCTTCGACGCATGCCGGTATTTTCCTCGGCAATGTTGAGCAACTGGAACCAGATGCCCCAAGCCTGCAGGGTATTTTCAACGTCCGCCGCACTGCCTTCTGCCAGGCTCTTTTTCCCCTTTACAAATGGAAGAATCGAAGGACAGCGCTTTTCAATGACACTTTCAAGTTGGGTGAACAGCAGCTCAACAAGCTCCGCCGCGTAAGCTGCGGCGAGCGAGTCGAGATTCGAAATGCCAGATTGTGGTCCGGGAACGGCAGACATTTATAATTCCACTCAGGCTACCCGGTCACCGGGCTCTTCACCGGCGAAAAATGACTTCAGGTTGTCAATTACACGCATACCCATGGCCACGCGGGTTTCCATCGAAGCACTGCCAAGGTGTGGAAGCAGCACCGCATTATCCAGCTCCAGGAATCCTTCCTGCACACTGGGCTCACCCTCGAAAACGTCTAGACCGGCGCCCGCAATCGTATGGTTCTTCAGGGCGGTAATCAGCGCATCTGGATCGATGACGTCACCACGGGCGCTGTTTATCAGGTAGGCCGACGACTTCATCATGCCAAGCCGTTCCTCGTTGATCAGATGATAGGTCTCCTTTCCGCCCGGGCAGTGCAGGGAAACGAAATCTGCTTCCTTCAGGACGTCTTCAATACTGTCCCGTGCCTCGGCCTGCAGTGAATCAACCACATCCTGTGGCGGTGGATAAGGATCCGTGTAAATAATCTTCATACCAAAACCGTGATGTGCCTTGTGAGCCATGGCCCTGGCGATGCGTCCCATACCGATGAGGCCGAGTGTCTTGCCAGTGACCTTGGTGCCAATCATGTGGGTCGGTCGCCATCCTGTCCATTCCTTGTGACGGACGTGCCGTTCGCCCTCACCTGCCCGTCGAGCCACCATCAGCATCAGGGTCATGGCCAGGTCAGCCGTGCAGTCCGTCAATACCTCCGGGGTATTGGTCACAACAAGGTCATTGGCTTTTGCCGCTTCCAAATCAATGTGATTAAAACCCACACCGTAACTGCCAATAACTTTTACTGTCTTGCCTTCAACATTAAGCACTTCGGCGTTAATGCTGTCGGACACGGTTGGACAAAGCGCATCGGCTGTTTTCAGGGCCTCGTGTAATTCCTCCACGCTCATCTTGTGGTCGTCCTCGTTCAGCGTGACATCAAATAGTTCACGCATCTCGTTTTCGACCGCTTCGGGCCATTTCCTGGTTACCACAACTTTTGGTTTGCTCATTGTTATTATCCTTCTTTGTTACCGAATTCCAGGCTAATCATGATTGCCGAGTACTGCGGAGCGAACCGTCAGCGGCACGGAAGCCGCTGACCGAGCATACATGGAAGTACTTGTTGCGTGTTCGCGTTGCAGATTCGGCAATCAGCTTATCCCAAACGTTCAACATGCTGGTTACTACAATTTTGCCAGCACATCTTTCACCGTATTACCAAATTCAGATGGATTCGGTACCACGGTGACACCACAGTCCTGCAAAATTTCCACTTTCTCAGCGGCACTTTCACCAAATGCGGAAATAATGGCACCTGCATGGCCCATGCGTCTTCCCTTTGGTGCAGTCAAACCTGCAATATAACCAATTACGGGAGTCTTCATGTTTTCCTTGAAATACATCGCTGCATCAGCCTCCTGCGGACCACCAATTTCACCAATCATCACCACGGCGTGGGTTTCATCATCTTCTTCGAAACGGGCCAGGTGATCACGAAAAGAACTACCGTTAATCGGGTCGCCACCAATACCTACACTGGTTGATACACCAATACCCATGGCTTTCATCTGCGATGCGGCCTCGTAACCCAGGGTTCCTGAACGACCGATGATGCCAACATTACCCTCCATGTAGATGTTACCTGGCATGATGCCAAGCATTGATTTTCCCGGGCTGATGGTACCTGCACAGTTCGGCCCGGTGAGAACCATTTTCTGATCTTCACGATAACGACGCATGTAACGTTTTACGCGGATCATATCGTGTGCCGGAATACCATCGGTGATGCAAACACAGTACTTTATACCGGCGTCAGCCGCTTCCATGATACTGTCGGCCGCAAAAGGTGGTGGTACAAATATAATGCTGGCCTCGGCACCGGTTTCAGCAACGGCGTCTTTCACCGTATCAAATACAGGTCGTTCAAGGTGTGTCGAGCCTCCCTTTCCGGGCGTGATGCCACCCACAACGTTAGTGCCATACTCAATCATCTCGGTTGAGTGAAAGCTGCCAATTTGCCCGGTAAATCCCTGTACGACAACAGGGGTATCTTTATCAATTAATATCGCCATGATTAGTTTCTCCCCGTGTGTTCTTTCCACGCAGCGACAGCCTTATCGGCTACATCGCGCAAGGTATCTGCAGTAATAATCGGTAAACCGCTTTCTTCGATTATCTTTCTTCCTTCCTCCTGGTTTGTACCAGAGAGCCGCACCACGAGAGGCATTTTCAGATCAATCTTGCTAACTGCCTGGACAACACCTTCTGCCACCCAGTCACAGCGGTTAATCCCGGCAAAAATATTCACCACCATGGTTTCTACATTCTCATCTGACAGCACCAGGTTGAACGCCTTGGCAACACGGTCCGGAGACGCGCCACCACCAATATCAAGAAAATTTGCCGGTTCACCGCCAGCATGCTTGATCATGTCCATGGTAGCCATGGCCAGGCCAGCACCATTGATGATGCATCCGATATTACCGTCCAGGCCGACATAACTCAGGCCACGGTCTGCAGCTTTCATTTCGCGCGGATCTTCCTGGGACTTATCACGCAATTCCGAAATATTCGGACTTCGAAACAGGGCGTTGTCGTCAAAGGAAACCTTGGCATCAAGTGCAAGCAGGTGCTGATCCTTTGTAATTACCAATGGATTGATCTCTACCATGGTGGCATCAAGATCGCGAAAGGCCCTGTAACAACCAAGTAGTGTTGTGACGGCCTGTGAAATAAGCGCCTTGTCTATTCCCAGCTTGAAAGCAATCTCCCGTGCCTGGAAAGGCTGCATACCTACTGCCGGTTCAACCACGACCCTGATCAGGGAATCTGGTTTAGACTGCGAAATCTCCTCGATTTCCATGCCACCCTCGGCAGAAGCCACTACGGCAATTTTTTCCATTTGCCTGTCCAGCACGAAACCGAGATAGAACTCTTTCTCAATTTCACTGGCCGCCTCAACGTAAAGACGGTGAACTACTTTCCCCTGTGGACCTGTCTGGTGGGTAATCAGCCTCTTACCAAGAAGTTCGTCAGCGGCATTCCAGATCTCATCGTCGTTTGTACAAATCTTTATACCGCCTGCCTTGCCCCTGGCGCCTGAATGTATTTGTGCTTTTACAGCCCACTTGTCACCCCCGATTTCCCGGCATCGATACACCGCCTGTTCAGGACTGTAAGCAAGCCCACCTGGCGGAATCATGACACCGAAATCCGACAGGATTTCTTTTGCCTGGTATTCATGAATATCCATAGAATATTCTCCCTAAAGTTAAAGTTTAAAAATAAAGTTTGAATTCTTTTTTACAGCCCCGTTATTTCTGGCGTTCCGCTATGAGCTCTGCCTGCTGCACGATGTTTCTCGCCATGCGCTCTGAGGCGGCATCAATCATCTTGCCGTCCAGCTGCGCGGCACCTTTTCCGGCCTTTGCAGCTTCATCAAGCGCCTCCAGCGTTCGTCGTGCGCGGTCCACCTCGGTATCCGGTGGAGACATGACTTCATTGGCCAGCTCGATCTGGCTCGGGTGAATGGCCCACTTACCTTCATAACCGAGGGCGGCGGCGCGGCGCGCTGCGGCACGGTAGGCGTCGGGATCGCTGAAATCGCCGAATGGACCGTCAATGGCTCGCAGTCCATAGGCGCGGCAGGCCGTGGCCATGTTTACCAGTGCTGCATGCCACTGGTCGCCAAGGGCGCCTTCACATTGATAGTCAGGATTTAAACCACCTATAACAACGGTACGTGCACGCATGCTGGCGGCGTAATCCGCCACGCCAAAATGAAATGCTTCAAGACGCTTGCTGGACTGGGCGATGGACATGACGTTTGCGCCACCAAGTGCGGTTTCAATCAGGCATTCGATGCCAATCTTCTTCTTTAAACCTAGCGCATCTTCAATCTGGGTTAAAAGGCAGTCCACCACGTAGACGTCAGACGCGGTGCCCACTTTCGGAATCAATATGGTGTCAAGTTTCTCACCTGCCTGTTCAACGATATCAACCACGTCGCGATACATGTAATGTGTATCAAGACCATTGATGCGAACCGACATGGTCTTTCCCTGCCAGTCAATATCATTCAGGGCCTCGATGATATTCTTGCGTGCCTGTTCCTTATCATCAGGGATAACTGCGTCTTCGCAATCAAGAAAAATATAATCTGCAGCAGAATCGGCTGCTTTTTGAAACATGTTGGGGTTGGAACCGGGTACGGCCAGTTCACTTCTTTGCAGGCGAGTGTGTGCCTGCTCGTATTGAGTAAAACTCATGGGGAATCTCCGCTTAATCTCATTGAAATTGAAGCCATTCCAGTGAAAAGTCTCCCCCTTATACTTTCATTTGAAAGATCGGGAGCGAGCCGCGGCAGGGTGCCCGGGTGACACCCTGCTGCTCAGGCAGGACTTTCCATCAACAGAACGGCTATTCAGCCTGGACCAGGTGCTTCAGGGTTAACCGGTTGCAGACAGTTTTGGCGCTTCTTCACCGTTAACTGCTGACCTGGTACTGCTAAGGTAAGCCTGCGCAGCGGCCACACCACTGCCCAGCTCAACCGGGATACCAAGATCATGCATGGACATCTCGGCACCGGCCAGTGGTGTCATTAACATCATCTCATTGAGATCACCCAGGTGACCAATACGGAAAGCTTTTCCGGCTATTTTTCCGAGACTGATGGAAAGAGCCAGGTTGTAATACTTGTAGGCATGCTTGGCGACTTCATTACCGTCAAAACCCTCGGGGACGTAGATGGCACTGACAGTGTCTGAGTACCACTTTTCGTCCTTGGCCACCAGTTCCAGGCCCCAGGCCTCTACGGCTTTACGGGTTGCGGTAGCGTAGCGTGTATGACGGGCGAAGACATTTTCCAGGCCTTCTTCGAGGATCATATCAACAGATTCCCTCAGGCCACGCAGCAATATGGTTGCTGGTGTGTAGGGGAAAAAGCCGTTGTCATTGGTAGCGATCATGTCGTCAAAGGAAAAAAATGTGCGCGGCAGGTTGGCCGTCTTTCTTGCCTCCAGTGCTTTTTCACTGGCACAGACGATACCCAATCCAGTTGGCAGCATCAGGCCTTTCTGGGAGCCACTGACACAAAGATCGACTCCCCACTCGTCCATGCGAAAATCCAGGCTGGCAATGGAGCTGACGCCGTCCACGAATAGCAGGGCAGGATGGTCCGCATCATCCAGGGCTTTACGCACAGCCGCAATATCACTGGCAACACCCGTCGCGGTTTCATTTTGGGTTGCAAAAACAGCCTTGATTTCCTTGTTGGTATCCGCCTTCAGTATTTCAGCATACTTTTCAACAGGGACACCTTCACCCCAGTCAACCTCGATGGCCTGGACATCAAGACCGTGGCGCTGGCAAAGATCCACCCATAGCCAGGAAAAATGGCCAAAGTGAGACATCAGCACCTTGTCCCCACTGGACAGGGTGTTGGTGACCGCAGCCTCCCAGCCCCCGGTACCGGATGAAGGGTAAATAAATACGCGACCTGTCCTTGTCTTGAAGAGCTTTTTCATATCTTCAAACAGGGGCAATGTGAAATCAGGAAAATCCGCAGCGCGCATGTCTTCCTGCTCAATCGCCATGGCATTGCGAACACGTTGGGGTACATTGGTAGGACCTGGTATGTACAGAAAATTACGTCCGGGCATAGTCATACTCCTCTCGGAAAAGTTAAAAGATAAAAAGGAAAAAAAATTGCTGTAAATGCACGACGAGGCGTCCGACACATTTACGAAAAAATAAAATCTTACGGGCCGCAACAAACTTGCCCGGTTTAA
The DNA here is from genome assembly GCA_965243105.1 of Gammaproteobacteria bacterium. Taxonomy (GTDB): domain Bacteria; phylum Pseudomonadota; class Gammaproteobacteria; order Eutrophobiales; family Eutrophobiaceae; genus WLWS01. The sequence continues at coordinate 156,670 of CBDEUC010000003.1, forward strand.
ATCATCATCGAGTGCGGACGGCATCTCCCACGGATGCCCGCTGACGGAATAGAGGCGCTATTTGACCACAAAAAGTGTAGGGAAATCCACACCGGAGATAGCCCGGGTCACCACGCCAGGTGACATATCTATCAAGAACTTCTTTGATAAGAACAAGTTAAGACACTTTATTTATCTTCATTCAATTTCAGCTGCGACTGGCGGCGAGGCCTTTTTCGAGGTCATTGACGATATCCCGGGCATCTTCAAGGCCCACTGACAGGCGAATTAAGCCTTCTCCGATTCCCGCTGCCTGTCTTTCCTCGTCACTGATCCTGCCATGGGTCGTGGTGGCCGGGTGTGTAATGGTGGTTTTTGCGTCTCCGAGATTGGCGGTAATGGAAAAGAATTCCGTCGCATCAATGAATTTCCATGCCGCTTCCCTGCCACCCTCAACATCAAAGCTGACAACACCTCCAAACCCGCGCTGTTGCTTCTGCGCCAGTTCATGCTGGGGGTGGCTTGCCAGTCCCGGGTAGTAGACATGCTCCACACCGGGCTGGTCGGCGAGCCAGTCAGCCACCACCTGTGCATTTCGACAATGCTCCTTCATACGAATGGACAGGGTTTCAAGACCTTTCAGGAAAACCCAGGCATTAAATGGGCTCATGCTTGGTCCCGCTGTGCGTAGAAAGCCAAACACATCTTCACCAAGCAATTCTTCGTCACCGAGAACCGCACCGCCCACGCAGCGGCCCTGTCCGTCCAGGTATTTCGTGGCAGAGTGAATAACAATGTCAGCACCAAGCTCCAGTGGACGCTGTAGAACCGGGGTACAGAAACAGTTATCCACTACCAGCAGGCAATCATTACGCTTTGCCAGTTCCGCGATAACCCGTATATCTGCCAGCTCCATGAGAGGGTTTGTGGGTGTCTCCAGGAAAAGCAAGCGGGTGTCGGGCGAAATAGCCTTTTGCCAGGCATCATAATCACCAAGATCCACGAAACTGGTGTCAATGCCAAACCTGGGCAGGATCTTGCGGAAAAGATTCACCGAGGTCCCAAAAATACTGGAGGAGGAAACAATATGATCACCCGACTTGAGCAGAGCCATGCAGGTGGTGAGAATTGCGCTCATACCGGATGATGTGGCAATGGCGCGTTGTGCTCCTTCAAGCGCGGCCAGGCGCTCTTCAAATGTCCTCACCGTAGGGTTGGTGAAACGGGAGTAAACGTTGCCCTCTTCCTCGCCTGCAAAACGGGCGGCGGCCTCGGCGGCATTGTCAAATACAAAACTGGAGCTGAGAAACAGCGCTTCGCTGTTTTCTCCTTCATCGGTTCGACGCTGGCCGGCTCGAACAGCGTTGGTTTCAGGGGCATACCGGTCCGGATCTATCTTGCTCATGGCTCTCTCCTTACATACGGGTTACTCAGCACTGCAAAAGAGCCAGACCGTGAGTAGCATGACAGATGCGGGTGTTTGGGGACATAAAAAAACCCGCATCAGCATTTGCTAAAGCAGGTTGCCTCTCTTTAGCCGTATTTATTACGCGCCCGCAAGCTGAAATCAAATCGGCGCAGGCATTAAGATAGATAAAACGGTAGAATATGTCAATCTGCCCGTTACAGCATGAAAGGGCCTAATGGCCAGCTGTACACAGGCTCCGCCCGGAATAAATCCGGGTGTCATACGTAATTATCTTTAAAGGAGAAGTGTTGTGTCTACCGCGAATAACGTGCCCGCAGAAGGGGCAAAAATCACCATTTCCAATGGTAAGCTGGAAGTACCGCCAAACCCGATTATTCCCTTCATCGAGGGCGACGGAATCGGGCCCGATGTATGGCGCGCTACTGAACTTGTGCTGGATGCTGCCGTGGATAAGGCTTATGGTGGAGAACGAAAAATTCACTGGCTGGAAGTGCTGGCAGGTGAGAAAGCGAACGTGCAAACCGGATCCTGGTTACCCGAAGAAACCCTGGAGAGGTGCCGGGAATATCTCGTGGCAATCAAGGGTCCACTGACGACTCCCATTGGCGGTGGGATTCGTTCCCTGAATGTAGCCCTGAGACAAATACTCGATCTCTATGTCTGCCTGCGCCCGGTACGCTGGTTCAAGGGAGTCCCTTCTCCTACTCGCCACCCCGAGTATGTTGACATGGTTATATTCAGGGAAAACACGGAAGATATTTACGCGGGTATTGAATTCGAGGAAGGCAGCGAGGAAAACAAGAAATTTCTCGATCTCTTCAAGGAAGCCTTTCCCACGCATTTCCAGAAAATCCGTTTCCCCGATACTGCAGGTATCGGCATCAAGCCAGTCTCCAGCGAGGGTACTGGCAGGCTTGTCAGGGCGGCTATTAAGTACGCTATTGATAATGGACGCAAGAGCGTCACGCTGGTTCACAAGGGCAATATCATGAAGTTTACCGAGGGTGCTTTCAGGAACTGGGGTTATGAACTGGCTGAAACAGAGTTCCCGGAAAACACCTATACCTGGGACCAATGGGACCGGACCGTTGCCGAGAAAGGCAGTGCCGCCGCGAACCAGGAACAGGACGAGGCATTGGCCTCGGGCAAGATCCTCATAAAAGACGCTATCGCAGATATCACCCTGCAGCAGGTGCTCACGCGACCAAAGGAATTCGACATCATTGCCACAATGAACCTTAACGGTGACTACCTGTCCGACGCGCTGGCGGCCCAGGTGGGTGGAATTGGTATCGCGCCTGGCGGAAATATCAACTACGACACCGGGCATGCAATATTTGAAGCGACCCATGGTACTGCTCCCAAGTACGCCAACCAGGACAAGGTAAACCCCGGTTCGCTGGTTCTTTCCGGGGAGATGATGCTGCGCTACATGGGTTGGACAGAAGCTGCTGACCTTGTAATTGAATCAATGGACAAGACCATTGGTGAAAAAACTGTCACCTATGATTTTGCCCGTCTCATGGATGATGCGAACGAGGTGAAATGTAGCGAGTTTGCAAAAGCAATGATTGCAAACATGTAAATGAATACGCCAACTCCCAACCGGGAGATCGTCGCGAAGTGTGCCGAGACGATTTACAGCGAATTTGTCCGTTACAACGAAGCCTTTAGCCGAACCACCAACCGGGCACGACGCAGGTTTGAACAGCGGGACTGGCACGGTCATCAAAAGGATATCGTTGAGCGTGTCGAGATGTATGAAAAGTCTGTGCAGCGCTCTGTTCAATCCCTGCGCAAGTCCCTTGACGATCGTGTCAACGACCATGCCCTGTGGAACGAAATTCGCTGGTACTTTGGCGAACGACTGGACAAGGTGCCCGATGTAGGCTTCACCAAGACCTATTTCAATTCCATTACCCGAAGAATTTTCGACACCGTGGGTATTGACCCGGAGGTGGAGTTTGTTGCTCCACCTTTTGAGGATGAACTCGAATTAATCCAGTCTCTGAATCTAAAAAGATATCCCTACTGGGATAACATGAAGGATGTCGCGACGGAAATTCTTGAAGATTTCAGCTTCAAGGTTGATTACGACGACATTCAGCGTGATGCTGAGTTAATCAGTTCACAGGTGGAGCAGTTTATTCGCCTTAACCTGGAAGGTCTTGATGAGCTGATCCGCTTTGAATTTATTGAATCGGTATTTTACCAGTCAGCCAGGGCTTACATCGTTGGGCGTATCGTCATGCGTCACAACGTATCACCCATCGTTATTGCCCTGAAAAATGAGGAAAACGGCATCTGCGTGGATGCAGTACTCATGTATGAAGACGAAGTCAGTATTGTCTTTAGTTACACGCGTTCTTATTATTTTGCCGATCCCAATTCTGTCGTGGCTGCAGTCCATTTCCTGCATACCATATTGCCACGTAAACCCATTGATGAGCTTTATACCGTACTTGGCCGGCTCAGGCAGGGTAAAACAGAGAGATATCGAATATTCAGTCATCACCTGAACAACACTGATGAACAATTCGTTCATGCTGACGGTGACAAGGGCCTGGTAATGATAGTCTTTACCCTTCCTTCATATGACCTGGTTTTCAAGATAATCAGGGACAAGTTTGGCTATCCAAAAACTATAAAAAGGCAGGATGTGCTGGACAAGTATCGCCTTGTATCCAAGCATGACCGAGCGGGACGACTTATCGATACCCAGGAATTTCTAGGCCTTGAATTTCCCGTGAACAGGTTCGCAGACACATTGCTGGCGGAACTCCAGGACGAAGCAAGGGAAAGTGTTTTGATCCAGGGTGACAAGCTGGTAATCAACCATGTTTATATAGAACGAAGAGTAAGACCCCTTAACCTGTACATTCGTGAAGCTCACCGGGCTGCGGCAAAAAGAGCCATTCTTGACTATGGCCAGACCATTCGTGACCTCGCTCATACAGACATCTTTCCCGGAGACCTGCTTCTTAAAAACTTTGGTGTGACAGGCCACGGGCGTGTTGTATTTTATGATTATGATGAAGTCGCACTGGTAACCGAGTGTAATTTTCGGGAAATACCAGAGTCGAGGGATGACATGGACGATATGCGTTCCGATATCTGGTATCACGTAAACCCGGACGATATTTTTCCTGAAGAGTTTATCAAGTTCCTGGCCATGGACAGGGAACTGAGAGACCTGTTTATTGAAGTTCATGGTGACCTTCTTACTGCAAGGTTCTGGCGGGAAATGAAGGAAAAACACCAGGCCGGCGAAGTATCTCTCGTAGTGCCGTATTTTCGGCCGGTAATCCCCGCCAAGCATGCTTACAATACCGAGGAAGAGCGGGCATCTTGAAGTTTGCCTGTCCTGAAACGGCTGTCGCTGCGCCTGGCCCTGCTAAAGCTCCTGCCTTATATTTCATTTTTCTTCTTTGCGTTTTACTTTTCGCTGGTTGTGAAAACAACAAGGTTGAGTCGCAGCAGCTGCTGCTTCAGGGGCAGACCATGGGAACCAGCTACACGGTAAAAATTAACGAAACAGTGGTATTGCCTCTTGCAGATTCAGTCAAGCTTGAGGTGGAGAATATCCTGGCGGATGTCAACGCAAGTATGTCTACCTACCTGCCGGATTCTGAGCTGAGCGAAATTAACCGCTCTGATGCAAATGAATGGATACCCATTTCACCGCAACTTTACGAGGTCCTGCACGCTTCGCTGAGAATTTCCAAGCAGACAGGTGGGCGTTTTGATATTACTGTTGGTCCCCTAGTTAACCTGTGGGGATTCGGACCTGCTGATGATGCACCGGAAATACCCGCTGATGATGAAATACAACGAATTCTTGAATTTACCGGTATGGACAAGATCAAGCTGAGAGAGTCTCCGGCTGCAGTTTGGAAAAATGACAAGAAGGTATACATTGACCTGTCAGCTATCGCGAAGGGCTACGCGGTGGATAAGCTTGGTAAATATCTTCTTGCCCGGGGATTCAATAATTTTCTCGTTGAAATTGGAGGGGAAATTCTTGCCCGTGGTCACAACGAAACAAATCAACACTGGATGATAGGTATCGAGCGACCATCACGCCACGACAGGAAGGTGCAGCGCGCAATCGAACTGGTGGATATTGCCATGGCCACATCGGGCGATTATCGAAATTATCGAGAGATTAATGGGAAATACTATTCTCACAGCATCGACCCCCATAGCGGCTGGCCGGTACAGCACAAGCTGGCCTCCGTCACGGTGCTGCATCCCTCTGCCACGGATGCTGATGCCCTCGCTACCGGTTTCCTTGTCATGGGTAAGAAAAAAGCCATGGAAATTGCCTTGCAGGAACAGTTACCGGTGTTGTTTATTGAACGCGATGGAGACGAATTCATAGAATCCTATACAACTGCCATGAGCAGGTATCTCCAGTAACACACGGGTATTGATATGAACCTCGAACCCCTGCTCTTTCTTTTTGCACTGGTAGTACTGGCTTACGCCTGGTATGACAGCATGCGTGCCAGGGAGTATGTCATTGGCTATTGTCGTAAGCTATGCGACAGCGCCGGAGTCCAGTTCCTGGATCAAACCACGGCCCTTGTATCACTCTCGATTAAACGACACGCCCGCCTGGGGCTCGTGTTACGCCGTATTTATCAATTTGAAGTGAGTGAGAATGGTGCCAATCGCCTGCAGGGCTACGTGGTGCTTGATGCAGGCAGGGTCACCGACAGCCATCTTGAAACATCGGCGGGGCACAATGTCTTTCACCAGCAACCACCGGAACATTGAGATGCTAACCGGGTAAACCACTGGCCTGGGACCGTTCCGTGTTTCTATTTACCCGATCTGCAAGTTACAATGACGCCAGTTTAAGCCTGGGGAAAAATCATGCCATCATTTGACGTCGTCTCCGAGATAGATAGTCATGAACTAAGCAACGCGGTTGACCAGTGTAACCGCGAAGTATCCAATCGTTTTGACTTCAAGGGTAGTAACTCCCGCGTTGAGCAGACTGATAATGTTCTTACGCTTATTGCCCCTGCCGAATTCCAGGTCAAGCAGATCACGGATATCCTGCAGACAAAACTTTCAAAACGTGGAATTGATATTGCCTGCCTGGAATATTCAGACATCCAGGAAAGTAACAACGAGGCGAGACAAACTGTCACTGTAAGAGAAGGAATCGATAAGGAGCTGGCAAGAAAAATTGTGAAGCTCGTGAAAGCTTCCAAGCTCAAGGTGCAGGCCGCAATCCAGGGCGAACAGGTTCGCATAAGCGGAAAGAAACGAGACGATTTGCAGGACGCGATAGCACTTTTGAAAGAACAGAACCTGGAAATGCCGCTTCAGTACACCAACTTCAGGGACTAATGGGAGAAGTCCAGGAATTCGTGATCACCTGTCCGTGGTGCTGGGAAAACTACACCAGTTTTCTCGAAGCAGAAAGTAGCAATGTAGAACTTATAGAAGATTGCCAGGTTTGCTGCCACCCCATCCAGCTACATTTACAATCCAGCATGAATGGCGAAGTAGACCTGACGGCGGAACGCGCTCAGTAAGCCAGGCTGAATGAAGTCTCTAAAATCCAGCTTAAACGAAGTTTCTAAAATCCAGGTTAAAGCGAAGGTACTGGCTTAATTACGATGCATTACGTGGGGCTATGCAAGCGGGATGAAAGAGCAGACCTTCAGTGACATGGATGTCACTGCTGAGCGTAAACGGATGTATTTACAGCGTGTCTGCGTTTTCTTCCCGCTTGGTAAAGCCCTCCAGAAATTCCTTTTCGTAAAACTTCGCTTCAGTTAGTTAACTGGTGCAGTAAACCAGTCAAAAAAGATCAGCATAAAAGCCGTACAGCAGCACAGCGTCAGCAACATGATCGGTAACCCTTTCTTGAACCAAAGCCACGGGGTAATCGCCAGGCTTGGGTCACCCTCATCCCTGGCCAGTCTTTCAGAGATGGTCACGATAAAAACGTTTGCTGTTGAACCAATGTGCGTACCGTTTCCGCCCATTCCCACACCCATGGCAAGTGCCCACCACAGGGGTGATACGTTGATACCCTGTGCATCCATGCTAAGAATGATTGGAATCATCGCAGCAGTAAAAGGAATGTTGTCGATCGCGGCTGAAAGAATAGCACCGACCCACATGAGCATAATGGCTGCCATCATCAGGTCTTCCTGTACAAATGGAGTAATAAACTGGCCAATCCACATCAGGAATCGACTGTGTTCAACGCCTCCGATAACCATGAACAGCGAAATGAAAAAGACCAGCAGTGCAATCTCGACGTGTTCAAACGTCTTATCCATCACCACGTCTCTTGAGACAAACACAAGCGCAGTCATACCCAGCGCGGAAACAAACCAGGGTTCCCAGCCAAGTTTGTGATGGAAAATGAATAGCACCACCATTCCCATTAGAATCAGCAGGGAAGCATTCCAGAGCTTCTTGTTTTCAATGGGGATCTCATCCGAGAAGGTATGCTCGGGCTTGACACTCAACTCCTTCTTGAAAAGGAATTTCAGTGCCACGAGACATGCGAACCAGGCCAGTATGACCGGCGGCCCCATGTGGATAAAAAAGGTATTGAAATCGATGTTAGCTGCAGAGCCGATCATCAGGTTAGGTGGATCGCCGACCAGGGTTGCCACACCACCGGTATCAGAGAGCAATGCGGCCGCCAGTAAATACGGAATCGGCGTGATTTTCTGAGCCCGCGCAATGAGAATAATAAGAGGTCCAAAAATGACCACCGTGGTGACATTGTCCAGCAATAGTGATAGCACGGTAACAGCGGTGCCCAGCATCACCAGCATCAGGTACAGGCGCCCTTTACTGAGCGCAGCAATCTTGTAGGCCATCCAGTTGAATCCGCCTGTGGGAATCATGATCGCCACAACTGTCATCATGCAGCCCAAGAGGAATACAACATTCCAGTCCACAGCGGCGATGGCGGCGTCCGGAGAATAAAATCCGAACTGTTGCCCGGCGATGATCATTGCCAGCGCGCCGGCAGCGGCAAACTTGGATCTTTCCATGCCGTGAAGGGTTTCAGTGAAAATGCCAATGAAGGTGATGACAAGAATAATGGCAGAGACCATCATCGGAGTGTCAAATTCAATTGGACCGTCCAGGGCGGCCATTTCCCCACCATGTCCACCTGCGGCCATCACCAGGCTTGGTGAAATCAATAAGGCCAGTATACCCAGTATTATTCTAAACATATGTTATTCCCGTATTCGAGTATTACCCCAGAACAGGCCTGGATTGGCCCGCTACCAGCTTGCACAAAGCTGGGAATTATAACGAATATGGGAATAAAGTTCAGATATTCTAACTAGGTAAAAAAGCGAGAATTAACAAGGAAATGGACCCAGATCGAGGCCGCGTAACCAAGCAGGATAGCCCAGCTCCACTTGAGGTGAGCCATGAACGTATAGACCCCCCTTGCCTGCCCCATCACGGCTACACCTGCGGCAGAACCAACCGACAGCATGGAACCACCGACACCGGCCGTCAGCGTGACCAGCAACCACTGGCCCAGGTCCATATCCGGTAGCATGGCAAGGACCGCAAACATGACGGGAATATTGTCAATCAGGGCCGACAGGAAACCGACCAGGATATTGGCCTGGGTCACACCCAGGTCATCGTACATGAAAGTAGAGACCAGGTTAAGATAACCAAGGGTGCCGAGACCCCCCACGCAAAGAATTACGCCGTAGAAAAACATCAGCGTATCCCACTCGGCACGAGCGAGTTTCTTGAAGACGTTAAAGGACTGGTCACCCCGTTGCTGTTCCTGGTCAACCGAATCTACCGACTCGGCCCCCAGTGCGCCCGCACCCGCATCTACCGGAATATGATGCTTCATCTGCAGGTAATAAGCATAAAGCTTTAACAGGCCAAGACCAGTCATCATGCCCAGTACCGGCGGCAGGTGTAAAAAGCTATGAGCCATTACAGCCATGGAAATGGTCACGATGAACAGGCCAACGATGATCCATGCACCCTCTTTCAGCTCAGCCTTTTCGTCAATCACTTCGGGCTGACCTTCGCCGATGAAAAAGTAAAGAATCGCAGCAGGAATCAACCAGTTGACCAGCGAGGGTATGACCAGGTTGAAAAATTCAGTAAATTCAACGAGACCACCTTTTTGCCATACCATCAGCGTAGTGATATCTCCAAACGGACTAAAAGCACCGCCGGCGTTGGCCGCCACCACGATGTTGACACAGGCAATGGAAACAAACCTGGTATTTGTACCACCAACTGCCATGACGACCGTGGACATGAGCAAGGCCGTGGTCAGGTTGTCTGCTATGGGAGATAAAACGAAAGAGATGGCTCCCGTAAGGCAGAATATCACTCTAAGAGAAAATTGCCGTGAAATAAGCCAGGCTCTCAGTAAATCAAAAACGCCCCTGTCTTCCATGGTGTTGATATAGGTCATGGCAGCCAACAGGAATAGAAACAGCTCGGCAAACTCAAGTAGATTGTGACGCACAGCAACTTCCGCGGTATGTGTATCCCCATGCTGTGCATAAACATACGCAACCAGCATCCAGATAACCCCGGCAGCAAAGATCACTGGCTTTGATTTTCGCAGGTGAATGACTTCCTCGAATACAACGAGACTGTAGGCACAAAAGAAAATTCCAAGACACAGGAAGCCTATCCAGTGCTGTGTAAAATTCATCAGGTCGCCGGAACCGGCGGCGAAGGTCGCGCCGGGAACAAACAACAGCAACAGGAAAACGAGTTTAGACAGCTGAGTTTTGCTCTTGAGAAAAGTCATTGTTCGTCCTTCTTTATAATAAATGAATTTTACTGGCCCTGGCCGGACTATATTTCAGTAGTGTTTCATCATCCCTCATCGATACAATACTACGGTAATTTTCAGTTGATACAACGTTATATAGCGGTCACATGGCGATAACCTTTAACTGGCCCGGTGCTTAATCCCGGGCTGTTCCCCAGGGTGGTAAATTTTATCGCTGTCCTGTGTCCCCTTTGCCTAATTGGCATATAATCCAAGCACCATGAAAAACAGCGTATTTACAACCAGTGTCATTATGCTGGCGCTTATCGCATTTGGCGCCGGAATCGGCGTATTCAGTGCCCGTCAACAGCAGGTAGAGCAGGCCCCCACTATCCCGGGATTGCTTTGGCCAAACCCCAAGGAAATGGCCGCATTTTCAGTCAATGACCAGGACAACAATGTGTTTAACCTGCAAAACCTGCATGGCAAGTGGTCATTCCTGTTTTTTGGCTATACGAATTGTCCTGATATCTGCCCGATTACCCTGTCCGTGTATGCCCAGCTTTATAACAGGTTTCTCGAGCAAAACATGGCTGACGAGATGCAAATGGTTTTTGTGTCGGTGGATCCTGATCGCGACAACCCGGATCAGCTGCGAGAGTATGTCAGCTACTTTCATGAAGACTTTATCGGACTGGGAGGTAATGATGAGCAGCTCAAAAGCCTGACAAGCCAGATCGGAATTGCCTATTTCCGGGAAGCGCCTTCTGAAGATGGAAGCTATCTTGTTGATCATTCTGCTTCTATTTTCCTGATTAACCCGCATGGGCAGCTGGTGGCAATCCTCTCTGCTCCACACACTGCCGAAAGCCTGTTCAGCAGGTACATGGATATTACTACCTTTCTTTCCAGGCAAGATGCCACGTGAGGGGTAAATTTTTAAAATTCATGCTGCTTGCCACTTGCAGCGTCGGAAACGTTATTGCCAACGAAGAAATCAAGATCGAGGATTTCTGGATCAACGAAGCACCGCCGGTATCAAGGGTTCATGCAGCTTACCTGCATGTTTATAACCAGGCTGACAATGACGCAGTATTGAACAGCATTGAAAGTCCTGCCTATGCCCGCGTGGAGATTCATCAAAGCATCGTCAGTGACGACCGGGTGCGCATGCAGGCACACGACAAGCTGGCTATTCCCTCACGCAGCAATCTCGAATTTAAACCCGGTGGGTTTCATCTCATGCTGTTTGACCCGGTCAACAAGTTACAGGCGGGCGATGAAGTAAAATTTACCTTTTACCTGGAAGACGGTCGCCAGCATGAAGCAAGCGCGACGGTAAAAAAATTTGACGGTGCTCACATGCACCACCATCACTAACCTTGCGAGACCTGGTTTTCATGTGGGATAACATTCGAACCCTGCCCCAGTATATTCTGCCGCAACATTTCCTGTCGCGCTGCATGTATCACCTTGCGCGCAGTCGCTGGCCGGTTTTCAAGAATGCGCTGATCAAATCATTTATCAAGCTGTACAAGGTGGACATGCAGTCTGCCGAGCAGGAAAAAGTTGAGCAGTTTTCCAGTTTCAATGAATTCTTTACCCGCGCACTGAAACCCGAAGCACGTGTTGTGGATTTAACACCCGGTTCAATTTCCAGTCCTGTCGACGGCACCATTTCACAAGCAGGTACTATTGATAACGGACGTATTTTCCAGGCCAAGGGAAAATTTTTTAGCCTCGGTGCCCTGCTGGCAAGAGAAGGCAGTGAGTCTTCTCCCTTTCAAAATGGTCGTTTCTGTACCATTTACCTGTCCCCCAGGGACTACCATCGTATCCATGCGCCCTGTGACGCTATCCTGACGAGCATGGATTATGTTCCCGGCCGCTTATTCTCGGTAAACGAGTCCACCACGAATTCCGTCGATGGGCTTTTTGCCCGTAATGAACGGCTGTTATGTCACTTCGACACCAGTGCTGGTTCGATGGTCGTTGTATTTGTCGGTGCAATATTCGTCGGAAACATGCAAACGGCCTGGCATGGCGAAGTCAATCCTGCTGACAGTACCGGGGTTTCCAGCTGGGAGTATGATGCGGCCCATTCGAATAATGTCACTTTCAAACAAGGTGAGGAAATTGGCCGCTTTAATATGGGCTCTACGGTAATCCTCCTGTTCAAAGACGGACAGGTAAATTGGGATGCTAAAATGAAGGCCGGGCAACAGGTGCTGATGGGGGAAAGACTGGGCTCTCGGCCCTGACGCACACCAGCGGGTATTAACTCAGGAAAAAACCCCGAGACATAACGCCATGAGGCTGCCGGGTATGAATCCCAGCGCCAGCACGGCAAGACCATTCAGGCTAAGAACAAAACGCATGCTCCTGCTCGCCTTGATTGCTGTCATCTGTTCGGGCTCGTCAAAGTACATCAGCTTGACGATACGCAGGTAATAATAAGCGCCAATTACGGAAAACAACACGGCAATAGCAGCAAGCCAGATATAACCCGCCGCAACAATTTCCTTTATCACGAACCACTTGGCCCAGAATCCAACCAGCGGCGGTATTCCAGCCATGGAAAACATCAGTACCAGCATCAGGAAAGCAAACCAGGGACTGCGGTTGGCAAGCCCCCTGTAATCGTCGAGGTCATCAGCTTCATAACCCTTGCGCCCCAGCAAAATGACAATACCAAAGCCTCCAAGGCTCATGAGAGCGTAGGTCAGTACATAAAACATCGAACCCGCATAGCCGGATTCAGAACCTGCAGAAATACCCAGAACAAGAAAACCGATGTGTGCAATCGTGGAATAGGCAAGCATACGCTTGATGTTGGTCTGGGATATTGCAATGATATTTCCCGCCGCCATTGATAAAACAGCGAGTATCATTAGCATCCCCTGCCAATCCGTCACCAGCCCGTCCATGCCATCAACAAGTAAACGAATCGCCATTGCAAATGCGGCTATTTTCGGTGCGCTGCTGATAAACAACGTTACTGAGGTCGGCGAGCCCTGGTACACATCCGGTACCCACATGTGAAACGGCACTGCACCCAGCTTGAATGCGATACCAACTACGATAAATACAAGGCCAAATGTCAGCAACGCCCCGGTATCCTGTTGCTGGGCAATATAGGCTGACAGTGATGCCAGGTCGAGAGCACCACTAACGCCGTACAGTATGGAAATTCCGTATAGCAGCATGCCGGATGCCAGTGCACCGAGCACAAAATACTTCATCGCTGCCTCTGTAGCCGACTGCGATGCCCTGTTCATTGCAACCATGGCATAAAGCGAGAGGGACAGGAGTTCCAGCCCCAGGTAGATAGTTAGCAGGCTATAAGCCGACACCATGACCATCATTCCGAGCACGGCAAACAAGCCCAGGACAAAGTACTCGCCCTTCACAAGCTCGTGTTCCTTCAGGTATTCCCAGGAATAAAAAAATACGACCACGGTAAAGCCGCAGATAAAAATTTTCAGCAGGCTTCCCATCTGGTCGCTGACAAAATTCATCGCCAGCAAGTGGGTAGTATTTGATGGTAGCAGGTATAGCAACAGGGCGATGGTTACAACCAGGCTACTTTGAGAAAGTGAATAGGTGAAAGATCTGTCATCAGGAGAACCAAATGTATCAAGCACCAGGATGATACAGGCCAGCGTTAGCAGGCAGATTTCCGGAATGACGTGTACGAGTTCTGCAGTCATGTTCAGCCAACCTTACTCTGGATTATGTGATTAAACAGGTTTTCAATAGTTGGGTGCATGATCTCAAAAACCGGTGCCGGCCAAATACCAAAAAGCAGGACCACGAATGCCAGCAAGGACAGGATCCAGGTTTCCCGGCTGTTAATGTCCTTCAATTCGGCGACATTATCATTGGCGATTTCTCCGAACATGACGCGCTTGTACATCCACAGCGTGTACGCTGCACCAAGAATCAGCGTCAGCGCTGCCAGGAATGCAATCCAGAAATTTGCCTGGAAACTTGCAAGAATCACGAGGAATTCACCCACAAACCCCGTAGTACCCGGCAAGCCCGAGTTGGCCATGGCAAAAAGCATCATGAACGCCGCAAAATGTGGCATGGTATTAACGACACCACCGTAATCATTTATCTGCCGCGAATGCATCCTGTCATACAGGACGCCAACACAAAGAAACAGCGCACCCGATATAAACCCGTGGGAGATCATCTGCATCATGGCACCTTCTATTCCCATCACTGCGCCAGCCGTCGACCCGGTTTCGTGGTAGATGGAAAATCCAATAAAGAAACCAAGCGTGACAAAACCCATGTGTGAAATCGAGGAATAAGCAATAAGCTTTTTCATATCCTGCTGCACCAGCGCAACGAATCCGATATAAACAATCGCAATGAGCGACAGGGTAATCACAATGCTATCAAGGGCCGCACTTGCATCCGGCGCAATGGGAAGACTGAACCTTACAAATCCATAGCCGCCCATTTTCAACATGATTGCAGCAAGTATGACAGAGCCTCCGGTCGGGGCTTCAACGTGGGCGTCAGGAAGCCATGTATGAACCGGCCACATTGGTATTTTCACGGCAAAGGCCAGGAAGAAAGCGACAAAAATCAGTTTTTGCGCAAACAGTGACAGCGGCAGCATATGCAGGTCAAAAATATTGAAACTGCCTGCCTGGGAATACAGGTAAAGCAGTGCCACCAGCATGAATACCGAGCCCAGGAAGGTATAGAGGAAAAACTTGATAGTGGCATAGACACGATTAGGGCCACCCCAGATACCGATGATGAGAAACATGGGTATCAGCATCGCTTCCCAGAAAAAGTAGAACAGCATGGCATCAACAGCTGCAAACACACCATTCATCAGGCCGGTCAAGATAAGAAATGCAGCCATGTACTGTGACACACGATGTTCAATTACTTCCCAGGCGGCGAGTATCACCAGCACTGTGGTAAATGTTGTCAGCAGTATGAGTGGCAGGGCGATCCCATCCACCCCCAGGTGATAATTAATGTTAAACGCCTCTACCCAGAGTACCTTTTCAGTAAACTGCAGGGCATGGGTGGTCATGTCGAACTGGGAGTAAAGATAAATCGACATCAGGAAGGTAATTATCGAAACACTGAGACTCAGTGTCTTGACTGTATTCTCCTGGCGATCTCCGGCGTACAGTACCCAGATACCCCCCAGTATGGGAGTCCAGATGAGCAGGCTAAGCAGAAAAGGTATCGTGGTATCCATTCAGGTTCTATACGAGTTTGTGCACAAAAACGGCAAGCAGGAGCAGCAGGCCGATAATCATTGCAAATGCATAATGATAGAGAAAACCCGATTGCACCGTGCGGACCACTCCGGAGATCCATCGAATTGTCTGGGCTGAGCCATTAACCAGGAAGCCGTCTATGGTACGAATATCGCCAAATCGCCACAGCAGGTCGCCAATCTTTCGGGAACCACCGGCAAAAAAGAACTGGTTAAAGGTATCGAAATAGTATTTTTCTTCAAATAGCTTGTGCAACAGGCTAAATCTCTCTGCTATCTTCGCCGGTAAGTGCGGGGCCTTGATATACAGGAACCAGGCGAGACCGACACCCGCTGCTGCCAGGTAAACTGGCGGTGCCTGGAAAGCATGCAGGGTGAATCCCCAGATGCCATGGTAATTCTTGCCTATTTCTGCCAGTACATCATGGCTACCTGACACAAGGATTGCTTCACCAAAGTATCCATCAAAAAGCATGTCCCCAATGAGATACATACCTATAAAGAAAGAAGGAATTGCCAGTACGATCAGCGGTACTGTCACGACTTTCGGTGACTCATGCACATGCTTCCAGGTGTCCATATCCATGCGGCCTTCGCCGTGGAAAGTCATGAAGAACAGGCGAAATGAGTAGAACGCGGTGATGAAAACGCCCAGCAGCACGCAGGCATAGGCAAATCCAGCCCCGGCCAGGTCGGAATGGTGTACGGCCTCGATGATTGCATCCTTGGAATAAAAGCCCGAGAAAAACGGCGTTCCTATCAGGGCCAGGGAACCAACCAGGCAGGTGAACCAGGTGATAGGCATGCGTTTTACAAGCCCACCCATTTTTCTCATATCCTGCTCATGGTGCATGCCGATGATCACCGAACCGGCGGCAAGGAATAGCAGCGCCTTGAAAAAAGCATGGGTGACGAGGTGAAACATCGCCGCTGCGTAGGCAGATGCACCCAGTGCTACCGTCATGTAGCCGAGTTGTGACAGGGTCGAATACGCGACAACTCTCTTGATATCGTTCTGCACGATTCCCAGCAGACCCATGAAAAGCGCGGTTATAGCACCAATAACGAGGATGAAATTCAGCGCAACTTCTGACATTTCAAACAGGGGTGACATTCTCGAAACCATGAAAATACCAGCGGTGACCATGGTGGCAGCATGGATCAGCGCGGAAATCGGGGTCGGGCCTTCCATGGAGTCTGGTAGCCAGACATGCAATGGTACCTGCGCAGATTTGCCCATTGCTCCAATGAACAGGCAAATACAGATGACCGTCATCACCGACCAGCTGTGACCGGGTATCACTTCCATTGTTCGACCTTCCATGCCGGCGGTATTGCTGAACACCTCCATGTAATCGAGGCTTCCAAAATAAAGAAGAACTGCTGCAATACCCAGCAGGAAGCCAAAGTCGCCTACCCTGTTCACCAGGAAAGCCTTCAGGTTCGCAAATATGGCCGTTTCCTTCTTGAACCAGAAACCGATCAGCAGGTATGAGACCAGCCCAACACCTTCCCAGCCGAAAAACAGCTGCATAAAGTTGTTGGACATGACCAGCATCAGCATGGCAAATGTAAACAGGGAGATATAACTGAAAAATCGCTGGTAACCGGGATCATCGTGCATGTATCCAATCGTATAGATATGGATCATCCATGACACAAAGGTCACCACTACCATCATCGTCACGGAAAGCGGGTCAACCAGGAAGCCGACGCTTATATCGAGATTGCCAATGCTTAGCCAGGTATACAAAGCCTGGTTAAAGATCTCTCCGCCATCAAACATGATGTGCTTGTAAGCAATCAGCGAAAGAATCGCGGATATTCCAACACCTGTTATTGTGACCCAGTGTGCACCTGCCCGGCCAATTACGCCTCCCAGCAAGCCGGCAATAATTGCTCCAACCAGCGGAGCAAGGACAATGGCAAGGTAGATGTTTTGCATGTTCTCCATCGCCTAGCCCTTCATTTCACTTATATCAGCCACGTTGATAGTGTTCCGGTTTCGAAACAGCACCACGAGTATGGCAAGACCAATAGCCGCTTCCGCCGCAGCCACGGTCAATATGAAAAACACGAACACCTGCCCACCTATATCTCCGAGGAAATGCGAGAAGGCGATGAAATTCATATTCACCGATAGCAGCATCAACTCGATACACATCAACAGGATAATTACGTTTTTGCGGTTGATAAAAATACCGGCGACGCTGATACAGAATAGTATCGCCGCCAGCGTGAGTATCTCGGAAAGTACCAGCATTATTTTTCTGCCTCCATCTTCACGATCCGGATACGCTCATCCTTTTTCACAGCAACCTGGTTTTCAGGTTTGGGGGTTTTATGGGTACGCGGCTTTCTCATGGCAAGCGATATTGCAGCCACGATGGCAACCAGTAATATCGCGCCGGCAATTTCAAAGGGATACAGGTAGTCCGTATAGAGTGCCAGGCCCAGTTCCCGGGTGTTGCTGTAATCTGCACTCCTGGCAACGCTTTCACTGCCCAGCCCAATGTCGAAATGCGTTGATGTCACCATCAGTCCGATGGACACCAGCATCATAAGTGCAACTGCGATACCCACAGGCAGGTTGCTGGTAAACCCTTCCTTTATCACGGTGACATTAATGTCCAGCATCATAACGACAAACAGGAACAGCACCATCACGGCGCCCACGTAAACGAGTATCAGGACAATCGCAAGAAATTCCGCCTGCAGTAACAGCCAGATTGCAGCACTCGCGAAAAAGGACAGCACAAGAAACAATGCAGCATGGACCGGGTTGCGACGTGTCACAACCATGCCCGCGGAAAACACCAGCAGTGCAGCAAAAAAGTAAAATACGATTTTTTCCAGCATTGTTATTTCTAGTTTATTGCAGCTTTTAAAATTTAATCTGAAGCAAAAACCTATCGGTACATTGCCTCGGTGGCCCGGTCTTCAGCAATCTGCGCCTCGGCGAGATCGCCAACTTCCAGCAAGCGGACTTTGTCCATCAACAAGTCACTTCTTTTCTCACCGTGATATTCGTAGATCCGGGTTTCGACGATGGAATCCACGGGACAGGATTCTTCGCAAAATCCACAGAAAATACATTTAGAAAGATCGATGTCGTACGCCGTCGTTCGCCTTGTACCGTCTTCACGCTGTTCAGAATCAATAGTAATAGCCAGCGCCGGGCAAACTGCTTCGCAGAGTTTACAGGCGATACATCGCTCTTCCCCATTTGGATATCGACGCAATGCATGCAGTCCACGAAAACGAGGAGACTGCGGCGTTTTTTCTTCCGGGTACTGCACGGTAATCTTTCGCTTGAACAGGTAACGTCCTGTTAACTGCAGCCCCTTCAGGAGCTCCCACAGCATCAGGCTTTGCACATATTGTTTGGCGGTATCTAGCATGGGCATGCACTCATATCAGTTAAACCAGGGTGGTACCTGGGCTACCACCAGGGCAGCAGCCACCACCAGCCACACGATTGTAATAGGAATAAACACCTTCCAACCCAGGCGCATTATCTGGTCATAGCGGTATCGAGGAAACGTTGCTCGAAACCAGAGAAACAGGAACAGGAAAAAAGAGACCTTGGCCAGTAACCATATGATATTGGGTTCACCAATCACTGGAATACCCTGGAACGGAGACAGCCAACCACCGCAAAACATGATCGCGGTGAGTATGGAAATCATCACCATGTTGGCGTACTCGGCCATGAAGAATATGGAAAAGGCCATGCCGCCGTATTCAACATGAAAACCGGCGACGATCTCTGACTCACCTTCCGCGACGTCAAATGGCGCCCGGTTTGTCTCGGCAACGCCTGAAATAAAATATATCAGGAACAGTGGAAACAGTGGCAACCAGAACCAGTGAATCACGCTGCCATCCTGGGCCATGACGATGTCGCCAAGGTTCAGGCTTCCGGCTGCGATGAGCACCCCGACCAGGGCAAATCCCATTGCGATTTCATAGGCCACGATCTGCGCTGCAGAGCGCATGGCACCAAGGAATGCGTACTTGGAATTGGAAGCCCATCCGGCGACGATAACGCCGTAAACAGCAAGTGAAGTCAATGCCAGGATGTAAAGCAGGCCGGCATTAATATCTGCCAGCACAAGGTTTTCCGAGAATGGAATAACCGCCCAGGCTGCCAGGGACGGTGCAAGGGATAACACGGGAGCAATGATGAACAGGAGCTTGTTTGCCCCGGTTGGAACAATAATTTCCTTGAAAATGAGCTTGACCGCATCAGCGATGGGCTGTCCCAGGCCCCACAGCGGTATACCAAAAAATCCTACCCTGTTCGGCCCGATTCTCCCCTGGATAAAGCCGATAACTTTTCTCTCGGCGTAGGTGATGTAGGCCACCGTCAGGAGCACAGGTGCCAGGATCGCAGCGATCTTTACCAGGGTCTCAAGGGTATAGAGTGCCTCGGCCTGGAACGCCGCGGGAACAAGCATTCCGACCACGGGTTGCAATAGCGTTACCCTGATGAATTCAAAAACGGCCTCTATCACGCTCGCCTAGCCCCTGCCCAGTGAAATGTCGCCATACCAGGCACCAAGAATGCTGGTGGCCTGGTTCTTCGCCTGTATAAGAACACAGTCATCAGCGACTCGATCGTCGATTACCAGTGGCAATGCCATGCTCGCATTACCCTGCTGCGCAACCACCTTGTCGGCATCGGCCAGGCCAAGGGATTCGGCTAGCCTGCTGTTTATATGCACCTTGCCGTCTGCTACCTCGGCAGTCTGCTGTAGTGACTGCGCCTGCCGCACAAGCGCATCGGCGGAATTCATTGGAATATCAGAAATTCGCTGTAATCCGCTGTCGCCCGGCAGGCCCTGGCCATTGATACGCGCAGTCACCTTTTCACCCGGCGCGGTGGGGACTTTCCCTGTCATTTCGGCTCTCACTTCACCAATATTTTCAAATTGATATCCCTGCAGTCCAAGCTTGTTCGCCAGTACCCTGAGTAACTTCCATCCTGGCCTTGCTTCGCCGTGAGCATCCACGGCGATTTCGAACTGCTGCTGCTTACCTTCAATGTTGGTAAAACTCCCTTCATTTTCTGCATAGATGGCAAGCGGAAGAATGACATCAGCATATTCCCTGGCGTGCTTGTTATCCCAGGCACTGAACACGATGACGCGTTCAGCCTGCACCAGGGAATTTAATGCGGTTTGAGGTTCACAATGGTCCAGCTCCGGCTCGTTACCATAAACGATGTAACAAGGCAGGGCTTCACTCATCATGTCCATGGCATTTAATCCAGCGCTGGATACCGTGTTACCACTGGCATCACGATCGGGTACTGCGCCGACGAGACTGGCCCCGACACAATTTGCGGCTGAACCGGTAAACGACAGGGTTGCCCCGGTTGCCCTTGAAAGCGCGTCGGCAAGGCCTTTCAGCAATACGTACTGCGGATGGGTTTCGGCGAGTATTCCCAGCAACACGCAGGCCGCGTCGGCATTTTTCAGTCGCTCGGCGATGGCCTCGTGCCGGGCTTCGACACTCACACCGGAGAGTATTTTCTCCAGGTTTTCGTCTTCAGCCCCTGCTGCTTTAACGATTGCAGCGAGTCCGCTAACAAGCTGTGCCGGCGACAGGATGAGTTCCTCGGTAAGATCATAATTAAATTCGTAGGCCACCGAGTTCAACTGCATAATACTGGCACCTTTCAGGGCAGCCTTGCGCAGTCGATGGTTGATGATTGGTTGATCCTTGCGCACGTTGCCACCGACGATCAGGACAGCATCAAGGTTTTCAAGCTCTGCAATCGCCATTCCCAGTGAGGGGACAGCGGATTGCTCTTCACTGAAATCCCTTTGCCCGAGACGATGGTCAATGTTGCTGGATCCAAGATCGCGCATTACCTGCTGCAGCAGGTAAAGTTCCTCGCTGCTACTGTTGGAAGAAGCCAGGGCCGCAATTTTTTGCGCGCCACCGTTCGCGATTTGATCTTTCAGTAGTTCCGCTGTTTTTTGCAGGGCAGTGTCCCAGTCAACTTCCTGCCACTCTCCACCGTTCTTAATCAGCGGCGTTTTCAATCTTTGCTCACTGTACAGTGCCTCGTAACTGAAGCGATCCCTGTCAGATAACCAGACTTCGTTAATTGCCTCGTTCTCCGCGGGCACCACCCTCTTTAATACATCGCGACGCACATGAAAATGCAGGTTAGAACCCACCGCATCATGCATTGCAAGACCGGAAAGCTGTTTCATTTCCCAGGTTCTTGCAGAGAAACGAAATGGCTTGGATGTCAGCGCACCCACCGGGCAGACATCAATGACGTTACCAGACATTTCCGATGTCATTGCTTTTTCAACGTATGTGCCGATTTCCATGAATTCGCCCCGCCCTGTTGCACCCAGTTCCCTCATTCCCGCGATTTCCTCGCCAAAACGCACGCAGCGGGTGCAATGAATACAGCGGGTCATTTCCGTCTGGACCAGTGGACCGATATTCTTGTCCTTCACAACCCGCTTCGTTTCCTGGTAGCGGGACACGTCATTGCCATAACCCATCGCCAGGTCCTGTAGCTCACACTCGCCACCCTGGTCGCAGATTGGGCAATCAAGGGGGTGATTAATAAGCAGGAATTCCATGACGGATTTCTGGGCATCCCTGGCATAGTCCGAGCGGGTAGACACTTTCATGCCATCCATGACTGGGGTTGCGCAGGCAGGCAGCGGCTTTGGTGCCTTTTCAACTTCGACCAGGCACATACGGCAGTTTGCTGCGACTGACAGTTTCTTGTGATAACAAAAACGCGGTACGTAAGTACCCATCGCATCGGTTACCTCTATCAGCATCTGCCCGGGACGGGCCTCGACTGATTCTCCATCAACTTCGATTGTTATCGTATCGTCACTCATGCGACCACTTATGCTTTAATCTTTACCTTGCTTATGCTGCTTTGTATTCCGGGCTATCGACAATACTTCGCCCGTTATTTTCCACCATGTACTCAAACTCGTGCCTGTAATGCTTGATAAAACTCTGCACAGGCCACGCGGCAGCATCGCCAAGGGCGCAGATTGTTCTACCTTCGATCTTGTTGGCAACATCGACCAGCTTGTCCATGTCTTCAGATGAACCTTTACCTTCAAGGATCCTGCTGATGACACGGTACATCCAGCCAGTGCCTTCCCTGCAGGGAGTACACTGGCCACAGGATTCAGAAAAATAAAATCGTGCAATACGCTGTATTGCTCTTACCATGCAGGTAGTTTCATCCATGATGATGACGGCACCGGAACCCAGCATTGAACCAGCCTGCTGGATCGAATCGTAATCCATGTTGGCCTGCATCATGATTTCTCCGGGAACAACCGGGACAGATGAACCACCCGGAATGACTGCCTTGAGCTGGTGCCCATCGCGAACACCACCGGCAAGTTCAAGCAATTCACTGAAAGGCATGCCCATGGGGACTTCAAAATTACCTGGCTTGTTCACGTGCCCGCTGACTGAAAAACATTTTGTACCGCCACTGTTTTCCACGCCCATGTCCTTGAACCACTGTGCACCCTTGCGCATGATGATGGGTGCAGAGGCATAGGATTCGGTATTGTTAATTGTCGTGGGTCGACCGTAGAGGCCGTAGTTCGCAGGAAAGGGAGGTTTAAAACGAGGCTGTCCCTTCTTGCCTTCCAGCGACTCGAGCAGGGCAGTTTCCTCACCACAGATGTAGGCGCCGGCGCCGAGACTGGCATGGAGATCGACATTAATACCGGTTCCCTGGATGTCCCTGCCCAGCAGGCCCTCGTCATAGGCTTCCTTCAGCGCGTTTTCAAAACGGGTAAAAGGCTCATCCATGAATTCTCCGCGAATATAGTTATATCCCACCGTTGCACCCATGGCATAACAGGCAATAGCCATGCCTTCTACCAGTGAGTGCGGGTTAAATCGAAGAATGTCCCTGTCCTTGCAGGTCCCTGGCTCACTTTCGTCAGAATTGCAGACAACGTATTTCTGCCCGGGTGTGTCACCGGCCATAAAACTCCATTTCAAGCCCGTCGGAAAACCTGCTCCACCACGTCCACGCAAACCCGAGGCCT
The DNA here is from genome assembly GCA_965243105.1 of Gammaproteobacteria bacterium. Lineage (GTDB taxonomy): Bacteria > Pseudomonadota > Gammaproteobacteria > Eutrophobiales > Eutrophobiaceae > WLWS01. The sequence goes on from CBDEUC010000003.1 coordinate 180,156, forward strand.
TAATTTCCTCGATAATATCCATCGGCAGAGTTTTTTCCTGGAGTATTTTTTTCCATGCCTCGTAGCCGCCAACGCGCTGGTAACTTTCCATGCTCCACGGCTCATCGTATTGCAGGGTTGCATAGCAGTTCTGGTTGAGTCCCTTGTCTGTCATCAGTCCAGTCCTTCCAGTATTTCGTCCACTTTCGCGGGTGTCAGGTTTTCATGGTAAATATGATCCACCATCATCATGGGGCCGCCACAGCAGGCCGCCAGGCATTCCTCTTCCACTTTCAGGAAATAACGACCGTCCTCGGTGGATTCGCCGGTCTTTATACCGAGCTTCTTTTCGATATGCTCTACTATCTGGTCGCTACCCATCAGCATGCAGGAAATATTCGTGCACACGGAAATGCTGTGGCGACCACAGGGCTCGGTTTCCAACATTGAATAAAACGATGCAACCTCGTAAACCGCAATTTTTGGCATTTCCAGGTAATCTGCAACGGCATCCATCAGTTCGGTAGTCAGGTAACCCTTATTTTCATGCTGAACTTCACGCAACGCAGCCAGTACAGCAGACTGCTTCTGCTCTTCCGGGTATTTACTCAACCAGTGGTCGATCTCTTCCCGTGCATGTTCTGATAATAAATTTTTGCTTTCTTCAGTCATAATTCTTCAAATCTCGAACCTGTTCAGCTGCAGGATTTTAACGAGAATAAGCTTTCAAGACGCGGCGTAAGCATTTTTGAAAGTAAATTGTTTGATACTTTCGACATCCTGTATTTACTAATATGTGTTAAAAACGAGTATTTTGCTTCAAGACAAGGCGCGACGCGTTTGAAAAGCGGAATGTATATGCCAATACATGAGCATTTGAAAGCGTGTCGCAACACGGTATTGGAGCAAAAGACGAAGTTTTTCATCGGTCTATTTCACCAAATACAATGTCCTGTGTACCTATTACGGCAACCACGTCGGCCAGCATATGACCTTCCACCATTTCGTTCATGGCGGAGAGGTGTACAAAACCGGGCGCCCTCACTTTCAGGCGATAAGGCTTGTTTGCTCCATCAGATAGCAGGTAAATACCAAACTCTCCCTTGGGGTGCTCCACCGCGGAATACACTTCTCCCTCGGGAACACAGTAACCTTCTGTGAACAACTTGAAATGGTGGATGAGTGATTCCATGCCGTCCTTCATCTCTTCGCGTCTTGGTGGCACAAGCTTGTGATCATCAATGATGACAGGGCCGGGGTTAGCCTTTAGCCAGTCTACGCATTGCTTGATGATGCGATTGGATTGACGCATCTCCTCCACCCGTACCAGGTAGCGATCGTAGCAATCACCGTTAACCCCAACGGGTATGTCAAAATCCATATCCGCATAAACTTCGTAGGGCTGCTTCTTGCGTAGATCCCACTCCACCCCGGAGCCACGTAGCATGGGACCGGTGAAGCCGAGCTGCAGGGCCCGCTCGGGTTCAACAACGCCAATGCCCACTGTGCGCTGGCGCCAGATTCGGTTTTCAGTTAGCAGGGTTTCATACTCATCAACGCAGCCGGGGAAACGCTCTGTAAATGCATCAAGGAAATCCAGCAGGGATCCCTGGCGGGTTTCGTTCATGTCGGCTACCTGCTTGTCGTCATGCCACTTTGAGGGTTGGTAGACAGGCATGGCAGAAGGCAAATCGCGATACACTCCACCGGGGCGATAATAGGTGGCATGCATTCGAGCGCCGGATACAGCCTCGTAACAATCCATCAGGTCTTCGCGCTCGCGAAAACAGTACAGGAACATGGTCATGGCGCCGATATCCAGGCCATGGGTTCCAAGCCACATGAGGTGATTTAATATTCGGGTTATTTCATCAAACATGACACGAATGTAGCGGGCGCGAAGCGGCGGCTCGACACCAAGCAGGCTCTCAATTGCCATCACGTAGGCATGCTCGTTACACATCATCGAGACATAGTCGAGCCTGTCCATGTACCCGATACTCTGGTTGTAGGGCTTGGACTCGGCCAGCTTTTCAGTGCCTCTATGTAAAAGCCCTATGTGTGGATCGGCACGCTCGATAACCTCGCCGTCCATTTCCAGTACCAAGCGAAGTACGCCATGGGCCGCAGGGTGCTGCGGACCAAAATTCATGGTCATGTTCTTAATTTCGGGCATACCTAGTTGTCTCTTATCACTCGGGGTACCAGCACCCGGTTCTTGATAGTGACCGGTTGGTAAACCACTCTTTCTTTTTCGGGGTCGTAGCGGACTTCAACATTTCCCTCGAGAGGGAAATCCTTGCGAAACGGATGGCCGATAAAGCCATAATCGGTCAGTATGCGCCGCAGGTCGGGATGACCTTCAAACATGATTCCGAACAGGTCAAACGCCTCGCGCTCGTACCAGTTAGCTGCCGGCCACACCGTGACTACCGAGGCGATTCGAGTGGAATCACCTGGTAAAAGGCAACGCAGCCGAAGCCGACGATTGTGTGCAACCGAAAGCAGGTGGTAAACCACCGCGAACCTGCTGGGGAGCGGATTTGAACCTTCATGTACACCGCTGCTCACGCCGCGGCTAAAGCCGGTACTGGTGGTATCTTCAGTTTCCCAGTCTGCCTGGCCGTATCCCAGGTAATCGACGCCGCACAGGTCTGTAAGTTGAACAAACTGGAATTCATCTTCTTCGCAAAGGGCGGCAGCAACATCAAGCAGGTCTGCAGAGGAGATTTCAATACTCAGCTGTCCGCAATGTTCATGGCTGGAAAGAATCTTCTCGGCAAAACGCCTATCCAGCTGTTCCTTCAAATTTTCCATCTCTTGTTGATTAGTTCTTTAAATATCGGCCCTAGCGAAGAAAGGTGTTCTGACCCGTACGCTTGATTTTTTTCTGTAGCTGGATCAGTCCGAACAACAGGGCTTCGGCTGTAGGAGGACAGCCCGGTACGTAGATATCTACCGGCACAATGCGGTCACATCCACGCACCACGGAGTAGGAATAATGATAGTAACCACCCCCGTTGGCACAGGAGCCCATGGACACAACCCATCGTGGCTCTGACATCTGGTCGTAAACCTTTCTCAGGGCAGGTGCCATCTTGTTCACCAGTGTGCCGGCAACAATCATTACGTCTGACTGTCTTGGGCTGGGGCGAAAAATGATACCAAAGCGGTCCAGGTCGTAACGGGACGCCCCGGCATGCATCATTTCTACTGCGCAACAGGCAAGCCCAAATGTCATTGGCCACATGGAACCGGTTCGAGCCCAGTTCACCAGGTTATCCACGGTGGTGACCGCAAAATTCCGGTTATCTATCTGCTCATCTACTCCCATTCCAGGGCCCCCCTTCTCCATTCATAAATAAAGCCCGCTACCAGCACAGCCAGGAAGATCATCATCGCCCAGAATCCCACCATGCCAATACCGTCAAGTGCCACGGCCCAGGGAAAGAGAAAAGCGATTTCCAGGTCAAAAATAATGAACATAATGGCGACAAGGTAATAACGCACATCGAATTTCATACGTGCGTCTTCAAAGGCCTCGAAACCACATTCGTAGGGAGAACCTTTTTCCGTATCAGGCCGGTTCGGCCCGAGAAAATAGCCAATAGTGAACAAGATAACGCCGAGTACTACGCCGAGTACCAGGAATATCAGGATAGGTAAGTAATTTTCCAGCAACATGTGAGTATGTTTAGCAATAATCCGGCCAGAATTGCCTGTTTAATTAAATTCAATGAAAGGCCAACCGCGGTCGGCCTACAACCGCTCCGGAATTATACAGACAACTTGCCTGCAAGGCACTGATTTGTTGATCTAATTGCCAGTGAAAACGCACAGCAAAGCTAATTGAGAACTATTACTGCCCGGCGGCTGAAAAAACTTTCACCTTCAGGGCAGATACGCCAGGAATTCGTCGCTGGGCCGACGGCTGGCGGCAGGGACTTCCTCCGGGTATCCGTACCAGAACAGGCCCACAACCTCGTGTTGCCCCATTTGCAGGCCGACAATATCGAAAAACCCGGGGTCCCGGGTCACGGCACCGGTGGTCCACTTCATCCCGACGCCCTGTTCCCACAACAGCAGGGCCAGGTTCTGGGCCACGCAACAGCAGGCTGCGTAATCTTCCTTGCGCCTCAATTCGTCATCATCAATCGCGTAGCTCATCAGCAACCAGCCCGGAATTTCCCGCCATCGCTTTAATTTTACTTCTGCCATGCGCGGACCCTTTTTGGCTTCAACCAGCCGGGCGTTGAGCTCACATATCCTGTCCGCTGTCTTTTCCCCGATAATCCTGAATTGCCAGGGTTGCGTGAGATGATGGTTGGGTGCCCATGTAGCATGGGATATTGCTTTTTCCACGACTTCAGGTGCGGGTACCTGCCCTGCCCTGAACTGGTGAATGGTTCTTCGGCCCCTGATCAGGGCATCAAGCTTTGTATTCATCAATTACTACCTGTTCTGCAAAATAAATTTCTCACAATGCCCGGGCCAACCCGCTCATAGCCCGGCGGCATTTTTTCGTTCCTGTATCCTGGCTGCTGCCTCTTTCAGTTTCTGGTTATCCGGAGACACCCTGAGCATCGCGTTTACATAGGCCTCGGCGAGGTCATACCTGTTGTCCTTTATGGCCTGCTTCAATTTGCCCTCGTACTTTTCGGTCAGCTTGCGCAGGGAACGCTGCGCCTGGGGGCTCTGGGGATCGGACTCAAGCTGGCGCCTGATCCGCTCAAGCAGGCGCCGATCAGATTTTTCAATCAGCTCCTGCGGCAGATCCACGTTCACCTCGTCTTCTTTTGTGGACGCTGGCGGCAAGGCTGCCTTCGCCGCGCCAGTTTGCGCATCACCGGGCAGCGGGCTGGATGAATCTTCCCCACCAGGCGTGATGTCAATACCTGTCTCATCATTCACCGGCTTGATGACCGTCTCTTCGTCCAGCTTCGGGCTCTCGCCGTTTTGCTTGTTGTCTCCAATAATGGCAAGCAGCAGGAACACCCCAAACAGGACCGCGATGACCTTTAATGGTTTCCTGTACCAGGCCCTGGATACGGGTTTTTCGATGACCTCGGTTTGTTCGCTGCGAACATCCGCACGAATGGTAATCTTGTCAGCCACTTGCTGTACCGGCGCCTGCGGTTTTTCTGCCGGACTACTGCTTGCCACTGCCGTCGCCGCCTCGCTGGCGCCAGTTTCGCCATTGATCTGTGCGCGCCACGCGACCACGGTTGCTGGCCTGTCATCGGCTTTAAACGCCATTCCGTTGTCGATCGCCTGCAGCAGTGCGTGGGAATAACCCGGTGGAGCAATTTCCACTGCGCTGACATAGCTGTCTCGCTGGGTGTGCAGCAGGGCCTCGCTTCGATCCATTGCCTCGGACGGGGAACGTCCGATCACTGCGCGGTACATTGTCGCCGCAAGCCCATATATGTCTGTCCAGGGCCCCTGCTTATCGCTTTTGCTGACATATTGTTCAAAAGGTGCAAAACCCGGGGATACCATGCTGGTCAGGGTATGAGTCTTTTCCCCAAGGGATTGCCTGGCTGAACCAAAATCCAGCAGCACGGGGCTACCGTCACTACGAATAAAAATATTTGGCGGCTTGATATCGCGGTGAATAAAGCCAGCCTGGTGAATTTCTTCGAGTCCATCCAGTATCGGCAGGATGATTTCCCGAATACGCTCTTCCGACAGCGTCTTTTCCTGCTTCAGCAATTCGTGCATGGCCTGTCCCTTTTCATATTCCATGACCATGTAGGCGCTGTTATTTTCCGGAAACACCGTAAGCACCCGCACAATATTTGAATGCTTAAATTGCGCCAGTGTTTGTGCTTCACTCATGAAACGATCCAGGCCCCAGCTGAATTGCTTGCCGTGTTCGCTGGAAACCGGGTGAATGGAATGATCGCCATCACGTACCGCCAGCTCAACCGGAAGGTATTCCTTGATAGCCACTTGCTGGTTGAGGTTGGTATCCTGGGCGAGGTAGGTTATGCCAAACCCGCCCTGGCCAAGGATCTCCTTTATAACGTACCAATGTAGTTGGTAGCCTGGCTGTAGTGAATTTCTATGTCGCTCCATAATCTTCCTTTTACTAACGGGTAAGGCCCAGGCAGGTTGACCGTTTACATTCTATTCATTTTTAGCAGCACCGGGTAAAAATATGGCCAGCAGGTCATTGAGAAAGTCCATGCCCTTTCCACTGGCCCTGATATTGTCATCTTGCCTTTCCAGTAATCCTTCGCCGCTGGCCTGCGCAAGCAAATGCTCGATAAGGCTAATCTCCAGCCCTGTCCTGGCGGTAAAAAGATCCGGGGAAAACCCGGAAAGCAGGCGCAGGGAATTCATCATGAATTCCAGCACCCGGTCTTCCCTGGACACGCTTACTTCCCTTGAGACTGCATTGCCCGCAGTGCTTTTCTGCATATAAATGTCAGGAATACGGTGCCGCTGGTAGCGAGTTATCTTACCCGCGTGCGCATTGCTTAGCTTGCCATGTGCGCCGGCACCCACTCCATAGTAGTCAGCAAATTGCCAGTAATTAAGGTTATGCCTGCATTCCCGGTCGTCCCTGGCCCAGGCAGAGACCTCGTATTGACGATAACCCTCGGATTCCAGGAAAGCCTTTCCGTTCTGCTGGATTTCCCAGCATTGTTCGTGAGACGGCAGGCTGGGTGGCTTGCTATAGAACACAGTATTCGGCTCAAGGGTGAGTTGATACCAGGAAATGTGTTGAGGCTGAAGCGAAACGGCAGTTTGCAGGTCGGCAAGCGCCATTGCGACATCCTGGCCAGGCAGGCCGTGCATCAGGTCGATATTTACGTTATCAAACCCTGACTCCCGGGCAATATTAATGGCAGCAAGAGCTTCACTGGAGTCATGTATTCTTCCGAGCCCGGCAAGAGCTTCATCATTAAAACTCTGCACCCCGATAGACAGGCGATTTATCCCAATGCGCCTGTATGCAGAGAATCTTTCAGCCTCGAAGGTCCCGGGATTTGCTTCGAGAGTTATTTCTGCATCATTGTCCAGGCCCAGCTTGCCTGAAAAAGCGGCAAGCACCCTGTCGATAGCTTTTGCAGAAAACAGGCTGGGCGTTCCTCCACCAAAAAATACGGTTTCAATACTTCGTTTATCAGCGCGGGATTTTTCAAGTTCAATATCTGCTTCAAGTGCAGAAATATAGCTGTCTTCCGGGAATGCCTTGCTTCGTACCTCGTGAGAATTAAAGTCACAGTAAGGGCACTTGCGTACACACCATGGCAGGTGCACGTAGGCGGATAGGGGTATAGATGACATATTCATTTCTAAAATCCAGGTTCATTTCTTAAGTCCCTGGCAACCTGCTGATTCTCTCAATTCAGGTGGATGGCCTGGACCCCTCTCGAGCGAGTGCGGCAGTTTTTCCCACGTAGCTCGTTCGAATTTGAAGCACCAGTGATAAAAGTGCCGGAATAAATGTCAGCGTAACAAGTGTGGAAAAAAGTAATCCGAAAAGTACTATTGCACCCAGTCCCCGGTATAGCTCCGAGCCTGCACCGGGACTAAAAACCAGTGGGGACAAACCGAATATTGTTGTAATGCTGGACATCATTATAGGTCTCAATCTTGCCCGTGTACTTTCCAGGATCGCTTCATCCACAGGCAAGTTAAGGTCATTAATGTTCCTGATTGCTCGATCTACCAGCAGTATAGGGTTATTGACTACGGTTCCTATCAGGATTAGAAAGCCCAGCATGGTTATCATGTCAAAGGGTTGATGTATTTCAGCAAATCCCAGCAAATCCAGCTGCGCCCCAAGCAAGTTCATCAACCACAGGCCAAGAATACTGCCGGCAATTCCAACAGGTACTGAAACAATAATCAGGAAGGGATAACCCCAGTGGGAGAAGATGGCCACAAGTAACAGGTAGGAAATCAGGATGGCGACGATAAAGTTTCCGGTCAGTGCATTCCTTGTTGCATTCAAATCATCACTTGCACCGGTAATTGTCATATTTATGTCAGGCGCTATTTCACCACTGTTTCTCATATGTTCAATCAATTCTTTCCTGACGATTTCAACACCGGTCTCCAGTGGAATTTGTCGCGGGGGGATGATTCCAAGAGTAATAGTGCGGGCACCATCAACTCTCCTGATCGTCTCGGTATTCACTGTTTCTTTCACCGTGGCTACCGATGACAGCGGAATAATTCCACCTTCCGGTGAATAGAGCATCACCTGGTCAAGATCCTGTGGTCGATCAATTGCTCCATGGGAGGAATATAAAAACATGTCGATCTTGTCATCACCCAGGAAAAACTCGTCAACATAGGCACCATCAGAATATGCCCAGATGGAATAACCCAGGTCTTCGGTGTCGATTGATAACTCGGCCGCTCTTTCCCAGTCTGGACGGATTTCCAGCATGGGCTGACCCAGCGTGAGGGTCGATGGCTCCGGACGAACCTGTGGATTTTCAAAAATTTCCCGTGAACGAACGAAGGCCTTGAAACCTGCATCGAATAACGAAACCAGGTCAGTACCGGAGAGCTCCAGGTTAATACTTCGACTACCGCCGCTATTACTCAGGAATATTGAACCACGTGACGAAAATGCTATGACTCCCGGCACTTCCTGGATCCTCTCTGTGATAACATCCTTCAACTTGTCGGTTTGGGGTCTTGCGGAGGACTCCACTATCATCACGACCCTGCCTGAGCTGGCGTAACCATACACATAGTCCATTGCAGGTACTTCACTTTCTCCCCGATCAAAGAGCTCGGGATCATCACCAACATAGGGGAGAAAATCTGCATAAAGCGACCGTTGAATCGCATGCATCTCTTCAATGTTGTATCCAGGCGGAGCAAAAAGCGATGAAAAGATCTTTTGTTCCTCTCCTTCTGGTAAATATTCTGCGGGGGGAGTAAGAAAATACATGATGCTGGTAACAATCAGTATCATGCCACCAACAATGGCAAGACGTCGGTTAAATCCGCGTAACATCCATTCAACAAAGCTCATAACCAGCTGGCTAAACTTTCCGCCTAATTTGTCCAACAGCTTTTGGGAATTTTTACCAGCAGCAGGGCTGAGAAACCGACTACATGCAGCGGGAATTACAGTAATAGCAACCAGCATGGACATGAGAATTGCCGCTGCTATGGCTACTGCGATGTCAGAGTAAAGCTGGCCAGCTTCTTCTCCCACAAAAATAATGGGCAGAAAGACAAAAACAGTAGTTAGTGTAGATGCCAAAACGGCAGGCCATACCTCGCGCACTCCTTCAAGAGCTGCTGTAAAACGATCCTTGCCCTCGTTTAGATGCCGATGAATATTTTCCAGTACAACAATGTTGTTATCGAGAGTCATACCAATCGCAAATGCAACTCCGGCAAGAGAAATGACATTAATGGTACGACCACTGATTAACAATCCGAGAAATGCGGCAATGGTACATATTGGAATGCCCAGAGCACCCATCAGTGTTGCTGGTTTCGAACGCAGGAACAAAAACAGCACAAGCGTAGCCAGCAAGGCGCCGATGATTAGATTGCGTCGTACATTTTTAATCGACGTCTTTACATATTTAACATCATCGCTATTCAAGATAGCGATCATGCCCCTGTGCTTGAGCAAGCCCTGGTTTAATTCTTCAACTTTTGCGTCAACTCCATCCTTGACCTCAACCACATTGGCACCTACCTGTTTCTTGATGCCCATGGTGATACTTGACTGGCCATTGGTGTAGGAATAGCTGCGTATTTCAAAGGTCGATAGTTCGGCGTAACCCACATCCCGCAATCGAATCAAGGTATCGCCTCGTCGTCCAACAACCAGGTCCTCCATTTCATCCACCGTGATAAAGCGACCTATGGTTCGCAACAGGTATCTGCGCTTGCCGCTATCCAGGTCGCCACCGGAAACATCCCGGTTGCGCGCACGAATGGCATTACGCACGTCGATCAATCTTAATTCTCTTTCGGCGAGCTTGACCGGGTCAACATAAATGCGAATCTGCCGTTCCGAGCCGCCCCAGAATACGGCCTCTGAGACTCCGGGGACTCTTTCTATTCGAGACCGAACTTCATCTTCGAGAAAATCACGCATCCTGTGCATCTCTACATCCAGCGGATTTCCTGGTAATGGAACGATTCGATAGAAAATGAAGGCACTGTCAGATACCGAGCTTGTTACTATGCGCGGTTCATCGACGTTCTCCGGGTATCCCGGCACCTGGGAAATGGCATTGTTGGCCCGTATCAAGGCCTCGTTGATGTCCGCACCATGGGAAAACTCGAGTTCGATTTCAGCTCGACCCGTGGTCGCGCGGGAAATCATCCGCTCCAGGGATGGAATACGCCTCAGGTATTCCTCCTGCTCGATGATGATCTCTTTTTCAACATCCTGTGGCGAGGCGCCGGGCCAGGTTGTAGTAATGCTGACCGCACGCACATCCAGGTCAGGTATCATCTGGATTGGCACTCTAAATACCGCCAGTACTCCAAACAGACAAACAATCAGCATAGCCACGGTCAATATGACGGGCTTTTCGATCGCAAATCTGAACATAAGCTAGTTACTCACTTTTGCGCTGACCTCTTGAACAACTTCCACGTGCTGACCCGGCCTGAGAATTTCATTTCCTCGAATTACTACCGGGTCACCCTCTTTCAAATTACCCGTCAATACTTCCACATAATCACGGTAAACCCGGCCCGTCTCAACAGGCACGGCATTAACCCTGCTGATGCCATCTTCGATTTTTACCAGCCAAACTGACTTGGATCCACCAGGTTTACGTACAATGGCGTCCCGTGGAACAAGCAGAGCATCCTCATCGAAAGCAAGTTTAAATTTCACGCGCGCAGACATGCCCGAAGCGATAACACCGTCGTTGTTGTCCATGTCAATGCGCACCGGGAATGTCCGGGTAGAGAGATTTGCCGAAGGAATTTTCATACTCACGCTACCCTGGAAAAGTCTTCCCGGAAAAGCATCGAAACGAATTTCAGCCGGCGTACCCAACTGCAATTTTTCGTAGTACACCTGTGGAACCGGCACATCGATACGTAGCACCCTGGTTTCCTCAATAACCATTAGGCTCGAACTTGTATCAACCCATTGGCCAAGCTCTGTCAATTTTTGAGTAACCACGCCGTCGAAGGGTGCGTAAACAACGTGTCGTTTTAACAACTCTTTTTGCTGACGCAATTGCTCACTTAAGCGGGAGAGTGCAGCTTCCTGGATCAACACCTGTGCTATACGGGCTTCGTGGTCGGTTGCTGAAATATGCTTTTTGCGCACAAGCTCCGCCGCCTCGTCTCTCTGACGTATGGCTTCATTAAGGACTGCGCGAGCCTCTGTGACCTGCGCAGTTGCGCTCGCAACAGCTATTTTCGCAAGTTCAGGATCGAGTTTGAGAATAACGTCTCCCTGCTTGAGTTGATAGCCCTCATCCACCACGACCTCGGACACAAAGCCTTCCACCTTCGAGGACAACCTTGACACACGCCGGGCGATCACACTGCCGGTCAGCGGAATTTCCTCATGAACTCCCGCTTTTATTGCTCGAACTATACTAACCGGCCGGGCCTTTTGTTGCTGGGCAAAAGCCGGTGTCGCAAGTAGAAGCATGAGCAGCAGATGCAACGAAATTGAAATGATATTTCTACTCATCATTACACCCCGCTGGAAAGCATGCTCACCAGTTTATCAAGTGCCTGTGCACGATGACTCAACTTGTTTTTCATCTCCGGCACTAACTCGGCCGATGTACAGTTGTACTCGGGTAAGTAGAAAATCGGGTCATAACCAAATCCGTTTTCACCTCGTGCCTCACTGATGAGTTGTCCCTCCCAGCTACCCTGGGCGATAAGCGGTACCGGATCTTTTTCATGACGCATGTACACCATTACACACTGGAACCGTGCAGTAATTACTTCATCGTCCAGATCCCGAATATTATCAAGTAACAAATCCAGGTTATCTTTATCAGTCGCATCATCGCCCGCGTAACGGGCAGAGTGAATTCCTGGCGCCCCATCAAGACAATCTACCTCTATACCTGAATCATCGGCAATGGCGGCAAGCCCCGAATGCCTTGTTGCATTTCGAGCCTTTATAATGGCATTTTCTACAAAACTGAGACCAGTCTCGTCGGCATCAGCGATATCAAACTCGCCCTGCGCTCGCACGTTAATTTGTAAACCTGCCAGCATAGCTTCAATTTCACGAAGTTTGCCCCGGTTACTGCTGGCCAGTACGATTGTTTTCGACCCTGGCACGAGAACTAGGAGGACAAGGCCTCGGCCTGAAATGCCAGTAATTGTGATATGCCGGAACTTGCCAGCCCCAGCATTTCCTGGAGTTCATCCGGATTAAACGGGTGTCCTTCGGCCGTCCCCTGGATTTCAATAAAGTCACCATTGCTGTTCATGACAACATTCATATCTGTTTCTGCATTTGAGTCCTCGGCATAGTCAAGGTCCAGCACTGCCGCACCATCGCAAATTCCCACGGACACGGATGCCACGCTGGCAAGCAGGGGATTTTTATCAAGTAACTTCTCTTCCAGTGCATAGGAAATCGCGTCCACAAGGGCAACATAGGCACCGGTGATTGATGCAGTACGCGTGCCGCCATCTGCCTGGATGACATCGCAGTCGATCTGGATTGTGTTTTCACCCATTGCCGTGGTGTCGATAACAGCTCGAAGAGAGCGTCCAATCAGGCGCTGAATTTCCAGCGTTCGACCACCCTGTCGGCCCTGCGATGCTTCCCGTCTCATACGCTGTCCGGTTGAGCGCGGCAGCATGCCGTATTCGGCGGTAACCCAGCCCTTGCCGGAGCCCTTGAGGAATGACGGAACTTTTGCCTCAAAACTGGCGTTGCACAGAACCCGGGTATCTCCGAATTCGACCAGTACTGAACCTTCGGCATGCTTTGTATAGTTTCTCTGGATTCGAACCTGGCGTAGTTCGTTTCCTGCTCTTCCGCTGGGACGCATACTTTTCTCTCCGAAAAATGACAGATTATACAGCTTCCTCTATTTCATGAAGCCCTCTAAGCAGTTAGTATGCCCCATTTAGTCAATCTATGATGCAATAACAGGTGCAAGCTATGACAGCAAGCATGACCGCGTTCGCCAGGCATGAAAATAGTGGAGACTGGGGCAGAGCCACCTGGGAAATTCGAACCGTCAATCACCGATACCTGGATATGTCGATTCGCTTACCCGATGAACTACGATACCTGGAAAGCGCAGTGCGTGAAAAAATCAGTGCCCGCCTTGCCCGGGGCAAGGTAGATTGCAATTTGCGTTACGAGGCTGACGATGGTGTTGCATCAAATTTACCGGTTAACCAGGTCCTCGCGGGGAAACTAATCCAGGCCGCTACTTCCCTGCCTATCGATGACCCGGCAAAGTTGAATCCCATAGATGTGCTGCGCTGGCCGGGTGTCATCGAGCGTGAAACCCCGGACCTTGAAGCCCTGGCAAAACAGTTAATCGGGTTACTGGATCGAAGCCTGGACACCCTCATTGAAGCGCGTCAAAGGGAAGGCGATAAGTTACAGGCACTGCTGGTTTCACGCTGTGACCTTGCTGCCGAACAGGTCAGTGGTATCAGGAGTAAATTGCCTGGCATCTCGGAAAAACTCAGGGAGCGATTCCTGAGGAAGGCAGAAGAATTACAGCTCGAGCTGGATAGTGACAGGCTTGAACAGGAAATGTTGATACTGGCTCAAAAGATGGACGTGGCGGAAGAACTGGATCGGCTGGATGCCCATGTCGACGAAGTCAGGAATGTTCTGAAGCTTGACGAACCCGTCGGCCGGCGACTTGACTTTCTCATGCAGGAATTAAATCGCGAGGCCAACACGCTTGGCTCCAAGGCTGCCAGTATAGACATGAGTAATGTCTCCGTGGAATTAAAGGTGCTCATTGAACAAATGCGTGAACAAATTCAAAATATTGAATAATGACAAGCCAGGAAAATAAATCAGGTACTCTTTTTATAGTATCGGCACCCTCGGGAGCTGGAAAGACGACCCTCGTCCATGCCCTGGTTGAATCCATGCCAAACCTTTTTGTGTCAATTTCCCACACCACCAGGGAAAAACGTCCCTATGAGAAAGATGGTGTTGACTACCACTTTGTCGACCAGGCGACCTTTGACAGCATGGTTACCGATAACGAGTTCCTCGAGCATGCAACCGTGTTTGACCACAGTTATGGAAGCTCGCGACAGGCCGTTGAAGAACAGCTTGCGGTCGGCCGGAATATCATCCTTGAAATCGAGTGGCAGGGTGCGCGGCAGGTCAGGGAACTGGTTTCCAACGTTGTCAGCATTTTCATTTTTCCTCCATCCTACCAGGCTCTCGAATCTCGCCTGGGCGATCGCGGTGATGGCGATAGCACTATCGAAAGGCGCATGCGGGATGCCAGGTCAGAAATTTCTCACTATGGAGAATATGACTACCTCGTGATAAATGACGACTTTGGCACCGCCCTTTTGGAATTAAAGACGATTATCACCGCCAGCCAGCATAATTACGTGCAACACCGGGAATATTTTGACCGATTTGTCACTGAAATGTTGGTAGATCAGTCATAATTCAGTACACTACGCGCCTTTTTCAAGGAATCACCACCTGGGCTGTCCCAGGTTTACATTGCCGGAGAACTAGATAATGGCCCGATTAACAGTAGAAGACTGCCTGGACAACGTAGACAACCGCTATGACCTGGTGATGCTTGCCAGCAAGCGCGCCCGCGACCTGTCAATGGGTGCAGAAGCCCTGGTAGAGGAAGATAACGACAAGCCGACGGTGGTCGCGTTACGGGAAATCGCTGAAGGCCTGATTACAAACGAAAATGTTGACACCATCGGCAAGCCATCGGTAGAGGAAGAATTTGCCGAGGCAAACCAGATAGAGTTCCCCCTGCCGGAGTAGGAACTTTCTCCAGCTGGCAACCATCCAGGTCGCCAGCTTTTCAAGTCTTCTCGTAGCAACTTGGCCGGCAAGCCTGAAGCCTGGCGTGCCGTGGCGCAGTATACATGCGGCGCCACTCTCCCTGCGTTACAATTAACGCATGACAACCATCGCAGAACTTCGCAAGGTCACTGACTCCTATCTCACCAGGTACGAGGGAGAGAAAGTCACTCGCGCGTACGAATTCAGCGCCAAGGCCCACGAAGGTCAGCATCGCAAGAGTGGCGAACCCTACATCCATCATCCCCTTGCAGTCGCTCGGATCCTTGCCGAGATGCACATGGATTACCAGACCCTGGCTGCGGCAATTTTGCATGACGTTATCGAAGATACCCCGACCCTGAAAAACGACGTGCAGCGGAAGTTTGGCAAGGGTGTAGCCGAGCTGGTTGACGGGGTGAGTAAATTAACGCAAATCACGTTCGAAAGTCACGCTGAGGCCCAGGCGCATAATTTTCGAAAAATGCTCATGGCAATGAGTAACGATATCAGGGTGATTCTCGTAAAGCTTGCAGATCGCCTGCATAACATGCGTACCCTTGAAGCCCTGTCTCCTGAAAAACGACGTCGCATTGCAAGGGAAACACTGGAAATTTACGCGCCGATTGCACAACGCCTCGGTATCAACGCAATCAGGCTGGAACTGGAAGAACTTGGCTTTGCGATGCTCTATCCCATGCGCTATCGAATTCTTAATGAGCAGGTAGAGAAAGCGAGAGGCCACCGCAAGGAAATTATTACCAAGATCCGTAATTCGCTAAAGCGCCGGGTCAGGCAGGAAAAAATGCCCGCACAGATCGCGGGCCGGGAAAAGCACCTATACGGAATTTACGAAAAGATGCGTCTAAAAGGGCTTTCCTTTAACGAAGTGTATGACGTTTTTGCGTTTCGTATTATCGTCGATGACGCAGATGCCTGTTACCGGACCCTGGGAATCGTGCATAACCTTTACAAGCCAGTACCCGGCAAGTTCAAGGACTATATTGCCATTCCAAAGTCAAACGGTTACCAGTCATTACACACCGTCCTGTTTGGGCCATATGGAGTGCCCATCGAGGTGCAAATTCGAACCAGGGACATGGATGACGTCGCCGAGGCAGGAATTGCGGCTCACTGGTTGTACAAAGATGGCGGAAGCCAGAGCCGCAGTGGTGCTCACAAGCGGGCGCGTGAATGGCTGCATCGTATAATGGAAATGCAGACCATGGCTGGAAACCCGGAAGAATTTCTTGAGCATGTAAAGGTCGACCTGTTCCCTGAATCCGTTTACGTGTTTACTCCCAAGGGCAAGATTATTGAGTTACAACGCGGGGCCACCACGGTGGATTTTGCCTATGCCATACATACTGACGTTGGCAACACCTGTGTCGGGGCACGTGTTGACCGGCGTCTGGCGCCACTCGGAACACAGCTCAGTACTGGTCAGACTGTAGAGATGATTACTGCGCCGGGGGCGCGACCAAACCCGGCGTGGCTGAATTTTGCCGTAACAGCAAAAGCCCGCTCCAGCATAAGACACTACCTGAAGAATCTTCAAAACGATGAAGCCATTGCCCTGGGTAAACGCCTGTTGAATCGTGAACTTGAAATACAGGGTAGTAGTTTCGAAAGTCTGAAAAGCCGGCAACTAAAAAAAGTATTGAAAGAATACCAGCTTGAAACCAACGACGACCTGTTCAGGGAGGTTGGTTTTGGTAACCGGGTTGCACCCATTGTAGCCCGTGAATTAACTGGCCTTGAGGCCAGTGCAGAAGGTGGCAAAAAGCGCAAGGATGACAAGTCGAAACCACTCACGATCAGGGGCTCCGAGGGAATGATTGTTAACTTTCCCAAGTGCTGCCTGCCGATACCCGGTGATCCAATACTGGGATTTGTCACGACCGGACGCGGAATTGTCGTACATCATCAATCCTGTCCTAACGTCACAGAATATCGAAATCACCCTGACAAGTGGATTAACGTGGAATGGGAAACAGGTATCGAAGGGGACTACCCCACCAACCTGAGAATTGACACAACAAACCAGAAAGGTGTACTGGCAAAAATTGCCACTGCGATATCCGACCAGGAGGCAAACATATTGCATGTAAACATGACAGAGAGAGACGACCGTTACACCACCATCAATTTCGTTATCGAAGTTAAGGACCGTGTTCACCTTGCCGGTGTAATGCGCCGAATCAGGGGTATAAAGCACGTGTCACGCCTGGGCAGGAGATAAAAGGCGCCGACGCAAGAGAAACGTTTTACTTTTTCGAGTATATATCCCTGTAACCTGTAATTCATATTCGACAGCCCCGAGAACTGGAGGAAAAATCATGTCTCGAGAAACCATTTCAACAGATAACGCGCCCGCAGCAATTGGTACATATTCCCAGGCCGTCAGGGTTGAGAACACAGTATACCTGTCCGGCCAAATTCCACTTGTGCCTTCCAGCATGGAAATTGTTTCTGATGATATAGAGAAACAGGTTCGACAGGTATTTGAAAACCTGCAGGCCGTAGCCAGTGCTGCAGGCGGAAACCTCAACGACATAGTCAAGTTGAATGTATTCCTGACTGACCTGCAGCATTTCCCAAAGATTAATGAAATCATGTCGGAGTACTTTCAAGAGCCTTACCCGGCGCGCGCAGCTATCGGTGTGTCCCAATTACCAAGAGATGCGCAGGTCGAGATGGATGCCATCTTGATCCTTGCCGGTTAAAGAACGAATTTGGCAACCCCGTCCACGCCAGGCCTGAACCAGCCGGTGTCCACGCTTCGTGGCGTGGGCGCTCGTATTGCCGAGCGTCTCCAGGTACTGGGGATCGAGACAATCCAGGATGCCCTTTTTCACCTGCCACGGCGTTATCTTGACCGTACCCAGGTACGACCGATTGGTGGCCTGGTGGCCGGCGAAGATGCCCTGGTACAGGGAAGTATTGAACTGGCACAGGTGCAGTTTGGCAGGAGACGATCCCTGCTATGTCGAATATCAGACGGCACAGGCTCATTAACACTGCGTTTCTTTCATTTTTCCAGGGCCCAGCAAAATAATCTTGAACGCGGCAGGTTTATCCAGTGCTGGGGCCAGGTTCGCCGGGTTGGCAATAAAAATGAAATGATTCACCCGGAGTACCAGCTTATCAGTGAATATGAACTGGGTAAGGTCGAGGATACTCTTACGCCAGTCTACCCGGCAACGGAAGGATTAAGCCAGTCGCGCTTCAGGAGCATCACCACCCAGGCAATGGATGCTCTCGAGAATGACAGCACCGATCTGGTTGAGCTTCTTCCCACCGGCTTACTGTCGGAATTAAACCTGCCTGGACTGGGGGAGGCGCTTTCCTATGTTCATCGCCCTCCGGTGGATGCGGATGTTGAAGCATTGATTGCCGGTACACACCCGGCACAACAACGCCTCGCTTTTGAGGAACTGGTGGCCCAGCACCTGAGCCTGCGCTCGCTGAGAAAAAAGGTGCAGGCCTTACCTGCCCCAAGAGTGGAAAATGCTGAAAAAACTGTCTCGGCTTTTATCGGGAACCTGCCTTTTTCTCTCACCCGCGCACAGCAGCGCGTGCTCGAAGAAATCCGCTCCGATATCAGTACTGATACACCGATGCTTCGACTCGTACAGGGTGATGTTGGCTCTGGTAAAACGGTCGTTGCAGCCATTGCAGCACTCCAGGTCATCACATCAGGATTCCAGGTATGTTTCATGGCGCCCACAGAACTGCTTGCTGAACAGCATTTTCACAATCTCAGTAAGTGGTTTGAAGCAACAGGAATACCGATAGCCCTGCTAACAGGGAAAATGTCACGGGCTGAAAGGAACCCCGTACTGCAACGCATGGCTTCCGCTGAACCCTGTTTCCTTGTGGGAACCCATGCACTATTCCAGGATGAAGTCAGTTTTGGAAACCTTGGACTGGTCATTGTCGATGAACAGCATCGCTTTGGCGTACACCAGCGCCTTGCACTGATACAAAAAGCAGCCACCGGCGCCCCTCACCAGCTGATCATGACGGCAACTCCGATCCCAAGGACACTGGCGATGACAATATTTGCAGATCTTGATATCTCTGTCATTGATGAACTTCCGCCCGGACGCAAGGCGGTAAATACAATTGCCATTTCCAATACAAGGCGTGACGACATCGTTCAGAGAATCAGGGTTGCCTGTGATGAGGGCCGACAGGTTTACTGGGTATGCACCCTGATCGACGAATCGGATTCACTGCAGGCGGAAGCCGCGACAGATACCTGCCAGTTACTGCAGGAGCAGCTGCCTCAGCATCGTGTCGGCCTGGTGCATGGGCGCATGAAAAGCAGTGACAAGACAAGAGTAATGACAGATTTCAAGAATGCCGATATTGATTTACTTGTCGCGACCACGGTTATTGAAGTGGGTGTAGATGTGCCAAATGCGAGCCTTATGATTATTGAAAACAGTGAACGACTGGGACTGTCACAGCTACACCAGCTTCGAGGTCGTGTTGGCCGTGGTGAAAAACAAAGTGACTGCGTCCTGATGTACCAGGCTCCCCTTTCCGACTTTGCCCAGGCACGCCTTGAAATCATGAGACAAACAAATGATGGTTTTGAGATTGCCCGCGAAGATCTTGAATTGAGAGGCCCAGGGGATTTGCTCGGCACAAGACAAACTGGCCTCCCGGCATTGCGCATCGCGGATATCGTAAGGGACGCTGAGCTGGTGCCCATGGTGCAAAAATCTGCCGACCTGCTGCTTCAGCATCATGAAGAAAATGTAAATCTACTGATAAAAAGATGGATCGCAGAGCGCGTAGTATTTGGCAAGGTTTAGTTAGCGTTTATCCTTCAACTGTAGCGCCAGTGCGATTAAACTTAGCCAATGACAGAGCTTGCAAAAAAGTGGCAACAGCTAATTCAGGGAATGCGGTCAATTTTATCCAGCTTCTGCTCCTGGTGTCGTCCCTGCCTTGAATCCCTCAGGTCCTGGTTCCTTGCCCGCTCACCAGGCTTCAAAACCAGGATTCATGAATATACCCTGCTCACCCGTCTTGATAAGCCAATTGGCACGTTCCTGCTGTTGTGGCCCACGCTCTGGGCACTGTGGATAGCAGCCGAGGGAATTCCTTCATTGCACCTGCTGGCAGTATTTGTGCTGGGAACATTGCTAACGCGCTCTGCTGGTTGTGTCATGAACGATTATGCCGACCGTGACTTCGATCGCTTCGTTGAAAGAACCCGGAGTCGGCCCCTGACATCCGGGGCAGTGAGTACTCGCGAAGCGATCCTACTCGCAATCGGTCTCGTTTTTATCGCATTCCTGCTGGTTCTAACCACTAACAAGCTGACCATCATGTTGTCAATTGTCGCAATCCCCCTCGCGGTGGTTTACCCATACATGAAGCGATACACTTACCTGCCGCAATTTTTCCTGGGCCTGGCGTTTAGCTGGGGTATTCCCATGGCATTTGCCGCGCAGACCGGGGAAATAGCCAGGATTGCCTGGTTGCTGTTTATTGCAAACCTTTTATGGACCGTGGTCTTTGATACAATTTATGCCATGGTGGACCGGGAGTACGATTTAAAGCAGGGAATGAAATCCACTGCAATACTGTTTGATGATGCTGATCGAATGATTATCGGCATCCTGCAAAGTCTCGTAATACTGGTATTGTGTATCGTCGGATTTCAACTGGAACTGGGATGGCTGTTTTATCTCTCGCTGGTAATTGGCTCCTTTATATTTGCCTATCACCAGTACCTGATAAGAGACAGGTCACCCGCAAAATGCTTTGAGGCTTTTTTAAACAATAACTGGTTTGGTGCCTGTGTATTTGTCGGTATCGCCCTGAGTTACCTGAAATAAGAATAATGAAAAATCTGCAACGCTGGCTTCTCTGCCTGGGGCTGTCCCTTTCCGTTCCCGGTTCTTACGCGCAGGAGCTTGACCCCGCGTCGGTCGTATCGGGTGAATGCAAAAGGATCTCCGGTAAATTGGCCAGTGTCACCCTGGAGGAGTGCCTTGATTCTGAAATGTCACGGGCAAACGCCTACTCGTCCACGGGTAGTCCTATCATATACCGGGAATACCCCCCCATTGATGGCCGAAAACCACTGGGCCGCGTGCTGCTGGTAGGTGGAATACATGGTGATGAATATTCCTCTGTGAGTATTGTCTTCAAGTGGATGAACACCCTTAACGAGCATCATTCGGGACTTTTTCACTGGCGTATCGTGCCCTTGCTCAACCCCGATGGGTTACTCAGGAAAGAATCCCAGAGAATGAATGCCAATGACGTGGATCTGAATCGAAATTTCCCCATGCACGACTGGGAGAATGCGACAAAGGATTACTGGGAAAATGTTACCAAGAGGAATCCTCGACGATTTCCCGGTACAGCACCGCTGAGTGAACCTGAAACCCAGTGGCTGGTAAGTGAGATTGAAAAGTTTAAGCCTGATGTGATCGTGGCTGTTCATGCGCCACACGGGATTATCGATTATGACGGGCCAAAAAATGGTCCTTACAAGCTTGGCAGGTTGTATCTTAACCTGCTTGGAACCTACCCCGGTTCACTGGGGAATTTTGCCGGCGTACAACTGGAGATACCGGTTGTGACTATAGAATTACCCTATGCTGGAATCATGCCCAAGCCGCAGGAAGTTGCGCACATCTGGCGTGACCTCGTCAGCTGGCTGCGCAAGAACATCGACACTGCTCAGGTCGCCGACCCCTCGTAAATAATACGCCACTTACCGTCGTTTTCCTGCTGCCAGTACTGTCGTTTTACAAATCGGCGCCGGGTGCTGTCACTGACGTAATCCTGCCTGAAAGTCACGACCATCAGTGCCTGTTCCCCCGGGTAGAGGAACATACTCTTGTCGCTGAGCTGTACCTTGATGAATTTTTTCGACGGATTGACCCTTCTCTTGTAGGCGACCCAGCTCTTGTAGTCTTTACCCAGGCCGGAATAATTTAGCGAGTAATGGCTCAGGTATTTATCTGCATCGCGGCTTTCCCAATCCTGCCTCCACTTTTCGATATTTTTTTCAAAGCTTAGCTGGCGGTTTTTCCACTCGTTGACGGAAATCCAGTTTATCGTTTCAGTCAATATGACCGGTGTCTCACCGGTATCTATGTAGGGAAACAGCGTGTTCAGGTCTTTATTACTGACAATTACACAACCGTTACTATCTCTCGGAGGCCGGGCAAAGGTCGCACTGGGTGTCCCATGTAACCAGATTCCGTAGCCCGTTCGACCATTTCGCCTGTCCCACACATTTGGGTAGTCTATGGGAAAAGCCCCATCACCATACAAATCCGGCAATTCCTCCGGTTCTATAAACCCTGTTACAAAATAAACACCGACAGGTGTTTTCTGGTCTCCTTCTTCGTACTTACCAACGCCTTTTTTTCCAATGGTTGTATAGAAGTCCCTTAGCAGGCGGGGTATACCGTCCTTGTTTTCAAACAGGTACAGCCGTGACGCGCTCATATCTACCACGATAACGTGTTCCTGCCGGGTACTGAGTTGCACCAGTGAACCTGGTAATTTCTGAATAGCAGGCGGACTGGAATAATGCTGCCACCTGGCGCGTGCTTCGTCGCGAAGCGCCACTATCTGGTTATACGGAGCCGATGGATGTGAACCAAAGTCCCTGATAGGCCTGCTCTGGGCAAGTAATAAATCGGCATACATGAGCTGTGCCAACTTGAACTTGGGATACTTGGTTACCAGCTCCTCGAGTAGTGGCAGGGCGCCCTGGGTATCACCTTCACTGATACTTTGCATTGCCCTGACCAGCAGAACTTCATTTCCATGATCGAGCCTGTGTGAAAGCGTTTTTCCGGCTAGCAACTCCCCTGCTGTGCTTGAAATCGTGCACAGTGCCAGCACACTTGAAATAACCAGCTTGGTGTATCGCATCAGGAAATAGCCTGGATTAGTCGGAATGCTCGCCGGTAATCAGCCAGTTTCCGCCCTCTTTTTTCAGGATCAGGGTTTTCTTTACAGAATCCTTGTAGGTGTTGGATTCATATCTCTGTTGAAATGTTGCCTGGGCATGACTTTCCCCGAGCAAACTGATACGGATATCACTCAGTGTAACCTTGATAAAACTGGGCTTGGCTAATCGAACGCGCCTTTGATCTTCCCAGGCTGCGCGACTTAATTTTTTAGGCGGACTGAACTCCTTTCCGTAAAACGAAATATAAGACTCAGCATCCTGCGCAGACCAGCTTGCTGCCCAGGCATTAACGGCGCTGGTAACATCAGACCTGTCGCTGGCTTCGCGTTGTGACTTCTCCCTGCTCATTTGCTCGGCTTGCTGCCTGGCTTCCTGTTCTGCCCTGGCCATCGCCTCTGCTTTTGCCGCAGCCTCTGCGGCCTGTCTCTGTTCTTCCTCTTTTCTTGCCGTTTCAAGCGCGAGAGCTTCCTGCCTTGCCTTTTCTTTTGCCATCTCGGCCGCACGTTCTTTCTCGGCCTGTTCTTTGTCTGCCCGCTCTTTTTCTTCCTTCGCCTGTTTTTCTTTCAGCATTGCCAATTCACGCCTGGCTGCCTCGGCTTCCTGGGCGGCTTTCTCTGCTTCCTTTGCTGCCTTTGCCGCCCTGGCCTGTTCCTCTTTTGCCTGCCTTGCTGCCTCATCGGCCTTTGCTACAAGTTCTAGGTTATCCTTCTCATTCCTGGGTACAAAAAACAGGTCATTGACCAGGGCAAGTTTTGCCTTGGCAGAGCTATTGTCTGCATCAAGTTGCAGGGCCTGGTTATAGGCCTTGCTTGCCATCTTGGCATATATATCACCCATGTTTTCATGTGCGGTTGCATAGGTCGGATGCGTGCTAATCGCCTGCTTGAGAGCATCCCTCGCCTTGTCAAAATTTCCCTGGGATGCGTATATAACGGCAAGGTTGTTGTAGGGTTCAGGCAAGTCCGGGTGTTCCCGGGTTAGCTCAACGAAAACCTCGCTGGCCTTGTCCAGTTGATCCATGCGAGTCAGGATCAAGCCCTTGAGAAAGCGGTAGGTAACACTCTTGTCGTCTCTCAATAGTTCCTTGTCTGTCAGGGTCAGTGCCTGGCGCAATTCACCCCGGGCAATCAGGGACTGTATCTGGTCCGCCTCGGAAGCCGCCAGTCCGCCCGAAGCCAGTAGCAAGGCCAGGAGTACCGGGAAAACCCTGGATCCGCTAAAACGCCTCGTGAGCATGAGTTTCTGAGTATTTATTGTTGTTACTCCTTCAGTGGAGAAAAGTGCCATAACGGCCGCATTTTATGAAGAATTGAGGGCTATAGCAATTTCCTGGCAATTGACAGGTAATGAGCTAAATCGCGAGGGATAATCGTCAAAAACCTTCTGCTGCAGAAACTCATCATCCGGAAGTTGGGTATCCACCCAGTAAACTCGCTTGCCGTCTGAGTACGGTACGACAACCGGCTTGTAACCCTGTCTCTTAAGCTCGCTGAGTCGCCTGTTCACGGATGCCTGGCTGGAGAAGACACCCATGGAAATGGCATTTTGCATATCGCCTTTTGAAATCAGCCTGAAATCGCTGATGCCTTTTTCCCTGATACTACGAATGGTGTCCATGGCATCTTCCCGGCTATCCTGTGGAGAGAGATAAACCCAGAATAACTGGCGTCCCTGTTCATCCGTGTGCCGCACGCCAGCCCTGGCACCCTGGATTGAGAACCAGTCTCGCAGGCCGTTAGCCTGCTCCTGCTCAGCCACTGGTCCAAAACTGAAACAGGCTGAGTTTGCCTCGTCAAATTCCAGTCTCATTCTGCTTTCATCCATGCCACTATCATCCACCGTCTCCTCGAGCAGTGCATCACTTCCCAGTTCATCCTCTATTTCATTAAGCGTGGAGTCAGCTGATGTTTCAGGGTCAAGTAAATCCTGCAAGGGGTTCGCCACCTGGATGTTGCGTGCTGCAGGCGGTGTTTCGAGTTCATCCAGGAATTTCAGCTCAGCAGCACCAAGGGGCATAACCGGAAGGGACTTTTTACCATTCAGGTCAAACGCCGTTTGCCTGTCCAGTTCATAGCCGAAATAAACAAGGTTTGAAGTAAGGAACAGGATAAATAACCATTTCATGAAACTTCTCCGGCCGTCAATTGCAGGCCCTGCAAGACGAGCCAGGGCTCGATATCAGCCTCACCATCGAAATGCTTTCCAATGCTTTCCGCAGCGCCCCCCGTTAACACCAGGCGTACCTCCTCGCCCCAGTTTTCTCTTGATTGTTGCAGGACCTGCCTGATAGCTGACACGCAGGCTGTATACACACCGTGCACAACACTGTCGACGGTGTTAAGACCTGGCTGCAACGACATCGACTCACTATGACTGACGTTTATCTGGTCCGTGTCTGTGCTTAGCGATTTAATCATCAAATCAATACCGGGAATAATGTATCCGCCACTGTACACAGCATCATTATCAACCACGTCTATCGTCAGTGCCGTCCCACAATCAACAACACATACTGCCACCTGGTAAATTTGCCAGGCAGCAACCGCTGCCATCCAGCGGTCTATTCCAAGCTCCCGCGGGTTTTTATAATTATTATGAACCCCGGCCAGCTTTTCGCTCACTTTTGCAAATACAGGTGTTATGGTCCATCGCGAGTAACAGTAATCTTCAAGTGCAGTTGCCAGTTCCTGTCCAGCAACGTTCGCCACGAGAATTTCACCAGGAGCATCCATCGATTGCATGGCAGACTGCAAAGAGGCCCGGAAATTTTTCCTGTCATAGCCACAGGAACCATGATCAATCACCTTGCCATCACTGGAGTGTGCCCACTTCAGGCGAGAGTTTCCGATATCTACAAGTAAATTCATTGCCGCGCCCGCAGGCTTATTTCTCCGCTGCTAAACATGCGTTCCTCCCCATCAACGTCCATTTGCAGCAAGCCACTGTCAGTAATTCCAAGCACGATACCGCAAAGGGTCTCCGCTGGGAAAATAATTGAGACTTTACGCCCGCTAAGGGAATCATAACTGCGCCACTCGGCCAGGTAACTGGAAAAGCCCTTATCGGCATACGAGCCAAGCATTCCACCCAGTTCATCCAGTAACAATCCCACTAGTTCATTGCGTGAAATCTTTTTTTTCACAGTCTCGTTAAGACTCGTGACCGGTTGGTCAATAACCACTTGTTCCCTGTTGGGCAGCTCTACATTGAGTCCCAGTCCGAGCACAACATCGCTGGCTCCACCGGTTTCACTTCTTGTTTCTATCAGGATCCCGCCGAGCTTTCGCCCGTCAAAGACAATGTCATTTGGCCATTTTAATTCAGCGCTCTCCACTCCCAGTTGCCTGAGACAGCGACAAACTATAACACCGGTAGCCAGTGACAGGGCAGCCAGGGTCGCCGGCGTCGGGTCAAACTGCCAGCCTATTGACAGGCATACGCCGCCGGCAAAGGGCGAAATCCAGTTCTTTCCCCTTCTGCCTCTACCGCTTTGCTGAAATTCCGCTAAAACCGCGCGGCCATGAATTTCCCCTGTCTCCAGTTCACGAACCATGTACATGTTCGTTGAATCAATCTCGGTGAATAACTCTATATCCCGTATGCGTTGATTGCCGGCATTCGATATGTGCTTCCTGATGTTCTCCTCGTCCAGCAGCTCTATTGCCTGGGCCAATCGGTAACCCTTTCCCCTGACCGAGTAAATATCAAGCCCGAGTGCTTCCAGGGCCCTGACTCTTTTGCATATGGCCGTGCGGCTGATATTCAGTTCGTGTGCAAGGGATTGGCCGGAGTGAAATTGCCCATCGGAAAGTCGGTTGAGAAGAAAAGCCTGCCTGTCCATCATCTTGATAATAGCGTTATGACCTGCCGACTCGAAGAATTGTCGCCATTTCAGGCCTGGAGCAAATTACTTGTCACTCCCACGCTCATCATCAATATCAAAAAAATCTTCAATCGCTTCGTCAGCATTCTTGCGAATTGTCATATCATCATCCTCAACGCCATCAAAACTGCCGCGCATGAGGGTCTCGTCTTCTGACTCCCCATCATTGTTGTCAGCGGAAGGATTGTTTGAGGTATCTTCACTCATACCAGCAGAAATGGGCAACAATGTCTCATCCTCGGAGTCTCCGCCGCCATCCGCACCAGGCACGCCAACATTGACTCCATCTTCGAGGCCTCCATCACCCGGAGCAGTAATATCACCACTCATTCCGCTGTCTCCGCGAACAAGGGTTTCGTCATCATCACCATTAGCCGGAGTGACTGAATCAAGATTAAATTCAGCTTCAGCACCCACTCCCCCGGTGATGTCAAATTCCGGATCCATACCTTCCATTTCAGACAGGTTCGGTACAGCTTCGGCAACTTCAGCAGGTGCATCGATACTGGTTGGTGCCCCGGCAAACTGGGTGTTGGACACTACCGTCATCCCGGCGTCGTCCATTTCCGGCATGCTGAATTCAAACTCATATTTATGTAAGCGGACGCGGTCTCCATGCTTGAGGCAAACTTCACTGGTGATCATCATGTCGTTCACAAAAGTACCATTGATACTTCCCTGGTCACTGATCCAATAGCCGTAGTCCTTGTATTCGATGAGCGCGTGGCGACGTCCAATGGTTGATTCCGGAATAACAATATAATTCAGGTGATCCGCATCCTTCCCGGCTACGCGTCCAAACATGATTGGTTTCGTGCCCAGCCTGTATTGACTGATTCCGGTGAAATTCTGGGGATCATTAATGAAGGCATCTGATACTACCTCCTCGGCTGCAGCAGCAGTTTCTTTACTTCGTTTTAACAGTAAGTACAGGATAGCCAGGAGAGTTATCAACAATATCGCCGCAGCGACCATCATGATAGTTGAGCGCAGGCGTTCTTCCTTGCTCATTGTTGCCGGTGCCTGGGCTGGTACCTCGATTATTACCGGCTGCTGCACGACAGGTGCTTCAACTTCAACTGGCTCAGGCTCCTGGTAATACTCTTCAACCGGCTCAGGTTCCGGGGGACTATTCAGAATTGTATTAATCTGTTGGAACACGGTTTGTAAATCCGAAGCCTCTAATGCCCGGTAGTACTCACCGTCAGTTTTTTGAGCAATCGATTGAATTAACTGAAAATCGGCGGCCTCTGTAAAAGCAATGCCAAACACCTTGATTCCTTCATCTGCGGCATCTGCTGCCAGGTCTTCCCTGAGCCACTTGCTTTTTTCAAGATCGACTTCAGGTTTACCGGTATCGACGATGCCATCAGTCATAAATACGATGGATTTTTGAGCCTCGGCACGCCCGTTATTTTTTAATTCGTAGATCGCTCTCTCGATTGCCGCAGGGCTATCAGTATACAGACCCTTGTAATTCACGTTTTCAAGGCTCGTCAGTACCTGGTCCCTGGACTCAAAATTCAGGTCGGTCAATGCCACGGCCAGGCTTACACCCTGGTCAAATATCACGATGGCAATCCGTGTCTGCTCGTCGAGACCAGAAATAAATTCCGATACCGCCTTGGTAGCCAGGAAATCGGGATCATTTTTCTTCATGCTTCCCGAATTATCGAGAACCATGATCACATCCTTGGGCAGGGCATAGGGATTGCTTGTAGAAATCAGGTCAACAAGTGAAGACGACTGGTCACCAACGTCGCTCGCCGCATCATCGATGCCTGGCTCGACGAGATCACTGGCGGCCTCCATGGCACTGTCTACCTGCTCATCCGCATTTTCCTGTAAGGTCTCAAGCGCTTCACTGGCTTCCTCGTCGGGAAAAAGCTCAGTCAGGTCCTGCGCGGGAGATACAATGGTGAAAGCGCAAAAGCCGCATAGCAACAGGCCGGCCAACAACAGTCGGTTTGGTGATTGCATATTTTTATTGGTCTTGAGCATGCTGCAGCATTATAAAGCCTAAGTTGAGAAGTCTACAGCCTGTCTGCCAAGAAAAATATTGTTCATTGTTCGGTAGATTTCGCACGGGGTCGCGCGGAATCGCGGCACCACTCACTCCACGAGCCGGCATACAGCCTGCCTTCCGGCAACCCTGCCCGGTGGGCGGCAAGCAAATTATGGCAGGCGGTCACACCTGAGCCACAGTAAAACACCACGTTTCGCGGGTTTACGCCCTGGTAGAGCTTGCTAAATTCATCATGCAGCTGGCGCGCGGCAACGAATTCACCTTTTTCGGTGATATTGTCCTTCCAGCAGCGATTTTGCGCCCCTGGAATGTGGCCCGCGTACGGGTCAATAGGCTCCTCCTGCCCGCTGAACCGGGCAGCTTCCCGGGAGTCCACCAGCAGCGCTACCGTCTCAACTTCATCAAGCAGGACCAGCCGGTCTTTACGTGCCTGGCCATTGAAGCTTCCCCTTGCTACCTCGACATTGCCACTTTCACGTTCGCCACCGTGATCTGTCCAGGCCGGCCAACCACCATCGAGTACCGCTACTTTCGAATGCCCCATGTACCTGAGCAACCACCACAGTCGGGCTGCAAACGCACCGAAAGAAGCATCGTAGGCAACAACCTGGGTGTCGTTGTTAATTCCCAGTTCTGCAAAGACCTCCAGCAATCGCTCCGCCGTTGGCAGGGGATGCCGACCATGATCGGTAACAGGTGGTCCGGAGAGATGCCCATGCACATCCGCAAAAACGGCTCCGGGGATATGCGATTGAAGATACTCCTTTTTCCCTGCGCCCGGGTCAGCCAGGTTATAACGGCAATCTACTACCCTGGTGTCCTGCTGCAGGTATAAGCCCTTAAGTTCAGCCGAACTAATAATATTTTCAAACATGGCTTAAATGTAATTTCCTCACATTCATGTTAATTTTTGCCGATGTCATTTCGACAAGTACTTGTTCGAGTTAACACGCTCCTGGCGATTTTCCTGCTCTGTTCGTGCAGCAGCATATCCTATTATGGCCAGTCAATTTCGGGCCAGCTTCAAGTTCTGCGAGCCCAGCGTGATTTTAGCGAAGTTTTTGCAGATAGTTCGATACCGGAGCATGTAAAAACCCGTCTTCGAAGTATTGCTGAAATCAGGAATTTTGCCAGTGAGTCACTGCTGCTGCCTGACAATGACAGTTACCGCAAGTACGCGGACATCGGCCGACGCTACATTGTATGGAATGTATTTGCAGCGCCCCGGCTTTCGCTGATGCCCCACCAATCATGCTTTTTCGTGGTCGGGTGCCTGAGCTACCGCGGTTATTTCCACAGGAATGACGCCGTGGAATACATGCAGCAGCTGGAAGCCCGGGGATTTGACGTTTACCTTGGGGGCGTCAGCGCCTACTCTACGCTTGGGTGGTTTGATGACCCGATCCTGAATGGCATGCTGGAACGTTCCAATAGTGAAATGGCACGACTTATCTTCCATGAACTGGCCCACCAGCGCCTCTACCTGCGTGACGATACCGAGTTTAACGAGGCCTTTGCCGAAGCCGTAGCCCGGATAGGCGTCGCTGCCTGGCTGGATTCCCGCGCAAACGATGACAGGCGTGCTGAATTTACGGCAATGTTGAAAAGGGAAAAGCAATTTCACCAGCTGGTCCTGACCTACCGGGAAAAACTCGAATCCGTGTATAACTCGGACCAAAAGGACAGCTTAAAGCTTGAAGAAAAAAGGCTCACTTTTATCGCGATGCAGGCTGAATACGAACAACTCAAGTCGAACTGGGGTGGCGAGGGTGACTATGACAACTGGATGAAGGAGGTCAATAATGCCCGCATCGCAGCTGTCAGTACCTACCAGTCACTGGTGCCGGAATTCCTGCAAGTCTACAGGCTGCTGGGAGAGGATCTGGCCAGGTTCTATACACACGTGGAGTCGCTTTCTGGCTGCACCGCCGCGCAACGCCGGTTGTTACTCGTGAGCGGTCAAATGTCCACTCGTTGCTCTTCCAGGTAAGCGTCATTTCATCGAATCAGTAAGACAGGGACAGTGTCAAAATAAGGTCAGCTGAACAAAAAAAATTGTGCCGGAAGAAATCGATTACACGTATAATAGCGGTCTGGCGAGATGCGCTTACTTGATAAATAAGCCCGGTCCAGGCCGTCGGCACCACTAAACGTGACGGAGTTCACAGTAGCCGTTTTTTCTCAATAATCAACAGCTTAAAAAAAGTATACTTTAGATTGAGTATGCATACCCCAGTTAACAAATGCTAAACAAATTTTTTGCAAAACCCCTTGAATTACAGGTCGGCGACCAGCAGTTAAAGTTCAGTTCAGTGGCCGATTTCGAATTTGCCGTGTCCGGACGCGTCGCGGTTCCGTCAAAGAAAATCACCGAGATGGTCAAGTTCAGCCCTGACCAGCTACAAAAAGAAGCGCGAACTATCAAGGAAATAGAAAAGAAATTCGTATCCATCCTGTCCAAGTCAATTGAGGACAGTAATAGTATTAATCGGGCTATTCGGGAACTGGACCCCCTGATTTTTTCCCAGGATCACAGCTGGCGCGATATCATCAGCGCACTCAACGAAGGCGATGATGAGTTCAACCCCTTCAGGCGCGTAGCCCTGGTCAAGTACATGCAATACCTCTCATCCAGGCAGGAAATCATCAAGTACCTGTACTCGGAAAAGAAGAAAATGTTAAACGAGCCGGTGTCTGATCCGGCAAGCAACACGGATTCCGGGGCCCAGGATGAATTCAGGGAAACCCTGATGCTTGAAAATACCATTTTCGAACCGGTCGCCAGTAAACGCGAAGGCGGAAACGGTGACGCTGCGGCTGGCGATTTCGAAAGAATGCCCAAGGGCGAAGCTGTAACTATCACCCTGTCCCCGGGTACCGAGATGACATTAATGTTGTCCAAGCATAAGTGCAGTGTCATCGCTGACGATGGCATTCACTTTGTTGACCACACTGGTAAAAGTTACAAGCTGGAAAAAGGACGAAATATTATTGGCAGGGACACCGTCAGCACGGTGATTCTGGACCCGTCACTCAGGGATATCTCGAGATTGCACCTGGTGATTGAGAATATCGACGACAGCAGCCTGCAGTTTACTGACCTGTCTTCTCACGGCACATTTGTAGCTTCCAAGTTTTTGCAGCACCACTCTTCCTGGTAGGGAATCACCAGGGCCGTAAGAGTTCGCGGCCACGTGGGTAGTCCTGCCTGTCGCCGGGTTTCATTTAATACCCATTCATTATTTCATTATAAATTCTTGGTCTTTTACCCGGAATGGCACTTTGGTACCCTGCGCCATCAATTTTTGAGGCTGGAACCTGGATGAAAATTACTTTTGTGAAGAAAATCAAGGCTGACGGAGAGCCCTGCCGCAAGTGTGCAGATGTACAGGAACGGCTGGAGGCTGGTAACCAGATGCGCTACATCCAAAGCACCGTTATCGCGGATGAAAGGGATCCGCAAAGTGAAGGTATGAAACTGGCCCAGCAGCACAAGGTAGAGCAGGCACCATTTTTTATCGTGGAAGATGAAGGGGGAGCAACAAAAATCTACACGATATATTTTCAACTTGTGAAAGAAGTCCTGGCGCCGATGGAAAATAAAGCCTAGCTCAGTGTAGGCAGCTGGATATTCTGAAATAAGCTGTCCAGTTCTTCCTGATCCCTCGCCTCCATCGCCGCACTCACCAGTTCCCTGTCCAGGTGCGGTGCAAATAGCTGAACAAAATCGTACATGTAAGTTCGCAGGAAAGTACTTTTACGAAATCCAATCTTTGTAACACTGGCTTCGAACAGGTGACTGGCATCCAGTGCAACCAGGTCCTTGTCGAGCACTTCATCGTGGGCCATGCTTGCAACAATACCTACGCCGAGCCCAAGCTTTACGTAGGTCTTGATTACGTCGGCATCTGCAGCCGTAAAAACCACCCTGGGTGTCAGCCCCTGGCGGTTAAATGCCCGGTCCAGTTGTGACCTGCCGGTAAAACCAAACACGTAAGTCACCAGCGGGTATTGTGACAGCAATTCCAGGTTCAATTGCTCCTCTGCTGCCAGGGGATGACCGTGCGGTACAATGACGCTGCGATTCCAGCGATAGCAGGGCATCATCACCAGGTTCTCAAATAATTCCATGGCCTCGGTGGCTATGGCGAAATCCACCTCCCCCCTTGAAGCCTGCTCAGAAATCTGGATGGGTGTTCCCTGGTGCATATGCAGGGCCACCTCAGGGTATTGTTCGATAAATGCCTTGATAATTCCCGGCAAGACGTAACGTGCCTGTGTGTGGGTAGTGGCGATACTCAGGCTACCTCGTTGCTCATCACTGAATTCCATGGCAGTGCGACGAATTGTTTCGACACGATCCAGGATTTCCCCTGCGACCTGGATAATCTCCGCACCCACGGGGGTGATCTCGGTCAGGTGTTTACCACTGCGATGAAAGATTTGCATGCCCAGCTCATCTTCAAGTGCTCTTATCTGCTTGCTGATACCGGGTTGAGAGGTATATAGACTTTCTGCGGTTGCAGTGACATTCAACTCGTGTCTTGATACTTCCCATATATAGCGAAGCTGCTGTAGTTTCATGATTAATTCCTGAAAAGGATAAAAAAATAGATATTAATTACGTTTGAGTATAAATCTTCATGGGAAAAGCACAAGAAGGGGCAGTAAAAAATACCGGCGTAAGATCTAAACACGAGTATCGTAGAGAGCCAGGACAGGCACGGTACTGAATTGAATATTAAATGGTGGAAATTCCGTATTGTTTACTGCTTGATGAATTTATCGATTGAATAAAAAAAGGGATGTGACTTCACATCCCTTTTTTCTTATCGCTGGAGACCCCGTCTTCAGGCATGTACTCGCCGGTAATCTTCGATAAATTCGGCGAGGCGATCTTTTAAATGTAATTTCTCTTTTTTCATTTGTTCGAGTGATTGGTCGTCTACAGCTTCTATCCCCTCGTTGGCCTTGTGCACTTTTTGTTTTAGTTCAACATGCTTGTTATACAATCGTTCAAAATCCTTGTTCTCGGTTCTCAGGCTCTCTACTATCTCGTTATCATATTCGAACATATACTCTCCTTTCTAATCTTCAATTGAAAGAATCTACAGCTTTGTTTCTTATATGACCGCAAACCGACATTTCCCTGGTCGGCCCGGGTAAGTGAAATGGATCTGAGCAGATCCGCTTTTTGTAACAGTAATTACTCATCTTCCCTCGCCCCTAAACTTAGACCAGTTTCGAATGAACAACAAGCAATTATGAGCCTGAATTTCGTGTGATTTGTTAAGTCATTTATTTTCAGCAGCTTATAACCATAAGCTTTTACATCTTCGTCGAGTGACACTTATGCATCTCTATATACTCATTTTTTGGGATACATTAACCAGCGATCTTTGGACGTAATTGAATAGATTCTGCAATTCAACAACAGATATGGATTTATGCAACAATACGCACCTCTCATAATGCAATACGGAGTGCTTATGCTTTACCTTTACAGACCTTCAAATATTGCCAGCGGACTCGCCAGGATTGCCCTGTCCGTAATACTGGTCTTACCACAATGCATCTCGGCTTCTGAGCCCGATGCTGGCTCTTTTGCCGTGAAAGAAATCGCCGGGGGAGCCTATGTTCACCTGGGCAAGCACGTGGAATTTGAACATCCTGATCACGATGACATAGCAAACTCGGGTTTCATTATTGGAGACAGGTGTGTCGCAGTAATTGATACCGGCGGTTCCCTGCGCGCAGGGCAAGCTTTACTTTCTGCAATCAGGGCGAAAACCAGTCTGCCGGTGTGTTACGTCATTAATACACATGTTCATTTTGATCACGTGCTTGGAAATATTGCATTTACCGCCGAAGGAGCCGAGTTTGTTGGACATGAAATGCTGGCAGATGAGATAGCTGCCAATCGAGCCTTTTTCCTCGAAAACTACGGCGCGGACCTGGGGGACAACCCGGGTGAATCATCAATCATCGGGCCAACGCTACTGGTTTCAGGAAGCAGGAAGATCGATCTCGGCAACAGGATACTCACACTGGTTGCTCACAAGGTGTCTCATTCGCATACGGATTTGAGTATCCTGGATGAAAAAACACGAATACTATGGGTGTCAGACCTGCTTTTTATCGAAAGAATTCCTTCAATTGATGGCGACCTTCGCAACTGGGTCAAGCTGAGTAAGCAACTTGCAGCCAGGGATGTCGCCATGGTTGTGCCAGGGCATGGCCCGGTAAGCTCAAGTCCATCATCTGCATTTGAGAGGCAGCTTCGCTACCTTGAAACACTGCTGACACAGACAAGGGCCATGATCGCCAAAGGCATGTTCATGGAGGATATAGTTGAAGATGTTGGTGTAAAGGAAAAGACAAATTGGCTTTTGCATGAACAGCATCATAAAAGAAACGTGACCAGGGCCTTTAGTGAACTCGAGTGGGAATAAATGGAAAAGATAGTAGAAAATTTAATTGAACACCTGGTGCTGGAACGGCTGGAAGAAAATCTTTTTCGCGGTCCCAGCCAGGACATTGGTACTTCGCGAGTATATGGGGGGCAGGTACTCGGGCAGGCAATCAAGGCTGCACAGTACACGGTCGAAGATGACCGACCCATTCATTCTTTACACGCTTACTTCCTGCGGGAAGGAGATCATGATAATCCCATTATTTATGAAGTTGATCGAAGCAGGGACGGCAGGAGCTTTTCCGCACGAAGAGTGGTTGCAATTCAGCACGGAAGACCAATATTTACCTTGTCGGCGTCATTCCAGGTCGAGGAAGAAGGCCTGGAGTTTCAAATTGCTGCTCCGGATGTACCCAGCCCGGACGAAGTCCCCAGCGTCAGGGACTTTGAATCCATATTCCCAGACAAGCTACCGGAAAAATTTCAGCGGCTTCTGCGGGTTTCTGCACCGTTTGATCTGAAGCCAATCGGCATGGAGAGTGCACTACGTGATAAATCGTTTGTGCCCTGTAGCCATTACTGGTTAAAAACCGCCTCTGCATTACCGGATGAAGCCCAGCTACACAGGTCAATACTTGCCTATGTTTCTGATTATGGCTTACTGACAACTACGCTGATTCCCCACGGCTTGCGCTTTCCAGCTACCAACCTGGTCATGGCAAGTATCGACCATGCCATGTGGTTCCATCGCCCTTTTCGCATTGACGAGTGGGTCCTTTACAGTAGCGAAGCCATATCTACGAGTAATGCAAGAGGGCTTGCGAGGGGACACTTCTTTAACAGTGATGGGCAATTAATCGCTACGACATCCCAGGAAGGGTTATTAAGAAAGGTTGGCTAACAGCACGAAAGTCTTTTATTAAACTGAATCATTGTTCGAGTTAAGGATGGCATTAAAACTAAGATCAAATTAGATGATTTTTTCTTCAGGCAAGGCCCGAGTCATTTTTAACGTGGAGTGTATATGCTGATACATGAGCATTTAAAAATGACGAGAACACAGCTGAAAATCTGATTTTAAATCGATTTAATTTTTATTCAGACAAGGCATGAGCTCAAGTAAAACCGAAGATTCTGGACGTGTGTAAAAACCGTTTT
Organism: Gammaproteobacteria bacterium; assembly: GCA_965243105.1. GTDB lineage: Bacteria > Pseudomonadota > Gammaproteobacteria > Eutrophobiales > Eutrophobiaceae > WLWS01. Next base: position 216,530 of record CBDEUC010000003.1, read on the forward strand.
CAAAATTAGTAATTTTTTCCTCTAACAAGGCGCGAGTTATTTCAAAAGCGCAGTGTATAAGCTAATACATGAGCATTTTTAAATAACGAGAACGCAGTTAGAGGTAAAAAGAACAATTTTGAGACGCTTTTTTACATGTTGGGGTAGTTCGGCCCACCCCCCCCTTCAGGTACAACCCAGTTAATATTCTGGCTCGGATCCTTGATGTCGCAGGTTTTACAATGCACACAATTTTGCGCGTTGATCTGAAGCTTTTTCTCGTTATCTTCCTCGACAATCTCGTAAACCCCGGCCGGGCAATAGCGCTGTTCCGGTGCGTCATACAGGGCAAGGTTACGTGTAATTGGTATCTCTGCATCTTTCAGGGTCAGGTGACAGGGCTGGTCTTCTTCATGGTTAGTACTTGATATAAACACCGATGACAGCTTGTCAAAGCTCAGTTTTCCATCCGGCTTTGGATATTCAATGAGCGTGGAATCCTTTGCCGGTTTCAGCATGGCATGATCTTCCTGCTGGTCACGAAGCGTGAACGGAAGCTTTCCCCTGAAAATTGTCTGGTCAAGGAAGTTAAAGGCCGCACCACCAAAAAACCCAAGCTTGTGAATTGCCGGACCGAAATTGCGGGAACGATACAGGTCGTCATAGGCCCAGGACGCCTTGAAATTCTCGCTAAATTCGCTCACATCCGCACCACCCTCATCACCCTGGCCAAGCCGGGCAAACAGTGTTTCGGCTGCAACCATGCCTGACTTCATTGCGGTGTGTGTCCCCTTTATCTTGGCAAAATTAAGAGTGCCTGCATCACATCCGACCAGCAAGGCGCCGGGCATATGCATCCTTGGCAGGGAATTTAGTCCGCCCTTGGTAATGGCGCGAGCACCGTAGGCAATTCTCTTGCCATTGTTCAGAGTCTTTGCCACCACCGGGTGATGCTTGAATCGTTGAAATTCATCAAATGGGCTTAGGTATGGGTTACTGTAATTCAGGTCGATGATTAAACCGACTACCACCTGCCGGTCCTCCAGGTGATAAAGAAAAAAACCGCCTGTCGCTTCACCCCAGGTTGGCCAGCCTGCACCGTGCACAACCAGCCCCGGTTGGTGAACATCTTCATCAACTTCCCACAGCTCCTTTAACCCAATCCCGTAATGCTGGGGATCACAGTCATTGGCAAGATCAAAACGCTGCATTAATTGTTTGCCAAGGTGTCCGCGACAGCCCTCGGCAAATACCGTGTACTTCGCGTGTAGCTCCATGCCGGGCTCATAGGCATCTTTTTGCGTGCCAGATGCATCAATCCCCATGTCACCCGTTGCCACGCCCATGACACTGCCGTCTTCTCGGTAAAGGATTTCAGAAGCTGCAAAGCCCGGGTAGATTTCCACCTCGAGAGCCTCGGCCTGTTCTGCAAGCCAGCGGCACACGTTACCGAGACTGACAATGTAGTTACCCTTGTTGTGCATACTCGCCGGAATGAGAAAACCCGGGGTTCGAATCGAAGATTCGGCACCGGTAAGAATATAAACCTGGTCCTGGCTGACCGCGGTATTTAAAGGTGCGCCATTATCCTGCCAGTCTGGAAGGAGTTCGTTCAGGGCTCGCGGTTCAAGCACCGCACCAGAGAGAATATGTGATCCAACTTCAGCACCTTTTTCAAGCAGGCACACGCTGAGGTCCTCTCCCTTTTCCATGGCCAACTGGCGCAAGCGAATAGCTGTAGACAGCCCTGCTGGACCGCCACCGACAATGACCACATCGTATTCCATGGATTCACGTTCCATGACGCTACCCCTCAATTATCTAAGAGAAATAAATTACAGGCGAGATTATAAATGGAACGAGTGCTTATCACACTCGGCAAATAAAGGTTGATTCGCGTTGCGGAATGCCTTGCAGCGATTAAATCGGCTCAGCCATGTCGGCTGCTGCCCTGGCCTTGTTTTCCTTGATGGAATCCTGCAGCTCTTTTTTCCTGTCGCGCTCGCTCTCGGCATGCTTAATCCACTGGACGGAGGACTTTCGACTTCGTTTGTCCTTGGAAGCTGCCTTAAAAGCTTTTATTGCGGAGTTGAAACGCTGCAGCTCGAAATTTGCCAGGCCAAGCATGACATTGGCCGAATCAGGTCGCTTTACGCCACCTTTTTTCAAACCCGCTTCAAAGGCCGCAATGGCTTCCTTGTAACGGTCAAGGTTGAGGTAAGCCTGTCCCAGCCTGACGTCTAGATCGCCGTCCTTGGAAATTTTTGCAGCCTGCTTGAGCGGCTCAATCGCTTTTTCACTCTCCTGTGCCTGCAACCAGGCCTGTGACAGCAGGCGCAGGTTCCTGATGTTCTTCTCTATCAAGCCATCCTTCATACCCTTGTCCATAACAACGGCCGCCTTGTAGGGAATTTCATGGAGCAGGTAAAGGTTGGCAAGGTTAAGCTGCTGGTTTCCCTTTGGCAGGTGGCCTCCCTCGTACAGCATTTCCATGATGACCATCTGCTTTTCAAGCGCCTTGAGTTCGGAATAGGCGCCGGCCATGGTCAGCCAGTACTCGGTCTTGGGATACAGCACCACGAGTTCCTTCAGGACGTTGACCATGTTCTTGTAATCACCCAGCTCGAAATAATCAACACGCATAAGGAGCAACAGGTTTTCCTTTGGCTGGTCACCCCTGTCCTTCACCATCTTGTAGGCTTTTTTCAACGGCACAAGGGACTTCTTGTAATCTTCCAGCTGGTAATAACCCTGTCCAAGAAGCATGTAGGCATTTTCGGTAGGCTTGGGGGCGGTTTTAAACCATTTCTCGATGGTTTTAACGGCCTTCTTGTAATCCTCGGTGATGAAATAAAGCTGTGCCAGCGTATAAAGCGAGTTGGCCACCAGGGCTTCCGGCAACTCGGGCTGCTTCAGTACAGTTTCATAGGAACGGATTGCCTGTGGATACTTTTCCAGGGTGAAATAGGTATAGGCAAAGTAGTTATAAAGCTGTGCCTTCTCATACGGTGTCAGTTTCGGTTCCTTTGACAACTCCGTCAGGATAGCCAGTCCCTCGTTATAATTTTTCGCTTCGATAAGTTCCTGCGCCGCAGTCAATTGTTCATACACCTTTTGACTCATGGACTGGGCTTTCTTTGTCTTGCGTTCCTGCTTCTCTTCCTGGGCGGCGAGCTCTGTGACAGGAAGGGTCACAATTGCGGCCGACAGGCAAAAAGCTGGAATGATGACGCGAATTATATTGAGTAACTTTTGCTTCATAATCTGGCACTCACCTGTAAATCTGTATTCAATGAGTTAGTCTTCAATCTCAAAGGTAATCTTGTTCTGTACACCGGGAACCTCGATGGGTTGCCCGTCGACCACGCGTGGCTTGTACTTGAACTTGGATGCTGCCTTCATTGCTGCATTCTCAAACATGCCACTGGTGGACTCAACGACCCTGATATCCTTTGTCGTACCCTGCTTGGTCACCGTGAATTCCACGATTACATAACCCTCGATTCCCCTTGAGAGTGCTCGCCGCGGATAAACCGGTTGCACCTTAACAATGGGCAGGTATTCCCCATCACTTGGCGCGAGACCGAAACCCGACGATGACAGGTTAATGTTGGTATTCACTGGTGCCGCGCTCACTGCCATAGCCTGGGCCTCTGGTGTCACATCATCCATTGAAGGTGGCGGTGGCTCTGGTGGCGGCTCATCCGGCTCCGGTGGTTTTTCCGGAGGCGGCTCACGACGATTAATTTCTTCTGCCTGCTTGATACGGACAAAATCAGGCAGTTTCAATTTCTTGCTGGGATCCAGTTCCATTTCCTGGAAGTTGATCAGGTACTGCATGATCCAGAAAAGTGTAAACACCACGGCAACGGTAGCTGCCGCTGAAGTCGAACATCTTATGAGTAGACTGGACAAAATGTCTCTCCTAGTTTTGCGCGGAAAGGGCTATTTGGTCGTCTGTTATACCTGCGCTATGCAGGGCGTCGATTACCCCAACCAGCATCTTGTTCTTGGACTCGGAATCGGCCTGTATCACGATAGAGCCTTCCGGGTTTTCGGAACGAAGACGCTTGACGTTTGGTGCCACCGCACGCACATCAATCTTTCGCCTTTCGATCCAGATGTTGTTCTTTGAATCGATGGCAATGAGGATGTTGGCCTTGTCCTGAACCGTCGCGGACTGCGCTTCCGGCTTGTTAATGTGTACGCCAGCTTCCTTGATAAAGTTGGCGGTAACGATGAAAAAGATCAACATGATAAAAACGATATCAATCAGGGGAGTGATATCTACATCGGATTCTTCATCCGGAGCTGCACGAGAAATTCTACGCATAATTTATAGTACCCTGTGTAAATTCAATTATAGCTCGTTATTTGCGACCTAGTGGTCCATTGTCATGTGTTCGGCAAGTTCTTCAATCTCGGTCTTTGCCTTACTGGTCAACCAGACGCTGATGAAATAGCCGGAAAGTGCTGCCACGAGTCCTGACATGGTAGGAATAGTGGCCTGTGTTACACCAGCCGCCATGGCCCTTGCATTACCGGACCCCAGCAAGGCCATCACTTCAAACACGGTAATCATGCCGGTTACCGTCCCCAGCAGTCCCACCAGGGGACAAAGGGCAACAGCAACCTTGATGAGGCCGAGGAATTCCGTGGCTTTCACACGAACTTCAGAGATCAGGAATTCTCGCACGCGGTGCGCGTGCCAGGACTTGCGTTCCGGACGTGACTCCCAGGCATCCATGGCCTGCTTGACGACTTTTTTATGCTCAAAGGCAAAGTAGAAAAGTCGTTCCAGCATAAACATCCACATGATCACCAGCACCATGGCAACCACGGGGATAATGGGGCCGCCGATTTCAAAGAAATCTAGCACGGCTTCCCAGGCGTCAATGACAACCTGCTCAAGTCCAATGAATGACGCAAAGACTCTGACTATGGAGTAAATGATCTCCAGGAACCAGGCGAATATGTCAAACATAAGAGATTAAGCCGACTGGTGCTGCTTTTCAGAGGACTGGGCAACCAGCCCGGTCGCCTGCTCTTCCAGGGTCTCGACCAGTTTCTTGGTCTGGCCGGCCATGATGCTATGAATAAACACCGTGGGAATAGCCACACACAGTCCAAGCATGGTGGTTACAAGTGCGGTAGAAATACCGCCAGCCATCATCTTCGGGTCACCTGCACCGAACAGGGTAATGGCCTGGAAGGTCAGGATCATACCGATGACCGTACCCAGCAGACCAAGCAGTGGCGCCACTACTGATATGACTTTCACCAGTGTATTGAGTCGGCTGAGCTTTGGTACTTCTCGAAGAACAGCTTCGCCCAGTTTCAACTCGAGAGATTCGATATCGATATTCTTGTTGTCCTGGTAAACGGTAAGTACACGCCCAAGCGGGTTGCCCTTGGATGGAGACTCCGGGTTGCGTTTTTGAGCGGCGACTTTCATGCCGACCAGCAACCAGGCAATGATTCGCAGGAGTCCAAGTACAACACCGATAGCACCCAGGCTCATGATAATTTTTCCAACCACGCCACCCTGGTCACGTGCACGCTCCCACCACGTGGGAACATCCACCAGGTTACCCAGCAGGCTGCCCCGGCTGGGATCCAGCGCAAAAGGCACAATTGAGCCCGCTGCGGCACTACTGAGTGTGCCTGCAGTACTCAGCACTCGCTCTTCCGGTTGCCTTGGCAGCTCTGATACCTTGCCGGTTGAGCGGTTGTATCGCAGGTAGTTACCATCTGCGACGATGTTAAAGGTACCAACCCTGATGACATCCTTGGTGGCCACGTCGCCGCCGGGAACCAGCACTTCGCTGCTGAATTTTTTCACTTTACCGGTTTCGGTCATTTCACGCTGAACTTCAAACCAGAGGCGCTCAATCTCGGCCATGCTGGGTAGTTCATCACCCGTTGCCATCTTTGCAGTCAACGCATCAAGGTATTTACCGCGGTCAGGAAATTCAATGGATGTCAGTGACGCATCAAATGTCGCCCGAACATCAGAAGAAGCAGTCTGGATCACACCAAAGAGTTCCTTCAGTTCACCGAGACTCTTTTCGAGCTCACGCTTCAGTACATCAAGGTCATCCTGGTTCTGCTCAAACTGGGCTTCGAGCTGCTCTGAAACCTGCTCGAGGCGAGCACGTTCGGCTTCCGCCTGCTTGATTAACTGGGCCTGGCGTGCCTTGTTCTTTTTAAACTCAGCTTCGCGAGCCTGGTTTTCCTTGGTGTCCTTGACTGCACCGGCCTTGACCTGCTTTAGAAGAGCGTCCAGGTCCTTTGCTGGCGCCGCGCTTGACGGAGCAGAAGCCAATGCTATGGCTGCGAAGAAAATGGTACTGGATATAACTTTAGTAATCTTCATGTTCTTACTCCGCAGCGGTTACAGGTAGGATGAATAATTCGGGGGCGATTTGCTTGCTGGCAATCTTGAGCCCCTTCTTGATGTGGTTGCGATACTCGGTGGAATCAAGCTCTACCCACTGGCGCGCCTTGTTGTCCCACATGGCGTTGTGCTTACCATCATCAGACTGGTAAACCAGGGATACCCGTCCAAAGCGCAGGACGCTGACTTCCTGGGGTTTACCGTTGATATCAACGACCTCGCGGTAGGTATCAAGGTTGCCACCAAAATCAGTTTCGATCTGGTAGGCTTCGTAAACCTTGCGAAGCTTTTCCGCACCGATAATCTCCGCGTCACCGATAACTTCTCTCAGCTTCGCGACACGTTCCTTTCGTTCTTCAAGATGGAAGGGCATATCAAGGTCAATAAACTGGTCGAGGGCATCAACCATTGAAAGCATGAGTGGGAAAACCTGTCTTTCGACAACTGCGTTCTCAGCAATAGCATTTCGCAATTTCGTTTTCCTGGCTTCCTGTGCCGCTATCTGTGCCCGGAACAGCTCGTTATAAACCTTCAGGCCTTCGATAACTTTCAGCTCTCTCTTGTATTTTGCTGCAAGCTTTTCCGTCGAGGTAGCAGTCTTGTCAATGCGTTTCTGAGATGCATTGTTAGCATCTGCCCTGGCTTCGCCTGCATTAACCACGGTATCAACTTTATCCTGTGTGAGGCCTGGTTGACTGAAACCGAGAAGAACAATAAAGAACAGCACTTGCCTGTAGAATGGCAATACTTTTAGATTTTCCATACGCAAAACAACCCTCCACCCATCTGGTGTATGATTAGAATTTATTGGTTAACTATCCAAGTTTCGGGCAACGAATTTTGAAACACTGCTACCCAAAAAATATCCCGCAATTGTAGTTATAATTGTCTTGGACTCTATCACAAAGAAAGACGAATGTGTCGTTCTAATAACGTCTTTTCCTTATGACTAATGGTAAATTCAGCCCGTTGTGGCGTTGGCATTCTACGTGGACAGAAATTCAAGTGCAATCGGCAAATCCAATGAAATTTCGGCCCGATTCTTGGGCATTTCACGCACCGAACGTGGTCAATTCACGGCTATTTTCAATGTTGCGTTGCAGCATTTCGTGACGCACCAGGGACGGCCAAACTACCATTCGCCGCTATACCTTGAATTACTTGCACCTGCGCCAATTCAATACAGGAGAAATTAAATGTCATCCTCGAAATATCCCGGCTTCGATACCCTGAGTCTGCACGGTGGACAGCAACCGGATCCGGTCACCGGGGCCCGGGCCGCACCTATATACCAGAGCACCTCTTTCGTGTTTGACGACGAATCCCACGCGGCGTCCCTTTTTAATATCGGTCGCTCTGGACACGTCTATTCGCGCATCTCCAACCCCACTGTCGGCGTGCTGGAAGAGCGTGTAGCAGGACTGGAAGGCGGGGTAGCGGCCGTGGCGACTGCCAGCGGCATGGCTGCGATTCACCTGGGTATTTGTACGCTGATGGGCGAAGGCGGTCACATTGTTGCTTCGCATGCGCTCTATGGCGGCACCCATAACCTGCTCGCCTACACCCTGCCGCGGTTTGGCATCACCACAACTTTTGTCGATCCCCGCGACATGGATGCGTTCCGGGATGCTATTCGCCCGGAGACCCGCCTGGTGTACGCTGAAACAGTAGGTAACCCGCTGTGCGAAGTGCTGGATGTTCCATCCCTTGCCGACATTGCTCACGCACATGGCCTGCCGCTGATGGTCGATGCGACCCTGACTACTCCCTACCTTCTAAAACCATTTGAGCACGGTGCTGACATCGTGGTGCATTCCCTGACAAAGTTCATGGGTGGACACGGCATTGCCCTTGGTGGTGTGCTGGTTGATTCGGGGCACTTTGACTGGGAAAGCTCGGGCAAATTCGACACCCTGTGCGAGCCCTACGCCGGTTTTCATGACCTCGATTTCAGCGAGGAATTCGGACCGCCGGCATTTTCAATGCGTGCACGCAAGGAAGGGCTGCGCGACTTTGGTGCAGCAATGAGTCCAACAAATGCTTTCTACCTTTTGCAGGGCATTGAAACCCTCTCGGTGAGAATGGAACGACATGTTGCCAATACCCGGGCCCTGGTGGAGGTCCTGAAGACAAGTGAGGCGGTGGAAAAAATCAATTATCCCGAACTCGAGAGCCATCCCGATTTCGAACTCGCCAGTCGGCTTTTACCCAGGGGGCCCGGTGCCGTCTTTAGCTTTGAATTAAAAGGCGGTCGTGAAGCCGGGAAGAAGTTTATAAATTCGCTGCAATTATTCTCTCACCTGGCCAATGTTGGTGATGCCAAGTCCCTGGTGATCCACCCGGCTTCAACGACCCATTCGCGAATGGATGCAAAGGCCCTGCAGGATGCAGGAATCTCTGAAGGGCTGGTTCGCCTGTCTATCGGCATCGAAGACGTCGAGGACCTGCAGGAGGACCTGCAACGCGGCCTTTACCGATCCCAGAAATAGGAATATATATATGTATATCGAACTGGACGGAGTGAATTACTACGCCAACACCGGTGGCCGGCAACACATGCAGGGCCAGCCATGGCTTGTTTTTGTTCACGGCGCGGGTATGGACCACAGTATCTGGGCACTTTTTAATCGCTTTCATGCCAGCAACGGCTATAACACCCTGGCAATTGACTTGCCGGGACATGGTAAATCCGGTGGCACGGCGCTGCAAAGTGTCGAGGCAATGGCGGAATGGCTCTGCGCACTCCTGGATGCGGCAAAGATCGACGGCTGTGCCGTCCTCGGTCATAGCCTCGGCTCACTCGTGGCGCTCGAAACCGCCGCGCGACTGGGTAAAAGAGTTAAAAACCTGGTACTACTTGGAACTGCCGTACCAATGCCAGTGGGCGAAGCGCTGCTGGGTGCTGCTGAAAAAGGCAAGCATGCCGCTGTCGACATGATCATGCTTTACGGCCACGGCTACGCGGCGCAGCTTGGCGGTAATCCCGTTGCCGGGGTAAGTATTGTTAATAGCAGCATGAGGCTCCTGGAACGTGCTCTCGATGGGCTGCTCCATACTGATCTCAATGCCTGCAACCTTTACCAGGATGGCCTGCTTGCTGCCGCAAAAGTTACAGCCCCGACGACCCTGGTACTGGCACGCGAGGATCGCATGACGCCGCCGGGTGCAGCAGCCGAACTGGAAAAGTCCGTCGACAATTGCCGGACCCGGGTTCTCGAAAATTGCGGACACATGATGTTGGCGGAAAGACCGGAGGCAGTGCACCGGGCAATATGCGATGCCTTGCGCTGATTTAATTCAGGCTGCCTTGACGAGCCTGTCAGGAAAATATTCGACGCCACCAGGGTTTAGGTTTGAGCGCGATACCACGCCGCGTCAATTCCTCAATATCAGGTTCTTCCAGCACCGGGGAAAGGGCGGCCGCCAGTTCCCCGATGTCATCGGCATAGTGATGCCAACGCTTCACTGAAGTCTTGTAAACAGGCTGGCGCGCCTGCCAGACACTTGCTGTGCGTATATTTCCTGCGCTGGTATGAAAGTCCAGGCAGGCTGCATCCCATGGCAGGTTGATATGCTCCAGCATGGCCCGGGCCAGTTTCTCCGGCTCCGCGACCAGCTCCTCGTAGTCAATCTCAAGCATGACACCGGTGGGTAATAAGGTCTTCCACATATCAATAGTGTCGCGGTATTGCAGGTAGCGAGCCGCAATCCACTCGAGATCGTAGGTCCACGACAGCGCTGTAAAAGAGTGAAAGTAACACGATAGACAGGTATCGATTGCGTTACGACGAATGTGGATGATTCGTGCAGACGGAAAAAGAATATTTATCAGTCCAAGGTAATGAAAGTTTTCAGGCATCTTGTCGACAATACGACTGGCTGATGCCCGCCCGGATTCAAGCTGTTCAAGGTAGGCATTTGCAAAGTCATGAAAAACTGCCGGTTGCAGTTTTTCATTCCAGCGCTTTTTAAGATCCTGGCATTCGTAAAGGGGACAGACCTGGTCATTAATCCAGCCAATCTTGAGCAACTCACCGGCTGTTGCAGCCGCCGGATGACTGGCAATAATCTGCTCCACCAGGGTGGTGCCGGAACGTGGCATACCCACGACAAAAACAGGTTTTTCCGAGGTATTCCCAAGTTTTGTGGAAAGACTTTCCAGGTTTGCAGTGGAGAAAAAATCGCGTTCTACCCTGAGCAGGCTCGATGGCAACGCCCTTTCCCTGTGTACCGATTTACCGAGGGTATTCGCCTGCCTGAAATGCCCGATAGCCTTGCTCCACTCACCGCAATCGTCATACATTTTGCCTACGGCGAAATGCAATGCCCTCCTGTACTCCGCGGGCATACTTTCGTTTAGAAGAGATTCAGTTTTCTTTATTTTCGGAAGATCGGCCGTTGAATACTTCTTTATACGGGAGTAGTTCAGCCACGCGGGCGCAAATAGCTTTTCCTGCTTTATAGCCTTTTTAAAATTGAGCTCTGCCTGTTCAAGTTGTCCCAGTTCTGACTGCGCATATCCGAGTGTATTCAGGGCGTGTACATTACCCGGTTCTGCCTTGAGTGCCTTGTTTGCATAGGCAATGCAGTCCTCGTGATGACCGAGCTGCATCAGGCAACTGGCCAGGTTGGTGGCCACAGCCGGAGAACCTGGTTTGAGTGCCAATGCGCGCTCGAGGCTTTGTCGGGCGGACTCATAATCTTGCCTGGCCAACGCCAGTGCACCAAGGGAGGCGTGACTCCTCCAGTGATCGGGATCAATTTCCAGACATTTTGCCAGACTGGCTTCTGACTCGGCGAAATGCCCCAGCTCCCTGTTTATGTCACCCAGGTAATACAGGTACTCGACAACACCAGGATACTTATTATCGAGTTCCTCAAAGACGAGTTTTGCGTTTGTAAAATTGCCCAGGGCAAGGCAAAGCAATCCAAACCGGGTGCGAATTTCCCTGTCTTCCTGGAGCGGTGAAGGTAGCTGGCCAAGGATTTGCAGTGCCTCGTTCTTTCTTCCCCTGTCGCACAGCGAAAGTGCGCGATTTATCTCTTTTAGTACGGCAGCATTACTTGTCTGGTTCATGATCACCGAAGAAAAAGCAACAAGAAACCTACTTACCCGGTATTCTCAGCATGATGTCCTGGTTTATCTTCTCAGCCAGGTCCTTTTCATAACCGAGTTCCTGTAGTCGCTCCATGAATTGCATATGCAACCTGGCTTTTCCATAAACGCCAAGGGACTCGCTACGTATAAACTCGCTGAACTTCGAGACCGCAGATTCAATGACAGACTGCATCTTTCGGTTCATTTTCTTTTCGGTCTTTTTCCTGTTGCCTGCCGACTTTAAATCTGCTGAAAACTCCGCCAGCTGCTGCGGAGGCAGGTTGCTGAAGAATTCATCTGCCAGCATGACCGAGAAACTGTCAATAACCTTGTTTTTACGCCAAAAAAATATATCCACCTGGTCCTAGCTCCTGTTTTGTACCTGTGCCCGGTGCCTCGCACGCAGGTCCCCTGCTCTTTCGCCTGCACCGGCTTCAAACCTCAGTTGCTTCAATATTTTACAGCATTGTTTTGAGTTGTGGGTAGAGTAGCTAACTCGTCTCGATTCGGATTCAACTTTGCGGAAGTTTTGCCGCTACAGGAAGTATCACGTGAAATCCGGGAGATATTGATGTCTCAGCTGTTGCAATCCATAGATGACCGCACTCGACTGGCCGGCACAAACAGGATGGAAATCCTCCTTTTTAGCCTTGGCCAGGACAGGAAAAGTGGCCGAAATGAAATATTTGGTATCAACGTATTTAAAGTCCGGGAAGTCATGCATATTCCGGAAATCACGCGCGCACCGGACATGCCCAAGGCCGTAGAAGGGATGGTGAGTCTTCGCGGACACACACTGCCGGTTATCAACCTGATTGAATACTGTGGAATCGATAATGATGAGAAACCTTCCATCATGATCGTTACCGAGTACAACAAGAATATTCAAGGGCTGCTGGTCAAGTCGGTGGATAACATTGAACGTCTCGCATGGGAAGACGTGAAGCAACCACCTCCAATATTGGATAGCCGCCACGGAAGCCTTGTCACCGCGGTAACAGAACTCGAGGGCAAAGGTCTCATTATGATTATGGACGTGGAGAAAGTTCTTGCAGAAACTGCCGGCGTATACCAGGACGACAACATTTACCAGGATATACCGACACTCAGTCGGCGTGACGTCACGGTACTGTACGCAGATGATTCCGGCGTGGCGAGAGATCAGATCGAGCGCACCATGAAAAAAATGGACCTTCGATTCATAGGCACTTCAAATGGAATGGATGCCTGGGACAGGTTGAATCAGCTCCACGAACAGGCCGAGGCAGCAAACCAACCCATTACTTCCCTGGTCAATTTCGTATTAACGGACATTGAAATGCCGGAGATGGATGGCTACGTGCTTACCCGCAAACTGAAAGAGGACGACAGGTTCAGTCACATCCCGGTAATAATGCATTCATCCCTGAGCGCTGAAGCTAACTGCGCACTGGGCAAGAGTGTTGGTGCGGATGCCTACGTCGCCAAGTTTAAACCAAGAGAGCTGGCTTACAAGATTATCGAGCTTCTTGATGAAGATGACCTGCCGCGGCAGGCGACTGCGTAACTTTCAAGTCATTTAAGACTGGCCTAAGGGTCACAGCCCTATGACTGGCTGCATACCCGCATATGGGTGTATATTCTTGCAATCATTACCCTGCTGGAATATTTCTCATGCTCGAACGTCGTTGCAATAGTTCAATACCGGTTTTGGTCCTTTCCATAATTTGTTTTCTACCATTAGTAGCGCAGGCCACTACAGCTGTCCCCCTTGTTATCAGGAATGTTACCGTCATCGACGGTACGTCTGCCAGGCCTGTCAATAACCTCAGCGTTTTAATAGACGGGATCCACATTAAATCTGTGTCCGCCGATCTTGATATACCCACGGAGTCCAATGTCATTGATGGAGAGGGAATGGTGCTGATGCCGGGTATCATTGATATGCATACTCATCCAACATTTGAAATTCGAACAGCCAATCCGCGAATGCCTTTTCCGGATCCATCTGCGCTGCCAGCTAGTGATGAGGAGATGAAAGATTTCATCGAAACGAGACTGCCCCGGCGCCTGGAACTATTCCTCGAAAGGGGCGTTACAACAGTGATTTCAGCTGGCGGTTACTGGCCCTATGATATTTCCATACGGGATCAAATAAGACGCGGTGAACTCACAGGCCCGCGGCTACTTGTAGCAAGCCCGATCTTTACTGCACCCGGCGGTCACCCCGCATCCGGTATCTGTAGTGGTAAAACCTGGTGCGCCAGCCGCCTCAGTTTCGAAACTGACGATGCTGAATCTGCGCGGGAAGGGGTTCGAAAGTATGCCGCCGGTGGAGTCCAGGCAATAAAGCTTGTGTACGACAGCTTTGACAAGACAAAACTCGGTGGACCCAACTTTGATTTTCCCCGGCTGGACCTTGAAGTGGTGAAGGCTATCGTCGAGGAAGCGCAAAATGCCCAGCTACCAGTTATCGTCCATACCAAGACGGTCGATGAGACTGCCGATATCCTGTCAACGGGTGTGGATGCACTTGTTCATAGTGCATTGAAGGAAAATGCCGGTTTCTTAACCAGTGATGGACGTCATCTACCTTCACTGATAGCCGAACGCGGTCTCAGCGTCACGACCACGGTGCGTGGATTTCATGAACGTTTATTGTCAGCAACTGGAAAAGCCCGCGAAAGAATGGAAAAGAATTTCAGCCTGGTGGGCCCGAGCCTCGAAGCCTACAGGGACGCGGGTATCACCCTGATGTTTGGCACAGACTTCGACGGGGCCGGTCTCGCCCCGGATCCCGGTGATGCAGTCAGGAGCGAAGCTGAAGCCCTGGTTGCGGCTGGATTCAGCAATCACGAGGTTATTCAAATGGCCAGCGGTAATGCTTCCATGCACCCGATGGTGCCTGGCAATATTGGAAAAATAAAAAGCGGAATGCTTGCAGATATATTACTCCTGAATGAAAACCCACTTGATGACATCAGCGCTATCGCTCGACCTGTTCTTGTAATAAAGAATGGTGAAATTGTGTTCGACAAACGCTGACTTGACCCCTATACACCTTCAATAAAGGTTCTCACTTCCCAGTCGGTAATAGTATTTGCCAGGTCTTCAAGCTGCCACTTTCGGGATGCAGCATAGAAATCAACAAATTCATCACCAAGGGCCTGTCTAGCCAAGGTGGAATGTTCAAACTTTCCAATGGCCGAGGAAAAATCGAGGGGAAAACCCTGGTCATTCCAGTCATCAGCCGCCCATCCATCACCGCTAACGGGGTTTCCCGGTTCAATACTTTCCTCTATACCTTTTCGACCTGCTAAAAGGGTAGCCAACAGGGAAAGATGCGGGCTGATATCGGCACCGGGTATTCGGGACTCGACTCGCGTCGAACCTGCAGCTGAAGTCACCACGCGGAAGGCCACCGTCTTGTTGTTAACTCCCCAGGTATTACTTAGCGGGGTAAACAGCCCCGGCTTGAAACGCCTGTAGGAATTCAGGTTTGGTGCGTGCAACAGGAAAAGTTCCGGGGTGTAACGCAGCACGCCGCCAACGAAGTGACGCATGGTCTCGGACATGTGACTCTCACTCGACTCGTCATAGAAAATGGGTGTGCCCTTTGAATCAAGCATTGATATATTCAGATGTGCACCACAACCCTGGCTTTCGGTACTACGCCGGGCCATGAATGAAGCCATCAAGCCGTGGCGAGCTGCAATCGCCTTCATAACCCATTTGAACAAACCCGCATTGTCTGCAATGCGAATGCCCTGTGCCGGCTGAAGTGCCGCCTCGATCAATTGCGAATGCTCAGAATGCATCGTCTCAATCGGAATATCCATGGCATCGAATGTATCCATGATATCCCTGTACAGTTCATTATCCTTTACATGATCAACAAAAGAGTAAAACCACTCAAACCCGCTTTTAACCTGCAAATCTTTTGCAGATTTTTTAATGATCGAAGTGCGGTCTTCTTCCAGCATGTACCATTCAAATTCAAAGGCACCGTAGGGAAAGAAACCGAGACTGGCATACCTTGCCAGCTCATTACCAAGGAGTGCCCGCGGACAGTATCCGGCAAAATCATTCATCAACTCACCGATAAAAATTTGCCCCATGCCTTCCCCATCAAGGGGAAAATCACGACATGATTCAGCTGAAACTTTTAATTCTGCATCGGGGAATTGATTTGCCGGATCAAGAAATGGGCTGCTCTGCATCGGCGTCTCATCTGGCGCAGAACTGAGTGCTACCATGCTGAGCGCGGTTCCTTCCCTCAGCACTTTTTCCAATGAGGCGGTATTACAGTACTTGGCCCTGAGACGTCCATTCTGGTCGAAGTAGCCGAGAGTAAAATTAACCAGGCCCCTTTGCCTGGCTTTTTCTACCGCGCATTCAATTGGCGAATTGCTTTCAGTCAACGAAAATTCCTGTCATTCAAACCTGTACCGATGACAGCAATGTAATTTGAAGAAATACGGGGTGCTGTCTTCGAGCAGGTGAAGAATACAGGACTTTGTGCGGGAACGCCGTCAGTGAAAACTCCCTGTATCGGCAGGGCTGCAAGCCGCCAGCCGGTCTACATTCTGATTTTTCTTTTTAATCAATCAGCTAGATGAAATATGTTAACCACGCCAATGAATTAAGATGAAGTTGATAACTCACCTGTTCAGGATTTCACTGGACCCCATACCTCTTCAAGACGCTTATCCCTGCCACAGGTATAGCGATAATAGCGATAGCGGATTGGATTCTTGAGGTAATAGTCCTGGTGATATTCTTCTGCAGGATAAAACGTCGAGGCCTCGATGATTTCCACCTTGACGGTACCCTCAAAAATCTTGTTGTCCACGACCGATTGGCTGGATTCCAGCGCCAGGTTTTTTTGTTCCAGGTCATGATAGAAAATCGCTGGCCTGTATTGCTCGCCCTTGTCACAAAACTGGCCATCGGACCGGGTTGGATCAATATTTTTCCAGTAAACCTTGAGTAAATCCGCGTAGGAGATCTTGTCTGCATCGTATTTCACCTGGACAACTTCAATATGACCGGTGGTCCCGGAAGATACCTGCTTGTAACTGGGATCAACAGTGTGTCCACCGGTATAGCCCGAGATCGTGGATAACACACCATCAAGCTTGTCAAAGGGGGGTTCCATGCACCAGAAGCATCCGCCGGCAAATGTGGCTGTATGAATCCTGCTATTATTTCCTGGTTCCGCGATGACATGAGTAGTAAGTAACATGCAAATTGCGGCAATATATTTAAATGTTTTCAAGCTTTTGCTCCTGAATCACTACGGGGTTATTTAACGAGTGTGGGATTCCATGCTATGGGATTCCATCGAATGCGATTCCTTGCCCTTGTCCACCGTTGCCTCCATGCTGTGGGATTCCATCGAGTGCGATTCTTTACCCTTGTCCAGCGTCGCCTCCATGCTATGGGATTCCATCGAGTGAGACTCTTTACCCTTGTCCAGCGTCGCCTCCATGCTGTGGGATTCCATCGAGTGAGACTCTTTACCCTTGTCCAGGGTTGCTTCCATGCTGTGGGATTCCATCGAGTGAGACTCTTTACCCTTGTCCAGCGTCGCCTCCATGCTATGGGATTCCATGGAGTGAGACTCTTTACCCTTGTCCAGGGTTGCTTCCATGCTGTGGGATTCCATCGAGTGAGACTCTTTACCCTTGTCCAGCGTCGCCTCCATGCTATGGGATTCCATGGAGTGAGACTCTTTACCCTTGTCCAGCGTCGCCTCCATGCTATGGGATTCCATGGAGTGAGACTCTTTACCCTTGTCCAGCGTCGCCTCCATGCTATGGGATTCCATCGAGTGCGATTCTTTGCCCTTATCCAGGGTTGCCTCCATGCTGTGGGATTCCATCGAGTGCGATTCCCTGCCCTTGTCCAGCGTCGCTTCCATGCTGTGGGATTCCATTGAATGCGATTCCTTGCCCTTGTCCAGCGTCGCTTCCATGCTGTGGGATTCCATCGAGTGAGACTCCTTGCCCTTGTCCAGTGTCGCCTTCTTGCTGACATTAAGTCCTTTTGAGACGAACCTGGGCGCAGCTTTCTTCAATCCTGCCTTTTTTGCCCCCCTCGAAGTGTAGTTTTTTGGATCTACCAACAAGGTGATGTTGTTGGACAGGCGCTGTGAGGGTGTGCTCACATCCATAATAAAATCCAGGTAGAGATCGCGGACCGGCTTTACTGTTGTCAGGTGCAGGTAATGTTCATTCCTGTCGCTTTCCCGCAGATTAATTCGAACACTGCTGAGTAACTCAGTCTTTTCCAGTCCAGCGCTCGCAAAAGCAAGATGACCCGGGATTACTGCGCGCAGATCTGCCTGTTTCTCTCCATCTGTCAATACAACAGGAATGGTGATATCCAGGGGCTCATCGTAGTGAGAATGTATGTTAGCCGGGCCAAGGGCAACGGCATGAGCAAGACCGAGAAATTGAACCAGGCCCAGCGAGATATATAGGAATGCTTTCATTGGAGTCCTCAAGATTTGAATATGCGAATTAGATTTTTAGCCGTGAAGCGGATAACTTCTGGTTTGCGATAGCGCTGGAAGCTTCCTGGTCTATGTGACGAGTGACGCGAAAACCAACGTTGTAGTAACGAAACTCCTTTGGATCCGTACCGCGCTTTGCTGCTCTTATCAGTGCAGGGAAATTACCCCATGAGCCGCCCCTGTATACCCTGTTAGAGCAGTTACCATGGAGACGGGGCTGGCCAACTTGCGGCAGGTCTTCATAATTATCGTTCCAGCAATCCGCCGTCCACTCCCAGACATTTCCCAGCATGTCGTTTATGCCAAACGCATTTTCCTGGAAACTCGCTACCGGTGCCGAGTACGCGTAGCCATCGTCGCAAACAAAGATATTCTCCGGTGAGCGACTCAGGTTACTCATTCTTGCTCGGGACAAATCGGATACGTTGGCGTAGCCGCATGCTTCCTGTTGTTCCTCTTCCCAGAAGCGCGGCTTCTGGCTGCCAGAACGTGCAGCGTATTCCCACTCAACTTCAGAAGGTAAGCTATACAGCTCTCCCGTTTGCTCGGTCAGCCAGTCGATATAAGCCAGGGCGTCATCCCAGCTGACACACACGACAGGGTGTCGATCGCTTTGCTCATATCGATGTTCGCGCCAATTTCTTTGCGCTTCCCATCTCCAGCCGTTATCAAAAATGCGGCATCCAACTTCCGGATTTCTCTCGGCTTCAGTCACGTAACCCGTGGCTTCCACGAACATGCGGAACTGACCGACGGTAACCTCGGTTTTACTAATTGCAATTGGGCGCCTCAGGCTTACTTTTTTCTGCGGGCCTTCATTATTACTTCGACCTTGCTCGTTAATTTGACTTCCAATATTGAATTCACCAGAAGGTATGACCACCATCTTTGGCCCATCAAGTCCATCCTTGAGACGATCCTTGAATTCCATTCCTGCCTGGAAAACAACAGGTGCGTCAATTTTTTCTTCCGTCTCAGTGACCGCGGGGTTTCCGGCAACCTGTTCATTACCATCTATCCCGGCTTCCAGGGTTGCGGCGGTGTTAGCAAGCTCCGACCCTGCCTTTTCATTCTTTGAATCTCCTGGTGCAAGGAATGTAAATCCCACCACCAGTCCGAGCACCACGGTTGCAGCAGCAAGCCACTTAGCAGGACCAGTTTTTTTCACAGTCGGCTTGATAGCGTGCTGTGTAACAGCCATCTCCTGGGTATCGCCGATACTGTGCAGGCTTTTCCTGCGTGCGTCCGCCTGTTGCTTAATATCATTGGATATACCCTGTGAATGTGACGTGCCAAGGAGCTCGCTGGTCCATTGCGGAATTGTTCGCGGGCGATTTTCCTCGTTAAAGGCGAGCGCATGATCAATTGCAGCCAGGAGTGAATCGCTATACTGACCCTTGCCAATCTCCCTCGCGGATACAAGGGGATCTGCCTTGTTCTTGATTAATGCGCTGCCACGGGTCAGTGCATCCACGGGGTTTCTTCCACTGATACACTTATAAAGAGTTGCACCAAGGCTGTAAATATCGGTCCATGGTCCCTGCGCGTTGGCCTGGCCGGTATATTGTTCGTGGGGTGTAAAACCCGGTGACACAAGAGTTGTCACCTGCTTGGTGGATTTCTTGGTATCGTGTGCAGAGCCAAAATCGATCAGGACGGGACTGCCATCTTCCCTGATCATGATATTCCCGGGCTTGATATCCCGATGGATAAACCCGGCTTCGTGAACAAGCTCAAGGCCTTCCAGGATGGGCACAATAATTTCCAGCAAGTGTGCCTCGTCGAGTGTCTTGTTTTGCTTGAGGTAGTCCTTTAGATCCTTGCCCCTCTCGTAGGCCATGACCATGTATGCCGTACCGTTTTCCTCAAACACATTAAGCACCTTGGCGACATTGGCATGATCAAACTTGGCGATAGTACGGGCTTCCCTGATGAATCGTTTCAGGCCATCTTCATACTCGTTGATGAAATTGGGTTCTGCAGTTACGCGGTTGCTGTCGGCCCTGGATGCCATTTCGGAAGGCAGGTATTCCTTGATTGCAACATCCCGGTCAAGATTAATATCTGTAGCGAGGTAAGTAATGCCAAATCCGCCTTTCCCCAGGACATGTTTTATGCGATACCAGAGTAAAAGGTTATTCTCCTGCAAGGTATCTCGAGCAAAATTGTTGTTACTCACTGAAACTTATCTCCATTCATTCAACAGAACACGAATGACCCCATTTACAACGCCAGGCAATCCGGCTGACTATGCAGTTAAAAAATTGTTGTGCTTTTAACCCGGTGATACGTCAAAGTTAACCGGGCTCAGTTCACACTCAATGGCATAGACTGGTGATAAACAGATCAGTTCAAATTCAATCGAACTTAATGTGATGAGATAGAAAAAAAGGTGAGAAGTGAATTTTGCGGCAAGAACTTCCGACAATCTCTCAGCACTGAAGTTCAGTACATACAGCAAAAAAAGTTGTATTTAGGTAATACTTGCTCAGCTACTGGTAGTCGGGATATATGTACCCCGGTGCCGTTGGATAGTAAAAACTGAAAAAACCGGAAAGATCCGGGCTCCCTCCCTGCTGCCACGCAGATTTCCATAGATCTGCCAGTACGTAACTCGACAATGCCAGCCGCGACACGATAAAAGACTCGTATTGCTTTTTGACCTTGCGCGGGTGGCGACGCCTGGCGTACGTGTTGGACTTGTCGCTACGCTTGATGAGAGAAAATTGATCGTCAAGCGCGAGTAGTTTGGGTAAATGATTATAACTATCCAGTGTCAACGCCAATGATAGCCTGAGAGGATCGCGTTTCAGTCCTGCCCGATCGGCATTCACCCATTGCATCAATCTCTGCTCAATGAGGTCATCTTTCTGCATTGTTTGAAACACCCTGTCAGGGAGCTGCAATCCAAGCTCATTGACGACCCTGGTTTCAAAATACGCATGCAGGCCACCGTTACCGGTAGCCTGGCCATCAAAATCTGAGGTCGTGTGATGGGGATTTCCGAGATCACCGACAAAGTGTGCCATCAGGCCACCATAGAGCAGCGCCGAATTTACGTGCTTAACCAGGTCAGTCCTGTCTTTTGATTCCCGGGCCCTGGCAAAGGCTTGTGTCATAAGTTGATGCAACTGTTGAATACGCCAGGGAGCGCTGCCCAGCTGAGCGATGTTGGTTACTGGCTGTATATTTGCAACCTTTAACAGCGCAGCATAATCCAGGGGAATATCATCAATTGACACAGGATTTACATTGACGAGATCCAGGTTAATGTAATGTGTGGGTCGGTTGCTGCTACGTATTTTTTCGTCAACAGAATCTGACTTCCAGACAATGTCAGGAACATTGGCCAGGTGTCCCAGCATGAACTCCCTCTGCTGGAAAGGTACAAAGAGCTTCTCATCTCCCTGCTCCACCAGGTGCCTCGCAGCAAGACGCGCGACAATATCGTGACCTCTCTCCCCCCAGGCAACAACAGCATCAACATGGAACAGGGTCCACAAGACAACAAGATGAACAAGCAGATTTGAAGATCGCCTGGAATGTCCGTCACTCATCTTTTGAAACGCAAAGTGTTCACCTGGCCACAGTGTAGTACACATGCAGCCCGGCGCATAACCAGCAGGACCGCTGCGGCGACTTTGCTAACAGGAAGTGCAAAAAAAAGCCCGCATTGGGGGCGGGCTAACAACTCTGCCACTATGTTTGCGTCTGAGGGGTTCGGTCGTGGCAGTATGGGGGATTTGGTGGCCAAGGTTGCCCCCTGACGTCCGCACTCGATTTCAGCGGGGGAGCTTTCTTACCGTTTAGTCTCGCTACACGGTAATCAAAAACCAGGTGCGTAGTCAGGGAACGCTTGGCGTCTTTCTCAGGTGTCTTTGATAATTAGGTTTCCTCCTGTAATCCAAAGCTCATGTCATAAGCTCAACACGCGGCAAATGGTATACCTGTTGATTAATTCGTAAAATTCGTTTATTTATAGGGTCATATTTCGAATTTTTCGAACTATTAAATTATGCAAAAATCAATCAATTACAAGCACCTGCACTATTTCTGGGTAGTGGCAAAGGAAGGAAGTATCGCCAGCGCCAGCCAGCAGCTGCATATTACTCCGCAAACAATCAGTGGACAGTTGTCTTTACTGGAAGAATCGCTTGGCAGCAGCCTGTTTGACAGGATGGGACGTGGACTGGTGCTGACTGAACAGGGCCGGATTGCTTTTCGTTATGCTGAAGAAATATTTAACCTGGGCAACGAATTATCCGACGTCATTCGGGAAGAAGGACGAGCAGGCCAGCTTGAGTTTGTTGTGGGCATCCTGGACTGTATTCCGAAAACCATCGCCTACAAGCTTCTTGCGCCAACGTTCGCTTCCATTCCCGGCATCAATATTATCTGCCAGGAAGGTAGTCTCGAGCAGATCCTGTCAGATCTTGCGGTACACAAGATAGACCTGGTCCTGGCGGATATGCCCTTAAACTCTGCATATAACATCAAGGCCTACAATCATTTCCTTGGAAAAAGTGACATTACCTTTTTTGCGTCACCGGAGCTTGCAAAAAAATACCGCAAGGACTTCCCCTCGTGCCTTGATCAAGCCCCGTTTTTGATTCCAACACAAAAAAGTACTATTCGAAGAGCGCTTGACCAATGGTTCAGCGAGATGGATATCAGCCCGAACATCGTGGGCCAGTTTGACGATAGCGCCCTGTTAAAAGCGTTTGGCCAGGCCGGTATGGGAATATTTTCCATGCCCCAGATAATCGAGAAAGAGGTCTGCAACCAGTTCAATGTCGAAGTGGTTGGAAGGACCAAAACTGTGCAGGAAGAGTTTTACGCTATTTCTGCAGAGCGCAAGATAAAGCACCCCGCTATTGCGACAATTTGCGGTGCTGCGAGGGACCGTCTTTTTAGCTAGTGACTACGCATACGAAGTTTGCCAGGACTATTGTGCATGTGATGGCTCCTGTAAATTTCAATCAGGGTCTCACATATATCGTCAAAGACCTCGTACTTTAAACGCAGGCTGAAGGGACCGACATGTAAGTGATACATGTTGCAATCAGGGCACCCGGTCACGGAACAATAACGTGATTGTCCAACCAGGACAGGTTGACAACTTTTTTCCTTCTTCATTTCACTTCCACTCCACTGGTTTAATTAACCTTACATTTGCTGGTAAGCAGTTAGTGCACTTTTCCGTGGGCCGATGGCATCGTGTGTTCCGGGTAGAATTGATACTGCTTTGCTGTTGCAGCTGCTTTCACACAATGCTGCCATTGTGCCGATAAGCGCTCTCCAGCCCGCCTCCACAGGTGGGAATCACAATCCCTGTGCCGCGCCAGCATGTCGAGATGATCGGCGATGGCACTGGCTATGCTTGCGTCCGGGCGTATGGCATGGCGGGTCATGAGGTAGTAAATCGAGGCAACGAGCACTTCCAGGCTGGGTAAGTTCGCTTCAGCACCTGCTTTCTTCTTGTCTGGCATATTCAATGTAGGTTCCCCTGTTATTTGCTGTAGAGAGCTCAAGTTGTGAGCTTCAATTTACAAATGATAATGATTCTCATTTGCATTTACAAGCTTTTCAACTGGAGAAAATGAGGGCCCGGAAAGAGCCCCCTGAAAATGAAAACCGCCAGCCTTACCCTGCTACGACCCACCGCCGGGCCAGGCCTTGCCGTACTGCTATTACTGTACCGGGGTCTGGAACGCGTCGGGTTTCACCGTCAGCACCGAGCAAGTCAGGCCGTTGATCACACGCTCCGCAGTATTGCCAATGAAAAAGCCCGCCACGCCGGTTCGCGCTACCGTTCCCATCACAACCACGTCTATATCATTGTTAAACGCGACTGACAGGATCAGCTCATCCGGAGGTTCCTGGGAGATATGAACACGCACCTCAACGCCGGGAGGACAGTGTTTCTCTATTAGTGCGGAGACTTCAGCCTGGCGCTCTTCCTGCAGGTCTTCGATCAAATTCCCCAGTTCAACATCTCCCAGGACGGACAACACGTCTCCCCTGTACAGCTCGTGGGGCACTGCCAGGGCGTGGACAACGTGAAGTGTCGCTTTGTTCATCCTGGCCAGGCTGCCGGACATTTCCAGGATTTTCTGGTTCAGCTCTGCATTGGCTGCCACCGCCTCGTCAACATCAATGCAGGCCATGACCGTATTGGCCTTGTGAGACTTGTTGGACGTCACTATCCATACCGGGCAGGGGCATTTGCGCAACAATTGCATGTCGATACTACCAAAGGCCGCGCTGTGCAAGTGACGGCCATCGGAGTTCTTGATAACAACATCATGACCATTTTCAAGGACTTCGCGCACGATCTCGATCATCGGGATCCCTTCACGTAAGCTGTATTCTATTTCTACACCCGCGGTATCAAGACCAGCAATCATCGACTCCAGCCGTGCCTGGCGCGCCTTGCGAAAACCTTCTTCCATGTTTATGAATGTTCTTGGCAGGCTGGCAGCAACATCCAGGAACATGACTTTTGCATTATTGGCACGGGCAAGTTCCAGCACCGCGGCCGGTGTTCCGGGCTCCATTTTTGCGGGTTCATTAACAAACAATAGCTTTTTAAATCTTTGCATAAGCGAATACTCCGGTAAAAAAACGCTCAAAAACGGTAGGCAATCCCCACGCCGAAAACCCAGGGATCGATATCAATATCGGCGCGAAATCTTGACGTGCCGCTCTGAACACGGGCGTCGGTGTCTATGAGTACCTTTTTTACTTCCAGGTTCAGCGCCCAGTTCTTGTTGAGTTCGTAATCAAATCCGGCCTGGAAAGCAAAACCGAAGTTGTCTTCGTAATCTATGTCGTCGATTGCGCTTAGATCTTCGTTAAAGAAATGCGTGAAATTGACCCCTGCCCCCAGGTAGGGACGGAACGTGCTGCTTTCAGGTCTGAAATGATGCTGCAGCATCAGCGTTGGGCTCAATAACCAGACAGTGCCGAAGTCCAGTTGTCCCAGTGAAGTATTGGTCGCGGTAACATCCAGGGGTGGCACTGACAGTGAAAACTCGAATCCCCAGTGCGAGGTCATCAGGTAGGTGACATCCAGTTCGGGAGCATATTGCTCATCAACGTCCGCCGAACCGCCTATTGAACTCACGTTGCCCGAATCACTGGGATCAAACAACAGGGCCCGGGCCCGGATTATCCAGCGATCCCTGTCCTTCAGATCAAACAGCTTATCAGCACGAAATTCCCTGTAGTGACTTCCCTCGTTTGAGTACGCGGATAAACTTATTAACCATAATCCCACCATGCATGCGATGGCTGCTGTTCTAAACATTTCTTCTCTCCATTTATCATGGAGAGAAGATTATCCTCAAACGTTAATAAGAAATATTCGAATTATAATTAATTATTAGTTCGTTTTTTACGAATAATTGTGACTGGAATCCTCAACATGCTCATGGCCTGTACCAGACTGGCGATGAATAAGCTCGCTCCTGTTGCTGGAGCGGAATGTGCGGAGGTAAATCGAGGTTAAATCGCACTGCATCGTATGCTGTCCACCTGGGGGTGGGAATTTCTATTACCCTCACGTAGTAAAAAGCAGCCTGCGCGGGATCAAAATCCGGATCCTGCCACCATGCTGATAACTCGGCCGCACCAACGCTATTACTGTATGTCGCTTCGCTGGCGATGACAGTGTTGCTGACGGGGTCTGCCCGCTGCCTGTCGAAGGTGACTTGTCGGTCCCCCGACAGGGCCACGTTGTAGATACGCTCCCTCGAGTTTCCATCATCGTCAATCCATCCCTTTATCACCTGGATCCGATCAAGGTTAGCACCGTGTGGATCCCTGGCCGCAATCACTATGATCCGTGGAGCCTTTGCAGTGTCGGAACCTTTTAATATCCCACCCATGGGAACACCCTGCTGATATCCAATGTCTGCAAAATTTGGGCTATAGATGTCACCTGGCAAAAAGTCCCAGCCAGCAAAAAGACGCAGGACAATACGAGGTCCAGTCGTGGCATATACTTCCCTGCGCTTGATTGCAGCAAAGATAGAATCACGCGTATTTTCCTGTGCCCAGACCGCTGCGTAACCGGACG
Source organism: Gammaproteobacteria bacterium (assembly GCA_965243105.1). Lineage (GTDB taxonomy): Bacteria > Pseudomonadota > Gammaproteobacteria > Eutrophobiales > Eutrophobiaceae > WLWS01. Next base: position 242,580 of record CBDEUC010000003.1, read on the forward strand.
ACGCCAGGCGCCAGTTCTCGTAAAAAGGAGCATTCACCGCGGTCGCCCGATCGGGAGTCGGTCGCTCAATGGGGAACTTGCCAAAATAATTATCTTCGTCCGCAGTAGCCAGTGAAGTGTGAGAGTCTGTACTGCCAATCATGCCGAATTGAAAAGGATTTGCCCCCAGCTTTTTTTCGTGTCGCAACCCTTCTTGTAATGCAGAGCGGGCATATTCGTACTGCAACATCCAGGATTCCTTATCAACACTGCCATCAACATTTTTCAGATCCCAGGTTTCAAAATCCGCAAATTCATCATTGGGCGAGAGCAAGGGATGCGTTTCACTATCGCCCTTGGTTTGAGTCACTTCAAGCACCGGCTCCCAGCGGGTGCGTGCTCGCGCATACTCCCTGTTTAATTTACTCCCATCCAGGCGTGCTGGTGAAAACATGAGGCCATTGCTGACGTTGGAATTATGCGGTATTGCCAGTACTTCCCCACCGGTACTATTTTCATAGTCCTCGAGGAAGGCCCACAGGTCCTCCGGGTCATCACTGTCGATGGCCGAGAATGGAATGACCTGCGTAACCTTGTCAGCACCGTCCTTGAACATTACAACGCGGTGCAGGTTGTTTCCGCCCGGCATGGATGTCCATTCGTAGCCGGTGAACGTGGTAAATCGCCCGGGCTCGTTATAGCTGTCCGCAAGCGCAGCGACATTGTTCCAGACTGAAACATAAGTCTGCTTTTCGACCTTGTGATCCCAGGGTTCTCCCCTCAATGCCCTGACAAAATCCTTTAAAACAACACCACGGTTTCCAGCCTCTACCTGTTGATTCCAGTGTTTACCCAGTTTCGTATCAAGGAAATCCGGATCCTTGATTTCCAGCAATGGAAAAATTCCAAGGAATTCTGCATGGTCTGCGACAACGAGAAAATCCAGTGGTACCCGTAGTTGCACGGGAATGCCAAATTGTGACTTTATTCGCTCACCGCGTGCAAAGCGATAGGCTTCCTCGGCAGTTAATGCTGTATTGCCAAAGGTGTAGGAATCAGGTGAATTATTACTGTGTAAATGGGTATCGCCCCAGAACACACCGGTCGGGTTTGAGCTGCTGGCCACCGGCGAATACCTTAACGCCTCTTCAGCCTGCAAAATATTCCCGCAATAAAAAACCAGGAACGCGACCAGGCATCTTGAAATTGATGCATAATTTTCGGGAAATCTAATCGCTGTCCTTTTCACTGTGGCCTGTGTCTTGAATTAGAAATTTATGATAGCCCCGCCATCAACGTTTAAACCGAGACCGGAAACAAACTGCGCATCATCACCGGCCAGGAATAGCGCTGCCGCGGCAACTTCCTCCGGTTGACCCAGCCTGCCGATAGGTGCCTTGTTTTCCCAGTATTGCCTGAAATCAGGATCGTCCATGAAGGGCTCTGATAATGCGGTCACTATGGAACCGGGCTGCAGGTAATTTACCGTGATCTGGTATTTTCCCAGGTCAACTGCCATGCCCTTGGTCAGCCCGGCAACTGCATGCTTGGACATTCCGTAAATGGAAAGGGTGGGTCCGCCCATGTCTGACATTATGGAACCTACGTTGATTATTCGTCCCCTGTCGCGCTTCTTCATATGGGGAATGGCTTCCCGCGAAATACGAAACATGGAAGTGACATTCACCGCAAGGATCCTGTCCCATTGCTCATCCTGTAATTCTTCAAATTCACCCGCGATACATATTCCAGCGTTATTCACCAGTATATCGAGATGCTCAAAGGAGTTGATGCAGGCGTCCACGATTTTTTCCGGTGCGTCATTTCCGGTTATATCAAGCTCCAGCGTCCTTGCCTGTTTATCGTTACTAAACTGTTCATCAAGTTTTTGGCCTGGCAGATCTACCGCAAGCACATTGGCGCCGTTTTCCATGAAAACCCGGGCAATTGCCCTTCCTATACCGCTCGCCGCACCTGTGACGATCGCCGTCTTGTTGTTTAACTTATCGAGGGACATGTGCATATATCGTTGTTAACCGTAGAGCTGCTATATTATCAATATCGCCACCGACTATCATCTTACTCAGGCCTTGTTTCCAGGTCACTGAACTGTAATTGAGGATCGATACCATCATGAAATGCAAACCATTCACTGTACATATTGATGAGGCTGTTATTGACGATCTGAAACAGCGCCTGGCTCGAACACTCTACCCCGGTGACCTGGATAACGCGGACTGGAAATATGGGACAAACACAGACTACCTGGCTGAACTGGTTGATTACTGGCTAAACGATTTCGATTGGCGCGCTCTTGAAAAGGAAATCAACGAGCGGCCTAATTACATTGCCGAGATAGATGGGATTCCCATTCACTTTATCCATGAACCGGGCAATGGACCCGAGCCGATTCCGCTCATACTGACCCATGGGTGGCCCTGGACTTTCTGGGATTTCAGGGACGTTATCGGCCCGCTATCAGATCCCGCTTCCCACGGGGGTGATCCCGCTGATGCTTTTGATGTGATTGTGCCATCCCTGCCTGGCTTTGGCTTTTCAACCCCCCTGGCCAGAACAGGCATCAATTTCTGGCGCACGTCTGACATTTGGGTAAAGTTGATGCAGGATGTTCTTGGTTATAAAAAGTTCGCAGCACAGGGTGGAGACTGGGGTTGTATTGTTACATCGCAACTGGGGCACAAGTACGCAAGTGAGCTTATCGGAATCCACCTGAGCCTGTCTTTCCCCATGGACTTCTTTGTAAACGGTTTACCCGGCGAAGACGAATATGGTGAAAATGAAAAGCACAACTACCATCACACCCAGGAAAGAATGAAGCAGGCTACAAGTCACGTGGTGGTGCAGTGTACCGACCCGCAGACGCTGGCCCTCGCATTGCATGATTCTCCGGCTGGCCTGCTGGCCTGGTTAGTGGAACGAAGACGGAACTGGAGTGGCTGCGACGGTGACGTCGAGAGTGTTTTTTCCCGAAGGGACCTGGTCACCACGGCGATGATCTACTGGGTAACCGGATCCTTTGTCAGCTCGGCCAGGTTTTACTGGGAATCCGCCCATCACCTTTGGCAACCTTCGCACGACCGCAGCCCGGTGGTGGAGGCTCCAACGGCTATTGCCATGTTTCCCCAGGAGCTCGCTCTGATGCCACGAAAATTCATGGAAAACTATTATAACCTGCAGCAACTCAACAAAATGCCCAAGGGTGGACACTTCGCTCCATCCGAACAACCCGAATTGCTGGTGGAAGACGTTCGAAAATTTTTCAGACGTTTTCGATAGTGAAAAAAAAGGCCGGTGAAAACCGACCTTAATGATCTATTTATTATTATTGTTAGAAATCGAATTTGGCACCAACTTCCACACCAAACTGTCGAGGTGGGCCATAGGAGGCCATTGTCCAAAGCGCAGCCACAGCAAGGTTACCTGTACGATATCGTTCGTCTGTCAGGTTCTTGCCGAAAGCACGAATAAAATACTTTTCGGTCTTGTCGGTAAATGTTGTACTCCAGTTGAGCAATGTGCGGTTATCCGCCATTGCGTCAAATGCTGAACCGAGAGCTGAGTAGGTAAAAATCGTGTCATCCACAAAGGAAGCACTGACATTGTGTCGGGCCATTCCAAGATCACCTAGAGAATGTTCATAGGTGGCGGTGATATACGCTGTCCACTCAGGTGAGCGGTTGACTGGCTGATTAGACAGGTCAATATCTGTCACACCATCAAAGTCAGTATCAGCTTCAAAAGAAACAAACTCCACATCCTGCCAGGACCAGTTACCGCTGATTGTCAGGTTATCATTGACAACCCAGCTGCCTTCAAACTCGATACCTTCAGCATCCAGTTCAGCCGCATTAAAAAATCGAGTCTCCTGAAAGTTACCGGTAATCGCGTTCAACTGACGCTGCGCATCATCATACGTAACATTGAAATAAACGATATTCATGCGAACCCGCTCATTAAAAAGGTCCGCCTTTAAACCGATTTCAACGCTTGTTGCGTATTCAGGGTCAATCGGAGCGATAGTCTGGGGATCAGTGAATGGTACGGGCAACCCAATAGTTGATGTGCCAGTCTGATCATTAAAAGCACCAGATTTCACGCTTCGTGACAATGTTGCCCACGTGTATAAATTGTCAGTAGCGGCATAACCAGCTGTCACACGAAAACTCGGATCCGTCCAGCTTTGCTCGGCCGTGGCCACATTTAATGGGAATCTATCGAAGTCAGCCGCATCCAGGTTTTCGCCCAAAGTGGCAAACAGGCCTTCATCCGCACCGCCTGCTGTTCCATTGAGCAACTGGAAGTAGGTCTGTGAACGACCGGCCCACTCTTTGTTCTCATAGGTTTGTCGTACGCCAAACCCTATTTGCAGCTTGTCGGTAAAATCAAAAGTGGCATCTGCAAAGGCCGCCAGGGCAGTATTATCCTGGCGGTTACACAGGATAGAAGCATTGTCGTTGTGACTGTTGGTTGCAAGGGTAATAGGATTACCATTGGCGTCAGCAAATCCTCCCAGCAAAGTATTTGGGGCAAAGCCGGGACCAAAGTAATCCAGGAAGCCAAGAAGCTGGGTCACGCAAAACTTTACGTCACCTTCCTGGTAAAATCCGCCAATGGTGAAATTAAAGCGTCCATCAAAGTTTGAGTCGATGCGAATTTCCTGCTGGAATGTCTCGCGATTATCATCACGTGTCGCATCAAACAATGAGGCACGTCCCTCACCCATGTAAGTGCTGGGTAAACGTGCTTCTTCTTCGCGATAACCAGTAACGGAGTGGATAGTGTAATCACCCACGTTCCAGTCCATCTTCAGGTAGAAACCGTCAATATCAATTTCATGGCCATCGTCAAGGTTAAAAAAGTCATTACGTCTTGACTGGTTTGATTGATCCAGGGGATCACCAGCTTCAACGCCAGCAAACCCAAGGCTTGGGAAAACCGCAACGCCATTTATCGCTTCGTTGACAACGACAGGTGAGTCACTGTTATCACGCACGATTTCATACGTAGCCAGCGCTGAGAAATCTTCATTAGGTTCCCATAATAACTTGATTCGACCAGAGAATTTATCTACACCAGCAAGATTCCTTCCATCGCCGGTAAATGTCTCGGGTGTAAAAGGGCCGCCATTGTTAAGGATGATAGGATCAAAGCTCGTGGACGTTTTGCCCGCGTTGTAGTAACCGTCATTCTTCTGGTAGATACCTGCGGCACGAATGGCCAGAGTCTCAGTACCAAAGTTACCCGCGAATTTTGTTTCCCAACTATCAAATGAAGCATAGCTTGCACGGGCTTCGATGCTTCGTTCTTCCAGCTCAGGTTTCTTGGTTCGTATGCTAACAATACCGGCCGTAGTGTTCTTTCCAAACAGGGTTCCCTGTGGACCACGCAATACCTCGATAGCTTCAATATCAAACGGCTCAATGTTCTGGGTTTGAGTGGACATCAGCACGAAATCGTCAACCACCACGCCTACGGGGGATTCAACGTAGAGGATGATGCCGTCCTTACCCACGCCACGAAGACTGGGATTGAAGGAGCTGAATGCCGGTGCATTACCATGCACGAGGTTGGGAACAGCGGCAGCCACGTCGCCCAGGTCAAATAGCAACATTTCGTCCAGGGTATCCTCGTCCAGTGCCGATACAGAGACTGGCGTCGTCTGTATGTCAGTATTACCGCGACGGGTCGCAGTAACCAGGACCTCCTCAAGAACCGCTTGTGCAAAAGCACTGAAAGGTAAGAATGTGATCGCCGTGAATGCCAGGAAAGATTTCAACAATCCTGATTTAAATTTCAAAGTCATGCTCGTGCGCATGGTGCTCCCCCTCATGTTGTGATTATGGTACAGGTTAAATTCCTGTCATGGCGTCCTCAGCCAAACAGATCCTGTAGCCATACTAAAGACTAAAAGCCATAAAATAGCTTGTGACAATTTACCACCCCGAATAAAAAAGTCAATCGTGCCTGTTTTTATTTGGTGCACCGCAATATTTAGTTGTAAATTCGAGACACCCATAAAATTAGTTCAGCGACAAGCAGTCACTTTTCACCATCGATATAGCGATCAACTTCGCGCTGGTAGTGCCGTATACGCTGCTCCTGTTCACCCCATAAACAACCTTTAAAGCCACGTGAACGTGTTCCTACTTGCACCGCATCAAGTAACTCCACGTCCTGGGACAGCACTTCTCCCAGGTTGGCGTCTTCTCCAACGGCGTAATACTCCGTATCGGGCCTGATTTCTCCGCTCAGGTCGAGATCCTCGGGCAATCCCATCCAGTCGGGTGCGCGGTAGTTGGGATCCGCTGCGGGTCTGAAAAGGGTCATGGTGTCGTAGAAGAAACGCTGCGGATCTGCAGGATGCGGCATGAAGCGCATGAGAAAACAGCCTTCCGGATGCATACCTATCTGCACATTGGGAAAAATCCCGGTGGCCCAGCTGTCCATGAGCTGGGTATCGCTGAAATGACTGTAATCAAATCCCAGCTTTTCGGAGCGCTGGCGCTTATGGGCTGCAATGGCAGCACGCACTTCGTGGGCGTCCGTGGGGAAATCTTTTTCATCCATGCCTTCGCTGTTCATCATGTACTGCAGCCCCGCATCGACAGAATCCTGGTCTGCTACCCGTGGACTCTTGCAACCAATGGGAACGATCATCCGCTGGCAGCCATGGGGATAGAGGTCATACTGTGTACCAATATCCGCCATCACTCCCTGTGTCTGCGGGTGAATAGCGTGAAGGTGATAGGTTTCGTAGAAAGCATCCACGCCATTTTTCCAGTTTGCCTTCCATTCTGCGACGACGTGCCTGACTACCTTCATCTTGTCGAGCTGGTACTGTTCCAGGTAACCATCGGGTAAGCCAAGCCTGTCAGCGAGCGGTGGTGCGTCATCGTCCATATTGATAAAGATGAGACCAGCCTTTGATTCGCAGCGGACAGGTGTCAGGCCCGGGCGATGGGCAATCACCCCGGGTTTGAAGGTGTCCTCGTCAGTTATTTTTTTCAGGCATCCGCTTAATTCAAATTGCCACGAATGAAATGCACAGGTGAACTGGCTCATGCTTCCCAGGTTGTTGAAGACCAGTCGATTACCACGATGCGGGCAAACATTGTAGAAGGCCTTGACGCTGTTATCGGCCTGGCGAACGACGATGATTTCTTCGTTACGAATGGTGTACATCAGGTAGTCGCCAGCTTCAGGAATATCACTCTCCACGCCGGCTATTAACCAGACCCTTGTCCACAATCGATCCCACTCAAGGTCCATGAACTCCTGTGCGTGGTAGCGACTAGGGTCCAGGGGTTCTGTTCCGTTGTCGATATGTGGCTGCTTGGATTCGTGACTATCCTCAGCAACACCGGGGTTAGCGATCCAGTCTTCTACAATGTTTCGGTCACTCATTTTTTACTCCCACCGCTAATTCTAGTTAAACGGGCAATAGTCTTCACGTTCTACCAGGTCCATGACAAAAGCAAGTTTTGCCATTCCACCTATAACAGCCATAACAGTTCCAAGTTCACAAATATCGGCATCACTGAAATGTTCGCGCAAGCTGGCGTAGAGTGTTTCATCAATCTTGCCTTCGTGATTTGTCAGCGCCATTTGCTCAGCAAATTTTACCACGGCCTTTTCTGCATCAGTGAAAGGACCGTTATCTACATCTTCAAGCGCGTCCACCTGTTCCTGGCTGATCCCGGCTTCAAGGGAACCCGGTACATTCTGCTTGTTGCAGGTACGACAACCATGAATTAAGGATAGACGAAGTCGAGCCAGTTGCTTGTAACGTTGCTCAACATTACCGGCAAAAAAGATCTCGCCGTAGAACTTGTTCATAACAAAATCCAGCATCTGCGGTGCATTGGCAAACACTTCTACAAAGGTCGGTTCTCCGGTCAGCTTGTTCAAATGATCCCAGGCAACCTGGGCACCTTCCGAAAGCTCATCCCGAGGTATACGGGCAAAGGGTGTATTGGACATGGTTGGTCCTCAATCGTAGTCAAGTTTGAAATATTCAGGAATTCCGCCAGACCAGAATTCCCCCCACTGCTGCTGGCCACCGTCAACGGTAAGCACGCTACCGGTAATAAACTTTGCCGAAGGAGCACTCAGGTACACAGCTGCCTCGGCGATGTCATAGGCATCACCGACGGTTTTCATGGGATTACTGTTTTTAAAATTTTCAGCTACTTTCCTGTCATAAACATTAAAGCCCTCGGTTTCCACGGCGCCGGGCGAAACGCAGTTGACACGAATATTCAACGGTGCCCACTCTGTGGAAACGGTCTTGCTAAGGTAAATAACCCCCGCTCGTGCGGCGCAGGTGTGGGCTACGGTTGGCATACCACGCTGCACGTTTGCAACTATGTTAATGATGTTGCCTGGCAAATCATTTTCTTTCCAGAGCCTGGCCATCGATTGCATCATGTACCAGGTACCATTGAGGTTTGTATCAATCACGGCGTTCCACCCCTTGACACTGAAATCAATGGCCGCCTGCGGAAACTGTCCGCCCGCGTTGTTAACAAGGGTGTCGATTTTGCCGAATTTATCCCAGGCTTGCTGCAGCATGGCCTCGACCTCTTCAGGATCGCGGATGGTCATTGCCTGGTGCTCAACGTCTCTCCCCAGCAGTTTCTTGATAGCATCACGCGTTGCAAGCAACTTTTCTTCCTTGCGGCCACAGATCATGACGCTTGCACCAAGACGGGAATATAGAAAAGCCATGGCCTTACCAAGCCCGCTGCCTCCGCCTGATATGACCACTACCTTTCCCTCAAGCAGGTTATCCCTGTACACGGTGGGATGATCTGCCAGTTCCTGGTCAGTAAAACCCCACTGTTGCTCATCAAAGTTTTCGATTTTTTCTGCTACCTGTGACATAACAGTTTTCCTTTATAGATTTACTACAAAATTTATACAGCATGTAAACCAAATACCGACACACTTGCGATATTTCGAATCGGGATACCACCAAGATTATGGGTCAGGCCCATGCTTGGGTTTTTGAGCTGCCGCTTTCCGGCACGGCCCATGAGCTGCAGGTATATTTCATAGGCCATTCGTAAGCCGCTTGCTCCTACCGGGTGACCAAAACACTTTAATCCACCATCGACCTGGCAAGGCAGCTCACCGTCCGCATCATAGACCCCATCCAGCACGTCTTTTATCGCCTCGCCCTCAGCGGACATTCCAAGGTCTTCCATCATCACGAGCTCGGTGATCGAGAAACAATCATGTACTTCAAAAAGATCCAGCTCCCTGCGAGGATCCTTGATGCCAGCTTCCCTGTATGCACGCTCCGCGGCAAGGCGGGTTGTCAATGTGTAACTGCCATCCCAGTTACTATTGGCAAGCTCATAACCATTACTCGGCGCAAGTTGCATTGCTTTTACTGTCACCACGTCGGAAAAGCCCAGCTTTTTTGCATGCTCAACGGTAGTAACAATGGCACATGCGGCTCCATCACTCACACCACAGCAATCATATAGACCCAGCGGATAAGAAATCATGGGTGCATTAAGCACCTGTTCCTCGTTTATCTCCCTTTGAAGGTGGGCCTTGGGATTGAGCACACCATTTGCGTGGCTCTTCACGGATATGTGCGCCATCGCTCTCTTCACTTCGTCCATGGATTTTCCATGCCTTGCAGCATAGGCACTTGCCAATTGTGCGAACGCACCCGGCGCCGTGTAATTAGGTAACCACTGGTCTTCAAAAGAACCCTTGGTTCTTTCCGGTAAACCTGAATACCCGGTGTCCTTAAGCTTTTCCACACCAAGTGCCAGTGCAACATCACAGGCCCCGGCGGCGACGGCGTACACGGCACCGCGTAAGGCCTCGGTTCCGGTTGCACAAAGATTCTCAACCCTTGTCACGGGTATATTGGGAAGACGTAATGCCTGGCTAAGTGGCAACGCTGACTTACCCGTGTTTTGTTCCTGGAAGAAAACGCCAAGCCATGCAGCTTCAATAGCCTGCTTCTCGACACCGGCATCGGCAATCGCCTCGGTAAATGCTTCAAGCATCAATTCTTCCGGACCACAATCCCAGCGCTCGCCAAAGACGGAACAACCCATGCCAATAATTGCAACCCTGTCGGCGATACCCGTAGCCATGCTAGCTGTCCCCCTTGAGAGCACAGGCCTTCCAGAAATAGCGTCTGAAATGCCTGTTGGGATCAAGATCTTTTATGCGGAAAGCCATACGCACTTCCATTCCCACTTTCGCCTGGCCGGGCGTGAAATCGGCAAACTCCATCATGACGTTACCGCCATCAGGAAAAGTAATGTTGCCATAGGTCAATGGTGGCCCGGGAGTATAAGCCTGCCAGTCCTCGGTGAATGATTTAATATTTCCCTTCAGTTCCGCGAAGCTCTCTTCAACCTGGCTATCCACTTCGGAGCACTCCACGCATACCTGTGTCTTCGGAAATTGCAGGGTATTACAGGACGAACAGCGACCACCAACGAATCCGGTTATCGCTTTTCGTTTTCGATAAAATGTAGAGACAGCGGTTCGATTGTCACGCTCTGAACGCATACCAAAGTCCAATTGCAGCTGCTGTCGCATTGACAGGAAACGGACATAATTATCGTCGCTTTGCCCGCCTGATAGTTGGCGGGATATTCCGAGTTTCGAATCTTTGTCCACGTTCCCCGTTGTTTCCAGCAGGATGGCATCAACTCCCTGGCCAAACCCGGTAAGTAAAATCAGCTGTCCGGGTTTAGATCTTTCGAGAACATCTGCAAGCATCAGGAAAGGTGCAGCAGTACCACAGTGACCGGGGTTTTCCTCCAGCGGGTCGACGATTTCTGCTTTATCCAGTGAGCATTTTTTTGCTACTCGCTTTGCATCGGTCATGCTCGCAGGCAGGATAAAGTAATCAACATCGGACGGAGATATTTCGACGTCGTCAAACACGGCACTAACTGCTTCGGGGACAAGTGTGAGATATCCCTCTTCCCTCACCCATCTTTCTTCAAAAGCATAGTCATAATCGGCATCGGCAGAACGATAATGATCAACCAGGTCATCCTGAAGGCTGCTTGTCGCCAACGCTACGGCAAGGGGTTTCTCGTGGCCAAGTAATAATGATACTGCGCCATGACCGTAACTCATCTCCTGCTGGCTTCCCGGCTTCGTGTCACTGCACTCGGACACCGTTATCAGAGAGGTCTTCTCATTCGACATCGCGGCAAAGCCTTGAATGAGCGCAGAAGTACCGGCTCGACGACTACCACCCACATCAAAGTTGGCCACGTTATTCTCCAGGCTCAGTGCATCAGCAATGATTCCGCTATTACTTCTGTCTGCAAAGGGTGCCGTAGTGCTGGCCAGGACAACGGAGCCAACCGTATCCCGTTCAAGTTTACCCAGGCATTCCCTGGCCGCTTCTACCGCCATTGTGATAGCGTCTTCGTCCCAGCTGGCCACTGAACGTTCCCCGCTCGACATGGATTTCACTGAGGGGATTGCCCAGGACACCGCATTGGCTATGGCACTTCGCTTGATCCTGGTGGTGGGTATATAACATCCAATTGAAGTTATGCCTGCCACTTGTTCACTGGTCATGGCCCCGGGTCCTATTCCGTTTCTACGTAAGGGGCGAGTACGGGTTTCACTCTCAGGTGTTCGGGGACCCTGTCAGGGCCGATGCGTCGATCCAGTTCTTCATGCCAGTGGTAAATTCGTCGCTCCTGGTAATTCAAACTGATCCCCTTAAAGCCGGGCGACTCCACGGACTCCTGTATCTGTGGAGCGAACTGGGTGTCCTCATAAAGAATGCGCTCAAAATTATCGATACGGGTTTCCCAGAGCTCATCCGGTTCGCGGCTACCCCAGTCTGGCGCAAACCAGTGACATTCAATGCGCATAGTGCTGTCTGAGGTGGGCCAGAAAGTAAGAAATGGCATGCCCGTGGAAGCCATGGGAGAGACCACGCTCGGGTACAGGTTATATGATGCATTATGTTTCGCTGGAATTTCTGTGACCGACGGTATTTCCTTCATGCCAACGGTTCCGGGATCCACCCAGTCAGCGCGACGATTCGGCGTGACCATCAGCGAATGTCCCCTCGGCCAGAGGGTGATTACAGTGCCGCGGTGATCGAGAAAGCGATCAACCGTGTTCTGGTGGATTGACGACAGGTGGTAGACCTCGAGGAAAGCATCCATCAACACTTTTATGTTGCAGTCAACGTCATACCCCTTGGAGTGCACGAGCCGAATGTCATCGGGCTGAAACTGTTCCAGCTGAGATGGGATTATGCCAAGATGTTCGTGCAAGGATTCAGCTTCCGGGTCTTCGTTGATAAATATCCAGTTACCGATGCGATCACATTGCACTGGTACCAGTGATTTGCAGGACATATCAAGGTCTACAAAATCGCGCTTGTCGCGCAGCGCCACCAGATCCCCTTTCAGGTCATAGGACCATCCGTGGTACCCGCACACCATGCGCCCGTCTATCTTGCCATTGGCCTGCTTGACCAGCGGTCCGCCCCGGTGACGACAGGTATTGTAAAAAGCTCGCACAACATCATCCGCTCCGCGAATAATCAGAATCGGTGACCGGGTCTTCGTCCACAGGATAAAGCTGCCTTTTTCCGGAAGCTCATCGGCATGGCAGGCGTAGAGCCAGGATTTCTTCCAGAGAAATTCCCATTCAAGTGCAAGGAACTCGGGATCGGTATACCTGCCACCCGGTATTTCAGGGAATTGCGGAAAGTCACCGGGTGGAGCCTGGCGCTCACGTTCATAGTCCATCCCTTCCAGGATACGTTTTGTAAATGTGCTATCCACTTTAAACTGTTGTTTTATATGCAATTAAATTGGGAATGAATGGAATCCTGCCGGATCTAAAATTGATTATAGGCCGGCATATACAAAAAAACAATCACGCATGATTGTTTTTTTAAAATGCTAGGCTCATACTCCAAGGAATTCGTATCAAGCGAGGCAAGCAAGACTCATGACAGACCTGGTACTGCATCATTTTGATATTTCACCCTTTGCCGAAAAAGCCCGGCTGGTAATGGGATTGAAAAAACTCAGCTGGCAGTCGGTACAGATCCCGCTGATCATGCCGAAACCTGATTTGACGGCACTCACCGGCGGCTATCGAAAAACACCGGTTTTACAAATAGGCGCAGAAATCTACTGTGACACTAGCCGAATTGCCGAGGAGCTGGAAAATCGCCACCCGAAGCCGAGCCTGTTTCCCGCCGGAAATCGCGGTCTTGCCCTGGCATCGAGTTTCTGGAGCAACTCCGCTTTTTTTAATCCCGGTGCAGGCCTGTCCATGGCGGTTAATTCCGAGATCCCGGAACCCATACTCGAGGATCGCAAGAACTTTTTTAACTTCATGGATTTTGACAGGATGCAGGAAGAAATTCCGCACATGTATACCCAGTTGCTGGCACATATGGAACTGGTAGAGGCGCAGTTAAGTGATGGACGCAGCTATTTTGCCGGTAAGGAACCGGGATGGTTGGATATCAACGCCTACTTCGTAGTGTGGATGGCACGCAACAATGTGCCCCCGGTAAACGACCTGTTAGAACCGTACAGCAGCATGCAGCAGTGGGAGTCACGTATGCAGGCGCTGGGACACGGGGATCGTTCTGAACTTGGTGCTGATGACGCTATCGACATTGCCCGCTCTTCCACGCCGGCTGCCGGTAAAGGTATCGATGTTGCTGACCCGCTTGGCTTGAGTGAGGGAGATGCAGTAATAGTTGAACCTGACGATTATGGAAAAGAACCCGTTGCCGGCACCCTGATCACGCTTACGCGCAATGAAGTTTCCATTCGCCGATCAGATGAGCGTGCGGGAGAGTTAAATGTTCACTTCCCGCGCGCCGGCTATCGCATCACTCGACAATGATCGAACTTTTTTTCTTTCCTTCACCGAACGGCATGAAAATCGCCATCATGCTGGAGGAATGTGACTTGCCCTACAAGCTGACTCGCGTTGATATTACCAGTGGTGAGCAGTTTCAGGAGGACTTTGTTCGCATGAGCCCCAATTGCAAGATACCAGCCATGATTGATCACTCTGCACCCACACCCCTGCCGCTGTTTGAATCGGGGGCCATGCTGCTATATCTCGCAAAAAAGTCCGGGCGTTTTTTTCCTTCTGGTGACGCCGAATACTACCAGGCATTACCGTGGTTATTCTGGCAGGTTGGCCATCTTGGTCCGATGGCAGGCCAGGCACATTATTTTCGCGAACATTCAGAGGTTAAGGATACGCATGCCAGTGAGCGGTTCACGCGGGAAATGCATCGTTTATATAGCGTTATGGAGAACCAACTTTCAGGTGCGGAGTATATCTGCGGTGATTACAGCATTGTCGACATGGCCTGCTGGCCCTGGATAAAGTATCACCAGTGGCAAGGACAGGACCTCGAGGATTTTCCCTTTATTGAAAAGTGGTTTGATAAAATCGCCGATCGACCCGCGGTGGTTCGCGCGGAACAGCACGGGTCATCCGAGAACGTGGACCGGGAAAGTTATCGTAATGTGCTACACAATCAAACCGGCGACACAGTGGAACAATTTCAGTCAGGGCAAAACGACCAATGAATAGCGAAGACCTGGTCCTGCATTGCTACGATGCATCTCCCTTTACCCAGAAAGCCCTGCGCATGCTTGGCTTGAAAGCTTGCAGCTACTACTCAGTTGAAACTCCGATGATACTGCCCAAGCCGGATCTCGTGTGTCTAACCGGCGGTTACCGGGGTACACCTGTTTTGCAGGTTGGGGCTAATGTTTATGTCGACAACCAGCGTATTGCAACGGAGTTGGAAACACGTTTTCCCGAGCCGTCATTGTTCCCCGGTCATAATGAAGGGCTGTATCGCTCATTGGTCAATTGGTCAGATGCTTTTTTTCGCACTGGCCTTCATATGGTAATTGCCCTGCAGAGCCAGCAGTGGCCCGAAGCTTTCCTGGAAGACCGCAAGGCCCTGTTTTCAACTCTTGATTTTGAGAAAGTAACAGCAGACATTGACTATGCTCGCTCACAGCTTCGCAGTCATGCTGCCCTTATCAACAGGCAACTTGCCGATGGCAGGTCTTTTCTCGGTGGTGACGCCGCCTCGCTTGCAGATATTCACGCCTTTGCCGTGCCCTGGTTTACGCGGGCCGCCATGCCTGAAGTTAATGACCTGCTCGCGGACCTTGAATACCTGCCTGGTTGGGAACAACGGGTTTCCGCCATCGGCGAAGGAGATAGACAGCCCATCGATGCCGAGCAGGCACACGAAGCTGCATTGGCAAGCGAGGCGGTTTACCAGGCGCAAATCGACGATGCTGATTCAAATCATTTTCACGTGGGACAAAGGGTAACAGTGACACCTGATGATGCTGAACGCGGCGCGGTTACGGGGCAACTCCAGGTATTAAACTGCGATGAAATTGTGATAACCCATGAAAATGAGACAGTAGGTGAAGTTGCGACACACTTTCCCAGGCTTGGATACCGCGTAATTGTTTAGGGCCGGTTTTGATAAACCGGATCCTGCTGGTCTCGGCTTCCCCGAAGTAATAATGTGCTGAACATACCATCATCCAGGATGGTGTTACCTGGCCAGTTCTCGTTCCAATCCATAACAACACGACGATGGGCAATTTTCCACTCACCTTCTTTTTTCTCCAGGCGATCGATGTATCGTCCACCATAAAGGAAGACATGGTGAGTATCGCCGACTTTATCCAGGTCCAATGCAGCAAAATACTTTGAACCCTGAACAGCTTCGATCTTATCTCTCTCGCCCTTTACCTTGTGATAAGCAATCAAATAGGATTCCGTACACATCACATCGTTGCCATATTCCATGTGTACATTGCAAATAGCGTGCATCGTCACTTCGAACCAGTTTTGAATTTCTCGAATAATAAATTCAGAAAACTCCTGTGCATTACCTTTGTAAACACCATGATCATCGATGGCATCTTCCCAATACACCGTGCGCATCAGTTCGACATCTGCACGATCTAATGCACGACAATAACGGGTCAGTACGTCATAACATTTCTGTCTTGCGACAAGTTCTGATATCTCTTCTTCGCCAGGACCTGACATTTTCACTCTCCTGATTTAAATAACACCATTATTGCGGAACTGCTCAATACGCTCTTTACTGAAATCCAGTTCTAAAAGAATTTCCTCGGTATGCTCTCCAAGCTGCGGTGGTTGACGTTCAATACCTCCGGCATTGTGAGAAAACTTCAGCGGCAGGTCAGCAATACGAGCTGGTTGAGTTAATCCGGGGTAATCAACGTTTTTCAGGAAATTCATTGCAGATACCTGGGGATGCTCAAGTGCCTCCTGCAGGTCAAGTACCGGCCCGGCGGGAACACCCGCCTGCTCCAGCGCTGCCAGCGCCTCATCCCGGCCTTGATCCGCTAACCAGTCGGCCATGCGCTGACAAAGTTCATCACGATGATCTCCGCGCCCCTGGTCCGTTTGTAACCTTTCATCATCAAGCCAGTCCTCAGCGCCAATCAATGTCGCGCAACGCCTGAACAGGCCATTGCCTACCACGTGAACAAGAATATGCCCGTCAGCACAGGCAAACACATCTGAGGGTGCGGATGTTTGAACGCGGTTACCGCTGGGTGTGCGATCGATACCGCTGACACTTTGCTCAACAAGATGGGAATTAAAAACTGCAAGTGCAGTCGCCAGCAGGCTTGCTTCCACCTGTTGCCCCTTGCCGGTTTTTTCTCTTTCAAATAATGCGGCCATCACACCGAAAGCAGACATCACGGCTGTGCTGTAATCAACGTAAGGCGCCGCAGCCTTTACAGGTTTACCATCAACACCCGTCATATAGGCGGCGCCGGACATAGCCTGCCCCACACCATCAAAACCACCTTTCCCGGCCCAGGGCCCGTCTTCACCAAACGCCGTCTGTGTGCTGAGTATGATGTCGGGCTTTATTGCAACCAGCTCTTCATAGCTTATTCCAAACAGCTTCAATGCACTTTCCGTGAGATTGGCAACGACAACATCAGCGGACTTTACCAACGCGTCGATAATTTCTCTTGCTTGCGGATTTTTTGGATTGAGCGTCAGGGATTTCTTGTTGCAGCTGGTTTGTAAAAAAACACCACCTTCACCAGTTTCCATGACAGGAGCAATGTAACGATCTTCTCCACCACCTATTTTCTCGATTCGTATAACTTCTGCGCCGAGATAACCCAGCAAGGTCGCGCAATAGGGACCGGCGACATAACGTCCGAAGTCCAGCACACGGATCCCCTCCAGTATGCCTGCCTTATCGCCTGAGTTTGTTTTCGACATTTAATGGTCTTGTTTAATTTGTAATGACCCCAGAGTATACTGCTGACGGACTTCATTTCACCAATAAATCATACTATTCATCATGGACTTCAAGCTAAACAGCGACCAGATCCAGCTACAGGACTCTGCTCGAAACTATGCCAGGAATAAGCTGCCGGAACTTGCAGAACAAATCGAGCAAACCGGTGAACCACCAAGTCGTGAATTAATTGCTGAATACGCGGACATGGGTTTTCTTGGTATCAATGTTCCCGAATCCCTTGGTGGGCTTGGTCTTGGAAATCTCGAAGCACTTATAGTCCTGGAAGAATTCGGACAAATTTCCTCGGCCATAGCCTTTCCGATTTTTGAATCCTCAGTAGGACCGGTCAGGGCAATCGAAAAATTTGCTCAACCTTCATTAAGGGAGCGCGTTGTCCCCGCTGTCTGTCGTGGAGAAATGGTAGTTGCAGTTGCCATGTCCGAACCCAGTGCGGGCTCAGCACTCACTGATCTTTCCACCAGGGGTGAAATCAGGGGCGATGAAGTTGTTTTGAATGGCACGAAGCGGTGGTGTTCCGGAGGCGGTCACGCCGATGCCTATGTTGTTTACTGCAAGCTCTCTGATGACCCTGGCGCCAGGGGAATTGGAGCCGTACTCGTTGAAAAAGGTACCGATGGACTCACATTTGGTAAACAGGAACAGCTAATGGGTTTTCGTGGTGTGCCCTCTTCGGATATTTTCTTTGACAATGTCACGGTGCCCTCTGAGAACATCATTGTCCCTGCTGGTGGGTTCAAGAAATTGATGGAAGCCTTTGACCTTGAACGCTGTGGAAACGCAACCATGGCCCTGGCCCAGGCCTCCGGATCGTTGCTTGATGCAGTTGCCTACGTGCAGGAGCGAAAACAATTTGGCAAACCCATCATCGATTTCCAGGCCGTGCAATTAAAAATTGCAGAAATGCGTATGCAGGTCGACGCGGCGAGGCTGTTAATCTATCGTGCAGCCAGTAACGCAGAGGATGGACTGCCGAGTATAGAAGAATCTTCTATAGCAAAGTGTTACGCAAATGAAATCGCGCGAAGCGTGACGGGCAACGCGCTACAGCTCTTTGGCGGTTACGGATATTCAAAAGAATATCCGATGGAAAGACGTATGCGTGATGCGTGGGGCTGGGGTATTGCTGGCGGGGCAATCGATATCCAGAAGGTTAATATTGCCAGCGCTATCGTCGGTCGGCGCTTCGACCAGAGAAAATAGGAACAAGGCCTGCTTCAAAAGTTCGAAAGACTTGAAAACCTGGTTTAATCCAGGTCTATAAATATTTCTTCACCTTTCACTTCCAGTGGATAACTTTTGATGGGCTGAAAGGCCGGCGCACTCATTACACTACCATCCCTGATGTCGAATATTGCGCCATGCAGGGGACACAGGAGACGATGTCCCCTGATCCTTCCCTTTTCAAATGTCTGCTCAGCGTGAGAGCACATGTTCACAACGGCAAAAAACTCATCTTTTACCTTGCAAATAACGACGGACTGCCCTTCCACTTCAACGCAGTTTACCCGGCCCGCTTCCACCGCTTCCACTCTTGTTAAAAATGTCAATGCCACCTTGCCGTGTCCTTGAGAAACCTGGTGCAACCGGCGCACATATTAGCATCGCCCTCACAAAATGGCAGGGCAAATCATTTTCTTATCAAATTGACGATGTTAGTATCAAGAAGAAAACAAACTGGAGAAGACTATGCTGACTTTTCTTGCACGGATGAAAGTAAAGGAAGATAAGGAAGAAGAGTTCATCAATCTCGTTAAACAACTCACTGAAAAAACGCTTGCCAACGAACCGGGCGTGACTGCTTACCAGTTTTACAGGCTTCGAGAAGAAGAAAGAGGCTACGCAGTGCTTGAAGCATTCGTGGATGAAGCTGCCGAGGAAGCACATCGAAATACGGAACACTTCAATGAACTGGCTCCACCTCTTATAGATTGCCTTGATGGCACTTACGTACGGGAATACCTGGACCCATTGGAGTAATTCCATGACAAGTGAACTGGCCAATATCCGTGTCAACGCGACGACGCTGGGTGACCTGCTGCTGATAGCGAGCGATCAGTACCCCGATACGGACGCGATAGTCCTTCCCGACCAGCGCTGCACCTACCGGGAATTGACTCAAAGAGTACTGCAACGCGCGCGTAGCCTGCGAGCGCTTGGAATTGGCCCAGGAAATCACGTTGGACTTTTGCTGCCAACCTGCATGGATTTTGTGGAGAACATGTTCGCCATCGCGATGCTTGGAGCGGTGACCGTTCCGATCAATGCCCGTTACAGGCCACCGGAGATAGCCTACGTCACAGAGAACGCGGACCTGGTGGCACTGATAACCTCTGACGAATTTGATGATGCAGTAAATTTTGTTGAGAGGATTGAAGCCGCCTTTCCCGATCTCGCGGGGCAGCCGGACGCCATGTCGCTCTCAATAGATGGCGCTCCTATGCTGCAAAACATCATCCTGTACGGCAGCACGGAAAAGACCGGTATGCTGTCGCAACCGCGCTTTGAAAGTCTCGCTGAACAGGTGGATGAAGAAGAGATACATCTTCGTCGTATCCAGACTCGTGTCGGTAGCACTGCTTTAATTCTCTATACCTCCGGCACGACCTCTAATCCTAAAGGCTGCATGATTGCCCATGAGTCCATTATCAGGAATAGTGCGGCGCTGGGTTCTCGTTACGAGTTAAGCCATGAGGACAGTTTCTGGTCCCCTCTTCCAATGTTTCACATCGCTGCAATATTGCCGATGGTGACTATTTTTGAAGTAGGTGGGTCATACATAACGACACCCCATTTTGATGCCGGTGAAGCCCTGCGAATGCTGGAAGAAGAAAAAGTCACGGCCACCTATCCTTCTTTCTGGACCATCATGGCTGACCTTGTAAATCATCCTGATTTCGAGAAAGCTGATTTGTCCCGTATTAAATTGATGAACGCCAACTTTGCCGTACAGCCGGCGCACGTTGGTGAAACAATGGAAAAGGCTATGCCGGACACGGTATTCGTGGGCACATTTGGGATGACTGAAGCCTCGGGCACGGTTTCGACAAGTCGTTTGGATGACTCGCGGGACCAGAGATTCCAGAGACTCGGTACACCCTTACCCGGTATCGAAGTGAAAATCATTAACCCGGAGACCGGTAAAGAGGCCGCCACCGGGGAAACCGGGGATACCTGGATCCGTGGCAACGGCATTTTTACCGAGTATTACAAGGCACCAGACAAAACCGCTGAAGCATTGGACGAAGATGGCTGGTTTCGCTCTGGCGACATTTGTTCCATCAATGAAGATGGCCAGTTGCTTTTCCATGGTCGTCTCAAGGATATGCTCAAAGTTGGCGGTGAGAATGTTGCAGCCGTAGAAATTGAGCAATGCCTGCAGCAGCATGAAGCGGTAAAACTCGCCCAGGTCGTAGGTGCGGATGATGCCAGGTTGCAGGAGGTTCCGGCAGCCTTCATTGAACTCAATAGCGGCGCAGAAGCGAATGAACAGGAACTAATTGATTTCTGTAAAGACAAAATTGCCGGCTTTAAAGTACCGCGCTATGTTCGATTTGTTGATGAATGGCCAATGTCATCAACAAAAATTCAGAAATTTAAATTGCAGGAAAAAATAAAACAGGAACTTGATCAATAAAGGCCAGCACTATGCATACATTTATTGCGAAACTCGTTGTTGCCGAAGGTAAAGAAGCTGAGTTTGAACGCTTACAGGCAGAATTGTCGAACCTGACGCACGAGCAGGAACCGGGATGCATCATTTATGATGTCATTAGAAACCAGGAGCAGGCACGTAGCTATATAGTCTATGCTCGTTTTAAAGATGAAGACGCATTCAATACCCACATGGGTATCGACTTTCACGAAAGACTGGTTCCCCCGATACTGGAGTGTCTTGCCGAAGAAATGGATTTACAGTTCTACGACTGGGTGGCCTAGTTATCGACGGTAAATGCCAGCAGCACGTTACCCGGCATGTGGAAATACAACCCGTAGCCTGAATTTACGTATACCATTCCATCGGCTATAACCGGGCCGCTTCCACCGCTTATTGAGCCGCCCCTTGCGATTTCGCCGGATATCGTAGTGAACTCCCTGTCACTGTTAAACTCCCAGATAATCCTGCCGTCATCGACTGAATAGGCACGGATGCGCCCGTCCAGGTGACCGGCCAGTACAGCTCCAGGTATCGCAGTGACCGGCGCAGAAATACCCGGATCACAATCTTTTTTATCATTGCATTGATTTTCGGCCATGTGATCCCAGCGCCTCTCACCGGTAAATGCATCCAGCGCATACAGACCGGGTCTTGCGTCTGCCATTGAAAGCTCACCGTCATCGAAATCAGCCATGGGAACAAATACGCTGCCATCCATTGCCGCCATACCAAAATTTATTCCCCCCTGGTTGCCACCACGTCCAACTTTCTGGTGCCAGACGATATCTTTCGTTACCGGGCTTATTCCCCAGACATCGCCTGATTTCTGACCGGCAACCAGGATCTCCCGATCGCCCTGCTTCACCAGGATGGGTGGGGAAATGAAATCGACATCCGGTCCCTTTTCTTCAGGACAGCCAGCACGGTTTGGCACAAAATCAAAACAGGCAATGTTCCAGGCATCTTTCGAGGTGACCTGTTTCAACCATTCAATATTGCCATTCTCAAGATTCATGGCGAGTACCGCATCACTTGTGCCGTCAGATGGAGATGAATAATTGTTGCCCGTCCCGGCAAAAATTAATTGCCGTTCTACATCGATAGTTGGACTATTAAAAACCGGGGCGCCCGATGGAGCAAAGATAGTTGTACCCTCACTGTTTACACCCACGGCCCTGGACTCTTCTCTTATTGTGTGACTTTTCCACAGCCGTTCTCCACTCATCGCATCCATGGCTACGATAGAACCGCGAAAAGTACAACACTCGTAAGTGGGATCTGCCGCGGGCACTTCTTCGAGTGACGACACTGGAGAGTAAACCCGGTTGCCATAGTACAGTGGTTGACCGGTAGCGGTAGCGTTAGGATGCTCATCAAGTTTATGCTCCCAGGCCAGCTCGCCAGTGAGCATGTTGACGGCATAGGTCCGCGCCAACAAATCTGAAAAGAATACCAGTGGCGCATCTTCAGGTGGTTTGCCTGGGTCCCACGGCATTATCGTGACCCCCGTACGAACCTCGGCCCTGGCGCTAAAAGTCCAGCGCACACAGCCACTTTCTGCATCAAGCGCATAGACAGTGCCATCCTGGCTTCCAACAAACAGGGCACCTGCAGCAAGAGACGGCTGCGACCGGGCACGTGTTTTACCGGGGTAGGCAAAGGCCCATTTGAGTTTCAGGTTTGGAATGTCTGATTTTTCAAGGCCGGCGACACTGGCTGGAATAAATCGCGTGTTTTCACGATCAAAACCCCAGCCTTTTGCAAGCGGTGGTTGGGACATGTCAAATTCAAGCGCATCTCCCTCGCAGTGAACATAGGGAAAAGATTGCTTTCCGGACTGGCTACCAGTGAGAAATTCGGCCACCTGTTTTTTTTCTTCCAGCGAGAGATGACTTGCCTGCTGCTGCATGATGCCTTCTTCAAGGGCAGTAAGAATCAGCTTTGGATTTAACATCTCCAGGAATGACTTGTGCGGCGCGCGTGCCACGGCCTGGCTATGACACTGTGCGCAATGGTCCTGGTAAATCCGGGCTCCCGGATGAGCTTCGCCTCCACCTTCCTGGCCACGCATATGGGCCATCATGTCTTCATCAGCGCCGCCCTTGCTTACACCACCCTTTGATATGACGCTGGCGGATGCTGGCGCCGAAGTATTTTCCCGGGCCGTGTCTTCGGTCGGCTCTGTACAACCGCCCAGCCACGTGACTATAAGAAGGATTACCAGGGATACTTTTTTCTTGTTAAGCATGTGTTCTTTAGCCTTTTCCAAGTTTACTCAATGCGTTTACGCCTGCCTGAGCAGCACGCGGACACGCCGTAAATACGTCCGTGTAGGCTCGTAGCCGGCATCCCTGCCGCCAACGGTCCGCTTAACTGTCAATGCAGGCGTATCGCAAATATTTTCAGCTGGAGTTAAGTGTTGAGCTTACTGGATCGAATAAAATAAATCATTTCCGTCCCAGTTAGCTGACCTTTTTGCCACCATCGCATAAAACTTTTCCAGTGCTGTTACCGGTTGGTAAAGCTCAAGCATGTGACCAAATTCACTGCGTGTATCGACAAATGCCACTTCCACGTCACCGGCAAAGTAATGGTTGGCAATCTCAAAGCCCTGCTGCTCCAGCTTTTGTACTTCAACGGCGATGTCATCCACAAACATGGCCACGTGGTGCAATCCCTCACCGCCATCCGGATACATATCGCGAAATGCAGACGGTCCATCGTTATTTTGCTGGGCAAATTCGATCATTATGTTTCCTGACTGCCCGTAGGCGGAAGAATGATCAAGCTCTGAAGGTGTTCCGCGGTAAAGCACGTTTTGTAAAGGGATATGCTCATACAGGCAAAAAGGCCCTGTGCCAAAAAGCTCGTTTGCCCTTTGCGCTGAGCGCCGCACATCATTTACAAAGTAGGCCACCTGCACGACCCTGCCCACGGTAAGCCTTGTATTCATTCCAGTCTTGCTGCCCAGCGTATACCGCGTCTCAATATTTCGTAATAGACCGGTAACTCCCAACTGCAGCGTTCTACACGAGGATATTCTTCCATGAGCGGCTGCATATCATATTTACCGCGACAATGGCCCAGTGTGAAATACAACACCTCACCATTACCCCATGGATGCAGGTATAAAACGGGCCGTTGCTTGCCTGATTCCCAGTCTGATACTTCGAATTCGTCCAGCGTGCCCTTGTAGGTAGTGTGCAGCAGGGTCTCGCATTCTCCATGAAACTCGCCCAGGTAAAGTTCATCCGTTGTATCAAATGCTTCTATTCCACTAACCAGTGAATGTTCCGGTGCCGTGACTTCTACCCGGTAACTATCAATGGCCGGATGGGCCAGGAACTGGCTGCCAAGCATTTCCATGAACAGGGGTGCATCACGGGGCGTACCGATCTTGAGGGGTTTGAATTGCAGGAACTTGATTATCGAGTTGGTGCCATGCAGGGCCAGCCATCGCTTGCCCTGGTCGAGAAAGTTCTTCAATGCGATTTGCTGATCATCACTCGGTACCACATCGCAGGTATAGGTAACAAGGAAGTCGCATTTTTCGATGGCTTCAGTGTTGGAAAAATCTTCCGCTACCCGTACCCTGACTTCGTCGTGCTCATGCAGCAACTTCAGGATTTCAAGCCTGGCAAAATCAAAATCATGATATTTGCCGCCACACACAAAGCAGGCGTCGATACGTTTGCGGGTCATGGCTTCTGCGTTCTATTTTTTCATGCATATGTCAGCGCGTACAGTCAATATAAAGCAAACCAATATCTGCGCAAAGCTCGAAAATGAACACCTTGCCTGCTGCAGGATATTTTTCTGACCCGGTATTTGCTAAAAATATGCATTCCGGTAGAGTGATTACAGGATTTTCCTGTCTGCACTTAACCCGGGCTGGGCGTACCAGGGCACGGCCTACGGAGAATTACCATGGGGCTATTCGACAAAAAGACCGCTATTGTTATTGGCGCTTCGGTTCCAGGAAGCATGGGAGCTGCTATCGCCCAGCGCTTCATCAACGAAGGTGCCAACGTTATCATCAGTGCTCGAAGCGAGGATAAGTTGAATGCTCTGGCAGAGGAAATCGGTGCTTCCGCCCGGGCCTGCGATATCACCAGCGAGGAGCAGGTGAAGGTGCTGGCTGAATTTGCGCGGGACAAGTTCGGAAAACTCGATGTGGCGGTAAATTGCGTTGGCGAAGCGGTCATGGGTGACATCGCTAACACGGAAGAAGCTGCAATACGTCGCGCCGTGGATGTGCACTACATAGGTCCTTTCTTTTTTCTCAAGCACATGTCTGCCGCGATTGGCGAAAACGGCTCCATCATTACTATTTCGTCAATAACGGCATCTCGAGTTATCAATAACCACGCCGCCTATGTTGGGGCAAAGGCAGGTACAGACCACCTCGTCAGGGTTGCGGCAATTGAATTTGGACGAAAGAATATTCGAGTCAATTCCGTATCTCCGGGATTTACCATAACTCCAATGTCAGAGTCATTTGTAGAAACCGAGGGCCTGGTGGAATTGTTTGAAAAGGAAATTCCCCTGGGGCGTTTGAATACTGTCGATGACGTGGCGCAGGTAGTGAGTTGGCTAAGTCACGAAGATTCCTACATAACCGGGCAGAACATCCAGGTAAATGGCGGTCATTCCCTCACGCGAATGCCCTCAAAGAAAGAATTTATCGATTTGTTTAAATAGTCGCTTTCCAGCACCTTTAGAAAAAGGGAGATTAGAGCAAATGAAATTACCCACCGACCATACCGTCTTTCAAAACGCCTGGGTGGTTGATGATGTAGAGGCTGCCGCGATGGATTGGGTAAATACCTTCAACATCGGTCCTTTCTTCCTTGCAGAGTACGGCCAGGAGCAATTAACAGATATCGTTTACCGGGGTGAACCTGGTGAGTTAAATATGTATGTAGCCATTGCCCAGGCCGGCCCGGTGCAAATAGAGTTAATTCAACCGATCAGCCAGTCACCCAACGCCTACCGCGATACGGCGCCTGCGGGAAAAACGAGCTTTCATCATGTGTGTGTCTGGACCGATGATCTTGATGCAGATCTTGAATTCTATGCCGAGCGTGGCTGTCCGACGGCTAACCTGGGCAGAGTCATTGATGGTCCTCGTTTTGCCTACGTGGACAGCCATGCGAAGCTCAACTGCATGCTGGAAATTCTTGAACGCAGCAGCATGATCGAAGGCGTCTTTAAAATGATTGCCGACACTGCAGAAAACTGGGACGGGAAAAACCCTATTCGGGGTTACGAGTAAACTTAAATCCCGGTTGCCTCTTCAAGGATAGATCTCAAGGTGGCAAGAAACCTGGCGCCCAGTGCGCCGTCGATAACGCGGTGATCGCAGGCAAGACCAAGCTTCATAAATGAATCCGTTGAAGCATCCGCTTCCACCGATACTCTCTCGGCAATCGTGCCCACGGACAGGATTGCCCCCTGCGGCGGATTGATGATGGCCTGGAATTCCGTCACGCCAAACATGCCCAGGTTAGAAACAGTAAATGTGCCATCGCGCATGTCGGCCGGTGTCAACGAACCTTCCCGCGCTCGTTGACCAAGGTCTTTAATTTTCTGATTTAACTGCGCGATATCCAGGGACTCAGCACCATGAACAACTGGTGTCATCAGGCCCTCGCTGGTGTCCACAGCCACAGACATATTAATTGCAGCAAAAGTCCTCACCTCTTCATCAACCAGGTGGATATTCAACTGCGGGTGCTGTTGCAAGGCCAGTACACAGGAGCGCACCACAATATCATTCAAGGAGATTCGAACGCCGCCCTGCTGGTTGATTTCCTCTCGCCTCCTGATGGCATTGGTCATTTTTACTTCGGTATTCAAATAAAAATGTGGTATCTGTTGCTTGGCTTCAACCAGCCGACGAGCGATGGTTTTACGAAGGGAACTCAGGGGCTCACTGGAATAGCCCGGACCATTGGCAGGGGCAGAACTTTGCTCGGCATGCTTTTCTACGTCTTCCGAAGAAATGCGCCCACCTCGACCGGTCCCGGTCACCTGGCTGATATCAACACCCAGTTCACGCGCCCTGCGGGCCGCAGCGGGGCTCACCCTGACCTTTCCTCCTGTCTCGGCCCGGGTAGCTGGTTCAGCCGGGGCAGCACCCTCTGCCGGTGCAGCACTATCTTCAGGCTTCGCCGGGGAGTCCTCCTCGTCCATGGCAAACGAAGCATCCGCTGGTTTAAATCCGGAAACAAAGGCTTCTATCTCGGTATCGCTGGTGCTTTCACCTGCAATCACACCCAGCAGCGCTCCTACGCTGAGAACATCGCCTTCATCGGCGATGAGTTTTTTCATTACGCCATCTGCCGGGGCTTCCATGGTATTAATGATCTTATCCGTTTCAATATCCACAAGCTCCATGCCCTTTGTCACACTCTGTCCTTCGCCAATGTGCCAGGTGACAATGGTGCCTTCCTGCATTTCGATCCCCCACTTGGGGACAGTTACGGGGTAAATATTGTCAGCCATTGATCACTTCCCGTATGGCAGCTTCGATCCTGTCCGGACCGGGTATGTAGGCACGCTCAAGTTCTTTCGCAAATGGAACCGGCGTATGCGGGGCTGTCACCATTTTCACCGGGGCTTTCAGGTAAGCAAATGCCTTCTCGGCTACCATGCCGGCAATGTCCGACGCCAGGCTGCACCGGGGCGGCGCTTCATCAATAACAACCAATCGACCAGTGTGCTCGAGACTTTCAAATATCATTTCATCATCAAGCGGCGACAGTGTTCGTGGGTCTATCAGGTCACAGGTGATACCTTCCTCTGCCAGCTTGTCGATAACCTTCTCTGCAAACACGACCATGCGTCCAATCGCCACCACGGTGACATCATCTCCTTCACGGGTCATGGCAGCTTCACCAATAGGAATGAGGTATTCCTCCTCGGGCACTTCCATCTTGCGTGGATACAGCGCCTTGTGCTCAAAGAACACGACAGGATCGTCATCCCTGATAGCTGATTTCAGCAATCCCTTTGCGTCGTAGGCATTGCTGGGAACAACAACCTTCAGGCCAGGCACCGCTGTTAAAAACGGGTAGATAATCTGGGAGTGTTGTGCCCCCATGTTCATCCCTGCACCTGTTGCAGTTCGAATAACCAGGGGACACCGGGTCTTGCCGCCAAACATGTACCTGAACTTTGCTGCCTGGTTATAGACCTGGTCCATGCAGACACCTATAAAGTCAGCAAACATCAGCTCTGCTATCGGTCTTAGACCGGCAAGGGCGGCGCCTGCGCCTGCGCCCATGATCGCTGATTCCGAAATGGGTGTATCAATGACTCTTTCTTCGCCAAACTTGTGGATCAGGCCCTTTGATACACCAAAGATACCGCCAGCCGCATCGCGCTCTCCAGAGGTACCTCCAGCTCCACCTGATACATCTTCGCCGAGGATAATCACCGTGGGATCACGCTGCATTTCCTCGTGCATCGCCTGGTTGAGTGCATCGCGATATGAAATTACTGGCATGACTGGACCCTTTTATTTTTAATAACTGATATAAACATCTTCTAGAACATCCTCGGGCTGTGGACGCGGGGAATCTTTTGCTGTCGCCACGGCTTCGTCAATGAGGGCGAGTACCTCACTATCTACTGCATCCAGTTCGGCACTATCCAGCAAAGCATCATCACCCACCCGTTGACGAAAATTAGCAAGGCAATTCATCGTTTCGCGAAGCCCTTCAACTTCTCCCTTCGCCCTGTATAACTGCGGGTCACCTTCAAAATGTCCAAAGTAACGGGTAATGGAGCATTCCACGGCGCTTGGGCCTTCTCCGTTTCGAGCCCGGGCGATGGCCTCCCCGGCCGCTTCGTGAACGGCAAAAAAATCAGCACCATCCACTTTTACCGCCGGCATTCCAAAGCCTTCAGCGCGCCCTGCAATGTCACCTGAACCGACCGCGTAGGAAGCGCCGGTGTGTTCGCTATAACCATTGTCTTCAAATATGAATACCGTTGGTGCCTTCAAAACCACGGCCATGTTCATCGCTTCAAACACTGTACCCTGGTTTGTACCACCATCACCTGTGAAGGAAACAGTGACTTTGCCATTGCCCTGCAGTTTTGTAGCGATGGCTGCACCAACCGCAATTGGTGGTCCTCCGCCGACAATTGCATTGGCTCCAAGCATACCTTTATCAAAGTCGGCGATATGCATGGAACCACCCTTACCCTTACAAATTCCATCAGCACGACCATAAATCTCTTTCATCATTCCGATGACGTCACAACCCTTTGCGATACAGTGACCGTGCCCACGATGCGTACTGACAATGTAATCGTCATCAGCAAGGTGTTCACAAACACCAACTGCTACCGCTTCCTGGCCAGAGTAGAGATGAGTGAAGCCTGGAATTTCACCGGTCTGGATTTCCAGGTGCAGGCGTTCTTCAAATTCGCGAATGGTTTTCATTCGACGATAGGCATGAAGCAACTGCTCTTTGGATAATTGGCTCAAGTTTATTCCTTAAAATTAAAAGTCTATGTGGAAAGATAATCTTCCAGTACTTTGTGAAAATGCCTGATACGTAATTCCTGGTCGCCGATCCAGAGTCCTTCAAAACCCTCGGAGTTCATACCTCTTTGCACCCCGGGCAGGTTTTCAGCGTCCTGGCGTATTACCAGGTGAGTTTTCTTTTCACCATGTATAAAACTATCGTGTTCAGGCCTTTCTTCCGGCCACTCCTCGTCATCGGGCACAAGCTCAAACATCCAGAAATCAAAAAACATCTTGTTAGGGTTATCCGGATGTGGCCGTTGCCTAAAAACCCAGAGATCATCAGCATGCACGTTCATGGTGATGTTAGGGAAAACCAGGTAATGATAGTCGTCAGTGAGCTGCTCATCATGAA
The DNA here is from genome assembly GCA_965243105.1 of Gammaproteobacteria bacterium. Classification (GTDB taxonomy): domain Bacteria; phylum Pseudomonadota; class Gammaproteobacteria; order Eutrophobiales; family Eutrophobiaceae; genus WLWS01. The sequence continues at coordinate 272,485 of CBDEUC010000003.1, forward strand.
GCCGTGAATAGTCACGCCCTATTTCCGGGCCCTGTTTTCGCTTCCAGGCCTGCAGGTCCTTTCTTACGTCCTTTGGTTTACCCTCATAATCGGCAGGTTCCATGCCGACTTCTGTCATCATCTGCCGCATACCGGGGGGAATATCCGGGGGCATGCGCACCCGCGGACTCAGGGTAGCAAAATGGATAAGGTAACGACTGTGCTTGTCATAACAGTCAATTTGAATGTTCTTGTCATCGAGGTGATAAAGCAGCTGCGGATGGATGCCCTGTACATGATAGCTCTCGTTGAAAGCATCCACCGAGGTCTTCCAGTTGCAGTCCCACTCGATAGTGACATCTTCCTTTAGCGCCATTTTTTCAAAATTATAGGGCTCAAGATGGTCCGGTATCATGTCGAGGTAATCGCGCAGGGGTTCTGCTTCCGTGTCCATGTTAAACCAGACAAAACCACCCCAGGTGTCGCAGGGAATCTCTTTCAAACCAGAGCAGGGTTTCCCTTGAGGAAAGGTTTCTTCGTCAGGAATGAGCTTGAAACTGCCATCCAGGTTATATTCCCAGTTGTGATACGCGCACTGGAAGGATTCGGCTGTTCCCATGCCCGCCGGCCGCAGGCGATTTCCACGGTGCTGACAAACGTTAAAGAAAGCCCGGACCGAACTGTCCTCCTGTCGCACGAGTAGAATAGACTCCGGTCCGATTTCCGTAACAACGTAATCACCCGGTTCTTTCAAATCAATCTCGAGAGCCCCCAGCAACCATACCCTGGTCCACATGTGTTTCCATTCACGTTCCATGTACTCTTTCGAGACATAACGCTCTTTTGGAATCATGTCATGGCCCAGTTCAGGCGTAGGCATTTTCTCCAGCGGTGTCTTGCTGATCGAAACTACCTTGTCCTTGCTGGTTGCCATGTCGAGTCCGGCCGGCTTTAGAACTGCACGCGGTTGGTGTAACCGTTATCGACAACAAGGTTCACACCGTTGATAGCACTTGCCGCCGGGCTTGAAATAAATGCCACGGAGCGGGCGATCTCCTCGGGTGTGGTCATACGTCCAACCGGGATTTGCCTGAGCGTGCGTTCGTAAAACTTTTCGTTACTTGTCTTGATCATCTCCCAGGACCCGCCTTCAAAGTACACTGGCCCAGGGCAAACGCTATTTACGCGGATCTCGTGCTTTCCAACAAACTGGCTCAGCTGTTTCACGTAATTGATCAAGGCAGCCTTCATGGCGTTATAGGCCATTGGCCCGCCAAAGGTCTCGACAGCATTGGTAGATGAGATGACGGTAATCGCCCCACCACCGTTTTCTTCCATCTGCGGCAACAGGATTTCACAGGCACGTACCGTATGAAGGACATCAATTTCAAAACTTCGCCACCAGTTACGCTCGGAATCCATCCCCGCACCGCCACTCACATTGGCGACAAAAATGTCTACGCCACCAAGTTCGCTGGCGGTTTCCTCAACCCAGGTGTTGTACTCGTCCTTATCCCTGACATTAACCGCCCGACCCAGGGCCCGCACACCGCGGTCTTCCAGGGCTTCTATGGTCTCGTTCACTGCCTCCTCGTCCCGTGCACAAAATCCCACGTCCACTTTTTCTTTTGCGAACAATTCGGCGATTGCCCGTCCGATCCCTCGCGTTGCACCGGTAATCAGTGCCTTTTTACCTTTCAGCCCCAGGTCCATAGTTGTATAACCTCAGTTTTGTTCTTTGATATTGTTGAAATATACGGCGATGTCGCCCCGAATGCCGACCCGCCACATTATCGGCAGTTATTATAATCGCCCCTAAAAATAAAAAACAGTCGCGACTGTTTTTTTCTTAACCCTTTATGAAAGCAAGTACTAGATAATAATTATCCTTTTATTTCAATATTTTAGTAATTCTTGCGCGGCTGTCGCCGGTGCTACTGTATAGACAGGGCGTTATCTATCACGAGCTCTTCGCCATTCATGAACCGCGATTCCTCGCTCGCCAGGAACAGCACGAGGTTGGCAATATCTTCTGCCGTACCCACTCCGACAGGATCGTCAGCTCCCGGCGGTTCCAGGCCGAGGATCTCGTTGGCCTTTGCAATCATGGGAGTGTCCATCGAGCTGGCATGGATAGAGTTACAGCGAATATTGTACCTGTTCATCTGGCAATGTACCGCGATGGACTTGGTCATTGACCTTACCGCACCCTTGGCGGCGGTGTAGGCGAAAAACACCGGGTAACCCAGGTGGGAAGCAATCGATGACATGTTAATAATGGAACCACCACCACTCTTTTGCATCAGGGGAATGGCTGCACGGCATCCCAGGAAAACGCTTTCTGACATGACTGCATTGGCCTGCCTGAACTGTTCCAGCGTGGTGCTTTCCGGTGTGGCTACTATCACTATGCCCGCATTGTTAACCAGCACGTTCAGTGCACCATACTGTTTTTCCGTCAGCTCGATAATCTCTGCCCAGCGATCTTCATCCGTCACATCCTGCTGAAAAAAACAGGCGTCGCCTCCCAGTTCATCCCGTATGTGAGCCGCGACGCTTTCACCATCGGGATTGAGATCTGTCAATACGACCTTTGCTCCTTCCTGGGCCAGCAATATTGCGTCTGCCTTGCCCAGGCCGGAAGCCGCTCCTGTTACCAGTGCTACTTTACCCGCTACTCTTCCCACGCCAGTATCCCCTTCAGCTTTTTACGTTGTGATACAACTTTGAATGAAACCCGAAACCATCGATTATCCTGAATATTGCTTGTGATGTTGAAATTCACAAGGTATAAAGACATTAGTGTTATTTGATTGAATTGTAAATAAATTTACTTATTCCAATCGATGTCACCTGTAAATTTTCATACCACACCACGAAGCCATGGCGACTGTCGACAATCCCAAAAAAGCTGATCCTGTCCCCAGGGGGCCCGGTGATGCCGGTTGGCAGGCACACAAGAGTTCGACAACGCGCGATCAGATCCTTGACGCAGCCATACGCTGTATTGTGGAACTTGGTTATGCCAATACTACGACGACAAAAATAGCTGAGAAGGCTGGGCTTTCCCGGGGCGCGACCCTGCACCACTTTCCATCGCGTATGGATATCATTCGCGCAGCCGTGGATTACCTGCACCAGAAACGATTACGAGCCTTCAAAAATTCCGTTGCCAATATTCCTGCCAATGTTGACCGGGTCAAGATGGCCGTGGAGTTTTACTGGGCCCATGTTACCCATCCCATGTACGTGGCTTTTTTTGAGTTATCAGTGGCCGCGCGCTATGACAGGGAATTGCGGGACATACTGAAGCCGGCGCAACTGGCTTTTGATGAGGAGTGGTACAGCACCGCCCAGGAGCTTTACCCGGAATGGCAGACCGACAAGGAAGCCTTTGATCTCGCCCTTAACCTCTCACAGCATCTCATGGAAGGCATGGCCATTAGCTACCTCACCCATGCAAGGGAAAACAAGAAAGAAGACCTGCTTGAATACCTGGAAAACAGTATTCGAGCGCTGACACCAGATTTACCTGTCAACAAATCCAGCTAACGCTGGTAAGTTTTCCTCTCGGCATTTTCCGGGGCATCGCGTCGCTCAACCAGGTTTGTACTGATACATGACCATACTGTCTCATCATCCTGGTTAACCAGTGTATAAAGAGTTTTTAGCACACCGCGTGTCGGATCAGAATTTGAAATTCTCTTTTCAATTATTTTCGAGCGCGCGACAACTGTGTCACCGGCTCGCAGTGCTGTGGAAAATCGAACATCATCCCAGGCAACACCGCAGATCCACGCAATGTCCTCGGCAATTTCATGATCAAGGACTCGCCAGATTGCCATGACCTGGATCCCTGATGCGATAACTTCCCCAAACCGGGATTGCCTGGCTGCCTCGTCATCTGCGTGAAAATACTGCGGATCATAGCGACCGGCAAAATCGAGAATTTCTTCCTTGCTAATGGTCTTTTGAGAAGACTCTTCGATACCCCCAACAGATAAATCTTCGTAGAAACGCCTGTTCATCCTTAATAGTTTGCCGTAGCTAAAAACAAAAAACCCGTCTTTATGACGGGTTTTTCAAGAACACTTATATTTTTCGCCGGCGCAACGTCATGACCTGCGGCGCCTGCTGAAAGACATACCAAGTAGTGCCAGCCCCATTAACCCAAGGCTGGTAGGCTCCGGAACATGGGTCGTGAAAGACAGGTTCAGATCCCAGTGAGCCGTGGTGCTTTCGTCGATGCCATCATGCTGTATCCAGGCCGAGCCACCGAGTTCATTTGGATTCTTGGCATTCGCGCCAAGACCATATTGAAAACCATAATCGCCACATTCATCGCAAGTGCGAATACCCGTGTAGGTAACCCCGTCAAGAATGATGTCACCATCTATGCCGAAGAAAAAATCCATGTCGGCGGCGGAATAGGCTGCACCGCCTTCGCGCTTGTAATCACCACCGCTCGTGAGGTCACCCTGCCAGTCGAAAAAACTAAGGTCGATAGTACCTGTTTTGCTGCCGCCGGTTTCTGTAAGACTGCCAACAAGCGTACCGGTTATACCTCCAAGACGACCTCCATCCATAACTGTGAAAACAGCATCGATGGTCCATCGTGTGGGAATGGAATTACCCTGGTGGTCCGTACCAAATGTGTAAAGTCCGTGTAAGGCACTGCCACCGTTATAGTTGTGTACATCATACTGGGCAATGATGGTTGCCTGGGCCGAGTACACACCCATCAGCAACAGAAATGCACCGCATACAATCTTTTTCATTTTTCCTATCCCTCTTCCCATTAATAGAGCATTTAATAAAGCACTTGGCATGCGAGTTTTATGCCATATTTTTTATTTATAAATAACAGTAGCTTAGCTACATGCCAAAAATAGAATTGTAAAGAAACTCGACAGCAGAAAGGCAAATTAACCAGGTTGCGGGCCAGCAAAAGTTAAAAACCCATAAGAATTTCAGGTAGATAGCGCTCTCACGTAAACTCGTAAGGGATTGTAAGGAAAGCTTACAATAAGTATCACCTGGGGGCGCTTATCGTGCTGCGTATCTTATCTGCGTCCGGCTGATTTCCGCCTGTGCTTACAGGCTACCGTTCTCCTGCCATAACCAGGCGATGATTACGGAGGTGCTCGTAGTGAGGAAGGAAAGTTTCATACAGGCGCTGAAGTTTTGCCGGCAATTCCTCGATATCAACATGCCGGACCGCCTGTGGTTTTAGCCCATCAGATTTTTTTAATGTGTCATGCCAGATGCTGCTGTTGCTGTCATACCAGAGTACTTCCTTGCGTTCCCCCGGTTTCCAGCTCAGGGCTTCCCGAATAAATGGAATACCAATCGCATCACAATAAGCCTCGACAAGTGCTTCGGGATCCTGAAGAAGATCATCACTGTCGATAACCACCGGGGCTTTACCCTCACGCTGGCACAGGAGGTCAAATAATCGACGCTGCTCGTCAAAGCCAATCTCGTTTCGCTCAAAACCTTCTAGATTGCCGGAAATTTCCCAGCTGCGTTGCAAGGAATACAAAACCTTTGCCGGATCACGAATGAGAAAACTGTGAACAAATGTATCCAGGAAATCGTCATCCCAGTTGCCTTCGGTAAAAGGCGGCATATCCTTGATAAAGACGGGACCACTCTCGGCCATATCTTTTATTTTCTGGTAAACGCTGTTAAACGTAAGTCCCGGTGTTCTCGGGCTATCAGCAGTTAACCTGGGCGCCTTTGCATCTTCGCCGCGATACCATGCTTCACCAAAAGGTTCGTGAAGACATTGCATGTCTCCACGCATACGCATCATCCATTCAAATGCTGTCGATGTTGAACGTGGCGTAGCCCAGAGTATGTAGATTGGATGTCTCATTTATTGAGTTCACTTAACTGCGTAAGTAGGAATTGTCGGGGTCAAATGCAGGCTTCGCCAGTATACGCGCTATGTATTCTTCACCGAGCACCTCAATCGTATATTTGTCTGCAACTTTTATATGCTCGCTCGACAGGTAGGCCATGGCCAGGCCCTTGCCGACGCTCGCACCGTAACCCCCTGATGTTACCGAGCCCACACGTACACCATCTTTAAACACAGCTTCTCCACCGAGAACTTCGTGATCAGGCTGTTCTATCTCCAGGCACACACATTCCGAGGAAGGTCCACGCTCGATACACTGCAGCAACGCGTGTTTTCCGATAAATTCTTTACTCATATCAACCAGTTTCATCATGCCTGCTTCCAGCGGAGTAATATCGTTGGAAAGTTCATGTCCTCCACGGTAGGCTTTTTCCAGTCTCATTGAATTTAAAGCCGCTGAGCCGAACAGGGCCAGGCGGAGACTTTCACCTTTAGCAACGATTTTTTCCCATAACGAGACGAGCTGGATACCGGGCGCATGAATTTCCCAGGCCAAATCGCCGCTGAAAGATAATCGAAGAGCCAGTGCCTCGGCATTACCCAGTGTGATCTCACGCACTGCCATCCAGGGAAAAGCCCTGCTACTCATGTCCTGGTCAGACAATTGCGCTAATAAATCACGGGAACCGGGACCCGCCAATAACAGTATTCCCCAGTCACTTGAGTAATTGGTAATTGCGACATCCTCACTTCCCGTGTTGTGAAGGCCAAGCCAGTCCCAGATGCGTAGCTCCGATGGGGCGCCTGTTGTGAACCAGAACCGTTCCTCGTCAAGGCGGGCAATAGTCGCCTCTCCTTCATAGGTTCCCCTGTGGTTTAACAGGGCGGTAAGACAGCAGCGCCCCACCACGGGCAGCCGGTTCGCGCAAACCCGGTCCAGCAATGTGGCCGCACCCGGCCCGCTAATTTCAAACTGGGCAAAAGCAGAGAAGTCGCCGAGTCCAACACCGTTTCGAACAGCAAGAACTTCCTTTTTGACCCGCTCAAATGTTGAGGTCCTGCGCCAACCGAGGGGTTCACTCCTGGTGTAAAGTCGAGGACGTTCCCATGCAGCCACGTCCTCGTAAAGTGCACCCGCTGTTGCCGTGAATTTATGGACCGCAGACAGGCGAATATTGCGGCAACTCTGTCGCTGTATTTGTGGGTACGGCATCGCCTGCCTGAGCGTATAGTCCTCTGTGGCCCGACGTCGTGAATAATCTTTGTCTGCCCATGCACCAAATCGTCTCGGGTCAAACCCGCGTGTGGAAACTTCAGCACTGCCATGGATCATCCACTGCGCCAGGGCCCTGCCTGCGCCGGGGCCCCAGGCGATGCCCACGGTGGCTCCGCAGGCAAGCCAGTAATTTCGTAGTCCTGGCGCAGGACCAAGTAGCATTGCCCCGTCTGGCGTATACGTTATGCCACCATTTACAATTTGCTTGATTCCCCTGTCCATTAGAACCGGGCAACGTTCGAAACAATTTTCCAGCCAGGGCGTGATGCCATCCAGGTTTGCCTCGAATAATTCACTTTCTGACTCCCAGGGACAGCCATCCAGCCACACCGCCCGGGGATCCTGCTTGTCATAGAGTCCGATCAGAACAGAGTTTTGCTCACGCCTGAGGTAACCACAGAAATAATCATCCCGTGTTACCGGTATTTCGTGCTGCATGTCGGCAAACTCGGGTACGTCATCCGTGACGACGTAATGATGTTGCATGGTGGTGATGGGTAAATCTAATCCAGACATTGCACCAAGCTGGCGTGCGTGATAGCCCCCGGCATTGACTACATGCTCGCAAATAATCTCGCCCTGTTCTGTAGTGACGCACCATTCACCGCCGGGTAACTGCATCACACCTGTGACGCGGCAATGACGCTTGATGCGCGCTCCCATTTGCCTGGCACCCTTAGCCATGGCGTGACAGACGCCGGAAGGGTCAACATGTCCGTCATCGATAGTATAAAGAGCAGCGATTACGCCAGCAGCCTCGGCGTCGTAAAGTGGATTGAGCTGCTGAAACTCACTCGTGGAAACCAGGTGTGCCTCCTGGCCCCTTGCAAGGATTGCCTCGCGGGTATGGTTCAGCCAGTCCAGGTGATCTTTTGTTGTCGCCACACGTAATGACCCACAACCATGCCAGCTTACTGCCTGGCCAGTTTCTTCTTCAAGGGACTTGTAAAGATCAACAGCATAATCGTGCATACTACCCAGGGCGAAACCCGCGATCATGCGACTGACCAGCCCGGCTGCATGCCAGGTGGCGCCCGAGGTAAGCTCGGCTTTCTCGAGAAGTACACAGTCCGTCCAGCCTTCCCGGGCAAGGTGATACAGCACCCCCGCACCCATGTTACCTCCACCAATTACAACAACCCGTGCGTGCTCAGTTGTCATGTCGAATAATCGTTCTCGAATGCTAAGTAGTGTGGCTATAATTCAAGCTGTTTGATTGTAGCCTATACATGTTCCCGGAGAGAATTTACCACGTGACTTTTGTTTTCTTCATTCGCCACGAGTCATCCTGATGTCGATAATCGACAGTGATTTACTGGAGGCCCTCGCGCGCCCTACGGAATCCAGCACGGGTTTGCCAAACGGGGCTTACACCGATGCGGAATTTCTTTCAGCTGAGAATGAATCCCTTTTTCGAAATACATGGGTTTTTGCCGGCTTTGCACACGAGCTAGCGTCCGCCGGCGACGTCCATCCATGCACAGTGGCAGGACAACCTGTCTTCCTGGTACGGGATAGCAACAAACATGTTCGCGCCTTCAATAATGTTTGTTCACATCGCGGGGCACAGCTGGTCGTGGAAAAGCGAAGTGGCGTGAATAATATAGTCTGTCCCAACCACTCATGGACCTATAGCCTCGAAGGACAGCTCAGGGTCAGACCCCATTTTTTTGGTGGTGAGAAACATGAGCGTATTGCTGATGAATGCCACGAGGCAAGCCTGGAACCTCTTCGATGTGCAGTATGGCACGACTGGATATTTGTCAATGTATCCGGCGATGCAGAGGACTTCGAAAGCTACATAAACCCCATCACGCAGCGCCTCGGCGACTATGTCCTGGGACATGTTCAACACGCGAAGACCATGAGCTTTGAGCTGGCCGCCAACTGGAAACTGCCGGTTGAGAATTTCATTGAACCTTACCACGTGTTTTCCTGCCACCCGTGGCTGAATTCATTTGTGTCCATGGAAGAGAGGCTACCACCTGAATTCGACCGACACGTGCTTTATTGCGGTTACGATTTCAAAACGACGGACCCGGCTCGCGGTGAAGGCTTGCCGTATTTTCCCGGGCTCTCTGAACGTTCAAAGCATCGCGGAGACTGGTACGTGCTTTTCCCCAATTTTTGTTTTGAAATTTTTCCGGACCAGGTCGCGGTCCTGGTTTCCGAGCCTACCGGTGCTGAGACATGTCGTGAGACCCTCGCCCTTTACTTTGTTGGCGATGGTGCGACAAGTGATGATTATTCCGAAGCCCGCGAACGGGTTTACAGGAACTGGGAAGATCTAAACAGGGAAGATATTGGTGTAATTGAACGCATGCAGGCCGGTCGCCAGTCAAAGGCCTACACCGGCGGTCACCTGTCTCCCTACTGGGATCCTGTACTTCAGCATTTTGCGCGGCTGGTGGCCAATGCAGTTATTGAATTATAAGTGCTCGGACTTTGTCGCTTACCTGATCAATATCGTGTCCGGGTAGGCTGCATGCCAGCCAAACCAGAATGCACGATGGGCCGGTAAACGCGTTAAGGTTTTTCCCTCGTACTCCAGCCTGTCTTCATACAGTGTCCAGGTATTTCCCTGGCTATCGGTCAGGGTGGAATCACGATCGTATTCAAGGAATTCAATTTCACCTTTTTCGTACACCCTGTTCGCGCCACTGGTATCTGTCAGGACAACAAAATCCTGGGTGCCGAGACTATTTTCATAGACCGGGGATTGCTCAAGGACTTTGACTGAAATAGCCATGGTCTCGGTTGTGACCTGGGGATAAGTCAGGGCGAGGACTTCGTCCTTGTTTTTAAGGCGCTCATCCGAGGTTGATATCTCGAACATCAGTTCATCCGTGGCAAAGTAGTCCCTGTAGGCTGCGCCTTCGCTGTAATCTCGCTCATACCCGGTATCCAGTGATAATACTTTTGTATCCGGGTGACGCCGTCGCCACTCACCCCAGGTCGTGGTGACAAGATGACTGCGCTTCAGCTTTATCCCCTGGCCCACGAGGGGTCCAATAACCGGTTCACCCCAGGTGGTGTTCCACAGGCTCTGGGTATCCTTGTCATACATAAGCTTGTTGGAACGGTACAGGAATCCGCTGGTACCTAGCTGGTGACGTACGCCGTTAAAGTGCGTTTCATATAATATGACTGCACCACAAAGTGTGCAGTAAACGCCGGCATATTCGGTTCCGCCTATCTCGTCGATGAACATTTCATGCCATGCAAGGATACGCTTGGGGTAGGCCCGCACATCATCATTGAGTGCAATACCAAAAATGACATTGTCATCCTCCAGGTAATCTGCAGCACTCGCGGCAATCATTTTTGGTTGGCGCAGGGGCGGAATACCGTCCTGGTGCACGCCACCCCATACCACTTCGTCCAGGCGAATTCGATTGGCCCGATTATTGTCAAAGTAACCGCTAAAGCGCCAATCGATCAGACCGTAAAGAAAAGCTTTAAAGTCAGCGTAATCAGGATCGGTGGCAGGGTCCTGTGTCCACCACCATAACATCCAGTCGTTCAGGTTATAATCAAAGCCCTGTCCCGTTTTCTTTCTCAGCAGGTCCTGCAGCACCTGCGTTCTTTCCTCGTTCCCGCTGAGGTAAAGCACTTCCACAAGCATCGGTGTCCACGAACTCTGCCAGCGCTTGTCAAGGTAATCTGTACTCTCTGCTAGTTTCTCAGGTGTTTGCATGAGCAGACTCACCATGCGCTGGGAGATTGGGATCTCGTATTCCATTTCAAGCTCCTGGGCAGATACAGCCAGGAAGCCGGTGACCAGGAATAAAAGTGTGACGAGCCCGCTTCCATACCGCTGGATAATCTTTTGTTTTTTCATGCCCCTTAGAGCTCCCTCAGGGGAGCAAAGTTCTTTGACCGGGGACTGCATGAGCCCGGCCGCTTTAAAGAGACGATTTCACCCAGCGGCACGAAAAATAATTAAAATGATAATGAGATTGATTCTCATTTATGATCCTGCTATAACATAACCCCAATACCAGTGTGGAGATTAGAAAAGTTTTCCGGGATGAATAAATTACCAGTATTTTCAGTACTTTCGTTCCTCGTTGTAGCCCAGCCTGTGATGGCGCAGGCGAGCGGCAACAACCTGGAAGAGATAGTTGTTCGAGGCCAGTACCTCTCAATGGAAGAGGCAAACTCGGTAAAGACACCGACACCCATCATCGATGTGCCACAAAGCCTGACCATCATCAGTGCTGACGATATTACCCGCCAGGGTATTCGCAGTATTGGCGACCTGATTAATTACACTGCGGGTGTCAATACGTCACAGGGCGAGGGTCACAGGGATTCAGTCGTGTTTCGCGGTGTCCGCTCAACAGCCGACTTCTTTCTTGATGGTGCCCGCGATGACGTTCAGTACTTTCGTCCCCTGTACAACATTGAGCAGGTAGAAATACTGCGTGGTCCCAACGCCCTTTTGTTTGGGCGCGGCGGTACCGGGGGTATTCTCAATCGTGTCACAAAGAAAGCCAGGATAGGTGAACGCTTCACCGGCTACAAGGCTGCCGTCGACACCTATGGCGAGTTTGGCGTGGAACTTGATGCCAACTTTTCAACCGGGGACAACTCAGCCTTTCGTATTAATGCCATGTATGAAGGCCTGAATAACCAGCGGGACTTCTACGACGGTGATCGCTATGGCCTGAATCCCACCGCGAGATTTGAACTTGGAACCGACACAACTGTTGATATCTCCTACGAATACATAAACCACGAACGCTTTATCGACCGCGGTATTCCAACTGGAGCGAACGGTGAACCCGTTGAAGCATTTGAAAATATCGTATTTGGCGATCCGGACCTGAATAAGACTGATCTCGAAGCCCACATATTTCGTGGAGCGATTGAGCATTCGTTTACGGAAAATATCAAGGCTAACGCCCGCATTTACTACGGTGACTTCGACAAGCTCTATCAGAATTTTTATGCATCGGGTTATGACGAAGTGCTCTCGCCAGGCGTCGTTACGCTGGATGGTTATATCGATACCACGCAGCGTGAAAACCTGATCCTTTCCGGAAACGTAGTCGGCGAATTTGTCACCGGTAGATTTGAGCATACGCTTATCGTAGGTGGTGAATACATCGACACATCATCAGACCAGGACCGCTACAACTCGTTCTGGAATACAACATCCGATGACAACGAGTTGTTTAGCATCTCACGTCCGTTGAACCTGGCCGGTGGCATAGGTGTTAATTCGTCTGGCTTGCCAACGACAAATGATTTCACCGTCGACATCAATGACGATACGCGGGTAGACATTAATGTTTACTCCTTCTACGTGCAGGACCAGGTTTCTGTCACACCCTGGATGGACATCGTCATTGGAGGCCGTTTCGACAGTTTTGAGATAGACGTGAATAATATTGTGGCAGGTGAAATGCGTAGTCGAACTGACGAAGAATTCTCGCCACGTGCCGGAGTCATTTTCAAGCCCATGGAAAATGTCTCAATTTACGGAAGTTACAGTGAGTCTTTCCTGCCTCGCAGCGGCGAACAATTTGCCAATATCAATGGCACACTAAACCAGCTGGAGCCGGATATCTTTGAAAGTGCGGAAGTCGGTGTCAAGTGGGATATCAAGCCCACGCTGAGTTTTACCGCTGCTTATTTTCAAAATGACCAGACACGCGCCGATATTGATAACGTTACCGGCGAACAATTCGAAGTCAGGGGAATTGAAATCGAGGGCTTTGAATTACAGCTTCGTGGAGAAATCATTGAGCGTCTTTACTTTACAGGCAGCTATAGCTACCTCGATGGTGAAACGGCTAGCGGTTCACAGCCCAGGGAACTGCCCGAGAACATGTTCTCATTCTGGAGCAATTACGAGGTTAACGAAAAATTTGGCGTCGGTTTTGGCGTCGTACACCAGGGTGAATCCTTAATTTCTGACGGAGGCAGCCAGGTACTACCGAGCTATACCCGTGTTGATGCAGCCGCCTACTACGACTGGTCAGACAACATCCGTCTACAGGTAAACATCGAAAACCTGACTGATGAGCTTTATTTTCCAAACGCCCATAGCACCCACCAGGCCACTGTGCCCCAGCCCATTAACGCGCTCTTTACCGTGAGTGGGAGATTCTAATACCGCCACGCATACCGGGTTAGCCCGGCTTGTAGAGACTTACCAAGCGTAAAATAAGGTAGATCCTTCAACCGTTGAGGGCCCAGGAAGGGGACAGGCCGCTGCATCCATGATTTACATTGAAATACGCTTTATTTGTACTCCACGTGGCAGTGCTTTTTAAGCGGGCGAACCAGGGGTTTCTACGCCGATGGCCTGCGCTCCTTGCCACCATTCCCCTGGTAATAATTACACACAAAAAATAACCACCATTTGATAGAATCAAGATCCAAAGCAGCGTCCCTGAACTGGCATTGAAACCGGGGGCAAATCATTAACAGTATTTCCAGGTAATTGAGGAGCAGATCTTGTCAACATTGAAAGCACTTTTCACTCTCGTCCTTTACTTTGCACTGGCTGCCTGCTCCCTGGAGAAAAGCCCCGAAGAGCGTTACCAGAAAGCCCTGGAGTTAAAACAGCAAAACAAGATCCCTGCCAGCGTCCTGGAACTAAAATCGGCTTTGCAAGCTAAGCCCACTTATGTGGAGGCACGAATACTTTTGGCCGAACTGCACCTGTTGCAGGATAACGTGGACGAGGCCGCAGCGCAGCTGGAGAAGATCAAGCAGGCCGGGGTTGAAAACAGAGAGTTACACACCATGCTGCTAAAAAGCCTGTTACATCAAAAGGAATATATCCAGGTCATTATAGATACTCCCGGTGTGAACGATCCCGGGGCCACGGCTGAATTGCTCACTATCAAGGGCTCGGCATTGTTGGGCCAGGAAAAGTACGACCGCGCGGGGGAAGTCCTGGCCCGTGCTATTGAGCTGGAACCGGAAAATGAGGCGTCACTGCTGGCAAATGCTAGATTGCAACTTCAGCTTGGGCAACTCGCTAAGGGCAGAACTTTTCTGGACAGGCTGGAACAGGTTAATCCATCGAACCTGGATTTATGGTTATTACGCGCCGAATACAGCCTTACCGATAACGACAAGGAGAGTGCGATACAGCATTACACCAGGGTAACCGAGCTTGGCGCAAATAACATCAAGGCGCGGGTTGGCCTGGCCCGGCTATACCTGGGCGATAAAAACCTGGATGCAGCGAAGAAGGTCATCAATGAGATTAGCAAGATTAGCCCGGGTTCAGTTGTTACGGTCTATTTCAAAGCCTCTCTTGCATTGCTCGATAACGACAGGAAGGGGGCCAAGGAAGCCTATACCAGGGCGCTATCGATCAATCCCGAGCACCTGGAGTCGCTCATGGTCCTGGCGCAACTATCGTACGAGGATCAACAGTTTGAACAGGCATTTCAATATATTCAGCGTTTAAGGCAGACCCTGCCCGAATATCCCGCAGCACTTAAACTTTCAGCCGCTATTGATATGCAGCGGGGTTTTGCCAACAGGGCTATCGATACGCTGTTACCCTACGCCACCAAATTTGAAGAAGATGCCCAGTTTCTTTCACTACTGGGTAGTGCCTACATGGCCAGTGGTGACCGGAGCAAAGGTACACTTTACCTTGCCCAGGCCGCGGAAAAATCCCCTGAAGATGCCGAGGTACGGACACGACTGGCGCTGGGCCAGATGCAATCCGGCGAGGTGGACCTTGCCATCCAGGGTCTACAGTCTGCGATTGAGCTGGAGCCCGACCTGCTCAGTGTCAATGTCCTGCTGATTTACCTGCGCATGCAAAATGGAGAACTGGAAGCGGCCCGTGCGCTTACAAGGCAAGCCATTAATGATGACCCGAATAACCCTGTGTTCAGAAACCTGATGGGTGGTATTGCCCTTGAAGAACAACAGCTGGAAGTGGCAACGGGCCATTTCAAGTCAGCTACCGAGATTGATGAAAATTACATTCCTGCTTACCTCAACCTGGCGCGTATTGCCATTAGCCAGGGCGATCGCGAAACCGGGAAATTATATCTTGAGAAAGTTGTGGAGAAGAGTGAATCCAATGAAGAAGCGCTGGTATTGCTGGCAAAACTTTCCATTGGAGAGGGCGATTTCAATGAGGCGCTTTTGAAGCTGGAACAGGCAGCGATTGGTAATGTCAACGCTATTACATCCAGGAGTCTCCTGGCCACTTATTACCTGAATAACGGCCAGCTGGAAAAGGCCCGCAAAGTGGAAAGCGAATTACAACAGGACGCCCCCGAGGATCCCGAAACCCTGTCATTGTCCGCGAGACTCGCGATGGCAGACGGCAAATTCAAGCAGGCAAAAGCGCTTTTTTTACAGTTGACGCAGACGATTCCAGATCATTTTTACGGGCACCTGGGCCTGGGTACAATTTACCTGCGCGATAATGAACTTGACCTCGCAGAGTCATCCCTGGACAAGGCACTGCAGCTTGATTCGGAAAATCCAGCGGTAATGGTAGAGCTCGCGCGGATTTATCTGCTGACCAATAAACCTGAAAAGGTAAAAATAATCAGTCAGCGCTTGCGCAAATTACACCCGGATAATCCGCAGGCCATTATTATTGAGGCAGATCTCGCCTTGAGCAAAGGGCAATTGGAGGAAAGCCTGGCACTTTACCGCCGGGCTTTGGAAATCAATGAGAATTCCCTGGTAGCAATCAAGGTGTCAGAGCTCATCAGGATGACCGGCGATCGTAAAGGCGCAGTGAGTTTTCTTGAAAACTGGCTACAACTTTATCCCGAAGATGCCCATGCACGGACGGTGCTGGGTACATGGTTACAACAAGATGGTGATTCCGAAAAAGCCATCGCCAGCTACCGCGAGACATTGCAAAAAGATCCGAATGATATTGCCGCGTTAAATAACCTGGCCTATATACTTAACGAGAGGGGTGACAGTAAGGCCCTGCAGTACTCCCAGCGTGCCTATAGTATTGCACCCAACAATTTCAATATCATAGACACCCATGCCTGGGTGCTTATAAAAAATGGCCAACAGCAGCAGGGCTTGACCCTGCTGGAACCGGTTATACGTAATTATGAAGATATCGACCCTGCGATGATATATCACTATGCCTATGGATTGTTCCAGTCCGGCCAGCTAGCCGAGGCGAAAACCGCGTTTCAGAAACTGGTAAAAGCGGACGCAGTAGGGAAAATACCCGGCGCTTCCGACCTGGAAAAATTTCTCCGCTAGGAGCAAGTATCAACAGCGTTGACCAGGCCGATGTGGCTTGGCCGGGCAATTCCCCTGCCGCACCTGGCCGACCATCTCGCAGCCGTCGAGCTTATGAAATTTTCCTCATATCATCAGTTGCTTGCTAACCTCACCTTGCTTGTCGGTATTTTTTACACTCCAGGTTATTATGTAAGTCATTGATTATTCTGAATATATCTTCCTGTAAGGCTTGTAGCACGCGGAAACTATGAAAAGGTGTGTAAAAACTTCTTACACAAAATGAGCCTGCCACAATACTTGCGCTTTATCTTATTGTTTTGTTTAAGTTTTTTTACTTGGCATAGCTATTGCTTATTATTCAGCCAGGGTTATTTAATAATTTTTTTCAAAAAATCATAATCTGGGAGGATGAATGATGAGCTTTCGCAAACAACTACTTTCAATGACATTTGTCCTGGCCGCTCTGGTCAGTACTTCTGCTAATGCAACACTATTTACAACGACCTCTCCTACTGCTGAAGGCGCGTTGCCCTCTGGCGTGACCGAGGTAGGCGGTATCGTTCTTGACCTTGTCGGTAACAGCGGTAACCGTGTAGTCAGCCAGCTGGCTGCCAGCAGTCTTTTCGTTGGCTTTGCTGGAACAAACCCTTTTGACATTGGTACCCAGACCGGATTTACGGCTGGCGTCCTCAGTGCTCTCGGTGGCGGCATCGCCGAAGCTTCAGTCAGGTTTACCCTGTGGGATGGTGATACCTCTCCGGGTAATTTTGACTATAACCAGAACAGCCTCCTTCTGGACGGCAAGTCCGTTGGAAACTGGTCAAGCGTGACAACAGAAATTACCGACGGCAGCGGTACAGTTTCATCTGGTTTTACCACTGGTTTTTCGAATAACGCGCTGAATACAGGTTTCTTCCATATCACAAATACCACCGATCTTTCGAATCTGTTTGCTGACCTGGCCGATGGCTCACTGACTTTTGGACTGTCAGACGTCGATCCATTTGATAACTACTTTGACTTTACCCAGGGCATTGACGGTGGACTTGTTGATGTTGGTACTGGCCCTACCGTTACCACGCCTGAGCCAATGACAATGCTGTTGATGGGTCTGGGCATGCTGGGTCTCGGTTTCTCCAGGAGAAGAAGCTAGTATCCCGACAGCTTTATAGAAAGCACATCATCAAGAAGCCCGCATGGCAACATGCGGGCTTTTTTTGTGTCTGTGTTTTTGCACGGGTCTTGTGTGATCACCAGGCCCAGGACTCAGTATCTAAGGAATTAAGACCACACCAGTTAGCAGCCGCCCCGGTTTGACTCTCCTATTGTGCTTCTGCTTGCGAGCTTGCTCCAATTGCCCTGCTGAGAATGCCATGAGCGTCAGCTGTGTCACCCTGCCCCGCCCAGGCAATAAACTGATCAGGACGAACAAGAATCATTTCGGCACCGTATGCTGCGCGCAACTCCGCACTGGGTGTATGTGACCTTTGAAATGGCACTAATAGCGACTGTGCGGCTTCCTCGAACCTGTCACCTGGCTCCCGTGCATTACCAAGTTCCAGCAATGTAAAACCCTGGCCGATGAATTCCCACAGATCGTCATCGCCGGGTAAGGGTTGCGGCGCCAGATGGTAGCCTGCCTCGGCTTTCACACTGTGAGTACCCTTGGCGCCTGAGACCGAGCCTTCTTTTCCAAGTACAATGGGTGAGCCTGCGTAATGAGGCAGGAATTGAGTAACATCTGAGTCGTCTGCTTCTGCTCGAACCTTCCATGCTGTCTCGAACTCGGCTTTATCCTTCTGGGGTGAATACCTTGACGTAAAGTCCCTGAAATCTTCGATCATGCGGCCAATAAAATCGCGCGAGACAGATCGAAAAACCGGGTGACGCTCCGCCGAATAGCTATCCAGTAAGGTTTCGCTGCCCCAGCCCTGCAATGTCGCGGCCAGTTTCCAGCTCAGGTTCCTGGCATCCTCGAGGCCGGTATTTACACCATAACCACCATAGGGTGGGTGGCTGTGCGCAGCATCGCCTGCAATAAAAACCGGGCCCCTGCGATAGCTTGCGGCGTGAGAAATACGCAGATCCCAGAAACCAATATGTTCAAACTCCAGGGCAAATTTGGCTCCCACCATTTCATACAGATGTTTTTTGAAATAATCCTCGCCTTCGGCGTCCCCGGGTACAGGGGCATGATAGAAATACAGTCCTTCCAAATCGACCCTGCCAAGAAACTGCCAGTAACCATCCATCTTTGGGTTCATGACGTTAAAGATTGACTTGCCGGGATATCGCTCAAGAAGACGTTCAAGTTCAGGGGAACGAAACACCAGCAAAACCATTCTCGGACCTTGGTGGTCCATATCCTGTGTAATACCCGAAAGCTCGCGCACACGTGACCGTGCACCATCGCAGCCGACCACGTAGTCACTTCTTAAGGCCCCTGAGCCCTCACCGGTTTCGAACTCGAGCTGGACACCTACATCCTCGACTTTTAATTCCGTTACTTTGCAACCGGTTAGAAAATCAATCCCCGGCAATTCAGACACACGACGTCGTAGGACCTCTTCCATGCAGTACTGCGGCAGGCGTTGGTTTAGTGCGAAATAGTAAGGAGCTACCCTGGAGCGCTGAAACCAGTCATAGGAATATTCACCCAGTAGACAATCGTATGTGACAAGACCTGCATTCCCATATTCCCGCGGAATAGGTGTGATTTCCTCGATAGCCTCGGTAATGCCCCAGGTGCGAAAATGTTCACCGGTACGTTGCGTCAGGTTCTGTCCTTTGGGGATCCGATGCAAGCTTGTGCTGCGCTCAAGCACAACCGAGCCGACACCACGAAGCGCCAGGTCAATGGCGAGTCCCAACCCAACCGGTCCACCTCCTACAATAGTGACACTTTTAGCTGTCATAGCATGTTCAAGTATGACACTTCAGTGACTAAATAAAAAAGCCCCTGAACCAGGTGATCCAGAGGCTTTGAATTGAAGCCTGGCACAAAATCTTCTGGAGAGATTTTGGACGCACTTTAGTGCGCCCGAAGGGCCGATTACATGGAAGTAATCGGTCAATGACCTACGTCTTTAATAATCTAGGTCACTGCCTCTGAATCCAGTCATGATGCATAAAAAAGCCCCTGAACCAGGTGATCCAGAGGCTATGAATTGAAGCCTGGCAGTGACCTACTTTCACATGGGGAGACCCCACACTATCATCGGCGCTACACCGTTTCACTTCCGAGTTCGGTATGGAATCGGGTGGTTCCAGTGCGCTATTGCCGCCAGGCAAATCGTTGGGAAGAAATGAATCGTCACTTCCTCCAGCATAAAAAAATTCGAAAGCTGAATACAACGCTTACTTCTTACTGCTTTGATATTACGCTTGCTTGCGTCAACAACACTCACAAACAAAATGCTTGAGTGTTATATGGTCAAGCCTCACGGGCAATTAGTACTGGTTAGCTTCACGTGTTACCACGCTTCCACACCCAGCCTATCAACCTCGTAGTCTACGAGGGCCCTTCAGTGAGCTTAAAGCTCAAGGGAGATCTCATCTTGAGGGGGGCTTCCCGCTTAGATGCTTTCAGCGGTTATCCCGTCCGTACATAGCTACCCGGCAATGCCACTGGCGTGACAACCGGAACACCAGAGGTACGTCCACTCCGGTCCTCTCGTACTAGGAGCAGCTCCTCTCAAATCTCCAACGCCCACGACAGATAGGGACCGAACTGTCTCACGACGTTCTAAACCCAGCTCGCGTACCTCTTTAAATGGCGAACAGCCATACCCTTGGGACCTGCTTCAGCCCCAGGATGAGATGAGCCGACATCGAGGTGCCAAACACCACCGTCGATATGAACTCTTGGGTGGTATCAGCCTGTTATCCCCGGAGTACCTTTTATCCGTTGAGCGATGGCCCTTCCATTCAGAACCACCGGATCACTAAGACCTACTTTCGTACCTGCTCGACGTGTCTGTCTCGCAGTCAAGCACACTTTTACCTTTGCGCTCATTGCATGATTTCCGACCATGCTGAGTGTACCTTCGCGCTCCTCCGTTACTCTTTGGGAGGAGACCGCCCCAGTCAAACTACCCACCATACACTGTCCCCGAACCGGATAACGGTCCTGGGTTAGAACCTCAAACATACCAGGCTGGTATTTCAATGATGGCTCCACGCAATCTGGCGATCACGCTTCAAAGCCTCCCAGCTATGCTACACAAGCATATTCAAAGTCCAGTGCAAAGCTGTAGTAAAGGTTCACGGGGTCTTTCCGTCTAGCCGCGGGTATACGGCATCTTAACCGCAAATTCAATTTCGCTGAGTCTCTGGTGGAGACAGTGTGGCCATCGTTACGCCATTCGTGCAGGTCGGAACTTACCCGACAAGGAATTTCGCTACCTTAGGACCGTTATAGTTACGGCCGCCGTTTACCGGGGCTTCGATCAAGAGCTTCGCCGAAGCTAACCCCATCAATTAACCTTCCGGCACCGGGCAGGCGTCACACCCTATACGTCCTCTTGCGAGTTTGCAGAGTGCTATGTTTTTAGTAAACAGTCGCAGCCACCTTTTTATTGCAACCCTCTTCTGCTCCAGCCGCAGGGCCTTCACATACAAAGGGCACACCTTCTCCCGAAGTTACGGTGTCATTTTGCCGAGTTCCTTCACCAGAGTTCTCTCAAGCGCCTTAGGATTCTCACCCCACCCACCTGTGTCGGTTTGGGGTACGGTCACTTGTAATCTGAAGCTTAGAGGTTTTTCCAGGAAGCATGGCATCAATCACTTCGCGCCCCTAGGGGTGCTCGTCATCACGCCTCAGGATTATGAGTCCGGATTTGCCTAAACTCACTCCCTACACGCTTAAACCGGGACATCCAACACCCGGCTGACCTAGCCTTCTCCGTCGCCCCATCGCAATTACAAGCGGTACAGGAATATTAACCTGTTTTCCATCGACTACGCCTTTCGGCCTCGCCTTAGGTACCGACTCACCCTGCGCCGATTAGCGTTGCGCAGGAAACCTTGGGTTTTCGGCGTGCGGGTTTTTCACCCGCATTATCGCTACTCATGTCAGCATTCGCACTTCCGATACCTCCAGCATGCCTTACGGCACACCTTCGCAGGCTTACGGAACGCTCCTCTACCATGCATGAACCCCGAAGGATTCAAGCATCCGTAGCTTCGGTACACAACTTAGCCCCGGTACATCTTCCGCGCAGGCCGACTCGACCAGTGAGCTGTTACGCTTTCTTTAAAGGGTGGCTGCTTCTAAGCCAACCTCCTGGCTGTCTGGGCCTTCCCACATCGTTTTCCACTGAGTTGTGATTTAGGGACCTTAGCTGACGGTCTGGGCTGTTTCCCTTTCCACAACGGACCTTATCACCCGTCGTGTGTCTGCCGTGATTGCACTTCCAGGTATTCGGAGTTTGCAATGGTTTGGTAAGTCGGGATGACCCCCTAGCCATAACAGTGCTCTACCCCCTGGAGTGAGACACGACGCTCTACCTAAATAGATTTCGAGGAGAACCAGCTATCTCCGGGCTTGGTTAGCCTTTCACTCCTATCCACAGCTCATCCCCCCATTTTTCAACATAGGTGGGTTCGGTCCTCCAGTGGGTGTTACCCCACCTTCAACCTGGCCATGGATAGATCGCCCGGTTTCGGGTCTACTCCCAACGACTAATTCGCCCTATTAAGACTCGGTTTCCCTGCGCCTACCCTACTGGTTAAGCTTGCCATTGAGATGTAAGTCGCTGACCCATTATACAAAAGGTACGCAGTCACCCATCCGAAGACAGGCTCCCACAGCTTGTACGCACACGGTTTCAGGTTCTATTTCACTCCCCTCTCCGGGGTTCTTTTAACCTTTCCCTCACGGTACTAGTTCACTATCGGTCGGTAGAGAGTATTTAGCCTTGGAGGATGGGCCCCCCATATTCAGTCAAAGTTTCACGTGCTCCGACCTACTCGATTTCACTTTAGCTAGGTTTTCGTGTACGGGGCTATCACCGTCTATGGCCGAACTTTCCAGATCGTTTCACTAACCACACTAAAGCTTAAGGGCTGATCCCCGTTCGCTCGCCGCTACTGAGGGAATCTCTGTTTGATTTCTTTTCCTCCGGGTACTTAGATGTTTCAGTTCCCCGGGTTCGCCTCCGCACCCTATGAATTCAGGTACGGATACT